>NZ_VTPU01000001.1 GCF_008274785.1 Halomonas eurihalina
TGGGGTGGATGATGGGGATCGAACCCACGACCACCGGAGCCACAATCCGGGGCTCTACCACTGAGCTACATCCACCATGGACGACACTGCTCGACCGCTTCGCTCCGCCAGACGGGAACCATATATGGCGCGCCCAGCAGGACTCGAACCTGCAACCTACGGCTTAGAAGGCCGTTGCTCTATCCGGTTGAGCTATGGGCGCATTCTACGTTCCCAAGCGCCTTCCCGCAAGCCACTGACGAAAAATCTTACTGATCATTCAATAACTTGTGGTCGGGGTGGAGGGATTCGAACCCCCGACATCCTGCTCCCAAAGCAGGCGCGCTACCAAACTGCGCTACACCCCGCCGGCTCTTGCACGGCCCTGACGTCGCCGCAGAGGCCTCGTCAAGCGCTGCGTATTCTACGGAACTTTCCTTCTCCGTCAAGTCGAAAGCCTCATTGCCGCCGCTTTGCCTGAACGCTCCATCATGCGAAAATCCCTTCCTTCTCCCATCCGACCACCAGAGGGAAGCTCGATGACCGCCCAACTGATCGATGGCAAGTCCATTGCCGCCCGCGTTCGCCAGCAGGTTGCTCGCCAGGTGCAGGCACGCCGCAAGGCCGGCGCACGCAATCCCGGACTCGCCGTCGTTCTCGTGGGTGAGGACCCCGCCTCTCATGTCTATGTGCGCCACAAGCGGCGCGCCTGCGAAGAGGCCGGCATCGCCTCGGTCATGCATCAACTGCCTGCCGATACCTCTCAAAAAGACCTGGAGGCGCTGGTCGATGAGCTGAATGCCGACACCGCTATCGACGGCATTCTGGTCCAGCTTCCCCTGCCCGAACATCTCGACTCGCGCCCCATTCTCGAGCGCATTCATCCGCACAAGGACGTCGACGGTTTTCACCCCTACAACCTGGGACGGCTCGCCCAGCGCCTGCCACTACTGCGCCCCTGCACGCCCAAGGGAGTGATCACCCTGCTGCAGGAAAGCGATCTCAAGATTCGCGGCCTGGACGCTACCGTGGTCGGTGCCTCCAATATCGTCGGTCGCCCCATGTCGCTCGAGCTGATGCTGGCCGGCTGCACCACCACCGTCTGCCATCGCTTTACTCGAGACCTCGAAGCCCACGTGCGACGCGCCGAACTCCTGGTGGTCGCGGTGGGCGTGCCCGGCCTGGTCAAGGGCGAGTGGGTTCGCGACGACGCCATCGTCATCGATGTGGGCATAAACCGTCAGGAGGATGGTCGGCTGATCGGTGACGTGGAATTCGAGCCGGCCGCAGCCCGGGCCAGCCACATCACGCCGGTGCCCGGCGGCGTCGGGCCGATGACCGTCGCCTCCCTGCTCGAGAACACCCTGCTGGCTGCCGAGATGCACGACGCCATGGCATGACCGCAACGTGCAAGAACCTCGCGACTCGGTTAAAATGTGCCGCCTAATTTTCTGACTCGCGAGGCGTCTCGATGAGCGACAAGATGAATGTCGAAAGCTTCAACCTCGACCACACCAAGGTGAAGGCGCCCTATGTCCGCCTGGCCGACATCAAGACCGGCCTGCATGGCGACACCATCCACAAGTACGACCTGCGCATCTGCCAGCCCAACAAGGCGCACATGGAGATGCCGGCGCTGCATTCCCTCGAGCACCTGATGGCGGAACTTTCCCGCAATCACTCCGAGCAGGTCGTCGATATCAGCCCGATGGGCTGCCAGACGGGCTTCTATGTCGCCATGATCAACCATGATGACTACGACGGCGTACTCGCGCTGCTCGAAGGTACCCTGAAAGACGTACTCGAGGCCGATGAAGTGCCGGCCTGCAACGAGATGCAGTGCGGCTGGGCCGCCAGTCACAGCCTGGAAGGCGCCAAGGATCTTGCCCGCGACCTGCTGGCCAAGCGTGACGAGTGGACCCAGGTGTTCGCCTAAAGCCTGGTTGAAAAGTGGCTCAGCTCGGCAATACGGCGTTAAAAATCACCTCGAAGTCCTCGTTTACAGCTCCGGAGAAGCTCGTTTCATGAAACGCATCGGTATCATTGGCGCCATGTCCCAGGAAGTCGCGCAACTGGCGGCCATGCTGGAAGATCGCGAGACACGCCACCATGTCGGCAGCACTTTCCATTGCGGCCGGCTGCAGGGTGTAGAGGTCGTGATCCTGCAGTCGGGCATCGGCAAGGTGAACGCCGCCGTCGGCACCACCCTGCTGCTCGACATGTATCAGCCCGAGGCGATCATCAACACGGGGTCGGCCGGCGGTTTCGGCGAAGGGCTCGAGATCGGTGACGTGGTGGTTTCCAGCGAGGTGCGTCATCACGACGTGGATGCCGTGGTATTCGGCTACGAGCACGGCCAGGTGCCACAGATGCCGGCCGCCTACCTGCCCGACGAGCGCCTGGTACGGGTCGCACGCCAGAGCGTCGAGACCATGAACGAGGTCAATGTGGTCGAGGGGCTGATCGCCACCGGCGATGTCTTCATGGCCTGCCCGGAACTGGTGGAGCAGACCCGCTCCCGCTTCCCCACCATGCTCGCCGCCGAGATGGAAGCGGCCGCCATTGCCCAGACCTGTCACCTCTATGGCTGCCCCTTCGTGGTGATTCGCGCCCTTTCCGATATCGCCGGCGGCGGCGACAATCACCTCTCCTTCGAGGAATTCCTGGTCAAGGCCGCCGATCACTCGACGCGCATGGTCAGCGCCATGGTCGAGCGTCTGGCGAGCGAAGCTGTCGTTGTGGAAGACGCCACCGCCGAGTCGTGATCCCGAACATCACATCTCGCAGCCAACATCGCCCGGCCTACGCCGGGCGATGTTGTTTTAGGCTGTACCGGCAGACTGAGGAAACGCTGAAGAAATCTCCGAGCGTAGTGAAGCGCTAGGCGCACGGAGCGCAGGAAGCGAGACATAACAGTTAGTTAGGCGAGCTTTCGAGCAGCGCGCAACACAGCGATTTGCACGCGCAGGTATTTAAGCAGTGTTTCCCTGACGCATTCGCCACTCCAACACCTCCCCTCCCCGCAACGGCACGATGTCCTGCCCGTCCATGTACGGCAGCGTTTCCGGCACCGTCCAGGGCTCACGCACCAGGGTGACGGTATCGGTGTTGCGCGCCAGTCCATAGAAGTCCGGCCCGGCATGGCTGGTAAAGGTTTCCAGTCGATCGAGGGCCCCGGCCTGTTCGAAGGCAGTAGCATACAACTCGAGGGCCACAGGCGCCGTGTAGGCGCCGGCACAGCCGCAGTCGCTCTCCTTGTCACCCTTGGCATGGGGAGCACTGTCGGTGCCCAGGAAAAACTTGCCACTACCGGAAGTGGCGGCCTCTACCAGCGCCTGGCGGTGCCGTTCACGCTTGAGGATCGGCAGGCAGTAATAGTGGGGACGAATGCCGCCGACCAGCATGTGGTTGCGATTGAACAGCAGGTGATGGGCGGTGATGGTGGCAGCCACGTTGTCCGGCGCGGCGGTGACGAAGGCCGCGGCGTCGGCGGTGGTGATATGCTCGAACACCACGCGTAGCGCCGGGTGACGATCCAGCAGGGGCTTCATGACGCGCTCGATGAACACCGCCTCGCGGTCGAAGATGTCGATATCGGCATCGGTCACCTCGCCATGCACCAGCAACGGCATGCCGAGGCGAGCCATGGCGGCAATGGCCGCGTCGCAATGAGCCAGGTCGGTTACACCGGCGGCTGAATTGGTGGTGGCGCCGGCGGGATAGAGCTTGACGGCATGCACCAGGCCACTGGCATGGGCACGTTCGATTTCCTCGGCGCTGGTACGATCGGTGAGATAGAGCGTCATCAAGGGCTCGAAGCCCTCTCCCTCAGGAACCGCCGCCAGGATGCGCTGCCGATAGTCGAGGGCCTGCTCCGTGGTCGTCACCGGCGGCTTCAGGTTGGGCATGATGATGGCGCGGCCCATCTGACGGGCACTGGCGGGCACCACTGCTGGCAGCGCCGCTCCGTCGCGCAGGTGCAGGTGCCAGTCATCCGGGCGGGTCAGGGTCATCGAGTTCACGGCGTATCCTGTTCTTGGCGTGGGTTGGCAGTCCAACAGTATACCGCAATGTGACACACGCCTCAGCGCCCCGCTCGATCCACAGAAAGTCCTTCACGCCACGCGAATTTGACGTATCATCCCCGGCTGAGAACAGCCACGAGGACACCATGCCGAAGGTACGCCATTACGCCGATCTCGTCGCCATCCTGGCCGGCCTCATGTGGTTGATGGTCTACTGGTCGGTCAGCTACTCGGTGCATATCGGCAATATCGAGCCCTCGCTCGCCGCAATGCTGCTGACCGGCAGCCTGATTCTGACCAGCTTCGTGCACCGCCCCACCCGGGTGATGCTGAGACGCTACCATGTTCGCAAGCGCCGAACCGAGATGTGGATGCACATCCTCGCCCTGCCGCTGGTCCTGGCCTTTTTCCTGGCCATCGGGCTCGAGCAACTGATCACGCCTTTGAACGGCGAACAGAAGATGCTGCTGTTCAACGTCATGGCCACCGCCGGCTGGCTGGTGTTCATCTTCACGCTTGCCATCAAGCTGCTGATCCACACGATCACCGAACGGCGCAAGAACCGGCGCTGAACGCCAACGACCGTTCTCGTCGGTCCTCAGAAGCGCTCGAAACGATACGGCGCCATATCGATCTCCGTCGCCTCTCCTTCCATCATCTGCGCCAGCAACCGCCCAGTAGCGGGCCCGAGCGTAAAGCCTTGATGGCCATGGCCGAAGGCGCACCATAGCCCTCGACGGCCCGGCGCCGGGCCGATGACCGGCTTCATGTCGGGCATGCACGGCCGGGCGCCCTTCCAGGGCGTCGACTCGAGCCGCTCGCCGAGGGGGTAGAGCTCCCTGGCCCGAGCCTCGGCTGCCGCCAGCTGCTGGTGGTGGGCCGGCGCCTCGAGCCGCTCCAGCTCGGCGCCCGTGGTCAGGCGAATGCCGGCCCGCATCGGCGCCAGTAGATAGCCCACCTCGGCATCCATCACCCAGTGGTTCAGGTGCGCCCCGTCGGCGCTGCCGTAGTGCATGTGATAGCCGCGCTTGACGAACATCGGCACCGACAGGCCCAGGCGCTCGAGCCAAGTGCGCGACCAGGGCCCCATGGCCAACACGACATCTGCCGCCTGCCGTGTCTGACCGTCGATCTCGACACGCCATCCTTCGCTGTCCTGCACCACATCATTCACCTCGCCGCGCAGCACACGACCGCCCTCAGCCTCAAAGGCACGCGCATAGGCCTGCACCAGGGCGCCCGGGTCGGCCACCGACCAGGAATCCTGCCAGTGCACCGCCCCCGCCAGATCACCCGACAGGCTGGGTTCCATGGCAGCCAGATCCTCGGGCGCCAGCCGCCGGTACCGAACTCCGAAACGCGCATCGTTTTCCTCGGCATCCTCGAGCCGCGCCGCCAGCTTGCCAGCATTGCGATAGACCTCCAGCCAGCCATCGTGACGAACCAGCGACTCGGCCCCGGCGGCCTCGATCATGGGTCCGTGGGCGTCGAGGCAGAGGCGAATCAGGGCGGCATATTCCGGGACAAGGTGGCGATAACGGCTCGGGGCGGAATTCCGCCAGTACTGCAGCAACGGGCCCGCGGCTCGCAGCATGCCGCCCGGACGATAGCGAATATCGACTTCACGATTGGGCAGTACCCGCGCCAGGGTGGCCAGATCGCGGGGGAAAGGATAGGGACGCACCGCCTCGCGCTGGATCAACCCGGCATTGCCAAAGGACGTCTCGCGCCCGGGCTCGCGCCGATCTACCAGCGCGACATCGTGACCTCGCCGAGCCAGATGCCAGGCCACCGACACTCCGACCATGCCGGCTCCCAGAACAATGATTTCGCGCGCCATCCGACTCTCCTTTTTCCGCCATGGATCGGGCCGCCCAACGCAGGCGGCTACGGCTCAACAGGGCCGCGCAACGATTCTATCAGGACGGTGTCGATCGAGCCGTCTCAGTCGGTCGTACCCTCGGCTCGCTGCTCTTCCAGCAAGCGAGTACGCACGAAGTCCGAATGGCTGACATGCAGGAGTTCTGCCAAGCGACGGATGCGATGTTCCTCCAGCGCATCCTTCTTCCCATCGGAGTAGGCCAGCGCCCACATTGCCCTTACCAGCTCGACCCGCGCATCGTAATCGCATTCATCACGCACCAGCCGAACAAAACGGTGATGATCCACCGCCGTCTCGGCCTCGTGCTGGGCCAGGTCCATCAACTCGGCAAGCGCTTCGTCATCAAGACCGAAACGTTGCTCGAGTTCATTGCGCAGGGCATCGAGCTCGGCTGGCTCGAGGCGATAATCCGCACGTATCACCTCGCACAACAGCACCGCCGAGGCCAGGGCCAGTGTCGGCGGCTCCCGCGTCTCCGACGTCGCCGTCATGTCGTTGATCCAGCGTTGTAGCGACGCCAGCATGGCAATCTCCTCTGATATCTTGCTGTTGCCCCGGCATGCCGGCCGGGAGTTCATGTTGGGGTCGACCGCAGCATCGAGCGGATGTTCCCCCGTCCGGTTTAGGCTCGCAAGGTCTTCAACCGAGCCTGATCGGCGTTGCCGAAATCGGGGTCGACATAGATATGCATGCGACGGATCAAGTCGCCCTCGAAGGCGAAGACACTGCAGAAGCGCCCCTGGGAGATCTCGCCGTCGGGCCATGTCGTGCCATCCCGAAGACGCCCGGACTCGGTTCCTTCCACCACGACGTGATCCTTATCGACGATATAGCGAAAGGCATCGATGTCATGGACCAGTTCGGGCACCTCGCGGCGGATGCGCTCCTCGAACTCGATCAGCGCGGTCTTCCCCGATGCCGGCCCGAACTTGGGAAAATAGAAGCTGACGTTCTCGGTGAACAGCGCCGTCACCGAAGGGTCACCGGCATCTACCCGCCGGAAGTAATCCTGCACGATATCACGTCGTGAATTCATGCATTGGCCCCTCCATCGATGGTGAATTCCGCCCCGCTCACCGAACGGCCCTCGGGGCCTACCAGCCAGCGCACCAGGTTCGCCACGTCATCGGCTTCGTTGTAGCGGGGGATCGCCATGACGCCGCGCTGCAGATCCGATAATTCTCCATCGGCAGGATTCATGTCGGTATTCGTGGATCCCGGATGCACGACATTGACGGTGATTCCGCGAGGTCCCAGATCCCGTGCCGCCCCCTTGGTGAGTCCGATCAGGCCGGTCTTGCTCATCGCGTAAAGACTGAGTCCCGGCCAGGGAACGCGTGGCCCGAGGTTGCTGCCGATCGACACGATACGCCCCTCGTCGCGCATGCGACGCGCCGCCGCCTGAATGGCCACGAAGGGCGCACGCAGATTGGTGGTCAGGGTGCGATCGAGATCGTCACGCCCCAGCTCGGCGATATCCCCGGTCAAGAATACCCCGGCGTTGTTGACGAGAATATCGAGTCCTCCGAGGCTCGACACCACGCGCTCCACCGCGTCCTCGACAGCCTGGTCGTCGCGGCTGTCGGCCTGGATGGCCATGGCGCGACCACCCGCCTGCTCGATGTCCGACACCATGGCTTGTGCCTTGTCTTCGCTACCGGCATAGGTCACGGCCACCGCCGCGCCATCACTGGCCAGCCGTTTCGCCACCGCGGCACCGATACCCCGGCTGCCTCCCGTTACCAACGCTACCTTGCCTGTCAGCTGAGTCATGTTGCGGCTCCCGTCGTTTCTTGCGTTCGTCGTTTCTTGCATTCGATGGATCAAGATATTTATGTATTGATCAATACAAAAACAACCATGGCTGGACAATCTCGACCCTGTCAAGATATTTTTGTATCGAATGACACACAAAGGGAGGCCGATATGGCAACACGCGGCAGGCCACGCGGCTTCGACAGGGAAGCGGCCCTGACAAGGGCCATGGAAGTGTTCTGGGAACGAGGCTTCGACAACGCCTCCCTGGGTGAGCTGACTCGCGCCATGGGCATCAACTCCCCCAGCCTGTATGCCGCCTTCGGCAGCAAGGAAGCCCTGTTCCAGGAGGCCATGGCGCTCTACGTGAAGACTGCCGGCGGAGGCATCTGGGATCCCGTCGACAGCCTGGCGACCGCGCGAGACGCCATCGCCCATATTCTGTATGCCACCGCCCGGGCCTTTACCTGCCACGACCGGTCACGGGGCTGCATGATCGTGCTCGCATCACCCCAGGCTCAGGGCTCCAACCCATCGATCAGCGACGAACTGGAACAGCACCGACGCGGCAACCGGAACTGCCTGGAACAGCGTCTGCGCCGCGCCATCGACGAGGGTGAGCTGCCCAGCGACACGGACTGCCATGCCATCGCCACCTTCTACTCGACCGTGCAGCACGGCATGTCGATCCAGGCCCGGGACGGCGCTTCGCGGGAAGAACTGCTCAGTGTCGCTGACTGCGCCATGAGCGCCTGGGACAACTTGACGCGTGCTTCCTGACAGAAGATTCAGCGCTCCAGCCTATCTTTCTCTGCATCATGGGTATCCTTCAATTCCTTTCCTGCCATCACCGTCCATCAATCACTTGAACGTCATGCAACACGGACGCATTGTTGAACAGGGACGCGCCGACACTCTCTTTCTCCGGCCTCGCGGATCCTGTGCGCATAAACCCAGGGCTCGCGCTCAGTTGCGCAACTCTGACGGCCCGACGGACAACACGGAATCGACATGGACACAATGCAATCCCAGCCCTCGGCCTCTCTCTCCACACTGCTCGACCAGCTGTGCGAGCGACTCGGCGCCGGTGCCATACTCACCGGCGATGACGTCGCCGCTCGGTCCGTCGACTGGCTGACCGGTACGCCCTGCCACGCCGCTGCCATCGTGCGCCCCGGCACGCCCGATGAGCTGGCCGAGACACTGCGCCTGTGCCACGCAGCCCGCCAGCCGGTGGTAACGCACGGCGGATTGACCGGCCTGGTACACGGCACCGAGGCCTCGCCCGAGGAACTGGTGATCTCGCTGGAACGTCTCGATGCCATCGAGGCCATCGACCCGGTCGGCGCCACCATCACCGTTCAGGCCGGCGCGCCATTGCAGAAGGTACAGGAGGCGGCCGAAGCGGTCGGGCTGCAGTTCGCCCTCGATCTGGGAGCGCGCGGGAGCTGCACCATCGGCGGCAATATTGCCACCAACGCCGGCGGCAATCGGGTGATCCGCTACGGCATGATGCGTCAGCAGGTGCTGGGGCTGGAAGCGGTACTGGCCGACGGTCGAATCATCAGTTCCATGAGCCCGATGCTCAAGAACAACGCCGGCTATGACCTCAAGCAACTGTTCATCGGCAGCGAAGGTACCCTGGGGATCGTTACGCGGGCGGTGCTTCGCCTCCAGCCCGCCATGCCCGACACCCGCACCGCCCTGGTCGCCTGCCCCTCCTTCGATGCCATGACCGGACTGCTCACCCACATGCGCCAGACCCTCGGCGGCGAACTCAGCGCCTTCGAGGCCATGTGGCGCAACCACTATCGGCTGCTCACCGACGTCAGCGGCCGCCATGCACCACCCGTGGGCACCGAGTCGCCCTTCTATGTCATCATCGAATCCCAGGCCATCGATGCCGACCGCCATGGGGCACGTTTCGACCAGGCCCTCGAGTCGGCCTTCGAGGAGGGCCTGCTGGCGGATGCCGCGATTGCTCAGTCCGATGCCCAGCGTGACGGCCTGTGGGCCATCCGCGAGGACATCGAGGGGCTGGTCCATCTCCTCTCCCCCTTGATGACCTTCGATGTCAGCCTGCCAATCGGTGACATGGCAAGCTATGTCGAGCGAGTGGAAACGACGCTGCAAGAGCAATGGCCGCAGGGACGTCTCTCGGTGTTCGGCCACCTGGGCGACGGTAACCTGCATCTCATGGCCAGCGTCGGCAGCAACGACGCCGACACTCGACACCGGGTGGAAAGTTGCGTCTACGCGCCGCTGGCCGAACTCGACGGATCAATCTCGGCGGAGCACGGCATCGGCCTGGAAAAGCGCAACTGGCTGCCGATCTCGCGCTCTCCGGACGAGCTCGCCCTGATGGTGACCCTCAAGCAGGCCCTGGACCCGCATGGCCTGCTCAATCGCCACAAGGTCGTCACCTGCGCCGCTCAGGACGAGCACTGATCATCCGCCTTTGCCCTTCACTTTCACCAAGGGAGATGTCATGCCCCGCTTCGCCGACCACCTCTACCGCCCGGGCCCGGACAACCCCTTCCCCGGCATCTGGGTCCTCCAGCGCCGCATCGGCCGTGAAATCCCCCACCGCCTGGGATCCAACGAGGGCCTGGATATGCCGCACTCGGCCCTGCGCCGACATTTCGGCGATGCCATGGCCGAACATGCCTACTGTTATGGCGACGCCGAGGCGCAGGGTATTCGCGAACGCCTGTCCCGTCAGCAAGGCATTCCCGTGGAGGCCCTGCTGGTGGATGCCGGCGCCGACAGCCTGCTGGCCCTGGTGTTGCGCGCCGTGGCCCCCTCCGAGGCCAGCGTGATCGCCTCGGCGGGCACTTACCCGACCTTCGGCTATTTCGCCCGTGGGCAGGGCTGCCGTCTGATCGAGGTCGCCTATGACGAAGGTAGCGATCGACTCGCGCCCGACCTGGACGCTCTCGCACGTGCTGCACATGAAGAAAAGGCGCGCCTGGTGTATCTGGCCAATCCCGACAATCCCACCGGGCACCTGCACGACGACGACGCCGTGCGCCGCTTGCGCGACGCCCTGCCCGATGACTGCTGGCTACTGCTCGACGAGGCCTACCACGATTTCCGCGACGATGCCGACACACCCTTCGCCTCGGAAGTACTGCCGGGCGTGATTCGCTGCCGGACGCTCTCCAAGGCCCACGGCATGGCCGGGCTGCGTATCGGCTACGCCATCGCCGAACCCACGACCCTGGCGATGCTGATGAAGGTGCGCATCCACTATGCCGTCTCGACCCTGACCCAGGCCGCCGCCGAGGTGGTGCTCGATCACCCCGACGAGACCCGGCAGCACATCGCCAACGTCATCGACCGTCGACGGCGCCTCAGCGCTCATTTCCGGCAACTGGGCGCCGATGTCCTGCCGAGCGCCACCAACTTCATCGGCATCCGCCTGGGTAGCCCCGAACTGGCCAAACGCGTGCATGCCGAGCTGCTCGAGGAAGGCAAGCTCATCGCCCGCCCCGCGCACCCGGATCTGGGCCATGTACTGCGCATCACCGCAGTGGAAGATGCCATGGTTCCCGGACGCCTGGACACGCTGGAACAGGCCATCCGGGAAGACACGGCTTGAAGTCAGGGGCGCCGCAAGGAGTCACCGCGCCCCACGGCAAAGTACAGCAACCCTGCCTTGCGCACCGTCTCGGGATCATAGAGATTGCGGCCGTCGACAATCACCGGCAGGCCGAGCTGCTGCTTCAGCCAGCCAAAATCCACCATGCGGAAAACCTTCCATTCGGTACAGATCACCAGCGCATCAGCGTTCTCGACCGCGGCTTCCCGCGCGTCCACCAGCGCCAGGTCATCCCGATCACCATACAGGCGATGGCACTCCTCCATCGCCTCGGGGTCATAAGCCTGCACCCTGGCGCCGGCACGCCATAATGCCTCCATCAAAGTACGGCTCGGCGCATCGCGCATGTCATCGGTATTCGGCTTGAAGGCCAGCCCCCACAGGGCGATGGTGCGACCGGCCAGGTCACCATCGAAGGCACGCTCCAGCTTCTCGAACAAGGTCTGCTTCTGGCGGTGATTGACGCCCTCCACCGCCTCCAGCAATTGCGCCTGATACTGTACTTCTCCCGCGGTGCGCGCCAGTGCACGCACGTCCTTGGGAAAGCAGGAGCCACCATAGCCGCATCCCGGATAGATGAAGTGGTAACCGATGCGCGGGTCCGAGCCAATACCACGCCGCACCTGTTCCACGTCAGCCCCCAGGCGTTCCGCCAGGTTGGCGATCTCGTTGATGAAACTGATCTTGGTGGCGAGCATGGCATTGGCCGCATACTTGGTGAGCTCGGCGGCACGCACGTCCATGAACATCAGCTTTTCCTGCAAGCGGATATAGGGCGCGTAACATTCGCGCATCAATTCACGAACCCGCTCGGAATCGGTACCGACCACGAAGCGCGCACCATGCGTGAAATCCTCGATCGCCGCGCCTTCCTTGAGGAATTCCGGGTTCGAGCAAACATCGAAGTCGAGCGTTTCACCGCGCTCCTCGAGCACATTGGCAATGGTCTCTCGGACTCGGTCGGCCGTTCCCACCGGAACCGTGGACTTGTCGACGACGGCCTTGAACCCGTTCATGTGCCGCCCGATGGTCTCGGCAACCGCCAGCACGTACTGCAGATCGGCGCTACCGTCCTCGTCGGGTGGCGTGCCGACGGCAATGAACTGCAGGGTGCCAAACTCGACCGCTGCAACGGCATCGGTGGTGAACGACAACCGCCCCGCGGCGGCATTGGTGTTCACCAACTCCTCCAGACCGGGCTCGAAGATCGGGATTTCGCCGGACTCGAGCCGGGCGATCTTGTCGGCATCAACGTCCACGCACAGCACATCGTGTCCGACATCGGCTAGACAAGCGCCCGTGACAAGCCCCACATAACCGGTACCGAAAATGGTGATCTTCATTCCCTATTACCCCGCCAGAATCCTTGGGAAATACAATGTCATGACTCATCGCGCACGAACGAGACACCGATCGCCGCCCTTGCATCATCACGACAGACAGTGCGATGTGGAATCATTGTAACAGGGCTGCGGAGAAGGCCCAGAATTGCGCGGCCCCCGAACAGGCACGCTATGCTGATGAGTACGGACATCACCCACGCCACACAAGGACGCCCGGCATGATCGTTCGGCCCCTGGCGGCCGAAGGAGCTGACGTCATGGCCATGACAATGACGATCCGGGAGTACCTCCGCGCCTGCGATATCGATTACGAGGAGGTCCCCCATCCACGAGCGGTCTCGACCAGCCGCATCGCCCGTGTCTCGCACGTCGAGGGCGACCAGCTGGCCAAGGCCGTCATGCTGCACGGCGATGCCGGTTATCGCATCGCCGTGTTGCCCAGCGACCGTGATGCTGATCTGGAGCGGATCACTCAACTCTTCCATGAAGACCTGGAACTGGCCACGGAGGACGAGGTGCGCCACGAATTCGATGACTGCGACCCCGGGGCGGCCATTCCAGTGGGACAGGCCTATGGCCTGCAGGTCTATCTCGACGATCATCTGCGCCAACAGTCAGATGTCTACTTCGAGGCCGGCGACCATGAAACCCTGGTGCACATGAGTGGTGGAGAGTTCGACCGGCTAATGGCCGGCAGCCAGCACGGTGATTTCAGTCGTCCCCGCTGAATCCGGGACGAAACGACGGCCGGGGCATAACGCCCCGGCCTTCCTTCAACCGGCCGGTGTTGCCTCGATCACCAGGTTACGCGGGGTCAAATCACGCTTGCAGAAAGTCCCGAAGCCGACCTGAAAACCGGCCTCTTCCATCAGCCTGACGCGATCCAGCGCCAGCCAGACTTCCAGCGGCCGCCGGAACACATGACGCACGAGTTCGAGCCGGGTGACCTCATCCAGGCGCCGGAAACCTTCGGCCTCGTAACGTGCCCAGTCAATATGGGCGGGCAATGCCACGGCCTTGCGCCCGGCCGCCCATTGGCAGAAGGCGGCGAAATCATCGGGCATGCGACCATAGGCCAGGCTCGGCACCGGAAGATAGGCATCCCGACCCGAGACATCGCGTTGCAAGGCATCGAAGCCCAGGCGCCAGGCATTGGCGCGTCGGCGCTGACGACGCACTCCGCTCGGCGCGGTCACCGTTTCCTGCACTGCCATCGCCAGGTCGTCGCGGCACAGTCGCCAGCCTTGCTCGGCCATGTCCTGCCACCCCTGCTCGGACAAGGGACGATAGCGCTCCGCCTCGGTTCGCTGATAACAGCACGGCGCCAGTGTCACCGACGCGCCGCGCCGGGCGGCCAGCTCGAGCAGGCGACCGTGCAGGTCGCCACAGGCATGCAGCGCCATCACCCGGGTGCTCGGCGTCAGCCAGTGGCTGACCCCCTCGGCCAGCACATCCTGCTGATGCAGTTGCACCGCCACTCCCTGACGTCGCGCCAGTTCGTGGCCGGACCGACACAGCTCGGCCTGCCACTCCAGAGCCTCGACACCAACGCCATGCCAGCGTGCCATGCCGCGCGCCAGATGCCCCTTGCCGGCACACCATTCCACCAGTTCGGCGTCTGATGTCACCAGGGGAGCGAAGGCCTGGATCTGGCGCCACTTGCGGCCACCGACGAAGGCTCCCCAGGCATCGGGCAGTGTCGGCCCCTGCGGGGCTAGATCGGGCAGCTGCACCAATTCGGCCAGTTCGGCCACCGGCAACCATCCCGACAAGGGAGACGCCGTGAACGGATCGGCCTGCAACCGCTCCGCCTCGTCCTCGGACAACGCCCTCAGCGCCTCGGCCATCGCCGGATAACGACACTCCCAGGACAAGCGGCGATGCTGGAAAGGCAAGGGCTGCCACACCGGTTGCCACTCGGCCAGCACGGCACCCAATCGCCGAAAGCGGTGTTCATGACTTGGCGCCATCGCAGCCTCGCGGTAACCGGCAGTGAATGGAATATCGCAACGGGGCAGGATAACGCCGACCGTCGCAGCTAGCGAGCACCCCGAACAGTCATCCTATTCGTGTCTCACGATGCTGGAAGAGCATGAACTGCCGGAAGAGTTCCGCCTGACTACCTATATTGAGCTTGGCATAGAGACGCTTGCGATGATTCTTCAGTGTGCCGTGGGTGATTCCCAGCTCCTTGGCCATTTCCGGGCCGGTATGGCCACGCAGGATCAGCCAGGCAACCTGTCGCTCACGTTCGCTGAGACATTCTTGCCCAAAGCTTTCGAGTAATGTCGGCGACTCATGAGGTGCCGGCAGATGCAGACTGCTGGCGAGCCAGAACTGGCGAATCAGCGCCTCCAGCAAGGGAAACAGATAAGCTAGAGTGGCCATGAGTTCGGCTTGCCCGGTGGCGTGATGACGGCGATAGAAACCGAAGGACAGCGACAGACACTCGCCCTGTCCCAGTGGAAAGAAGGCTGCGGCCTCGTCGTACAGGCCAAGATCGCGATAGTAGGTCGCGAAATAGTCACTGTTGCGAAAACCGGCTGGAGCGATCTCATCCAGCGTCCAGAGCCCGGCTCGCGCTACCATCTGCCAGTGCCGATAGAAAGGGTCGAGCAAATACATGCGCTCGACGTATGGCATCAACACACGCCGATCCAACTCGGCCGAAAGGTTACTGGCCAGCACGGCCGGCCTTCCACCGCAGGGAAAGTGAAAGACCACATGGCTGATATCGGGAAAATAGGCCTCCAGCCCCTTGCCTAGCCCTTCCAGAAATTCGGGCGAGCGCACCTGGCCGGCCAGCCGGGCCACCGGAGCCAGGCTTGCGGGAGGTCGTGTATCGCGCACGGCCGGTGTCATGGGCACTCCCTCGCCGGATGGTGAGCCAGCGTTACCGTCGACCTATTGAACTCTCAGCCTACCTGATCGACTCGAGCATGGCAGCTGCCCGCTCAATCAACGCTGCCTGGTGAGGTTGCAAGGATTGCTGCCCCCATTGGGCGATCTCCTCGGCTGACGGATCCCTCGCCGAGACGGTGCTGCCAGCCAGCGTCTGTATCACGGCATGACCACAGAACGGTACATAGCCTTGGGAATAGCCGCCCTCATGCACCATGACCAAGCGCCCCCCACAGAGCTCGTCTGCAGCCTCTACCAACATCTGCGTCATGCGCCCGAAGGTTGTGCTGTTGAGCAACATGCACCCCAGCGGGTCCATCGCCGACGCGTCATAGCCACAAGCCACCACGATCAGTTCCGGCTGGAAGCGTGTCAGCGCCGGCAACACCACACGTTCCATGCAGGCGAGATAGGCACCGATTCCGCTGCCAGCCGGCAGCGGTACGTTAAGGTTATAGCCATAACCGGCCCCCTCGCCCCGCTCCTCGATGCTGCCACTGCCCAGCGGGTAGTTGTTGTCATGATGAAGTGAGAGAGTCAGCACCTCATTGGTGCCCCAGAAGGCTCGTTGGGTGCCATTGCCATGATGCACATCCCAATCGATCACAACCACACGGCCCAGGCGATGTCGTGCCTGCATGGCCATGACCGCCACCGGAATGTTGCCCAGCAGGCAAAAGCCTCGTCCACGATCGGGTTCGGCATGATGGCCCGGGGGACGGCACAGAGCATAGGCATTGTCGCAGTCGCCTCGCAGTACGGCCTGCATGGCTTCGATCGCCTGACCAGCGGATCGCCGAGCAATCGCGTAACTGTCACGGCCCACTGGAGCACATTCACCGGCCTCGCCATGCCCCTGCTCGCTCATCTCGGCAAGCTGCTCCAGATAGCGGCGAGAATGGAAGCGCAGTAGATCAGCCTCATCGGCCGGCTGCCCCTTGAGGGGAACCAGGTCGTCGACCAGGCCGGTCATCTCCACCAGATTGCGCAGCCTACGCTTGGTCTCAGGGTGCTCGGCAGCGCCCGCTGGCTGAACATGCCCCCCGGAGGAAGGAAAGACCGAGCAAGGACCGCCGTCATGCCACATGCAGTGTTCGTGAAACGCAAAACCGGTACGACGCATCGCATCATCCTCATTCAAGCCAACAGGAAATAGGCAACGGCACTGATCAGTGCCGCCAGCAATACATACGGGAGTTGAGTCAGCGCATGCTGGATTGGCGAAATACCGCAACCACGAGCACTGAGTACGGTCGCATCACCGAAAAAGCAGGCATGCGAGCCAAAGGCTCCGGCAGATATCATCGCCCCCAGGGTGAGCGGCAGAGAGGCGTCCGTAGCCTGAGCGATGGGAATAACAATAGGAAAAGCAATAGCGTAGACGCCCCAGAACGAGCCGGTCGCGAAAGCCAGCGCAGCGAGTAGCAGGAAGGTCACCCCGGGCAGCCAACTGCCGCGCATCACCGGCTCTACCCAGGAAATCAGGGTCTCGGTAAGTCCCAGGCTCTCGTTGACGGACTGCAGAATAAAGGCAGCAAAGACAATGCCCAACGGCAGCAGCATCTGCTGAAATCCCGCCAACAGCTCGTCGAACAGTCGGTTAAGCGGTGCGATATCCTGGGCAATGTAGAGTCCCAATGTCACCAGTAGCGCGAAGCCGACCCCAATCAAGGCATCGATATCGAACCACCAGGTCGCCAGCAGCAGGGTAACCACCGGCAAGACGAAGTTCACCAACCGCGGCGGACGATGGGTCTGACGTTCGGTATCGTCGCTCGCCAATTCGTCGTCACGTGCCTCTTCGCCCCGCTCGGCAGCCTTCATCCGACCAAGCGCAGGGACGATCCCCGAGGCGACCAAAATGACCAGCATCAAGGCTACCCACGGGTAGATCAGATAGGGCACCAGCCCCAGATAATAGCTGAACCCCTGCCCGGCCTCGGCCAAATGGTGGCTTTCCAGCAGCCCCGCCAGGTAGATCGCCCAGGTGGAAAAGGGGATCAACAGGCAGATCGGAGCCGCAGTGGAGTCGACGATATAGGCCAGCATCGAGCGCGAGATTCTCAAACGGTCGAACAGCCGCTTCATGGCCGCCGAAACCGTCATCGCGTTCAGATAGTCATCGATGAAGATCAGCGCCCCAAGGCCCGTCGCCCCGAGCATTGCGGTACGACGATTCTTGAGATAACGACCGGCACTATGGCTGAAGGCCTCGGTGCCACGCGCGAACTGCAGCAACCCGATCAGGCTCCCCAACAAGCCACAGACCAGAATGATCCACCCCATGGTGGGGTTCTGCATCACCTCGAGACCGGTCACGGCCATGTCCTGCACCGCCGTGGTCGGCGACAGGATCAAAAAGCCGCTGAGACAGCCCGCCAGTAGAGCCTCCAAAGTACGGCGTGTGATCAGCGCCATGCCGATCACTACCAGGGTGGGCAGCAACGCATAGAGGCCATAGGCCGCGTCCTCAACCAGCAGATGACCACTCAGACTCGCGGCCACTACGATCGCCAACAGGCCCAGGCCGCGACGCAGTCTGTTCTCCGCTCCCAGGCCATGTTCACGTGGATAGTGCGTCGATTCGTCCATTGCCATCCCCTTATTGTTGTTGAAGGACATGGCATTGATAGCACTGCCGCCTGCAGGGAACGATATCCCCAAGGGGACAACCGAAGATGCCTGCCAGCCACCACCCGCCGGTCGGGCGGATGGCTTTTTCATCCTCGACGGGCGGTGGCAGGAAGATTAACGTTCGTCGATCTCGGGTCGGAACCCGCAGGACAGCACGATGCGGTTCCAGCCGTTGATGACCACCACCAGGGAGGTGAGGCTCAACTGCTCCTCCAGGCTGAAGCTTGCTTTCATCCGGTCGCGAAGCGCCTGATCAACCTCGCTTTCGGCCAGCAGGGTGAGCGCTTCCGTCCAGGCCAGCGCCGCGCGTTCGCGCTCACTGAAACCCGGGGACTCTCGCCAGGCCGGCAGCACGTCGAGACGTGCCTGCCGTTCGCCATCGCCGCGAGCCTCTTCGGCATGCATCCGCTGGCAGAAGGCGCAGCCATTGAGCTGGGAGGCACGCAGGAAGACCAGATGAATCAGGCCAGGCTCGATGCCTGATGCCGCTACAGCCTCCTGGGTCGACTGGAGCCCCTTCACCAGAGCGGGCTGCAAACGATAGAAGTCGGCACGAGAAACATACTCTTGCATGATGCACTCCTGTTCGGGACATGGAGTGCCCAGCATGCGCGGGCGTCGCCGTCACGCCTTGTAGATTTGCGCCAACTTGCGTCGACGATATTCGGCCGGCGTTTCTCCGCCGTGGCGGCGAAAACGATGGGTAAAATGCGCCTGATCGTGAAAGCCGCATGCCAGGGCGACCTGGCTGATCGACGGCTCGGAGCGCGACAGCAGAGCCCTGGCATGCTTGAGGCGTTGCAGCAGATCCATCTGCGCGGGCGCCAATCCGACCTGATGGCGAAACGTTCGCTCGAGGGTCCGGCGACTCAAACCATGATTCGCCACTGCTCGTTCGATCGTGAAGCGCCCGTTGTCGATCAGCGGCAGAAGACGCTGCACATGACCGATTCGGGGACCACTCGCTTCCGCCCGGGCCAGCAGCCAGGCATCGAGCCGCGCCAGTCGATCCTCCAACGACAGGCGCGGCAAGGCATCACGTATGGCTGGCCAGTCATCGGGTGCCCGCCTCGCCCATTGCTCGGCATCGCTCAGCGTCTCCAGTGACATACCGAATAACTGGAAGGCCCCACCGGGGCGAAAGCGAATGCCCAGGCTGGCTCCCACGGTCGTGGTATAGGCCGCCACCGGGCGCCGTGTGATGTCCCAGCCGGCGGATGGTCTCGTGGTATCGAGCCCCCTGAACGTCAGAGTGATCCCGCCATCGGGGTAGAGCTTGTCACGGGTCGGCGTCTCCGGAGGCGGGCCTTGCACGAACCAGTAATGATCCACCCAGGGCCGCAAGGCCGGCACCGGCAGCAGACGATGGATGACCAGGCGCGGCAAGACCAGTGGCGTCAGACCGGAGCGATGCCGGCGTGGATCAACGGACTGTCGGAACGTCATTCAGACCCCGCAATATCGGTGACTCGGCAACGCAGGACAGTATAGTTCAGCTCCCCTCCCGTCATGCCAGACGCAGCAGGGCCGCAATGCAGCAAAAAAAGTTCCTCGAAGAGAGTAATTAGCCGGCTCAAGAGATGACGAACACTGTTTCTTTCATGTAGAATTCGCCTCGTTTTATCGCCCCTTCCGCCCTCCCGTCTCAGGATGCTTCCGTCATGCTGACAAACCATCGTTCTCCACACTGGCTCCGGCACAGCGCCCGGTGGCCAGGCTTTCTCGTGCTCGCACTGTCGATTCTGCTGTTCAGTCCTCTCGCCCAGGCGGCCTCCGCCGGCGAGCTCGATCTTACCTCTACCCTACCTGGCTTCATCGCCGTCACCCTCTTCCTGGTCGCCTATGCGCTGGTGATGGCCGAAGAGCAGTTGCACATGCGCAAGTCCAAGCCGGTGCTGGTCGCCGCCGGCCTGATCTGGGCGATGATTGGCTGGGTCTATGTCCACTCGGGTCTGCCCGATCCCGCCGAAGAGGCCTTCAGCGAAACCCTGTTGGAATACAGCGAGTTGCTGCTCTTCCTGCTGGTGGCCATGACCTACATCAATGCCATGGAAGAGCGTCGCGTCTTCGATAAGCTGCGCGCCTGGCTGGTCGAGAAGGGCTTCAGCTACCGGGCGCTATTCTGGATCACCGGCATCCTCGCCTTCTGGATCTCGACCATCGCCAACAACCTCACCACCGCCATGCTGATGTGTGCCGTGGTGCTCAAGGTTGCCGAGGGCGACAAGCGCTTCATCAACCTCTGCTGCATCAACGTCGTGATCGCTTCCAACGCCGGCGGCGCCTTCAGCCCCTTCGGCGATATCACGACCCTGATGGTCTGGCAGGCCAAGCTGGTCGAGTTCCAGGAGTTCTTCAAGCTGCTCGGTCCTTCGCTGGTGAACTATCTGGTGCCGGCGATCGTGATGAGCCTGTTCATCAAGAACCGCAAGCCTGCTGCCCTCGAGGAGCATATCTGGCTCAAGCGCGGCGCGCGGCGCATCGTCCTGCTGTTTCTGGTGACGATCGTCATCTCGGTACTGTGCCACACCATGCTGAACCTGCCGCCGGCACTCGGCATGATGACAGGCCTCGGTTTCCTGCAGTTCTTCGGCTACTACCTGCGCCAGAGCCTGCCTCGCTCGCTGGAGCGCAAGCGTACCCGCTACAGCCAGCGCGGCGACTGGCGCAAGCTGGAGTCACTTGGCAGCGTGGTGCCCTTCGATGTCTTCACCCGAATCGCCCGCTCCGAATGGGATACCCTGCTGTTCTTCTACGGGGTGGTGATGTCCGTTGGAGGACTGGGCTTCATGGGTTACCTGGCTCTGCTCTCCGAGACCCTCTACACGGGTTGGGATCCGGTCTGGGCGAACATCGTGCTGGGCCTGGTCTCGTCGGTGGTCGACAACATCCCGGTCATGTTTGCTGTCATCTCCATGGAGCCCGACATGTCCATGGGCAACTGGCTGCTGATCACCCTCACCGCTGGCGTGGGCGGCAGCCTGCTCTCGGTGGGCTCCGCTGCCGGTGTGGCGCTGATGGGCCAGGCGCGCGGCATCTACACGTTTGCCAGCCACATGCGTTGGGCGCCGGTCATCGCCCTGGGCTATGTGGCCAGCGTGATCGCCCACCTGATGATCAACGCTGACAGCTTCGCCATCTTCCACTAAGCTCCGAATGACCTGCTCCCGCCCGGCGCCCGCCGGGCGGGCTTTCACTCCTCACCTTCTTCCAGCCCGAGGCGTGCGTGCCATTCGGCGATGCTCTCGTCTGGATAGCCGGCGAAGCAGCGATCCCGCTCTTTTGGCTCGATCTCCACCCAGTCCGGCTTGTTCTCCAACATCAGGTGCACGCGCTCGGGAGGCCTTGGCAACTCGCTGTCGATGGCCGAGGCGAAGGGATGCACGAGCTCCGGCCAGCGCGGATCGAACACCCAGAGCGCGCTGGCACACCGCGAACAAAAATGTCGCTCCCCGGGGCTCGTCCGGCCGTCGATCTTGGCCTGATAGATCGACGTGTGCTCGGCACCATGAACCACCAGGGTGTCCGCATCGCCACTCAGGTTGACGGCATAACCGCCCCCACCGGCCGTCTTGCGACAGATCGAACAATAGCAGCGATTGAAGGGATAGGGATGCGGCGACACGACGCGAAACTGCACCGCTCCGCAATGACAGGAACCCTCGAGTAACATGATGATTCTCCCTGACGCCTTGCGTTAACTGGACTAAGCGTAGAAAACCGGGGGCAACAGAACCAGGCACTTTCTCCCCACAGCAACTTCTCACGCCTCCCCCGTATCCGAAACGCCAATGTTGGTGGACGCGGGTGTGCAGCGACGCTTCCCGCGCTAGGATGACACGGGTCGCCATTCACTCCATGAGGGAGTACCGATGCACAGGACAGCCAGCGCACGCCGAACACGTGCCGTGACACCAAGCGTGCCACCAGCGACACGGGAGGTGGCCAGTGAGTGATGCCACGGTGATTCATGTCGAAGATTTGTCGAAGGTCTATGACAGCGGTTTCCAGGCCCTCAAGGGCATCGATCTCGAGATCCGGCGCGGCGAGATCTTCGCCCTGCTCGGCCCGAACGGCGCCGGCAAGACCACCCTGATCAGCGTGATCTGCGGGCTGGTCAATGCCAGCGGCGGCAAGGTGCTGGTGGATGGCCACGACAATGTCCATGACTACCGCGAGGCCCGTTCGCGCATCGGCCTGGTGCCGCAGGAATTGACCGGCGAGGCCTTCTCCACGGTCTGGGACACGGTGAGCTTCAGCCGCGGCCTGTTCGGCAAGCCGGCCTCGCCCGGCCATGTCGAGAAGACCCTGCGCTCGCTGAGCCTCTGGGAAAAACGCCGCAACAAGTTGATCACGCTTTCCGGCGGTATGAAGCGACGCGTGCTGATTGCCAAGGCACTGGCCCACGAACCGCAGATTCTCTTTCTCGACGAACCCACCGCCGGCGTCGACGTCGAGCTGCGCCGCGACATGTGGGAGGTGGTGAGGGGCCTGCGCGAGAACGGCGTGACTATCATCCTCACTACCCACTACATCGAAGAAGCCGAAGAGATGGCCGACCGCATCGGTGTGATCCGTGCCGGCGAACTGGTGCTGGTGGAGGAAAAGCGCGAACTGATGCGCAAGCTCGGCAGCAAGGCGCTGACTCTGCATCTCAGCGAGCCGCTGACACGCATCCCCGACACCCTCACCGGCCATGACCTGACCCTCGAGGAAGACGGCCACGCCCTGGTCTACACCTACGATGCCGCACGCCAGGCAGAGGGCGAGGACGAGCCCGCAGGCATCGCCGAGTTGCTGGCCGACCTGGAAGCCGCCGGCATTCACTTCAAGGATCTCCACACTCGGCAGAGTTCCCTCGAGGAGATCTTCGTCAGCCTGGTCCGGGAGGACGCATGAACCTGAGATCCGTGAAGACCATCTACGTCGCCGAGATGGCGCGCAGCCTGCGCACCGTGCTGCAGAGCATCGTCTCGCCGGTGATCTCGACATCGCTTTACTTCGTGGTATTCGGCGCGGCCATCGGTACCCGCATCAGCGAAGTGGACGGCGTCAGCTACGGTGCCTTCATCGTACCCGGCCTGATCATGCTGATGCTGCTCACCCAGAGCGTTTCCAACGCCTCCTTCGGGATCTTCTTCCCACGCTTCACCGGCACCATCTACGAGATTCTCTCGGCGCCCATCTCGTATTTCGAGGTAGTGCTCGGCTTCGTCGGCGCCGCGGCCACCAAGTCGGTGATCCTGGGCCTGATCGTGCTGGCCACGGCCAGCCTGTTCGTGCCCTTCACCATCGCCCATCCATTGATGATGCTGCTGTTTCTGGTGCTCACCTCCCTGACCTTCAGCCTGCTGGGCTTCATCATCGGCATCTGGGCCGACGGCTTCGAAAAGCTCCAGCTGGTGCCGCTGCTGGTGATCACGCCCCTGACGTTTCTCGGCGGCACCTTCTATTCCATCGACATGCTGCCCCCTGCCTGGCAGGTCGTGACGCTGGCCAACCCGGTGGTATATCTGGTCAGTGGCTTCCGCTGGAGCTTCTATGGCATGGGCGATGTCAGCATCTGGGCCAGCCTCGGCATGATCGCGCTCTTCCTGGCGGTCTCACTGGCCGTGGTGAACTGGATCTTCCGTACCGGCTATCGGCTCAAGCCCTGACGCTCGCTTTCGCCACCTTCCACCGCTGCTCCATCGGGGCAGCCGAACCCGGGGCTCTTGCGGTATCATCGCCGCCCGTCATCCGCGAGCCGCGAGGTCCCCATGCCGATCCTGCACAGCATCATCCACCGCATCGACAAACGAGACGGCGAGAGCCCCGCCCGGGTCGTGCCCGCCTCGGGGGAACTCGAGGCCTCGGCCGCCCTCGACGAGCTGCTGGCCGGGCTCAACGACGCCTATCATGCCAAGGCCAAGAGCTGGGGACGCTTCAACGACGACACCCAGGCCAGCCTGCCCGGCCATCTGAAGCGCTACCTGGACGACGAACTCGATTTCACCGAACTGACCCACGAACTGGCCCATGCCATCGCCCCCCTGGTCGACGATCACCTGCCGTTGGGCGGCCACCTGCTGGTCGTCGATCATCGCCAAGGCGAGGCGCGCTACCTGATCATGGCGCTGCTTCACCACCGCGAGGGCTTCGGTATCGGCGAGCAACTGGAGATCGTGCCCAGCCGGCAACTCAACCTCTCCCAGATGACACTCGGCGCGCGCCTCGATATCGGCCAGTGGCACTCCGGCAGCGCCTCTCACCCCTATCTGTCCTACACGCGCGATCGCGGTGGCCGCAAGCTCGCCGACGCCTTCGCCGAGGTGCTGGGCGCCAGCGAATCGCTCGATGCCTCCCAGGAAACGCGCACCCTGCTCAAGGCCTTCAGCGACTACGTGGAAAACGAGGACCTGCCGGAGGAAACCAGCCGCGAGAAGACCGACGCCCTGATCGACTACGCCAGCGACCAGGCCAGCCGTGGCGAGCCGATGACGCTGGAGGAACTCTCCGAGTTGGTCGACGAGCAGCAGCCGAAGGCCTTCTACGAGCACATCCGCAACAGCGATTACGGCCTGGCACCCGAGATTCCCCCGGACAAGCGCACCCTCAAGGCCTTCAAGCGCTTCACGGGACGCGCGGCCGGCGTTTCGATCAGTTTCGACTCCCACCTGCTCGGCGCCGCCGTGGAATACGACGAGGAAAACGACCGGCTGATCATCAAGCAGGTGCCCACCGGACTGCGCAAGCAACTACGGAAAGAGGAATAAAGGGGCAAGACATAAGAGGGAAGAAGGAAGACAGCTGAGCGCAGCAATAAATCAGCGTTTCCCCCTAGCGCTCGCTCAGCGCCAACTTCACCCCCAATAGCACGAACAGGCCCCCCAGCCCCTTCTCCAGCCAGGCGCCGAGTCGCCGATGGCCGCTCATGGCACGCGCCAGCCGAGCGCCGAGGAACACCAGCGGCGGCTCGATCACTGCCGCCACCAGGATGATCAGGGCGCCGTGCAGGGCCAGTTGCAGGGCGGCGGGACCGGCCCCGGGCACCACGAACTGGGGCAGAAAGGCCAGGAAAAATATCGCCACCTTGGGGTTGAGCGCCGACACCAGGATCCCCTGACGGAAGATGGCCCCTGAACGAGGCGTGCTCGGCACGCTGACGCTGGATGCCGCTTCGGCCCCGCGACGCAACAGGATCTGCAGCCCCAGCCACACCAGGTAGGCCGCGCCGATCCATTTCACCAGCGAGAACGCCAGTGCCGAGGTGGCCAGCACTGCCGAGAGTCCCAACGCCGCCATGCCCACATGCAGCGCGGCACCGCTCCAGACCCCGAACATGGCGGCGACACCGCCACGCCGACCGTGCCTGGCAGTCTGTCCGAGAATGAACGCCATATCGGGGCCCGGCGACAGATTCAGCAGAACCGCGGCGGAGAGGAAGGTCATCCAATGGGCCAGCGAATAGGTCAGCATGATGACGGGCTCCTTGTCACTGTGACGACGATGGGGAGGACATATCAAGACTATCGCCGTTGAGCCGGAAAGGCGACGCCGATTCGACTGCCCTGCCATGAGGCACGCAGGCGCTCGACGGTAACCAACTGGTGCAGCCCAACATGAAAGCGGCGGCCCAAGACATGGGCCGCCGCATGACGAAATCCTCAACTTTTTGTTTTTGTTTTACTTTTTTTATACAGGCATGATTTTCGGATAATAAAGGACGTGAGCTGGCGTGCTCCTCTTGTCCCCTTCGGGGGACATTTTTTTTGTTGGGCCCCCGAGGTCCACCGACATGCCTGTCGTGATCTCGTTGTTTGCGCTCATGAAACGTCATTCGACACGCCGCGACAATCCGACCTTGGTTGCACGTATTCGACTCACGATGCTCACACGATTTGATGGAAATGGATTCCATGAAGCATTCTAGGCATCGGAAACGCCACAATGGAGTCTTTTCCCATGCCCCACTCCCGCCTCGGTTTCATCGGTATCGGCCTGATGGGCGATCCCATGTCACGGCGCCTGAGCGACGCCGGCTTCGATGTCACCCTCTGGAACCGCTCGCCCGAGAAAGCCGCCGCCGTGGCCGCCGACAGCAGCGCACGGCTTGCCGACGACGTCGCCTCGCTGATCCAGAGCGTCGATGTGATCATGCTGTGCCTGGCCAACACCGAGGTCGTGCAGGAGCTCGTGTTCGGTCCCGATGGCCTGGCCGAGCATGGGCAGCAGGGTCAGTTGGTGATCGACCTGTCCAGCAGCGACCCCGACGCCACCCGACACATGGCCGCGGCACTTGCCGAACGCCGCGGAATGCGCTGGGTGGATGCCCCCGTCTCCGGCGGTGTGGTCGGTGCCGAGGCCGGCACGCTCGCCATCATGTGCGGTGGGGAGAACCACGACATTGACGCCGCCCGCCCCCTGCTCGAACCGCTCTCCGCGCGCATCACGCACATGGGCCCGGTGGGCAGCGGCCAGGTGACCAAGCTCTGCAACCAGATGATCGTCGGCTGTCAGGCGGCGGTGATCGCCGAAGCCGTGGCCCTGGCCGAGACCAGCGGCGTCGATGCCTCGCGGCTCACCGAAGCTCTAGCCGGCGGCTTCGCCGACTCCACGCCGCTGCGCATCCTCACCCCGCGCATGGCCGCCAGCGACTTCACGTCGCCGCCCTGGCACCTGCGTACCCTGCTCAAGGACCTGGACATGGCCGTGACCCAGGGCGGCCGCTCCCTCAGCGCCACGCCAATGAGCGGTCTGGCCGCCCAGTTGATGCGGGCCCATGCCGCCCATGGCCACGGCGAGAGTGATCCGGCCACGCTGGTCGAGACCTATCGCCAAGCCTGACACCGCAGGTGATTGTCGGCACAGGCAGCCTTACGTACACTCGTTTGAATACAGACACGAGGCGATTCATGGCATTCGACAGCAGCTCGACCTATGTGGCCACCGAGGCCTTGAAGCAGGCGGTCAACGCCGCCGTCACCCTGCAGCGCCCCCTGCTGATCAAGGGCGAACCGGGCACCGGCAAGACGCTGCTGGCCGAGGAGCTGGCAGCATCACTGGATACGCGACTGATCACCTGGCACATCAAGTCGACCACCAAGGCCGCCCAGGGGCTCTACGAATACGACGCCGTCAGCCGGCTGCGGGATTCGCAACTGGGCATCGAAGGCGTGGAGAACGTGGCCAACTACCTGCATCCCGGCAAGCTGTGGGAAGCCTTCACCAGCGACGAGCGGGTGGTTCTGCTGATCGACGAGATCGACAAGGCCGACATCGAGTTCCCCAACGACCTGCTCCAGGAACTCGACCGCATGGAGTTCCACGTCTATGAAACCGGCGAGACCATTCGTGCCCGTCAGCGCCCGGTGGTGGTGATCACGTCCAACAACGAGAAGGAACTGCCCGACGCCTTCCTGCGTCGCTGCTTCTTCCATTACATCGACTTTCCCGACAAGCAGACGATGCAGGACATCGTCGACGTGCACTTCCCCGAGATCGCGCCACGCCTCGTCGGCCAGGCCCTGGAGGTGTTCTTCGAGCTGCGCGAGGCCCCGGGGCTCAAGAAGAAGCCCTCCACCTCCGAGCTGGTCGACTGGCTGAAGCTGCTGATGGCCGACGAACTGGCCCAGGAAGCGCTCTACCAACGCGACCCTGCGCGCGCCCTTCCCCCGCTGGCCGGCGCCCTGGTCAAGAACGAGCAGGATACCCAACTGCTCGAGCGGCTGGCCTTCATGATGCGTCGGCAAAGGCGCTGATCCGCCATGTTCATCGGTTTGTTCGAGACCCTGCGGCGCTTCGAGGTCCCGGTGTCGCTGCGCGAGTTGCTCGACCTGCACGCGGCGGTCGAGCAAGGCGTGGTCTTCGCCGACCTCCAGGCGTTCTATCACCTGGCCCGCACCGTGCTGATCAAGGACGAGCGCCATTTCGATCGCTTCGACCGGGCGTTTTCGGCCTGGTTCGAGGGTCTGGAGGACCTGGACGCAGGTATCGAGGCGCTGATTCCCGATGACTGGCTGCGTCGCGAATTCGAAAAGCAGCTCAGCGAGGAGGAGAAGGCGCGAATCGAATCGCTGGGCGGACTCGAGTCCTTGATCGAGACCTTCAAGCGCCGACTCGAGGAGCAGCAGGAACGCCATGCCGGCGGCAACAAGTGGATCGGCACCGGCGGCACCAGTCCCTTCGGCGCCTACGGCTACAACCCCGAGGGCATTCGCATCGGCCAGGATGGCTCGCGGCATCGCCGGGCGACGAAGGTCTGGGACGAACGTCGCTTTCGCGACTACGACGCCGACCGTGAGCTCGGTACCCGCAACATCAAGATGGCATTGCGCCGCCTGCGTCGCTTCGCCCGCCAGGGTGCGGCGGCGGAATTCGATGTCGACGCCACCATCCGCGCCACCGCCCGGGATGGTGGCCTGCTCAACGTCCAAATGCGCCCCGAACGCCGCAATGCCGTGAAGGTCCTGCTGCTGCTCGATGTCGGCGGTTCCATGGACGATCACATCCGTACCTGCGAGACACTGTTCTCCGCCGCCCGCGCCGAGTTCAAGCACCTCGAGCACTTCTATTTCCACAACTGCCCCTACGAAGGGCTGTGGCGGAACAACGCCAGGCGTGTTCGCGAGCGCACGCCCACCCGGGACATCCTCAACACCTACGGCGCCGACTATCAGGTGGTGATCGTCGGCGACGCCGCCATGTCGCCCTACGAGATCACCCATCCAGGAGGCAGTGTCGAGCATTTCAACGAGGAAGCCGGCGCGGTATGGCTGTCGCGACTGGCCCAGGCCTTTCCCAAGCTCGCCTGGCTCAATCCCATGCCGCATCGTTTCTGGGAGTTCACCCACTCCACCCAATTGATCCGCGAATTGATCGCGGATCGCATGTACCCCATGACGCTGAGTGGGCTGGAAGACGCCATGACGGAACTGGCTCGCTGACTGACGACAGTTAATAGCCCTTTATGGCTATAAAATAAGAATATAGCCTTTTTTAGCTATAAAGTGGAAAAATAGCGTTTATTGGCTATACTCCACCCATGACGCAACCCATAGCCGTCCTCACGGGCGATATCATCGATTCACGCCGCATCGACGACAGCCAGCATCTGCATGGCGTGCTCGACGACGCCCTCGACCGCCTGGCCTCGCACCACGGTGGCCGCTACGAGCGCTTTCGCGGCGACGGTTTCCAGCTTGCCGTGCCGCACGCCGAAGCCGCCCTGGAGATCGCCGTGGCGCTGCGCGCCTATCTCATCATGCACGGCAAGACGCGCCGCTGGGACGCTCGCGTCGCCGTTGCGATCGGTCAGGACGCCTGGCAGCCCGACACCGCCCTGGCGGCCGCCGATGGTCCGGTCTTCGTGACCTCGGGCCAGTGCCTCGATGCCCTGGACGACGATGCCCACCTCGCCCTTTCGCTGGTCGACGCACCCGAGGATGCCGGTCTCGACCTGCTGATCCGCTACGTTGACGAATTGATCGAGGGCTGGTCCCGGCACGCCGCCGAAATCATTCACCTGCGGCTCTGGCACGACGAATCGCAGCAGGCACTGGCCGAACGCCTGGGCATCCGCCAACCCAGCGTCCACAAGCGACTGCGTACCGCACGCTGGACGCTGCTGGCCGATACTCTGGCCTTCTTCCGTTCACGCCTGGCCACGGAGGGCCCGTCATCATGACCGCCGCGACCACCGCCACCCTGCTCGGCATGCTGCTGGTGCATCTGGCCGGCGATTTCCTGCTGCAGCCTCGCCGCTGGGTGGACTCGCGCCAGCAGCACAAGGCACGCTCGGCATCGCTCTATCTGCATGCCGGCCTGCATGGCGTACTGATCCTGCTGGTCCTGCTGCTGGCCGGGGCCAGCACCGCCTTCGCCGCAACCGGCGCCCTGGTGGTGGCGGCGAGCCACTGGCTGATCGATCTGGGCAAGTCGCACCTCGACCCCGGCAAGCTGCACTGGTTCCTGCTCGACCAGGCCCTGCACCTGCTGGTACTGCTCGGCCTGTGGCTGGTCTGGGTCGATGGCACGGCTCCGCTGACGGCCGCCCTGGCGTGGTTCACCCATCCCGACACCCTGGGCCTGTTGCTCACCTACCTGCTGGTCACGCGCCCCATGTCGCTGGCCATCGCGCTCGCCCTGCGCCCCTGGAGCCAGGACGTCGTCGACCCCGGCACTCTGGTGGCCGCCGGCGCCCGCATCGGCATTCTCGAACGCCTGCTGGTACTGACCCTGGTGCTTCAGGACGAACTCGCCGCCGTCGGCTTTCTGCTGACCGCCAAGTCGGTGCTGCGCTATGGCGACCTACGCGAGCGCAAGGACCGCAAGCTCACCGAATACGTCTTGCTGGGCACGCTGCTGAGCATCGCCCTTACCCTGGTGCTCGGCCTGCTGGCGCGTTCGCTGTTCTGGGGTGGATGAGGTCAAGATGATCAGACATCGGCGATTGGGAGCCCTGCCGTTGAGCGCTCTTGTGTTGAGCGCGCTGCTGGCAGGCTGCGCCCCTCTGGAGTCCCGCGACGGCTACCGCGTCGACCACGGGCACCCGTCATCCGCCCATGACAGTCGGGTTAGCCAGTTGATTATCCATTACACCCATGAGGACGAAGCGACGTCGCTGTCGATCCTGACCGGCCCTCGAGTGAGCAGCCATTACCTGCTGCCGGTGCCGGCGCGGCAAGGCGAGCAGCGCGTCTATCAGCTCGTCGACGAATCGCGTCGGGCCTGGCATGCCGGGGCCAGTCACTGGCGCGGCCAGAGCGGTCTCAATGCCACCTCCATCGGCATCGAGATCGTCAATGCCGGTCCCGAACCCGGTGCCGACCAGCGGCGCTGGGCGCCTTATCCCGACGCCCAGATCGACACCCTGATCGCCCTGCTCCGCGATATCGCGGCACGCCACGACATCGCGCCCGACGACATCCTGGGTCATGCCGATGTCGCCCCCGAACGCAAGGTCGACCCGGGGCCGGCCTTTCCCTGGAAACGGCTGCACGAGGCAGGCATCGGCGCCTGGCCCGATGCCGACGAGGTGGCCCATTACCGTCGACGCTTCGCCACGCGACCGCCCGACCTGGCCACCTTCCAGCAGGCGCTGGCCGAATGGGGCTATGCGCTGCCCACGAAAGGAAAGCTCGACGAGCGAACCCGAGCCGTGCTGCGCGCCTTCCAGATGCATTTCCGTCCGGCCGATTACCGGGGACGCCCCGATATCGAAAGCGCCGCCCGCTTGTGGGCCCTGCTGGCGAAGTACCGTCCCGAGGCCCTGGCCCGGCTGGAATCGCAGGAGCAAGCAGCGGAACTCAGTCGTTGAGCGACTCGATATCACGCGGATAGTGGATCACATTGTGAAAGCGGGTCGACGTCGTGGCGGCATTGCGATAGGCATGGGGACGATCGGCGGCGAAGCGCAGCCCCTCTCCCGTTTCCAGGCGCTGCCAGTCGTCGTCCAGGCGCATCTCGAGGGCCCCTTCGATCACCACCAGGTGCTCCACCACGCCCGGCGCATGAGGCGCCGACTCGCTGATCGCGCCCGGTGCCAGGGTGATCACGAACAGCTCGAAGCCCAGCAGCGGGTCGAAGGGAAACAACGGCTCCACCTGCATGCCGGAGGCATCCTCGCCCCACACGGTCTCGGCGCCGTGGCGCACCCTCTCCGACGGCACCGGGCCGCCACCCAGCAGGCCGGAAAATGACACCCGAAACCCGCTGGCGAGCTTCCAAAGGGTGGCCACCGTGGGGCTCGACTCGCCGCGCTCGATCTGCCCCAGCATGGCCTTGCTGACGCCGGTTTCCCGTGCCGTGCGATCCAGGCTCCAGCCGCGCTGCTCGCGCAGCGCCCTGAGCGTGGCGGCGATGTGTCGCGAAATATCCTCCATGCGACGCCGATCCTCCTCCGAGACATTCGCTGCTTCGACTCGCCCGCGGCGATCTCCACGAGCCCTGCCGCGGATTGTACGCGATAACGCACGATGCTATCTTGCCGAACTTGCCAAGAATGTGCGCTATAACGCACAACCATTCAGGAGACCGCACCATGTCCAGCAAACCCTCGGCAAACCGCCTTGCTGCGCCGCTCGGTGATATCACGCTCTCCACCCTCACGGCGGGCTTCATCGCCGTGCTGATCGGCTACACCAGTTCGGCGGTGATCATCTTCCAGGCCGCCGAGGCGGCCGGCGCCAGTCAGGCACAGATCGGCTCCTGGATGTGGGCGCTGGGAATCGGCTCGGGACTGACCACCATCGTCTTCTCGTGGCGCTACCGCATGCCGCTGCTCACCGCCTGGTCGACGCCCGGCGCCGCCCTGCTGGCCACCAGCCTGCCCGGCGTGGCCATGAGCGATGCCATCGGCGCCTTTCTCTTCTCGGCGCTGTTGATCACCCTGTGCGGCGTGACCGGCCTGTTCGAACGCCTGATGCACCGCCTGCCCCGCGCCCTGGCCTCGGCACTGCTGGCCGGCGTGCTGCTGCGCTTCGGGCTCGACCTGTTCATGGCCATGGAACGCAACCTGAGCCTACCGCTGGCCATGTGTGCCGCCTACCTCGCCGGCAAGCGCTTCTGGCCGCGCTACGCCATCCCGATGGTGCTGGCCGTCGGCATCGCCATGGCACTATTCGAGGGCTCGCTGCACCTGGGCGAGGTCACGCCGGCCCTGGCCAGCCCGGACTTCATCATGCCCAGCTTTTCGCTCTCCGCGATAATCGGCGTGGGCGTGCCACTGTTCGTGGTCACCATGGCCTCCCAGAATTTGCCCGGCATAGCCGCCATCCGCGCCGCCGGCTATGCGCCACCGATCTCGCCATTGATCGGCGGCACCGGTATCACGACCCTGGCCCTGGCCCCGTTCGGCGGTTTCGCACTCAACCTGGCGGCGATCAGCGCGGCGGTCTGCCAAGGGCCCGAGGCCCACGCCGATCCCGAGCGCCGCTACACCGCCGGCCTCGCCGCCGGCGGCTTCTACCTGCTGCTCGGCCTGTTCGGCGCCACCGTCACTTCACTGTTCGCCGCCTTCCCGGCCGAGCTGGTGATGGCCGTGGCCGGCCTCGCCCTGCTGCCGACCCTCGGCGGGGGCCTGGCCAACGCCCTGGCTAATGCCGAGCATCGCGACGCCGCCCTGGTCACGTTCCTCATCACCGCCTCGGGCATCAGCCTGGCCGGCATCGGCGCCGCCTTCTGGGGACTGGTGGGTGGCCTCGTCACCCTCTGGGTGCTGCACCGTCGAGCCTGAGAGGCGTCGCCGACTCGGCAGAAAACGTCGCCGTGGCGATGGGCAGCCCGACACTGGCCTGATAGTGTCATGACACGAACGAAGCGCTGACGCGCCGTCTGACCGATCCCCGACATCGTCGACGAGAAACGCCATGCCGACACCGCAACTGACGACTTGCCAAGGGGCGGAAATCGTCCCGTATCTTGAAGCGCTGGCGGATCTGCGTATCCGCGTCTTCCGCGATTACCCCTATCTGTACGACGGCGACCCGGCCTATGAAGCCGACTATCTCAAGCGTTACGCCGACAACTCGCGCAGCCTCTTCGTGCTGGCCCTGGACGGTGAACGCCTGATCGGCGCCGCTACCGCCCAACCCCTGGCCGACGAGTTGGAGGAGTTCCGCGCCCCCTTCGAGAAGGCCGGCTACCGGGTCGAAGACGTTTTCTATTACGGCGAATCGGTCCTGCTCCCCGGTTATCGCGGCGCCGGCCTCGGCCACGCCTTCATGGATGCCCGGGAGCGCCACGCCGCCAAGGCCGGCTTCACCTGGGTGGCCTTCTGCGCCGTGGAGCGGCCGGACGACCACCCGCGTCGCCCAGCCGATTATCGTCCTCTGCACGATTTCTGGCAGGGCCGGGGCTACCGGCGTATCCCGGAACTCGCCACGAGCTTCAGTTGGAAGGACCTCGACGACACTGAGGAAACCGCCAAGCCCATGGTGTTCTGGCTGAGGGAGACCCCGGCATGAGCAACGCCATTCTCAGCGTGGCCACCGCCCAGTATCCCATCGAGGCTCTCGAGGATATGGCGGCATTCCGCACCAAGGCGGCCCGCTGGGTGCACGATGCCGCCAGCCGGGGCGCCGAGCTGCTGGTGTTCCCGGAATACGGCGGCATGGAATTGACCTCCTTGCTGCCCGAGGCCGAACGCGACGACCTCCAGGCGCAGTTGCATGGCCTGCAACCCTGGCGCGAGGCCTTCCACGACACCTGGCGTGAGCTCGCCATCACCCATGGCGTGACACTGCTCGCCCCCTCCCTGCCCTGGCAACGCGAGGACGGCCGTTTCGTCAATCGCGCCTGGCTGTTCACTCCAGGCGGCGATGCCGACTTCCAGGACAAGCAGCTCATGACGCGTTTCGAGACCAACGAATGGGGCATTTCCCCGGGAGATGGCCTGCGCGTGTTCGATACCCCGGCGGGACGCCTCGGCGTCCTGATCTGCTACGACAGTGAATTCCCGCTGCTGGCACGGGCACTGATCGAGGCCGGGGCCGAGCTGCTGCTGGTGCCGAGTTGCACCGACACCCAGGCCGGCTACCAGCGCGTCAGGCTCAGCGCCCAGGCACGGGCCATCGAGCAACAGGTGGCGGTGATCCACTCGCCCACCGTCGGTGAGGCACTGTGGTCGCCGGCCGTGGATATCAATATCGGCCATGCCGCCGTCTACACGCCCTGCGATCGCGGTTTCCCGCCGGACGGCATCCTGGTGAAGAGCCACGACGCCACCCCGGGCTGGCAATTCGCCACCCTCGACCTCGAGGCCATCGCCGCCCTGCGCGAGCGAGGCCAGGTCGACAACCACGCCGACTGGGAGCGACAGCTCGAACGGCTCGGGTCTGGCGTCGAGCCGCGCCGGTTGATCTGAGTCCGAGCTTTTGCCGCCGATCCCGCCACACCGTACAATGCCATGATATCCCGCCCAGCGCGGCTTCATTCATGCTCAAGACAAGCCCCAGACCCGAGGTGACCCAGGACTCATGCGCGCCAGTCAACTTCTGATAGCCACCCTGAAGGAAACCCCCGCCGACGCCGACATCGTCAGCCATCAACTGATGCTGCGCGCCGGCATGATTCGCCGCCTCAATGCGGGACTCTATACCTGGCTGCCACTGGGGCTGCGCACGCTCCGCAAGGTCGAAAACATCGTCCGCGAGGAGATGAACCGCGCCGGCGCCCAGGAAGTGCTGATGCCCGCGATCCAGCCGGCGGAGCTCTGGCAGGAATCCGGCCGCTGGGACCAGTACGGCAACCTGCTGCTGCGTATCCGCGACCGTCATGATCGCGACTTCTGCTATGGCCCGACCCACGAAGAAGTCATCACCGATCTGGTGCGCAACGAGCTGCGCTCCTACAAGCAGGTGCCGTCCAACTTCTACCAGATCCAGACCAAGTTCCGTGACGAGACCCGCCCGCGCTTCGGGGTGATGCGCGCCCGCGAGTTCATCATGAAGGATGCCTACTCCTTCGATGTCGACCAGGCCGGCCTGCAGCGTTCCTACGACGCCATGTATGACGCCTATGTGCGCATCTTCACGCGCCTCGGGCTGGACTTCCGCGCCGTCGAGGCCGACAACGGCGATATCGGCGGCTCCGGTTCCCATGAGTTCCAGGTACTGGCCGACTCCGGCGAGGACGCGGTGGTCTTTTCCACCTCATCCGACTACGCCGCCAACATCGAGAAGGCCGAGGCACTGCCCGCACCGTTCGGCGAGACACCCGAGCGCCCGGCGCCCCAGGAAGAACTGCGCCTGGTCGACACGCCGAACGCGCGCACCATCGCCACCCTCGTCGAGCAGCATGGCCTGCCCATCGAGAAGACCATCAAGACGCTGATGGTGCACGGCGCCGAAGGCGGGCTGGTCGCCCTGCTGGTGCGTGGCGACCACGAGCTCAACGAGGTCAAGGCCGAGAATCTCCCCGAGATCGCCGCTCCCCTGACCATGGCCAGCGAGGAAGAGATTCGCGCGGTAGTGGGTGCCGGCCCCGGCTCGCTCGGCCCGGTGAACCGCGAGATGCCGCTGATCATCGACCGCAGCGTGGCGCTGATGAGCGACTTCGGTGCCGGCGCCAACGTCGACGGCAAGCACTACTTCGGCATCAACTGGGAGCGCGACGTCGCCCTGCCCAAGGTCGCCGACCTACGCAACGTGGTCGAGGGCGACCCCTCACCGGACGGCCAGGGCACTCTCTCCATCGCCCGCGGCATCGAGGTTGGCCACGTTTTCCAGCTCGGCACCAAGTATTCCACGGCGATGAACGCCACCGTGCTCGACGACAACGGCCAGGCCGTGCCCCTGCTGATGGGCTGCTACGGCATCGGCGTGACCCGGGTCGTCGCCGCCGCCATCGAGCAGAACCACGACGACGCCGGCATCATCTGGCCCGACGCCATCGCCCCCTTCAACGTCGCCCTGGTGCCGATGAACGCCCACAAGTCGCAGCGCGTGCGCGACGAGAGCGAACGCCTCTACCAGGCGCTCTCCGACGCCGGGCTCGACGTCCTGCTCGACGACCGCGACCTACGCCCCGGCGTGCGCTTCGCCGACCAGGAACTGATGGGCATTCCCCACCGCATCGTGATCGGCGACCGCAGCCTCGACAAGGGCGAACTGGAATACAAGGGCCGCCGCGACAGCGAAGCCACCATGATCCCCATCGACGACGTCATCGCCTTCCTGCGCGAGAAGATCGGCGGCTGAGGCATATCCATCTGCGATAAACCATAAAAACCCCACCAGGCTTCGAGAAACTCTCAATCCTGGTGGGGTTGGATTGTTGGGTAAGGAAAGCAGCGCTTTATCGGTGTTTGTGAGAACGCCTACGGCAGTGCCCAAGTTTCCGGTGCCCGTTACAGCTCATCACCATTGACCCCTGACCAGTGAAAAGGCTGTAACTCTCTAACAGGCTTGAATATTAGCTTATTATCAATATTTGTAATGGCAACAAGTACGTCCCCACCCCAATGGACCAGGCGCTCCTGGCAGATACCACAAGGGGTCAGAATCTTGAATGTAGAGTGCTCATCATCACGATAAACACATAGCGAATGGGTAACGGCTTCGTTGAATTTATGTGCTTCCAGATATGCCCCAACTTCCATACAAAGCGACAATGCATCATTTTTAGTTTCTGGGGCCACGCTAGTCAGAACCCGCCCAGTTGAAGTCATCACAGCTGCTGCGCCACCCCACCCTTCAGGATATCGGTCTAGAACAAGGTTAACCGCAGCATTGTATAAATCCATCTCGACGCTCATGATTAATCCTTAAAGAGCTATACCCTCACTAATTTAGTCGCTCTATTATTCGCTGGACAAATTATCTTGGTAAGGCGTGCTCCCCATTTATGATTTTTAGAAAAGCATGACTACCCCGCCACTCAAGGCAATCATAACTCGCGAGTCATAAAGGTACTATGTGGGTCCTCTTGGTAGTGAGAGAAGGGACCACAGACTTCGAAGCCAAACCGGGCATAGAGATAACGTGCGGGAACATAGGCTTCTGCAGAGCCCGTTTCGAGGCTCAGTCGCCGATAACCTCGTTTACTCGCGACATTCATCAAATGCTTCATTATCTCTGAAGCTACCCCTCTTCTAAGATAGGAAGAGGATGTATGCATAGATTTTATCTCACCATGGTATGGTGTTAGCTCTTTCAGCGCGCCACATCCGGCCAATTCAGCCCCCGACCAAACGCTCCAAAAGGTTACGTTCTTCGCCTGCAACCCCTTGACATCCAACGCGTGAGCGCTCTCTGGCGGAGAGTGTTTCGCCATATTACTAAGATGCTCCTTCAGTAACTCGGCCACAACCGGGCGGCTTGGCTCGTCCTCTATAACAACAAAAGAAACCGTCATGGTTATCTGACTCCATTGACCAACATCTAAACTAACAGAAAACTTGAATTTCCAAAAAACAACTTCGCATGATAACGCTTGTCAAATAACACTAGGAACTACGGTAGATTGATGATGCAACATTTTCCAGCGACCACTTTCCTTTACCCAAATAGAGCTTCGATAGGCTATTTCCACGGCTGACTTTATCGACCTATACGTAACCAAAATGTGTTTATCACCCAGCGCCCTGAACTCAAAATTACTGAGCTGATAATTAGTTTCACCAGAAAAGTCAGCATTACTTAGTACGTCATGTTTACGAATCACCATTCCGGAGCTACCAAACTCAAGAAACTCATCTGCTAGCAACTTCTGAAGACGGGCAACATTCTTTCGGGTGTCGGGATCTACCAGCTCCATTTCTAATGCTTCAATTTCTCGAAAAACATCCATCTCTAATCCCAATTACCATTTCGACCTATGACGCGCACAAAATGCCTCAGCCAAAGACCGAAACACATAAAGAGGTGCGCTTCCGCTCGTCACCCGGAGTCAACAGTTAGGCACTCACTTGGCATTCCATTCATAAACAGTGACGATTGACGACTTTGATATATGCACCGGATCACTAAATGCGATGGCCTTTGCTTCCTCCAGATCCGCCGCCCTAATCAGATAAGCACCTCCAGATTTATCCGTAAAAGGGCCAGCAAGCTCAAGCTGGCCTTTCTCTCTAAGATCATCAAGAAACGCATAGTGCGCTTCGATGACTGATGGATCAAACTGAGGTGTGCGGAAGGTCGTAACCAGATACCTAAGCATGCGTTTTCCTTTTACCAGATACCTAACACTCAAATATGCAGCATCCACATAGTTGTGCTCGTCACACTATGCGACACTACTCAGATTTTGACGAAAACAGCCCCCCTTGGCAGGTTTTCTTGCCAAAAAACATCGGGGACTACATGCTCCATCGAAGTCTTTTGTCACGCATATGCCATGTAGACTGAGACGCCTCCCTTTGGATGCCACGTCAACAAGCAAACAGTGCAGCCACCCAAACGCAACACATTACGCCACAAAGAATAAAATTGATTCAAAACTGCAAATGTAAAAAGCCATCTTGAACATCATGTTAGTTTTAAAGCCAAACGAGCCCATCATATGGCTTTCTTTTAAGTTCCTCGAGCCTGCTCTCGAGCGAGCCTACGTGTAATTCTAATTTGTGGCCATCGGGATCCAGAATATAAAGCGACTGCCCTTCACTTTTGTTTTTCTTCCAAACTTCCACACCTAGAGAAACGATGCGGGAAGCGTAGACCTCGAATTCAGTCGATGAAACGTCGAATGCAATATGAGTGTAGTCGCTCTTGGGACACGGTTCATCGCAAGACAGGCAGAACCATAAGTTACCCACAGATAGATAAGCCCCTTCATTCCATCTGACGTGAGCAGAAAAATTCAGAACATCTCGATAAAACTGGAGAGAGCGCTCCAAGTCACTGACTGCGATAGTTATGTGATTGATTCCTGAAATCACCATTTACTCCATTAAATATAACTCCCAGCTCACCGGAAAAATGGGAGCAGAGCGAGTAATTTATCCGGCGAAACTGATTTGTGACTTACTTCCCCCTATCCTCAGATACTGTATTTACCCATGCTTCTTCGTATATTCTTGGAGTTCTGGAAACTTTTCCTGCGGCGGAAACTTAGGAAAGCTATGCTCTGCTCCAGTAGTGGCCCACCCAAGCTTTTCATCCGTGTAAGTTTCAATGAATGGCTTGTACGTTCGAGAATCATCTAGCATAATTTAGCGTACATTTACAAAGTCATCCATGACTTCATGGTCGAGTGAAAAACCAGCTCATGCAATGCCCACAGAAAAAGTGATGCGTGGTTCCACGCAGCCCGCCGATAACAGGCTCCCCGGATGTGATCGACAAGTCAGTACTCGAAAATAGCGAACTCAAACTAAATGCGCTTGACGTCATTCTCTGACATCCTGTGCAGTGACAAGCCATTGTGATCATTGGAATTGCAATAACTTAAAATTCTATCTTCCCGCACCGGCAGCGACCCTTAATGTTATGATATATACTGTTCACTATAACCTATCTCCAAATTTAATAGGTTTAAAACTTTTACGCATCCCGACGAGCCAAGGAATTGGCGGCAAGGTACGGTCATTCACGCAGAGCTAACGTGCTGGATGAAGCGAAGCGTAAGCCAGTCACGTTGAGCGACGTGTTGAACAGACCTTCGGTGTGACTACTACCGGACCAGGGCTTGGAGCATTCCAAGCCTTTCATCGGCCGTAAAGACACCTTCCGAGACTGCGTTCTCGAACAGTCGAACCCAGTTGACTACATCTATATCCGCTGGACGTGTCTGGAACTGGCCATTTTTCCACCACGCCATCCGGATTTCTTCGCAACGCCCTTTCGTATAAATCCGTTCGAGACAGATTCCGTGCTTTTCCTGGTCTTCCCACGCACGCGCAAGGACATAGCAGTAGTCTGTCTCTTGGATTGCGAGAGCCCTAGCTTCACCTTCGGTCATATGCCGCTCCATGATCCGTGCACCGACCAAGCCCATCCGACGAAAACCGCGAAGCATTTTTTGGTCGAGTGGAAAGCATGGTTGGACGTTTTCACTCAAAGTCACCCTTCTGTGTGACTATTGTTGTAATTGCAGCAATCATGGTTGCGATACTACCCAGTGATGCTTGAATAGCCTCGCCTAGCTCGCGATATGGATTTAGCCACATAAACAGCAAGCCAATAGCTGAAATCACACCAAGAACCGTAACCATTACTGAGGCAGTGATAACTTTTCCTTTGGGTGCAAGATATAGTGTTATGTATGCGTAAAGCCACCCAAAGGCTAACGATGAAATGACAGGAAGGATATATAAAAAGTACCAACCGTCCTCACTAAACCCACCCTGCATCTTCATTCCAAACCATTGCATTAGGGTAAGCAGAAATGTGCCAATACTCGCGCCAACTACTGCTGCAAATGGAAGCAATGGCCATATCCACCATTGTGATGAACTTCGTTGTGGATTCTTGTAATTCATAAGAGTAGCCTCCGAACTACTTACCGCCCACAGCACGGGAAAATTTACCCCTGTGCCTTTGATAGTTAGGGCTTTGCTCACTACAGATCACCAAGATTCTCCTCAATTTTCTTTTTCATATGTAAAACAAGTTCCTCCATACCCTCATACTTGTCTTCCCATCTATCTTTAATCCTTCCAAGGTAGCCTTCTCGGGCGTACTTCAACAACCTCGCATGCTTAGGAGGGGCTTGATTTTCAGCCCATACCGAGGCAATATCCTTCGATGCGATATCACCAGTAGTAGCCGTCAGCCACATCCGCGACAATGTCAAAACCACATTTCGTTCATCACCAACAGTCTCGGTTAATAGATCTGGCAAGAAATCACGGATAGCATTTTTGATATCAGCTAGTGGCACCGGCTCAAAAAACCTCAGAAGCATCACTTCCATACAGCGGCAAGCTGTTATCGAGTACCTTTTTCAGAACAATGGTTAGATCAGGATCGCGTGTAGGCTCCGACACGCTCTCAGCCTCGAGCTTTTCTCGCAACCACTCACCATAGACGAATTCAGCCCGAGGCGGAAATCGCCAAGGGACAGCATCAGGCACTGCGACCACAGTAAGCTCTACCGGCCTTGTGCCTTTCGAGTTTCCGATAGCCCCAGATAATCTCATCAGTCGGGCAACCAAGGATTTCCTTTGCAGAAAGGTAGGCGAATGAGTGACCGCGACCAACACGTCAACGTCACTGTCACGTTTTAGGCCACCCACGATCGCCGATCCGTAAAGGTAGACACCGACGATCAAATCACCAAGCACGGCTTCAACGACTGACTGGGCGTGCTTTGCTTCTTCTGGGATCTCTAGATCTGCCATATGCATCGGAATTCCTTTTGCCCTAACGCTCAGCTTTGGGGCGGCTGAAGCGAAGCGTAAGCCGTCCCAGCCGCGATAGCGGCGACAATAGCGCCTTATTATGTGAACACACCCCCACCTACAGACCTTTCCTTGTTCTTTCTATTGCGGACTTAACCGCCGATAAAGCCTGAGGACTATTCGTTCAACGGGTAGTTCTGAGCATAGACGCCATTCTCTCAGTAATTTCTTTTGGCTCATAGCTCGCCAACTCAGAAGAAGAATCCATACTTATTTCCTCAAAACATTTAACTACCGTAGCCCCTTCACTTCGAGTAGAGTTGCTTTTCCTGGTCTGCTGAATGCCATACCTAAACTCCTTAAGCCACATAACGCCTAAAGTAGCGGCCGAGTGGAGTGAGGCCCAACCCCGCGGGGCGGTGCTGCCTGTTCTTATTATGCCGATTATGCCTACTTCCTCCGAACCTTGGGCCCCAAGAAATCCTCAACTTCATTAATAGCGTCTAAAACCCTCACACTAAACTCATCATCATCTGAGACGAAGTAAACCACTTTGTCGTTTTCAGCCACCCTATCTGGGTTATTGTCGACTTGTGTGCCTGGACCAGCGTATGCTCCCTTCATCCAGAAATGCAGCCAGATTGCGCCTCTAACATCTCCGATTCTTTTTTTGATTTCATTGAAGCAGTCATGAGCCTCATCAGACCAAACAATTTTTGTTTCTAGACGTATAGTTTGCATCTCGGCCCATATTTCATACAGGTGATTCATGCGCTCACCATAAATTCGCTGCTCTTCCTCGATTCTACGTCCGGCTTCAACCTCTTCCTTGCTCAAATGGAGAACAGGGTTTCTTACGTTTTGAAGAGCCAGCTGAATCTCATAATCCTTTAAAATTGCTTTTTCGCCAACTCGTACTCACTTGTTCCGCGAAGCTGTCTTCTCCATGTCGAAAGACCAAACACATTAATAAGTAGAGCACCAACTGCACCAATAATAGAAATCACATCTTTGGTTAAAGACCAATCAACTTTGCTTACTAAAACCATAAACTCAATGCATTCTCCTAAACATAACATTGCGTATCACCAGCAGAAAAAACATAGCAACAAGTAACGAAGAGCGGTGCTTTTTTCTATCCTAGTGCATGCGATTGTTATGATCGGCGCTCACGAAGCCTCTTAATTTCTTCAACACTGAACGGCTCTTTTCGGGTATGTGCGATACGGTGACAAGTGGGGCAAAGACAAACTAACTCATCAAGAGAAACGTCGCGCATCCCGTTTTCAGCAAGCGGCTTTATATGGTGGCACTCGATGACAAACCGTCCTTCGAGCTGAAGACGGAACTCGCAGGCTTGGCATGTATAGTCATCCCTCTTCTTGCACTTGGCCACTATACTGGCGTTCCGAGCCAGAGTAGTGATCTTTCTATCAATCTCATAGCCTTCAATAGCTTTTATATCGTCAAGAGCGTAGTCGGCTCGTAGCTTAGTTGCATTTGTTGTATCACGCATGCGGTGGCTAAGTGAACAATCAGGGTTTCTATCTAGGTGTTCAAAATGAGCAGAAGCGTGGCCGCCGCCACGATGTGGTCTGACAGGCTCTCCGCACTCGATGCAACTAAAGTTAAGATGTGACCAGCGATTTCCGCCGTCGCTCCGCTTCAGTTCAAGTTCAAGTTCAAGTGCACGATCAACACTGATTTTCTGGTTACGGTACAGACATTCGGTTACCGTTGGCATAATTTTCACCAGATTGTTTTTAGTTCATAACACCCACTTAAGTGGTGAGCAACGCTACCACGACACTCAATTATTACACCTTATATACAAAAACAAAATCAAACCAAAGCCCGCCGAGCGTTGCGAACCCATCTTGAAACGTTTGTTATATGCGTGTTTGAGTAGACAGTGTAACTAGATCATCGCTGTCGTATAAACGCTGTTTAGACTCTTGCATACCCAGCTTGCGGAGTAGTTTTTCTGATGCCAGATTTTCAACTACCGCCACACCAAAAACCTCAGATACAAAGCCCGTCTCCAAGGTAAAATTTAGAACGGCCTTTGAAGCTTCAAACGCGTACCCTTTACCTTGATATTGAGGTATTAATGCATATCTAATATCTGAAAAGTTAGATTAGGGAATTAGCTCAATGCCGACATAACCGATTTTTTGAGACGGATTATCCTTTAACGCTACAACAAAAGTGCCATAACCTCTCGACCAGTGAGCCACTTTGCTTGGTACGTAATTCTGGATGCATTCCAAGCTAAAAGGTTCTCCACCAGGCAAATATCTCGTTATTTCAGCGCAAGCAAGAAGCTTTTCATAAATATCAATATCTTCTGAGGTTACAGGTCTGAGTATTAATCTTTCAGTCTCAATCATCGAATTATCCATTTCCTCTAAGCATATAACGCCAGAGTTAAGTCGACCCGTGGCGAGGTGAATACTGCGTGCTAGCGTAGTGTAAAAGCACGTAGGTGGAGATCCGATACGGGTTCGGCTTGAACGAATTGTTAGTCGGCGCCTATGGCATTGACGTACCGTTGAGAGCAAACTTGAAATCCGAGGCTCTCGTAGAAGCGGTGCGCCTTTTCCCTATGGTCGCCGCTAGTAAGTTCGATGCGCTCACAGCCAGACTTTCGGCAGTAATCTTGCGCTTGACGTACGAGAAGGCTTCCAATACCGCGGCCACGAGCATGGCTGTACACCACCAATGATGTAATGCGACCGAGATGGCCTGGGGCATGGAATAGCGGGGTCAAATGGACACTCACTAGCCCAAGAAGACCATTGGGGGCTTCTGCAACCCAAGCCCGATCGGCAGAGCCGTTTGAAAGGCTACGAATATTGTCGCGTACAGTCTGCTCACGGACGACATAACCAAGCTCTGCGAATAGCAGAACGAGGTCGGGAGCATCCTCAGCGATAGGTGCCCGGAGGCGGACTGATGAGTTCATAGGTTTCAAGGATGGTTGTTCAGCCGCCTAACGCCGCTAATCATCCACGCGGCTTGTTTCGTCGGCTGAATTAGCTTTGTTAGGCGATTGTCTCGTTGCTGATTTTGTAGCGAATATGACTATTCCAACACCCAAGGCAATCATAACAACCAATATCATTATCATAGCACTCGATTGAACGCCAGTGACGTTGCTACTACCCTTTGACATGAACATATAGATAAGTGATAGAAGTAATAGCGGTATGGATAGGAGAAGCCCGACAACCTCAATCCAAAATAACGCGCGAGGCATCCTATCGGGAGAGACGGGGAAAATTTTTCCTAAATCCAAGGCATACACGAGGAAATACGATATTCCACACAATGCTGCTGCGATAAATGCAACCTCAAACCCTTCAATTGAAAAATAGACTAAGGGAAAACTACCAACCCCTAAAGCAGTTAGGAACACATTAAACACTCCCAGTTTTAAGGGAGATATATGCGAGAAATCTCTTTTCTCAATTGGGCCTCCAGGAATCAAGGTCCCAAGTAATACAGCGGATATAGCAAGCAAGCCCGCCACAGCATATCCAATGTAATTTTCCATAGGGTTTCCTCTCGCTTAACGCCGCAATCACGCGCTTGTCGCGTGCATTGCTTTGTTAAGTGGCTGTCGGATGAACGCGCGGTAGCTGGACGCGGACTCACCACTCATAGTACTTGCGCTCACAACCTCATCATGAACGCAGAAGAAACCAGCGAACACGTCGCGGAGCTCTTTCGGGCTACTGTGCCGCATCGGCAAACCGAGGCCGGAAATAAAGTCCTTACTTTCTTCCGAACAGAACTCCGATATATGAACGATCCCACTTGGCTTCAACACACGGATTATTTCCGCAGCCACTCGACCCCGTTCCTCGAGTGAAGTAATGCACGTAAGTACCGCGCAAATGATGACGGCATCGAATGCATTATCATCGAATGGCAGATCAAGCCCATCCGAATGTAGGAGAGGCAACCCAGGAAACGCCTTCCTTCCACGTTCGATCATTGCGTAGGAAGGATCAACGCCCGTTACATCAATGTAACCGCACTCAGTAAGTTCATTGGAAATCCGGCCGTATCCACACCCAAAGTCTAGCACCTTGGCTTTTCGGTCGATCATGCCTAGAAAGCTCGCTCGGTCAATTTCTAGGTTGAAATCGACGTCAGTCGCCACCTGCTCCCAACTGCCTTCGAGCATCGAACTCCCCACTTAACGCCGGCGATCAGCTGCGCCGCTTTTTGGTGTCAGCTGCATCGCTTTTGTTAGGCGTCAACGTGCTGTCAAGAGTCGCTGAACGCACGTAGCCGATCCTCGAGACCCTGCTTGAGCTCTCGATAGCTATCAAAGAAGATGACCGGGTAATCCTGCAGATCGAACTCTAGCTTCGTTCCCGCCCTAGCAATATAAATGGGCAGCTTGCCTATGCCGTGGGCGTAGCCCGCTTCGTAGAAAACGTTTGGTCGCGCTTCGGTCAAATCGGCGACTACGAACTGTGCCTTTTGGATAGACTCGAGAATTCGGTCCGTGATCCGTTCGTTGCTCTGAACCTCGTCAACACGCTCGGCCGAAAGGCCGCAACGTGAGCATGCTTCCTTGATGGAATCGAGAACGTCGTCGTATGGAGACCCGGTACCGATCGGCATCGCAACAAAGACGTAGCCAACTTGGACCTCGTACGAGATCTCCGGCTCCCCTTCGGGCTCGTCCGGGAGTGGATTGTCCCTTTCTTCCTCCAGCACGCCGATGGTCTCAGCGATCATGTCCAATACGACAGGATTCAGGCTTCGAAGATAGATGTCCTGAAAGATGTGTTCGAACGGATTGACATTTCGCATGATGAGGCCACCGACTGCGGGAGGTGGCGATATGGTCATCGTCTTCAAGCATCCCGCCTCCATCACATCGCGCTGCACCGATCGCTTTAGCTTGTTGATCTCCGTTCTGGCTTGCTCAGAGTGGGAGGCCTCCCACTCGCGCACCAGTTCGGCGAACCTCTGAAGCCTTTCGATCTTTGCGTTGTAGTCGCTCATTTGCTTTGACGCCTAACAGATATTAAATAGCCCGCTTGTTTATTCACTTGAACGAGCGGGCACGTTCAATATTTTTACACTTCAAACCTTAACCCATTGATTTTAAACTAAAAACATCATAACCGTGCAGCCTATCCAAAATTCGCGTGCTTGCGTGTTTTCTGGCATCAATAACACTGTATAAAAATCATGCCAAAAGATCGGAACGAACAGGCATGTGCAGTGGCCGCCGGTGGGTATCCAGAAGAGACAAAGTTTCTGGCACGCTACCGCCACCTACCCTGCACGGTGCGATGGCGCTCGGCCCTCTCCTTGCGGTAGTCCCCGGCGTATTGTCTTGTCATCATGCGGGCAATCTGGGTTGCCTTTCGTCCTTGAATTCAAGACTAATTGCCCCTTTGTGAGAGTGCAAAACAAACAAGGCGGGATGCTGATCGCATCCCGCCTTGTGGGTATAAGGGCTCGATTTCTGTCGCCGCGGTATCGAAAAGAGCGATTTTGCAGGGCAGCGGCTGCCTCAGACCATCTTCTTGTCTTCGACCTCGTCCGGAGTGGTGCCGGGCGGTAGTGGATGCCCCTTGGCCAGTTCGGCACGGGTGGCGTCGCGGATATCGAGCACTTCTACTCGGTAGGTGAGCGATTGCCCTGCCAGCGGGTGATTGGTGTCGATCAGTACGCCGTCATCGCGCATTTCCAGTACGGTGACGATCTCGGGGCCGTCGTCGCCGGGGGTCTGGAAGCGCATGCCGGGCTCCAGGTCGCTCACTGGGAAGGCATCGCGGCCGACCTCGCGCACCAGGGCTTCGTCACGCTCGCCGTAGGCTTGGGCCGGTGACAGAGTCACGCTCAGTTCGTCGCCCTCAACCCGATCCACTAGGGCGTCTTCCAGGCCGGGCAGGATATTGCCGTGCCCATGCAGGTATTCCAGAGGCTTTTGGCGAGCACGGGAATCGTCGAGTACCCGGCCTTCGGCGTCGCTGAGTACATAATGCAGGGTCACGACCCGCTGCGGCGCGATGGTCATCGCTGTCTCCTGGCTATCGGAAAAATCATCGGGAACAGTGTCGGCGGAAGGGCCGGAATGGGGCAGCCTATTCACAGCGCTTCAGTTGACTGACGGACATCTCCAGGCGCTGCCGCTTGTGCAGCATGTTGAGCAGCACGATGGCTCGCTCCTCGCCCTTGTGAGTCGCGAAGACCGCCTGGAGGTCCTTGAAGGGACCTTCGGTGATTTCCACCTGTTCACCGGCACGGAAATAGACGGTGGCAGTTTCGCCCGCATGCTGGCTGCCATGCTCGCGCAACGACGCGACCAGCTCGTCGTCCACGGGGACCGGCGTGTCGAGGCCGAAGGTGACGATCTTCAACACGCCCCGGGTGGAGCGGATCGGACGCCAGTTGCTGTCCAGCCGGTCGAGGCGGATGAAAAGGTAATACGGGAACAACGGTTCGACGGCCCATACGAGCTTGTCGCGCCGCTTCTTCTGGACCTGCAGCACCGGATGGAATATCTCGTATCCCTGGTTGCCGAGGTGTTCGACGGCGCGGAAGGATTCCCCGCTCTTGCACTGAATGACGTACCAGCGAGGCACGGCATCGTCGATCCCCGTCGGGGACAGGCTGTCGTCGCTCATGTCACTCCTGATGGTTCTGGCTGGTATCACTCTCGGTGCTCTGCAACAATCGGGACCTCTCGAGATCCCGATCCTGTTCATCATTCTAACATCGTTGGCCGCCCCCGCGAGGGAGCGGCCAGGCCCGCCGCAAGGAGAGCTCGCGCCATGCCGACACCAACCGCGCACCGTAGCTGGGGTGACGCCCTGGCGATATACCTCAAGGCACCGGTGCTGACCATGCTGTTTCTCGGCTTTTCGGCGGGCCTGCCCTTCCTGCTGGTGTTCTCCACCCTCACCGCCTGGCTGCGCAGCGATGGCGTCGAGGTCGCGGCCATCGGCTTCTTCGCCTGGATCGGCATTCTCTACTCGATCAAGTTCTTCTGGGCCCCGGTAGTCGACCGCCTGGCGCTGCCCGGCCTGACCCGCTGGTTCGGCCAGAGACGCGGCTGGATGCTGCTGGCCCAGATGATGATCGCTGCCGGGCTGGCGAACCTGGCGCACCTCGATCCCGTCGGACACCTGCCCATGGTGGCGATATGCTCGCTGCTGGTGGCCTTCGGCTCGGCGACCCAGGACATCGCCATCGACGCCTTTCGCATCGAGTCGGCGCCCGATGACATGCAGGCCGCCATGGCGTCGACCTATATCGTCGGCTATCGCGGCGGCCTGATCGCTGCCGGCGCCGGGGCACTCTATGTGGCGTCGCTGGTGTCATGGAAGGCCGCCTATCTGTGCATGGCGGCGCTGGTGCTCGTCGGTGTCGTGACGGTTCTGCTGCGCCCGGAACCGGAGCGGCTGTCGCTTTCCACGCAATTGATTCACGAGCCGCGAGTGCGCGCCTTCCTGCGTGTCAGCCGTGGGCGCCCCGACTGGCTGCGGCGCCTGGGAGCCTGGGTCATCGGTGCCATCGTCTGCCCGTTCACCGACTTCTTCAGCCGCTACCGGCGGCAGGCACTCTGGCTGCTGGTGTTCGTGGCGGTCTTTCGGATCAGCGACCTGGCAATGGCGTCCATGGCTCATCCGCTGTATATCGATTTGGGCTTCTCGCTTGCCACCATCGCCAACGTGACCAATGTCTTCGGCATCGCCATGAGCATTCTTGGCGGCATCCTCGGCGGCCTGCTGGTGGCCCGCTACGGCATCGGGCCATTGCTGGTATTCGGCGCGACGGCCACGGCACTGACCAACCTGCTGTTCGTGGTGTTGGCCTCGACCGGCGACAACCTGGCGATGCTGGTCATGACCATCGTCGGCGATAACCTGTCCAACGGACTGGCCAGCGCGGTCTTCATTGCCTTCCTGTCGAGCCTGACGTCACGGGCCTACACAGCGACCCAGTACGCGCTCTTCTCGTCGCTGATGACCCTGCCGGGCAAGTTCCTCAGCGGCTTCGGTGGACTGGTGGTGGACGTTCAGGGCTATGCGGGATTCTTCCTGCTGGCATCGCTCCTGGGCCTGCCGGCGATTTTCCTGGCGCTATGGGTCAATCGCGGGACGCTGCTGCGCCCCGCAGAGAGCGAGACCTGAGATCACTCAGCCGGGGCGCTGCTCACACAACCACTCCAGCGCGCCCGGTGTGATCCGCCACTGGTCGCGCATCAGGGTACGATATTGCCAGGCCTCGGCACGCGAGCCGGGCTCGGCCTCCCCGCCACTGGCGGCGGGGGCCGGGCGTGGTGATTCAGTGCACAACAGGGTCAACACATAGGGGTTCTGCTGGTGCGCCATGGCCAGCGCATGCCCGGCCTCGTCGGGGCGATCGAGTCGATAGAGCGCTAGCACCCGACCCATCAGCATCCCCAGCAGCGAGCTGGGATCGGCCTGTTCATCCGCCGCCGCCTGCTCGCTCAATGCCAGGGCCTCGCTGTCACGTCCTTCGCGCAGCAACTGGTCGAGCACCAGTTCGCGCAGCCCCAGACTGTCCTGGTCGTCCAGCGTCAGCAGCGTCTCGGCGAGTTCGCGGGAGTGCTGGCGAGCACCGCGCTCCATGCCCACCACCAGCGCCAGACCGGCACGCAACAGCGAGGCGTTGTCGGCGACTTCCCAGAGCAGGGGCGCGTCACCGGCCCCGTCGACCTGCGCCAGCCAGCCTTCCAACCGCCGCGCCAATGGTTCGAACAGGCTCGGCGCCATCCACGGCAGGCTTCCGAAACGGCTGGTCAGCGCCAGCGCCAGGGATTGCACCACGGCCGGTGAGTCCAACCATTCGGGGTGAGCGCACAGGGCTGGCAGCCAGTCGCCGGCCTGAGGCCAGGGGTCCGTGTCGAAGCCCATCAACGTCCTGCCTTCGACCTGGGATTGGAAGACCGCCTGGAAAGCGGCGAACAGAGTGTCCTCACGGGCGCTGCTGTGGTAGCTCAGCGTTCCGTTCTCTTGACGAATATCCAGGCGTGGCGCTTCGGACAAGGCATCGAACAGTGCCTGCAGCGACATCAGTGGCTCGGCCAGGTCCGCTTCGGCGTTGAGCAGTTGCTCGGCCAGGGTGGCGCCGGGGTTCTCCGCCAGGTCGGCGAGGAACTGCAGTTGTTCGGGTTCGAGGTCTCCCTGGCGGGCCAGGCGGCGATACCAGAAACGCGAGCGCTCGGCGGCTTCCTCTTCGTGGCCCTCGTGCAACAACAACATGGCCTCGATATAGGCCAGGGTCGGTGAGTCGGGCAGGGTCTGCTGAGCGCGCACGAAGGCCGCCCGGGCGCTGTCCAGATCGTCGTTGTCGAGATGCAGCAGGCACAGGCGCTCGAGGGCCACCCCGCGCAGGAACAGCGGGCCTCGATCGAGCACCGCGTCGAGCAGGGCTTCGCGCTTGCGGTGGAAGCCGCGCTCCTGGTAGAGATCGACGAGGATCTCGAAGGCCGGCTCGGCCTGCTCGGGCAGTCGCGACCAATCGGCATTCTCGAACAATGATTCGAGGATCTGCTGGGCGCGTCCGCGCTGGCCGGACTCGGCGGCGATCAGGCCGGCCTCGAGCAGTGCCTGGGCCGGCGCGCGGCCACTGGCCAGGGCCGCCTTGAGGGTCCCGCCCTTCCATTCGCGCAAGGAGAGCATCCACATCAGATGCGTGGGCACATGGCCGGGCAGGGAGACGGCGCCGCAGCACTGCTTGGTCTTGCGTCCCGAATCGCACCAGCAGGGCTCGTTGCGACCGGGACGGGCCAGGGGCTCGCAAGCGAAGTCCAGCCGCTCCAGAGGCGTCTGCGACCACAGCTCAGGGGCCAGCGCCTGGGCCAGCGCCAGGTCGCCATCGACCAGTTCCGGCCCCTCGCGACGCGCCCAGGCCATCAGCGTCGGGTAACGCTCATCCTCGCGAATTGCCGCCAATGCCCCGGACGCGAACCCCAGCAACTGCTCAACCCATACCGCCAGCATCGACGTCTCCACCACTCTCGGAAAACCGCATAGTCTATCAGTCGAGCGCCATGCTGGCAGCCGTTCAGGAAGACGCCCACGCCAGCAATGGACGCACCCGTGCCGCCATGTCGAGCCGGGCACCGAGACGCACCAGATTCCAGTAATGGCCGTTGAGGGTACGCGACAACAACAGGGTATCCGCCGGCGGCTGGAGCCGATCCATGGCCGCCCACACCTTGGGGCTCAGCTCGCGCAGGCGACGGTGGACTCTGACATCGCCGAAATCCTGCGTGCCGGGCTGGAACAGCGGCGCTACCGCGTCCGCAGACTCGCGATAGAGCGCCAGGGGAGCCCCCTGCCCCTGCCGGCCACCGAGTGCCGTCACGGCCTCGTCCATGGCCATGGGATCTCCGGCAAGCGTTGCCTCGAGCAGGCGCATCATGGCCCTCAGGCGCGACGCCGGTACCTCGATCACCGCGCCCAGGTCATAGATCACCAGCCGCCCCTCGGCATCGGCGGCGAAGTTGCCGGCGTGAGGGTCGGCATGCAGTTCCCCGTGGGTGAAGAGCTCCTCGGTGAGCCAGTCGGCCAGGGCCGTGCCGAGGCGTTGTCGCGTGGCGTCATCGGCGCCTTCCAGCTCGCGCAGCGGCGTGCCGGGCACATGCCGCATGGCCAGCACGCCGGGGCCGCACAGCGCCGGCAAGGGTTCGGGAATCACCAGGTCGTCGCGCTGAGCGTAACGGGCTCGATAGCGGGCCAGCGCCTCGGCTTCGGCACGATAATCCAGTTCCCCCCGCAGGCTCGCCGCCAGTTCCTCGAACAACGCATCCAGGCGGGCCTGCGGCATGCGCAGCCAGCGGCCCAGCCGCATCAGGCGATGTACCTGGCGAAGATCGTCCTCGAGCACCTCGGCGAGCCCTGGATACTGCACCTTGAGCACCACCGTCTCGCCGTCATGGGTCGATGCCCGGTGCACCTGCCCCATGGACGCGCTGGCGAACGGCCGTTGCTCGATGGAGGCAAAATGCGTCGCGGGATCGCCATAGCAGGCTTCCAGGGTGCGTCGGATGTCGTCCCAGGGCATGGGTTCGGCCTGACGCTGCAGGCGCGCCAGTTCATCGGCCAGGTCCGCGGGCAACAAATCATCCCACTGGGCCATGATCTGGGCCAGCTTCATGGCCGGCCCCTTGAGCTCCGACAGCCCCTCGAACAGTGCCTCGCCGAGCGCGCGCCAGTCGGCCTGCCCACCGAGGCGATGCTTGAGCAGCGCGCCACCGGTACGCGAACCAAGCCCCAGCAGGCGCCGACGGCGACCCCGTTCTCGCATGTACGTCCCCTCATTGTGATGCCTGGCGTTCACCCCACCAGCCCGCCCCCTGGCGGATACCATAAAATACTGTAAGAATCCCCATGTTCGCTCATTGCCGCACGAGATGCCATGCGCCTGATCATCGCCGAGAAGCCCAGCCTGGCCCGCGCCATCGCCAATGCCCTGCCCACCTCACCGCGCCGGGAGGAAGGCGCCCTGGTGGCCGGGGATACCGTCGTCACCTGGTGTCTCGGCCACTTGCTGGAACAGGCGCCACCGGATGCCTACGACCCGACCCTCAAGACCTGGCGGCTCGACAGCCTGCCGATCCTCCCGGATCACTGGAAGCTCATGCCGCGCCCCAAGGCGCGCGGCCAGTTGGCAGTGATCCGCCGGCTGCTGAAGAGCGCCGACCAGGTGGTTCACGCCGGTGACCCGGATCGCGAAGGCCAGTTGCTGGTCCAGGAGGTGATCGAGCACCTCGGCTGGAAGCGCGACGTGGCACGCCTGCTGGTCAACGACCTCAATCCACCGGCCGTCAAGCGCGCTCTTGAGCGCCTCGAGGACAATCGACGCTATGCCTCGCTCTACCGCGCCGCCCAGGCGCGTGCCAGGGCGGATTGGCTATATGGCATCAACCTGACCCGAGCCTGGACACTGGTCGGGCGTCAGGCCGGACACGACGGCGTGCTCTCGGTGGGTCGTGTACAGACGCCGGTGCTCGGCCTGGTGGTCCGGCGCGACGCCGAGATCCGCGACTTCGAGCCGCGTCCCTTCTTCGTGCTGTGGGTCGATCTGGCGGTCTCCCGAGGCCAGTTGCGCGCCTGGTGGGTGCCGGGCGACACCCATCGGCTGGACGACCAGGGGCGCCTGCTCGACCGAGCTCCGGCCGCCGCCCTGGCCGAGCGACTACCCGGCGCCGAGGGCCGTCTGGACAGCCTGGCCAGTCGCGACAAGCGCCAGGCGGCCCCGCTGCCCTACTCGCTGTCGGCCCTTCAGGTCGACGCCGCACGCCGCCACGGGCTCTCGGCCAAGGCGGTGCTGGACGTCTGCCAGCGCCTCTACGAACGCCACCAGTTGATCACCTATCCACGATCGGACTGCCGCTATCTGCCCGAGGAGCATTTCGCCCAAGCGCAGCGCACCCTGAGCGGTGCCTGCCGTAACGACGAGACCCTGAGCCGCTGGTTGGCCGGAGCCGACTTTTCCCGTCGCTCCAAGGCCTGGGACGACAAGAAGGTCGGCGCTCACCACGCCCTGGCCCCCACCGGCAAGCCCGCCGACCTCGATCGGCTGTCGCGCCAGGAAGCCGACGTCTTCCGCCTGATTGCCCGCAACGTGCTGGCCCAGTTCTACCCGGCCCTGCAGACCCGTGAGGTCAAGGCCGAATTCCTGATCGCCGGGGAACGCTTCCGCGCACGCGGCCAGGAAGTGCTCGAACCCGGCTGGAAGCCCTTGTTCACCACTCGTGACGAGGCACCGCCCCTGCCGCCACTCAGCGAAGGCGAAGCCTGCCGTGTCGAGCAGGCCGGCGTGGAGGACCGCGAGACCCGGCCGCCCGAACACTTCACCGACGCCAGCCTGATCAAGGCGATGATGAACATCGCCCGCTACGTGGACGACCCGGCGATCCGCCGCACCCTGCGCGACTCCGACGGTCTCGGCACCGAGGCGACCCGCGCCGGCATCATCGAGACGCTCCTGGAGCGCGGCTATCTGGTACGCGAGGGCAAGAGCCTCAAGGCCAGCCGGCTCGGCAGCGCCCTGATCGCCTCATTGCCGGAAGCCGTGGGCCGCCCCGAGCGTACCGCCCAATGGGAACAACGCCTGGCGAACATCGCCGAGCAAGACGATGCGCCGGCGCCCTTCCTCGATGGGCTGATCGACGATTTGCGCGGCTTGCTCGGCCATGCCGACGCCGGACGAGTGCGCAACGCCCTGAGCGAGGCCCGAGGCCCCGAGCCCAAAGCGAGCAAGCCCGCCCGAGGCCGAGGACGAAGTGCCAAGCGCAGCGGTGGCCAGCGCCGCCAAGGCAAGGGCACACGCCGCACAGCGGGAGGCAAGCGCCAATGAGTCACCTGATCGTCGGGCCGGGCGCCATGGGTCGCCTGCTGGCCCTGCGCCTGGCCGAGCGCCACCCGGTGACACTGTTCGGCCGCCGCTCCCTGTCCCACCGACAGACGCTGACGACACCCGAGGGCGAACACCATCACCGCTCGCTCGAATACCTGACGCCGGATTCGCTGGATGAACTCGACACATCCCGCCTGACCGCCGTGCACCTCGTCACCAAGGCCTACTCCGCCGCCGCGGCCCTGTCGACGGTCGCCCCACACCTGCCAAGCGATACGCCACTGGTCCTGTGGCAAAACGGCTTCGACGTTCAACCGCGCCTGACCCGGCAACGACAAGGCCCCACCCTCTGCGCCACCACGACCGAAGGCGCCTATTCCAATGGCGACAACAGCACCGTGCATGCTGGACACGGTCGCACCTGGATCGGCCATCTCGATGGCCTCCACCCCGAACTCGCCGCCGCCCTGGCCGACGCCCTGACGGGGGCCGGCCTCCCCGCTCAGGCAGTCGATAACATTCGCATTCGCCTGTGGCACAAGCTGGCCGTGAATGCGGCCATCAATCCCCTGGTGGCTCGCTTTCGCATCCCCAATGGCCAACTGCGAGACCCGGCCTTGCGCCCCATGGTCGACGCCGTCATCGAGGAAGTGGAAGCCATCATGGCCGCCGCGGCCATCCCGCCGCCGCCACAGGGATTCCCGGCGATGGTCTGGGATGTGGTAGCCGCCACCGCCGACAACCGTGCCTCGATGCTGCAGGACATCCTGGCTGACCGGCCCACCGAACATGACGCCATCCTGATGCCCCTACTCCACGTGGCGCGCGAGAATGGACTGGAAGCACCGAAACTGGCGGCGCTTCACCATCAGCTCGAGGCGCGACAACGTCCTGGCAGAGCTTGACACTAAGTGCTACTTTCTAACGAATCAGCATGATCGGAAAGCATCCGACAAGAACGGGGCCGCGGCGCGGCCATGCCAAGGTCTGGGGACATGACATTTCGCGTTGGAAAAGGGGTAGCAACAAGCTTGGTACTGATGTTCACTGGCGCCTACGCCTCGTTGACGATGGCCGCCGGTACGCCCTCCTATACGGGCCAGTCCACTGAGCTCACGCGTCTCGATAACGGCCTGCTGATCCAGGGCAACGACGTTCATAGCCCCGACCGATACACCTCGGGCTTCCGCCTCACCGCCGGTTTCACCCCCTCGGGCCTACCCGCGCTGGATCTCGGCGCCGAGTTCAGTTATCGCGAAAGCGACGACGTCCCCCTCTCCGGTGGCCAGCAGATGCTCGTCGACACCACCAGCCTGGGCGGCAGCCTGATCGCCGGCGTGCGCCTGGGTGATGTCGGCCTGTACGCCAAGTCCGGCCTGGCGGGCTGGGAAAGCGAAGCGGTCACCGGCAACGCCGCCGCACCGGACGGCGGCACCACCCGCGTCGAAGGCTTCGGCGCTCGCTGGCAGTTCTCGCACCTGATCAGCCAGCTCGAATACGAACGCTTCGACGACCCGACGCTCGCCCATCTCAACCTGGTGACCGCCTCGGTGCATATTCCCTTCTAGCCACTGTCCGAAAAGTGCCTGCACTCGACCATACAGCGTTAAAAATTGTCTCAAGAGCCTCATTTACCGCTCGTAAACTCCGGACTTTCGACAATTTTTGCCTTGTCTGGTCATCGCTCGTCGACTTTTCAGACAGCGCCTAAGCAGCCTCACCTCGGAGTACTCATTTAATACGCCGTCCCTAAGCTCGCTACCATCCTCCGAAACATCAAACCCTCCGAGGCATCCTCGGAGGGTTTTCTTACAGCTTATAGCTGACAACTTATGGCTTACGTCTTACCTCTCCGGGCACAGCCCGGCTCTTCAGCCTCATTCCGGTATCCCGCCCCGCGTCAGGGCCGCCGGGTCGAGTAGCCGTTCCAGCTCCTTGCGCGACAGGTCGGTCTGCTCCTCGGCCACTTCGAGGATCGGCCGACCGGCCTGATAGGCCTGCTTGGCGATGGCCGCCGCGGCGTTGTAGCCGATTACCGAGTTCAACGCCGTCACCAGGATCGGGTTGCGCGAAAGCGGTTCACTGAGTTGATCCTCGCGCACCTTGAAGGTGGCGATGGCGCGGTCGGCCAGCAGCCGCGAGGTGTTGCTCATCAAGCGGATCGAGGTGAGCAGGTTGTTGGCCACCAGCGGCAGCATGACGTTGAGCTGGAAGTTGCCGCTCTGGCCGGCCACGGTCACCGCCGAGTCCAGACCAATGACCTGAGCGGCGGCCTGGGCAGCCGACTCGGGAATCACCGGATTGACCTTGCCCGGCATGATCGAGCTACCCGGCTGCAGCGCCTCGAGCTCGATCTCGCCGAGACCGGCCAAGGGCCCGGAATTCATCCAGCGCAGGTCATTGGCGATCTTCATCACCACACAGGCCAGGCCACGCAATTGCCCCGACAGCTCCACGGCGGCATCCTGCGAGCCGAGGCTGGCGAAGAAGCTGTCATTGGGTGTCAGCGTCAACCCGGTACGTTCCCCGAGCTCCCGGGCCATGCGCTCGGCAAACTCGGGGTGAGCATTGATACCGGTTCCCACGGCCGTGCCGCCCTGGGCCAACCGGCAGAGTCGCGTCATGGCACTGTCGATCCGCTCGATGGCCTGGCTTACCTGGCTCGACCAGCCGCCGAGTTCCTGGCTCATGCGCAGCGGCATGGCATCCATCAGGTGGGTACGGCCGGTCTTGACCACCTCATCGAGCTCGGCGGCCCGGCTGTTGATCGTCTCGCGCAGGTGCACCAGGGCCGGACGCAGTTCACGCGTAACCTCCAGTGCCGCCGACAGGTGCAAGGCAGTGGGGATCACGTCATTGCTCGACTGTCCCATGTTGACGTGATCGTTGGGGCCGACCTCGGCCCCCTCCGCAGCCGCCAGATGGGCAATCACCTCGTTGACGTTCATGTTGCTCGAGGTGCCCGAGCCGGTCTGGAAGACATCCACCGGAAACTGGCCGTCATGCTGACCATCGATCACCGCCTCGGCAGCCTTGACGATGGCCTCGGCACGCTCGCCGTCGAGCAAACCCAGGTCATGATTGACCCGCGCCGCAGCACGCTTGATGTGAGCGATGGCATGAATGAAGGCTGCCGGCATGGGTTGCCCGGAGACGGGGAAATTGTTCACCGCTCGCTGGGTCTGGGCGCCGTAAAGGGCATCGGCGGGGACTTCCAGCTCGCCCATGCTGTCACGTTCGATACGCTTGTCACTCATCTTCGTTTCCTCATCGGCAGATCCTCCCCTCACCATGGCGGTGCCCAGGGATGCTTGCAAGGTGCTTCCGAACGATTCTTGGTCGCATTTAGTGCTCTTCCCCACGACGAGCGGTCACGAAGCGTTTTGGTTCGAAACATTTTTTTACGCTCGCCATGTTGCGGCGCACAAAAACGCCTGCTATTGTGCATTGCAACATGCAACGCGAAGGCATCGGCGGATCGCCCAGGCCTTCACCGAAGACCACCCCCAGGAGGGTTCAGACGATGCGCGATTTCAATACCCAGCAGTTTACCGAGCAATTCGAATCCTTGTTCTTCGGCCCGGCACGCGCTTATGCGTCTCTGTCCGTGGATTTCACCGAAAAGATGCTGCGCGCTCAGTTGGATGCCAGCCAGGCCTACACCGAGACCGGCATCTCCCAGCTTCGCTCCCTGCTCGACGTCAAGGACGCCGAGGGCCTGCGCTCCTACATGGAAGGCCAGCAGAAGGTCGCCAAGGAGCTGACCGAGCGCTTCAAGGGTGATGCCGAAAAGGTCGTCTCCCTGCAGCAGGACTTCGTCCAGCAGAGCCAGAAGCTGACTGACGCCAACGTCAAGCAGGCTTCCGAGAACGTCGAAAAGGCCACCCGCAAGGCCTGATCACTCGCTCTAATCGGCTCCTCAAGGGCCACCGCTACTGGCGGTGGCCCTTTTGCGTTAAGCTCTCTCGTCGCACAGGGCCAATGCTAAAGAAAGAGGGACGTTATGCGCCATCTCCTACTGCCCCTTCTGCTGGGTATCGTTCTTGCGGGCTGCCAGGCCCTTCCTCCCCCTTCGGTCGGTACACAACGTGACGACTCGGTCGACATATCCGATATCGGCGACGAGCGCGATGCCGATCGCGATCGAGGGCGCGTACCGCGCCAGGTCGACTTTCCCGAAAGCGAATACGCCGCCCTTGAGAAAACCGGCAACGCCGCGCTCAGCGGTCGCCTGACGCTCGACACCGCCTCCGGTACCGTGGTCGGTGCCAGCGAAACCGTCTCGGTAGCGCCGGTCACCACCTATTCCGCCGAGGCCGCCGAGCAGGCCCTGGCCGGTCGCGCGGTGGAACGCGCCGATCCCCGTGCCCGCGCCTACACCCACACCACCCGCACCGACGGCAATGGCTACTTCATGCTGCGCGGCCTGCCCTCCGGCAACTTCTATGTATCGGGCAGTCTGGTCGACCCCTCAAGCGGCCAGCGCCGGGTGATCATTCACGAGGTGGGTCTACGCGACGGCCAGCACCGCGAGATACAACTAAAGCGGTGACGCCACCGCTGATGGCGGCCTCCAAGGTAGCGATCTATGCTGAGAAAAGAGTCTCACGCCGCGACGGAGACGCGGAGCCAATGGCCCGAACGGGCCTTCAAGCCGCGTCTCCCTGGTCGGTGGTACCAGTGGAGGAAGTGGACAATGGACGAAATGGAAATCGACGGGCCCACCCGAGACGCCAGCATCGGCACGCGCCTCGCCTGGCTGGCCGTGCCCCTGGCACTGAGCCTGACCGCGCCGACGAGCCTGGCCGCGTCGTTGGAGGAGCTTCGCCAACAGGGCAGTATCCGCGTGGCCGTGGCCAACGAGGTTCCCTACGGCTACCTGAATGACGATGGCCAGGGGCAGGGCCCCGGTCCTGAAGTGGCGCGCCACGTACTCGGTGAGCTCGGCATCGACGACGTCGAGTGGGTCGTCACCTCCTTCGGCGATCTGATACCCGGCCTCGAGGAAGGACGTTTCGACATGGCCGCCGCCGAGATGGCGATTCGCCCCGAGCGCTGCGAACGCGTGCTCTTCTCGGCGCCCAATACGTCCTATGGCGAAGGACTGCTGGTCAGGGCCACCAATCCTCTCGACATCCGCGGCTACGAGGATTTCGCCAGGCGTGACGACATCGACGTCGCCGTGCTCCAGGGCGCGACCCAGACCGATATCCTCCGCTCGCTCGGCGTCCCCGACACGCGAATGATCGAGATCGAGTCCAACGACGCCGCCACCGAGACGCTACTGGCAGATCGCGCCGATGCCTATGCCGGCACCGGCCTCACAGTCAGCCAGCTCGGTGAGCAGAGCCCGGATGTCGAGGTGGTGGAAGGCTTCGAGGATCCCAAGGTGGATGGCGAGATCGTGCGTAGCTGGGGCGGGTTCACCTTCCCCGACGACGCCGAGACATTGCGGGATGCCTTCGACGAAGTGCTCACGGATTACCGCCACACTCAAGAGTGGGAAGATACCCTGACCCGCAATGGCTTCACCCAGGACGACGTCCTCAACGCCTTCCGCTTCGAGACCGAATGGCTATGCAACCCGGGGGAATGACCGGCCTACCAGCCCAGCGCCTGCTTGACGAAAGGAATGGTGAGCTTGCGCTGGGCCGACAATGAGGCACGATCGAGCGTTTCCAGGACCTCGAACAACGCCTCGAGACGCCTCGGCCCACGGTGCAGAATGTAACGTGCGACCTCGTCGGGCAGTTCCATGCCTCGCCCTCCAGCTCGCAGCCGCAAGGCCTCGAGCCGCCCCTGGTCATCAAGCCCGGGCACCTGGAACGTCATCCCCCAGGTCAACCGAGATGCCAGGTCGGGCAAGGTGACCGCCAGTTGCCGAGGCGGCGCCGAAGCGGCGACGATCAACCGTCGCCCGTCGTCTCGCAAGCGATTGAAGGCATGAAACAACGCCTCTTCCCAGCGCTTGCGGCCAACCACCTTGTCCAGGTCATCGATGGCCACCAGGTCGAGCCGCTCCACCTCCTCGAGCATCAACGGCGGAAAATGACCGAGCTCCTCGAGCGGTAGATAGAGCGCTCGCCGATCCTGGTCGGAAGCAGCATGGCAGGCCGCCTGCAGGAGATGACTACGTCCCACGCCATCGCCTCCCCACAGATAGAGAAACGGCTCGCCACTTTCCTCCAACTGATGCTTCAGACAGGCCACCAGGGTCGCACTCGGCCCCGGATAAAAGTTGGCGAAGGTGGCATCATCACGCAGTCCGACTCCCAATGGCAGCTGCGCGGGTGCTCGACTCATGGCGACTCCTCGTTCGAAGCTCGACGGTCCGCGTCGTAGAGCGAACTGTTTTTATAGCGATCATGCAGGTAACGCAAGACCACCATGACCATCGCCGCCACCGGCAGCGCCACCAGCACCCCGGTGAAGCCGAAAAGCTGACCGCCGGCCAGCACGGCGAAGATCACCGCTACCGGGTGCAGGCCGATCTTGTCGCCCAGCAGCTTGGGCTGCAGCACGATGCTTTCGATGAACTGGCCGAAACCGAAAACCGCCGCCACGCCCAGCAGCATCCAGATCTCGCCGCCGGACTGAAAGAAGGCGACCAGCCCGGACACCGAGATGCCGACGATCACCCCGAGATAGGGCACGATGCTGGCAAGCCCCGACAGCAGGCCGATCAAGAGGCCGAACTTCACCCCCAGCAAGGTCAAGCCGATGGCATAGATAATCCCCAGGCACAGCATGACGATCAGTTGCCCGCGCAGGAAGGCCGAGAGAACCTCGTCGCACTCCCCGGCCAGGCGCACCACCGTCGGTTCCCAACGGCGTGGCAGCGAGCCGCGGACCTTGGCCACCAGGTCATCCCAGTCCAGCAGCAGATAGAAGGTCACCACCGGAATCAGCGCCAGGTTGCCGATCATCGCAACCAGCGCCAGCCCCGACTTCGACACCTGGGCCAGCAAGGTCGCGGCAAAGGTGCCGGTTTCCTTCCAGTTGTCGACCAGCGTCTCGCGCATCTGGTCGAAATCCGTGCTCAAGTCCATGCCGGTCATCGACTGGATGCGCGGCACCACCGTGCTCTGCACCCAGCTCAGAATGGCGGGCAGCGACTCGATCAACTGGCCGATCTGTCTGCCCAGAATCGGGATGACGAGCAGCAGGCTCAGCACGATGACCAGTGTCAGCAGCAGGAACACCAGCGACACCGACAGCCGTCGCGAAAGTCCCTTGTCTTCCAGTCGATCCGCCAGCGGATCGCCCAGATAGGCCAATACCATACTGACGAAAAACGGCATCAGCACCGGCTCTATGCTGATCAGAAACCACAATCCCAGTGCCGCCAGTACGGCCGCGATCCAACCTTGTCTACGCATCCTGCTCTCCCTGTGCGATGCCCGGTGTGGCGGTGCGTGCCACGCCTCGTGATGCTACAATCTCCGCCCAATCTTGCCCACCGCGACGCCCTTGCCCCATTGTACGGCCAAGGCACCGGGACGCGTCTTCGACAGCAATGTTCATACAGGACAGGCCATGACCGATTCCACCAAGCGCCCGAGCGGCGCCTCGCTCAGCTACAAGGATGCCGGCGTCGATATCGATGCCGGCAACGCCCTGGTCGATCGCATCAAGGGCGTCGCCCGTCGCACGACTCGCCCCGAGGTCATGGGCAGTCTGGGGGGCTTCGGCGCCCTGTGCCAGCTTCCTAGCGGCTACCGTGAGCCGGTGCTGGTTTCCGGCACCGACGGCGTGGGTACCAAGCTTCGCCTGGCCATGGATCTCGGGCGCCACGACACCATCGGCATCGACCTGGTGGCCATGTGCGTCAATGATCTGGTGGTCGCCGGCGCCGAGCCCCTGCTGTTTCTCGACTACTATGCCACGGGCAAGCTGGATGTCGACATCGCCGCGGACGTGGTGACCGGCATCGGCCATGGCTGCGAACAGGCCGGCTGTGCCCTGGTCGGTGGTGAAACCGCCGAAATGCCCGGCATGTACGAAGGTAACGACTACGATCTGGCCGGCTTCTGCGTCGGCGTGGTCGAGAAAGACGAGATTCTCGATGGTCAGCGGGCCGGCGAAGGCGATGTCCTGCTGGGCATGGCCTCGTCCGGGCCGCACTCCAACGGCTACTCGCTGATCCGCAAGATTCTCGAGATCAGCGAAGCGCCTCTGGACACCGCCATCGACGGCCGCCCCTTGGGTGATGCCCTGATGGCGCCGACCCGCATCTACGTCAAGCCGCTGCTGTCCCTGCTCAAGGAGACCGACATCCCGGTTCATGCGCTTTCGCACATTACCGGTGGCGGTCTGCTCGAGAACCTGCCAAGGGTCCTGCCCGAAGGTACCGCCGCCCGCATCGACGTGGCCAGCTGGAAACGCCCGGCGGTCTTCGACTGGCTACAGGCCCAGGGCAACGTCGACGAACACGAGATGCATCGCGTGCTCAACTGCGGCATCGGCATGGTGCTGGTGGTACCGGCGGATCGGGCCGACCAGGCGCGAGCCCACCTCCAGGCCCAGGGCGAGACGGTATACCGCATCGGCGACATCATCACACGTGGCGAGAATGATGACGCGGTCCGACTGGAGAATCTGAACGAATGAGCGAGACCGACTACCCTAGCGACACCCTGCAGGACTTCACGCCCGAACCCGCCGCACCACGGCGGGTCGTGGTGCTGATTTCCGGCAACGGCAGCAACCTCCAGGCGCTGATCGAGGCCCAGGAACACGACCGTCTCGGCGGCGAGATCGCCGCGGTGGTGTCCAACCAGCCCGACGCTTACGGCCTCAAGCGCGCCCGCGATGCCGGCATCGATGCCGTGGCGCTGCCCCACCGTGAGTACGAGAGCCGCGAAGCCTTCGATGGCGCGCTGATCAAGGTCATCGAACGCCACGAGCCCGACCTCGTGATCCTGGCCGGTTTCATGCGCATCCTCACCCCACGCTTCGTCCAGCGCTTCCTGGGCCGGATGCTCAACATCCATCCCTCGCTGTTGCCGGCCTATCAGGGTCTGCACACCCATGCCCGGGCACTCGCCGACGGCGTGACCGAGCACGGCTGCAGCGTGCACTTCGTCACCGAAGAACTGGATGGCGGCCCGGTGGCACTCCAGGCCGTGGTCAAGGTCGACGGCACGGACTCCGAAGACAGCCTGAAGGACAGGGTGCAGGCCCGCGAACACCTGATCCTGCCCATTGCCGTGAACTGGTTTCTCGAAGGGCGTCTCAAGCTGACGGGCGACACCGTCACCATGGACGGCACCCCGCTGCCGGCCACCGGCATGCGTCTCTCCCACGACGACGCCGCTGAAGAGCTGGACGAGGACGCCTGACTCCCCACCTCAGCCCCTGCCGATCACGGCAGGGGCTGGAGCCATCAGAACCATCATTGCCTAGAAAGCCAGACTGGCGCCCACCTCGAAATGCGCGGCGACTTCGTCCCATGTTTCGGCACCGGCTCCCAGGTGCAGCATGCCATTCTCACCGAGCTGCATGCGCCAACCGGCATCGACGCGCAGATAGTGATCGCTATCCCGCTCCATGTCATCGGCACGCCATGCATTGCCCGGCAGGCTGGCCAGGCGCACCTCGGCGGCTTTCGGATCGTCCCCCAAATGCTCACCCAGGGCTGCCTCAGCATATAGGCCATATCCGTCCATCAATCCTCGATCGGCCATGAACCCTAGCTCGATGCGCCGGTCCTCCAAGTCCTGGGAGGACACGATCAAGGCATTGGCGGCCGATCCCGCCTCGCGATAACCATCGATGTCAGCCTCGACATGGCGATAAGCCATGAAAGGCGCGGTGTACCAGAGCGAGTCACTGTCCGTGAGGCGATAATCGACTCTCACCTCCGCACCGAAACCATCACCATCCGGATCACCCGATAGCGTGCGCGAGGACTGCCCCAACCGCACATGACGGTCGAGATCCAGCGCGAAATCGCCATAACTGGCCACCGCCTGCACACCGACAGGCCCCAGGTGCTGCCGTGCGAACAAGCTGAAGACCTGGCCTTCAACATCGAGGTCGCTGCCATTATCGAGATCGAACTCGCCATAGCGTTGGCTGACTGCCACACCGCCATAACCATGACCGAACGGCAGCATCACCCCCACGCCGGCGCCCCGCTGGGTGCCGTCGAAGGACTCCCGACTATCGGAGCGCCTGCCGTGCTCACTGCCCTCGGTAGCAGAACCCGTGGCAAAGACCCGTACGCCCTCGACTTGGGCCCCTGGACGTAACTCATTGCTCAGGCCGTGCTGGGTGGCGTCCAGCGCACCAACCGCCAGCCTCGGTGCCAGACCGAGCACCCCGGGCGCAGCCAGCATCGCATAGGCGTAATCACCCAGGATATGTTGCCCCGCTGTCGTCGGGTGCACACCGTCATTGAACAGCAGCTTATCAGGGTCTTCCAGGGCACTGCCCTGCCCGTAAGGCGTGATATTGCAGGTACCGTCGAAGCACACCCGATGTAGCGCTACATCGTCGGCAAAGCCGAACTCGCCCGGCGACGCCAGAATCTCGGCCATCAGGCCATCGGTATTCAAGCGAATGATGTCGACGCTGCCGTCCAGCGCGGCCAGGCGCTGCCCCAAGGCATCATTGAATATCTTGACCAGCGCCGAGGTCCCTGCCGCCTGGGCCGGGCCAGCCGCCTGACCAGCGGGTGTCTTCCCGACATCCGGTAGATTGGCGACCATGATGGTGCTCGCCCCCGCCTCTGCCAGGGCGTTCACCGCGTCGGCCAGGGTATGAGCAGCGCCAACGGCACCCTCAGGCCCCGTCACCAGGCCATTCAGGAAGTCATTGCCCCCGCCATTGACGTAATAGAGCGCCTCCGAGTCGGCCATGCCGCCAGAGGCAACCAGGTAGCCATCCTTGCTCCGGTCAAACGGTGTACCCGCCTGCACGACCGACCCTCCCTCCTGGGTGATCGAGGCCAATATCTGGTCGGTGGTATATCCTCCCACCGCATAATTGGTTCCATCCGGCAGGCCGGCCTGATCCCGGACGATGGACGTCGAGGGCACCCCCGATAGGCCCAGCTCCTTTGCCAGCAACTGTGTCGCAACCTGCCCATAGGGCGTGGTGTCGTGGTCCGGGCCTAGCCGGTTGGTAAAGCGTAGCGTGTTCAGTCCGCCCAACTCGCTGTCCGGAAATTGCCCCGCATCGCTCAGGCTGTCGCCGAACACATAGATACTGGAGTAGGCCAGAACCGGAGCCGAGACCATGAGCCCGGCCACCCCCATTCCGGCACAGAGGATGGTGGCCGTCAGGCGGCGAAGCGCGAAGTATTGAGTTATTTCAGCCGTGGTGGCAGAAGAAAGTCCCTTGATCATTATCGTGTCCTTATTGTCTTCTTGCCCTGTTATCCTGGAAATCGGTGCGATCCAGCGACACCGATACCTGAAAAGATAGGCAACAAAACGTACGATTCAATCAAGTGTTTGCAACATTTCTGACCAGGAACTCATTGCAACCTCCGGGGAAACCCAGATAACAGACACACGAATGAACGTTGGACGCCCTGTGGTCACGCAGAATCCTGGTGGAAAAGTGCCGCCCGGAGAACGTCGCCCGGAGAACATCGCCGCCAAGGAGATAGGAGTGACGTACGACGAATACAATGACGTTTGCCGTTCCCTGCCGGCGACCACCTACGTCATGCAATGGGGCAGTTCCCATGTCTGGAAGGTTGGAGGCAAGGTATTCGCCATCGGCGGCTGGGAGAAGCTCGATACGCCGGCATTCACCTTCAAGGTGTCGGAGCTCGACTTCGAGGTGCTGCGCGATCAGCCAGGATTCAGACCCGCTCCCTACCTAGCCTCACGCGGCCTGAAATGGATACAGCTATACGACGGCTGCCAATGCCCCAGCGACGAGTTGAGCCACTATCTCGGCAAATCGCATCATCTAGTGACGATGGGGTTGAGCAAGAAGCGCCGACGGGAGCTCGGCCTCGAATAACCGCATCGCGAGCCTGCCACGACAAAGGCCGAAGGGACTGACAAGCAACCTGGCAGCTCGCCCTCCGCTTCGGCACAGGCTCGTTCAGGTCCGCGGCAGGGTCACCCCTCGCTGCCCCATGTACTTGCCCCCGCGATCCTTGTAGGAGGTAGCACAGACCTCGTCGGATTCCAGGAACAGCATCTGGGCCACGCCTTCGTTGGCGTAGATCTTGGCCGGCAGGTTGGTAGTGTTGGAGAACTCCAGGGTCACATGCCCTTCCCACTCCGGCTCGAGCGGCGTCACGTTGACGATGATGCCGCAACGCGCATAGGTGGACTTGCCGAGACAGATCGTCAGCACACTGCGGGGAATACGGAAGTATTCGACGGTCCGCGCCAGGGCAAAGGAGTTGGGGGGGATGACGCAAACATCGCCCTTGATGTCGACGAAGCTCTTCTCATCGAATCCCTTGGGGTCCACCACAGCCGAGTGGATGTTGGTGAACACCTTGAATTCATCGGAACAGCGGACATCGTAACCATAGCTGGACGTCCCGTAGGAGATCACCCGACGGTCGTTCACATAACGTACCTGCTCGGCCTCGAAGGGCTCGATCATGCCCTCGCGCTCGGCCATGCGACGGATCCAGTTGTCGGATTTGATGCTCATGAAGAGGTCGTCCTGATGGGTCGAAACAAGCCCGCCATGATAGCGGGCAAGACGCGTGCCGTCACGGCTCGCCGGCAGCTCATTCGCTGAACGAGATATCCGGCCCCTCGTCCACCGGCCCACCCAGCTGTTCGGCTACCTGGCGCGCCATGTCGCGGAAGGTGGCGGTCACTTCGCCATCGGGCTCGGCCACCACGGTCGGTTTACCGCCATCGGCCTGTTCGCGAATGGCCAGGGTCAGCGGCAGGCGACCGAGCAAGTGGGTGTCGTATTCCGCGGCGATGCGCTCGCCACCGCCCTCGCCGAAAATCGGCTCGCTGTGACCGCAATTCGAGCAGACATGCAGGCTCATGTTCTCCACCACGCCGAAGGTGGGCACATTGACCTTGCGGAACATCTCGATGCCCTTGCGGGCGTCCAGCAGCGCGATGTCCTGGGGTGTGGTGACGATCACGGCCCCGTCCACCGGCACCTTCTGCGCCAGCGTCAACTGGATGTCCCCCGTGCCCGGCGGCATGTCGATGAACAACACGTCCAGATCATCCCACACCGTCTGGGTCAGCAACTGCTGGAAGGCGCCGGCCACCATCGGACCGCGCCATACCGTCGGTTCACGAACATCAATCATGAACGCCATCGACATCGCCTGCAGGCCGTGGGCCTCGAGGGGCTTGAGGCGATTCTCGCCGGCCGATGCCGGTCTCGTGCCCTCGGCGACACCCAGCATGCGAGCCTGGCTGGGTCCATGAATATCGGCATCGAGAATACCGACGCGATACCCTTCGGCGGCCATGGCCAGGGCCAGGTTAGCGGTGACGGTGGATTTGCCGACGCCTCCCTTGCCAGATGCCACGGCGACGATATGCTTGACCCCTTCGATCACGACTCGCTCCTTTTACGTTTGGGGCCGACCGGATGGTCGGATGACGCCAGTATACCCGCCCCTTCACCGCGTGATGCAACGTCCGGGATGTCCATGAACGACAAAGGGCACGCCGCGGCGTGCCCTTCTTCGTCAATGACCTTCTCAGCGATATGACAGGCTTCAGGCTTCCTGAGCCTTCTCGTCCTGCTTTGCCTGCTTTTCCTGCTTTTCCTGCTTCGCGTCGGAAGACGAAGCGTCCTCGGCCGATTCGGAGGATGACGCTTTTTCCTCGCCATCCTGCGACTGGGCCTTGTCATCCTTGATCGACTCGGAGGACGACGAAGACTCGCCATCGGCCTCACCGGTGGAGGTCACCTTGGCATCCAAGTCCGCCAGGGCGTCGCGCCAACCAGCCAGATCGCTCTTCAGCTGCGCCAGTTGCTGGCTGCGGGCATCGACCCTGGAGTCGAGTCCGGCCAGTTCCTTGCGGCCTTCCTGAAGCTTGGTCTCCAGCACTTCCAGCTTGCTGCTGGCCTCGTCACGCTGGGCCTCTAGCTGCTGATGTTCCTCGCGCAGCGGCTCCAGGGAAGACTTGAGCTCGTCGCGCTGCTTCTCGAGCTTGTCGGTCTCTTCCGCCAGCGTCTCGCGTTGCTGTTCGGCCTGCTTGCGGGCCTTCACGGCCTCGTCGCGGTCCGCCTCGGCCTCGTCACGAGCCTGGGAGACCTTCTCCGTCTGCTGGCGGACGTCTTCCAGGGAGGACTGACGCTTCTCGAGCTTCTGTTCGGCCTCGGCCACCTGGGTCTGCAAGGGTTCGAGGGCCACATTGACTTCCTCGAGCTCGGCCTTGGCCTGCTCGACTTCAGTGGTGACGCTCTCCAGCTCCGCCTCGGCGGCCTGGCGCTGCTGCTCGAGCTCGTCGGCGCGCGCCCGAAGTGCCTCAACCTCGGATTGTGCCGCTTCGTGCTCGGCCACCCGGGCCTGGAGCGACTCGTTCTCGGTCTGCACCGTGTCCAGTCGGGTTTGCAGGGAACGGCGCGCCTCGTTGCTGGAACTGGCGCTGGATTGGGCGAACAGCGCCCAGATCACGGCCACCACGGCCACGATGGCCAGTACCCTGACTCGATTGTCCTGAAAGAGCTGTCGCATGGAAGTGTCTGACATCGGCTTTCTCCCCCGAGATGGGTCGATGTGTATGGCTTTGGCCCTGTCCTGGGCCATGCACGATGGATCGCTTCAGCATACACCCTGAGGCGTTGCCTGGCGTCCCCCTGCCGATACCCGGGCACAATCGTTCACATGCAAATCCCGAGCGAACGTTCAACACCCCGGCCCGGCGATTGACGCGAATCGCGTCTAACAGCGTATCATGCCGAAAGATTCTCGACCGGCTTGCCCATGTCTGCTCCTCCGGCTCCAGCTTCCAGACCTCGCCTCCCGCTTCTCATCAGCCGGGTGGCACACTTCGCCTGGCGAGTCCTGGCCACCTTCCTGCGCAATCGCGGCATCCTGCTGGCCGGCGGCGTCGGTTATAATATCCTGCTGTCGATCGTGCCGTTGTTCGCCCTGCTGGTCGTCCTGCTGGCCGGCGTGGTGGACGAACAGCAGCTGATGGGCGTTCTGTCGATCCAGGTGCGGCATCTCACCCCCGCCTATGCCGAGGTGGTGCTCGATGCCGTGCGCTCGCTGCTCGATTCGCGTGACGCCATCGGCATCCTCGGCATCCCGGTGCTGCTGGTCTTCAGTTCCTTCGCCTTTCGCATGCTCGAGGATGCCCTGGCCATCATCTTCCATGCCCCGGACACGCATGCCAACCGCTCGGTCTGGGTCTCGGTGCTGATGCCTTACGCCTTCATGCTGGTGCTCGGTGCCGGGCTGTTGAGCCTGACCCTCATGGTCAGCCTGGCCAACACCGTCAATGCGGTCTGGATGGCCCTGCTCGGCCGCGAACTGCCGCTTTCAGGCCTCTCCGGCTCGATGCTCAACCTGACCAGTTTCGTCGGTGTCTTCCTGCTGTTCAGCGCCATCTACAAGGTCATGCCGGTGGTGCGCATCGCCCTGCACCGCGCCCTGGTCGGCGGCTTCGTCGCTGCCCTGCTCTGGGAGGGCGCGCGCCTGCTGCTGATCTTCTATTTCACCAACCTTTCTTTCGTCAACGCCGTCTACGGTTCCCTGGCAACGCTGATCGTGATCCTGCTGATCCTCGAGGTCGGAGCCATCATCCTGCTGCTCGGCGCCCAGGTCATCGCCGAGCTGGAACGCAACACCCGTCTCGGCCTGCCCTGGCACGTCGACTCCCGCCACCAGGCGGTCACCCACGTGGACTGACCGCCGGCGCCGGCCTTCAGAAGGTGGAAAGCCCGCTGGCCTCCATCAGTCGATACCGCCACCAGGCCATGGGGCCCACGTCATCGGCCTCGGTGTATTCGCGACTGGTGGTGCGCGTCGGCGTCGAGTGCCACTGTCGCTCGACATAGTCGATGGCGTCGGCCAGGGCCGGCTGCGTCGCCGGCCCCGTCACGCCTACGCTGGTCTCCAGATTGAGATCGTCCAGGTTCCGGCGCGTGTAGTTGGCCGATCCCAGTATCATCGAGACATCGTGGCCCACCGCCGGTCGATGGAGCAGCAACTTGGTGTGGCACTGCTCGCCCCGGGTAACGCACCAGCGCACTTCGACATCGGCCGCTTCCAGCTCCTCGGCCACCGGACGATTGGGAATGCCGTCCTTCTCGATGCCGAAGGCCTCGCGATTGGCATCGAGCAGCACGCGCACCGTCACGCCACGCCGGCGCGCCTCGATCAGCGCGTCGATCACGGGCCGGTGCGACAGATAGAAGACCGCGACATCCAGCCGGTCGCCGGACACCGCGTCGCGTATCACCTGCAGCAAGGCATCGCGAATCGCCCCTTCGGTCAGCACCCGCAAGGTCGCGCCCTCGGGCTCGCTGGACGGTTCGGGCGGCGGTGGGCCAGGCAGCGTCACGCCGGCCCAGGCCGCGACCGGGCGCTCCGAGGCCAGTAGATCGAGCGCCGCCGGCCCCTCGAAGCGCAGCGCCAGGTTATCGTGCAGACTGCTCGCATCATGAGGGTTGGCGGAAGTCACCAGCCCCGCCCAGCCATCGCCCTGATCCACGACCAGCGTCTTGCGGTGGTTGGCACGGAAATTGAGCAGCGCCAGATAGCTGCGCAGGGTCACGCGCCCATAGCCCATCGCGTTGGGCAGCCAGCCGCCTTCGGGATCATTGCCCAACCGGTCGATCCCCAGGTGCCAGAGGCCGGACCACAGCGGGTTGGACGCACGCAGCCGGTCCAGATCGGTCATCACGACCTTGATACCCGCCTCGCGCAGCCGCTCGAGATGCTCCAGCGCCAGGCCGCCGTACACCGTGTTCAGCGGATCGGTAATCACCACCGCCTCGAGACCGGAATAGCGGGAGCGCTGCTCGATCAGCGCATCGGTGAGGCGAGACGAGAGCGGCACGAAATCGGCGTCTTCCACCGCATCGCCCGCGAAGTCGTTGAACAGAAACATGTCCATCACGATCAGGCGGCGAGCCTGGCCGATCATCGCCAGCGCTTCGTCGAAGATCGCCTGGGCGAGATGCCGCTGCCCCGAGTCGTCATACCAGGTCTCGTCGACGAGCAGACGCGCCTCGACGGCGCGCCGCTCGGGATGCGCCTGCCCGACTCCCTCGGGCAACGGCTTGTATCGCTGCCAGGCGGCCATGGCACCCCATAGCACCAGCACAATGGCCAAGGCTCCCCACAGCCACATGATCCTGCCGCTTCCCCGGCGGCTACTTGCGAGTCTCGGCATGCCGGCGCTCCCTGCTACTGATGGCCAGTCCTCTGGCCCCATACCGAGCAGCATACCGGCTTGCCGCCCAGCGTGCAGGTTCCGGCGTCCGCCAGGTCAGGACAGGGCGAAGAAGGCGCCAATCGCCGCGATCACGCCACCGACAACGCGCAGCGAGCGGTTCTGCCGAGCCTGCAGCCAGCCGCCGGCCAGACGCGCGCCCAGGGTGATGCCCAGAGTCGCCAGGCTGAAGCCCGCCAGATAGGTGACCAGCAAGGCGCCATGCGGCATCTCGGTGCCATGGGCATGGCCGTGGAAGAGCATGAAGCCTACCACCAGAAGGCCGCCGACCAGGCTCGGCAACTTCGCCAGGGTCGCGACCAGAACGCCCGCCAGCAGGACCGACAGCGCAATGGCACTCTCCACGCCCGGCAGGCCAATACCGGCGACGGCCAGTCCCGCCCCGATGATCATGCCACCCACCGCGAGCAGCGGCACCGCCATGCGCAGTCGGCGCGACTGGCCGAGGCTCCACAGGCCGATGGCGGCCATCGCCAGCAGATGGTCAAGGCCGAACAGTGGATGCGCCAGACCGGCCATGAAGCCGCCCTGTTCGGTCCCGTGGCCGGGGTGCGCCATGGCCATGCCGGACACCAGCAGCAGGATCGGGGCCGCGAGCCAGAAACGGAAATAAGGTACAGAAGGCATGGTGATCTCCTTGTCGTGATCGAGGTTCATCGGTTGCAGTTCAGGAACGCTTGTCGAGCCGGTCGGGCAACATGCCGCGCTCGACGAGAAAATCGACGATGGTGTCCAGGCCCACGCCATCGTGCAGGTTGGTGAACACGAAGGGCCGCTCGCCACGCATCATGGCGGCATCGCGCTCCATCACGTCGAGCGAGGCGTGCACCTGTTCGGCAATGTCGATCTTGTTGATGATCAACAGATCCGACTTGGTGATGCCCGGTCCGCCCTTGCGCGGAATCTTGTCGCCGGCCGACACGTCGATCACGTAGAGCGTCAGATCGGAGAGCTCCGGGCTGAAAGTCGCCGACAGGTTGTCGCCGCCGGATTCGACCAGCACCAGCTCGAGCCCCGGATGGCGGGCCTGGAGGTCGTCGATGGCGGCTAGGTTCATCGAGGCATCCTCGCGGATCGCGGTATGCGGACAGCCGCCGGTCTCGACCCCGAGAATCCGCTCGGCGGGCAGCGCCTGGTGATGCGTCAGGAAGTCGGCATCCTCGCGGGTGTAGATATCGTTGGTCACCACAGCGAGGTCGTAGTGATCGCGCAATGCCAGGCAGAGCTGCTTGAGCAGTGCCGTCTTGCCGGACCCCACCGGCCCACCAACACCTACACGAAGGCAATGTTTCATATTCTCGCTCCTTACATGAATTCCACTTCGAGAAGAGAAAGAAGTCGGAAGCAGGAAGTAGGAAGACGAGCTGACCGCAAGATTTGGAGCGACAGGAGACGCCTTCTCTCTCGAAGACTTGGCACCGTTCTTCACTCTTCTAACGGCGTTAGCCGCGCTTCCCTCTTCCCGCTAACTCCTGAATAACCGCGAATACTGGGTCTCGTGCAGGGCGCTGGCGAGCGCCAGGCCGGGCAATGCCGGCCCGAGCTCATCGTCAGACAACCTCGATGCCGCCTCGACCGCCCGGGCCAGGGCGGGCCGCATGCGCTCAATGATGCGCTGGGCCGCCGTCTGCCCCAGCGGCAAGGCCTTGCAGGCCACCGCCAGCTGGTTCTCGAGCCAGGCCCAGGCAAAGCCCAACAGCGCCTCCCGCTCGGCAATCCCGCGTCGCCAGGCCGCCAGGCCGAACATCACCACATAGCCCGGTGTCTCGGGGATCCGTGGCGCTGTCGGCAGGAGCTCCAGGTTGCCCAGCAGCCGCACCAGCGCCGCGCCCAGGCGGTGTTCTTCCTCGAGCAGCTCCCGGGTCTCGCGATTGGCCTGCAGCCAGTCGTTCCAGTACACCAACGCCGCCGCGTCGTCGCCCTCCCAGGCCCGCATGACACGCACCAGCACCGGCAGGTCGCAGTGCGTCAGTCCATCGTCGAGCACGCCCTGCATCCAGGCCTCGAGACTTTCCTCATCATTCACCCAGCCGAGCTCGAAGGCGCTCTCCAACCCCTGCGACCAGGCAAAGGCACCGATCGGCAACGCCGGGCTGACCAGTTGCAGCAGCCCCGCCAGGGCCAGCGGATCGCGATGGTCGGCTTCAATGGACATGATCGTGACCGTGATGATGACCGGCTGCGACATAGGCGCCAGGCTCGGGATCAAACGGCGCTTCATGGCACTCGAGCCGTGCGCCGAGCCGTTCGGCCAGCTCTTCCAGTACATGATCCGGCGGAAAGCGCACGAAGCCGCCGCGCTCGTTCTCGCCCAGCGCCAGCTGCACATGGCGGTTACCCAGGTGATAGGCGAGCCTGGCCAGCGGCAGGCCGGTATCGATCCATCCCGTGACCACCGACTCGTCGGCCGCACGGACCATCACGACCTCCCCGCTCTCGGCACGCAGGCCATCGCCATCGCGCAGCACCGCGCCGCGATCCAGGAACAACCCCAGCTCACGGCCACCATCGCTGGTCGCCTTGAGACGCCCTCGGGTACGCGACTCGAACGGCAAGGTCAGGGTGTCACTCGCCCGCGCCGCTTCGATGGGCCCCAGGCGTTCGGTCAGTTTCAACATCAATTCACCCTCAGTTTCGGGCCTCGAGCTTTGAGCTCGTAGCTCGTAGCTCGTAGCTCAGAACAAGTGATAACGCTGGGCCAGCGGCAGTTCGGTGGCCGGCTCGCAGGTCAGCAGTTCGCCGTCGGCCCGCACCTCATAGGTCTGGGGATCGACCTGTAACTCGGGGCAAGCCTCATTGAGCTTCATGTCGGACTTGCGCACGCCGCGTACGTCGCGACAGGCGGCGAGCTCGCTGGCCAGGCCCAGCCGTTCCTTGATGCCGGCGTCCAGGGCTGCCTGACTGACGAAGGTTCGCCGGGTCTGGCTGGCCGCCCGGCCCAGGGCGCCGAACATCGGCCGGTAATGCACCGGCTGGGGGGTGGGAATCGAGCCGTTGGGATCGCCCATGGGCGCCAGGGCGATCATGCCGCCCTTGAGGACCAGCGCCGGCTTGACGCCGAAGAAGGCCGGGTCCCACAGCACCAGGTCGGCCAGCTTGCCGACCTCCACCGAGCCCACCTCGTGCGCGATGCCATGCGTCAATGCCGGATTGATGGTGGTCTTGGCGATATAGCGACGCGCCCGCAGATTGTCGGCGCCACGTTCGACGTCTTCCGGCAACAGGCCACGCTGCACCTTCATCTTGTGCGCGGTCTGCCAGGTCCGGCAGATCACCTCGCCGACCCGCCCCATGGCCTGGGCATCGGAGGCGATCATCGAAATCACGCCCATATCGTGAAGGATGTCCTCGGCGGCGATGGTCTCGCGGCGGATCCTCGAGTCGGCGAAGGCCACGTCCTCGGGAATGTTGGGATCGAGGTGGTGGCACACCATCAGCATGTCCAGGTGCTCGTCGATGGTATTGACCGTATAGGGACGCGTGGGGTTGGTGGAGGACGGCAGCACGTAGGGTTTGGAACAGGCAGTGAGGATATCCGGCGCATGGCCGCCGCCCGCCCCTTCGGTATGGTAGGTGTGGATGCAGCGTTCCTTGAAGGCGGCGAGCGTGTCCTCCACGAAACCCGACTCGTTCAAGGTATCGGTGTGGATCGCCACCTGGACGTCGTAGCGCTCGGCCACCGCCAGGCAGTTGTCGATGGAGGCCGGCGTGGTGCCCCAGTCCTCGTGCAGCTTGAGCCCCATGGCGCCGGCCTTGAGCTGAGCCTCCAGGGCCTCCGGCAGGCTGGCATTGCCCTTGCCGAGCAGGCCGATGTTCATGGGCAGGTCATCCACGGCCTGGAGCATCTTGCCGATGTGCCAGGCGCCCGGCGTGCAGGTGGTGGCGTTGGACCCCGTGGCCGGCCCCGTGCCGCCACCCAGCATGGTGGTGACACCACTGGCCAGCGCCTCCTCCACCTGCTGTGGGCAGATGAAGTGAACATGGGAATCGATGTGGCCAGCGGTGAGGATCTTGCCCTCGCCGGCGATTACCTCGGTGCCGGGGCCGATGACGATCTCGACATCGGGCTGGGTATCGGGATTGCCGGCCTTGCCGATGGCGGCGATGCGACCATCCTGGAGCCCCACGTCCGCCTTGACGATCCCCCACCAGTCGAGGATCAGAGCGTTGGTGATCACGGTATCCATCACGGCGGCGTCGTGACGCTGGCTCTGGCCCATGCCATCGCGGATCACCTTGCCACCACCGAACTTGACCTCGTCGCCGTAATGGGTGGCGTCGCGCTCCACCTCGATCCACAGCTCGGTGTCACCCAGGCGTACCCGGTCGCCCACCGTGGGGCCGTACATGTCGGCATAGGCCTGCCGGCCGATCTTGTTGGGAGAGGTATTGGGTGAGCGGTTGGAAGATGTCATGACTGGCCTCCCTGGTCATCGGCGTCCAGCGCGCCCATCACTTCGCCGCGGAAACCGTAGATATGGCGGCGACCGGTAAACGGAATCAGCGTCACCTCGCGACTCTGGCCCGGCTCGAAGCGGATCGCCGTGCCGGCAGCCACGTCGAGGCGATAACCACGCGCCTTCTCTCGCTCGAAGACCAGCGCCGGATTGACCTCGGCAAAGTGATAATGGGAACCGACCTGAACCGGCCGATCGCCGGTATTGGCGACGTCGACGGTAACGCGCTCGCGCCCCTCGCAGAGCGCGATCTCGCCGTCCTGAAGCTGGTATTCACCGGGAATCATGGAACTCATCCTTTGCAGCCAGTTTTAGACGATGGGGTTATGTACGGTCACGAGCTTGGTCCCATCGGGGAAGGTCGCCTCCACCTGCACCTCATCGACCATCTCGGCCACCCCCTCCATGACATCGTCGCGACCCAGGATCTCGCGACCGTAGCCCATCAGTTCGGCCACCGTGCGTCCGTCGCGGGCGCCCTCCAGGATCTCGAAGCTGATCAACGCCACCGCCTCGGGATAGTTGAGCTTGAGCCCGCGCGCCCGACGGCGCTCGGCCAACTGCGCCGCCGAGAACAGCAGCAGCTTGTCCTTGTCGCGTGGGGTCAGTTCCATAGCGATCTCCTCAAGATGTAAAACCGGCGCTTCACGCCCGGGAAGCGCGGCTAACGCCGCTAGAAGCGTGAAGAACGGCGCCAAGCGCCTCCAAGCACCCTCTTCCTTCTTGCTTCTTCTTTCTTACGTCTTCCCTCTTCCGCTCAAGTCCTCCAGATCCGCGGCTCGTGGGCCTCACACCCCGCCAACCGGGGCCGCAGTATTTCCCAGGCACGCCGACACGACTCCCAGGCCTCATTGCGCGAATCCCCCAGGTAACGCAACAGCAGGACGTCATTGCGCAGCGTGACCGCCCAGCGCGGCGAGGCCGTCAACCCATCTCGCAAGGCCGTGATGGCGTCGTCCGCATCGTCGAGGCCTACCGTCCAGAGCGAGGCCTGAACCGTGGCGCCGCCCTGCCCCCAGTAACCACCAAAGCGAGGATGCTCGGGTTCCAGGGGCTGTCGCTCCAGCCATAACGGCCGCCCTGCCCGAGTCAGGTGAAAGCGCTGTTCCAGGCATCCGCTGGCAAAGGGCAAATCGCTAGCCGGACGCCCCAGTGCCAGTACCTCCCAGCCCAGGCAGCGGGCCTGGTCGCTGAGCTCTATGGTCGTCGTCTGCTGGCCCCGGGAACCGTCGAAGGCGATCGTCTCCTGGGGCAACCACTCGAGGATGGCGTCGTCTTCCACCCGCAGCCGGGTGTTCTGCTCCCAGGTCACGGCGTGGCTATCGGCCCGGTAGAGCTTGTTGGCAGCCGGGGTCGTCAACAGTGCTCGAGCGCCAGCCGCCACCTCGACATCGATATTCAGCGAGTCGCCACTGACCACCCCACCGGGCGGATGCAACAGGTAGACATGGCAAGCTTCCGAGCCACCTTCCGGATAGAAGGGCCTCTGGACGCGCAATGGCCCTTGGTGACGCGCCCGCGCCAAGCGGGTATGGCCATCCGCACGAGCATCGAACCCCAGTTCCAGCGAGGCGGCCCAACGGCGATGACCATCGAAACGGTGACCGGACTCGTCAGGCGAAGGAATGGCGCGTGGAATAGCCGTCATTGACGAGAATCCTGTGTATCCGGTGGCGATCATTGCCTCATACCCAGCAAGTCGCGTACCAATTTGGTGAAGACACAAAAAAACCATTTTTAATCATATGGTTATATTGTACACAAACAGGTATCCAGATAACTGCATGCACCACAGCGACCGGTAAAAAGGCAGCCTTTCGCACCACTACAGTGCGCATCGACACCATCTGCACCGGCACAGAGCAAAACGCCCGCCGCGATCGAAACCGTGACGGGCGCTCGTAGCGCGTGACTGGAAGCCTAGACGGTCAAATGCTCCTTGATCAGCGCATCGGAGAGCTCGCCGATTTCTCCCCCGGCCACCGACCGACCACGGTCCAGGATGGCGAAACGATCGGCGTACCGGCGCGCAAAAGGCAGTTTCTGTTCCACCAGCAGCACGGTCAGGCCGTCCTCGGCGATCAGCCGGCGGATCACCTCGCCGATCTGGGTGACGATATTGGGCTGGATGCCCTCTCCCGGCTCGTCGAGAATCAGCAGACGCGGCTCCAGCACCAGGGCGCGCCCGATGGCCAGTTGCTGCTGCTGGCCGCCGGAGAGATCGCCACCGCGGCGATGGCGCATCTCGGCCAGCACTGGGAAGAGTTCATGAATGCGCTCGGGAATCGACTTGCGGCCGTCGCCACGCGCGGCCAGGCCGGTACGCAGATTTTCCTCGACTGTGAGCAGCGGAAAGATCTGTCGGCCTTGAGGCACATAGCCGATGCCCAGTCGCGAGCGCTCCTCCACGCGCTTGCGGGTCAATTCCACGTCATCGGCATAGCGGATACTGCCGGAGGCCGTGGCCACCTCGCCCATGACCGCCTTCATCAGCGTGGTCTTGCCGACCCCATTGCGCCCCATCACGCAGGTGCACTGCCCTGCCGGCACCTCGAGGTCGAGATCCCAGAGAGTATGGCTCTCGCCGTAGAACTGGTTGAGCGTGTCGATGCTCAGCATCAGGCGACCTCCCCCTCGACTCCCAGGTACACCTCGACCACCTTCGGATCGCTGGCAACCCGCTCCATGCTGCCCTCGGCCAGCACGCTGCCCTGGTGCAGCACCGTCACGGTGCGTGCGATGGAACGCACGAAGCCCATGTCATGCTCGACGACCACCACCGACTGCTTGCCCTTGCCGGCCAGGCCGGTGAGCAGCTCGGCGGTGCGTTCCATCTCCTGCTCGGTCATGCCGGCCACCGGCTCGTCCACCAGCAGCAGGCGCGGCCGCTGCATCAGCAACATGCCGATCTCCAGCCACTGCTTCTGGCCGTGGGACAGGATGCCCGCTGGCGCCTGACGCAGCTCGATGAGACCAATGGTCGCCAGCACCTCCTCGATGCGCTCGCAAACCTCGCCGGTCAAACGCGCGGTCAGCGTGGGCAGGATGCGCTTGTCGGCGGCCATGGCCAGTTCCAGGTTCTCGAACACCGTCAACGCCTCGAACACCGTGGGTTTCTGGAACTTGCGACCGATACCGAGACTGGCGATCTCCGGCTCGTTCATGGTCAGCAGGTCGTGACGGCTGCCGAACCACGCCGAGCCGGCATCGGGTCGGGTCTTGCCGGTGATGATGTCCATCATGGTGGTCTTGCCGGCCCCGTTGGGACCGATGATGCAGCGCAGCTCACCGTCGTCGATGGTCAGGTTGAGGGCATCGATGGCCTTGAAGCCATCGAAGCTGACACTGACGTCTTCCAGATAGAGGATGGGCCCGTGGCGCACGTCCACCGGCGACGCCGCCGGCGCCAGGAAGTCGAAGACGCGTTCGCGATCGGCCAGGGATTGCAGGAAATTCATGTGGCAGCCTCCCCTGCGGTCGGTTGGGATGTCCCGGCGCGACGCCAGGGACGCAAGCGCAGCAAACCGGCGATGCCCTTGGGCAGGAAGACAGTGACCAGCACGAACATGCCGCCCAGGGCGAACAGCCAGGCATCGGGCATCACCCCGGTGAATACCGTCTTGGCATAGTTGACCAGCAGCGCGCCGATCACCGCCCCGTAGAGGGTCGCGCGGCCGCCCAGCGCCACCCACAGCACTACCTCGATGGAGAAGATCGGCGAGAACTCGCTGGGGTTGATGATGCCCACCTGGGGCACGTAAAGGGCGCCGGCCAGCCCGGCGAGCATCGCCGAGACCACGAAGACGAACAGTTGGAAACGCTCGACCCGATAGCCCAGAAAGCGAGTGCGCGCCTCGGCGTCGCGGCAGGCCACGCTGACCCGGCCCAGCTTGCTGGCGACGATCGCCCGGCACAGCACATAGCCCAGTGCCAGGGCGATGCCGGTGGCGAGGAACAGTCCCAGCCGGGTGGCGTCGCTTCTCAGGTCGAAGCCCAGTAGCTCGCGGAAATCGGTGAGGCCGTTGTTGCCGCCGAAGCCCATCTCGTTGCGGAAGAAGGCCAGCATCAGGGCGAAGGTCATGGCCTGGGTGATGATCGACAGATACACCCCGGTGACCCGCGAGCGAAATGCCAGAAAACCGAACACCAGCGCCAAAAGGCCCGGCGCCAGCAGCACCATCAGAAAGGCGAACCAGGCCATGTCGAAGCCCAGCCAGTACCAGGGCAGGCTGTCCCAGTCCAGGAACACCATGAAGTCCGGCAGCACCGGGTCACCGTAGGTGCCCCGATCGCCGATCTGGCGCATCAGGTACATGCCCATGGCATAGCCGCCCAGGGCGAAGAAGGCACCGTGGCCGAGGCTGAGAATGCCCAGATAACCCCACACCAGATCGACGGCCACCGCCAGCAGTGCATAGCTCAGATACTTGCCGAGCAGCGTCACCGTATAGGTGGAGACATGCAGCGGATGGCCCGCCGGCACAGCCAGGTTGAGTAGCGTCACCAACGCCAGGGCGGCCAGCAGGATGCCCAGGAACAGCCGGGTGGCGCGCTCACGAAACGGTCTTGTCAACCACATGGTGAATCAGCCCTCCGCTGCCCGGCCCTTCTGCGGAAAGAGTCCGCGGGGGCGCTTCTGGATGAACAGGATGATGAACACGAGCACCACGATCTTGGCCAGCACCGCACCGGCCCAGGGCTCGAGCACCTGGTTGATGACGCCCAGCGACAGGCCGGCCACCAGAGTGCCCCAGAGATTCCCCACACCGCCGAACACCACCACCATGAAGGAGTCGATGATGTAGTTCTGGCCAAGGTTGGGGCCAACGTTGGTGAGCTGCGAGAGCGCCACCCCGGCCAGACCCGCCACCCCGGCGCCCAGGGCGAAGGTCAGGATATCCACACGAGTGGCACGGATGCCCATGGCGCGTGCCATGCCGCGGTTCTGGGTCACCGCCCGCACTTCCAGGCCCAGGCGGGTACGTCGCATCACCAGCATCAGAGCGGCGAACACCACCAGGGCGAAGCCCAGCACGTAGAGGCGATTGAGGGTCAGCGAGAGGCCCTCGTTGAGCATCAGCGAGCCGCTCATCCACTCCGGCGTGACCACGCTACGGTTCTGCGGCGAGATCACCGTGCGCACCAGTTGTTGCAGGATCAGGCTGACACCAAAGGTGGCCAGCAGGGTCTCCAGCGGTCGTCCCTTGAGGAACTGGATGACACCCCGCTCGATGACCACTCCCGCCAGTGCCGCCACCAGAAAGCCAGCGGGGATCGACAGCAACAGCGCCAGGCCGGGCTGGCCGGGCAGCAGTTGCTGCATGGCCCAGGTGGTGTAGGCACCGAGCATGATCAGCTCGCCATGGGCCATATTGATGCCCCCCATGACGCCGAAGGTGATCGCCAGGCCGATGGCCGCCAGCACCAGCACCGAGCCCAGCGAGAGGCCGAAGTAGAGGGTCTCCAGGCCGCGGTTGAGCGTCATCTTCTGCTCGATATCGGCCAGGGCCGAGGTCGCGGCGGCGGCGAGTTCCGGATCCTCGCTGCGGCTGGCGGCATTCAGCGCCGAGCGTACCTGGGCATTGAGACTGCCACTCAGGGCGTCCACCGCCGCAGCCTCGCCCTCCTCCAGGCGATGGATGGCCAGGGCTTGCTCGAGCAGGCGACGCACCTCGGCGTCCTCTTCACCGTCGATGACCGCCCGGATCGGCTCGACCAGACCGGCATCGACATCGCCGAGCAGCGCCCTGGCCGCCTCGCGACGCTCGCGGACCTCGTCGGCATGCAGGTCGAGCACCGCCAGCGCGCCCTGCAACTGGCCGCGCAGGGCATTGTTGATACCGATGCGGTCGAGCTCGCGGCGCGACATCTCGCCGGCATCCTCGAAGCTCAGCGCATCGACCACCGGCCAATTGCGGCCGCGATTCTCGACGACCACGACAAAGCGGCCAGTGTCCTTGTGGCGCTGCAGCTTGCCGCCGAGCAGCGCCTCGAGCCAACGACGGCTGCGCGCGTCGCCGCTTTCGATGATGGCCTCGATCGCCTCGCCCTTCTCGGCGTAGGAGGCGGTCGCGAGGGGATCCAGCAGGGCCTGGCCGGGATCGTCCTGCGCCTGTGCGGCCAGCGGTAGGCCGCACAGCAGGCACAGGCACAGCAGGCCTGACAGGAAGCGTGGGAGCATCCTCATGGGCGTGTCCTGTATTCGACATCTTGCGGAAAGCTGGGCTTAGCCGTCGACAGGCCTTCGTGAGGGCGCTGTGACCCCATCCCTGGGCGCTACATCTGCCATCCATGGCAGATGACCCTCACTACGCCCTGTCCCCGGCGCCCAGCATCGGGCATCAAGATCGGGGTGTTATTCGGACGCCTCTTCCTCGGCCTGGCTACCACCACAGCTGCCGCGCACCACGTTGTAGTTGCCGCATTCCATGGGCTTGCGCCAGTCGCTGATCAGGTCCCTGGAGCCTTCCAGATAGTCGGACCAGGCGTCGCCGGCCACGGTGGAAGGCGTCTCCCAGACGATGGAGAACTGACCGTTGTCCTGGATCTCGCCGATCAGCACCGGCTTGGTGATGTGGTGGTTGGGCATCATTGCTGCATAGCCGCCCGAGAGATTGGGCACCGAGACACCGATGATGGCGTCCTTGACCGCGTCCACGTCGGTGGTGCCAGCCTTGCGCACCGCCTCGGTCCACATGTTGAAGCCAATGTAGTGCGCTTCCATGGGGTCGTTGGTCACCGCCATCTCGTCGCCGGTGTGCGCTATCCAGGCGTCGATGAAGTCGTAGTTGGTATCGGTATCGACGCTCATGAAATAGTTCCAGGCGGCCAGGTGGCCAACCAGCGGACCGGTGTCGATACCGGTGAGCTCCTGCTCGCCCACCGAGAAGGCGACGACCGGGATGTCGGCGGCATCGATGCCCTGGTTGCCAAGCTCGCGGTAGAAAGGCACGTTGGCATCGCCGTTGATGGTGGAGACCACCGCCGTCTTCCTGCCCTCGCTGCCGAAGGCCTTGATCTCGGAGACGATGTTCTGCCAGTCCGAGTGTCCGAAGGGCGTGTAGTTGACCATGATGTCCTCGTCGACCACGCCAAATTCGTTCTTCAGGAAGGCCTCGAGGATCTTGTTGGTGGTACGCGGATAGACGTAGTCGGTACCAGCCAGCACCCAGCGCTCGACGCCAACCTGATCATGCAGGTAGTTGACCGCGGGAATCGCCTGCTGGTTGGGCGCCGCGCCCGTATAGAAGACGTTCTCGGAGGACTCCTCGCCCTCGTACTGCACCGGATAGAAGAGCAGGCCGTTGAGCTCTTCGACCACCGGCAGCACCGACTTGCGCGACACCGACGTCCAGTTGCCGAAGATGACATCGACCTCCTCCTGCGCGAGCAGCTCGCGGGCCTTCTCGGCAAACAGCGGCCAGTCGGAGGCGGGATCGACCACCACCGCTTCCAGTTCACGGCCCAGCAGGCCACCCTCGGCGTTCTGCTGCTCGACCAGCATCTCCACGGTGTCCTTGAGCACCGTTTCGCTGATCGCCATGGTGCCGGACAGCGAATGCAGGATGCCCACCTTGATGGGATCTTCCTGCGCCAGGGCGGGTGTGACGACGGCCAGGCTCAATAATGGAGCAGCCAGCCAGTGAGCACGCATGGCGGGACGACGTGAGGTCATGGTGATCTCCTTGCGATCCGGATCGTTGTTATCGGAAGTCAGTGATCGACAGCCAGTGATCGACAGTCAGGGCATGCACCGGGTGCACTCCCTGCCCACAATCCTTGCAAGGGTCACGCCAGAATCACCTTTCATTTGATTATTGCTTTGATGTCAGGCAAGTAGCGCGTCTCGCCACCTACCGCACGTTCTCGATGTGCTGCCTTGGTGCAGTCAACGATCGGCCATCGCCTCGAATCAGTGCCAACATCGCCCGCCTTGCACCTCTACCGTGCGACCAACAACAAGACGGGGGCACTGGCCATGCCAGTGCCCCCGTCAGGGAATCGCCAGTAGCGACAGGTTCAGTCGCTTTCGGGACCTCCCGTCCCGGTGGCGACCTTCATCCGCCGACGCAGGATGGGCCCGACGATATAAGGCAGGATCAGCCCCAGCCCGGCGAACACCCACAGGCCGATGGCCAGGCCACTGTTCCAGAGAACGGTCCAGTCGCCATCGGAGATGTCCATGGCATGGCGCAGGTTCTTCTCCATCTCCGGCCCCAGCAGCAGGCCGAGGATCACCGGCACGAGCGGAATCTCCAACTTGCGCAGCACATAGCCAGCCACGCCGAAGGCCACCATGAAGTAGAGATCGAAGGTCGTGTTGCTGATCGAGTAGATGCCGACGAAGGCGATCATGGTGACGATCGGCAACAGATACATCGGCGGCACCGAGAGCAGTTTGACGAAGATCCCCACCAGCGGAATGTTCAGCACCAGCAGCAGGAAGTTGCCGATCAGCAGCGCGGCGATCACGCCCCAGACGATGTCGGCGTTCTGGGTGAACATCAGCGGTCCCGGCGTGATGTTCAGCGAGATCAGCAGCGCCAGCAGCACCGCGGTGGTGCCGCTGCCCGGCACGCCGAGCGTCAGCATGGGCACCAGGGCACCACTGGAGGCGCCGTTGTTGCCGGCTTCGGGGCCGGCCACGCCGCGCGGGTCACCCTGGCCGAAATAGCCCTTCTTGCCGACGATCTTCTTTTCCAGCGTATAGCCGATGAAACTGCCCAGCGAGGCGCCCGCCCCCGGCAGCACACCGGCGATGAAGCCCAGGATGCCACCGCGGATGCTCGACGGCATGATCTCGCGAATGTCCTTCCAGGACAGCGTCAGCTTGTTGACGGTCATCTTCTCCTTGCCGCCACCGGCCTTGTCCTCGATGAAGAACAGCAGTTCGGAGATGGCAAACAAGCCGACGATGGCGATGATAAAGTCCACGCCCTCATAGAGCTCAAGCACGTTGAAGGTGTAGCGTTGCACGCCGGTGGTGTCGATACCCACGGTGGCGATCATCAGCCCGATGCAGGCGGCCACCACGGTCTTCACTGGGTTCTTGCCGGTGATCCCGCCCAGGGTGGCGAAGGCCAGCAGGAAGAGAGCGAAATATTCCGCCGGACCGAAGGTCAGGGCGAAGTCGGCCAGCAAGGGCGCCAGCAGAATCAAACCAATGGTGGCAATCAGGCTGCCCATGAACGAGGCCACGGCGGAGATCGCCAGCGCCTCGGCGGCCTTGCCCTTCTGGGCCATCGGATAGCCATCGAGGCAGGTCATCATCGCCGGCTCGTCGCCGGGAATGTTGAGCAGGATAGAGGAAATGCGTCCGCCGTACATGGCACCGGCATACACCGAGGTGAGCATGATCAGCGCGGTCTCAGGCTGCAGCCCCAGCGTGAAGGCCAGCGGAATCAGTATCGCCACGCCGTTGGCCGGCCCGAGGCCCGGCAGAGCGCCGATCAGGGTGCCGAGAAAGGCCCCCAGCAAGGCAAACATCAGGTTGTGCGGTGCCAGCGCGACCGCAAAACCGTCCATCAGATAACCCAGGGTTTCCATCAGCCAACCTCCAGGAACGACAGCAGACCCAGCGGCAACGCGAGGCCCAGGGCATAGTTGAAGATCAAAAACACCACCACGCCGGCGACGGCGCCGGTCACATAAGCCTTGGGCAGGCTAGCGCCCATGCGCCAGCACAGGGTGCCCACCGCCAGGGTGGTGCTGATGATGAAGCCCAGCGGCTGCAGCAGCGCGGTGTAGAGCAGCAGGACCACCACGGCAATGACCAGCTCGATGCCGGTGCGGCTCCAGGGCCAGGCATTGTCCGGGTCGGGGCGCACGATCAGGTACAAGCTGCTCAGTCCGAGCACCACGGCCAGCAGATAGGGAAAGGTCTCGGGTCCAACTGCCTCGGACCCACCAAACGGAACGGGGAACTGGCTGGCGCCCCAGCCGTACGCGACGGCCAGGACAATCATCAGAACACCGAAGATACGGTCATTGAAGGTCATTACTGGATCAACCCGATGTCCTTGGAAAGTGTCTCGATTTCATCGATCTGGTTCTTGACGAACTCATCGAATTCACCGGCGCTCATGTGGAACGGCATCAGGCCGTTCTGCTTCATGACACTCTTCCACTCCTCGCTCTGGTAGACGGTGTCCATGGCATCGGTCCAGTACTGCTTGGCCTCATCGGAGATATCGGCCGGCATGTAGAAACCACGCCAGTTGGGGCCGAGAGCGTCGATTCCCTGCTCCTTGGCGGTGGGAATATCGCTGAACTCGCCGGGCAGGCGCTCCTCGGAAAGCACTGCCAGTACCCGCAGGTCGCCCGACTCCATGAAGCCCTGAGCCTCGGTGATGTCGCCAGTGAAGGCATCGACATGGCCACCGACCACCTGGGTCATGGCCTCGCCGCCATTGTTGTAGGAGAGGTAAGGAATGCGCGGCAGGCTCTCCACGCCCGCCGCCTGGGCGGCAATCAGCACCTTGAGGTGATCCCAGCCACCCTTGGCACTACCGCCGGCGAACTTGACGCTGCGTGGATCCTCCTTGAGCGCATCCATCAGTTCCGGCAGATCGTCGTACTCAGAGTCGTCGGATACGGCGATGACACCATAATCGGCCCCCAGTGCGCCGATCCAATTGACCATGTCGGCATTCATGCCGGGGAACTGTCCCTGAGCCAGGCGCGTTGTGGTGGCGGTGGAAGCCGCCACCAGCAACTGGTCGTCGCCGGCGCGCTTGCTGACAGTATGGGCATAGGCCACACCGCCGCCGGCGCCGGCCATGTTGATGGTCTGCACGTTGGCCGGCACCAGGTCCAGCTCCTCGAGGACGTTACCGACGCTGCGGCAGGTAAAATCCCAACCGCCACCCGGATCGGCGGGGGCCAGGCACTCCATCTTGCCCTCCGGCTCGAAGGCCATGGCGGAACTCGCGCCGACCGTGAAGGCGGCGACGGCAACGAAGGTGAGCGGCGTCTTGATGGACATTGTTGTTGTCCTCTGAGGTCAGTGAAATGAAGGTCGCTTGAAGGACGCTGACGGCTAGCTTACAATTCTGTAAGGCAGAACAACGTTCCCTAGGATGGAAAGCTAGGCGTGACGCTCGAACGGGTCAACGCCCTGCACACTAAATTGCGACCAAAGTTCAATCTCGTGACATGGAGAGGCATGACATGGCCCAGGACCGTGTGGAAGCCGTCGAACGTGCCCTGACAGTGCTCGAAGCCTTCGACTCCCCCCAGGAGCACTTCACCCTCGCCGACCTCGCCCAGGCCACCGGCTTCTACAAGAGCACCCTACTGCGCCTGCTCGGCTCGCTGGAGCGTCACGACTATGTGCAGCGTGGCGGCGACGGCCGCTGGCGGCTGGGCGGCACCCCGTCACGCCTGGCGCGTCGTCATGCCCCTTCACGCCAGCTGGCCACGCGCATCCAGCCCCTGCTCGACCGGCTGACCGCCGAAACCGGCGAAACCGCGGCCTTGCTGGAAACGCAGCCGGGGGTCGCCGAATGCCGGCTGGTCGCCTTGCCCGATGCCGACCTGCGGCACGACCTCAGGCCGGGACAACGCTGGGAAATCGACACCACGGAGGATCCCCGCCCCTCGCTGCCGGGCGGTACCATGGAATGCCGCGCACTGGGCAATGACCCCGACTTCCCTTCACTATGGCTGACGCTCTCGGGACCAGCGAGCCGGCTCAGCCCGCAACGCGCATGCCACGCCCTCGAGAGTGCCCTGGCAAGACTCCACGAGACCGAGGAGACGACACCATGACGGTACTGCTGGTCGAAGACGATCGTCTGCTGGCCGAGACCCTGGTGGACGCCCTGCAACTCGGGGGACATCGTGTCCGTCACCTGTCCGACGGCATCGAGGCTCACGCCTCGCTCGATACGGCGAATCACGGCAATGAGCTGATCCTGCTGGACCTCAACCTGCCCGGCCGCAGCGGACTGGACGTACTGGAAACCCTGCGTCGCCACGACCGCGATACGCCCGTGCTGATTCTCACCGCGCGCGGTGCCGTGGAAGATCGGGTACGCGGGCTGGATCTCGGCGCCGACGACTATCTCGCCAAGCCCTTCGCCCTGGACGAGCTCGAGGCCCGAATTCGCGCCCTGCTGCGCCGTCGCGAGCGCCACCAGATGCTCCAGGTCGGCCCGCTACGCTTCGATGTCCTCGCGCAGCGCTTCAGCCTCGCCGATGAGGCCCTCTCGCTGCCACCGCGTGAACAGCGCCTGCTGGCCTGCCTGATGCGCCATGCCGGCGAGCCGGTGGACAAGGCACGCCTGGCCGAAGAAGCCTTCCAGGGCGAATCCATGGGCGACAATGCTATCGAGGTCTACGTGCACCGTCTGCGCAAGCGTCTGAGCGATGACGGCATCGCCCTGCGTACCGTGCGTGGTATCGGCTATCTGCTGGAGGCGTCTTGATCACCCGCAACAGCCTTTATCGCCGGCTGCTGACGTGGTTGCTGCTGCCCATGCTGGCACTCGGCGGCCTGATGCTGTTCCAGGCCTGGATCGATGCCCGCCAGACCGCCGACCGCGCCTTCGATCGACTGCTCGAGGCCGCGACCCTGGCAATCGCCGAGCAGGTCCAGTGGCAGGATGATCGCTTGTGGCTCGACCTGCCGCCCGCCGCACTCGAGATGCTGGCCACTGACGCCGAGGAGCGCGTCTTCTATGCGCTCTACGACAATCGGGGCCGCTTCGTCACCGGCAATGCCGAATTGCCGGGCGCCAGCGACGAGGCAATCGCGGCCGACGGCGGGCTCCTCTATCGCGACATCCAATGGCGCGGCATGGCCCTGCGCGAAGGCATTCGACGCACCCGCCTGGAAGACTGGCGCCAGCGCGAGCGCTTCGACGTCCGCGTCGCCCATACCCAGGAGGGTCGCGAGCGCTTGGCCAGCCAACTGCTGCGCGGCAACCTGGCCTATATCCTCGGCATGGCCCTGCTGGCGGCCGCCACCATGGTGATCGCCATCCGCACCGCCCTCGCCCCGCTCACTCGCCTGCGACGCGCCATCCGCGCCCGGGACCCACGCACCCTGGCACCCCTGGAACTGCCCCTGCCCCGCGAACTGGCCGAGCTGCGCGAGACGCTCAACGAGTTGTTGGCGCGCATGCGCCGCGTGCGCGCCAACCAGGAACGTTTCATCGGCGACGCCTCGCATCAGCTACGCACGCCGCTGGCCGGATTGTCGGCCCGCGCCGAGCTGGCCCTTCGCCAGGACGACCCGGCGCAATGGCGTCAGGCGCTGATCGCCATGCAGGAAACCAGCACCCGCACCTCGCGCCTGGCCATGCAACTACTGTCGCTGACCCGGCTCGACAATCCCGAGTATCGACCGCAACTCGCGCCCGTGGCCCTCGATGGAATTGCCCGGCAAGCCGTCAAGCAGCACTGGAGCGCCTGTCATCGCGACGGCATCGACCTTGGCCTGGAAACCCCGCAGAACACGGTCGAGGTGCAGGGGCTCGACTGGCAGCTCGAGGAGGCACTGGGCAACCTGATCGACAACGCGCGTCGCTATGGAGCCCACCGCATTACCGTCAGAGTGACCGAGGCGCCCCCGATGCTCGAGGTCGAGGACGACGGCCCTGGCATCCCCGAAGCCAAACGCCTGCTGATGCTGCGCCCCTTCCATCGCGGCAGCGACGATCCGGACGGTTCCGGCCTGGGCCTGGCCATCGTCGATGGTATTGCCCGGACCCACGGCGCACGCCTTGGCCTCGCCGACGGTCACGACGGCCAGGGGCTGAAGGTCACCCTGAGCTTCCCCGGAGATCCGCCATGAAAGCCCTGCTCCTGCTGTTCACCTTGCTGCTACCGCTCACCGCCACCGCCCAGGTGGTGCACTACCCAGCTGCCTCCGGCACCGAACGACCGGAGCCATTGATTGTTCAGGGCGCCCTGGATGTGGCCAACGTCCGGCCACTGCTGGACGACTTCCATCGTCGCCATCCGCATGTCGAACTGACCTATCGCAACCTGGATACCCTGCCGCTGTATCGGCGGTTTCTGGCCACACCCGACGAGGCCGATGTCCTCATCTCCTCGGCCATGCCCTGGCAGTATCGACTCGTCAACGATGGCCATGCCCAGCCGCTGGACACCCCGGCATCGCGTGACTGGCCAGCCTGGGCACGCTGGCGTCACGAGCTGTTCGCCTTCACCTTCGAGCCGATCGTCATGGTAGTGCGTCGCGAGCTGGTGGAACGCTACGGCCAACCGGACAGCCATGACGAGCTGCTGGCTATCCTGCGTGACCACCATGACGCGCTACGTAACCGAATCGTGACCTATGACCCGGAGCGCAGCGGTGCCGGTTACACCTACGCGATCGAGGAGTCGCGGCTTTCGCCGCGCTACTGGGATCTGGTCACGGCGCTGGGCAATGTCGATACCGCGCTGGTAGACACCACCGGCGAAATGCTCGAAGGCCTCGCCAGCGGGCGCTATTGGATCGGTTATAACCTGCTGGGCAGTTATGCGCGTCGTGTCGTCGACGCCAACCCGGATCTCGAAATGGTGGTTCCGGACGACTATACCCTGGTGATCCAACGGCTGGCCTTCATGCCGCGCCAGGCCCCGCACCCACGCAGCGCGCAACGCTTTCTCGACTACCTGATCAGCGAAGCCGGGCAAGGCGTGATCGCCGGCCAGACCACCCTGGGCGCCATTCATCCCGAGCTGAGCGGCCCCGGCACAGCCGATGCCTGGCGCGCCGAACACAGTAACGCCTTGCGTCCACTGTCGCTGGGGCCCGGGCTGCTGGCGACCCTCGACAACCTCAAGCGCCAGGCCCTGCTGACACGCTGGCGCCGCGAATTCGAGCGCGAGGATGGCACACCCTGAAAGGTCGTTTCGATGAAGGAAGAAGGAAGAAGGAAGAAGGAAGAAGGAAGAAGGAAGAAGGAAGAAGGAAGAAGGAAGAAGCAGGGTTCGCCGGATCACACGACAGCGTCAAGCGCTGCAGGAAAATCGGCGAGCCCAAGCGTCTTTCCGACAAGTGCAGGCTCAGCGCACGTAGCTGAGCTCCACTGGCGCCACACCACGTCCCAGCATGCCGAGTTCCCGGGCGGCGCTCTTGGACAGGTCGATGACACGGCCATCGACATAGGGGCCACGGTCGTTGATCATGACCTCCACCTGGCGACCATTGTCGCGGCGAGTCACCAACACCTTGGTGCCGAAAGGCAGGGATTTGTGGGCCGCGGTCAGCGCTCGCTGGTCGAAGGGCACACCGCTGGCGGTGGTGCGGCCCTGAAAGCGGTCGCTGTAGTAGGACGCGACACCTTTCTGGAGCGGTGCCAGCCCCGACTCGCTGGCCACGCCGTCACTCGCACAGCCGCTCAGCAAAAAGAGCGCCATGGCAAGCACGCCATGTCGCAGGAATCGGCGCTTCACGCCACTCGTCTTGTCAGAAAACCCCATGCGTCACCTCACGACAGCTTGTACGCCCATACCAGCCTCCTCATGGTAATCAGGCGCCTTGAGACGTGTCAGACGGCGTCGGGTGCTTTCCCTGCAACCAGCCGGCGGCCCCGGCTCGTGCGCTGTCGAACCAATCCAGCGCGCCGTGCAACGTCACTACAGTACCGACGATGATCAGTGTCGGCGGTCGAATCTTATCCGCATCGTCCGCCGAAGGCAAATTGGCCAGGGTTCCCACATGCACCCTCTGTCGACGCGTGGTGCCCTGCTCGATCAGCGCCAGCGGGGTGTCAGGCGCCAGCCCATGGGCCTGCAGGCGTTCTCCGATGATCTCGAGACTGCCCAGCCCCATGTAGAACACCAGGGTCTGGCCTGGCTGGGCCAGGGTCGGCCAATCCAGTTCGCAGCTGTCATCGCGCAGATGGCCGGTAACGAAACGCACCGACTGGGCATGATCACGGTGCGTCAGGGGAATGCCGGCATAGGCGGCACATCCCGAAGCAGCAGTAATGCCGGGAACCACCTCGACCATGACGCCGGCACTGACCAGGGTCTCGAGTTCTTCGCCGCCACGACCGAAGATGAAGGGATCCCCGCCCTTGAGCCGCACGACCCGCTTGCCCGCCCGAGCCCAGTCCACCAGTGCCTGGTTGATCTCCTCCTGGGGAAGGCTGTGCCGAGAACGCTGCTTGCCGACGTACAGACACTGAGCACTCGGGTTGGCCAACGCCAGAATTTCCTCGCTTACCAGGCGATCATGCAAGATCACCTCCGCCGACTGCAGGCGCCGCAGCGCCTTGACGGTCAACAACTCGGGATCCCCCGGCCCGGCTCCCACCAGACTGACCCGCCCCGGCATCGACTCGGAAGCCGACGGCGGCAAGGCATCGTGCGACGGCGTTCGAGAGCTGGCACTCATATTCCACAATTCCTGGCTATAAAAATTCTATATGCAATAAAGTAATTAAAAAGCACGACAATTACCATGAACGAGGCAACGCAAGCATATAACCAAATGATGGGCCGAAATGACGTCGCCCCCGCTTTGCGGGGGCGACGTACAGAGGCTGGAAATGCTCGACCGTCAGGGACAGAAGGCACGCTTCAGCCCCGGACGAGCCAGCTCGCCGACCAGGGTGACGATGGCCAGCACCAGCACCAGCCACGGCCATTGCGCGGCGAAGTCGATATCGAGCCATCCCAGGGCATCGACGAAGATCAGCAGGATACCCAGCGGACTCACATAGCGCACCATGAACAGCCACAGCCCATGGACCATCGGCGACAGGCCGAGCTCCTCGCGCAGCGTCTCGCTCTTGAGCACGAAGCCGGCGAGCAGCGCCATGCCCAGGCCACCCAGCGGCATCATCAGGCGCGACGTCAGGAAGTCCAGCCAGTCGAAGAAGTGCTTGCCGAGCAGCGTCCAGTCGGCGCCGACGTTGAACGACAGCATCGCCAGCGTACTGATCACCCAGAGCACGATGCCGGTACCCCATGATGCCGCACGACGGCTGAGCCCCTTGTTGTCGGTGAGCCAGGAGACGGTAGCCTCGACCATGGAGATCGACGAGGTCAGCGCCGCCATCGACAGCATCACGAAGAACAGGATGCCGAACAGGGTGCCCAGGGGCATCGCCTGGAATGCCAGCGGCAGGCTCATGAAGATCAGCCCCGGGCCGCTGCCCGGCTCCATGCCGTTGGCAAATATCACCGGGAAGATCGCCAGTCCCGCCATCAACGCCACCAGGGTATCGGCCACCGCCACGGTCAGGGTGGTGCGACCGATGGAGGCGCCCCGCGGCAGGTAGCTGCCATAGGTCAGGATGGCGCCCGACGCGAGCGACAGGGTAAAGAAGGCATGCCCCATGGCCGCCAGCATGCCCTCACTGGTGAGGCTGCCGGCATTGAAGGCGAACAGGAAGTCCAGCGCCTCGCCGAAGCCACCCGAAAAGGCCCCATAGGCGATCATGATGATCAGCATGATGACCATGCCCGGCATCATCCAACTGACGCTCTTCTCGATGCCGGACTGAACCCCTTTGCCGACGATCACCATGGTGGCCACCGCCACCAGCGTGCTCCAGGCACCGAGACTCCAGGGGTTGGCATTGTTGGCGGAGAAGATGGCGGCCATGTCGTCGACACTGGAACCTGCCAGGCCACCACTGATCATCTTCCACAGATAGGCGAAGGACCAGCCAGCCACCACCACGTAGAAGCACAGGATCATGAAACCGCACAGCATTGCCATCCAGCCGAGCAACGACCAGGCCGAGGAGCGGCCCGACTCACTGGCCATGCGCCGAATAGCGTCGATGGGGCTGCCACGACCGCGGCGCCCGAGGGCGATTTCGGTCATCATCACCGGCACACCCACCGACAGAATGCAGATCAGGTAAACGAGTACGAAGGCAGCACCTCCGTATTCGCCGGTCATGTAGGGGAATTTCCAGACATTGCCCAGGCCGACCGCTGAGCCGGTAGCCGCCAGGACGAAGCCCCAGCGGCCGAGCCACTGGGTACGGGGTCGTTCAGTCTTTGTCATGTTACACCAGGATCACGGAACTCTTGTTTTACCCGTCACTGTTGTCGCCCATCACGCGACAGGGCAGATTGCAGCGGCAATATTGTGACGGATTTTGTCGTGATTGGGCAGAGAGGCGACGTATTGTTGTTGCATGTGCCTCGAGCCCACCCCCGCCAGAGGGTGGCGGGGGCAGCGCGGCTCACGGGTCAGTCGTCGTTGAGCACGCCACGGCGAATCTGGTCTTCCTCGATCGATTCGAACAACGCCTTGAAGTTGCCTTCGCCGAAGCCGTCATTGCCCTTGCGCTGGATGATCTCGAAGAAGATCGGGCCGATCACGGTCTCGGTGAAGATCTGCAGCAACACACCCTGCTCGGGGCCGCCATCCACCAGTAGATTCAGTTCGCGCAGTTCCTCGAGATTCTCCTCATGATTGGGAACCCTGGCGTTGACCTTCTCGTAATAGGTGTCCGGCGTGGTCATGAAGGTGATGCCGTTGGCCTTCAGCGCTCGCACCGTGGCATAGATGTCGTCAGTGGCCATGGCCAGGTGCTGAATGCCCTCGCCATTGTACTCGCGCAGGAATTCGGCGATCTGGGAGGTGTCGTCGGCGGACTCGTTGATCGGAATGTGCATCTTGCCGCAGGGCGCCGTCATCGCCCGGGAATGCAGGCCGGTCTTCTTGCCTTCGATATCGAAGTAACGGATCTCGCGGAAGTTGGCCAGGCGCGTATAGAAATCCGCCCAGACATTCATCTGCCCCCGATCGACATTGTGCGTCAGGTGGTCCAGCACCTGCAGACCGGCGCTGTTGTCGCTGGAGCTCGTCCCGGGAATCGCTTCGAAATCGATGTCATAGATGGTACGTCCTTCGCCATCCACCTGGTGATCGACGAAATACAGCAAGGAGCCACCAATGCCCTCGACGGCCGGAATCCCTACCTCGCCGGGCCCCACCTGGGACTCAACGGCCTTGGCACCGGCTTCGACAGCATGTTCGAAGGCCAGCTTGGCATCGGCGACCCGCCAGGCCATGGCACAGGCCGAGGGTCCATGCTTGGCCGCGAACTCAGCGGCATGACTATCGGGTTCGGCATTCAGCACGAAGTTGATGTTCTCCTGTTGAAACAGGCTCACCGCCTTGGAACGGTGGCGACGCGTTTCGGTGAAGCCCAGGGTCAGGAACAGGGAACGCAGGGCCTCGATGCCCTCCGCGGTGGGTGCGGTGTATTCGACGAATTCGAAGCCATCGGTCCCGATGGGATTGGTCTCGCTGATGGTGCGGGGCGTCTTGGCGGGAGCGTTCATTGCATCCTCCGATCTCGGTTGTGGTTGTGTCGGTGGTGAAGATCTTTCGGGCACTCGGCCCTGAGATGCCTCCAGCCTAGTGCTCCCACGACAGTGCCGGAACGCCCGAACCACCGGCATCGACCGGCCCCGCACGGCATTCTCCTCCCCTTGGTGTAAAGCCTGCGTGACGAAGCCTTCCGTGCCCCGTTACGCTCATCCAGCACGTAACGAAATATTGACAGCGCGTCACGTCAAGCTGACACCTACGCCATCCTCACGGCTTGCCATCGAACCGATCGGTCACGCTCGCGACTTTCTCGTCCATGTGCTGCACACGATCCGTTCGCGTGCTAATCTTCATCGTCGTGGTGATACGCGGCGCCCCCATTTCATGGACGACCTCATGACAGCGCTTGACCGCCGCCATGACATCGTCCCAAGGGCCTTCGACATTGGTACCGTAAGCATGCATGCGATGCTCGAGACCTGCCTCACGGATAACCTCCTGGCAAGCCGCAACATGAGCGGATACCGAAACGCCGACCCCGATGGGTACCACACAGATATCGATGATCACATTCATCGGAACTCCCTCATATAGAATGTCAAAAGGGTTGATTACCAAGAACAATTGGGCCTGGTCTACGCTGAGTACTTATAACAGGGTTCCATCGGACCAGCGCCCCATCCAGCACGCCGGCTCGTCACACTTACCATGCGCGCCTGAAGGATCAGGAGGACTTCCATGACCAGTGAACCGCACCTTGGCCCCGTGGCCCTGCCCGATACACGGGCTCGCCATACCGTAGAGAAACTGCTGGACGGTTCGGGCGTCACCCTGAATGGTAGCTCGCCTCAGGATATCCAGGTCTACCACCCTGATTTCTTCTCGCGAGTCCTGCGCCAGGGCACCCTGGGACTGGGAGAGTCCTACATGGACGGCTGGTGGGAGTGCGAGCGCATCGATGAAATGGCGCAGCTGATGCTGCGTCACGGGCTGGGCGAGCATGCCAAGTCGCGCTCGGAGCGTTTGAAGTACCGCCTGCAATCGGGCCTCGTGAATCTGCAGAGTCGCGCCAGGGCCTACATCGTCGGCGAGGCCCACTACGACCTTGGCAACGACCTCTTCCAGCGCATGCTCGACGAGACCATGTGCTATTCCTGCGGTTACTGGAAGAACGCGAACAACCTGCACGAAGCCCAGGTGGCCAAGCTCGACCTGGCCTGCCGCAAACTGGACTTGCGCCCCGGGATGCGCGTGCTGGACATCGGCTGTGGCTGGGGCAGCTTCGCCGAACACGCCGCACGCCATTACGGCGTCGAAGTCACCGGCATCACCATCTCCCGCGAACAGGCCGAGCTGGCCCGACAGCGCTGCGAAGGACTGCCTGTCGAGATCCTTCTCGAGGACTACCGTGACCTGGAAGGCAGCTTCGATCGCATCGTTTCCATCGGCATGTTCGAACATGTCGGCCACCGCAACTACGCCACCTATTTCAACACGGTGCAACGCCTGCTGGCGAAAGATGGCCTCTTCGTACTCCATACCATCGGCTCCAACACCTCGGACATTGGCGCCGATCCCTGGATTCACCGTTACATCTTTCCCAATGGCATCCTGCCGTCGATCAAGCACATCGCCGATGCCAGCGAAGGCAAGTTGCTGATGGAAGATTGGCAGAACTTCGGCGCTGACTACGATCGCACCCTGATGGCCTGGCTGGCGAATTTCGACGCCCATTGGCACGAGATCGCCGACCGCTACAACGAGCGGACTCGCCGGATGTTCCGCTATTACCTCTCGGTCTGCGCCGGCGCCTTTCGGGCTCGGGACCTGCAACTCTGGCAGGTCGTCTATTCGCACCGTCTCGATGGCCGTTACGACGCGCCGCGCTGAGCATTCATCGACGAATGCGACGGCTCAGCCAGCGCGTGACCAGATGAACAGGCAGATACAGCAGCAATGGCCAGGCCAGCATCAAGCCGATCAGGTAGACGACGGGATCAAGCAGGTTCTGCGGCGCCCCGAAGGGCCCATGCACCCAGTTAACGTTGCGCCAGGGTTCGGTCAACAGGAAAGCGGCCGGTACCGCCAGCCAGGTCAGCACGGTCTGCCAGACCAGCGCCCGGGGCGCATAGCCCAGACGCGCCACACCGACGCCGGCGACCAGCGGCAGAATCAGATGGTAGAGCGACAATAACCTCACGCCCAACGGCGTGTTCGCGTCGAACATATACTCGGTACCGCCGATGGGATGCCATCCGGATACCCAGGCGACGCCTGCATCCAGCGCCCAGAGGCTGCCCACCAGGGCAGTGGCCAGCCATTGCATGGAGATGATCAGCCGACTTTCGGCCCAAAGGCCCACCAACAGCAGAAAGTTGGCCAGGTTGCACAGCCAGAGATAGTTCTGGACGCCGACCTTGATGGCCACCGCCGGGGCCCAGAACAGTATCCACAGCGTGAAGACCACCTTCAGCCACAGGGGCAGGCGCCCCCGCTGAACGACATTCATGCCTCGTCTCCCCCGCCGATGCCATGACGCTTGAGCTTGTTGGCGATGGTGGTGTGCGAGACGCCCAAGCGTTTCGCCAATTGCCGACTCGACGGATTCTGAGGATAAAGCGTGGTCAACACCCGGCGCTCGACTTCGCCGAGGATATCGGCCAGCGAGCCATCCAGATCGATGCCGGCCAGCCCCGGCGCCTGCCCGACATCGGGAAGACGCAAGTGAGCGGGCTCGATGGTCCCGCCCTCGCACAGCGAGACGGCCTGGAAGAGCACGTTCTCCAATTGGCGCACATTACCCGGCCAATGATAGGCACACAGCCTGGCTACAGCAGCCGACGATAGACTCGGCAAGGGGCAGCCGATCTGCCGTGCGGCGCGGTCAATGAAGTGTTCGGCCAAGGCCTCAATGCCATCCAGACAGTCGCGCAAGGGAGGAACCGTCAGGGTCAGCACATTGAGGCGGTGGTACAGATCCTGACGAAACCGTCCCTCGCCACACAGGCTGGGCAAGTCCTGCTGAGTGGCACAGATCACCCGCACATCCAGATAAGTCTCCTCGTCGCTGCCGACCCGGCGGAAACCGCCATCCTGCAAAAAGCGTAGCAGTTTGACCTGCATGCGCGGGCTGGTCTCGCCCACCTCATCGAGGAAGATGGTGCCACCGGCGGTCAGTTCCAGCAGACCGAGCTTGCCCTCCGGGCGTGCCCCCTCGAAGGCCCCCGGGGCATAACCGAACAGCTCGGTCTCGACCATGGATTCCGGCAGGCCGGCACAGTTCAACGCCATGAACGGAGACTGCCCTCGCGCGCTGGCCAGATGACAGGCCCGCGCCAGCAGCTCCTTGCCGGTACCGGTTTCGCCCTGGATCAACAATGGCGCATCCAGCGGCGCCATGCGCCGTGCCTCGCGGATCAAGGCCTCGAGCCGGGGGCTCGACTGAAACAACGACTCGAAGCCCCGCGACTCCTGGCGCTGCACATGATAGATGCGCTCGCCGATACGGTCGGCACGGTGCAGGGTCACCACGGCACCGGCCAGCGACGCCACATCCTCGAGGTTCTCGCGATGCAGCGGGGCGATGTCGGCGAGGTAGGTGGCATCATGCAGGCGAATACGCAGCCCATTGACCCGGGCATTGTTGCGCCGGATCAGCGCCGGCAGATCCAGGTCGGGCAGATAACGGTCCAGCGACAGTCCCGGCACCTCATCGACACGCACGCCGAGCAATTGGCCCGCGGCACGATTGGCGGCCACCAGGTGCCCCTCCATGTCGATGGACATCACGGGATCGGAGAGCGATGACAGCAACGCATCGAGTTCCAGATGACGGCGCTCGCTGGGCATCAAGCTGACGCGACGTACCCCGAACACGCCCGGCACCCGCTCCAGTTCGGGCCTCAGGGTGGTGAGCTGGGCATTGAGCAAGTTGGGGACATGCAGATAGATGGCATTGCCGTGCTCCCCGCCGACCTCGCCATGGGCCACGTTGAGCCCGTAGTCGGCGAAATGGGCGACGATATCGCGCAGGATACCGATCCGGTTCTGGCAATGAAATCTCAAGCGCATGGAGGTCTCTTCGATGGGAAAGCGGGCGATGCAACATTCACCGTCAGGGCGACGTGACTCAACTGTCAAGATAACGTGACAAAACACCCGCCACAACGCGCGACACTCCACGCCGACCCGCCATCATGACCCACCCGATCGATATTCGTAACGTTTTCCTTACACCTTTGGCCATGCCAGCGCATCTATCCGCGCTGTGCAGCACTGCCTTCGCCGTGCCGAGGCGCCTAGACTCAAAGATATTCCCGAAGACATTCCCCAGGGCCACAACAACCTCAATCCGCCACGGGAGACCTCATGAAGGCACAAGACACCCCGATCACCAGCAAGACCGGCTACCGGGTCCACATGCCGGACGATGATGGATACATCACCTGGTCGACGCGCGAGAACGCCACCTGGCAGACCCTCATGGAGCGGCAGCTCGCACTGGTCGAGGGGCGCGTATGCCGAGAATACCTGGATGGCCTCGAACGACTGGCCTTACCGCGGGACCGTGTCCCCCAGCTCGCCGACATCGACCACGTCCTCAGAGACGCCACCGGCTGGGAAACCGCCCAGGTACCGGCATTGATCCCCTTCGACACCTTCTTCGAGCTGCTCGCCGCCCGGCGCTTTCCAGTGGCCACCTTCATCCGTTCCCCCGAGGAAATGGATTACCTCAAGGAACCCGACATCTTCCACGAGATCTTCGGCCACTGTCCGATGCTCACCAACCCGGCCTTCGCCGAGTTCACCGCCACCTATGGCCGACTGGGGCTGAATGCCACGCCGAAGGAGCGCATCTACCTGGCACGCCTGTACTGGATGACCGTGGAGTTCGGCCTGGTCGACACCGCCGAGGGCCGGCGCATCTATGGCGGCGGCATCATCTCCTCGCCCAAGGAGACATTGCACGCCCTGTCCGACACTCCGCTCCATGCGCCCTTTGACCCCATGGACGCCCTGCGCACCCCCTATCGCATCGACATTCTCCAGCCGCTCTACTATGTATTGGACAGCCTGGAGACCCTGCACGAACTGTCGGAACGCGACATCATGGGCATGGTCCACGAGGCCATGGAGCTGGGACTCTTCGAGCCGCGCTTTCCGCCCAAGCCGAAGCCGACCGAAGCCGCCAGCGCCTGATCGCGAGCATGGCACCATTTTCCTGCAACAACCCACGAGGAGCCGAAATGAGCGAGCTTTCCGAACAACAGTGCGAAGCCTGCAGCTGGGATGCGCCCCACGTCACTGACGACGAGATCGAGACCTACCGCCGTGAGGTTCCCGAGTGGCAGATCGTCGAGCGCGATGGCATCATGCAACTGGAGCGGAGCTATAAGTTCCGCAACTTCCGTCAGGCCCTGGCGTTCACCAACGAGGTTGGCGAAATCGCCGAGCAGGCAGGGCATCACCCCGCGCTGCTGACCGAGTGGGGCAAGGTCACCGTGACCTGGTGGTCCCACGAGATGAAGGGCCTGCACAAGAACGATTTCATTCTTGCCGCCAGAACCGACGAGGTAGCGAAGTAAATGTTCGAGCAAATTGAGCGGGTCCCCGGGGATGCCATCCTCGGGCTCATCGAGGCCTTCAAGAAGGACACCAACCCCCAGAAGGTCGATCTCGGCGTCGGCGTCTACCGTGACGCCCAGGGCAACACGCCAGTGATGCGCGCGGTCAAGGCCGCCGAGGACCTGCTGCTCAAGAACGAGACCACCAAGACCTACATCGGTTCTCACGGCGATCCGCGCTACGGCCAGGCGGTACTGCCCCTGGTGCTCGGCGAAGGCTCACCGGTACTCGAGGCCGGCCGCGCCAGCGCCACCCAGTCACCCGGCGGTACCGGCGCCCTGCGCCTGGCGGCAGACTTCATCGCCACCCAGCTACCGGGCAAGGACGTCTGGGTCAGTGACCCGACCTGGCCGAACCATCTGGGCATCTTCCCGGCCGCGGGTCTCACCCTGAAGAAGTATCCCTACGTCGACGCCGAGAACCGTCTCGACTTCGACGGCATGCTGGCCGCGCTCAAGGAGATTCCCGAGGGTGACGTGGTGCTGCTTCACGCTTGCTGCCACAACCCCACCGGCTTCGATCTCTCCCGCGAGCAGTGGGGCCAGGTTCTCGAGGTGGTCAAGCAGCGCAACCTGCTGCCGCTGGTCGATTTCGCCTACCAGGGCTTCGGTGAAGGGCTCGACGAAGACGCCTATGGGCCGCGCCTGCTGGCCGAGAACCTCGACGAGGTGATCATCACCAGTTCGTGCTCGAAGAATTTCGGCATCTACTGCGAGCGCACCGGCTGCTTGATCATGGTCGCCAAGGACAACGAGCAAATGGAGAACGTGCGCTCGCAGGTCGCCATCGTGGCTCGCGAGAACTACTCCAACCCGCCGGCCCACGGCGGCGCCATCGTCGCCGAGATTCTCCATTCGGCCGAGCTTTCCGCCATCTGGCACGAGGAGCTCACCGAAATGCGCGACCGCATCAACACCCTGCGCCGCGATTTCGTCGAGGCCTTGAAGCCCTATGGCCTGGATCAGAAGTATGCCTGCGTCGCCGAACAACGCGGCATGTTCTCCTACACCGGCCTGACGCCGGAACAGGTAGACCGCCTACGCAATGAATTCGGCATCTACATGGTCCGCTCCGGCCGCGCCAACGTCGCCGGTTTCTCCCAGGAGAACCTGCCCTACCTGGCCAAGGCGATCGCTGCGGTCAACTGAGTTCACCAGGGTATCTCCCGGTCCGCCCGGCGGCACTGCCGGGCGCGACACGAAAGGCCTCGTCGGCACGCACCGACGAGGCCTTTTTCATGCTACGGCATCATGTCTCAAGCCGCGTATCGCGATACGCCCAGCCCGGCGGGATCGATGGCGGTGTCACGCCCGTCGAGCAGGTCGGCCAGCAACTGGGCACTGCCGCAGCTCATGGTCCATCCCAGGGTGCCGTGACCGGTATTCAACCATAGGTTGCCGTACTTGGTAGCTCCGATGATCGGTGTGGAATCCGGCGTCATCGGACGCAGCCCTGCCCAGAATTCCGCCTTGGCCACATCCCCGCCTTCGGGGAACACATCGCGTACCACCATGCCGATGGTCGCACGTCGTTTCTCCAGCAAGCTCAGGTCATAGGAGGCCAGCTCCGCGGTGCCGCCGACACGAATGCGGTCATCGAAGCGCGAAATCGCCACCTTGAAGGTCTCGTCCATCACCGTGGACTGCGGCGCGCCACCATCGTCGACGACCGGCACGGTCAGGCTGTAGCCCTTGACGGGATAGATCGGCAGGCGAATATCGAGATCCTTGACCAGGAAAGGCGAATAACTGCCCAGGCAGACCACATAAGAATCGGCAGTCAACTCGCCGGCGCTGGTCACCACGCTCTCGATGCCGCTTCCGCCGCGTTTGAGACGCTGGATATCGACATTGAAGCGGAACGACACGCCCAATTGCTCGCGGCAGTAATCGGCCAGCCGATTGGTGAAGAGATGGCAGTCGCCGGTCTGGTCATCGGGCAGATGCAGGCCACCGACAAACTTGCCGGGTACCCGGGCCAGTGCCGGTTCCACGACCTTGATCGCTTCGGCGTCGAGCAGGTCGTGGCGTACGCCGCACTGCTCGAGTACCTGCATGTCCTTGGCCACCGCCTCGACCTGGCTCTCGTGGCGAAAGAGCTGCAGCAGGCCCCGCTGACGATCCTCATAGCGGATCCCCGTATCGGCGCGCAGCGCATCGATGCAGGCCCGGCTATGCTCGGCGATACGCACCATGCGCTCCTTGTTCACCGCATACCGCTCGGCATTACAATTACCGAACATGCGCAGCATGAAGCGCGCCATGGTTGGGTCCATCCGGGGCTGGACCTTGAGCGGCGCATGTTCCTGGAACATCCACTTCACGGCCTTTTGCGGAATACCCGGCGCCGCCCAGGGCGAGGAAAAGCCGAAGGACACCTGGCCGGCGTTGCCATAGCTGGTCTCCATGGCCGGCGATGGCTGACGGTCCACCACCGTCACCTCATGCCCCTGTCGCGCGAGGTAGTAGGCACTGGTCACCCCAACAACACCACTACCCAGAATCAATACCTTCATGCTCCCCCTTCCTCTTGTGCTTGTTGCCATGGACGAGAAGCCACCGGGGCAATCCGGTGCCTCGGGAGAGCAGTATAGAGATGACAGACAGGCCATTATTCTGTTTTTACTTATCAAAAAAGCCGATAAGATCAAAATACTAAAAGTACATAACTTTAAATACTGCAAATATGCATATTTAAAGACGATTTCACTCCGAGTATTCTGCCATGCGCCGTCGTGGGCTCGAAAGCACCCGACGCAACAAGCCCCAGGCTGCCAGGCCCGCCAACACGTTGCCCACGGCCGCACCCATCGCCAGCCCCGTCAAACCGGCCAGCCAGCTACCGACCCACAGGCAAGGCAGATAAAACACGAATAGCCGCGCCGCAGACATCACCATGGCTCGCAACGGCCAACCTAGGGCATTGCCGGCGGATACCACCAGCATGCAAACGCCCAGGGCGGCGTAGCTCGGCAGCATGAAGCGCACCAGCACGGCCAGGTCGCCGCGCACCTCGGGGTTGCCCGACAGGGCCTGAGCCACCCAGGGCGAGGCCACCGCCAGAACCAGGCCCAGGGCCAATTGCCAGATCACCACGACGCGCAATGCCAGCCTCAACAACTGGTGCACCTGAGCCCAGTCCCCGGCACCGTAACAGCGCCCCAGCCAGGGCGGGAGCGACATCGTCATGGCCAGGACCACCATCAGCGACACCGTCTCCAGGCGATTGGCCAACCCCCAGGCCGCCACCTGGGCCTCGCCGAGGTTCGCCACCGCCGAAATGGCCAACATCGCTGCCAGGGGTGGCATCAACTGGCTGATCATTGCCGGCCCCGCGATGCCAGCAAAGGGGCGTAAAGAAAGACGCATCTCGCCCATGAGCCCTCGGCTCGAGAGCCAGTCCTTCCCCATCAACCGCCAGCCCAGTACCACCAGCCCCAGAGTAAACGCCAGTACCGTGGCGATAGCAGCACCGGGCAGGCCCAGGCCAGACCAGGAACCGACACCAAAGATCAGCAAGGGGTCAAGCGCCAGATTGGCAAGGCTGGTCACAACCATCAACACGCCCGGCAAGCGCGTATTGCCATGCGCCCGGAACAGGCTGTAACCGAAATACAGACAGGCTCCCAGCCAGGCGGACAGCAATTGGGGATTCCAATAGGAACGAATCAGTGTCAGCGATTCGGGCTTCGCTCCCAGGCGCAGGAAGATGGGGGCCTGGATCCACCACAATACCAGCGCCAGCAGCGCGATCACGACGGTGCCGCTGAGCAGCACCAGGCTGCCCAGGCGTCTCGCCCGGGCCTGCTCGCCGGCGCCCAGGGCACGCGATATCAAGGCGGCAATGGCAATTCCCATCCCCACCTGGATGCCGATGATCAAAAAGCTCAACGGAAAGGTGAAGGACTGCGCGGCCAGCGGGGCCGTGCCCAACCGCGCAATGAAGGCGCTGTCGACCAACTGGAAACCGAGAAGGGACAGCACGCCAATCGCCATCGGCCAGGTCTGGCGCCATAGCGTCAGGCCCAACGATGGCCGGGGGGCAGTATCAGTACGACTCACAATGACTCCGGGCGATGCTCGAAAACGGCCATTCTACGTCATCTTGCAAGGCAACCGCGGGTCGAGTTCATGACGGCGACGTCGACCGCCCCGCCGTGCTGCCGAGCAGTTCCGGGATATCGGGCGCCGGCATGGGGCGATAGAAGAAGTATCCCTGGGCCAGATCACAATGCATCCCACGGATCAGATCGAGCTGCTCCGCGCTCTCGACGCCTTCAGCCACGACCTCGAGTCCCAGACGATGACCGATGAAGATCGCCCCCTCCATGATGGCGCGGTCCTCGGGCTGCCTGGAGGCGTCGCGAATGAAGGTCCGGTCGACCTTGAGGGCCGTGACGGGAAAGTGCTTGAGATAACTCAGCGAAGAGTAGCCAGTACCGAAGTCGTCGATGGCGATACGCACGCCACGATGGTAAAGACGCCGCAGATCCTCCAGCACCTGGGGTTCGGCCTCGATGAGGACATTCTCGGTCAGCTCGATACCGACATCCCGAGGCGTCAGGCCATGTCGCACCAGGCACGCCTCGAAGCGAGCCAAGGTGTCCGACCGCAACATCTGTCGTCCCGAAAGATTGATATCGACGCGCGACTCCGTGAAGCCAGCCCGGCGCCATGCCGCCTGCTGCCGACAGGCTTCTTCCATGACCCAATCGCCCAGTCGATGGATCAGGCCCGATCTCTCCGCCAACGGGATAAACTCCCCCGGAGAGACAAAAGAAGACGAATCGTGCGGTTGCCAGCGCAGCAGGGCCTCGAGGTTCTCGATACGACCGCTGGCCACGGAAACCTGCGGCTGGTAGTGCAGGCTCAGCTCCCGGTGCTCGATGGCCCGTTCGAGCTGTTCGACCATGCGCTGCTCTCGGACCAGTTCATCGTGGTGATGCTGCTGAAAGAATTGCAGGCCGCCCGGACCATCCAGCTTGGCCCGATTCTTGGCCACATCGGCGTTGCGGATCAATTCCCGGGCGCTCAGACCATTCTCGGGAAACAGGCTGACGCCAAGCGCCGCGGAGATCCGGCGTTCACCGCTCGCCACCGCGAATGGGCGCCGCAGGGTCTGCTGCACCTTTCCGATGAGACGATGGACATCTTCACGCTGGTTCACCCCCGGAAAGGCCAGCACGAACTCATCTGTCGAGACACGGGATATCAAATCGGTCAGGCGCTGTTCCTGCCCCAGCCGCCGGGCCAGCTCGACCAGCAAACGATCCCCTTGCTCATAGCCCAGGGCGTCATTGATTTCGGAAAAACGATCGACATCGAGATAGATCACTGCCAGACCGGCGCAGCGCCGTCGACAATTTTCCAGCGCCCTTTCCAGCTCGGTCTCGAAAGCTTGACGCTTGGGCAGATGGGTCAGGGCATCGAAATGCGTAGCGAAGGTCAGGTCGCGATGCATGCGTTTCTGGTCGGAGAGGTCGACATCGACACAGAACATCAAGGGGGAATCGGTATGCTCGCCAAGCATCACATGGTGAGAGAACACCGGCACCCTTTCACCGCTGTGATGCTCGAGCTCGATTTCCTCGGCTGGAATCTCCTTGCCCTCTTCAACCCAGGCGCGATGCGCCTCGATCATCCCTTCACGCATCTCCTCGGGGATGATCAGATCCTCGAGCAACCGACCACTCGCCTCATCGGAGGCATAGCCGTAAAGTGCCGTACTGGCCTCGTTCCAGTAGATGACACGGCGATCACGATCATAGCCCTGTACCGCAACCTTGGGCAGGCTCTCGAGCAACGCCCGGAAGCGCTGCTCGCTTTCCTGGTACTGGCGTCTGACACGTTCGACATCATCCGGTGACGTCGAGCGCACATTATCCTGCGGCACATGCCCCCGACCCTGCCTACCTGCTCGACTCAACCACTGTCGTAGACGCGCAACGCGGCCGACCATGCACACCCTCTTTGTTGTCAGAAAAAGCCGACACAGAATTTAAGAATTCTCATACAAGGCCCACGACCGAGCATGATGCAAACTGTTATCAATGTCACGCAGGCTCAGCTTCCCGCCTAATCCATAATTTTTTTATTATAAATCAAAAAATTATGGATTATCAGAGTCTCCACCCCTTCATTTTTTTGACAATTACTTACATTTCTCCTCCTTTTTTTACTGTTGTCCGGAATCCTCCGACAACGACTCGGGCAACTCCCGCCCTCAGGAAAAGGAGTTATTCCATGAAACTCGATACGCTCAAGTACGGTTTCGACATTACCACCATGCCGTCGAATCCCCTCGGCGACTACTGGCCCCCTGGCGTGACCACCCAGTTGGCGCAACAGGATTGGGCAATGACCAATCTGCGGAATCATCTCGACCTGGCCGCCTGGCAGGCCTTCACTACGGATTTGCCGAGAGATCCCTACGTCGATCGACGCTGGAAGCGCATGTCATGGCTGGCTCTCGACCAGACCGGCGATGTCCGGGACATGGGGCATTGCCCCATGGCACAAGGCGGCGCCTTCAACAACGCCGAGAGCATGGCCGATCGTCTGCGCTACTATGCGCCCTTGACTAATGCTTTCCAGCAGCGCCCTGACGTCAAGGCCTTCGTGCGCGCCTGGGCCGGACTCTGGAACATTCAGGCCAACGAACCGATCCTGATGCAGATCACCGGCGTCAGGGGCGAAGATCGAATCGATCCACTCCAGGGACAGGGCATCCACGCCGACGGCTGCAAGGCATTGAGCATCATGGTGGTCAGTCGCCGCAACGTGACCGGCGCCGGCAACCATCTCTATGTCGACAAGGCCGGCACCCAGCCGGTGGCCGAGGTGACGCTCGATCCGGGTGGCATCCTGCATCTGCGCGACGACCGGCTCTACCACAGCGTGGACGCTATCACGCAACAGGATGCCGACCAGCCCTTCGAACGATTCATCATCATCATCAACAGCCGGTTCGTGGACCCCTTCCAGAACCGTATCCTGCGGCGCCATTTCCCCGATGCCGTACTCAACGAGGCGTGACGGCTGACGTCTTCATGCGCCCGAAACGCGACACCCCCGGCGAATGCCGGGGGTGTCGTTCACTTCAACGCCTTCTCGATCGCCTGGCGTCCCTTCGCCTCGGCATCGATGGCAATCACGTCACTGACGAATGCCCTCGAAAGTCACGTAGAGCTCGAGTTCGTGCATCGGTTCGGGGAAGCTCGACATGTCGATGTCATAATCGGCAAGCGTCAGGGTGGTGCTGCCCTCGAAGCCGGCACGATAGTTACCCCAGGGGTCTTCACCCTCGCCAAGCAGAGTAACCGGCATCTCGATCTCGTTGGTCTCGCCGTGCAGGGTCAGATCTCCGGTCAGCACGCCCTCGTTCTCGCCGGTGGATTCGAAACCGGTGGACGTGAAGGTTGCCGTCGGGTACTCCCCTGCATCGAGGAAGTCATCGCTCTTGATGTGCTTGTCACGCTCGGCATGGTTGGTGGTCAGGCTGGCCACATCCACTTCGACGTTCGCCGAGGACGCATCGGGATTTTCCGGGTCGTAGCTGAAGCCCCCGGAAAATTCTTCGAAGGAGCCGAGGATGTAGGAAAAGCCCAAATGGCTGATCTTGAACTGGACGAAGGCATGCTGGCCCTCGGTGTCGATAGCGTAATCGGCAGCCTGAGCCTGGGTCAGGGGCACCAGTGCGGCGGCAGCCAGGGCGGCAGTCAGCGCGGTCTTCTTGTACATCGTGTCGCTCTCCATTTTCAGTTTCAGTCTTCAGTGACGGCGAGTGTAGCGCGGCAACAGCATGCGCACGAGAACATCATGACGATCGATAAGATGGTGCTTGAAGGCCGCCAGGGCATGGCCAGCCGCCAGCACGATCAACGCCCAGGCGGCATACCAGTGGATCGTCCCCGCCAGGGTCGCCTGATCGGGTAGCCCGCTGATCAGCGCCGGCACCCTGAACCAGCCGAAGACATCGATGCCACCGCCCTCGGCAGTGGAAATCAGGTAGCCGCTCACCAGTACCAGCAGCATGAGGCAATACAGCAGAATGTGGCCAACATGCGCGGCCAGGCGCTCCAGCCGATGCCCCCGGGCGGCCGGAGTGGGTTGCATGAGGCGCCAGACCAGCCGCCCCAGGGTCGCGAACAGCAACAGCATGCCCACGCTGCGATGCCACCAGGGAGCCAGGTTGTACCAGCTATCGTAGTAACCCAGCCCCGTCATCCACCAGCCCAGCACGAAGAGGCCAACGATGGCCAGCGCGCTGAGCCAGTGCAGCAGGATGCTGACGAGCCCCCACCCGAAACGCGAGTTTCTCCACATGTCCAATTTCCCGGAACGTCATGACAAGGACGTCACTATACGGCGCGAGACTCCCTCGATCCGCTGAAAATTGACGAACGCTTCATTCGGAAAAACCGTTCGACTCTCAGGCCAAGGCATCCAACCCTCGAGCCAGATCCCCCCGAATATCCTCCAGATCCTCGAGGCCGACTGCCACACGAATCAAGCCCTCGCTGATGCCGGCCGATGCCTTCTGTGCTTCCGAGAGGCGTCCATGCGTGGTGGTGCCGGGATGTGTGATGGTGCTCTTGGCGTCGCCCAGGTTGCCGGTGATCGACAGCAGCCGAGTAGCGTCGATCACCGACCAGGCACCCTCGCGACCGCCCTTGACCTCGAAGCCAAGCACAGCGCCGAACGCCGCCTGCTGACGAGCGGCCAGTTCATGCTGCGCGTGGTGCTTCAGGCCGCTGTAATGGACCCGCTCGACCGCCGGATGTGCATCCAGCCATTCGGCCAATGCCTGGGCACTGGCACAGTGCGCCCGCATGCGCAGTCCCAGCGTCTCGAGCCCCTTGGTGAAGATCCAGGCATTGAAGGGGCTCAGGCACGGGCCACAGGTGCGCACCACACCGTAGATCTCCTCGAGCGCCTTGTCGGGACCGACCACGGCACCACCGACCGCCCTGCCCTGACCATCCAGATACTTGGTGGCAGAATGGATCACGAGATCCGCGCCCAGCGCCAGCGGCTTCTGTAGCGCTGGTGTCAAAAAGCAGTTGTCGATGGCGAGCCAGGCACCGTGACGCTTGGCGATCTCGGACAAGGCTTCAATATCGACCACCTCGGACAAGGGGTTGGAGGGCGTCTCGGCGAACAACAGCTTGGTGGCCGGTGTCAGTGCCGCTTCCCACGCCTCGAGGTTCGACAGCTCGACATAGCGAGTGGTAATACCCAGCTTGCCCAGGTACTTGTCGAACAGGCTGACCGTGGAGCCGAACAGCGAACGCGAAGCCACGATCTCGTCACCGGCGGACAGCAGCGCCAGGGCCGTGGACAGAATCGCCGCCATGCCCGAGGCCGTGGCCACGCAGCGTTCGCCCCCTTCCAGCGCGGCCAGGCGCCGTTCGAAGGTGTGCACCGTGGGATTGGTGAAGCGGGAATAGATATTGCCCGGCTCCTCGCCGCCGAACTTGCGTGCCGCCTCGGCGGCACTGCCGTAGACGAAGCTGGACGTCGGAAAGATCGGCTCGCTGTGTTCCTGCTCGGCGGTGCGCCGGTGGCCAGCGCGTATCGCCAGAGTGGACAGCCCCCAGTCATCGCCGAACTGGTCGTCATCGTGCATGGCGCTTCCCTCAGTCGATGTCATCTTCCTGATTATGCATGCCGACCAACGCATGGTCACCGGCACTCGACAGCTTGGCCTCGTCGTTGCGCATCGCTTCGAGTTCGGCCAGGTAGGCGTCGTCGATATCGCCGGTGATGTAGCGACCGTCGAAGACCGAACAATCGAACTCGTCCAGGGCCGGGTTCACTTCACGACACGCTTCCTTCAGGTCCTCCAGATTCTGATAGACCATGCGGTCCGCACCGATCAACTCGCCGACCTCGGCCTCACTGCGGCCGTGGGCGATCAATTCGCTGGCCGCCGGCATGTCGATGCCATAGACATTGGGGTAACGAACCGGCGGTGCCGCCGAGGCGAAATAGACCTTGCGGGCGCCAGCCTCCCGAGCCATCTGAATGATTTGCCGGCACGTCGTGCCCCGCACGATGGAGTCATCCACCAGCAGCACGTTCTTGCCCTTGAATTCGATATCGATGGCGTTGAGTTTCTGGCGTACCGACTTCTTGCGCTGGGTCTGGCCAGGCATGATGAAGGTCCGGCCGATGTAGCGATTCTTCATGAAGCCTTCGCGGAAGGTCACGCCAAGGTGCTGAGCCAGCTCCAGCGCCGAGGTCCGCGAGGTATCCGGGATCGGGATCACCACATCGATGTCATGATCCGGCCATTCATTCTGGATGCGATCCCCCAGCTTGCGCCCCATCTGCATGCGCGTGCCGTAGACATAGGCGCCGTCGAGCAAGGTATCGGGACGCGCCAGATAAACATGCTCGAAGATGCATGGCGCCAGTCGCGGCTGATCCGCGCAACTCTGGGTGTGGATATTACCCTCCATATCGACGAACAACGCCTCGCCGGGCGCCAGATCGCGATGCAGGTCGAAGCCGCCGACATCCAGCGCTACCGATTCGGAAGCAATCATCACCTCCTGGCCTTCTCCCTCGTCACGGGTCCCGAAGACCACCGGACGGATACCGTTGGGGTCGCGGAAAGCCACCATGCCGACGCCATTGATGATCGCCACGGCGGCATAGCCTCCCCGACAGCGGCGATGCACCCGCCGCACGGCATCAAAGATATCGCCCGGGGCCAGATGCAACCCCTGCTTACCCAGCTCATGGGCGAAGACATTGAGCAATACCTCGGAATCGGAGCTGGTATTGATGTGGCGCAGATCGGAGGAAAACAGCTCCTGCTTGAGCTGGTCGGAATTGGTCAGATTGCCGTTGTGGGCCAGAGTGATGCCGAAGGGCGAATTGACATAGAACGGCTGGGATTCCGCCTCGCTGGAGGAACCGGCGGTAGGATAACGCACATGGCCAATTCCCAGGTTGCCCTTGAGACGCGCCATGTGGCGGGTATGGAAGACATCCCGGACCAGGCCGTTGCTCTTGCGCAGCAGGAAACGTCCCTCGTTCCAGGTCATCATGCCGGCGGCATCCTGGCCGCGGTGCTGCAGTACCGTCAGGGCATCATAGATCCCCTGGTTCACCGCCTGCTTGGCCATCAGGCCCACGATCCCGCACATTACTGCTTACCTCGCTTGCCGTAAGGGAAAGGGATGACGCAACGCCATCCCAGTATTCACACTATTCTGGATTCGTGTCTGGATTCGTGCTGCCGCGTAGCGTTTCCGGTGTCGTTTCTGCACTCTGGTCACTTGGGGCGAACGTCTCCAGGGACGATGCCGACGCCGGCAGACGGTCTTCCCAGGCCAGCAGCTGGCCCATCGACCAATCCCGAAGGCGCTCCAGCTCGGGACGCAACTCTGCCTGCTGCCAGGCTTGCAATTGCGACAGTGGGGTTAGTCCAATCAGGATAGTCGCCAGCACCAGTACCGCCGCTCCCTTGACCAGCCCGAAGGCCGCACCGGCAACCCGATTGAACAGCCCCATGCCGACCCACTCCACTACCGCATGCATCAGGCGAATAATCAGCCCACAGGCCAGGATGACGACGAACACCACCAGCACGAACGCCAGCACCAGGCGTCCATCGGGGCTCTCGATCAGGCCGGCGAACAAATCAGCCACCGGCTCGGAAAACCAGCGCGCTGCCAGCAGCGCGACAATCCAGGACGCCAGGCCCAGGGCTTCGCGGATCAGCCCCCGGAACAGTCCCGTCAGGGTGGTGACGGCCAGCACGGCGATACACAGCCAATCGAGCCAGGTCAGCGCCATTTCGTTCACTTGGTCCTCACCAACAGGCCTTGCAGGTTGAGCCCCGCCTTAAGCTTGCCCATGACGCCTTCCGCCACTTCCGAACTGGCATAGGGGCCGACATAAACCGTGGTCAGGTCATTCTCGCGCGAGCGGCGATAGGCGGGGTAGCCTTGCTCCTCCAGGCGTGCCTGCAAGCGTTCGGCATTGGCGGACTCGCCGAAGCTGCCGACCTGGATGGCCCAGTCACCGCCCTGCGTGGCCGCGGCCTGGCGCTCGTCGGCGGCCCGGGCCAGTTCGGCAATCGGATCGTCCCTCTGCTCCGTCGCCGAGTCCTGGTCACCGGTCGTCGCTGCATCGCTGTCCGACGTCTCCCGGGAGCTCGATGCGGCCTCATCCTCGCTCGACGTCTGGGGCTCTTCGTTCACTGCCGCTTGCTGATTCTCGGCGTCGCCGCCGGTCGTCACGCTTTCCACAGGCTCGCGGTTCACTTCGGTCTCGGTTTCAGCACCCGCAGACGTCGAGTCCTGCTCGGCGGCACGCTCATCGAGGCTTTCCGGCGGCGTCGGCTCCTCGAGGTCACGCCGCTCGACCTCGATCGGCTGCTCGATGGTCAGCGTCGGCTCGGGACGCTCCTCGCGCGGTGCCGGATCGTCGAACAGCAAAGGCACGAAGATCACCGCCAGGGCAATGAGAATCAAGGCTCCGCTGATCCGCTCGCGCATACCGTATTTCATGTCGTTCCCTCGATGGGCCAATCATCCGATTCAGTCTGTGCCCGTGACGCCCAGGACGCCAGCACATCACCGACAGTAAAGAAGGAGCCACAGACCAGCACACGATCTCCGGGGGCGAGATGCGCCTCGAGCCAGGCTGCACCGCGCGCCGGCGAGGCTTCTCGATGCACGACGTCCTGGCCGAGCGCTTCCAGACGCGCCGCCAGCTCATCGGCGCTGCGCGCCCGCTCGCCCTCCAGCGTCACCGGCAGCCAGGCATCGATGGACGGCGCCAGCGCATCGATCACCCCATCGGCATCCTTGTCGCCCAGCATGCCGAGCAATGCCAGAGTTCGCCCCTCGACGGGACGTTCGGCGAGCCGACCGGCCACATAGGCCGCCGCCTGGGGGTTGTGTCCCACATCCAGGCACCAGTTGCCGCGCCACTGCATGCGACCGGGCAGGACGACACTCGCCAGGGCTCGCCGGCAGGCCGCTTCGTCGAGCTCGACACCGGCCAGCTGCAACGCCACCAAGGCCGTCGCCGCATTGTCCAGCGGCAGCCCAGGGTCGGGTAGTCCGGCGAACACTTTGCCGGCTGCATCCCACCAGCGCCACGACGTCCCATCGCGCTCGCCCCCATAGGCCTCGCCCAGGGCATGCACCGGCGCCGACAGCGACTCGGCAGTGGCCCGCACGCTGGCCGGCAAGTCGCGCGAGCCGAGCACGGCGGGCCGGCCGGCACGCATGATGCCGGCCTTCTCGCGACCGATATTCTCGAGATCATCGCCCAGAAAAGCCGCGTGGTCCCGGGCAATGGTCGTCACCACCGCCACGTCGGCGTCGAGGATGTTGACCGCATCGAGACGGCCGCCAAGGCCAACCTCGAGAATCGCCACCTCGGGAGCAAAGGCCCGAATGGCATGCAGCGCCCCCAGGGTGCCAACCTCGAAGTAGGTCAGACTGATCGGCTCGCCATCGAGCCGCGCGGCTTCCACCGCCTCGAAACCAGCGATCAAGGTGACATCATCGGCTTTGCGCCCGTCCAGGCACAGCCGCTCGTTGTAACGCAATAAATGAGGAGAGGTATAAGTGGCCGCGGACAGACCGTGCTGCCGAGCCAGGGCGTCGAGCATGGCCACGCTGGAGCCCTTGCCATTGGTGCCGGCCACGGTGATCACACGCCCCGCCAGCGGGCCATCGAGCAGCCCCATACGACGGGCAACCTCGGCCACCCGTTCGAGGCCGAGGTCGATACCCACCGGGTGAGCCGCCTCCAGTCGCCTCAACCAGGCATCGAGCGGGGTGAGGGAAGCATCGTGCATGGCTCCAAACTCAACGCTGGTCGCCGGGACGTGGCGACTCGTCGGTATTCTCGCTATCCGTCCGGACGCCGTTCTCGGTGGACGCTTCGGACTCCGCCGTCTCCGCTGCCGCGGGTTCTTCGGGCTGCGGTTCGGCCTGCTCCGCTGCATCGACAAGATCCGGCTCGTCGTTTTCGACCACCGCGGGGCCGCTGGCCGGCTGGTGGGTCAGCTTGCGCAGCACGCCACCCAGCCGCTCGCGGATCTGCTGACGATGGACGATCATGTCCACCGCACCGTGCTCGAGTAGAAACTCGCTGCGCTGGAAGCCCTCGGGCAATTGCTCGCGAACCGTCTGCTCGATGACCCGGGGGCCGGCGAAACCGATCAGGGCATTGGGCTCGGCGATATTGAGATCGCCGAGCATGGCCAGCGACGCCGAGACACCGCCGAATACCGGGTCGGTCAGCACCGAGATGTAGGGCACGCCGGCCTGCTTGAGCTTCTCCAGGGCGGCAGAGGTCTTGGCCATCTGCATCAGCGAGAACAGCGCCTCCTGCATGCGCGCCCCGCCCGAGGCGGAGAAACAGACCAGCGGAATGCCCTCGTCCAGCGCCTGGGTCGCGGCACGCACGAACTTCTCACCCACCACGGCACCCATCGAGCCGCCCATGAAGGTGAACTCGAAGGCCACGGCCACCACCGGCAACCCCTCCAGGGAGCCCCGCATGGCAACCAGGCCGTCCTTCTCGCCAGTGGCCTTCTGGGCCGCACTGAGGCGGTCCTTGTACTTCTTGGAGTCGCGGAACTTGAGACGATCGACAGGCTCGAGATCAGCAGCGATCTCCTCACGCCCTTCCTTGTCGAGGAACCAGTCCAGTCGCTTGCGTGCCGTCAGCCTCAGGTGGTGATCGCACTTGGGGCAGACGTTATGGTGCTTCTCGAGTTCCGGCAGGTAGAGTACCGACTCGCACTTCGGGCACTTTCGCCACAGGCCATCGGGGACGCTCGTACGCCGCTCCTTGCGCTGAATGCGCCCCACCGAAGGCACGATCTTGTCTAGCCAGCTCATGTCAGAATCGCTTCCCTTTGTGCTGTCGCCCCCATGTAACGAGGGCCAAAATCAAAACAGTCGGCTCAAGCCCGGCTGGTGCCTGCTCCGAGGCTCGCGAGCCCGGGCCGAAAAGGCGGAATCGAGTGAAAAAGCGCTGCCCAGGACGAAACGAGAGCATCTTGCACGCGATTTCAACGCCGAATGGCCGACCTCAAACTGGTGCTCAGGCGTCCAGGGCCCGGCGCATCTCGCCCAGGACCGCCTCAAGGGCGGCAGGAATCACCTCGGGCCGGTCAGCATTCTCGGCGATACGGCTGACCAGGGCACTGCCGACGATCACGCCATCGGCCACACGCCCGACGGCCGCCGCCGAGGCTCCATCACGAATACCGAAGCCCACGCACAAGGGCAAGTCGGTCATCTCGCGAAGCGGTGCCAGATGGGCCGCGATATCGTCGGCATCGGCGGCGGCACCACCGGTCACGCCCTTGAGCGAAACATAGTAGAGATATCCCTCGCCGTGGGCGCATATTGTAGCGGCCCTGGCACGGGAAGTGGTAGGGGCCACCAGGAAGATCGAGGCCAGCCCTCGCGACTCGAGCACGGGGCCCAGCAGGTCTGCCTCTTCCGGCGGCATGTCGACGAGCAGCACGCCGTCGACTCCGGCCGCGCTGGCCTGATCGGCGAACTCTTCGAAGCCGAGTCGCTCCAGGGGGTTGAGATAGCCCATCAGTACCACCGGCGTATCGGGGTCGTCACGGCGAAATTCGCTGACCATCTCGAACAGGTGCCCCAGGCGTACGCCGTGGCGCAATGCGCGCTCGCAGGCCTTCTGGATCACCGGGCCATCGGCCATCGGGTCGGAAAACGGCACCCCCAGCTCGATGACATCGGCCCCGGCGCGCACCAGGGCATGCATGAAGCCCACCGTGTACGCCGGCGCGGGGTCACCAGCGGTAATATAGGGGATCAGCGCGCGGCGGCCCTGAGCCTTGAGATCGGCGAAACGTTGATCGATACGGTTCATCAGGCTTCCTCAGAATTCGATGCCGTCGAGCTTGGCGACGGTCATGATGTCCTTGTCGCCACGTCCGGAAAGGTTGACCACGATGTGCTGGTCGGGCCGCATGGTCGGCGCCAGCCGCTTGGCATGAGCCAGGGCGTGGGAGGATTCCAGGGCCGGCATGATGCCCTCCACCAGGGTCAACTCGCGGAAGGCCTCGAGCACCGCCGCGTCATCGGCCGCGACATACTCGACCCGTCCCGCGTCCTTCCAGAGGGCATGCTCCGGCCCGACACCTGGATAATCGAGCCCCGCCGAGACCGAATGGGTATCGGACACCTGCCCGCCTTCATCCGACATCAGGTAGGTGCGATTACCGTGCAGCACACCACGCGGCGCACCGGAAGCCAGCGGCGCCGCGTGGCGCCCGGTCGCCAGGCCGTCTCCTCCGGCTTCCACGCCGATCATGGCGACGTCGTCATCCTCGGCGAAGGGATAGAACAGGCCCATGGCATTGGAGCCTCCGCCCACGCAGGCGATCAGCGCATCGGGCAGGCGACCGAACTCCTCCAGGGACTGACGACGCGCCTCGCGACCGACCACGGCATTGAAGTCGCGCACCAGCATCGGATAAGGATGCGGCCCCGCCACGGTGCCAATGATGTAGAAAGTGTCGTCGACGTTGGTGACCCAGTCGCGCAGCGCCTCGTTCATGGCATCCTTGAGCGTCCGGGTGCCGGACTCCACCGGGACGACCTTGGCCCCCAGCAGGTGCATGCGATAGACGTTGAGTTTCTGGCGCTCGACGTCCTCAGCGCCCATGTAGATCTCGCACGACAAGCCCAGGCGAGCGGCCACGGTGGCCGTGGCCACGCCGTGCTGCCCTGCACCGGTCTCGGCGATGACCCTTGGCTTGCCGCTCTTCTTGGCGAGCAGCGCCTGGCCGATGGTGTTGTTCACCTTGTGGGCGCCGGTGTGGTTGAGATCCTCGCGCTTGAGCCAGACCTGCGCTCCTCCGAGTTGCTTCGACCATCGCTCGGCATGATAGAGCGGTGACGGACGCCCCACGTAGTGGGCCAGGTCATGGTCGAATTCCGCCTGGAAATCCGGGTCATCGCGAAGACGCAGGTATGTCTTCTCCAGATCCTCCAGGGCGAAGCTCAGGGTCTCCGAAACGAACCGGCCACCATAGGGGCCGAAGTGGCCGCGCTCGTCCGGCAGTCGGGTCAGGTCACTGAACTTGCTCACGAAAGACACCTCACAGGATCGGTGTAGAATTGTAGAAAGCGCGAAAAGCGGTCAGGCGTCGGCGAGTCGCACCGCGTCCAGAAAGGCCGTCATGGCAGCGACGTCCTTGCGTCCGGGCGCGGCCTCGATACCACCGGAAACATCCACCGCGAAGGGCGCCACCGTCGCGATGGCCTCGGCCACATTGGCCGGCGTGAGGCCTCCGGCGAGGATAACAGGTTTTGCCAGGGTTGCGGGGATTCGCGACCAGTCGAACGTCTCGCCGGTGCCGCCGGGCACGCCGGGACGGTAGGCATCGAGCAGCAAGGCCCGAGCCCCCGCGTAGTCCTCGGCGGCGCCGTCCAGATCCAGCCCGTCACGCATGCGCAGCGCCTTGATCCAGGGCCGGCCGGAGGCCGCGCACCGGCTCGGCGACTCATCACCATGGAACTGCAACAGGTCGAGATGCTCGGCCGCCCTTTCCACCCACTCCGGCTCGGGATCGACGAACAGCCCCACGCGCGTCACGAAGGCCGGCACTCGAGCCACAAGCGCTGCCAAGCGGTCTAGCTCGATGGCCCGCTTGCTGCCGGGCCAGAGCACGAATCCCAGCGCATCGGCCCCCAAGGCCACGGCGGCATCCACATCCTCGGGCCGGGTCAGCCCACAGAACTTGACGCGGGTTCGCCCGGTAGACATGGCATGATCAAGCATCATCACCCTCCTCGACGCATACCTCGGCCCTGGATCGGCCACGTCGAAGCTCGGGCCGAGAACTCTCCGGCAAGGGCCGCTCGCCAGTCCACTCGCCCAGAAACGCCAACAGGTTTGGCCCCAGCGGCTCGCTGGGCAATCCCCAGGCGGGATCGTAAAGGGAGTCGACAAAATGCAGGCCACTGGCCGGCGCCGTCACGTCTCCCCGGGTGCGATCCTTGAGTGCCAACAGCCGGGCCAGGTAATCGGTGCCCTGCTCGCCTCGCCCTACCGTCATCAGGGCGCCGGCGATGTTGCGAATCATGTGGTGCAGAAAAGCATTGCCCTGCACATCCACCACCACCAACGGGCCGTGCCGATGCACTTCGATGAAATGCAGGTGCCGCCAGGGTGACGTCGACTGGCAGCCGGCGGCGCGAAAGCTCGAGAAATCATGCTCGCCCACCAGCACCTGTGCCGCCTCATGCATTGCCTCGGCATCCAGCGGGTCGCGACACCAGGTGACGTTGGCCCGCTCCAGCACGGGGCGGCTGGACTGGTTGAGCAGCACATAGCGATAGCGTCGTGCCAGCGCCTTGAACCGGGCGTGAAAGTCCTCGCCGACCGGCATGACCCAACGCACGGCAATATCGCGTGGCAGGTTGGCATTGGCACCGAACACCCAGGCCTTTTCGGAGCGCGGCGCGGGCGGATCGAAATGCACGATCTGGCGAGTCGCGTGGACCCCGGAATCGGTGCGTCCGCTGGCATGCACCCGGACCGGCGCGCCGGCCACCCGCGACAACGCCTTCTCCAGCGACGCCTGCACCGAGGCCGAGTGCTTGAGCCACTGCCAGCCACAATACTGGCTGCCGTCATACTCCACGGCCATGGCCAGGCGGCCGCTCAGTGGATGGTGTTCGTCGAGGCGTTGAAAGAGACTCATGGCGCTGTCAGGTTGGTGGCTAGCGAAGCGTACCGGCAAAGGCCGGCAGTGGCATGAATAATGCCGAAGCATTATCCCCGCCAAGCGGGAGGAACGCCACCCGCGCCGGAGAACGGATGACACAAAGCACAGGGGCGCCCCTTGCGAGGCGCCCCTGTGCTTGCATGACGATGTACGCCCCAAAGCGACACCGCCCGACGACTCACTGCTCGCGCAGGATCCTGAGCATCCGCTTGAGCGGCTCGGCGGCCCCCCACAGCAGCTGGTCGCCGACGCTGAAGGCGGACAGGTACTCGCCGCCCATGGCCAGCTTGCGCAGGCGGCCCACCGGCACGGTCAGAGTGCCAGTAACGGCGGCCGGCGTCAGGCTCTCGTTGGTAGCATCCTTGTCGTTGGGGACCAACTTGACCCAATCGTTATGGGTCGCGATGCGCTCCTCGATCTCGTCGAGCGGCACATTCTGCTTGAGCTTGATGGTGAAGGCCTGGCTATGGGAACGCATGGCACCGATGCGCACGCAGAGCCCGTCGATGGGCACCGGGTTCTCCTGCCGACCGAGGATCTTGTTGGTCTCCACCGAGCCCTTCCACTCTTCTCGACTCTGGCCATTGTCAAGCTTGGAGTCGATCCAGGGCAGCAGGCTGCCGGCCAGCGGGGCGCCGAAGTTATCGACCGGGAAGTCGCCGCCGCGCATGGCCGCGGTGACCTTGCGGTCGATATCGAGAATGGCGCTGCCGGGATCGGCCAGCTCATTGGACACGCTATCGCGTAGCGCCCCCATCTGGCTCAGCAGCTCACGCATGTGCTTGGCGCCGGAACCGGAAGCCGCCTGATAGGTCATGGAGGTCATCCACTCGACCATATCGGCCTCGAACAAGCCGCCCAGGCCCATCATCATCAGGCTGACGGTACAGTTGCCGCCGACGAAGGTCTTGGCGCCACGCGCCAACTGATCGTCGATGACCTTGCGGTTGACCGGATCCAGCACGATGGTGGCCTCATCGGCCATGCGCAGAGTGCTGGCGGCATCGATCCAGTAGCCCTTCCAGCCACCACCGCGCAGGTCATCAAAGACCTTCTTGGTGTAGTCACCGCCCTGGCAGGTAACGATCACATCCAGGGCCTTCAGCGCCTCCAGGTCAAAGGCATCCTTCAGCGGAGGCACGTCCACGCCGACGTCGGGACCAGGCTGACCAGCCTGAGAGGTAGTGAAGAAGATCGGCTCGATGCCATTGAAGTCTCCCTCTTCCACCATGCGTTGCATGAGCACGGAGCCCACCATGCCACGCCATCCGACGAAACCGACTTTCAACATGTGAAGTCCTCCAGAAAAAGTGAACTTATTAGTGTACAGCAAGCAACGCCAAGCATCGACGCGGTGCCCGCGTCATGCCCGACGCCGGGTATTTACAGCGCCTCGAAGGCCGCCAGCACGGCATCGCCCATCTCGCTGGTCGATACCGAACGCTCGCCTTCGGCGGCGATATCGGCGGTTCTCAGCCCGTCGTCCAGCACCTTGCCGACGGCGGCCTCGATGCGTTCGGCCAGGGCCGGCTCGCCCAGCGAGTAGCGCAGCATCATGGCCACCGAGAGGATGGTCGCCAGCGGATTGGCCAGCCCCTGGCCGGCGATGTCCGGCGCACTGCCATGGCAGGGCTCGTACATGCCCTGCCCGCTCTCGTTGAGCGACGCCGAGGGCAGCATGCCGATCGACCCTGTCAGCATGGCCGCGGCATCGGAGAGGATGTCGCCGAACATGTTGCCGGTGACCACCACGTCGAACTGCTTCGGCGCGCGGACCAGTTGCATGGCGGCGTTGTCGACGTACATGTGCGACAGCGCGACGTCCGGGTATTCCGGCGCCAGACGTTCCATGACCTCGCGCCACAACATGGTCACTTCAAGCACGTTGGCCTTGTCCACCGAGCAGAGCTTCTTGCCGCGCTTCTGCGCCATCTCGAAGGCCACGCGGCCGATGCGCTCGATCTCGGCCTCGGAGTAGACATAGGTGTTGTAGCCCACTCGCTGGCCATCGCGCTCTTCGATGCCGCGCGGCTGGCCGAAGTAGATACCACCGGTCAGCTCGCGCACGATCATGATGTCGAGGCCAGCGACCAGCTCGGGCTTGAGGCTCGAGGCCTCGGCCAGTTGCGGATAGAGCAGCGCCGGCCGCAGATTGCCGAACAGGCCGAGCTCCTTGCGCAGCCCCAGCAGCCCCTTCTCGGGACGCTTGCTGATGTCTTCCAGCTTGTCCCACTTGGGGCCACCCACAGCCCCGAGCAGCACGGCATCGGCGGCACGCGCCTTGGCCAGGGTGCCCTCCGGCAGCGGCGACCCCTCGGCATCATAGGCGGCACCGCCGACCGGCGCTTCCGCCACCTCGACATCCAATCCCTGCGCTTGGCAGGCGGCCAGCACCCGGCTGGCCTGGGCGGTGATCTCCGGGCCGATGCCATCGCCCGGGAGAACCAGAATCTTGCGTGTCATCGTGTTTTCCTTGTTGAGTGGGCGGAGCTGATTCGGCGACAGGCCGTCGAGGAGGCGCTGTAAACCCATCCGTGGGCGCTACCGACGCCATCCCTGGCGCCGGACCTCCTCTCCGGCCTGCTCCCGACGCTCCGCTGCCATATGCGTTGAGAAGCCGACCTTGATCGGCACCAGCCGTTAAGGCGAAGTGTCTCTCTCGCCGATTCAGGCTTCTCGGAACAACCAGGGACGCGCCGCCCGGTGCTTCTGCTCGAACGCATGGATGGCGTCTTCGTCCTGCAGGGTGATGCCGATGTCATCGAGCCCTTCGAGCAGGCAATGCTTGCGAAACTCATCCACTTCGAACTCGAGCAGCTCTCCCGACGGCGTGATCACACGCTGTGTCTCGAGGTCCACGTCGAGCCGATAGCCCTCGTTCGCCGCCACTTCCTCGAACAACCGGTCGACTTCGGCCTCGGAAAGCTTGACCAGCAGGATGCCGTTCTTGAAGGCGTTGTTGTAGAAGATATCGGCGAAGCTGGGCGCGATTACGACGCGAAAGCCATAGTCGGCCAGCGCCCAGGGCGCATGCTCGCGGGAGCTGCCGCAGCCGAAATTCTGGCGCGCCAGCAGGATGCTCGCCCCCTGGTAACGCGGCTGATTGAGCACGAAGTCTGGATTTATCGGACGCGCAGAGACATCCTGATCGGGCTGGCCCTCGTCGAGATAGCGCAGCTCGTCGAACAGGTTGACGCCGAAGCCGCTACGCTTGATCGACTTCAGAAACTGTTTGGGAATGATCAGGTCGGTGTCGACATTGGCGCGATCCATTGGCGCGACCAGGCCGTCGAGACGTTCGAATTTCTGCATGGCTCAAGCCTCCTGCGCAGCGGCGTCGAATTGGCGGACATCGACGAAGTGACCGGCGATGGCGGCGGCGGCGGCCATGGCCGGGCTCACCAGGTGCGTCCGGCCGCCATAGCCCTGGCGACCCTCGAAGTTGCGGTTCGACGTCGAGGCGCAATGCTCGCCGGCTCCCAGCTTGTCGGCATTCATGGCCAGGCACATGGAGCAGCCCGGCTCGCGCCACTCGAAGCCGGCATCGATGAAGATCTGATCGAGACCTTCCTCCTCGGCCTGGCGCTTCACCAAGCCGGAGCCGGGCACCACCATGGCCAGGGCGATCGAATCGGCGACCTTGCGGCCCTTGGCAACCTTGGCGGCCGCGCGCAGATCCTCGATTCGCGAATTAGTGCAGGAGCCGATGAAGACCTTGTCGAGCCGGATATCGGTGATCTTCTGCTTCGGCGCCAGCCCCATGTACTCCAGCGCCCGAGTGATGCCGGTACGCGCCGTGTCGTCGTCGGCCTCGGCCGGATCGGGCACCTCGCCGCCGATACCGGCGACCATCTCCGGGCTGGTGCCCCAGGACACCTGAGGCTCGATCTCGGCGGCGTCGAGGGTTACGACCTTGTCGAACACCGCGTCATCGTCGGAGACCAAGTTGCGCCAGTCGGCCACCGCCGCGTCCCACTGCTCGCCCCGGGGCGCATAGTGACGATCGCGGAGATAGTCGATGGTGGTGTCATCCACGGCGATGAGCCCGACCCGGGCACCGGCCTCGATGGCCATGTTGCAGACCGTCATGCGCCCTTCCATGGAAAGCCCACGAATGGCGCTGCCGGAGAATTCGATGGCACACCCCGTACCGCCGGCGGTGCCGATGCGGCCGATGATGGCCAGCACTACGTCCTTGGCGGTGACACCTTCGCCAAGCTCGCCTTCCACGCGAACCTGCATGTTTTTCATCTTCTGCGCCAGCAGGCACTGGGTGGCCAGTACGTGTTCCACCTCGGAGGTACCGATGCCGTGGGAAAGCGCGGCGAAGGCACCGTGCGTCGCCGTGTGGGAATCCCCGCAGACGACGGTCATGCCCGGCAGGGTCGCGCCCTGCTCGGGGCCCACCACGTGGACGATGCCCTGGCGCGGATCATTGATGCGAAATTCCTCGATGCCGAAGGACTCGCAGTTGTCATCCAGGGTTTGCACCTGGATCAGCGACACTGGATCCTTGATCCCAGCGTTGCCCTCGGCACGCTCCAGCAAAGTGGTCGGCACGTTGTGGTCCGGGGTCGCCAGGTTGGCATCCAGCCGCCACGGCCGACGCCCCGCCAACCGCAGCCCTTCGAAGGCCTGGGGCGAAGTCACCTCGTGCAGCAGATGGCGGTCGATGTAGATCAGTGCGGTACCATCGTCGCGCTCCTTCACCAGGTGCTGCGACCACAGTTTGTCGTAGAGTGTCTGGCCTGCCATCTCGTTCTCCCGGGCCTGCGGCCCTGTGCGTGTCCGGTCGGTCTCGAAAAGTACGGCGCCAACATCGCAGCTTTTCCGATGACAGGCCTTTGAGGAGGCGCTGTGAATACGTCCCTGTACGCTACCGACTCCTTCCTTGGAATCGGACCTCTTCATCGGCCTGTCCCCGGCGCTGTTCAGCTATGCAGCGCACCTTTGGGGTCTAGTCTGGCCCTTCGCCCCTTTTCCCGCAGTCTCCCGCGGCGCGCACATAAAAGCAATTCATGTTATTTATTTATTGAATTCCTTTCTGGAATACAAATCCAGGAGAGACATCATGGACACCCAAAGCTTGCAGGCCTTCCTGGCCGTGGCCGACAACGGCAGCTTCTCCAGGGCCGCCGAGCAGTTGCATCTGACACAACCGGCGGTCAGCAAGCGCATCGCCGTGCTCGAGGGGCAGATCGATGCTCGGCTGTTCGATCGCATCGGCCGGCGCGTCGCGCTGACCGAGGCCGGCCGCCTGTTGCTGCCCCGGGCGCGGCGCATCCTGGTGATGGTCGATGACAGCCGGCGGGCGCTCGGCAACCTCAGCGGCGATATCGCCGGCCGCCTGACGCTGGCCACCAGCCACCATCTCGGGTTGCACCGACTGCCGCCGCTACTCGAGCGCTACACCCGCTGCCATCCCGAGGTGCGCCTGGATCTGCACTTCCTGGATTCCGAACAAGCTTACCAGGGCGTTCTCGACGGCGAACTGGAGATCGCCGCAGCGACCCTGGCACCGCACCCGGATTCCCAACTGGAAACCGTACCGGTCTGGGTCGACCGGCTCTGCTTCGTCTGCGCCAAGGGCCACCCGCTGGCCAGGCGTCGATGCCTGGCCTTGCACGAACTGTGCGATCACGCCGCCGTGCTGCCTGGACCGCTGACCTTCACCCGCACGCTGATCGAGTCGCGCTTCGCCACTGCCGGCCTCGATCTGCCGGAGGCGATCTCCACCAACTATCTGGAGACCCTCAAGATGATGGCCAGCATCGGCCTGGGCTGGAGCCTGCTGCCCGAGAGCATGGTGGCCGGCGAACTGCACGAACTCGACGTGGACCATCCACCCATTCACCGCCCCCTGGGTTACCTGGTCCACCGCAGCCGCACGCTTTCCAATGCCGCCCGGGCGATGCTCGACATGCTCGATGCCGCACGCACCCCAGAAGCGCTCGCCTGGCGGGAATGATCAATGAGGCCTCGCCGTGTCTGACTTGTCGCCCTCGACGAGCTTGCTTAGGATGCTATGAATTTTCCTAGAATATTGCGCATGCAGCCTACGCGAGACGATGGACCCGATGAGGCCACCCGGCGCCGACGCGCCCTGGCCGGACTGACGATACTGGCCGGCGTGGCTATCCAGATCACCCAGTTCACCGGCTACTCACCGTTCAGCCCGCATCTAGTCGGTTATGCCCTCTGGCTGGGTACCGCCCTGCTGTGGCGCGACATCCCGACCCGCAATCGGCGCCAGGCCGGCTGGCTGGCCGCCATCGGGCTCAGCCTGTTGCTGGTGGCCCGCTTCGGCTTCGACGCGGATATCGATTGGTGGGCGATACTCGACGGCAACACCTATGTGGTGGCCATGCTGGTGGGGGTCAGCTTCATCGGCCTGATCGGCAATCTCCGCGGCCAGTCACAGCCACCCACCGGGCATGCCGTGACCGGCCGCCGCGGGCTTATCGGCACCTGGCTCGGCGTGCACCTGCTCGGGACGATCCTCAACCTGTCGACGGTATTCATGGTCGGCGACCGGCTGGAGCGACGCGGCCCGCTGAGCACGCCACAGTTTCTGGCCCTCAACCGAGGGTTGTCCAGTGCGGCGCTTTGGTCGCCCTTCTTCGCCTCGATGGGTGTGGTAATGACCCTGGCACCGGCGATGAATTACGCCACCGTCGTCGCCCACGGCCTGCCACTGGCGCTGTGTGCGGGATTGCTGACCCTGCTCGAACTGCCGCGCCGCTTCGACATGAGCGAGACCGCCGGCTTCTCGATGTCGCCGCGCAGCCTGCTGATGCCGGTGGCCATGGCCGGCCTGGTGATGATCTTTCACTATCTGCTGACACCGGAGCTGTCCATCGTCAGCATTATCACTTTCCTGATGCCGTCCGTGGCCCTGGCCACCAATCTCTCCCGAGGGCCACGCTGGACCCTGAGCCGAGTGCGTCAGCATACCGTGACCCGTCTGCCGGCCATGCGCGGCGAGATTTCGCTGTTCCTGTGCGCCGGCCTGCTGACTCAGGGGCTTTCGACCCTGGTCGACGCCGCCACCGGCAGCGAGTGGACGCTGTTCGCGCACTTCGGTGTGCCCCAGGCGGCACTGAGCTTCCTGGCCATCGTCGCCAGTTCCCTGATCGGCCTGCACCCGATCATTGGCGTCTCGGTGCTGGCCTCGGTGCTCGACCTGGCCGCCAGGGACCAGACGCTGTTCGCCCTGGTCGCCCTGAGCGCCTGGGCGGTGGGCACCAGTGTCGGCCCGTTGTCGGGCATCAACCTCTCGCTGCAAGGTCGTTACGGTGTCTCCGGCACCCACATGATGCGCCATAACCTGGGCTATGCCCTGGTCATGACCCTTCTTGTAGTGGGAACCCTGTGGCTGCTCGAAAGCTGAAAGGCTCAGGCCACCGGTGCCCGCACAAAGTAGCGATGCCCGCATTGATGGCAAGGCTCAATGCGCGCCACGCCGGCAAGCTCGACGATGGTGTCGCAGTGCGTGCAGGCCATGCGCCCGGGCGCGGCCATCTCACCGGCGGTGTAATCGGCCCGCGAGGCTTCCAGATCGTCTTCCAAGCGCTCGCGCTCGATGAGGCTGCGATCGGCGATGGAAAACAGCGACTCGGTCACCTTGCGCGACAACACAGACAGATCGATACCCAGCCAACTGGCCACGCCTTCGCCGCCGGCATTCAGGTAGCGACGCATTTCCTTGAGGTCACGCTCGACCCAGGCACGCAGCAACGACAGTTCATCGCGCGTGAACTCCTCGACCTCGGCCTCGAACTCGACGGCTTCGTCGAGCTCATGCTGCAGAGCATCGCGATTCAGTTCGCCGACACCTTCCTTGAGACGGTCGAGCATGCGCTCATAGGCCGCCTTCAGTCGATGATCCCGAGATTGCGGATCCTGTTGCTCGCTCATCAGCTTCTCCTCGTTCTGGCGCCTGACATTGGCCGGCCCGTAGCCGGAACCCGTCATGCTGGGGTATCCTTGCGAGCCTACGCTTTTTCCATTTAGACGGCACGCCGTCGGCGAATCAAGCACCTTTCGCCTCATCGGGGCGACACCTTGCGCCGACCCGCTGACACGCGCAGCACTATCCGCGTTGCCCTCGACCAGCAAGGTATCCGAATACAGCGATGGACGCACAATACAAGCCCTTTGATATCGAACGCGACGCCCAGCGGTTCTGGGACGAAAACCAGAGCTTCAAGGCGATAGAGGATGCCGATCGCGAGAAGTTCTACTGCCTGTCGATGTTCCCCTATCCCAGCGGCAAGCTACACATGGGGCATGTGCGCAATTACACCATCGGTGATGTGGTCTCCCGCTATCAGCGCATGCAGGGCAAGAATGTGATGCAGCCCATGGGCTGGGACGCCTTCGGCATGCCAGCGGAGAACGCGGCCATCCAGAACCAAGTCCCCCCGGCCAGTTGGACTCACCAGAACATCGAGACCATGCGCGCTCAGCTCAAGTCGCTGGGCTTCGCCTACGACTGGAGCCGTGAGTTCGCCACCTGCGACAGCGACTACTACCGCTGGGAGCAGTGGTTCTTCACCAAGCTGGTAGAAAAGGGTCTGGTCTACAAGAAAATGTCCACGGTCAACTGGGACCCGGTCGACCAGACCGTGCTGGCCAACGAGCAGGTCATCGAAGGACGCGGCTGGCGCAGCGGCGCACTGGTGGAGCGCAAGGAAATTCCCCTGTGGTTCCTCAAGATCACCGACTACGCCGAAGAGCTGCTGGCCGATCTCGATCGGATCGACTGGCCCGAGCAGGTCAAGACCATGCAGCGCAACTGGATCGGCAAGTCGCGCGGTGTCGAGCTGACCTTCGATACGCACGCCGCCGACGGCTCGCCGTTGGAACCGCTCTCGGTCTACACCACGCGCCCCGACACCCTGATGGGCGTGACCTACCTGGCCGTGGCCGCCGACCATCCGCTGGCCAGGTCCGCCGCCCGGAACGACGCCGCTCTGGCCGAGTTCCTCGAGGAGTGTGCCCACGGCGGTACCTCCGAGGCCGAGCTGGCCACCAAGGAAAAGAAGGGCATGCCCACCGGGTATTCGGCCCTCCACCCGCTCACCGGTCGCGAGCTGCCGGTCTATGTCGCCAACTTCGTGCTGATGGAGTTCGGTACCGGGGCGGTGATGGCAGTGCCGGCCCACGACCAGCGTGACTGGGAGTTCGCCACCAAGTACGGCGTGCCCATCGAACCGGTGATCGCCGACGCCAACGGCGAAACCCCGGATCTATCGGCCGGCGCCTATACCGAGCACGGCGCCCTGATCAACTCCGGTGAATTCGATGGCCTCGACTTCGAAGCAGCCTTCGATGCCATCGCCGCCAGGCTCGCCGAGCAAGGTCGCGGCGAGGTCAAGACCAACTACCGCCTGCGCGACTGGGGCGTGGCACGTCAGCGCTACTGGGGCGCACCGATCCCGGTCAAGTACGGCCCCGAAGGCCAGACCGTGCCGCTCTCCGACGACGAGCTGCCGGTGTCGCTGCCGCTCGAGGTCACCGTCGATGCTTCCGGCTCGCCACTGAAGAAGATGCCCGAATTCAGCGATCTGGGTGATGGCTGGACGCGCGAGACCGATACCTTCGACACCTTCATGGAGTCCTCCTGGTACTTCGCGCGCTTCTGCTGTGCCGACAACCACACGGCCATGCTCGACGACCGCGCCGACTACTGGCTGCCGGTGGATCTGTACATCGGCGGCATCGAGCACGCCATCCTGCATCTTCTCTACGCACGTTTCTTCACCAAGCTGATGCGCGACTTCGGCCTGGTGAAGGCCGACGAGCCCTTCCAGCGCCTGCTGACCCAGGGCATGGTGATCGCCGAGACCTATTACCGCCCCACCGCCAACGGCGGCAAGCAGTGGTTCAACCCCGCCGATGTCGAGGTCAGCCGCGACGACAAGGGGCGCCCGGTCAGCGCGACGCTGGTGGCAGACGGCCAACCGGTGGAGATGGGCGGCATCGAAAAGATGTCCAAGTCGAAGAACAACGGCGTTGATCCCCAGGCGATGATCGATCGTTTCGGCGCCGATACCGTGCGACTGTTCATGATGTTCGCCGCGCCGCCCGAACAGTCCCTGGAGTGGTCGGACTCCGGCGTCGAAGGTGCCCATCGCTTCCTCAAGCGCCTGTGGCGCCTGGTCGCCGAGCACCTCGAAGCCGGCACGCCCGCGGCACTCGATACCGAGTCGCTCGACGACGCCCAGCGCGAGCTGCGCCGCAAGACCCACGAGACCATTCAGAAGGCCAGCGACGACATCGGCCGGCGCACCACCTTCAACACCGCCATCGCCGCGGTGATGGAGCTGACCAACGCGCTCGGCAAGTTCAGTGACACAAGCCCGCTCGGCCTGGCCGTGGCCCGGGAGGCGATCGAAGCCTGCGTGTTGCTGCTGGCCCCCATCACGCCGCATGCCTGCCACACTCTCTGGGCCGAGCTCGGCCATGACGAGCCGGCCATCGTTGCCCACTGGCCGGTGCTGGACGAATCGGCGCTCGCCCGGGACACCATCGAGCTGGTAGCTCAGGTCAACGGCAAGTTGCGTGCTCGCCTCGAAGTGCCTACCGATGCCGACAAGGCCGCCATCGAGGCCCAGGCCATGGCCACCGAGAACGTCCAGCGCCATATCGAAGGCAAGACGATTCGCAAGGTCATCGTGGTGCCCGGCAAGCTGATCAACATCGTCGTCGGCTGATCCACTGCCCAAGGAGTTCCCATGCAGCGTCGAACCCTGCTCCGCCTGACCCTGGCCGCTGGTGCCTCCTTGGCACTGGCGGGGTGCGGCTTCCAACTGAAAGGGATGGATGCCGCCGCCCTTCCCTTCGCCTCGCTGGCCGTGGATGGCACGAATGACGACCTTTCCCGGCTTGCGGTCAAACGCCTGCGAGCAGCGAACGTCAGTGTCGACGAGTCGGCCCCCCAGGTATTGAACCTGGGACCGGAGTCCTTCGGCGAACAGCGCTTGAGCGTGCTGAAGTCCGGCCATCAGGCATACGACATGACGCTCGATGTGCCCTTTTCGGTCCAGCGGCGCGACGATGGCGCCTATCTGCTTGATCAGCAGCGCCTCGAGGTCCAGGAGCGCCTCACCTTGAGCAGCAACAACCTACTCGCCAGCGATGATCGGCGTACCGAGGTGCAGCGTCGTCTGCGTCGCAAGGCGGTCGACCAGTTGCTGGAGCGGCTGCGGGCTCTCGACGGCCAATGAGGAGACAAGCGTGAAGGTCTTCGCCGACAAGCTCGAGGACGCCCTGGCCAAGTCCCTGCCTCCGGTAGTGATCGTCGCCGGCGATGAACCGCTGCAGCACATGGAGGCATGCGATGCCGTGCGCCGTGCAGCGCGCAACGCCGGTATCGAAGAGCGCGAAGTGCTCCATGTGGAAGCCAACTTCCCCTGGGGGCGTCTGCTCGAGAGTGCCGCCAGCCTTTCCCTGTTCGCCTCCCGCAAGCTCATCGAGCTGCGCCTGAACGGCAAGCCTGGCCAGGAGGGCGCCAAAGCCCTCAAGGAATACGCCGAGAGCATGAGCGGCAGTGATAACATCCTGCTGATCGCCTCCGCCAAGCTGGACTATCGCGAACAGAAAAGCGCCTGGTTCAAGGCACTGGACAAGGCCGGGCTCTTCGTTCCGGTATGGCCCGTGGATGCCTCCCGACTGCACTTCTGGCTGCGCGACCGCGCCTCCCGCCATGGCCTGACGCTGGATCTCGATGCCGCCCGCCTGCTCGGCGAACGCACCGAGGGCAATCTGCTGGCCGCCGATCAGGAACTGCAGAAGCTGGCCCTGCTGCTGCCGCCCGGGGCGCGCATCTCTCCCCAACAGGTGGCCGGCGGCGTGGAGGACAGCGCCCGCTATGATGTCTTCACCCTGCTGGATGCCTGCCTCAAGGGCGAACGCGCCCGGGTGTCGCGCATCCTCGGCGGCCTGCGCGGCGAGGGCGTCGAACCGCCCATCGTGCTGTGGGCCCTGACTCGTGAGCTGCGGCTGCTGCTGTCGATCCACCAGCATCTGGATCAAGGCCAGAGCCTCGAGCATGCCTGCAAAGCCCAGAAACCGCCGATCTTCGACAAGCGCCGTCCCGCTTACCAACAAGCCATCCAGCGCCTGCCCATGAAACGGCTGCACAAGCTGCTGTTGTTTGCCCAGCGGCTAGACCTGACCATCAAGGGTGCCGGCACCATCCCCCTGTGGGACGGCCTGCACGACCTGGCGTTGACGCTGGCGGGCGGTCGCGGGCCGCTGGCTGAGCTACCCTCCTCCTATCGAATCGGTGGACGAGGATAGCGGCGATCCGTGAAATCTCAGACACTTATCCGCTATAATGAGGCATCATCGCTATCGTCGTGACGCAAGGACGCCACACGCGGAGCCGACACGAGCCGTCATACGCCAACTACCCATAAGGATACTTCTCCATGAAACGACTCAGCCGTCTCCTCAGCCCGCTTCTGATCGCTGCCCTGGTCATCGGCAGCCTGCCAGCCGTCGCCGCCGCGCCGAACAGCGAACTGGTCGGCACCGCCGCCGTGCTCGATGCCAGCACCATCCAGCAGGACCGCGAGCACATTCGCGATGTCCTCGCCCGTGAAGACGTACAGCGCCAACTGCAGCTGCAGGGCGTCGATGCCGATGAAGTGCAGGCCCGTGTGGCGGCGCTGTCCGACGCCGAGGTCAGCGAGATGGCCGACCGGCTCGACCAGATGCCCGCCGGGGCCAGCGTCGTCGGCGCCCTGTTCGCCGTCTTCGTGATCCTGCTGGTAACCGATATCCTCGGCCTCACCAGCGTCTACCCCTTCACCCGCTGATCGGGAGACGCTTCGAATGATTCGCCTGCTTCGGCAGCCAGGAAACGCCCGCCTTGCGGGCGTTTTCATGTTGGCACTCTTCATGCTGAGCCTCGCGGGCTGTGCCTCGACACCAAGCCTGTCGCCCGAGGCCGCCCGCACGCTCCCCCAGCAAACCCTGCTCGACGACGTGCCCTTCCACGGGCAGCGCGACTACCAGTGCGGCCCCGCCTCCCTGGCCATGGCACTTGGCGCCAGCGGTGTATCAATAGACGTGGACACCTTGATACCCCAGGTCTTCCTGCCCGATCGTGAAGGCAGCGTGCAGCCCGAGATGCTGGCTACGGTCCGCCGCCATGGGCGCATTGCCTTTCCGCTCGAAGGGAGCTTCGAGGCATTGCTGGCCGAGCTCGACGCCGGCCATCCGGTGGTGGTGATGCAGAATCTGTCGCTGCCCCTGTGGCCGGTCTGGCACTACGCCGTCGCCATTGGCTACGACCGACCAGCCGAGGAAATGATCCTGCATAGCGGGACAACCCCGAAGCAACGGGTAGCGTTCAATCGTTTCGACGCTACCTGGGCACGCAGTGACCGCTGGGCCTTCGTCGCCCTTCCCCCTGGCGATCTCCCGGCCGGCGGTGATGTCGACAGCGCCATTCAAGCCATCACCGACTTCGAGTCCGTGCAGGGCGCCGAGGCGGCGCTTCCCGCCTGGAATGCCCTGGCAGAACGCCATCCCCGCTCCGCCATGACACGCTTCGCCCAGGGCAATGCCCGGTATGCGACCGGCGACGAAGACGGTGCCATCATCGCCTTTCGCGCCGCAACCCACGCGGACACCGAGCTGGCACCCGCCTGGCTCAATCTCGGCCTGCTGTTCAAGGCCCAAGGCAACATCGAACGGGCGCGCCACGCCCTCGAGCAGGCGGCAACGCTCCCCGGGCCTTGGCAGTCACGTGCCCAGGAGGAGCTGGCATCACTCGAACAAGGAGAGGAGAGCCCAAGGTGAGCTATGAGATCGTGCTCAAGCGCGTCAGCCAATCGAACCCGACGATGGCACGCGCCTGCTGGTGGATCGGCTCTGGCCACGCGGCAAACGACGTGAATCGCTGGCCCTGACCGACTGGTACCGGGATGCCTCACCGTCCCTGACCCTGCGCCGTCAGTATCATGAAGGCGAGATCAGCAACGGCGTATTCGCCGCCCGTTATCGCGGCGAACTACGCAGCGCTCCCGAGAATCTCCTGCCGCTGATGCGCTATGCCCGAGCCGGACGATTGACACTGCTTTCGGCGTCCCGCGACCTGGACGCCTCTCATCTACCGGTACTCAAGGAGGCCCTGCTGGCGGCCCTGCACGAAGAGGATATGGCGGACAGCGAGCCCGCCTCGTCGCCATGCTTTGCGCGTGAGCGACCGTCCGACGACCCGCCAGGCTCCTCCGACTAGGATGAGGCGCGATCAGCGCCGCGTGGCGTCGTAGCCAAGATCGGCGCCACTATTCTCGTCACTGCTGCGGCGAGCACGGCCACGCTTGCGGTTCTCTTCCTCGCAGACCTCATCCTTGCCGCCGCAGACCTCGCAGCCTTCCTTGAGGCCAAGGTTGTTGAGCCCGCCACAAGATCCCTGGATGGGACGACGCCCCAGGATAACGCCCACGGCCATCGCCGCCATGATGACCAGCATCAAGGCTAGTACGACCAGAAAGGTACTCATATGAACTCTCCACAATAAAAGGAATGGGGCCCGCATTCTTTATGACCATGACATCCGGTCATGAGATCCCCATCGGACTCCTTGTCGGGTATGCCGACAGCGGCACTATCGGCATACCCGACGAGAAGACCCAACAGGGCCGGCCCGAAGGCCGGCCCTGAGCGTCTTCGGTGTCAGCCACCGAAGTCATCCAGCATGATGTTTTCCGGTTCGACACCAAGATCCACCAGCATCTTGATGACCGAAGCGTTCATCATGGGCGGTCCACACATGTAGTACTCGCAGTCCTCAGGTGCCGGGTGGTTCTTGAGGTACTCTTCGTAGAGCACATTGTGGATGAAGCCGGTCGCACCTTCCCAGTTATCCTCGGGCAGGGGATCGGACAGCGCCAGGTGCCACTCGAAGTTGTCATGCTCCTCGGCCAGCTTGTCATACTCTTCGTTATAGAAGGTCTCCCGCCAGGAACGAGCACCATACCAGAAGGTAATCTTGCGCTTGGAATCCAGGCGCTTGAGCTGGTCGAAGATATGACTGCGCATCGGTGCCATGCCAGCACCACCGCCGACGAACACCATCTCCGCGTCAGTGTCCTTGGCGAAGAACTCGCCGAAGGGCCCCATCACGGTCACCTTGTCACCCGGCTTCAGGCTGAAGACGTAGGTCGACATCAACCCCGGCGGATGACCGGTGTTGGGCGGCGGCGTGGCGATACGCACGTTGAACTTGAGGATCCCCTTCTCTTCCGGGTAGTTGGCCATGGAGTAGGCACGGATGATCTCTTCGGTGTTCTTGTGGGAAATGTCGAAGAGGCCGAACTTCTCCCAATCGCCCTTGTACTCTTCTTCGATATCGAAGTCGGAGAACTTGATGTCATAGGGCGGCGCCACCAGCTGCACGTAACCACCGGCGCGGAAGGCGACATCCTCGCCTTCAGGCAAGCGCAGGTTGAGTTCCTTGATGAAGGTAGCGACGTTGGGATTCTCGATGACCTCGCATTCCCACTTCTTGACACCGAAGACCTCCTCGGGCACCTCGATCTTCATGTCCTGCTTCACTGGCACCTGGCAGGACAGGCGCCAGCCATCCTTCTTCTCGCGCAGAGTGAAGTGAGACTCCTCGGTGGGCAGGATCGAGCCGCCGCCCTCTTCCACGCGGCACCGGCACTGAGCGCAGGAGCCGCCACCGCCACAGGCGGATGACAGGAAGATGCCATTGGCGGCCAGGGTGTTGAGCAGCTTGCCGCCCGCCTGAGTGGTAAGAGTATGCTCGGGGTCGCCGTTGATTTCGATGGCGACATCCCCGGTGCTCACGAGCTTGCTCCGAGCGGCCAGGATCACCGCCGTCAGACCGATGATGATCACGGTGAACATGACCACACCGAGCAAGATGACTGTTGTATCAACCATGTCGGTTTCCTATTGCTTGCGTTGCCTGGTTACCGGTGGCACGCGGCCACCGGCAGAACACGACCCACCTCAAAGCTGAATGCCGGAGAAGGACATGAAGCCCAACGACATCAGGCCGACGGTGATGAAGGTGATGCCCAGGCCCTGCAGGGAGGCGGGCACGTCGCTGTACTTGAGCTTTTCGCGAATACCGGCCAGGGCGGTGATCGCCAGCGCCCAGCCAAAGCCGGCCCCCAGACCGTAGACCACGGATTCACCGAGATTGTAATTACGCTCGGACATGAACAGGGTCGCGCCGAGGATCGCGCAGTTCACGGTGATCAGCGGCAGGAAGACGCCCAGGGCGTTGTAGAGCGCCGGCACGTACTTATCGAGGAACATCTCCAGGATCTGCACGATGGCGGCGATGACACCGATATAGCTCAGATAACCAAGGAACGTCAGATCGATGTTCTCGGCACCGGGGATGCCGGTCCAGACCAGCGCTCCCTCGCCGAGCAGATAGGTCAGGATCAGGTTGTTCACCGGCACGGTGATGGTCAACACCACGATGACGGCGATGCCCAGGCCGAATGCCGAGGATACCTTCTTGGATACGGCCAGGAAGGTACACATGCCCAGGAAGAACGCCAGGGCCATGTTCTCGACGAAGACCGAGGCAACGAACAGGCTCAGATAATGTTCCATGTTACACGGCCTCCTTCGGCTGGGTGTTGGACTTCATCTCGAACTCGTTCTCCTCGACCTGCTCGGGGTTGATGGCGCGCAGCACCCAGATGAGCAGGCCGATGATGAAGAACGCCGACGGCGGCAGCAGCAGCAGCCCGTTTGGCACGTACCAGCCACCGTCCTGCACGGTCTGCAGCACGGTGAAGCCGAACACGCTGCCGGAACCCAGCAGTTCGCGGAAGAAGCCGACGGTCATCAGGATGAAGCCGTAGCCGAGACCGTTACCGACACCGTCCAGGAAGGACAGCCCCGGCGTGTTGGTCATGGCGAAGCCCTCGGCACGCCCCATCACGATGCAGTTGGTGATGATCAGGCCAACGAAAACCGACAGCTGCTTGGACATCTCGTAGGCATAGGCCTTGAGAATCTGGTCCACCACAATTACCAGCGAGGCAATGATCGTCATCTGCACGATGATGCGGATGGAAGATGGGATATGGTTGCGGATCAACGAGACGAACAGGTTGGAGAACGCCGTCACGAAGATCACCGCCAGCGACATGACCAGAGAAACGCTCATGCTGCTGGTTACCGCCAGCGCACTACAAATACCCAGGATCTGCAATGCGATGGGGTTGTTCTTGAAGATCGGCGTCGTCAGGACGCCCTTGGCAGTCGGTGTAGACATCTTCAGGCTCCTTCAGTCTCGTCGGCGGAAGCCGTATCGACGGCTCCCTGATCGGTGCCGCTGCGGAACTTGGCCAGATACTCGCCGAAACCCTCGGGCCCGAGCCAGAACTGCAGCATGTTGGTCACCCCCTTGCTGGTCAGCGAGGCCCCGGAAAGCGCGTCGACCTCGGTATCGGCACTGGCACCACCCTTGACCAAGGCGATGGCCGGATTCATGTTGCCGTCCTCGGCGTAGATTTCCTTGCCTTCCCACTGAGCCTTCCACTTGGGATTATCGACTTCACCGCCGAGCCCCGGAGTTTCGGAATGCGAGTAGTAAGTAATGCCGACGATGGTATTGCCATCGCCTTCCACGGCCAGGTAACCGCGCATCAAGCCCCACAGGCCCTGCCCGCGAATCGGCAGAATCACCTGCTCAGGGTCGTCCTGATCGCCCACCAGGTAGACGGTAGTATAATTTTCCTGGCGCGACAGACCCGCAATGTCCTTCTCGCCGGACAGGGTCCGCGACTGGGCAGGATCCTTGGCCGCCTGGAAGCTGTCGTACGTCTCTGGGTCGAACTCGTCGGTATACTCACCACTGCGCAGGTCGATCACCTTGGGCGTGATCTTCTTGAACTCTTCCGCCACATCGTCGCCCGGCTCATAGAGATCAGCCACGTTGAGGATGTTGGTCTTGCGGTCCAGTTCCTGGTTGAGCTGCTGCTTCGCACGCAGCGCCACCGCAGCAGTGGAAACGATGATCGAACACACGATGCAGAGTGCGAACGCCACCGTCAGGATCTTCTTGATGGAGTTGTTGCTCTGTGCCATCAGGCATTCTCCTCGGCCGATTCACCGGTGCGCCGCTGGCGACGCTTGATGTTGGCCTGAACAAAGAAGTGGTCGATCAGCGGGGCGAACAGGTTGGCGAACAGGATCGCCAGCATGATGCCTTCCGGGAAGGCCGGGTTCACCACGCGGATCAGCACGGTCATGACACCGATCAAAGCCCCGAAGATCAGGCGACCCGGGTTGGTCATGGAGGCGGACACCGGATCGGTGGCCATGAATACCATGCCGAAGGCGAAGCCGCCGATGACCAGGTGCCAGTACCAGGGCATGGCGAACATCGGATTGGTATTGGAGCCGATCAGGTTGAACAGGGCGCTGGTCACGACCATACCGAGGAAGACGCCAAGCATGATTCGCCAGGAGGCGATCTTGGTCCACAACAGCACCGCCGCACCGATCAGGATCGCCAGTGTGGAGGTCTCGCCTACCGAGCCCGGCATGAAGCCGAGAAAGGCATCCCACCAGCTGAACTGGTCGCTCAGGGCGCTCATGCCGTTCTGGTAGGCGGTGGACAGCGCAGTAGCGCCGGTAAAGCCATCGGCCGCCACCCAAACGGAGTCACCGGAAATCTGTGCTGGATAGGCAAAGTACAGGAAGGCACGCCCCGTCAGCGCCGGGTTGAGGAAGTTCTTGCCGGTACCACCGAAGATTTCCTTGCCGATCACCACACCGAAGGTGATGCCGAGCGCCACCTGCCACAGCGGAATGGTCGCCGGCAGGATTAGGGCAAACAGCACCGAGGTAACGAAGAAGCCCTCATTGACCTCGTGGCCACGCTTGATGGCGAACAGCACTTCCCAGAAGCCCCCGACCACGAAGGTCACCAGATAGATGGGCAGGAAGTAGGTGGCGCCGAGTACGAAGTTGCCCCACAGGCTGGAGGGGTCATGGCCGCCAGCAAGCGTCATGACGATGGCCTCGCGCCAGCCAGTCGCCGCGCCGAAGCCATCGGCGATGGCCAGGTTGGCCTGCCAGCCGGCATTCCACATGCCGAAGAGCATGGCCGGGAAGGTGCACAGCCAGACCGTGATCATGATGCGCTTGAGGTCGATGCCGTCGCGCACATGAGCGGTGGTCTTGGCCACACTCGGGGGCGTGTAGAAGATGGTGTCCACCGCTTCATAGAGCGGGTAGAACTGCTCATACTTCCCGCCCTTGTGGAAGTGCGGCTCGAGATTATCGAGTGTCTGTCGGATACCCATCATCAGGCCTCTTTCTCAATCATGGTGAGGTTATCGCGCAGGATGGGACCGTATTCGTACTTGCCGGGACACACGTAGGTGCACAGCGCCAGGTCCTCCTCATCCAGCTCCAGGCAGCCGAGCTGCATCGCCGTCTCGATGTCGCCGACAATCAGCGAGCGCAGCAGCTGGGTGGGCAGGATGTCCAGCGGCATCACTTCCTCGTAGACTCCCACCGGCACCATGGCCCGCTCCGAGCCGTTGGTGGACGTGGTCGGCGCGTAGTTGCGCAGGCCCTTTAACCTGGAAAGATAAATCCCCATCACGGAATGACGGTTGCCGCCCGGCGAAAGCCAGCCCATGAAGCTGCGCTTGTTGCCCTCTTCGATCAGGCTGAGCTGGTTATAAAAGCGGCCGAGGTAGCGCAGACTGCCTTCGCAGGCCATACCGGAGAACACCGACCCGGAGATCACTCGGGTATCCTCGGGCTCCACGACCTCGCCATTCAGCAGCTCTTCGGTACTGGCGCCCAGACGAGTGCGCAACAGGCGCGGCTGCTTGGCACGCGGTCCGCCCACGGCGATGACCCGATTGACGTCGAGCTTGCCCTCGGCGAACAGCTTGCCGAAGGCGATGACATCCTGATAGCCGAGGTGCCAGACCGACTTGTGAAGCGCCACGGGCGAGAGATGATGAATATGGGTACCGACCAGGCCGGCCGGATGGGGGCCAGAGAAGGTCTCCATGGACACGCCGTCGACATCGCCGCCGGGCACCTTGGACTGCGGAGCGGTGCACAGGAACACCTTGCCCTCGGTCAGGCGCGTCAGCACCTTGAGACCATCCTCGAAGGCCTCGGCCTGCTCGTTGATAATGTCGGCGGGATCGGCGCTGAGCGGGTGAGTGTCGATGGCGGTGACGAAGATGTTCTCAGGCTTGGCGTCCAGTGCCGGCGTCCGCGAATACGGGCGCGTGCGCAACGCTGTCCACAGGCCCGACTCGACCAGTTGGTCGACCACTGCCTGACGGTCGAGAGATACCAGCTTGTCACGGCCATGGGCGGTGAAGCTGACCGCCTCTTCAGTATCGTCGACCTTGATCACCACCGACAACAGCTTGCGCTTCTCGCCACGGTTGATGGCCACGATCTCGCCGGCCGCCGGCGCGGTGAAGCGAACACCTTCGATCTTCTTGTCGGTAAAGAGCAGTTGGCCCAGTTTGACCTTGTCCCCTTCCCGGACCTCCATGGTCGGCTTCATGCCGATATAGTCGGTTCCTAGGACGGCCACGTGACGCACCGGACGCGCATCTTCAATGCGCTGCTCCGGGGCACCCGTGATGGGGAGATCCAGGCCTTTCTTGACTTCGATCATAGTCTCGCCCAGTTGATGGATCGGATATACGAAGGAAAGGGGTACGAATGGGTTCAGATTCTTGTGGTTGTCAGAATGTTACCAGTCGGGCCCGAGACGGAACTCGAACCACCCCGAAAATCCCGGATATTATAAAGAGAAGCCGATGCGATGACTACCGACCGAAGGTCGCAAAACGAGGCAGAAAGCCTATCGCCGGGCTGACCGAGGAGTGGAAAAAACGTTGGTCGGCGAAAGACACGGCCTATAGCAGGTCTTGCCGCCCCCGCCGGATGACGGGGACGTGGAAGGAGGACTTACCCTTATGCGCGGGGCAGCTTGAGGAAGTTCACGTTGGAGACGTGCTGCAGGATACGAATAACCTGGCAGCTGTAACCGAACTCATTGTCGTACCAGACGTAGAGCACCGCGTTCTTGCCATTGGCGATGGTCGCCTGGGCATCGACGATCCCGGCATGACGGTTGCCGACGAAATCGGTGGACACCACCTCGGGCGAATCCACGAAGTCGATCTGTTTCTGGTAGTCGGAACCGATGGACATGCGGCGCAGGTAATCGTTGAGCGCCTCAGCGTCGGTCTCCCTGTTCAGGCGCAGATTGAGGATCGCCATGGAAACATTGGGTGTCGGCACCCGAATGGCGTTGCCAGTGAGCTTACCGGCGAACTCGGGCAACGCCTTGGCCACGGCCTTGGCAGCACCGGTTTCGGTCAACACCATGTTGAGCGGTGCGCTACGGCCACGACGATCGCCCTTGTGGTAGTTGTCGATCAGGTTCTGATCGTTGGTATAGGAGTGCACCGTCTCGACGTGACCATGCTCGACGCCGAACTCGTCGTTCATCGCCTTGAGCACCGGCACGATGGCGTTGGTGGTACAGGACGCCGCCGAGATGATGCGGTCATCGCTGGTGATGTCCTGGTGGTTGATGCCATAGACGATGTTCTTGACGTCGCCCTTGCCCGGCGCCGTGAGCAGCGCCTTGGCAACCCCCTTGCAGGCCAGGTGCTGGCTCAACCCTTCTTCGTCACGCCAGATACCGGTGTTATCGACCACCACGGCATGGTCGATGCCATAGGTCGTGTAATCGATCTCGGCGGGCGAGTCGGCATAGATCACCTTGATGACATTGCCGTTGGCGGTCAGGGTACGGGCCTCGACATCGACACTGATGGTGCCGTCGAAAGGACCATGCACGCTGTCGCGACGCAGCAGGCTCGCCCGCTTCTCGAGGTCCTTGGCGATATCGCCTCGGCCGCGAACCACAATCGCCCTGAGTCGCAGCAGGTTGCCGCCACCGGCCTTCTCGACCAGCACGCGGGCCAGGATGCGGCCGATACGACCGAAGCCATACAGCACCACATCCTTGGGCTCACCGGTGCCCGCATCCGGGTCATGGGCATCGACGATCTCGGCCAGCTCCTCACGCAGGAAAGCCTCGGCATCGCCACCGCCACGTTTCTTGAAGGCCACGCCCAGCTTGCCGAGATCGACATGCGCCGGCCCCAGGTTGAGCAACTGCATGGCCTGCACCAGCGGGAAAGTATCCTGGACGGAGAGTTCGGTCCCCTCGATCTTGCGGACGAAGCGATGATCCTTGAGGATCCGGATGACACTGCGGTTGAACAGCGAACGCCCGAACATCGTGGTCACGACATTGTTGCCGCGATAGAGACTGCCGATCAGCGGGATCATCTGCTCAGCGATCGCCTGGTTGTCGTGCCATTCCTGGAAAACGGTATCGAGGGATTCCTGACTCACGTGAGGCCTCTCTGTACGGGTTGCTGTGCGGGTTGAGATTCGCCGGTATTATCCGAAGCCGGCCACCAGAGAGCAATCACGGGATGGTCGCAACCGGTGTAGACGGATTACAACAACCGGCTTCTCACTACATGACACACGGGGCTGGTATGATGCCCACAGTCATCCCATTCGACACGACGCGAAGACGCCATGCCGACTTTCTCGCCACTCGACCCCCAGCGCCCTCAGGGAGCGCGTGACACGCTCTACTGGCAGACGCCGCCCGGCAGTGCCACGGCACTGGCATTGGCGCATCTGGCCGAGGATGCCCCGCTACTGGTCATCACCGCCGACACCGCCGCCGCCCAGCGCCTGGAAGGCGACCTGGCCTTCTACTCACGCCTGCCGGTGCTGCCCTTTCCTGACTGGGAAACGCTGCCCTACGACAGCTTCTCGCCCCATCAGGACATTGTCTCGGCCCGCCTGCGCACCCTGCGTCGCCTTCAGGAAGGCGAGCACGGCATCGTGCTGGTGCCGATCAACACCCTGATGCAGCGCCTGCCTCCCGTGGACTACATCGCCGGGCGCGTGATGACCCTCGAGGTCGGCATGAAACTCGACCGCGAAAGCTTCCGTGAACGCCTGTCGCGAGCCGGTTACCGGGCCGTCGAGACCGTCTACGAACCCGGTGAATATGCGCTGCGCGGTGCACTTATCGATCTCTACCCCATGGGCAGCGAGACGCCCCTGCGCATCGACCTGTTCGACGACGAGATCGACACCCTGCGCCGTTTCGACCCGGACACTCAGCGTAGCCAGGACAAGGTGGAACGCCTCGACCTGCTGCCGGCACACGAGTATTCCCTGTCGCGTGACGCCATCGCCTGCTTTCGTGAGGGCTTCGAGACCCTGTTCGACGTCGACCCACGCCAGTGTCCGCTGTATGTGGATGCGCTGAAGGGCATTCCCTCGCCGGGCCTGGAACAATACCTGCCGCTGTTCTTCGACGAGACGGCGACGCTGTTCGATCATCTCGTCGACACCACCAGAGTGGCCCTGACACCGGGCGTCTTCGAGGCCGCCGAGCATCATTGGGCGGCCATCGAAAGCCGCTATGAAAACCTCGGCGTCGACCCCACGCGCCCCTTGCTGCCACCCCACCGTGCCTTCGTACCGGTTCCCGAAGTCTTCGCCGCTATCAAGCGCTACCCTCGGGTCGAGCTCACCGACGACACGCACCATGCCCACGCCATCGCCCCGGCAGTGCGCAGCGTTCCGGAAGTGACGATCAACGCCCGTTCCAAGGAGCCGCTCGCCGCCCTCTCCCACTTTCTCGAGGAGCACGCCACCCGAGTACTGTTCGTCGCCGAATCGCGAGGACGCCGCGAGGCCCTGGAAGAGACCCTGGCACCTCTCAAGCTCAACCTGCCCCATGTCGATGACTTCTCTGCCTTTCTCGATGGCGAGCCGCGCCTTGCCATCACCGAGGGCACCATCGACGCCGGCCTGTGGCTCGAGTCGCCGAACCTGGCGGTGATCAGCGAGACCGAACTGTTCGGCGAGGTCGTCCGCCAGAGCCGCCGCCGGGAAAAAGCCACCGACGACGACGAACTGGCCATTCGCCACCTTTCCGAACTGCGCCCGGGCGCCCCCGTGGTGCACCAGGCACACGGCGTGGGCCGGTATCTGGGGCTGGAAACGCTGGAGGCGAACGGCCAGGCCGCCGAGTTCGTCGCCCTGGAATACGCCGACGGCGCCAAGCTCTATGTGCCGGTGGACAGCCTGCACCTGATTTCCCGCTATGCCGGGGCCGACGATGAGCTGGCCCCGCTGCATCGCCTGGGTTCCGAACAATGGGACAAGGCCAAGAAAAAGGCGGCCGAGAAGATCCGCGACACCGCCGCCGAGCTGCTCGACATCTATGCACGACGCGAGGCCCGCGAGGGTTTCGCTTGTCAGATGCCGGACGCCGAATACGCCCGCTTCGCCGGCAGCTTTCCCTTCGAGGAAACCCCCGACCAGCGCGCCGCCATTCAGTCGGTACTGGGCGACATGACGGCACCACGCCCCATGGACCGCGTGGTGTGTGGCGATGTAGGCTTCGGCAAGACCGAGGTGGCCATGCGCGCCGCCTTCCTGGCCGTGCACTCCGGGCGCCAGGTCGTGGTGCTGGTGCCCACCACTCTGCTGGCCCGCCAACATTACGAAAACTTCCGCGACCGCTTTGCCGACACCGCCGTCAATATCGAGCTTGTCTCGCGATTCACCGGCGGCCAGGGGCAGAGCGCCGCCAAACAGCGTATCGAAGACGGTCGCGCCGACATCGTCATCGGCACCCATAAGCTGCTCTCCAAGTCGATGCGCTTCGCCAACATGGGCCTGCTGGTCATCGATGAGGAGCACCGCTTTGGCGTCTCCCAGAAGGAGCGTCTCAAGCAACTACGCTCCGAGGTGGATATTCTGACGCTAACCGCCACGCCCATTCCGCGCACGCTCAACATGGCCATGAGCGGCATTCGCGATCTCTCCATCATCGCCACCCCGCCGGCGCGTCGCCTGTCGGTGAAAACCTTCGTCCAGCAGCGCGACGAATCGGTGATCAAGGAAGCGATCCTGCGCGAGATCCTGCGCGGCGGGCAGGTCTACTTCCTGCACAACGAGGTCAAGACCATCGAGACGGCCGCCGAAAGCGTGCGCGAACTGGTTCCCGACGCCCGGGTCGGTGTGGCCCACGGCCAGTTGCCGGAGCGCGCCCTGGAGCGGGTGATGTCCGACTTCTACCACAAGCGCTTCAACGTGCTGGTCTGCTCGACCATCATCGAGACCGGCATCGACGTGCCCAGCGCCAACACCATCGTCATTCAGCGTGCCGACAAGTTCGGCCTGGCCCAGCTTCACCAGTTGCGTGGCCGCGTGGGACGCAGCCATCACCAGGCCTATGCCTACCTGCTCACACCGCCGCCGCGAGCGATGACCCGCGACGCCACCAAGCGTCTCGAAGCGATCGCCCAGTCCGACGACCTGGGCGCCGGCTTCACCCTGGCCAGCCACGACATGGAGATCCGTGGCGCCGGCGAACTGCTCGGCGACGAACAGAGCGGCCAGATGGAAGCCCTGGGCTATAGTCTCTACATGCAGATGCTGGATCGTGCCGTGAAGGCGATACGCGATGGCAAGACGCCCAATATCGAGGCGCCCCTGGACGAGGGCGTCGAGGTCAGCCTCAACCTGCCGGCGCTGATTCCCGATGACTATCTCCATGACATCCAGCAACGCTTGGTCATGTACAAGCGCATCAGCAATGCCGAGACCGAAGCCGAGCTCAAGGAGCTCCAGGTCGAGATGATCGACCGCTTCGGCCTGCTGCCGGCACCGGTCAAGACCCTGCTGCGCCAGACGCGGCTACGCCAGCGTGCCGAACGACTGGGCATCGCCCGGATCGAGGCTGGCACCGAGCGGGGCCGAGTGATCTTCTCCGGCCACACTCGGGTCGATCCCTTGACCCTGGTCGAACTGATCCAGCACGAACCGCAGACCTACCGACTCGAAGGCGCCGACACACTGCGTTTCTCGGCGAACCTGGAGGACGAGGCATCGCGCTTCGACTTCGTCGAACGACTCCTGGACTCACTCAATCGCAAGGCCGAAGCGGCATGAGACTCGCCGGCCACTCGATACCGGGCGGAGAACCTCCCACCGGTAAATCACTCCAACGCTTAGGTCATTGACTCAAGGATGTGGCCATGGCCCCGAATGAACGGCAATCAGAGACGATGACAGAGATGACACGCACTTCCTTTTTCGGGTACAGCGCCCGCCTCGCCATGGCCCTGGGCCTGGCCGGCGCGCTTGCCACCCCTCTCCAGGCCGCCGACGGTGACCTGCCCCCTGGCCATTATCGGCTACCCGACGATGGCGACCTGATTGGCGAGGTCACCACCGTCAAAGCCGACAAGGAAGACACCCTGATCGATATCGGCCACGAGCACCGCATCGGCTACAGGGCCATGGTACGTGCCAACCCCGACGTCAGCGTCTGGTATCCCGGCGAAGGAACAGAGGTCAAGATCCCCGGTGAGTTCATCCTCCCCGACGTGCCACGTGAAGGCATTGTGATCAATGTCGCCGAAATGCGCCTCTACTATTATCCGCCGGCCAAGGATGGTGAACCACGCACTGTCCAGACATACCCGCTCGGGGTGGGCCGTCAGGATTGGGAAACACCGCTGGGCACCACGACCATTACGCAAATGGTCAAGAACCCGGCCTGGTATCCGCCCGAATCCATTCGCCAGGAACACGCGGCAGCCGGCGACCCACTGCCAAGCGTGGTACCCGCCGGCCCCGACAACCCGTTGGGTACCCGCAAGATGCGCCTCGGCATCCCCGGCTACCTGATCCACGGCACCAACAAGCCGGAAGGCGTGGGCATGCGCGTGTCTCACGGCTGCGTAAGAATGCTGCCAGACGATGCAGAAACCCTGTTCGACCAGATCTCGGTGGGCACCCAGGTGCGCATCATCAACGACAGTTTCAAGCTCGGCTGGTCCGATGGCACACTCTACGTGCAGGCCTATCCCTATCTGGACGAGAAGCAGGGCACGACCATCCAGCGCGTCACCGAGGCGCTCTCTCAGGTCGAGGCCAGCATCGAATCCGGCGACTATCCCGTGGATTATGGGCGGCTGCGTGAAGTCGTGGAAGTGCCCAGCGGCATGCCGGTGGCCCTGAAGGCTCCCGAGGAGCCCGCCCCTGAGCCAGAGCCCAAGTCACTTTACGACCACCTCGAACTGGCCGCCGCCCAACCGGGGTTCATGGACCGCCTCTCCCGCGACGGCTAATGCCGACCAACGCCGGGACACATACGACAAGGGCCCCGCCGAATGGCGGGGCCCTTGTCTATCGTAACAACCGCTGCCCAAGGCAGCGGAGCACGATCACTTGCGCATGGAACGCTCGAACATGCGGTTCATCTCTTCACGGTTCTGCTGAGACACCTGCAGAGCCTGCTGAGCGTCACGCTGCGCCTGGTTGGCGGTGTTCTGAGCCTGGGTCGCGACGCTACGAGCTTCGGCAGCATCGGCCTGAGCGGACTCAGCAGTGGTGCGCACTTCTTCCAGGGCACCGGAAGAAGCACAGCCAGCCAGAACGGCCAGAGAAGCGGCAGCGGCGGTCAGCTTCAGAGTGGTCTTGAGGGTCATAATGTTCTCCTTGGATCTTCCTTGGAACTGCATTGGCAATGCCTGTCGAAACAGGCTCCCCGCAAAGCGGGACTTTAGTAAAGTACTGTCTTCAGTACTTCTTTAGCAACTTTACGTTGCGCATCGCAGAAGTCAAACGCTGTTCAAAAATCCCTAGCGCCCGCTTCCAGACGGGAACGTCCCTAGCGCATATAAAGCCTAGCGGATGACGACCCGCGTGCCAATGTCGATCATCGACGACAGGCTATCGATCTGACCATCCGTAACGGCGACACAGCCATCCGTCCAGTCAAAGCGGCGATGGATCTCCGGATCTGCCACCCCGACGCCATGAATGCCGATATATCCTCCCAGTACCGTGTCCTGGGGCGGGTTGCCGTGCCGCCGGTAATAAGCGAAGTAATCGTCATAGTCCCGCTGGCTGTAGACACCGGACTGCAGCGCCATACGCGCATGGGTGGGTGTTGGGTAGTCAAGGCCGATGAAGGTGTGGAACTTGCTGTCGAAATTGAAGCGTGTGACACGAAACTCGCCCAATGGCGTCACGCGGCCGCCTCGCAGGCGCTGGACCTCGGCCCCGCCTCGCCCCAGCGAGATCGGTGAGAAGCGCTCCAGCAGCGTATTGCCGCGATAGAGGCTCAAGCTGGCCGCATCGTCGTCGACCAGTATCCAGACTTCATTGCTGTAACGCGGCTGACCGGCATGCGCGAGGATCTCGTCCATCGTCTCATCACGCGTCTGGATGGCATCCATCAGACTGGCATGGGATAGGGAAGGCATCAGTAGAGCCAGGCATAGGCCCGCGCACAGCGAACCGAAGCGGCGGCGAGAAAGCAATGTCATGGTAGGCGGAACTCGTCGACGATGGGATAGGCAATGAAATCGACGACGTTTATACCGCACCTGGCCTCGGGTGTCAGTTCAACGTCGCCAGTGACATCACCACCGAGGCGGCACTGTTGCCATGAAGCGACAATCCTCCATGAAGCGACAGCCGGGTCATGCAACGACAAGCTACCACTCCTCACTGGTCTGTCGCAGCGCACCGATCTCGCGTTTGGCCTCGCTCAGGCAATCGAGCAATTCCATGCCCAGGTCATCGCCGCCACCGACGGCGATCATCCCCTGGGCCACCCCGCCCGAACGGCGCGCCACACCGTCGCTGGAATGCAACGCTTCGAGCCGGACCAACAGACGGGCCAACCAACTGTCGGGGCGCTCAGCAAGGCTGCGCAGCCGCTCGAGCTCGGCCAGCCGCGGCTCATTGGACAGCAGCAGCGTCCGCCAATCATCGCTCGTTGGCAAGGCATGCTCGGTCAGTTCGGTGAGCTCCCGCACCAGCGACGCCAACGCCAGCTCGAGCAACGCCATGGCACCCTCCTCGGCCGCCATGCGCCGCGCCTCGGCGTGTTCGTCATCCCCCGGCGCGACGGCAAGCAACAACTCGGCCTGATAGAGCAACTGATTGGTTCGCGCACGAGGGGTCACTTGCGCTTGTCCTCCACCTGCCAGCGACCATCGGCAAAGGTGGCCTTCCAGCCGGTCGCCTTGCCGTTGTCATCGGTCATCACGAACTGTTCCTTGGCCTTGCGCGAGAAACGAATCTGGGCCGGGCGCCCGTCGGGATCCGCACTCGGCGCATCGAGCAGGTAACGGTACTTGTCGGGCAGTTCCTCGCCATGGGCCTGGAGCTCGACGACCAGGGGCGGACGCGTCTCGCGATTCTTGGGGAACTTGCTGGCCGCCAGAAAGAGCCCGCTGGCGCCATCACGCAGCACGTAATGATCGTCGACCTTCTGGCACGCCAGTTCGGGCATGGGGATGGGGTCCATCTTGGGCGGCGCCACCTCCCCGTTGCGGAGCAGCTTGCGGGTGTTCTTGCAGGCATCGTTGGTGCAACCGAAGTACTTGCCGAAACGCCCGGACTTGAGCTGCATCTCGCTGCCGCACTTGTCGCATTCGATGGTCGGCCCATCATAGCCCTTGATGCGAAACCTGCCCTCTTCAACCTCGTAGCCATCGCAATCGGGGCTGTTGCCGCAGATGTGCAACTTGCGCTGCTCGTCGATCAGGTAACTATCCATGGCGGTGCCGCACTTCGAACAGCGATGCTTGGCACGCAGCGCGTCGGTCTCGGCTTCCTCGCCGGCATCGGCCGCCACGGCCTCATCGCCGGGCAACAGATCCATGGTGGTCTTGCAGCGCTCCTTGGGCGGCAGGTTGTAGCCGCTGCAACCAAGGAAGACTCCCGTCGAGGCGGTGCGAATCTGCATCTCGCGTCCACAGGTGGGGCACTCGATATTGGTGGGCACCGGCTGGTTGGGGCGCATGCCTTCATCGCTCTCGGCCACGCTGAGTTCCTCGCGGAACTCAGCGTAGAAGGCATCGAGCAGCTCGCGCCAACGGCGCTGGCCCTCGGCCACCTCGTCGAGACTGTCCTCCATGCGCGCCGTGAAGGAGTAGTCCATCAGGTCGGGGAAGGACTCCTTGAGCCGCTCGGTGACGATGTCGCCCAGCTTCTCGGCATAGAAACGCCGATTCTCGAGGCGCACATAGCCCCGGTCCTGGATGGTCGAGATGATGGACGCATAGGTGGAAGGCCGGCCGATGCCCTTCTTCTCGAGCTCCTTGACCAGGCTGGCTTCGGTGTAGCGCGCCGCCGGCTTGGTGAAATGCTGCTGCGGGTCCAGCGAGTCGAGCGTCAGGGCGGTGCCCTCGGCGATGTCCGGCAGCGACTGATCCTCGTCCTTGCGACCCATGGGCTTCATGACCCGGGTATAACCATCGAACTTCAGCACCCGCCCCTTGGCCCTGAGTTCATAGCCCGAGGCTTCGACCGTCAGGGTGGTGGACAGGTATTCGGCCGGCGTCATCTGACAGGCTACGAATTGACGCCAGATCAACTCATAGAGACGCTCGGCATCACGTTCCATGCCGGCGAGATCACCGGCCTGACGTGCCACATCGGAAGGCCGGATGGCTTCGTGAGCCTCCTGGGCGCCTTCCTTGCTGGTGTAACGATTGGGCGCTTCGGGCAGGTAACGCTGGCCGTACGCCTCACCGATATAGTCACGCGCACTGGTTACCGCTTCCTGCGAGAGGTTGGTGGAATCGGTACGCATGTAGGTGATGTAGCCGGCTTCGTAGAGGCGCTGGGCCAGCGTCATGGTCTTCTTCACCGAGAAGCCCAGGCGGCCACTGGCGGCCTGCTGCAGGGTCGAGGTGATGAAGGGCGCGTTCGGTCGGGAGCGGGTCGGCTTGTCCTCACGGCTGGTAACCGCCAGCTTCGCCTCGCGCAAAGCGGCGATGCGCTCCAGGGTTTCGGTCTCGCTGGTCGGCCGAAATGCCTTGCCATCCTGGCGCGCCAGCTCGAAGCGTACCGCTTCTCCATTGCCATCGCGCGGCGACAGGTCAGCGTGAACGTCCCAGAACTCTTCGGGCACGAAGGCTCGGATCTCGCGCTCACGCTCGACGATCAGACGCATGGCCACCGACTGTACGCGACCGGCGGACAACCCGCGGGCGATCTTGGCCCACAGCAGCGGCGAGAGCATGAAGCCGACCACCCGATCGAGAAAACGCCGCGCCTGCTGAGCCTCTACCCGCGGCATGTTCAACTGGCCCGGGTCCTCGAAGGCTTCGTGAATGGCGTTCTTGGTAATCTCGTTGAACACCACCCGACGATAGCGCGACTCGTCACCACCGATGGTCTCGCGAAGGTGCCAGGCAATGGCTTCCCCCTCGCGGTCCAGATCGGTGGCGAGATAGACGTTATCGGCCTTGTCGGCCAGCTTCTTCAGCTCGGCAACCACCTTTTCCTTGCCGGGCAGAATCACATAATCGGCCTCCCAACCATGGTCGGGATCGATGCCCATGCGACGAATGAGCTGGTCGTGAGCCTTGCGCTTGCGATACTCGGCCTTTTCCTCGGCGGACATCTTGCGTGTTGCCGCCGCCTGGCGGGCGCGCTCCTTGGGATCCGAGGCCGCCTTGCCCGAGCCGCTGGTCGGCAGGTCACGAATGTGTCCCACGCTCGACTTCACGATGTACTCGTTGCCGAGATATTTGTTGATCGTCTTGGCCTTGGCCGGCGACTCGACGATGACCAGTGACTTACCCATAGTGCTCCACAATGCTATTGACGCCAGCCTGGGCTTGCGCCGAACGGTTTCGGCCCGCCGCATCTTCGGCGGTGAAAAATGCGCTTACCCTACCCCAGCGTTCGCCTTCACGCCAGTCGCGACCTATGAACCTAGCCCGAGGACGATGAAGACCACAAGCGTCACCTGACATCGCCTTCAACGAAACGCCCCCGTCGGCGAGCCGGCGGGGGCGGACAGAAAAGCATTCAGAACCTTCAGGTATCGCGCTCCGAAGGCGAGCCAGAGCGTCGAGGCCGCGCACCGCCAGTGGCTCGCTTCGGCCTAGCCGCGTTGAAGAGACCACGCACCCGTTCAAGACGCGCCGCGGCACGCTCGGAAAGCTCTCCACTGGCGGCCAGCACATGAGCGATTTGCTCCAGGTGGGCATCAATCTGTCTGGCGCTCTGTCCCGCCAGCAACGTCGGAATCGCCTCCAGGGCAGCCTCGCGATCCTGCTTGAGGATAAAGAACTGCTCGCGCACCAGATGCTTGAAATCGGCGAGCTGAATACCCGGCTCCAGCTCGGCCCGTGATGCACGCAGCCGCTTGAAGTTGCGTTCGTCGCTGGCCGGCGCACCGCCAAGCACATAGATCACCGAACGCATCACCGCTTCGTGATCTCCGCCCTCGGCAATCTTGTCATGGGCGGTCTGGCGTCGCTGCTCGACGAAGCGACGGTGCTCGGGCTCGTCGCCCGGCCGGCGGCGCAGCGCTTGGGTGTCACCGCCCAGCCCCACCAGCGCCTGCAGAACGGGCTGTCCGTAGAATGTCAGAAACCCCTGTTCAATGAGGCCATTGCGATAAACCCGCCAGGCATCCAGGCTTTGGGAGATGCTGGTGGACATCACCTCTTCCAGGGCGCGAAAGACATTGTCGTCGTCGACCGGGTGACGCTCGCGCCGCACCCGCTCAGCCAACACCGGCACCGCCCCCATCAGTGGATTGCGATCCGACAACAGGCGATAGCCCAGGCGGTTCGGATGCATGCGCCGCATCCAGCGTGCCGACTCCGGGGTTGCCATGGCCTGGACCCAAGGCTGCCCGAAGAGCCGATAGAGCCCCAGGTTGATCTCGGACAAGCGCGCCACCGCGGCGAAGCGTCGCTCATCGTCCGGCCGATACTGAACCTCTCGATCGAGATCCTCGATCTCACGGCGCTGGAACTCGAGCAGATAGTCCCGCTCGATCAGTTCGGCATCCGAATGCGTCTCGGCCGGCGTCACCGTGGTTTCGTAGAGCCCCGGCGGCAACACATCGATATAGTCCATGTTGGCGGTGAATTCAGTGTGCTCGCGACGCGACACGCTGCCCGAGACGAAGATACCGAGATGGCCGGTGCTGTCGTGCACGCAATAGACGATGGTCTGCTCGTTGGCGACGATAGCTTCGGTGTCCTCGTAGAGGTCCCGCACCCAGCCCAACGCCTGGGGCGGCGGCGTAATGTCGTCGCCCCGGGAGCAGAACACCACCACCGGCGAGCGCAGGTTGCGCAGGTCGATGCGCCGGCCATCCGAGGTGACCAGTTGAGCGGTGGACAGCCGGTTGCCGACGAAGAGGTTGTCGACGATGTACTGGATCTCGTCAGCCCCCAGCACTACGTGCCCACCCCACCAGCGCTCGAAGTCCAGATAACGCCCGGCCTCGGTGTCGACATTGGCATAGAGCCGGTACTGCTTGTCCCACCAGGTGTTCGCCGGATTGAGGCGTTCGAAATTCTGCACCAGCCAGGCACCATCGAAGAGCCCGGCTCCCAGATCGCCGAGCAGCGCGGTTATCCAACTGCCGCCGACCAGCCCGCCGGTATAGCGCATCGGCGCGTGCCCTCGCTCACCAGCCCAATAGGACAAGGGCGCGCCGGCGATCAGGATGGGGCCGAAGATGTCAGGCTCCAGGGCCGCGGCCATCATAATCTGCCAACCAGCCTGGCAATTGCCCACCACCATGGGTTTCTCGGACGTCTCGGGATGACGCGCGACGACATGACGCAGAAAAGTGACTTCCGCCTCGATCACGTCCTCGACCTTCTGGCCCGGCACGGGAAACGGCAGAAACCCGATGAAGTAGCATGGATGCCCGGCGCGCAGCGCCACACCCACCTCGCTGTCCGACTTGAAGCCGCCGATACCGGGGCCGTGCCCGGCACGCGGGTCGACCACCACGAAGGGCCGACTGTTCGGGTCGGTCTCGACGCCCTCCGGCGGCAGGATACGCAGCAACTCATAATTGACGGGGCGCGGCAGATCACGTCCATCGAGCAGCACCTCGGACTCGAAGCCAAGCACATTGGGCTTGGTCTTCTCGATATGCTCGAGATATTGGTTGCCACGCTGGCGCATGACATCCAGGTAGAGCGTCCCGCGCTCCAGGGCATCACCCCAGTAATCGCAGGCGGCACGCCCGAAGCCGAAGGGATCCAACAGAGACATTGCCGTCGACGGCAAGAAAGGCATCATGGCATACATCGCGGTGCTCCATGGCATAAGCCGGACCGGGACCGGCGGGCAACCCGATTGCTGCAATGCAATATAGCGAATCCCGCGTCTCAAGGGAAATGGCGATACCTCATCGGCTCACAGGCAGCGGCTGGCCTCCTCGGGGCCCCACCACTCGGCAAAGATCCGCCAGGCACGCCGCTCGACCTCGCCGGGGCGGCGCCCCCAGACCAGCAGTCGCGACTCGCCACTCTGCTCGCAACGATCGAGCCGCACACCGGGGCCGCCGGTAAAGATGGCGTTCAACGGCGGCTCAAGCCGCCACAGACGCGCCTGTCCGCTGAGCGATACCCGCGACTGGCGTTCACGCAGCGGCTCCCCGGCCAACACGCGAAGCTGCTTGACCAGCGGGTCCAGCCCCACCAGGGCCTCATCGAGAGCTTCGTCGCCGGTCGGGCCGGGCCGCATGTCCATGAAACCGAGTCGATTTCCCGCCACGCGAAAGCGCATCTCGACGAGCCCGACCACCCCGAGGCTGGCCGCGCCACGCGCTGCCAACTCGCCGAGATAGCGGTAACGTTCCACCGTCAATCCACTCAGCGGAGCCACGGCGTCGTCGCTTCGACGCTGGCGAGGCGATAGGTACAGGACGCGACCAAAGCGATCGGCCAACAGAGACATTGCGACAATCTCGCCATCCGACTCCGGCGCCGCCAGGGGAAGACCGGCCTCGCGCATCGACTGGCGCACGGCTCGGCCATTCGCCATGCCCTCCAGCAACGCGGGCTCTGCACCCAGAAAGCGCAACCCCGAATGCCGGCATCGCTTGGCGAGCGCCACCTGTCGGACAACATCGCACTCACCGGGATGCAGGGCATCGCATCCCGCCGCTCGTGCCTCATCGATCAGCGTGGCCTCACCGCCAAGCGCCACCACGGGCCACATACCCAATTCGCTGCAGGCCTGACGTATTCGCAACGCGGCAACGCCGTACCCCGCCACCAAGGGGCGGGAAACCGGAGAGAGGCGCATGGGCATGGATGCTCCTGGATAGCCGTATATCGAGCCTCGATGCTAGCATGATGGGCCGACAGACAGGACGCCACCGCGTCCCGGCTCGATGGACGACCCCATGACCACCCCCAAGCTGCTCAACCGTCTCACCTTCCGCCAACTCCAGGTGTTTCGTGCCGTCTACGAGCGACAATCCTACTCCCGGGCAGCGGAAGCCCTGGGACTGACACAGCCGGCGGTCAGCGCCCAGATTCGCCAGCTCGAACAGGCCCTGGGCCAGCCGCTGTTCAAGTACGCCGGTCGCACCCTGCACATGCTGCCGGCCGCCGATGCCCTGGCCAGCTCGGCGCACAGCATCTTCGAGCAGGTCTCGCGGCTGCAGATGAGCCTCTCCGACCTGGCCGGCACCATCAGCGGGGAACTCAACCTGGCCGCCGTCTCGACGGCACAGTACGTGGTGCCGCACCTGCTGGCGCGCTTTCGGGCCCACTACCCCAATGTCCAGATCCGCCTGCGGGTCTGCAATCGCGCCCAGGCCTTGACGCGACTGGCCGAGCAGCGCGATGACCTGGTCATCATGGCGCGGGTCCCCGAGGATGACGATCTGGTGTTCATGCCGATCCTCGACAACGAGATGATCCCCGTGGTCTGGCCCGGCCATCCACTGCTGGAGATGGAACGACCGAGTCTCGAGGACCTGGCACGCCACTACCTATTGATGCGCGAATCCGGCTCCGGCGTCCGCGGTGCGCTGGAGGAACATGCCGACGCCGAGGACGTCGACCTGGCTCATATCATCGAGATGGGCACCAACGAAGCCGTCAAACAAGGCGTCATGGCGCAACTCGGCGTCGCCGTGCTGCCGCGCCTGGCGGTACGCCTGGAGCTCGAGGCCGGCCTGCTGGAACATCTTCCCCTGCCGGGCTTCCCGCTGCGCCACTCCTGGTGCACCGTCTACCATCGCGAGCGTTTCCCTACGCCGGTCACCGAACTCTTCCTGCGTTTCGTGCGCGATCACCTCGATGAGCTGCATGACCACTTCGCCGCCGATCCCTCGCCCTTGCCCAGCCACGGCGTGGCCTGCCTGCCCGACACCGCGCGACCGTGACCCACCTGTCCAGATGAGTGGCGAATATGGTAAGTTAGCGACCAGCATCCAGACACGCCATGCCCGACGCCGGCCGTCCCGCTTCGCTTGCGCGGACACCCCACGACCGCATGGGCGTGACGCACAGCCGCCGAATGGAGAGGCTTGCAGATCATGAGTAATAAGCAGGTGTCCAGCGGAGAGAAGTACCGCAACGAACACGGTGCGACCGCAATCAAGGACGGCATGAAACAGCGCAGCCAGCAGGAGGACAACCCCTCCCTTGGCCGCAAGCCGAAGTGGCTGCGCGCGCAGATTCCCGGTGGCGAACGCTTCGACGCCGTGAAGCGCAACGTCAACGAACACCGGCTCAGCACCGTCTGCGCCGAATCCCATTGCCCCAACATGGGCGAGTGCTGGAGCAACGGTACCGCCACCATCATGCTGATGGGCTCGGTATGCACCCGTGCCTGCCGTTTCTGCGCCGTGGATACCGGCAACCCCAAGGGTTGGCTGGATACCGAGGAACCCGCGAACACCGCCGAGTCCGTCGAGCTGATGGGCCTGCGCTACGTCGTGCTGACCTCGGTGGACCGGGACGACCTGCCGGATGGCGGCGCGACCCATTACGCCGACTGCATCCGCGCCATCAAGGCCCGCACCCCCGAGGTCGCCGTCGAGGCGCTGACGCCTGACTTCGACGCCGAGCCCAGCGCCATCGAGCGGGTCGTCGATTCTGGCCTCGAGGTCTTCGCCCAGAACGTCGAGACCGTGGAACGCCTGACGCAACGGGTCCGCGACCCCCGAGCCGGCTACCGCAAGACCCTGGACGTACTGGCCCACGCCAAGCGCCACCGCCCCGAAGTGATTACCAAGACCAGCCTGATGCTCGGCCTCGGCGAGACCGAGGAGGAAATCCTCCAGACCTTTGACGACCTGCGTGCCATCGGCGTCGACATCGTCACCCTGGGACAGTATCTGCGCCCCACCCGCAACCACCTGCCGGTGGAACGCTGGGTAACGCCCGAGGAGTTCGAACGCTATCGCCAGCTGGGACTCGAGAAGGGCTTCATGGAGGTTCCCTCGGGCCCGCTGGTACGCTCAAGCTATCGCGCCGACCGGGTCTTCGAGAACAACAACCTGGGGCTCGAGCTGGCCTCACCGGGCAAGGTACCCGGCCAAGCGGAGCAGGAGACGGATCCGAACCTGATTCCCGCCCTGAACGTCGGTTGAATCACGCCACATGACGAAAGACGCCGGCCCCTCATCGGGGCCGGCGTCGTATTAGGCCTACCTATTCCACCTTCTCGCTGCACTACCCTTCCGGCTCAGTCGACGAACAGCAATTCGCGGTCGAGCTCCCGGGCCAGGAAATGAGCCAACCGTGTCGCCACCGTCGGCACGTCCGGCGCCTCCGCCACCAGGTCCGACACGCGCGTCATCGCCATGCCGGCATAGCCACAGGGATTGATGCGCTCGAAGGGCGAGAGATCACCGTCGACGTTAAGGGCCACACCATGAAAACTGGCACCGCGCCGGATACGCAGCCCCAGTGAGGCGATCTTGGCCTCCCCCACGTAGACGCCGGGTGCATCGGGCCTTGCATGTGCCTCCACGCCCAATTCGGCAAGCAGCTCGACGACCGCCCGCTCAAGGCAATTAACCAGTTCGCGCACGCCGAGCCCGGCACGGCGCACATCCAGCAGCGGATAGGCCACGACCTGACCGGGGCCATGATAGGTCACCTGGCCGCCACGGTCGGTCTCGACCACCGGAATATCGCCGGGCATCAGCACGTGCTCCGGCTTGCCGGCCCGACCTTGGGTGAACACCGGGTCATGCTCGACCAGCCAGAGCTGATCCAACGTCGAGGCGTCGCGCTGGTCGGTAAGGTCTCGCATCGCCCGCCAGACCGGCTCATAGGGGCGACGCCCCAGGCGATGCACCTGAATGGCCGCCACGCTCATACCACCATGTGCACGAGCCCGCTGGCCTTGAGCTCAGTGAACAGTGCCTGGAGCTGCGTTTCACTGGTGGCCCGCATCGTCAGCCGCACCGACTGGAAGCGTCCATTGCGGCTATCCACCACCTGGATGCCCTTCGGGTCGAACGCCGGGTCGTGGCGCGTGACCGTCTGGCAGACCATGGCGACGAATTCCTCGTCGGCATCGCCCACCACCTTGATCGGGTAGTCGCAGGGAAAGCTGATCTTCGGCGGCTCGCCTCGCGGACTGGCGGCACTCGGTTGGCGCAAATCGCGCAGGGTCTTGTCGTTCATCCCGCACCTTGGTGAAAGTATCTACCGACATTCTACGCAACCCGCGCCCCACCACCAAGAGTGGGGCACGGCCTGGCCATCCCGAGTCCATGCCTTCCTCAGTCGAAGAAGCCGCCCATCAGATTGGCGAAGAAGCGATGGACCTTGTCGATCAGGCGCTTGAAGAAACCGCCCTCTTCGACGTCTTCCAGTGCCAGCAGATCACGCTGGCCGACGACTTCATCACCCAGGCGTACCTCCATGGTGCCCACGGTATCGCCGCCAGCGATCGGCGCAGTCAGGTCCTGGCGGATATCGAGCTTGGCGGTGAGTTCCTCGCCACGATCCCGAGGAACGGTCATGAAGACATTCTCGTCGACGCCGATCTTCAGCTCGTCCTTGTCGCCGCCCCACACCCGGGAAGTGTTGAGCACCGCGCCCTTGTCGTAGAGCTTCAATGTCTCGAAGTAGCGGAAGCCATAGCTCAGCAGCTTCTGGCTCTCCTGGACCCTCGCCTCCGCGGAGTCAGTGCCCATCACCACCGAGATCAGGCGCATGTCCTCGCGCTTGGCCGACGACACCAGGCAATAGCCCGCCGCCTCGGTCCAGCCGGTTTTCAGGCCGTCCACGCTGCTGTCGCGCCACAGCAGGCTATTGCGGTTGGGCTGGTCGATACCGCCATAGGAGAACTCCTTCTGGCGATACATGCTGTAGTGATTGGGGTAATCGTTGATGATATGACGCGACAGCAACGCTAGATCACGGGCAGACGAATAATGGTTGTCGTGCGGCAGGCCGGTCGGGTTGACGAAATGTGTATTTTCCATGCCCAGCCGCGCCGCATGCTGGTTCATGATATCGGCGAAAGGCTCGGTGCCGCCCGCCAGATACTCGGCCATGGCCACACTGGCATCGTTGCCGGAGACGATGACGATACCGTGCAACAGCTCGCTGACCGGCACTCGATCACCGACCTCGATAAACATCTTCGAGCCGCCGGTACGCCAAGCCTGCTCACTGACAGGCACCAGGTCGTCGGGAGCGATATTGCCCTTGTTGAGCTCACGCTCCACCAGGTAGGCGGTCATCAGCTTGGTCAGGCTCGCCGGCGGCAACCGCTCGTCCGGATTGTGCTGGGCAATCACGCGCCCGCTGCCGGCATCCATCAGGATCCAGGAGGTGGCAGCCAGGCGCGGTGGCGCCGGAATCATGGTCTGCGGCTGAGGCTGTGCCTGAGGCTGGGGCGACGGCTCCTGAGCCTGGGTCGGCGCAGCGACCAGGGAACAGCATGCCAGCAGGACCGGCATCAAGCGGCGGAAGGAAAACGAGCACGACACTTTCATGGATGGCATTCTCTTCGGGTGCATCACAGGATGATCATTGGCTATGGCGCCGATCAATCGGCGCCGTTGACGACAAAGGCCTTGTCGAAGCCCTCGCGGCTCAACTGGCCACGCACTGGGTCGACCTGGCCGGCATGTTTCAGAGGACCGACCTGAACGCGATAAAGCCCGGCGGTGCTGGCAATTCTGACCGGCTGGGACAAGGCCCCTTCCAGCCGATCCTTGAGTGCTTCGGCGTTGTCCGGCGAACCGAGCGCCGCCACCTGCAGGTAGATGGGAGCGCTGGTGTCCCGGCCGTCATCTTGCGCGGCCGGACGCGGCTCGACCGGACGCTGCCTGGCGACACTTGACGACGTGGACTCGCCGCCCTGGCGCGCCTGCCAGGCCTCGGGATCGATGGCCTCGACCCTGACACGACCGGTTCCGTGGTCAAGGATGTCCAGGCGTGCGGCAGCAGCATAGGAAAGATCAATCTCCCGTTCGCTGTGAAAGGGACCGCGATCATTGACCCTGACGATCGCCGAGCGCCCGTTGTCGAGGTTGGTGACCCGGGCATAGGTCGGCAATGGCAAGGTACGATGCGCGGCACTCATCTTGTACATATCATAGATTTCACCGTTGGACGTGGCATAGCCATGGAACTTCTTGCCGTACCAGGATGCCGTTCCCCGACGGTCGTAGCCGCTGGAATCGGACAGGACATGATACGTCTTGCCCCACACCTCGTAATTGGATTTGTTGCCGGCGCGAGAGCGTGGCTCCGAGCGTGGCTCGGCGTCGGCAACCTGGCTGACATCCGGTGGCTCCTGAGGATAGGCGTCACTGGACATCGCATAACGCTCCCCGGTACCGCTATCCGGCGCGGCCGTATCGGTCACCTCCTTCGTCACTCGATTGCCACCATCACTGGCACAGCCCGCCAGCAGAAGGCCCGCACACAAGACACTCCACCAGGCTTTCATGGACGCTCCTCGGACTCGGTCGCCATCGACTCGAACCAGTTCGTCGGCTCGCCGCGCGCCTCGGCGATCGCCTCGGCGAGTTCGGTGACGGCCATGGCATACAGGTAACTGTGGTTATAGCGCGTAATGACGTAGAAGTTGTCGAGACCGAGACGATAACGATAGTGACCGTCGGCAAGCTCCAGGGCCAAGGGAATCACTCGCGTTTCCGGCGACAAGGCATCCTCTGGTGTGATGCCGGCATCTCGCAGCTTACTCACTGAAACGTACGGTTTCTGGGCCTGGTTGAACTCGATACTGGCGGGCGGCTCCGCCGGCCCCTCGGCGTCCAGGTAGATCGGCGAATCGCCCTGCCAGCGGTGCTCGGCGAAATAGTTGCCGACACTGCCGATGGCATCCACCGGGTCGGTCCAAAGGTTGCGCGCACCATCGCCGTTGAAGTCCACGGCATAGGCGCGATAACTGGTGGGAATGAACTGCGGATAACCCATGGCACCGGCATAGGAGCCCTCAAGCTCACCCGGCTCGACGCCCTGCTCATAGGCGATTTCCAGAAAGGCAGCCAGTTCGCCGCGGAAGAAGCCACCCCGGGAGCCATGGTGAAACGCCAGGGTCGACAGGGAGTCCAGCACGCGATGGTCCCCCGTCACCTCGCCATAGCGCGTCTCGACGCCAAGAATGGCAGCAATGATCTCGGGCGGCACTTGATAGTCATGTTGGGCGCGCTCGAAGGCATCCTGGTGCTGATCGATGAAACGCACGCCCTTGGCGATACGCTCCTCGCCCAGGAAGATATCGCGGTACTCGTGCCATGTCAGATGATACTCCGCCGCGCCGGACATGGCGTCCAGCACCTGCTGGCTGAAAGTCGCCTCATCCATGGCCCGCTCCAGCCAGGCCCGATCGACCCCCTGGGCGCTGACTTCATTGACCAGTGCCTTGACATCACCGTGGCGCGGATCGAAGTCTTCGGCCGAAGCCGTAGCACTGGCCAGCGCCAGACACCCACCCGCTAACAGGATCCGTCGCGCTCTTCGCGATATCCTCGTCATCGTCTCTTCTCCCTGAATCCTGAATCCTGAATCACGCATGCTCCTAGCGCGACAGCAGGCGGCGATGCGAATGAATCGCCATGAGAATACCGAAACCGGCCAGCAAGGTCACGCTGGAGGTTCCACCGAAACTGACCAGTGGCAGGGGCACGCCAACCACCGGCAGGATACCGCTGACCATGCCGATATTGACGAAGACATAGATGAAGAAGGTCAGGATGATGCTTCCAGCCAGCAGGCGCCCGAAGGTTTCCTGCGCCGTACCCGCCAGCCACAGCCCCCGGCAGACGATCAGCAGATAGAGGAGGAGGAAGGCCAGCATACCTACCAGGCCGAACTCCTCGCCCAGTACTGCCACTATGAAGTCGGTATGGCGTTCGGGCAGGAATTCCAGCTGCGATTGGGTGCCGTGCAGCCAGCCTTTGCCCCAGAGCCCACCGCTGCCGAGTGCGGTGGTCGACTGGATGATGTTCCAGCCGGCGCCAAGCGGGTCACTCTCGGGGGACAGGAAGGTCAGTACCCGCTGACGCTGATAATCGTGCATGTTGATCCACAGCAACGGCAGTGCCGCGGCGACCAGCACGGCCAGGCCAAGGATAATGCGCCAGGAAAGCCCCGCCAGCAGGATCACGAAGATCGCCGCCGTGGCCACCAACAACGAAGTGCCGAGGTCGGGCTGCCGCGCGATCAGCACCACCGGCACTCCAATCAGCACGGCGCATACCGCCAGCTCCCGCCATCCCGGTGGCAAGGGACGTCGACTCAACCAGGCCGCCACCATCAACGGCATCGCCAGCTTCATCATCTCCGAAGGCTGGAAGCGAATCACGCCGGGAATCACCAACCAGCGCTGCGCCCCCATGCCCATGTCGCCCATGATTTCCACCGCCACCAGCATCAGCACGCCCACCAGATAGGCCGGCAGTGCCCAGCGATACAGGGTGGCCGGCGAGAACTGGGCAATCACCGCCATCCCCCCCAGGGCCACGCCGAAACGCATCCCCTGGGCGATCACCATGTCGAGACTCTGCCCGCTGGCGCTATAGAGTACCACCAGCCCGGAGAGCATCAACAACAGCAGCAACCCCAGCAGCCAGGGGTCCAGATGGATACGCTCCCACAGGCTGCGACGGCGCGACATGCCGCTGCGTGGCGGACGCACGGGATGGCCACGCATGCTCATGGGCAGATCGAACCTTGCCATCTCAGTCTCCTTGCGCCTCGTCACCCTCGGCCGAGTCGTTCGCCTTGCCGCCATGGCGTTCGAGCAGCCAGAAATCGGTCATGGCACGCGCCAGCCCGGCGGCGTGACTACTGCCGCCCCCGGCATTCTCGACAATCACCGACACCGCGATCTGCGGGTCTTCTACCGGCGCGAATGCCATGAACAGGGCATGATCGCGCAACCGCTCCTTGAGCTCATCGGCGTTGTATTTCTCGTCCTGGCCCAACGAGAACACTTGGGCGGTCCCCGACTTGCCTGCCATGCGATACTCGAGTCCGGCGCCGGCGCGACGTGCCGTCCCCTCATTGCCGGACAACACTTTCTCCATGCCCGAGAACACGCGATCCCACCAGTTTTCATTATCAACCTGGATGTCCGGCGGCGTATCCGGCAACTCGGTCGGCAGCGACTCGCCACCGACCTCGAGCGCCAGTCGCGGACGAACCCACTCCCCGCGATTGGCCAGCACCGCCGTAGCGGTCGCCAGCTGCAGGGGCGTGATCTGCAAGTAGCCCTGACCGATGCCCACTGACAGGGTTTCTCCTGGATACCACGACTGATTGAAACGCGTCTTTTTCCATTCACGAGACGGCAACAGCGCCGCCCCCTGCCCATGCACGTCATAAGCGCTACGCTGGCCGAAACCGAAACGCGCCAAGTTGTCGTGGATGCGATCAATGCCCAGCTCATGGGCCAGGGAATAGAAATAGGTGTTGTTGGAAACCGCCAGCGCACGCTCCAGATCGACCCGGCCATGCCCCCAGCGCAACCAGTTGCGATAGCGCCGGTCATCGTTGGGCAACTCATAGTAGCCAGGGTCGTAGATGGTCTCTTCCGGGGTGATCACGCCTTCGCGCAAACCGGCCATGGCCATGAACGGCTTGATTGTCGAGCCGGCCGGATAACTGCCACGGCTAGCGCGATTGAACAGCGGCAAATCGAGATCCTGCTGCAAGGCCCGATAGGAGGCCACATCGATGCCAGTGACAAACTGGTTGCTATCGAATCCAGGCACCGACGCCATGGCCAGAATTCCGCCGGTTTGCGGATTAATGGCGACAATGGCACCACGCCGGCCATCGAGCAACTCGATCGCCCGCTTTTGCAGCGGCTTGTCCAGGGTCAGCCTCAGATCCTTGCCGGGCACTGGATCGGTATGATCTAGCTCCCTCAGAACGCGACCGCGGGCATTGGTCTCCACCTTGCGCAGGCCGGCCTGGCCATGGAGCTGCTTTTCGTAGAAGCGCTCGACGCCGGTCTTGCCGATAAAGTGGGTCCCGGCGTAATTACCACTATCCAGCGTCTTGAGTTCCTCGGCATTGATACGACCGACATAACCCAAGGCGTGGGACATCAATTCGGCATCCGGGTAATAGCGCAGCAATTGCGCTTCCACTTCGACCCCGGGCAGCCGATAGCGATTCACCGCCAGACGGGCGATCTGCTCCTCGTTGAGATCGCTCATCAGCAGTGCCGGCTGGAAAGGCCGCTGGCGCTGGCGCGAACGCTCGCGGAAGGCTTCGACCTCTTCGGCGGGCAGATCGAGCAGGTCGACCAGCAGCGACAATGTCTCGTCCAGGTCATCGACCCGCTCACGCACCAGGGTGAGATTGTAGGTAGGACGATTCTCGGCCAGCAGCTGACCGTTACGGTCATAGATGAGGCCGCGGGTCGGCGGCAGCGGCTCGACACGCACCCGATTCTTCTCGGAACGGGTGCTGAAAACTTCGTGCTGCACCACCTGCAGGTAGAATAGGCGCCCCGCCAGCCCCCCACTCAGCAGAATCACCACGACGGTGGCCAGCAGTGCCCGCATGCGGAAGACGCGCAGCTCCTGTTCGGGATTCTTCAGGGTGTCGCGTTGCTGACGCATGCTAGGTGCTGCCCTCGGGACGCTTGGGGATCGCTCAACGATGGTAAGGGTGGCCGACCATCAGGGTCCAGGCACGATATAGCTGCTCGGCAAGCAGAATGCGTACCAGGGGATGCGGCAGGGTCAAGGGCGAAAGCGACCAACGCTGGTCGGCCTGGGCGGACAGCGAGGGCTCCAGGCCTTCCGGTCCACCGACCAGCAGGGCCACATCGCGACCCTCGAGCCGCCATCGTTCGGTCTGTTCGGCGAGCTGTTCGGTGCTCCAGGCCTTGCCGCCGACCTCCAGGGCCACCCGATATTCATCGCCCTTGAGGCGAGCGCGAATACGCTCGGCCTCGAGGGACATGGCCCGCCGGGTGTCGGCATTCTTGCCCCGGGCACCGGGCGATATCTCCTCGATCTCGAGGGCGAAATCCCGCGGCAGGCGCTTGCGATATTCCTCAACGCCTCGCGTCACCCAGTCGGGCATGCGGGTTCCCACCGCCAACAGACGCACCTTCATGAGGTGCCGTTCGCCTCTTCCTCCAGAGGCTCGCGGCCCTCACTGGGCAGATCCGCCCACAGCCGCTCCAGATCATAGAGATCCCGGGTCTCGGGCATCATCAGATGCACCACCACATCGCCCAGGTCCACCAGCACCCATTCGGCGCCGCTTTCTCCCTCGACGCCCAACGGTGGCATGCCATTATCCTTGGCGGTTCGGATCAGGTTCTCGGCGAGCGCCGCAAGATGGCGATTGGAGGTGCCGCTTGCCACGACCATCAGTTCCGTCACGCTGGTCAATCGGGATACATCGAGTTGCACGATGTCCCGGGCCTTGAGTTCCTCCAGTGCGTCCATCACCAGAGTCTTGAGTGCGTCGATGTGCATACCCTTCGTATCAGCCCTCGTCAGCGGGGAAATCATATTTCTTCATTGTACCGGCTCACGGCCGGCATCGCAGTGCCTGGCAAGAGAAACGCATGAAATTCGCGCACATCGCCACTCGCTCGTGCGCCTCAACGGCCTGTCTCGCGATACAGGCCATGCGCCAGCACATGCGACTCCACCGCCTCGGGCAACAGATAGCGGACACTGTCGCCGCGCGCCAGCCGCCGCCTCACCTCGGTGGCGGAAATGGCCATGCGCGACGGCAACGCCAGCCGCAACAACCGGCCATGCGGCTCGGCCATCAGCTCGGCGACTCTCTCGACCTCTCGACCGGCCAGCAGTTCCCCGAGCGCTTCGGGGCGTGGTGCCTCGTGGTCGGGCCGGTCGATCACCACCACATGCGCCAATTCGAAGAGCCGATGCGGCTCGCGCCATTCAGCCAGGCGCATGAAAGCATCATGCCCCAACGCCATGACCAACCGAGCCTCGGGGCCATAGGCCTCGCGCAGTTCAGCCAGGGTGTCGGCGCTGTAGGAAGGACCACGGCGGGAGAATTCTCGGGCATCGGCAATCAGTCCTGGCGTATCACCGATCCCCAGGCGCAGCAGCGCCAGGCGATCCTCGGGCGCCACCTGGGGCGCATCGCGCAATGGCGAACGAGCCGCGGGTACCATGTGCACGCAATCCAGTGCCAGCGCCTCGCGCAACTCGACCGCACTGCGCAAATGACCGAGGTGTACCGGATCGAAGGTGCCGCCCAGCATGGCGATACGCGGCGGCCGCTGCGCCTCAGCTACGGATCTGGCCATCACCGAACACCACGTACTTGCGTGTGGTCAGGCCCTCGAGCCCCACGGGCCCTCGAGCATGCAGGCGATCGGTAGAAATGCCGATCTCGGCACCCAGCCCATACTCGAAACCGTCGGCGAAGCGCGTGGAGGCATTGACGATCACCGAACTGGAATCGACCTCGGCCATGAAGCGACGTGCCAGACCATAATTCTCGGTAACGATGGCATCGGTATGGCGCGAGCCGTAACGCTCGATATGCGCCATGGCTTCCTCGATGCCGTCGACCACGCGAATGGCCAGCACCGGCGCCAGATATTCGGCCTCCCAGTCGGCCTCGCTGGCCGGCGAGACATCGCCCAGGATCTCGCGGGTCCGCTCGCATCCTCTCAATTCGACCCCATGCTCGGCATAGGCCGACGACAGCCGCGGCAGCAGCGAAGCGGCGAGCGGCGCATCGACCAACAGGGTCTCCATGGTATTGCAGGTTCCATAGCGCTGGGTCTTGGCATTGACGGCGATGGCCAGGGCCTTTTCGGGATCGGCGCTGGCATCGAGATAGACGTGACAGACGCCGTCCAAGTGCTTGATCACCGGAACGCTGGCCTCACGCGAGATACGCTCGATCAATGACTTGCCGCCGCGCGGGATGATCACATCGACATACTCGGGCATGCTGATCAAGCGCCCCACGGCGGCACGATCCGTGGTCGCCACCACCTGCACCGCAGCCGCCGGCAGCCTCGCCTCCTCGAGCCCACGGCGAATGCACTCGGCAATGGCCGCATTGGACTCGCTGGCCTCGGAGCCCCCACGCAGAATGCAGGCATTACCGGACTTGAGGCACAAACTGGCCGCTTCCAGGGTGACGTTGGGGCGCGATTCGTAGATGATACCGATCACGCCGAGCGGCACGCGCATCTGACCGACCTGAATGCCACTGGGCCGCGCACGCAGGCCGTCGATCTCGCCGACCGGGTCCGGCAGTGCCGCGACCTGAGCGAGACCTTCGATCATGCCATTCAGGCGAGCCTCGTCGAGGGCCAACCGGTCGAGCAGAGCGGCATCCAGGCCATTGGCCCGCCCCCGCTCCAGATCCCTGGCGTTGGCGGCCAGCACCTCGGCGCGTGCCGCTTCCAGGTGGCGGGCCATGGCGGTCAGGGCCGCGTTCTTGGCGGCGGTATCGACGCGCCGCATGGCAGTGGCAGCGTCGCGGGCACCTTGCCCGAGGCGCTGCATGTAGGCGTCGACATCGTTGATGTCGGCGGCGCCGATGACGGAGTGTGTGGCGTGCGCAGTCATGCCGTAAAGTATCTCCTGATGGTGGACCGCCGAGCCGGCGGCCGCGCCCTGGCCAAGTCGAATCGGGAAGGAGCCCATACTAAGTCACCATGCGGAGCAAGTACAAAACCGGTCTGTTACGCACCAACCTGCTGGTCGCGGCGGCGCTCGTCGCCCTGCGTGCCATCACCGCCGACGCCTGGACCGATGCGATCCTGCTGGGCGCGATGATGGCCTGGCTGATAATGACCAGCGTGCGGCTGCCACTCGGCCATCGGCGCCTCACCATCACACTCTGGCAGTTGCTGCCGGGTCTGTTGCTGGCGGCCTTGCTGTGGGCGGCGCCGGAGCGCCACATCACCTGGATTTGGGTCTGGGCGATCCTGCTGATGTGGCCACAGCCATCCTGGATGCTGCTGTTTCACGGCTTGCTGGCGGTCGCGACCTGGTATGCCCAGCGCGAACTCCTCGGCAGCGAGCAGTGGTGGCTGGCCGGGCTATTGCTGGCCGGCCTGATGGTCCTCGGACTATCGCGCTCCCGAGCACTTCAGGCACGGCGCTTCGCCACACGCCATCGCGCCAGGCTGATGGCTGGCTGGCCGCTCTGGCCGCGGGCCCGGCTAGAGCGCGACCTCGACCGCGAACGCCGGCGTTCGACCCGTGAGTCATCGCATGTCGAACTGCTGCTGTTGCGCCTGCCGCCGCGCCGCCTGCTCCCCGCGGCCGGCCGACTGCGTCATCATCTCCAGAGCTTCGAAAACTGCTATCGTCTTGACCGCAGCACCCTGGGCGTACTGCTGATCAGTCGCGATGCCGAACAAGCGGCACAGCGCCGCCAGCGCCTGCTCGACACGCTGGAGCCTCCACTGAAGGCCCGCGCCATCCCGCTACCCTATCTGGTGTCACTGGCCCACGAGCGGCATGCCCTTGCACGACAGTCGCCCACGCTAAGGATCAAGGAGAGTCCGACGCATGCGTGACATCCGCTACCGACCACTCACCCTGTTGCTGGCCATCGGCACCCTGCTGCTGTTGGGCCAGGCCCTGTGGTTCTACCTGGCGGGCGAATACCACCGCATTCCACCACCGGCTCTGCTCGCCCCCATCATGCTGGTGGCCACCCTGCTCGCTCCGGCGGGGGGCGATCACACCCGCGCCGCCGCCGGCCTAGTACTGATCTGTGGCTTCCTGCTGATCGCCGTGGAACTCCCGCGACCGACAGGCCTGCCATCACTATGGGTCGGCCTGCCCCCGGTTCTCGCCCTGTTACTGCTCCCCCCGGCGCCAGCCCTGCTGCTCAATCTCGGCTTGACGCCGGTCTGGATGGTGCTATTGAGCGCCCCCTGGCCAGACCTCGATATACTGCTGACCTACCTGAGCCTGGTGGCCGTCACCACCCTGGTGCCCTGGGGGCGCCTGCGCCAGCGAGCCCTGCTGCATGCCACCGACCCCCGGGACCCGGAGTGCCGAGCCGTCAGCCGTGCGCACCTCCGGGAACGTCTGGCCGGCGAGATCGACCGGACCACGTTACTCGGCCAGCCTCTGTCCGTTCTGCTGATCCACCTGCCCCAGCTGGAGATCGCCGAGGAGCAGTTCGGCCACAAGGCCCGCCAGGCATTACTCGATGGCCTGTGCCAGACCATCGCCGGACGCTATCGCGCCCACGACATCCTGGGTCGAGCCGAGGACAACGTCTTCTGGTTGGTCATGCCGAACACAACCGAGAGTGGCGCCCAACTGGTCCGCCAACGACTGTCTCGGACCCTCGAACCCGTAATACTGGTGGAAACCGGCCCACTGGAGATCCTCACCGGCCTCGTCATACGACACGCCGGAGAAAGCGGCTCGTCTTTCGAGCAGCGCCTGCACGCCGCGACCCGAAGCCTGGCGACCGCTCGAGCACCCGATCCACGGAGAGCGCATTGAACTTCACCGACACCCTCTACCAGCTCTCGCCCTCGCCGCCCCTGCTGCTGCTGATTGTCGCCGTCATCGCCCTGGCGGAATCGCTGGCGCTGGTCGGCCTGCTGGTCCCCGGCGTGGTACTGATCACTGCCGCCGCCTCCATGGCCGGCCATCAGGAACTTTCCGTGACGCTGGTCATCATCGCGGCCTTTCTCGGCGCCGTGGCCGGTGACGGCCTGAGCTTCTGGCTCGGCTACACCCAACGCGAAAGGGTCACCGCTCTCTGGCCGCTCTCGCGTCACCCGGAGTGGCTCGCACGCGGCGCGCGCTTCTTCCAGTCGCATGGCTCCCTGTCGGTCGTCCTGGGCCGCTTCGTTGGTCCCGTGCGCCCTATCATCCCGATGATCGCCGGCATGTTGCGCATGCCGCCCCGCACCTTCACCTGGGCCAACCTGATCTCGGCGGCGCTATGGGCACCGGCCTATGTGCTGCCCGGCTACCTGCTCGGCCACGCCTGGCAGCGGCTGCCCGGCCTGCCCGAGGGGCTCAGGCCATGGCTGGCCGGTCTCGGCGGCCTCGTCGTGGCGCTGGCCCTGATCTTCTCCTGGCTGCGCCACCAGACCTACCGCGACGGCCATGTCTATCGCGGCCTGGCCTGGCTGTCCCGGCATCATGCTATGGGGCGCATGACCTGGCGGCTGCTGGCCATCCAGCGCGACCGCGAGCCCCCGCTGGCCTCCTGGCTGCTGCTGCTGTCATCGCTCGCCGCGCTGTCGGCCTGGACGCTGGTAGTCCTTCAGCACGATGGGCCGCTGCCCATGGACCAACGTCTCAACGCCCTGCTCGGCACCACCTCGATGCCCGGCCTGAATCGGGCCGGCCACATCCTCGCGGAAGTCGGCGACATCCTCGGTATCATTGCCTTGGTCCTGCCCTGGGTACTCTGGTGGTTATGGAAACGACGCTGGGACATCCTCGGCCACTTCGGCGCCGGTCTGATCGGCATCGCCCTGCTCAATACCCTCGGCAAGGCGCTGATCGGTCGGGCACGCCCCCTGACACCGGAACACCTGACCAACTCGCTCTCCTACCCCAGCGCCCACACCTCCACGAGCATCGTCCTGCTCGGCATGGCCGCCGCCTTCACCGCCCGCGAGCTGCCGCCGACGCAACGCTTCTGGGCCTATTGGGGAGCGATCGCCCTTGCCGTGCCCATGGCGCTATCCAGACTGGTGATCGGCGTGCATTGGCTGAGCGACCTGATCGGCGGCGCCCTGCTGGGACTGGTGGTCTGCGCCCTGGTCCAGCTCGCCTGGCAACGACGCGAACGCGCCCCGCTCTCGCCCTGCCCCTGGCTCGTACTGGGCAGCGCTTCCCTGGTGCTCGTCATCGCCAGAGTCATCGGTTTGGCGCCGGTATAGCCGTAAGACGTAAGACGTAAGACGTAAGACGTAAGACGTAAGACGTAAGACGCGAGCGTCGAGCCACGAGATTCGAAGGGCAACCCCAAGGCAATGTAGCTCGTAGCTCGTAGCTCGTAGCTCGTAGGCAGCATACCCCCAGCCCTTTTCGGGTCCAGGGGTTTCTTACCGCTTATAGCTTACGGCTTATAGCTCCGGGTTATCCCAGCGCCAGCCAGATGCCGACGCCTACCATCAGCGTGCCGGCGATGCGGTTGAGCAGGCGAACGTTGCGGCTCTTGCCCAACAGGTGACGCAGAGTTTGCCCGCCGGTGGCGTAGGTAACCAGCGCCAGGAACTCGATGGTCAGGATAAGCGCGACCAGCATCGCCAGCTGCCCCGCCAGAGGCCGGGAGGCATCGAGAAACGGCGGCAGCAGGGCCACGAAAAAGGCCCAGCCCTTGGGATTGGCCACCGCCGTGACGAAGCCTTGCACCGCCAGTTCGCGTCGTCCCGCCCTGGCCCGGGTGTCCAGTTCATCGGGCACGGCCATGCGTCCCCGTGAACGCCACATCATCACGCCCAAATAGATCAGGTAGGCGCCTCCCAACCACTTGAACACGGCGAAAAGCTCGGGTTGGCGCAGCATCAGCGTGGCCACGCCGGCTCCCGAAGCAACAGCCACCAGCCCCACGCCGGCCAGCTCGCCGACCATCATCCACAGGGTTCGTCGCACCCCCTGGGTCATGCCCAGCACCATGGCCAGCGTCATGCACATGCCTGGCGTCAGGGAAACGAGCAGAAAGGTCGGCACAAAGACCGACAGCAGGGAAAGGTTGAGCATGTCCATATCCTTATGGGCCCGCGCGAGCGACCGTCAAATGATGACGAGGGCGCATGTCGCTGCCGTTACGACGATTCGCCCCAGCGTGGCATCAGGCAATGCGGGATACCCAGTTGATTGAGGATACGCGCCACGATGAAGTCGATCATGTCCTCCACCCCGCGCGGATGATGATAGAAGCCCGGAGCCGCCGGCATCACCACGGCGCCCTGGCGAGTCAAGGCAAGCATGTGCTCCAGATGAATCGCCGACAGGGGCGTCTCGCGAGGCACCAGCACCAGGGTGCGGCGCTCCTTCAGGGCCACATCCGCGGCGCGCTCGATGAGGTTGTTGCTGGCACCGCAGGCGACGGCCGAGAGCGTGCCGGTGGAGCAAGGACAGATCACCATCGCCGAGCTGGCCCCCGAGCCGGAGGCCACCGGCGCCATCCAGTCCTCGCGGCCGAAGCAGCGGATCTGGCCGGGTCGCGCGCCATAGCGCTCGGTGAGTGCCTCGGTCAAGCGTTCGGGGCGCGCCGGCAGGTCATGCTCGGTCTCCGTGGCGATGACCATATGGGCCGCCTTGGAGATCATGACCCAGACCTCGTGCTCGGCGGCCACCAGCACCTCGATCAGACGCAGCCCGTATTGGGCCCCGGAAGCGCCGGTGATGGCCACAGTGACGGGTGGTTGCAACTCATCGTCCATGGGTTTCCTCCAATGAAGCCAGCAGCCGTTCATGGATTCCGCCAAATCCCCCGTTGGACATCACCACGATACGATCCCCGGCCCGGGCCTCGGCAACCAGCGCTGCCACCAGGGTTTCCAGATCGTCATAGGCTCGACTCGGCGTCGTGGCGGACTCGATCACCGGCGCCAATGCCCAGTCCAGTTCCGCCGGCTGATACCAGTAAGCCAGGTCGGCGCTCGCCACGCTGGCGGCGAGACGCTCCCGCAGAGCGCCCAGCCGCATCGTGTTGGACCTGGGCTCGATCACCGCCAGCAGGCGCCCCTGGCCATCGGCTGCACGCAGCCCATCGAGAGTGGCGGCGATCGCCGTGGGATGATGGGCGAAATCATCGATCACGCGAATGCCCGCGACCTCGCCTCGCAGTTCCTGGCGCCGCCGCGGGGTTTCGAAGCGCGCCAGGGCCTCACCTCCCCGGGCCAGGGAAACGCCGCAGGCATGGGTGGCAGCCAGTGCGGCCAGCGCGTTGTAGGCGTTGTAAGTGCCGCTCAGGGCCCAGTCGACCACGACCTGTTCGTCACCATGGCTGACCCGGAAGCGTCCGGCATCGTCCCGCTCGAGCGTCAATCGCCAGTCGCTGTCCGAGGACTGGCCGAAACGCTCGACCGGCGTCCAGTAGCCCTGTTCGAGCACGCGATCCAGCGCCGGCTCACCGTCGGCCACCAGCAGCTTTCCCTTGCCAGGTACGGTACGAACCAGGTGGTGGAACTGGCGCTCAATGGCCGCCAGGTCGGGGAAGATATCGGCGTGATCGAACTCGAGATTGCCCAGCACGGCGATCTCGGGACGGTAGTGAACAAACTTGGAACGCTTGTCGAAGAAGGCGGTGTCATACTCGTCGGCTTCGACCACGAAAGGTGCGCCCGGCGCCCCCAGGCGCGCCGAGATACCGAAATTGCGCGGCACGCCGCCGATCAAGAACCCCGGCGACAGGCCCGCCGCCTCCAGCAGCCAGGCCACCAGGCTGGCCGTTGTCGTCTTGCCGTGGGTCCCCGCCACGGCGATCACCCGACGCCCTGGCAACACATGCTCCGCCAACCATTGGGGGCCCGACACATAGGGCAACCCCAGATCGAGCACGGTTTCCACTTCGGGGTTGCCGCGCGACAATGCATTACCGACCACCACCAGGTCAGGGCGTGGCTCGAGGTTGTCGGCGCTGTAGCCCTCCATCAGCATGATGCCCGCGTCCTGCAACTGAGTACTCATGGGCGGATAGACGCCCGCGTCGGAGCCGCTGACCCGCAGCCCCTGCTCGCGAGCCAGCAGAGCCAGGCTGCCCATGAAGGTGCCACAGATGCCGAGGATATGAAGATGCATGCTGTCTCCGCAGGAAAGTCGTGCCAGGCGGCCTGGCGGAAAGCGGCAGACTAGCATGGCGCCCGCGCCCCCTCCAGCCATCGCGAGGCAAGGCCATGGGATGCAGCCCCCGGGCCGATAAGCTAGAATCCTCGCCTGCTCCGACCCTTCGGCGGCGCTGATACGCGACAGGAAAGTCGCCGCGCGCCCTTTGATGCGACCAGCAACAGGAAAGCCCCATGGCTCAGCACAACGCCTTTTATGCCCAGTCCGGCGGCGTCACCGCCGTGATCAATGCCAGCGCCTGCGGCATCATCGAAGCCTGCCGGCGCCACGACGACCAAATCGGCAAGGTCTATGCCGGCCACAACGGCATCATCGGTGCCCTGACCGAGGACCTGATCGACGTCAGCCAGGAGAGTGACGAAGCCATCGCGGCGTTGCGTCACACGCCGGCCGGCGCCTTCGGCTCCTGCCGCTACAAGCTCAAGGACATCGAGACCCATCGCGCCCAGTACGAGCGCCTGATCGAGGTCTTCCGCGCCCATGACATCCGCTACTTCTTCTACAACGGCGGCGGCGACAGCGCCGACACCTGCCTGAAGGTCTCGCAGCTTTCCGAGAAGATGGGCTATCCGCTTACCGCCATCCATGTCCCCAAGACGGTGGACAACGACCTGCCGATCACCGACAACTCGCCGGGCTTTGGCAGCGTGGCCAAGTACATTGCCACCTCGACCCTGGAGGCATCCCTGGATATCGCCTCCATGTGCGCCACCTCCACCAAGGTCTTCGTGCTCGAAGTAATGGGCCGCCACGCCGGCTGGATCGCCGCCGCCGGTGCCCTGGCCGGCCAGGGCGAGGGCGATCCCCCGCATCTGGTGATCTTCCCCGAGATCGACTTCGACCGCGCCGCCGTCATGGCCCGCGTCGAGGAGTCGGTCAAGAACTACGGCTACTGCGTGATCGTGGTCTCCGAGGGGGCTCGCTACGAAGACGGCACCTTCCTGGCGGATTCCGGTAACACCGATGCCTTCGGTCACCGCCAACTGGGCGGCGTGGCACCGACACTGGCCGGCATGATCAAGCAGGACCTGGGCTACAAGTACCACTGGGCAGTCGCCGACTATCTGCAACGCGCCGCGCGCCACCTGGCGTCCAAGACCGACGTCGACCAGGCCTACGCCGTCGGCGAAAAGGCCGTGGAACTGGCGCTGGACGGACAGAACGCCAAGATGCCCGCCATCAAGCGCATCAGTGACGACCCCTATGCCTGGACCGTCGAGGCTGCACCGCTGGCCGACGTGGCCAACCGCGAGAAGTTCATGCCCCGCGACTTCATCCGCGAAGACGGCTTCGGCATCACCGAACAGTGCCGGCGCTATCTCGCCCCGCTGATTCAGGGCGAAGACTTCCCGCCCTTCGAGAACGGTCTGCCGAAAGTCGCCAAGCTCACCAAGCATCGCGTCGAACGCAAACTGCCCGAGTTCAAGCTTTAAGCTTGCGAGCTACGAGCTACGAGCTACGAGCTACGAGATTCTCGTATCGTGGCTCGTGGCTCACCACTCACGGATTCCCTGCCTGATTGCTGCCCTCTTTCCATCCCGCTTAGAGGAAGCGCTGATTTATGTCGCGAGCGACGAGAGGCTGGCCACCGCCGGAACGGAAAAACCGCAGTTTACATGATGGTAAATGAAGATTTTGAGTACTGCCGGTGGCCAGGATATCGAGCGCAGCAATAAATCAGTGTTGTCCTAACGCAACAACCAGGACAACACCAACAGCAACAACAAAATCCCCGCCACGCCCTGCCAGAAGCGAGTCGGCTCGCGGGACGACTCGACCGCCTCCGATAACTCTCGTGCATCGCCGCTCGGCCCCCTCAGGGCATGAAGAAATTCCGAAAGCCGCCGGAAGCGCAGCGCACGCTGGGGAGCCAGGGCTCGGCGTAGGGTGTCGTCCAACGCCGGCGACACCTCAGGATTAAGGGTCCGGGCGCTGCGATAGGTCATCTGCTCCAGGTCGGTGTGTCGCAGCAAGTCCTTGGTCGGCAGCGAATAGGGCAATTCACCGGTGAACAGCCAATAGATCGCGGAGGCCAGCGAATACTGGTCGCTGCGCCGCCCCACTTCGTCATCAAGGGCATATTCCGGAGCACTGTGCTCGGTCAGCCCCACCTGGCGCACCAGGTTACGGGAACGTCGATGGCCATCGACATCGCGCATGTGGCAGGCACTGAAGTCGGCCAACACCACCTGGCCGTGCTTGTCGATCAAGATGTTATCGGGATGCACCTGCTGGTGCAGCAGATCGCGATGGTGCAGCGCCTGCAGGGCCTTGCCCATCTGGATGGCGATATCCAGCCGCTGCGCCAGGCTCGCCTGAGGATGCCGACGCGCCCAGGCGGTGAGCGTTTCGCCTTCGACATAGGTCATCAGATAATAGAGGAAACGGCGTGGCCGCGAGGGTTCCATGACCTTGACCACGAAGGGCGAATGCACCCGTTCGACCACCCACTGCTGCAGCAGGAAATGCTCCAGGTAGGCATTGCGGGTGGAAAGCTCGGGGCTCGGCGCCTTCATCACCATTTCCCGGTCGCTGCGCACGTCGCGAACGCGATAGACGCGGGACTGCGCCGTGCGCGACAGCACCGACAGCACCTCCAGACCATCCAGACGCTCGCCCACCGACAGCTCCGGCGGGATCGGCAGGTCACCGTAGACCTTGCCGGGCTGATCCTCTTCCTCCTCGGGCAACTCGTCGATGCGCACCAGTTGAAAGCAGAACTGGTCACCGCCGTAGCCTCGCTCTTGAGCACGCTCCTGAGCCGTCTGGGCTAGGCGCTCGCAGGCCGCATCCAGGTCGCTGGCGTCCTGGCGAATCAGGCCGACATAATCGGACGGCATCAGGGTACCCTGCACCGCCTGGGTGGTGAACAGGAAGATATCGCCCTGCTTGAGCGGCAGGCTCGCGTAATCGATGTCGATGCTGGCATCCATGCCCAGCGCCCGGGACGGATAGCGATAGCCCCCGAGATCGGTGACATGATCGCGCGAGAGCTGCTCGAACTCGGCGCCACGCAGGCGGAACACCAGGGTATCGCCCATATGAAAGAGGTGCGCCTCACGTCCGCGATAGATCATGGCGGACAACGAGCTCACATAGCTGCCATCGCTCACCTGGCGGCTCTGTCCGTAGCACCAGCCATTGAGCGAGCGCAGCACCCGGTTGACCGAGGTCTTCACGTCCCAATGGTCGGGCGTCGAGAAGTAATCAGCCAGAAAGCCACGCACACTGATGTCGCCAGCTTGTTTGGCCAGCGCATTGCGGGAAGTAGAATCACTGATCAGGGCACAGGCGCCCTTGGTCGACAATTGCAGTACCTCGGGCGTAAGGACCGACATCGAGCTACGATGCCGACGCCGATCCGGCGCCACGAAGGCCTGACCATAACTCAGAGACAGTTGCGCGGATGCCAAGATATTCTCCTCGGGCTCGCGACGAATCGCCGGCTGGACCGGCTCAACAGGGGGCCATCATACACGTCGTCCGCGACGCTGGCTCGTCCACCAAAGCCGTAACTGCCTAAAAACCATTCCCCCGGGGATTGGTAATCCCCGGGGCGGCTTCGTATAATTCGCCACATTTACTCCAACTCGACCCGGACACTCGCCAGAAAAGGACGCCCTAATGAACTTCGACAACATCCCCGCCGGCAAGGACCTGCCCAACGACGTCTACGTGGCGATCGAGATCCCCGCCAACCATGCCCCGGTCAAGTACGAGATCGACAAGGACATGGGGGCGCTGCTGGTCGATCGTTTCATGGCCACCCCGATGTTCTACCCGGCCAACTACGGTTTCATTCCCCACACCCTGGCCGATGACGGCGACCCTCTCGACGCCCTCGTGGTAACACCTTACCCGGTCACGCCCGGTAGCGTGATCCGCGCCCGCCCGGTCGGCATCCTCAACATGACCGACGAAGCCGGCGAAGACGCCAAGCTGGTGTGCGTGCCGCATGCCAAGCTGTCCAGCCTCTATGACGACATTCAGGAAGTTACCGACTTGCCGGAGCTGCTGCGCCAGCAGATCGCCCACTTCTTCGAGAACTACAAGGATCTCGAGAAGGGCAAATGGGTGAAGGTGGAATCCTGGGAAGGCGCCGAGGCCGCCCACAAGGCCATCGAGAAGTCCGTGGCCGCCTACAACAAGGCCTGATCGACCGGATCACGTGTAAAAATGACAAGGGGCCGCCCAGTGGGCGGCCCCTTTCGTTTCAACGTTCCCTCATCCCTCGTGCGATGGCCCTTCGGCTTCCGCCTCCTCCTCTGGCGCCGCCAGCCCCTCGGCCAATTCCCGCACCAGATCGCGAGCCCTGAGCACATGACTGGCCATCACCAGTGAATGATTGGCAAAGATACCAAAGCCCGAACCATTGAGCACCACCGGGCTCCACAGGCGACGCTGGCTGCGCTCCAGCTCCACCGCCAGCGCATCCCAACGCTCGGCAAGCCCGGCGGCTTCCAGCACGTCCGCCTGATCGCGACGCACCGACGCCAGCAGATGGCGCAGCGCCCATGCCTGCCCTCGAGCCTCGAAGAAGATATTGTCGACGCGATACCAGGGCGTCGACTCCGGCAGCGATGCCACCGGTACGCCCAGCTCGGCAAGCCGCTCCTTGTCGCCGACACTGGCGGAAAGCCGCCCTCCCATCTCGTCGAGCTCCTCGGCCACCTGCGACAGCCAGGGCGCCAGCCCCTGCCCCGCGTCACCGAAGCCGGCATGCCCAGGCTCACCGAGCTGAACCAGATAGGCGTCGAGATCGTCGAGCGCCTGGCTAATACGGTGTTCCGTGGACGGATAAAGCCAGTCGCGACCATCACCACGCAGCCGGGTCGCCGCCGCCTCGAGCGTCTCGGCCGATCCATCCGCCAGCGCCGGCATGGCGGCCATCAGGGCGCGCGCCTGACGCAACACGCCATACTCCCAGGCCGGCATGTTATCGAGCCACAGCCCCGGTGGGGCGATATCATTGCGCAGGTAACCGCCGGGCTTGTCGACCAGGGTTGCCAGGGTGGTCCGCAAGCCAGCGACAGTCACTGCACCACGCGCGGCCGTACCGCCACTACGCTGCTCGGCGACCGTCTGCTCCACATCGAAGCCCGCCGGTGTCCGGCTCCACCAAATGCCCAGCGCCACCGTCACCACCAGGTACAGGACCAGCAACACCAGTAATGGCTTCCAGATCCAGCCATACTGCGGACGCTCCAGCACCTCATCCTTGCTGCGACGGCGAATCGTGGTCTTTTTCGTCAATCCCATTTGCGCGGTTCCCTGCCGTAAAGATGAAGAGTCGAACGACCATGACGCCATGCCGCTCGAATACGTTATCCTGACACTTCCACGAATGCCTCAGCAGTTGAGCATAGCGGCACAGGCCCGGAACCCCAAGCCATCTCGACAGTCTCAATCGCGCCATCTATATCCCGGAGAAAGGAAACCCCGTGTCACAGTTTCGTCGTCTTGCCTGTCTCGTCCTGCTGCTCTTGCCGATGGCGGCCCAAGCCGAATGGTTTTCCTCGAACGACGGGGCGGACTTCCTGCCGGTCATGGAGGCGTTCCAGCCCAGCGTCTGGCATGACGGCGACACCCTGAAGATCGGTTTCGAGAATGCCGACGGCTACTATCTATACCGCCACCAGTTCGACGTCGCCTCCCGGGATCCGAACGTCACCCTGGGCGAACTCGAGCTCCCTCCCGGCGAGGCCAAGACCGATGAGTTCCTCGGCGATGTCAACGTCTACTACGACCGCGTGGTTCTCGAAGCTCCTCTCGACACGCCTCACCAGGGCCCCCTGGATCTGACGCTGACCTTCCAGGGATGCGCCGACGCCGGCCTGTGCTATCCGCCCGAGACCATCGAGCTCCAGGCGCCGGAAGGCCAGGCGCCGGGCGCCTTCAGAGATTGGCCATCACCCTCCGGGGACGGCGAGGCGGCCAACGGCTCGACGGCCTCCCCAGCATCCGAAATGACAGGCGGCGAGGCGCCCCGCAGCGAGGATGGCCACTTCAACGCCCTGATCCGCGATGCCAGCCTGCCGCTGGTGCTGGGCCTGTTCCTGCTCGCCGGCCTGGGGCTGACCTTCACTCCCTGCGTGCTGCCCATGGTGCCGATCCTGTCGTCGATCATCGTCGGCCAGAATCCCAGCCGCCCTCGCGCCTTCGCCCTCTCGGCCAGTTACGTGGCCGGCATGGCGATCACCTACGCCATGGTCGGTGTACTCATGGGCCTGTTCGGCGCCGGCCTGAACCTGCAGGCCAGGCTGCAATCCGCGCCGGTGCTGATCGTCTTCGCCATCCTGTTCGTGCTCTTCGCGCTGGCCATGTTCGGCGTCTTCGATCTGCGCTTTTCTCCACGCCTGACACGTCGTCTCGACGCCTGGCAGGACAGGGCCCAGCGCAGCGGCCCCTTCGGCCTGGCACTGGCCGGCTCGCTCTCGGTATTGGTGGTCTCGCCCTGCGTCTCCGCTCCCCTGGCTGGCGCCCTGGTTTTCATCTCGTCGACCGGCGATGCCCTGGTGGGCGGTGCCGCCCTGCTCGCCCTCGCCCTGGGCATGGGCATTCCCCTGCTGCTGGTCGGCACCTTCGGCACCACCCTGTTGCCGCGCAGCGGCCCCTGGATGAACGGCGTCAAGAGCGCTTTCGGCATTCTCCTGCTGGGCGTGGCGATCTGGCTGGTTGCACGTCTTCTGCCGGGCGCTATAGTCCTGTTGCTGTGGGCCGCGCTGGCCACCGGCACCGCGCTGGCGCTGGGTGCCCTGAACCCCGGCCAGGCCCAGGGTTGGCCGCGGGTTCGCCAGGCCGCGGGGCTGTTGTTGCTGACTTGGGGCATCACCCTGGTGATCGGTGCCTCACGCGGCGCCCAGGACCCGCTCCAACCCCTCGCGTCAGCCGGCACCACCCTCTCCGCCGCTTCGGCCGGGCAGGCGGCCGCCCCGCAGGAAGCCACCGTGGTCGAGAGTCTCGAGGAACTGCAGACGGCGTTGGCGGCCTCCGACAAGCCCGCCATGGTCAATGTCACCGCCGAGTGGTGCATCTCCTGCACGATCATGGAACGCGACGTCTTCCCCGCGCCCCGGGTGATGGCCGCCCTCGAGGGTTTCCGACGCATCGACGTGGATGTCACCGAAAGCGGCGAGACTAGCCGTGAGGTGCTCGACCACTTCGGCCTGTTCGGCCCGCCGGGCCTGCTGTTCTTCGACGGTAGCCGCGAGCTGCGCGAAGCACGCATACAAGGCGAGGTAGACGCCCCCGACCTGGCCACTCACCTGAGCGAAGTCGCCGCCTGGATTCAGCGGGACCAGGCCTGATCGGCCAGCTAAACGAACAGCGTTCGTCGCTGGCTGGACATCCACATCGATTTTCGGCAAACTCCGCTGATATCAGCCATCACGGCACCTAGAGACGGCAAAGCACGCCAACTTGCCGCGATCTATTAAGAAATCGCCCGAGTTGACAGCGCCGGGCAATCCCAGAAACCACCGATCGAGACAACGTCATGGACATCCGCAAGGTCAAGAAGCTGATCGAGCTACTGGAAGAATCGAACATCAGCGAGATCGAGATCCAGGAAGGCGAGGAATCGGTTCGCATCAGCCGCCACCCCAATGGCACGGAATATCCTCAGCCCGCCGCACCTGCCTGGCCGGCACAGGCCGCCGCGCCGGCACCGCAGCCAGCGGCAGCGCCCGTGGAATCTGCCGCCGGGGCCGATGAAGGCCCTGCCTATCAGGGGCAGGCGATCGTCTCCCCGATGGTAGGGACCTTCTATCGCGCACCGGCACCGGGCGCCAAGGTCTTCGTCGAACTCGGCCAGAGCGTCAAAAAAGGCGAGACCGTGTGCATCGTCGAAGCGATGAAGATGATGAACCAGATCGAGGCCGACCGCGACGGCGTGGTCGAAGCGATCCTGGTCGAGGACGGCGAGCCGGTCGAGTTCGAGCAACCGATGGTCGTCATTTCCTGATCTTCCCACAACACTGGCGGACTCCATCATGCTGGACAAGGTTCTCATCGCCAATCGTGGCGAGATCGCCCTGCGCATCCTGCGCGCCTGCAAGGAACTGGGCATTCGGACAGTCGCGGTCCATTCCAAGGCCGATCGCGAACTGATGCACGTACGCCTGGCTGACGAGGCCGTCTGCATCGGCCCCGCCTCATCGGCCCAGTCCTACCTCAACATCCCGGCGCTGATCAGCGCCGCCGAAGTCACCGATACCACCGCCATCCATCCCGGCTACGGTTTTCTCTCCGAGAATGCCGACTTCGCCGAACAGGTCGAGCGTTCCGGTTTCACCTTCATCGGCCCGGCCGCCGAGACCATTCGCCTGATGGGCGACAAGGTCAGCGCCATCAACGCCATGAAGGAGGCCGGTGTGCCCACGGTGCCCGGTTCCGATGGCCCGCTCGGCGACGACGAGGGCGAGATACTCGCTACCGCACGGCGCATTGGCTACCCGGTCATCATCAAGGCCGCCGCCGGCGGCGGTGGGCGCGGCATGCGCGTGGTGCACACCGAAGGCCACCTGCTTTCCGCGGTCAACGTGACCCGCACCGAAGCACACTCGTCCTTCGGCGACGGCACCGTCTACATGGAGAAGTTCCTCGAGAACCCGCGCCACGTCGAGGTTCAGGTGCTGGCCGATGGCCAGGGCAACGCCATCCACCTCTATGACCGGGACTGCTCCCTGCAACGCCGCCATCAGAAGGTGCTCGAGGAAGCCCCTGCACCCGGCCTGGACCAGCAAGCGCGCGAGCAAGTCTTCAAGGCCTGCCGGGATGCCTGCATCGAAATCGGTTATCGCGGTGCCGGCACCTTCGAGTTCCTCTATGAGAACGGCGAGTTCTTCTTCATCGAGATGAACACTCGGGTACAGGTCGAGCATCCAGTGACCGAGATGGTGACCGGTGTCGACATCGTCCGCGAGCAGCTTCTCATCGCCTCCGGGCTGCCCCTGTCGATCCGTCAGGAAGACGTCAAGCTGTCCGGGCATGCCTTCGAGTGCCGCATCAACGCCGAGGATCCCAGGACCTTCATGCCCTCCCCCGGCCGGGTCTCGCTCTATCACCCTCCCGGCGGGCTCGGGGTGCGCATGGATTCCCACGTCTACACTGGTTACACGGTGCCACCCTACTATGACTCGCTGATCGGCAAGCTGATCACCTGGGGTGATGACCGCGAAACGGCGCTGACTCGCATGCGCAACGCCCTGGACGAGTTGCTGGTCGAAGGCATCAAGACCAATACTGACCTGCACAAGGATTTGGTCCGCGACGGCTACTTCCAGCAGGGCGGCGTCAATATCCACTATCTGGAGAAGAAGCTCGGCCTGTAAAAAGCCGGCCGATGACTCCTCCCCCACGGGGCGGCGAACGCCGCCCCGTCGTCGTTTCCGCTATCGCATTCAATCCCCCTGGGAGTCCCCATGCCCTGGTTGCAACTCAAGGCCCACATCGCACCGGAACACGCTGAAGTACTCGAGGAATTGTTGCTGGACGAAGGCGCCACTGCCATCACCTTGCAGGATGCCCAGGACGACCCTCTCTTCGAGCCCGAGCGCGGCACCACGCCGCTCTGGAACGAGACGGTGCTCACCGGCCTCTACGACGATCTCGAAGGCCTCTCGGCCATGCTCGAACGCCTGGCAGCCGCCTGGGCCGAGGCCATGCCCGGCGAACCCTTGCCCGAGATCGAGCACGAACTGCTCGCCGACCGCGACTGGGAGCGGGAATGGATGAGCGACTTTGAACCCCTGCGCATGGGGCAGCGACTGTGGATCGTGCCGAGCTGGCATAAGGCGCCGGACCCTCAGGCGGTCAACCTGCTGCTGGATCCGGGTCTGGCCTTCGGCACCGGCACTCACCCCACCACCGCCTTGTGTCTCGCCTGGCTGGACGGCCTGGCGGTGGACGGCGAACTAGACGATCTCGGCGTGCTCGACGTAGGCTGCGGCTCCGGCATCCTGGCCATCGCCGCCCTGCGGCTCGGCGCCCGCCACGCCACGGGAACCGATATCGATCCCCAGGCACTCACCGCCAGCCGCGACAATGCCGAACGCAACGGCATCGCCGAGACGGCACTGCGCCTCGAATATCCCGAATCGCTCGAGGCCGAGGCACGTTTCCCGCTGGTGGTGGCCAACATCCTGGCCGGCCCCCTGGTGGAGCTCGCCGACGAGATCGCCGAACGCGTCGCGCCCGGTGGCCGGCTGGCCCTATCCGGTATCCTGGAAACCCAGGCCGACGAGGTCCTCGCCGCCTATGCCGCACGCGGCCTGACGATGGATGAACCGGAGACACGCGAAGGTTGGGTACGGCTTACCGGCCGACGTTCGACTTGAGTGGCCTTCACCATGGATAGCGGGGGGCGTATGATGTGTCCCCCTTTCTCAGCAGCCGATCGCAAGCATGTCCGATTCCAGCCCATTGCCACGCATTGGTCGCCATACCTTGTCCAGCCGGGTCATCATGGCACCCATGGCCGGCGTGACCGACCGCCCCTTCAGGGCGCTCGGTCGTCGCCTGGGCGCGGGCCTGGTGGTCGGCGAGATGGTCACCTCGGACCCCAACCTGTGGCATACCCGGAAGTCACGGCTGCGCATGGATCACCGCGGAGAACCCGGCCCTCGGGCCGTGCAGATCGCCGGCGGTGACGCCGCCATGCTCGCCGAGGCCGCCCGCCTCAACGCCGAGATGGGCGCCGAGATCATCGACATCAACATGGGCTGCCCAGCCAAGAAGGTCTGCAACAAGGCAGCCGGCTCGGCCCTGCTGCGCGACGAGGCCCTGGTCGCCGAAATCCTCGATGGCGTGGTCGCCGCTGTGGACATCCCGGTGACACTGAAGATTCGCACCGGCTGGTGTGCCGAAAGCAACAATGGCGTACGCGTGGCCCGCCTGGCCGAGTCGGCGGGCATCCAGGCGCTCGCCGTGCACGGCCGCCATCGCCAGCAGCGCTACGGTGGCGAAGCAGAGTACGATACCATCGCCGCCATCAAGGCAGCCGTGGGTATCCCGGTATTCGCCAACGGCGATATCGACTCTCCCGAGAAAGCTCGCCGAGTCCTCGACTATACTGGGGCGGATGCGGTGATGATCGGTCGCGGCGCCCAGGGCAATCCCTGGATCTTCCGCGAGATCGATCACTACCTGCGCCATGGCCGACGCATGGCGCCTCCCGACGACACCGAACGTGTCGCGGTGCTGCGCGACCACCTGTCGGCCCTGCATGACTTTTATGGTGAGCACATGGGCGTGCGCATCGCACGCAAGCACATCGGCTGGTACCTCGCCAGCGATGCCCGCTTCGACGATGCCCTGCGCAAGTGCCTGCGTGCCACTTTCAACGGCCTGGACAACGCCAACGCCCAGAGCCGCTTCATCGACGAACTGTTTCGTCATGCTCCCCCCGACACGATGCCAGAGGTCGTCCGGGGCATGACATCGGATGGAACCTGTGCCGCATGACCAGCAGCCAAGCCTTTACCCAGTCTTCCGCGCTGCCCGAGATTGAACCCCGGGCCTCTCGTGACGCCGCCGATGATGGTGCTTCCGCGCCCGGCGACGACATGCTCCTGCGTGATGCCGTGGACGCCGCCATGCGCCGCTACTTCGCCCACCTGGATGGCTGCGAGGTGACCGACCTGCACGCCATGGTGATGGCCGAGGTGGAAGCCCCCCTACTCGCCTCGGTGCTGGATCACGCCCAGGGCAACCAGACCCGAGCCGCCGAGATGCTGGGGCTCAATCGGGGCACCCTGCGCAAGAAGCTCAAGCACTATGGATTGATCTGAACACGAGGGCGCCACGGCGCCCTCACTCCTCTCCCTGTCACGCTCCCATGCCCGCAATAGAGTGATCTTCATGGCCCAATCCTCTTCCTCCGTCGCCCCGGTACGCCGCGCCCTGATCAGCGTCTCCGACAAGACCGGCATCGTCGATTTCGCACGCGGACTGCGTGATCGAAACGTCGAATTGCTCTCCACGGGCGGTACCTATCGCCTACTGCGCGAAAACGGCGTTCCCGTCACCGAAGTCTCCGAACACACCGGTTTCCCGGAGATCATGGACGGTCGCGTCAAGACGCTACATCCCAAGATCCACGGTGGCATTCTCGGCCGACGCGGCCAGGACGACGCCGTCATGGCCGAACACGCTATCGCGGCAATCGACATGGTAGTGGTCAATCTCTACCCGTTCGCCGCCACCGTGGCACGCCCGGACTGCACCCTCGAGGACGCCATCGAGAACATCGACATCGGTGGGCCGACCATGGTGCGGGCCTGCGCCAAGAACCATGCCCACACCACCATCGTGGTCAACGCCGACGATTACACCCGGGTGCTCCATGAACTGGACCAGGGCGGTATCAGCCAGGCGAGCCGTTTCGACCTGGCGGTGAAGGCCTTCGAGCACACCGCCGGCTACGACGCGGCCATCGCCAACTACCTGGGCGCTCGCGCTGAGGGCGGCGAGGAAGGCTTCCCGCGCACCTACAACCTGCAGTTCCACAAAAAGCAGTCCATGCGCTACGGGGAAAACCCGCACCAGGCCGCTGCCTTCTATGTGGACCCCGCCAGCCACGAACCCGGCGTGGCCACGGCACGCACCCTGCAGGGCAAGCCACTGTCCTTCAACAATGTCGCCGATACCGATGCCGCCTTCGAATGCGTCAAGGGTTTCGACGAGACCGCCTGCGTGATCGTCAAGCACGCCAACCCCTGTGGCGTGGCCGTCGGCGAGAGCGCACTTTCCGCCTATGACAAGGCATTCGCTACCGACCCGACCAGCGCCTTCGGCGGCATCATCGCCTTCAACGTTCCCCTCGACGCCGAGACGGCCCGGGCGATCATCGACCGCCAGTTCGTCGAGGTGATCATCGCCCCCGGCGTTGACGACGCCGCCCGCGAGATCGTCGCCGAGAAGAAGAACGTGCGCTTGCTCGACGTCGCCGAGCACTGGCCGGGCGAGCGCGAGCAGAGTCACGACCTCAAGCGCGTCACCGGCGGCCTGCTGGTCCAGGACCGCGACCTGGGCATGGTCGAGCGCAACGACCTTCGCGTGGTCTCGGATCGAGTGCCGAGCGAGCAGGAAATGCGCGACCTGGCCTTCGCCTGGAAGGTCGGCAAGTTCGTCAAGTCCAACGCCATCGTCTATGCCAAGGGCGGCCAGACCATCGGCGTCGGTGCCGGCCAGATGAGTCGCGTCTACTCGGCCAAGATCGCCGGCATCAAGGCCGCCGACGAAGGTCTTTCCGTGCCCGGCTCGGTCATGGCCAGCGACGCCTTCTTCCCCTTCCGCGACGGCATCGACGCGGCAGCCGCCGCCGGCATCACCGCCGTCATCCAGCCCGGCGGCTCCATGCGCGACCAGGAAGTGATCGACGCCGCCAACGAGGCGGGGATTGCCATGGTGTTTACTGGGATGCGGCACTTCAGGCACTGACGCCTGCAGCCAGACACGAGTGGCGAGATACGAGCCGCGAGCAAACAGAAGCTCGAAGCTCGAAGCTCGAAGCTCGAAGCTCGAAGCTCGAAGCTCGAAGCTCGAAAGCAGCGTAACGAGCCTCTATTCGAAAAAATAAACCCTCCCCGCCATGGCGGGGAGGGTTTTCTTCCAGGCGCGTAGCGCCGTTCTTCAAGCGTCCTGCTTAGTCCCCGAGATCGATACACAGGTACTTGGTCTCGAGGAATTCCTCGATGCCCTGGTGGCCGCCTTCGCGGCCGAGCCCCGAGGCCTTGACGCCACCGAAGGGGGCAGCGGCATTGGAAATCAGCCCGGTATTGATGCCGACCATGCCGTATTCCAGCGCATCGGCCACGCGCCAGACGCGTCCCAGGTCGCGGGAGTAGAAGTAGGAAGCCAGGCCATATTCGGTGTCGTTGGCCATGCGCACGGCGTCCTCTTCGTCCTCGAAGGGGAAGACGGCGGCCAGCGGGCCGAAGGTCTCCTCGCCGGCCACCTTCATGCCATCGTTGGCTTCGGTGATCAGCGTCGGGGTGAAGAAGTTGCCGCCCAGCGGATGCGGATGGCCACCCAGCAGCAATTCGGCGCCGTGCTCGACGGCGTCCTGAACGTGTTCGGAGACCTTCTCCACGGCCTTCTCGTCGATCAACGGGCCGATGTTGACGCCAGCCTTCGTGCCGTCGCCGACCTTGAGCTCGCTGTTCATGGCCACCGCCAGCTTTTCGCAGAAGGCATTGACCACGCTCGACTGCACCAGGAAACGGTTGGTGCACACGCAGGTCTGGCCGGCATTGCGGAACTTGGCCGCCATGGCGCCTTCCACGGCAGCATCCAGATCGGCGTCCTCGAAGACGATGAAGGGCGCATTGCCGCCCAGCTCCAGCGAGATCTTCTGCACGTGGCGCGAGGCCTGAGCCATCAACTCACGCCCCACTTCGGTGGATCCGGTGAAGGTGATCTTGCGTACGATCGGCGATTCGGTCAGGGCGGCGGCGATCTGCGAGGCGCGACCGGGAACCACATTGAACACACCGCGCGGAATGCCGGCACGTTCGGCGAGCATGGCCAGGGCGGTGGCCGAGAACGGCGTCTGGCTGGCCGGCTTGACCACGAAGGTACAGCCCGCTGCCAGGGCCGCACCAGCCTTGCGGGTGATCATCGCGGCCGGGAAGTTCCAGGGCGTGATGGCCCCCACCACACCCACCGGCTGCTTGGTGACCACGATACGCTGGTTGCTGGAAGTGGCCGGCACCGTTTCGCCGTTGATGCGGCGCGCCTGTTCCGCAAACCAGCGCAGGAAGCTTGCCGCATAGGCGATCTCGCCCGCGGCTTCCTTCAGGGGTTTGCCCTGCTCATGGGTCATGATGGTGGCCAGGTCCTGCTGATGCTCGAGCATCAGGTCATGCCACTTCATCAGCGCATCGGCGCGCTCCAGGGCAGTCAAGGATCTCCAGGCAGGTAGAGCGGCATCGGCGGCGGCGATGGCCCGCTCGGTTTCCGCCCGTCCCAGGCGCGGCACACTGCCAACGATATCGCCCGTGGCCGGGTTGGTCACCTCGATCTGTTCACCGCTGTCGGCAGCGACCCAGCTCCCATCGATATAGGCGAAAGGGCAATACAGCTGGGTTTCCTTCAGGTTCTCCTTCAGGGCTTCCATGGTCGACTCCTGGCTCAAGCGCTTGGTGAGGATTGATCTCCATGCTAAGCGTATGGAGGCCGAACGCCAACCGCCTGGCGTCACCATGACGCTGCCGGATTCAGTTGCTTCGCCTCGGCTCCCGGGAATCCGACAGGGTAATCGACACCGAGTCGGCGAAACGCAGGGCATGGGGCTTGTCGATTTCCACCTGGGCGGTGAGGACCTGTTCGAAACTCATGATCAGGTCGAGCACTTCCCGGGTCATGCGCTCCAGCAACTGGAAGCGATTGTCCTCCACATGAGCGATGACCTGCTTGGTGATGGTGCGGTAATTCAGCGCCTGCTCGATGTGGTTGAACGCCAGCGCCTTGTCGGCGCGATAGCGAATCACCGCATTGATCACCACATCCTGGCGATTGCGGATCTCGTCGTCCTTGATGCCGATGTAGGTCCGCAACCGCAGGTTCTTGATGCGAATCGTGGCCAGGTCGTGATCGAGGTGCTGATCACCCAGGGCGAGCATTGCCATTGTTGTCTCCTACCTACCTTGGACCAGCGTCAGGAATTCCTGCCGCGTACTTTGCGACTCCCGGAAGGCGCCCAGCATCACCGAGGATGTCATGCTCGAATTCTGCTTCTCGACGCCACGCATCATCATGCACAGGTGACGCGCCTCGATCACTACCGCCACGCCGCGCGCGCTGGTGACCTGCTGGACCGCCTCGGCAATCTGGCGAGTCAGGTTCTCCTGGATCTGCATGCGCCGCGCGTACATGTCGACGATGCGCGCGAACTTGGAAAGACCCAGCACCTTGCCGCTCGGCATGTAAGCGATATGGCACTTGCCGGTGAACGGCAGCAGGTGATGCTCGCAGATTGAGTACAGCTCGATGTCCTTGATCAGCACCATCTCATCGGTGTCCGACTCGAAGACGGCACCATTGACGATCTCCTCCAAGGACTGGAAATAACCACGATTCAGGAATTGCATGGCCTTGGCGGCACGCTTGGGCGTATCGCGCAGGCCTTCCCGGTCAGGATCCTCCCCGATCTCTTGGATGATCTGGCGGTAATGGTCGGCGAGTTGTTCGGTCATTCTCAGGCCCCATGCAGAATCGTTATGGCGATGCATCAGCGCGGCCATCACGCCTCTGCCATCGAATTGTTACCCCGTGTTCATCTTCCCCGGGTCGAAAGGACACGATTCTAGCGCATGCCATGCGCCAACGCAGTCCCGACCCAGCTCTCGGCAACATGGATGAATCTTGCCGTACTTCACGCTTGCCCGGATACCGCGCGATCCAGCACCCGTCGTTGCTGCTCGAGCTGACGGATGTGGTCGTCCCAGTAACCGGCATCGGCCAGCCAGGGAAAGGCCACGGGGAAGGCGGGATCCTCCCAGCGCGCCACCAGCCAGGCACTGTGGCGTATCAGTCGAAAGGCGCGCAGCGGCTCGATCAGGGCCAGCTCGCCCCGGTCGAAGTCTCGGTGCTGCTCGTAGCCCTCGATCACCTCGGAGAGCTGCATCTGCCATTCGCCTTCTTCCTGCCCGGTCAAAAGCATCCAGATATCCTGCACCGCCGGGGCCATCAGACAATCGTCGAAGTCCACCAGGCCGAAGGCCTCGTCGCGCCCCAGCATATTGCCGAGATGGCAATCGCCATGCACGCGGATACTGCGTTCGGGCGCCCAGCCACGATCCACCAGCGCCGAGCGCAGGCTATCGGTCACCCGGGTATAAGCACGCCGTTGACGCTGATCGAGCCAGGGGCTGGAGAGTACGCCATCGCACGCCTCGGCCAGCATGTCGTCCAGGTTCAAGGTGCGGCGATGAGCGAAGCGGCCGCTCTCCCCCACGGCGTGCATCGCACCGATGACCTCACCCAGGGCGAACAGATGGGCCGGGTTTTCCAGCTCGGGCGCCTGCCCGGGCAATTGCGGATAGAGCGCGAAACGGAATCCCTCGGCACGATGCAGACTGACGCCCTGCTCGTCGCGCCAGGGGGCGGCAACCGCGACATCCGCCGCTGCCAGCTCGGCCAGGAAATCATGCTCCTCCTGGATCTGGGCATCGCTCCAGCGCCCCGGCCGATAGAATTTCACCACCCAGCGCCGGCGCTCGTCGTCATGCACCAGATAGACCCGGTTCTCGTAGCTGTTCAGGGCGAAAGGCTCGCCGGGCAGCCAGAACCCCAGGGACTCCACCGCCGCCACCACCCGGGCAGGCTCGAGACGGGCAAAGGGATGGATCGAGGTTTCCATTCGGCGCTCCTGATTCAATCGACTCATCAGGCATGCTAACAGCCTGTCGGACTTAGAGCGCTAGGCGTGTCGCCGGAAAAGTCCACCTCCATCCATGGGGTCTTGAAGGAAACTCTCGATCAATGGCGTTCAATAGCGCAAGGGTCGACACGCTTGCCTTGCAGCGAACGCTCGGGCGGGTTCAAGGCAATGGCGTGCGCGCCACGGCCCAGGCCTCGACCCGCTCCGCCCCGGCTTGACGACAGGCACGGGCCAGGGCATCGAGGGTCGCGCCGGTGGTCATCACATCATCGAGCAATGCGACCTCGGACGGCAGTGCCGTCTCCACTCGGAAGGCGGCACGCAGATTGCCGCGTCGTCGCTTGCGGTCCAGCCCCCGCTGGCTCGGGGTATCGCGCCGACGCTGCGCCACCACCAGCGGAATGTCCAGGCGTGCCGACAAGCGTTCGGCAAGCCAACGCGCCTGGTCGAAGCCACGTTGCCGGGCGCGCCGAGGGTGCAGCGGTACCGCCAGCAGCGCCTGGGGACGCGGCTTATCCCTCAGCGCTTCCTCCAGCAGCGCCAGCATCAAGCTGCCGGCGCGCGGTGAGGCATGGAACTTGAAGCCTTGCATCAATCCCCTCAACTCGCCCTCGTAACGCAGCGGCACGCGAGCCGTATCGAAGGCCGGTGCACGTTGCAGACAACGTCCACAACGTCGCGCCCGCGACCCAGCAGGCTGCGGCTCGGCACATGCCGGACAGGCCGGCAGATTCCACGGCAACGCCAGGTGGCAGGCCCGACACCAGGGAGCCGTCGACTCGCAGGCGGCGAGACAGAAGGCGCAGCGACCAGGCAGCAGCCGCCGCAGCCAGTCGTCAACCTTAAAATCATGAACGGTTGACATAAACCGGCGACGCCTTACCCTATCGGTCAACCGTGACCAATCCGAAAAGTTGACCAAAAGCGAGCCCTCCCATGCCAGCCCAACACCACGACGCCCATGCGGTTGACTTGAACCTAGACGCCTCGCACGAACCGCGCCACGACTGGCGCCTGGAAGAGATCGAGGCGCTGTTCTCGCTGCCCTTCAACGATCTGCTGTTCCGCGCCCAGCAGGTTCATCGGGCACACTTCGATCCCAATGCCGTGCAGGTCTCGACGCTGTTGTCGATCAAGACCGGTGCCTGCCCGGAGGACTGCAAGTACTGCCCCCAATCCGGCCACTACAACACCGGGCTCGGCAAGGAAAAGCTGCTCGAGATCGAGAAGGTAGTGGAGCAGGCCCGTGCCGCCAAACAGGCCGGTGCCAGCCGCTTCTGCATGGGTGCTGCCTGGCGCAGCCCTCGGGAACGCGACCTGGACGTGGTGCTGGAGATGGTCGGCCGGGTCAAGGAGCTGGGCCTGGAAACCTGCATGACCCTGGGCATGGTCGACACCCATCAGGCGAGCCGATTGGCCGAGGCGGGCCTGGACTACTACAACCACAATCTGGACACCTCGCCGGAATACTACGGCGAGATCATCACCACCCGCTCCTACGCCGACCGCCTGGACACTCTGTCCAACGTTCGCGATGCCGGCATGAAAATCTGTTCGGGCGGCATTCTCGGCATGGGCGAGGCGACTCGGGATCGCGCTGGCCTGCTGCAGCAACTGGCACGCCTGAATCCGCATCCGGAGTCGGTGCCCATCAATATGCTGGTCAAGGTACCGGGCACGCCGATGGAAAACGTCGAGGACCTGGACCCGCTCGAGTTCATCCGCGCCATCGCCGTGGCTCGCATCCTCATGCCGGCCAGCCACGTCCGCCTGTCCGCCGGACGCGAGCAGATGGACGAATCGACCCAGGCCATGGCGTTTCTCGCCGGCGCCAATTCCATCTTCTACGGCGACACCCTGCTGACGACGGGCAATCCCCAGGTCGAACGTGACCGGGCGCTGTTCGACAAGCTCGGTTTGCATCCCGAGCACGTCGAAAAGAGCGCGTGCGACACCCGCAGCGACGATGAACAGGCCGAAACCGCACTGGCCCATGCCATCCAGCGCCAGCGCGACGACGCCCTCTTCTACGACGCCGCCCAAGCCTAAACCATGATGCCACGCGCGGACCTCTGGTCGAAGCGACTGGCTAGCGCCGCCACGCAACGCCGTGCGGAAGGCGGCTGGCGCCAACGCCTCACCCTGGACGACGCCGCCCCTCTCATCGACTTCGCCGGCAACGATTATCTCGGCCTGGCCGGCGACCCGCGCCTGGCCGAGGCTCAGGCCGAGGGGGCGAAACGCTTCGGTGCCGGCGCCAGGGCCTCGCATTTGGTCACCGGGCATCACGCGGTCCACGAACGACTCGAACAACGTCTTGCCGAGTTGACCGGGCGCCCCCGCGCCCTGCTGTTCTCCACCGGCTACATGGCCAACCTCGGCGTATTGCAGGCGCTGTGCGACCGCCACACCCGGGTGTTCCAGGATCGTCTCAATCACGCCTCGCTGCTCGATGGTGCCCGCCTGGCCGAGGCACCCTCGCGGCGCTTCCACCATCGCGATCTCGCGGATCTCGAGCGCTTGCTGGAGCGCACACCCCAGGATGCGCCGGCGCTGGTCGTCAGCGATGGCGTCTTCAGCATGGATGGCGACACGGCCGACATCGCCGGCATCGCCGGCACCTGCCAACGACAAGGCGCCTGGTTGATGATCGATGACGCCCATGGTCTCGGCGTGCTCGGCGAACATGGCGACGGTTGCGTGGGACGCGCCCACGATCAACGCCAGGTGCCGATACTGGTCGGCACACTCGGCAAGGCACTGGGCAGCGCCGGGGCCTTCGTGGCGGGCGATGCCGCCCTGATCGACCATCTGATCCAGTTCGCCCGTCCCTACATCTACACCACGGCCCACCCCCCCGGCGTGGCAGCGGCCACCCTGACTGCCCTGGACATCCTCGAGCAGGAGCCCGAACGTCGCGACCGTCTCCATCGGCATATCGCCGAGTTCCGGCGCGAAGCCGCGAGGCTCGGCCTGCCGCTGACCGACTCCACCACGCCCATCCAGCCCATCGTGCTGGGCGACAGCGCGCGCGTCATGCGCTGGGCCGAGCGCCTGGCCCGGGCCGGGTTACGCGTTGGTGCCATCCGCCCGCCCACCGTGCCGCGCGGCCAGGCACGACTGCGGATCACCCTGAGCGCCGCCCACGACGCAATGGCTCTCGACGCCTTGCTCGGCGCTCTGAATGCCTGTCGACGCGAGGACGCCTCATGACGCAGTTGATATTGCTCAGCGGTTGGGGCTGCGACGCCCGAATCTGGCGCCCTCTCGCCCCCTATTGGCCTGATGATCTCGAGGTCAAGGCACCGGACTGGCCCGGCTATGCCGGTCGCTTGCCGCTCGCCGACCCCACGTCGCTGAACGAGCTGGCCAACGCCCTGGCCGACGACCTGCCGGCCGACGCCGTCTGGGTCGGCTGGTCGCTCGGCGGGCTGCTGGCTGGCGCTCTGCTCGAGCATCTTCCGACTCCGCGCGCCTTGGTACTGCTTGGCATCGGCGAGCGCTTCGTCCACCCGCAGGGGGTGAGCGACACGGCCCTGGCCGATTTCCGTCGCGCTCTCGAGCGCTCCCCCACCGCCGCACGGGAACACTTCCTGCGCTGGCAACTCGGGGGGGAGCCCGACCCACGCAACGCGCACCAAACCCTGCGCCAGTTGCTCGACACAACCCTGCCGGCATCCACGGCCACCCTGGAAGCCGGCCTCGAGCATCTGGCATGCCTGAACAATCATTCGCGCCTGAGTGCCGCACCGTGCCCGGTGTATCGCCTCGCGGGCGCCCGCGACCCCTTGCTCGCTCCAGAGGTTCTCGCCCAAGCCGACCAGCGTCTCGACGACGCAGGACACTGTCCGATGCTCAGCCAACCGCAACACCTGGCGACACGGCTGGCGAGCATCGCCGCGCAACACCCGTCCGAGGCCGGGCGACCGGAGCTGACATCATGAACACGGCCTTGATCACCACCGAGCCGACCGACCATGCCGATGCCGCCGACTGGCGCGCCCGCGTCGCCCATGCCTTTTCCCGCGCCGCTCCGCATTATGCGCAGCGCGCGACCGCCCAGCATGCCATGGGCGAACGCCTGATGGCGCACCTGCCCGCCAGGGCCGACAGCATCCTGGACCTGGGCTGCGGTCCCGGCGAACTGACCGCTCGCCTGGCCCGGCATTATCCCAGCCATCGCTGGATCGAGGGCCTCGACCTGGCCCCGGGCATGCTCGACGAGGCGCGTCGACGCCACCCGGAACCGATCCGCTGGGTCTGCGGCGATGCTGGCATGCTCCCTCATTCCGCCGAAGCCTTCGATCTGGTCATCTCCAATTTGGCGATCCAGTGGTGCCGGGACCTGGACCGCGTACTCGGCGAGATTCGACGGGTGCTGAGGCCGGGAGGACGCGCCCTGCTCAATACCCTGGGCCCCGGCACCCTGCGCGAAGTGAGCCAGGCCTGGTCGCATCCCGAGCGTTCCGCCGCTTTGCTCGATTTCCACGACGCTCCCCGGTATCGACGGAGCGCGCGGCGTGCCGGCTTTCGGCGCGTCGCCATGGAGCAACGCGAGGAACGCTTCCACTATCCCGACCTGGATGCCGTGATGGCCTCCATCAAAGGGGTCGGTGCCCAGGTGGCTCGGCCAGGGAAGCGACTGACCCGAGCCGATCTGGCACGGGCCAGGCATCGATACGAGACGCTACGCGAATCACCTGGCCTCCCTGTCACCTATCACCTTGTCACCCTGATCCTGGAGCGCTGACATGCCCGCCTATTTCGTTACCGGCACCGACACCGATGCCGGCAAGACCCTGGTAGCCAGTGGCCTGCTGGCCCTGGCACGACGTCGCGGCCACACCACCCTCGGGCTCAAGCCGGTGGCCTCGGGCTGTGACGCCACGCCTCAAGGACTGCGCAACATCGATGCCCTGACGCTCGGCGAGCAGAGCACGCCCGAGGTGCCATACGACGTCCTCAATCCCTACGCCTATGCACCGGCTATCGCCCCGCATCTGGCCGCACGGCGTGCCGGTGATGTCCCCACGTTGGACGACCTGGTCGCGGCCACTGCCGACCCACTAGCCTGGCAGCGTGACCTGACCCTGGTGGAAGGCGCCGGCGGCTGGCGGGTGCCACTCAACGATGACGAGGATCTCGCCGGCCTGGCCAAGCGGCTCGAGCTTCCGGTGATTCTGGTGGTGGGGCTCAAGCTCGGTTGTCTCAACCACGCCATACTCAGTGCCGAGGCGATTCGCGCCGATGGCCTGCAGCTGGCCGGCTGGATAGGCAATCTGGTCGAACCGGGCCTGTCCTTCGACGAAGCCGGCGATGCGGCCCTGTATCACGACAACCTCGATACCCTGACACGCCGTTTGTCGGCACCGAACCTCGGCATCCTGCCGCACCTGGCCGGCGAGAGTCCCGCCGCTCGTGCCGAGGCCGCCGCCGATTACCTGCGTCTTCCCGGGAGCGATTGACTTGTGGGAGCCCGTCCGTAAAATATGGACGCCTGCCTGACCCGTGCGGATGTGGTGGAATTGGTAGACACGCCAGATTTAGGTTCTGGTGCCTTCGGGCGTGGGAGTTCAAGTCTCCCCATCCGCACCATTCTCAATACCCCAGCGTCACCTGACGCTTCCCTAACCCCTTGCCCCTCGTGGTTTTTCGCTCCACGCTTTAACCTGACATCACCATGAATATGGGCCACAGCCCGCGTTATGGTGTATGCCTGCGTGTATGCCAGAGTTCGAGGCATACAAGAAGAGAACGGGGAGACAGGGGATGAAGCGTTCACAGATCAAGCGCCGGCCGCTGGCCGATACCGTGCTCGCATCACTCGAGCCTGAAGACAAGGACTACCGCGAGCTTGATGGCCAGGGCCTCTACTTCCGGGTCAAGCGTAACGGCGCGAAGTCCTGGGAGCTGAGGTATAGGCGACCGAATGGTCGATGGTCATGGAAGGGGCTGGGCGGGTTCCCGGGGAAAAGCGGCAAGGCGGCGCGGCGCGAGGCCGAAGACCTCCGCCGGCTGGCCGCTGACGGCATCGACCTGGCTGCCGTCGATCGGGAAGCCAAGCCGCGCCACCTGTTCGCTGAGATCGCCGAAGACTGGTACCAGCGGAAGCTGGACGCCGGCCGATCACTAGGCACCACTCGCCAGATGCGGTTGTATCTCGACCGTGACATTCTCCCCGCCCTGGGCCGTAAACCGCTCGACGAGATCACGCGACAGGACTGCACCGAGTTGCAGCGGGCGTTCGAGGACCGAGGGGCCCACAATATCGCCGAGAAGGTGCGTAGCTGGGTCGGCCAGATCTTCTCCCTGGCCATTGCCGAAGGGAAGTGCGAGATGAACCCGGCGAGCGAGCTGCGTCATGTGGCCGCCACTCCACCCAAGACCACGCACTACCCTCACCTCCTCGAGGCAGAACTGCCCGGATTCCTGCAGGCCCTCAACCGTTCGCGCAGCCGCCCGATCACCGTCGCCGCGGTATGGATGGTGCTGCGTACCGCATCGAGGCCCGGGATGGTTCGATATGCAGAGTGGAGCGAGATTGACCTGGAGGCCGAGACCTGGACGATCCCGGCCGAGAAGATGAAGACGCGGCGCGACCATGTGGTCGCCCTGCCGAAGCAGACCGTAGCTTCGCTGCGTGACGTCTTCCAGCAGACCGGGCGCCGGCGACTGGTGTTCCCCGGCCAGGGCCCCAAGCATCCGGTGCTGGGCAACAGCACGCTGAACCAGGCCATCGGCCGAGTGGGCTACAAGGGCAAGCTCACCGGGCACGGATCGCGTCATACGGCTAGTACTCTACTCCGCGAACACGGCTGGCCGAAGGATCACGTCGAGGTTCAACTGGCCCACAAGGAGCCCGGCGTGGCCGGCGTCTACAACCAGGCGTCCTATCTCAAACATCGGCGCCGGATGATGCAGTGGTACAGCGACTATCTCGACGCCCTATGCCGCGGCATCACCGACGAGGAGAAGGCCACATTCAAGAAGCGGGTCGAGGAAGACGACCAGGGGGACGGGTAGCATACCCCGATGATGGCCTAACATGTGGATTCATCCAGTGTCGTCACGGCAATTTCCGCGCCGTTGACGGCTCTATGCAGGGCCCGCCAAGCACCCGCGTCAACACCAAATAGCATAGAATGGCGTCCGGTTTGCCCCATGCATGCCCCATTAACAGCGGAACTTTATGGATAGTGGATAGGGAGGAAACACCATGAAGATACTGGTGACAGGCGCCGCAGGCTCTGGCACGTCGACGTTGGGAGAGTTATTGGCGAGCTACCTTGGAGCTTCGTTCCAAGAGGCCGACGACATTTACTGGCTGCCTACCACCCCACCCTTTCAGGAAAAGCGCTCCAGCGATGAGCGTCGAGTAATGATGGCCAAGACCCTCAGCGAGTCTGAAAGAGTCGTGGTTGCTGGATCAGTAATGTCATGGGGTGAAGCGATTGAGGATGCTTTTGACATGATCGTATTCCTCACAGCTCCTGCTCAGACACGACTTGAGCGAATCAGGCACAGGGACATCCAACGGTTTGGGGTTGTGGATCCGGCATTCCTCGAATGGGCGGCTCAATATGATGATGGGGAGATGTCAGGAAGGAGCCTGGCTCGACACAAGGCTTGGCTTGCAGAGCGGTCATGCCATGTCCTATCGATCGAATCCACAAAGGATCCAGACACACTTGCGCAGCAAGTTTGTGACGCAATGAGGTAGCCCAATGGTAGAGCCGCACCTGGCTCGAATCCCCTTCCCGATCAGAACCCTACCTGACCCGCTGTCTCACGATTCGCCGACTGTCTCACGCCCTCGCCGCCAGGTGGTGAGCATTGTGGTGCGCGCCTGATCGCCGCAACCAGGTTGCCGTCCAGGTCTTTGCCTGATAATACTGTATATATGAACAGCATCATCAGGAGACCAAAGCCATGGCCAAGAAACCCTCCTCATACGAACTCCTCGGCCAGCGCATCCAGATCGAGATCGCTGCAGCAAGCCGCCGCGAGAAGCGCCAGGTGCACCTGAAACCCGAGAACGGCGATAGCCCCGACGACTGGGATCGGCTAATCGACGAGATCAGCGAGAACGAGAACGTCGACGTGACCAGAACCGACGAGGGCTGGCTGGTCAGTTGGGTGCCGGTCGAGGCGTGACGTGGCCACGCGGTACCAGATCACCCAATGGCGCAAGCGACTCGAGCGTAAAGGCTGGATCGGGCTCAAGCGTGCGCCTGCACCACGCGGCGAGCTCATTGAGTACCACGTCATCAGGCGGGGGTGGCTGTACAGCGGACGCTGCCAATTGAGCGACTACAGCCCGAGCGATTGGGCCATCGAGGGCTCGCTCGTCTGCATGCTCGAGCGCCGATACGGCATCGTCGATGGGGTCTGGCGCCGGGCATCGCCCGATGCCGGACCGAAAGGCGGGATCGTGAGGAGGATCCATTAAAGGCGGCCATCCATGGCCTGGAGCTGCCCTAAATCGCGGTGACGCGACTGCCTTCCCTGGCGGCGACGCTCGTCCATAAGCGCCGCATGCTGTGGGCGTCACGGCCTCAAGGATAAGCTCTACATGAACGGGCTGCTGTGCGACATCCTCAACGGAGCGTGTAGGAAATCGCCGTCACTCCCCCGGAACTACAGGCTGCACACCATACCGCTGGCCTCGATGTCCTCGACTCTCGACGGACCAATACCACTCACCCGGGTCAGCCCACCGACGTTCTCATAGGGGCGGGAATTGATGACATCCTCAGCCCTGGCCGGCCCAACATGTGGCAGCTCATCCAACCGGCTGACAGTTGCCTCGTTGATGTTGATGCACCGAGGGCCGGAGTCCGTACTGGTCGTTTCATCCAGATCAACAATGCCGACATCGCCAACACCGATATAGACAGGGGCATGGTCCGAGACAACGTCGCGGGCCTGCTCATGCGTGAGATTTAGTAGCTCAGGGAACCGCACGATGCCGCTGCCGGTAAAGTCGAGAGCATCCCGGTCGAACCACAGATTGTCGTAGAGATTCGCATACTCGCCGTCAGTCGAGCTGAGCGTCGTCGCGCCTGACGTGATTGCCGGGGACGCACCCAGGTCACGCAGCAACTGCCACGCCTCATGATCCGGCTCGAGGTTGAAATCACCGGCAATGATGCGATCTGAGTCAGGATAGACCTCCCTCATCCAGTCCCAGATTTCGGCGAGCTGCCGGATTTCCAGCGTGCGATCGGCACGGCTATCCCCGTAAAGAATGTGCACGACCGCTATTGCTATGGTGTCGCCCGTATCGACATCGCGGAACTCAGCAAGATACGGCTCGCGAGCGAACTCGTCGCCGGGGTCCATATAGACGACGGCGCCCTGGGTGTACTCCACTTCGCTGTCGCGCCAGATGTAGCTGTAGCTCTCCTGGTACGAGGAGCGACCCACTTCGTGAGATGTCATTGACGACCAGCTCTCTCCCGTCTGGGCCTCAAGCTCGCTCTCAAGCTGCGATACGGCAGCCTCGTCCATAACCTCCGTCAGAGCCCAGAGATCTCCGCCTTTCGCTATATGAGCGACATCATCTAGTCTCTTGCCATTGTCCCACCCCAAATGCTCGAGGTTCCATGTTCCGATCGTCATGTTCGCCGCGGCTGTCGCCGGCAGGCCCAGTGCGATGGCGAGCGCTACGGTAAATCCCTTTGCCATTGCTTCCTCATGGGTGGTTGGTGGCGCATCCATATTAGCGGTAATTCAAGTAAGTATCGAGGGCAAGGCGCAGTGCTATGCTGAACAGAGTACCCATGCAGTGATGAGCGCTGGAGGATTTATGGCATACGATTTTCGAAGCCCACATTATTGTCTTAACCATGCTGAAAGACACATACAATCATTTTCGGAAGAAATGAAAAAATTTGTTGATTCATCGCCTTTCAAACGGGTTATGGAGTTTGATCCTAACGGCCCGAGAGACATACACAAAATAATACTTGAAAAAGAAATGCCGGAAGCTCTATCCGGAATATCCGCCGACATTGTGCTAAACCTACGAGCATCCCTTGACCAGTCCATGCATGCAATTGGAATGTCTTTTTCTGGTAAAGGATTAAACTTTCCAATAAGAAGCGGAGAAAATGATTTCTTAGGATTAAAGGACAGAATAGTAAAGCGGGCATCAGAAGAGATTTTTAACACAATATACAGCCTCAACCCATACCAAGGTGGAGACAACCTTTTATGGGAGATGAATAGCTTATGCAATTCACAAAAACATGAAATAATAACTCCAATAGCAACATATGCTAGAATGGAATCAGCTTATATAAAAAATATAGAATCATCCCACAACTTCAGCTTCCCTCCAAAATGGGATCCAGAAAATCAACAAATGATTTTAGCAATTGTAGACCATCGCACGGAGGCTAGCATTAGCGGAAAAATAATATACCAAATTGTAATAGCTAAAGAAGGAAACCTCTCAGGGTTGCCCGCTCTCGATGTATTTAAAAAAATGCATGAACGTACACAAAAAATAGTGGACGCACTAGAACAAGAGAGCACTTCTCTCGGCATAATATCTTCTTGATAACAATAGATGCCTTCTCATTTAGAGTCAGGGTATATGCTCGCCAACATCCCCCCCCCTACACCTGGTGTAGCACCTAGCCCATCAACAAGAGCGCAGGCGCTGAAATTTCCAAATGGCGCCAACGCCTGGAGCGCAAAGGCGGGATCGGCCCACGCCGGTCACTGCCACCCACGGACGAGTGGATCGAGTTTCACGTCATATGGCGTGGCTGGCTCTACAGTGGCCAGTCCCGGCTGTCGGGCTACGATCACGGCCGACTACTGGCGAGAGGGTAACAAGACCTATCTGCTCTACCGGCAGGAGGGCATCACCGACGGGGTGTGGCGGCGGTGCCAACCGGGTAGAGCGGGAGTGGCTAAAAGGCAGTGGAAGAGCTAGCCTTTAGCTATGCCTTTCGCAATCTTCATGCATGGTTGTGAATGGGCTGGATAGGTGCTACCAAGGAGTGCTCTAATGATAAAAACACCGAAAGAACCTAAAGACCCAAAAACCATAAGCATTACAATAAAATGCCTGCACTGTGGAGAAAAATTTCCATCACCCATGTTCATGACGACCCGAGGGGTCTTTAGTACTGCCACACTGACAGGAAACAAGGCGCAATGCCATTATTGCAATAAAATGACGAATTGCAATAAAGAGAATTTTGTCGCCAGATTCGAAGATGGTGGCTTTATAGGAAACGATGCATTATAAAAAAATAGACATGCAGGATGGTGACCAAACGGCGTCATGATGTTTCTAACGCCATCACAAATCACAGCCCGCTCAACGCGGGCTTAAGCGAAACATATACAAGTACTTCTTATGATATAGTGAACCTCCCTCCACGCTCGATTCTATCCCGAGGCAGACCGTGGTCGTGCTGCTCAACTACCATAAGCCTATTGCGGCGCCCAGCCGCGGGCTGCGTTGAGCAGCAGGGGTTGGTCCGCCGCTTCAGCAGAAAATAATCGACAACCTTCCTGTCGAATGGTAGGGTTTCCTATACTTACAGACTGTCACAACAAATAACAAAACAATCAATCCTAAATAAAAAAACATTTAACTATACGCAGAGGAATGCAATGACTTTTAACGACTATGACGATATAGTCAGTGCGGCTATATCAGGCAACGAACACCTTGTTGATGAATTCAAAGTTTATTTCGACCCATCTTTGTCTGGATATATTGTATTTAAATACAAACTCAAAGACAGAGAAGTAAAAGCTTCATTCCTCGGGATGAACGATTTTTCCAATAAAGGACTAGATTGGAGCTGCGAATGGGTCAGGCATTGCTTTGATGGGTTCGTCGGAGGCGATTCGTAACGAGAGTTTTTATCCATGGCAATGCCACTATCTTTGATCGTCGAGTGCTGGAGCGAGCGCCCAGTACTCGATCATGATCACGCCGGCGGCGTGGCGTCGTCGTAATAGTACACACGCGGGTCATCGATCACGGCTGACACCGACACCCCCTCGTTTCCGCGCGGCTTGATGTCGGTGATCAGCGCCTGCCAGGACCACGTCTCAGTCGTGCCAAAATGCACGAACGGCGGTTGCATATCGTCGCTGATCGTCGGGGCACTGGGTGCCGTAGCCACGACAAGGAACGGGTCGCTGCCGGGCTGGGCCGGGTACGGCGGTGTCAGCTTGCCGTCCGGTTTGCGCCAGGCAATCACGTGTGACGCCCCATCAACCCAGTCGAATTCTTCGCTCACCTCCAGGGTCACCGTGCCGGCCTGGTCATCGTATGCCGCGGCCTTTACCCAGGCGGACTGGCCATAGCCCGGCACGTCCGAGGCAATGCCGGCGTGGCTCATGTAGCTGGAGTTGAGCGCGTCGAGTTCCGTCGGGAACTTGAACTGCGTGCGGCGGTACGCCAGGCGGGCTCGCTCGCGCATCCCCAGGCGGTAGGCCTGAGTGCGGCTCATGGCAGCGTCGAACTGCACTTTCTTCGCCCTGATCCCTTGGTCACCGGGCAGCCGGCACTCGACGGTCTCCTCGGTCCATGTATCGGGATTGATAAACGTCACGTCGATACCGTCGTTGTCGTCCGGTTTCGGCATGGCCGTAGTGCGGCGTAGCGGTCCACTCATGTTCTGGGCGCTGTAGCCGTGCTGGGGCAGCCCACCGCGTGGCTCGTCGCGTACCGGGCGGATCTGGCCACGGTCGATGGTCAGCTCGGCGAACCCGACGCGGAGCGCCGCGTTGATGATCTCCTTGACCGTACTGTCATCGCGATGCACGGCGTTGTACTCATCGCCCCGGCTATCCCAAATGCCGGCCAGGCGGTCGAACTCGCCCAAGTTCAGCTTGTCATCGGTGTAGCCCACCGCTTTCGCCACATGCATCGCATACGCCGCTGGCAAGCGTGTTGGCTGTGGCGCAGTCCAGGCCCCGTTCTCGCGCACCGGTAGCTTGCGTGTCAGCCGCACCGAGATCTGGTTTTCGGTCTGGCTGGCGATGGTATCGCTGCCAGTAATCGTCAGCGCGATCACGGTCACACCCGGATAGCTGGTGGCATGCGGGTGCCGGGAACGCAGGCCGTACCACTCGAGTCGGTCCATGTCCTGCGTCGAGTTGCTCTCCGCACTCACCCGGCGCATCTGCACCTCGGGCGTCATCGCCGGGATCGACTCGCGGAACGTCCAGCCCAACTGGTCGCGGGTCGCGCCCTCGACGGTCCGGCTCACCGTGGTCCAGGTCGTGGTGCCCTGCTCGCGGTAGCGAAACTCAATGGTCCGCTGCACGCGATCCACGTCACCACCGTCAGCATGACCCAGCCCCTGGGGGGCAAATACGTCGAACTCCAGGGTGTCGGTCGTTTCGCCCTCCGGGCACGCCAGGAATATGGATGACCAGATGCCGGCGTACTCCTGATCGTCCACCTCGACTAGGGCATTGCTGGTGGTGACCAGCGGGAACCCGGCCCAATTGCTGACCGGCGTGCCGTCTATCTCGTAGCGCACCGTAACGCCGTCCTGGGTGATCGACTCAATGACATGCAGCGCACGAGGGTCGGCGTAGTTGGGCCGGCGAATGACGCGGTTGTAGCTGCCCGGCGTCCAGTCGGAGACGGGCTCGGCTGGATCTCCGCCCTCGAGCGTCATCTGATCAGGACTGCCAGGCGTATAGGACGTGATGCGCAGGCCGTTTCCTGATTCGTCGCCCGGCTGGTGGATATAGATGATCGCCCCGACCTCGGGCTCGAAATGCGCGAATGATCCATGGAACACATTGGGATCGCTACCGCCGCCGGTCACGTCGAAATCGATGGGCAGCTCGATGGTCAACTGCGTGCCCTCTGCCCAGCTATCCGGGGGGCCATCTGGCGTAGTGATCGAGGTGCCGTCGAACGTGTGCGTCCCGGTCCAGGATTTCTGCAGATCCCGGGACGATTTGAGGCGCAGCCCGCTGCCGCCGGCGCTCGGCCCCACCTCGGGGGCGTTGTACCAGTTTTGGTGGGCAACGTGGCCAGTCACGTCCTCACCCGGGCCGAACGCGCTGAGATCCACCGCTGTGCCAAGTGACGTCACCGGCGTTTCACCGATCTTGATGTCGCTCGGCTGGATGTCGAATTCTCCCAACCCGACACACAGCAGCAAATCCAGGGCCTGTTTTTTGGGCTCGACGAAATATCGACGCGTCGCCGAGATGTAGTCGGGGTTCATCTTGACGCGCCCGGCGATGTCGGGAATCAGATCCCCCAGCCGCACCTGGTTGCCCTCGGCGCTCACCTCGAGCAGCTTGCTGCCCTTGCTCGAGCTGTTGCGCTGGGTCGGCAATGAGGGCTTGAGGAACACGGTGGCGGCGATGGCCACCACCGCCGCGATGGCTGCTGCGATCAACGTACCAGGATCGCCCGGGTGCGGTCGCAACTCGACGGTAGTATCAGCCCCCAGCCACACGCTCTCCCATTCGCTAGGCGGCACCAGACGGTCGTTGACGGCAACGATCAAGGGGTGATGATCAGCATCGTAACACCGATAGCTTGGCGAGCACTCGCGCAGCCATGCGTTCAGGGTCTTGCCCACGACCTCCCATTCTTTAACCGGGGCGCTGGGCATATCGGAGGGGTACAGGCGGATCAGTGCCATATCAGGTCCATCAGTGATAATAGAGAACGCGCAGGTTGCGGGCCTCGAAATCCGGCAGGTAATCCCAGCGTGGGCCGGTGGCCTTTCCTGTTTCGAGCACAGCCAAGCGGCCATTGAGCTCGACAACAACGGCAACATGAGTGCACAGCCGTCCATGCCAGACCTCGGCAATCGCTCCTGCCCTCGGCTCGCACGGCGACAGTGAACGATTCGCATGCCGTGCAGCAGCGGTCATCGCCCGCTTGTCGTCGTCACCGGCGAACCGGTAATGCGGCATCCACGGCAGGCCGAATATCTCGGCACGCACCGCGCGGACCAGGCCGTAGCAGTCATACGCATCGGGACCGCGCCCGCCGAACTCGTAGCGGGTCTGCATGTAGCGTTGCAGAGGATGCATGATCAGCCTATGTGCTTGAGCCCAGGGAATCGCTGGACGGTATAGCGCTCGCGAGGATAGCCCGTGCCGATGATGTCGAAGAATGACGACGTCAACTGGGCGCGGGCATCCTCGAAGTCGGCATCGTAGAGCACGAACTGGATCGGCGGCTTGGCGGGTGCACTGAGATCCGAGGACAGATACTCGCGGTAGATGACATCGACCGGGATCCCATCCGCCAGCGCTGCGTCGATAGCCCGCTCCGCCTCACCGGTGACGTTCTCGACAGCGAACGTCAGGGGCTGCTGCCCGCTGGCATTGCGCTCGGGCAGCACCACCTTCATGGCCGACGCGAGGAACCCGACCGTCTCACCGGTTTCCAGGGTCACCACGTGGTCTTCATAGCCGTCACAGATGCGGATGGTCTGCGACGGCGAGATGATCTCGAGTGTGTCGATACGCACGTGGCCGGACAGTGCCGAGGCATAGACGGTTTCGAGAAGGTCGTCCATATTCACCCCGGCTCAGATGGCGATACCTAGCTCAGACATACGCGTCTGACTGCGTTGGTACACGGCAGTCAGCTCGGATGCCGTCAGCGCGTGATCGAACGCAATGAACTCGGCAAAATCGAGCGTCGACGCCGGCAGGTTGACGTTGGTGTAACGAGGGTTACCCAGACCAATCGGCGTGTCTGAATTGCTGTATTCCCCCGCCACGCTGAATACGCTCTCAACCGGCGACTCACCGCCCAGCAGCGCCGTGCGCCGCATGTTGTTGGTGTCGGAGAAATCCCGCGCCGAGGCGACGAAATACCACTTCCCCACTTCTGGGGCTGAACTACTGAGCTCCATTACACCCTGGGTAGAGCCGCGGTAGTTGGTGACGATCTTGGCGCCGGTGTTATCCGTGTAGGCACTGCCCCCGTTGTCGTCACCGATATTGCCGAAGATCATCTGGAACTCGATGTCGCTGACAAAACGCACCACAGCGCAGAACGTATCGATGGGTGCCGGAGTGTCATCAATGATGTCGGTCAGCAGCGCATTGCCCGCCGTGTTGATGAGCGTGACATGGTTGTCGGTGTAGCTCGCCGATCCTCCCTGGTCGGTGAGCTGTCGCCCATTGACGCGTCCCATCAGGCTATCGACGCCTCGGGTGAACACCCAGTGGTCATATGACTGATCCTCGAGATTGTCGAGGCGCCGGACGTCCTCCGAGGGAATGACCGGCAGGCTGGCGTCGCCGGAGACGACCGGCAACTTGAAAAAGAGGCTCATGATTACTCTCCCAACTCGATGGCTTGCAGCTCAAATGCAGGGCTGACGTGGTATAGAGGGCGTTCGATGGATTCGATGGTGATGGTGTCGGGCGTGCTGTCCCGCAGATTGCCGGATCCGCCACTCTCGATGCCGAGGCCAGTGCCCAGGTGATCCAGGGCGTAACGGACGATGACGTCGCCCGTCGGGGTGCTGGCAAGATCGAGCACCACATCGTCGCCATCAATCGAGATACTGTTGATCGTGGCAGCGACGCCGCCATCGGTGATCTGGAACCCGTTATCCGTGGTCGCTGCGAGCGTGGTGTCGTCGAGCACCAGGGGCCGCGTCGGCACATCGAATCTGACGCGGATCTGTGTCCCTCGATAGGTGGCCGATACGGGGCTGAGCCAGCGCGGTTTCTCGCCGCCGATCATCCAGTCGGTATAGGCACGCCCGAAGTAGGCGCCCATCCACTTGTACCCTGCGGCGGTCAGATGCAAACCATCTGCATTGTGCGGGAGGTGGTAAGTGGGCGTGGCCAGCGCGATCAGCGAATTGCGCTGTGCCGACGCGAGCTGCGCCAGAGCGACGCCATCATTCTCCTGTACTCGGCTGGAACACTGATACGTCAACAGGGGGACGGTGGAGGTCTGGCCAGTGATGCCCCGGGCATCGGCATCAATGTCGGCCTGCAGCGTCTCCAGCTCAGTCAGGTACTCGCTGAAACTCAGCCCATCGGACGTGGCATCCGCCTCGCCCTGGACCCAGGCCAGCACACGCAGTGCATAGTCATTTTCGAGGGCGTAGGCGTTACTGATATGAGCCAGCAGGTGATCGCTGTACCAGGCTGTGCCGCGCTTGAGGCCGAGAATCGAGGTGCCGCCCTGGCCGGCAGAACTGGACAGGATGGTGTGGTCGGCAGGGCGCACGCCGTGATTGATCGCCATGGTGGTGCTGGCGTAGTTGGCTGCCCCCGAGCACGGCGTCTCCCCGCGGTTAGTGCCACCATCCGGAGCCTGCAGCTCATCCTCGACCAAGGGTTTGAGGCTGGAGAAATCACCGTCGGCGGCGCGTGGGCCGCCCGCGAATGTCAGGTTGCCGTAGGGCTGGGAGGTGCTGATCACCGGCGTCCCCTTGGCGCCAATCGACAGCGACTGGCCGTAGAACAACATATGGTTGACTGCGCGCACCACCGAGACGAGGCGATTGAGCCCAGCGCCGACGAGCTGGCCGTTATCCTGGTCATACCCCAGCAGGATGCGCCCCGCCGCATCCGTGAACATGGGCAGCACAGGGCCAGAGCCCACATACTCCGCGGAGCCGTAGTCTCCCAGGGAGTAGTCGATCGATGCCCGGACGCCAGGCTTTGTGGGGAGCCCCTTGCCGAAAATCAGCTTGGAGGCGGTGTCATACCCCAACAGGATGCGGTAATCCTCGTCAGTCACGATGGGGATGTGCTGGCCGGCCCCGGCGTATTCCGTGACTCCCGACCCCAAGTCCATCTTGGCGTTGGCCGCCACTACCATCGATAGGATGACCGCCGCCGCGCTGGGGTAGGATTTGACCAGCGTGGCTTCCCCCGCATCATTGCGATACAGCGTCAGGAAGTCGTCGTCACCGGTCGACGGCACGCTGAAGAATTGGCCGTCTACCGTCAACCCCAGCGCCGTCGCGGTATCCGGGTACACCGCCCCGGCGACCAGGCTCTCGCCGAGGGCTTCCATCCAAGACAGCGTTTTACGGGTGTTCCCCAAGCGATCAACCCAGGTTTTGCCACCCTTGTCCAAGAGTGCGCGGTCCAGCCCTCGGGCATTGTCTTGTAGATCGCGAGGATCGGCCGAACCGATGGGGTTGCCAGTGTTATTGGCCATGGCGTTGTCCTGTCATCCGGGCACAAAAAAGCCGCCCGGAGGCGGCTTGTGGTCTATCGGGTGTCGGGAGCGGCTACTGCTCGGGCCAGTCCCGGTTCATGGCAATGTCGAAGATACTGCCGAAGCGCACGTACTCGGGACCGTAGAGGATCCAGTCGCGGTCCATGGTGGGGCGTTCGCGGATCTCTAGGCGCGCCCGCATCTTGTAGTAATTGGCGACCAGCTGAGGGCCCTGGTACATGCCGAAGAAGTGGCACTCGTATTCACGCATGCCCATCGGGGTGCGCAGCGGGCAGTTGAACCAGAGCGTGCCGTCATTCAGCGACTCCTTGAACCAGCCCTCGAAGTAGAGCGCCTGGCCCTCGTCCAGCAGCCACGTGACCGTGACCCGGCTGGGCACCGAGGTGAAACGCTGCCGGTAGCGGCTGCGACCGCTCTCCATCTGGGTCCGCATCATCGGCGAGACATGATTGAGGTCGTAATCTTCGCGCAGCGGTACCGGCAAGAGATCACGCGGATACGGCTCGGCCATCAGTCGCCCCTTGGACCCAGGTTGTATTTGGTGGTGATGAGATCATGCAGCTCCTGCTCCCCGCTGACGTTGGCCAGAACCACGTCGATGATGCGCTGGTCGCCCTCGAAGCGGTCGTCGACACGGCGCACCGCCATTGGCTCGCCTTCGTTGCGAACGTTGACCTCCAGGGGGCCGCCACTTCGACCGCCCGACTCCTGGCCGGCGATCACGCGATCCAGCGTGCGATCGAGCTTGTCGCTGGTCTCGCTGGTGGTGACGCGCTCGCCCTCCTGGAGTAACCAGGTGCCCGTCTCCGGGACAGAGTCGATGCCGTCGTGGGCCATCCCGGCCAGCGCCATCCCTTCTGCCACCGCGGTTGTCGCTGTGATCCCGGCAGTTGCCGCCGCCGCGTTGCCACCGAATGACGCCAGAGATGCCATGGCAGCGGCAGGCGCGTAGGCAGACGCAATGGATGTGCCGGTGGCCGCCGCCTGGGTCACAGCGGCCGTCTGCGCGGTCGTTGCCATAGATTGCGTGGCTGCCTGCACGGCTTGATAGGCCAACCATTGCGCTGCCATCTCGCCCAGGGCATTAACGACGGATCGCGCCATGCCTTCAAAGACACCCCGCGTCGCCTCACCCAGTGACTTGGCATCGAAGATGACGGACTCAAAGGCATCACCGAAGCGGGACGAGAAATTGTCGATGGTGTTGCCGGCAAGTTCATCAAAGTCGGTGAAGGCTTCCTCCGCCCCCTGGAGCCACTGCTCCCAGTAGCCGCCCTCCTCCCCATCCATCCTTATGCCGGATGGGTCCAGAATATCGTAGGCTTGCCCAGGCTCCTGTTCGCTTCGCTGGTTCTCCTTCAGTCGATCCAGGGCATCGGCATAACGATCAGCGCTGATCTCGCCTTGCTCATATGCAGCGGACAGAAGCTGTTGCTGCTCCAGGTACTGCTGCTGCATTGCCTCGACGGGATAGAGCTCCTCAAGCAAGCCACGATATGCTTCCTGTTGGCGCTCTATTTCACGAGCTGCCTCCCGCGCAGCTTTCGAGATGCCATCACTACTGCCGTCGTCATCATTGTCCCCGGTCCCGAGACTGGGGATGTCCGACTCCCTCAAGAACCACTGATCCAGCGGCTTGAACTGATCCTTGTAGGCGTTGCTGACGATCTCGTCCCGGCGTCGCTCGACCTCGTCGAAGAACTCGTCAAGGCGTTTTGAAGGAGACTCTGCATCTAAGAGGTCATCCAACTCAATACGGGACAGGTTTCTATTCCCCAAAGCCTTTTCAAACTGCTGGTCTATCCGATCCATAAATTCGGAATCGCCAAACTTCCCTAACGGCTCAATCTCTCCGACACCAGGCAGCTTGTTAAACAACTCAATAAGGTGATTAACCTTACTTATCGTACCGTCTAGAAATTCACTAACAGACGTCCATGCTTCCCTCGCAAACTCTGCAACGGCAAGGTTCATGTCATCCGTCCCCACCTCTACGCGCTTACTCAATATGCGAAGATCATGGTATTTATCTAGCAGGAGACTAATAGATTGCAAGCTTGATTCGATAGCAGCTTGAATGGCCTCACCCATCCCTCCAGCATCTCTTGCCGCTTCATTAAATCGGTCGGCAACTTCGAGAATGACAGGAGAAAGCTCCACAGCCAGAGCGTCACGCGCTGAATCCGTAACCAGTGTCGTCCTGTCCAGCGCGTCGTTGGCAGCCTCAATCACGGAGGCATCGATCATGTCGATGGCAAGACCGTAATCCTCGATCTCCTGAACAGCATCGCGAATCGCATCGCCACCACTCTCGAACAGCTTCACCGTTTCTCGACCGCCGGACATCAGCTTGTCCGCTATCGATGTTCGCGCGGCTGTCGAATCCAGCTGAGAAATTCTGTCCGAGATCAATGCCAGCTGGTCAGGCAGTGGCATATCTGCCAGCTCAGAGGCTTCAATCCCAAGCGCCTCATACGCTTCTTTCGCCTCGCCAGTTCCCCGAATGGTGTCACCAAGGCGCTTGTTATAGGAGAGCAGCGATCCCTCGAGGCGGCCCTGCGCGATACCCGCATCTTCGGCCGCACGTGTGACGCCTCGCAACTCACCAATGGTGGCATCCACCTGGCGCGCCAGCTTGACCTGAGTGTCGATGCTATCCATGCCTGCCTTGGTGTAGGCATAGATTCCCGCGCCAGCAGCAGCCACAGCGGCCGTTGATGCAGCGACGGTGGCGGTGACCGCTTTCACCGATGAAGAAATATCCTTCATCGTTTTCTTGGTATGACGGGCAGCCTTGTCCAGTGGACCAGTAAATCCACCTGTCCGCGTAACCAGGTCGAGCGTCAACTGGCCAAGAGATCGAGTAGACATGCTTACTCCAGGCACAAAAAAACCGCCCGAAGGCGGTTAGTTGTATTCAATAACGAATTATGCGTCTATGAGCTCAAGCGCTCTACGCCGAAAATCGAGAGGCGCTTTTACACCAGAAACAGGGGTACGGCCAGCGCCAGTTCCATTCACATTCAAGGTGCCATAATTTAAAAGGCGCCCTAGCACAGACTGATCAACATTCATCCCCTCAACCTTACTGTGGTTGAGCTCGGCAGTTTTCCTCCTGATCAATCCCTTCTTTGCAATCACTCGCCTACTCGTCACTGCCAGCTCGGTGGTGAAGTATGTAATGATTGCCGAAATCTCCTTCACGATAAACACTAGCATTGCGAAGGTTCCCAGCATTGCGAGGATCGTTGATGATTCCTCACTGACATCAAGGGTAAATAAATAATAGGCTACAACCAGCCATGTCAGCGGCACTACCAAGATGATCCAGTGAAGGCGGGCGCGGTGTTCCACCTTCTCTCCAGACATCAGCGTTGAATCTACATAGGCCATACAGTTCCCCTTCATTTAGTTATGAAGGGAATTATATTACCAGCACCCCCTCATGGCGAACATCTCAATGCCATTCCTCCATGGCCTCCTCCAAGCTGATCGCCCCCTCGTCTTCGCGGTCATGTGGCATGAAGTCGCTGATCGCATGGGGTGGCGTATGCGGCTTGCGGTGGTAGTTGGCATAGAGCGTTGCCAGCATCGCGGCATCACGCTCGGATCGCATTCCCCAGTGGAGCGATCCTCGCTTTCGGCGGAAGGCGACCCACTGGAGGAACTCGGTATAGCTCAGGCGCTGCTGAGCTTCGGCGATCGTCCGACCGCCGATGCCACACATCACGAGCTCGTGCCAGATCTCCGCTTCGTCGTCGACGTCCCCTGGCGAGGGGGCTTCGCTTTTCCCAGGCCGTTCACCTCGGCGATCACGTTCAAGAGCGCCATGACGAGATTTTCATTGAGGGCACCACGCTCAGGGTCTGCCTCACCGGTGACGTCCTCTGCAGTGAACACCGATTTGCCGTCCGCATCGCAGATGCAGGCAGCAATGCGACCAGCGAGACCATCATGGGCGCCGCGCGCGGCCATCACGTCGCTACGGGCGGTGTGATAGGACATTTTGCGGACGTACACGGTGGCCGTCAGCTCCTTGTCGCCCTGCTTCCAGGTGACCTCTTTCTCGACCGGGGCGCCTGTGAAGGCGCCCATCTCCTGCAGGTTTTCAATGCTCAGGTTCATGTTGCTGCTGCCCCTTTCGGAATCCATTGAGACCCGCCGCTGCGCTGGATCGACGCCTGGGTGGCCACCACTGTGTTGCCTTGGAAGTCCAGCGGGAAGTCGGCGACGTAGCCCTGGAACCGGAACCAGGTCCGATCGGTAGGCAACTCGAAATCATCGCCAGCGGTGTTCACCGTGGGCGGCGAGGTACCATCACTCCACCCGACGACCCACTTCAGGTTGGGCAGGGTGTCATCCTGCGACATGGCGTGTAGGCGTACGTGGCTGGCCTTTTGAGGGTCAGCGTTGATACCGAGGGACGCCTGGCCCGGAGTACGCAGACCGCGCTTGTACGCTTTGGCGTCACGCTCCTCGAGGCAGGTATCTTCGATCTGATCAGCCGGTGCGCCACCCGGATTGAGTGAGGTCGCGCACTCGATCTTGAGAACGGCCGGCCCGCCGCTCGCATCGGGGTCGAGCACGAACACTTCCGTGCCCTGGGTAAGAATCGACATGGGTGCTCTCCTGTGCCCCTGCGGGGCGGTGGGTTATCGGTGGACCATCCAGTCCACGTCGAAGCTGATATGGCGATGGCCCGTCTCGGGGCTCGTATCTTGGGCGCCCCATCGAACGATGTAGGCATGCCTCTCGATGGCATCGCGCAGTGCCTGCGTCACGTCGTTGACGCTGGCATCAGAGTTGGCGTAGACATCGACCTGCAGCGTGAAGCTGTCGATGTCAGGGCGATCCGCCAGGAAGTTCTCGGGAGCGCCACCCGGGATGATCTGCCACACGGCATAGGGCAATACGCCGTCCTGGGGCGCTTCACCAAACGGCCAAAGCCGTGTCGGGTTGGTTCCCAACTGCGCGGTGACGGCAGCGTCGGCTGCACAGACGGAGAAGATCGGCGGCTGCATCATTTCCCCTTCTTGGCGCGTTTGATGGCGCGATCAACAGCCCTGTCCAACTGACGCACGAATACGTCTGTCGCTGGGTCGATACTCTCGGCCAGCGCCGGGCGCATGAAGGGGCGAGCGCGGATGCTTTCGGTACCGAACTCCAGGAATCTCCAGTAGAAGGTGTCGCCGCCAGGGAGCGCGGCATTCTTCGCCTTGCTCTTGGCGCCACCTCGTACCCCGACGCTCATCTTGAGATCGCCGGTTCGACGGTAGTGCTTGGTGTCCTGGCGAACCGCGATGTTGTCCGAAATGCTGTTGGCGGTTTCGGGGTCATCCAGTCGCTGTGCATTGTCCCTCGCGCGATCGCGCACCAGGTTCGCGGCCTTGCGCAACGCGAAGCGCGTAGCCTTCTTCTTCGGCAGGCTCTCCAGCTCTTTCAGCTTGTCCAGGACGGGCTCGAGCCCCTGGATGTCAAAGCTGACATTCTCAGCCATCGTTGACGCCCTCCGAGACAGGCAGGGTCAGGTAGTGACGACCGCTCTCGGGGTCGGGCAGAACGCCGGCGACGTTGAAGACCTTCCCCCGGTGCACGATGCGCATGGTGGCGTCGATACCGTCGCGATAGCGTATGACCACCCGGGCACTGACCTCGCTTTGCGATGCCTGGGCGGCGATGAATTCGCGGGCACTGAGCGGCTCGATGCTGGCCCACACAGTGGCCACCAGCACCCAGTTGGTCACAGGCCCGCCGGTAACCGGGTCCTGCCCCTGCTCGGGCCGCTCGATGCGCACACGATGCCGCAGCTTGCCCGCTCGCATGTCACCCCCTTGGCGTGCCATCGAGGTAGGTCGGAGACTCGCGCTCCTCGTCCACCTCATCCGCCATTTGCTCGGCCAGCAGGTCGACCATGGCGCGGTTGCTCTCGGCTAGGTCACGCATGGCGGCGGCCGACTCGCGCTGTGCGGCGGCCGATTCCTTCAGCGCCTCGACAAGCGCCTGATCCTCGGCACTCATCACTTCACCCGACCATATTTCTTGAGGCGCTCGTAGGTACCGCGCGTCATGCGCACCTTGTCACCGGCCTTGTGGGCTCGGCCGCCGCTGGCCCAACGGGCCGTGAGGGTGGCCTCCACCATGCCGGCAGACGTGGCCGGCTTGGCCTGACCGGTTTTCTTCGGGGACGCCGGGGGCTTGGCCTGCTCGCTTTCCTTGGCGTCAGCACCAGCATCGGTGCCCGCTGCCTGTTCCGGCGCTAGTGATTCTTCCGATCCGCTCCCCTCGGCGGCGGCGTCTTCGCGTGTTTCGGCGACGGCCTTGGTGGCCGTGGTCTGTTCCGGTTCCGGCACCGCCGTGGCCTCGGGCTCGAGGGTGGCGGTTTCCGCCTGTTGGGCAGCGCGCTTGGCCTGCGCCGCTTTCGATGTCCTAGCCATGTTGGCCTCCTTAATCGAAGTGGAAGTGGCGATAGGGAGTGATCAGCGCCTCGACCGCCATCGGCACCTGGGTCGCGGTGGTACCCATCGCCACAGCTTCCCGGTTCTCGTACCAGTGCCCGATCAGCAGCAGCATGGCCGTGGTCAGGTCATCATCGAGCACCAGGGCGTGCTCATCCGTGATGGTGCCCTCGCTGTCCGTCGGGATTTCCGTCTCGGTCGCATAGAGGGTGCGCCCCGCATGGTTCTCGACGTAGCGGTGAGCGGCAGTGGCATAGGTGTCGAGGAGCGTATCGTCCTCGTCGAAGTCCGGCTCGAGCCGGACGTGTTGCTTGATGATGTCCAGCTCGAGCATCTCGGCTCCAGAGTGTCAGGGCCGTCGCAGCGACCCGGTGGGTTACGCGGCTGCGCCCTGCAGCGCCTTGATGGCGGCCGCGTCCTGCAGCACGCAGTCGAAGCGATGGAAGGCCAGGAAGGCAGTCTGGTCGTACTCGGCATACCGCTCGACCAGGCGCTTGAGCACCATGTAGCGGACCCGGCGGATGATGAACTGCTGGAAGTCGCCGGCGAACAGGAACTTGGCATCGACTCCAATATCGGCGAAGCCCTGGTCGATGAAGTACTGGCGACCCAACACGGTGGCCGGGGCGGCGCCAGCCACCTCGGGTAGCCACAACGGCCGACCGTTGGCATCCTCCATCTCGGTCATCAACTTGAGCGTGTTGTCGTTCATCCCCAACCGGAAGCTGGCCGCCCGGCGGAAGGCCGGATCGATGGCATGGATCAGGGCGTTGGTCTCCTGCCAAGTGAACTCGGCGGCACTCGCGGCTGTGACAGTGTTAGTCACCGAAGCCTGGAGGCCGGTGGGCTGGGCGGGAGTCCCCGCGCCGGTGCCCTGCACCAGATAGCGAGCTTCGCCTCGGCCGATTCGGCTGCCGATCCGGTTGGCCAGGAAGCCCTGGATGTCGATGCCGCTATCGTTGAGCAGCTCATTCGATACGCGGATGATCTTGGAACTGAGCTTCTTGGCGCCCAGCGTCTCCATCCCGAAGTCGACATCTCCTTCGCTGGCAGCCGAGTTCTCGCCCAGCAGCTCGCCTTCCTCGGAGGTCCCGTCGCTGGTCGGCCAATCGATGGAATTGCCACTATCGGTGGTAATGACCTGCGCCACTGACGCCAGGCCGCCGTAGTCCTTCATGGCTTCGTAGATGCGATTGAGCATCTCGCGCGGCACGGTATAACCGCCCTTCTCGTCCGGCGCAGTACCCTGGGCACGCAGCTCGCGCAGCGCTTGGCGCTGCTCGGTCGTCATCTCGGTCATCCCGTGGCGCAAAAAGGTGTCGAACGCCTGGGCTCGCTCCTCGTCCTGAGACTGTCCACCACGCTCCTCGCCATCGAGGCCGTCGCGAGTCTCTTCCTCGGTTTCTTCGACGAACCGCTGGTCGGCATCGCGCAGCGCTTCCTCGCGCTTGATCTGCTCGTCCAGGCCATCCAGATCGGATTTCATCTTCTGCCACTGGCCGCGCTGCTCGTCGGTCCAGGCTTCGTCGCCGATGTTTTCGTGCAGCGCCCGCATGTCCTTGGCGATGGCGCTGTATTTCTGCTTCAGCTCATGGAGTGTCATGATGCCCTCCTGGGCGTTGGTGGTGATCAGGCATGGATCAGCTCAAGGAAGCGCTCGCGGGCGCGGCGCTGGTTGATGGCCTTCTGCGCCAGGCCTTTCACCTCGGCGCATCGGGCTTCGAGGGAGCGCTTGGCAGCGCCCGCATCCGGGTAGGCCGGGTAGGTCACCGGCGAGACATCGAGAAGGCGACTGAACTTGGTGATGGTGCGCACGATCAGGCCGTCGTCTTCCTCGTGCCATTCGTCGCCATCGGGGGCGACACGGAACGCAAAGGAGCTGCCGGTGATGTCGCCGCGCTGTAGCGGCGCCAGCACCTGGTCACGCACCGTCTGGGTATCGGGCGGATTGATGTCATAGCGCAGCCCCTCGGCATCGATGGAGAGCTCGAGGGTGCCGCTGGTGGTCCGCCCCAGCACGAAGTTCGGGTCGTGGTTAAACAGGGCCCGCACGTCATCTCCGAGCACGTCATCGAACGCGCCCGGGGCGATCTCTTCCTTGAACAGGCCCATGATCATCTCGCTGCGCGAGTTGAAGACGGCGCCATGCCCGACGATCCGCGCCGGCTGCCCCTCCTCGCTTTCTTCCGCGCGCACTTCGCAGACGAGCGCGCGTTTCTCGACATCGCTCATGAGGTCGGCTCCTCGGGGTTATTGGGCTGGCCCAGTTGACTGGCCGGCTGGGCGTTGACGCTGATCAGCATCTCGTCGAGGCCATCGCGCGGGTTCATGTCCTCGAGCACCCGGGCCTCGTTGCGATCCATCCAGCCGTCGGTGATGGCGTAGTGGTAGAACTCAGCACGCTCCTTGGCGGTGCCGCGCAGCAGGCCGGCGAGGTTGAACTTGCAGTAGTAGCCGGCAGCACGCTCCGCGCGAGTGAAGATCCGGCGGTTGATCTCCTGCTCCCAGTTCACGATCCAAGGCATCATGGTGTGGCGCACGAACTGGATGGCCTGCTCGCTGATGTTCGAGAACGTCGCTTTGTCCAGGTCGTTGATCATGTGCGCCGGCACATTGAAGATGCCGGCCACCTCGGACCGGTTGAACTTGCGGGTCTCCAGGAACTGGGCATCTTCCGGCGGGATGGTGATCGACTTGTAGTCGAGGTCCGCCGGCAGCATCAGCGTTTTGTTCTCGCTTCCCTTGAGCCGGCTGACCGACTTTTGCCACGTGTCTTTCAGCCGCTCCCAGCTGTCCTTCTGCAGCGTGTTCTTGACGGTCACCAGCCCGGTAGGACGCCCGCCGCCACCGAAGAAATCCTTGCCGTACTGCTGGGCCGCGAGGCCCAGCCCGATAGTTTCGGCATGCTGACGGATCAGGCTCTTGCCGGTGCGGCCGTCGGAACCCAGGGCCCGGACGTGAATCATGTCCTCGAGCTGCACCGCCCGGGCACCTTCGTCCTCTTCCACGACGGCGTACAGCCACCGGTTGCCGTTCTTGACCAGTTGGGTTTCCCAGGGGCGGCGCATGACCAACTCACGCAGCTCGCCGCGATTGGACCGCACCACCTGGGTGAACCCATTGCCCCAGCCCAGGACGTGGCCCTGCTTGGTCTCGCGCCACTTGTAGCTGGTCTGCCAGGCATTGGGCTCGTCGTGGAGCATCCAGTAGGCCGGATGGTCCTTCGCCGCCTCGATGCTGTCGCCCTGCTTGCGCATGACATGCAGCGGCAACTGGGCGATGGACGACGACAGCACATAGATGCAGGCATAGACGGCCGACAGCGTCATCGCGTTCTGGTTATTCACGCTGATGCCGGCTTCGCCGAGGTACTCGTCCAGCGACTGCCCGGTGATCGGCTCGTCAGGGTTCTCCAGGGATCGGCCCTCAGCTCCCGGCGAAAACAGTGCATCGAGAAACATGCTCTCTCCTTACCGTTTACGTGGAGGCTGGGCGGGGGTTTTCTTTTGCGGATCAGGCACTGGCGATCGCTTGATAGCCCGAGCTCCGACCAGCGCCAGCACCAACAGCAGTCCGCCGGACACAATCAGGGCATCCGCCAGGCCGAACCGCAGATACAGGCCATAGGTCATCGCCCCGAAGCCGGACAGGCCCAGGGTGTCGAACAGGAAGTGGCGCATTTACATCACCAGGACGTCGTCATCGGTAAGGGTGTCGAGGACGCTGTCGCCCTCTTGCGCGGCCGCCATGGCACGGCCGATGGCCATGATCAGCGCGACCGCGCCGTCGATCTTGCTGTAGTCGCCCTGCTTGATCGGGCGCACCACGTCGTCATTGCCGGGCAGATGCTTGCCGACCACATTGCCCACACACCAGGTCATGATCGGGTTGCCGTCGTGATGGAAGCGTCCGGCGACGATCGCCGCCTCGAGTTCCTTCATCGGGTCCGAGAGATTGGTGTAATTCTGCTGGGTGGTGATCGGCGTCAGCCCCTCGTCATCCAGCTGGTGCGACAGGTTGGCCGCCCCATGTGGATCGATCGGTGACTCAGTGGCCGGCGTCTCCAGGTTCGCTTCCTTGGCGCACTCGAGGATCTCGCGGTAATCGACCTCGCAACCGTCGGTGGCATCCAGGACTTCGGCCTCGATCCACCCCTGGTAGCGCTCTGCCGTGCGCCGGTCCTCGTTGTCGAAGGCGGCGTCCTCGGGCACCCAGAAGCGCGGGCCGACGCTGTAGTAGTGCGTCTTGCCGTCGATCACGCGCGTGAAGACCCGTGCCATCGCAGTCAGGTCCAGCTTGCGCGCCAGGTCGAACGCCAGGATGCAGCTCTCGCCACGGAACTGGTCGATGGTCAGCGACCGATCCTCGCAGCGCTTCCAGTCCTCCATGTTGAAGTACCCCTCTTTCGAGGAGACCCAGACATTGAGGTGCTTGGTCTTGATCTGGTTGGCGTAGCGCGCCCGAGCGATCGCTTTGTCGCGCTGACTGCGCAGGTAGTCGAGCTTGACCGAGATGCCGGCGTTGGGATTGGCCTTGAGCAATGCCGCGTCAGTGGTCCAATCGTCGTCCTTGTCGATCGTGTAGATGATGCCGAACAGCTCGTCGTCCTGGGTCACGCCATCCAGCATCTCGACGACGCGGTCGCGCATCTCGTAGCACGGCCCGGCGATGTCATAGCCGGCGGTGGTGATCACCCAGGCCAGTGGCTGGGAGCGCGCCCCCATACCGGTGACCATGGTGTCGTAGAGACGCGAGTCCAGGTGCTCGTGGTACTCATCGATGATCGCAAAGGATGGGCTCGAACCATCGCCGGGGTCGCCGATCACCGGCTCGAAGACGCTGCCATCGGTGCGTTCGAGCTTCTTGGCCCAAGGGACAATGCCGAATTTCTTGCGTAAGTTGGGCAGTTTCTTGGCCATCTTCATGGCCGGCCGGAAGACTTCCCACGCCTGCTTTTCGCTGGTGGCGCCGCAGTAAACTTCGGCGCCATATTCACCATCCGCGCAAAAGGCATACAGCCCTGCACCAGCGGCGATGATCGACTTGCCGTTCTTGCGCGGCACCTCGATATAGACCTCTCGGAACCGCCGCATCTTGTCGGCTTTCCGCACCCAGCCGAACGCCACGGCGAACAGGAACAGTTGCCAGGGCTCCAGCTCGATGCGCTGGGTGCCGCGCGCCCACTCACCTTTCGTGTGCGGCAGCAACTGGATGAAGCGGCAGGCACGCTCCCCCAGGTCGCGATCGAACCGGTACGGGTAGCTCTTGGCCTTAGCAGCCTTGAGGTCATTCAGGTGACGGGCGCACGCGGCTTTGACGTAGCTGCATGCCACGATCCGGCCGCTGACCACGTCGCGCGCGTACTTCTGCGCCGCGTTCACGTTGGGGTATGCGGCCATGGATCAGAACTCGTCGAATTCGTTGCCCTCGTCTTGCTCGCCGTCGTTATTTCCCCCGCCGAGCATGCGTAGCCGCGTCAGCGGGTCCAGTCCCAGGAGCGAGCCCGTGCGCGTCAGTTGGGCAATGCAGTCATTGCGAACCGCGACATAGGGCGACTTCTTGATGCTGCCGTCGGCAGTGGGAACGGTCATGCCCTGGGCGGCGATCTCCTGCTCGGCCTGGAGCATGTAGGCAAAGCTGTTGCAGTAAGCGATCAGCAGCGGAGCGTCCTCGAGCTCGAACGTGCCGCGCTCGATCAGGATCTTGGACTGGGTCTTCCAGACGCGGACGGCCACCTCATCGATCAGGTCATCCGGTGGTGCGATGCGAGTCAGCGAGCTCTTGTGCTTCTGGCTCGACTTGCGCTTGCGCCCCCCTCCCGAGGCTCGAACCGGTGCGGCGTTGCTCATCCGAGCCCCCGAAAAAACTTTCGTTATTTCTCGCGTAAAAAAATCTGATTAGGCGGGCGGTGTCCGGCGGCCAGGGCGGTAGAGATTTGACCACCCCCCGGGGTCGTCAGCCGCCGCGCTGACGGGCCCGCTGGGCTTCCTCCAGCGTCTTCGCCTTGTGGCACGGCCCGCATAGGGCCTCGAGGTTGTGCCCGGCTGTGGCGCCGCCCTCAGCCGTAGGTACGATGTGGTCCACCTCGCTGGCTTCGGCTGCCCGGCCGGCTCGCCGGCATCGCTGGCACAGGTACTGATCGCGCTCGAGGACTTGGCGACGCAGTCGACGCCAAGGCCGGCCGCCACGACCGCGACCGCCACGCCCACGGGTCCACGGCTTGGCCAGATCCGCGTGTTCCTCACAGTAGCCGTGGCGCTCCCGGGTGAGGTTGCCGCACAGTCGTGCGCGACATGGACTAGCAGGACGTCGAGGCATGGAATGTGATCACCTCGACGTGGCCACGCAACGTCTCACGCAGCACGCGCTTTCTCCACTTGTCCGCGCGAAGCGGCGTGCGGCACCTAACCAGCTTCCCCTTCGAGGTGTCCGCCATTACCACATGGCTCACCTCGCGGCCGTTCAGCAGCACCTTGCTGCCTGGCTGTGTGTTGTCCACGGTATAGAGCATCACTTAACCCTCGTCTTGACCGCATCCATGAAGCCTTTGCCAGCGGTGCCGCGAGCGATCTTCTCCCCGGAGCGGCCGGCGATGTAGCCACCAACGCCCAGCGTCATCAGATCCCACATGCGCTCGGGCAGCTCGAGTTGCAGGCCTACACCAAACATCGCGCCCAGGTACGGGGCTAGCAGGTAGTTGTTCGCGATGATGACTACGATCACCATCATCAGCAGCGGGCGCCACGAGCGCTGAATCCAGCTCTCACCCTGCGCCTCCGCCAGGATGATCTCCATCCGGGCCTTCATCGCAGAATCGCGAGACTCGATCAGGCGCGTCTTGATCTGTGACTTCAGACGATTGGCCTCGTCCTTGTCGGTCACGGCCTCGTCGATCACGTCGAACAGCGGGCCAGTAAGTGCACCCAGGGCTTTCTCGATCAGTCCCATCAGTAACCTCCTATCAAGGCTGCACCCAGCTTTGATAGGACAGTGAGCAGCCCGCCCAGCAGGAGCATGCCGATAGCTCCCAATGCGGCCCAGCGCCCAGAGAGCTGGCGATGTTGGTGCGATCCAGTTGCCTCGGCTACGGCATTGCGCAGCTCGACCTCGCGCAGGCGCTGAGAGTGGTCGGAGAGATGCGACTCGTGCGCCTCGAGCTTGGCGCCCTGGCTGTGCTGACGCTCCTCGATGCGAGCCATCCGCTCGTTGAGTTCTTTGATGCCGGATTCGATGCGGTCGAGCTGTGACCGATTGCTCGGCACTTGATCCATAGTCACGTCGCCCCCCTGCCCGCAGGCAGTTTGACGACTCGGTCATACCAATCGCGGTCACGCCCGGCGAGTTGGCCGCCGGCGTCCACATATACCCTCGCCAGATTCTTGAGCTCGTGCTCACGCTGCCCATAACCGGCGCCCGGCAGGCTCGCCCAGATGTTCGAACAGGCCTCGACGGCCCGGCTGAACCGGCCGGACTGGATGAGAGGCAGTGCCCGCTGCTCGCGGATCTGCTGGATGGCATAACGATCCTGGCTCTCGGGCCCGAAATCGGGCAGGCCTAGCTGGCGCTGATAGTGGCGCCAGTACCGCGACAGGATTTGGTATCGACCGGCCGCCGTTGACCAGACACCTGGGGCGTACTCGATGGCTGAGGCGTTGATCAGCGGATGATCGGCATACTCGGCAAAAAGGTGCAGGTCGCCGGGCAGCGATCCGACCAGGACGTCGTAGCCGTCATCGGACATCGCCAGCATCTCCGGACCGATCTCCGCGTGCGCGATGGTGTCGAGGAACGCGCACACGTTCCGGCCGCCGGCGGCAGCTGGTGAGATGCGAGGCATGATGACTCCGGAGCGATAAGAAGCCGTTCCCCTCAAGGCAGGGTGACAAGGGGACGAAGCACCCGAGGAACGGCTAAAACGAAAACGCCCCGCCGGAAAACCGACAGGGCGTTGATGTGAAGTGGCTTTGAGCGCATAGCGCGATCAGCCTACTAGATAAGGTATCTCCAACCGGACACTTCGTCAATATGTTGATCGCATGTTTCTTCAGCGAGCCACTCGCGCAAGCGCTTCCTCGCACGTTGAGCGGCCTTCTGGAGATCCTCGACGCTCTGGAACGGGGTCGGCACGTACTCCACCATCCCCAGGTCGCGCAACAGTAATGCCTGGCGCTCCACCATCTGGGATGCGGTCACGGCCCACTGGCTGCTGCCCAGTTTGTCAGGCCTCACCCGAGCCGCCTGCAGCATCATCGCTGCCGCCTGTCGCTTGGGCATCTGATCCAGAAGCCACCCACATACCCTGTGCCAATCACTCTCCGGCCGATACCGCTCAGCCGCCAACATGGCTTGATCGATATTGCGACCACTCCCCGGCATGGGCACAGTCCCGGTCACTGAGAATGGCTTATACCCGACGCTGTCATGACGTCGGACCAGCTTCAGCTCCAGGCAGGTATCGATGATGCGCACCACCGCAGCATCCCGAGCGAGCTCGTCATAGGCTGCCGCCTCCACGATCCGCCAAGGGTTGGCCACCTTCAGCCACTCATCACGGGTCATTCGCTTCGTCCCCTTTTCTCCATTCCGTGCCGTTCGTCAGCGCCAGCCGATCGCCCATCACCAAGGTGCGCGGCCAGCTCGCATATTCGCGCAGTACCGCCTTGGCTTCCTCGAAGCCCAGCGCCAGCGATGAGCAGTAGCCCTCATATTCCGATCCCTCGAGCCATTCGCGCTGGCTGTCGGCCAGACCGGCATTTCTCGGTGGCGTGGCCTTCAATTCGAGGTAGAGACCATGCCACCCACCTCTGGCTTGCCGGACCACCAGGTCACTCACCCCGGACTTCACGCCCTGGCGCTTCATATCCATGGCCGTCTTCTTGTGACGCGCCCCACCATTGGGTGGGTGATAGATAGCGTCGTAGAGCTCGCCCACCGGCTGCCCGCGCATCTTCTCGCCATACAGCCACCGGATCAGGGCCATCTGCTCCTGCCCTTCCCAATCGACATGCCGCCGGCGTGGCTGGGATGCCGGTGCAGGCAGCCCACCACCGGGCGGTGCGCTGCTCAAGGACTTCTGACGCCATGTGCGCTTCTTCTGCGCCGGACGTTTCCCCTGGTTCCAGCTCATGCCTCGTTCCTTCTCTTCCAGCGCCCAAAGTCCGCAACGATCCGTCGAAACATCGCTGCCGCTTGCTCATCCCGATCCAGGTCTGCACGACTTTCCACGCCACATGCCCGGCGCATGGCATCGGCCGCGTCCTCGGCGTTGTGGGTACCGTCCGGGAGCTGCTCGCGTGTCAGCCCCTTGTCACGACGGGCACGCGCGTCGAGGTAGCGGCCAAACGCAGGCAGGTTGCAGAGCATCCCGGCCTGCTGCGCAAGGCTCTGCCGATCAGTCGTCATTGTGAATGTCTCCCCGGGCATCCATGTCACTCATCACCCGCCAGACGTTGCCCAAGACGAAGGCGGCAAGAATGACGAGCCCGGCCAACACCCAGGCGATCCAAGCGATCAAACTCATTGCGTCACCTCGCTCGGCTGCTTAATGGTGCGCGGCGTCCAGCCGGTAATTTCGGATGTACGATCCCAGTTAGCACCCTCGTCGAAGTCGACGCGCTTCAAGCAACTGGCTCGGCAAGCCAGGTTGCCCGACAACAACACCCACGGCCCGCTTCCCCATGCAAGGCGTTCAGTCGCGCCGGGTGGTTGATAGAGCCGCATGACCATAGCCTCGAGGCCTTCGTACTCTGGCCGGACGCCCACCACAGCGATAACCTGATCACCCTTGCGCAGCGGCTTGCCCTGACAGTCCCGGCCCAGCACCCCGGTCAGTCGGTCGTGGATGCGCATAAAGATGTTCATACCGACACCTCCGCTCCCCTGGCATTGATCCGCTGGGCATGCACCCGGTCGGCCTGCTCGCGACCGGCATCGGTCAGCCCATAGGCGGGATGCCATACCTCGTTGATCTCCTGCTCGGCGACGATCCGCACCCAGCCACGACGCTCGAGGCGGTTCACCGTGTTGGCCACCTGGCGCCAGCCTGGCCCTTCGCCGTGGGCGGTGGTGATCCGGCGACGGATAGCGTGGATGGCCTGCCCTGGCGTTGAGCGCAGCGCCAGCAGCACCTCGTGTTCGATGTCGATCGGCTTCATGGCTGGGCCACCTCCGTGCAATCGTCGAGCAGGTCACCCCGAGGCGCGTCGTTGGCCTCCTCGGGCACATAGGCCAGGATCTGGCGGGCCGGTTTGCCGGCAGTTCCAATCACGGTCAGTTGGCCGGTATCGAGCAGTTCGCGGCAGCGACCGCAGATCGAGGACAGCGCCAGCCCGGTCAGCTCCGAAAGGCGCTGCCGAGTGCATGGGCCACCCTGCCGGATGGCATCGAGTACCTGCTGGTGCTGGCGGGCCTGCCGACCCGAGCGCCGGACATCGTCATAGCCCTCGCGGGATACTTCCCGGCCAGCGGGCTGCATCAGTGCCGTCATCACCAAGCTCCCCGTTTTTCCATGTACGCAACCCCCGCCCCCATGATGATCGCCACGGGGATAGCCAGAATCAGCGCGCCCATTCCATAGGCATGGACCAGCGCCCCTCCATTGACCCCGCCAGTCACAGAGACCAGCACTCCAAGCAATCTCATCGTCATCCCCTCCCCAGCGCGGCACGCAGGGAGCGCAGTCCCTGGTCGGCGTTCATTCGATGCGGCAGGCCGGCGTCATCCACCAGCCGGTCGGCGCGTTCCTGCCCGGCCCGCTCGGCGAGTTCGGCTTGTGAGCGGTGGCCGTCGTGCTCGAGCAACTGGCGCGGCGTCAGGTCCTCGCCGGCCATCACCCGATTGACCAGGGCTTGGTACTCGCGGACGAACCGCTTTTCGAGGCGTGGCCACTGGCTCTGCGCCGTGGTGTGCGTCAGGTCCCACCAGCCGACGGCATTGCCGGCCAACCTCACGGCCTCATGGCTCCACCGGTGCCGGCGAGGTTCATGGGCGTGGGCCAGCGCCTCGCGCCAGGCCTCACCAGTCGCCGGCATACCGAAGTCCTCCGGGGTAGGCGCCAGCATCGAGACCAGCACCGGGATCGTCGGCGGCCAGGTACTCCCCGCTCGCTTCAGTTCGCTCATCGCCCGCTCGACCACCTGCCGCGTCGGCAGTGCCGACCAGCGGGTCAGTTCCTGCGCCAGCTCCCGACGAGCCAGATTCAGCATGTCCGCACTCGGGAACGCACTCGCCCAGGTCCTCGGAAAGATCGCTTCCAGCCGGGTGAACACCTGGTTCACCAGCGCCAGCGTCTGCTCTCTCGGTGGTGTCGTCTTCTGGCCACCAGCCGTCTGCCCAGCTGGTGTCTCCCGGGTTGGCGAGCTGTTCCCGGACCGCTTCGCGTTCAGACCGGCGATCGTCGCTTCGGTAAGCTGCTGGGCGTTGTGCATGGTCAGGTCCTCCGGTAGGAGCCAGCGGCTGGCGCTGACGGTTCTCGCTCAACCACTTGGCCAGGCGCTCGTGCCACCCCTGGTGGGTGCGGCGCTGGTGTGGCTGCTCGGCGAAGTGGGTCACGAAGTCCGCCAGAGTGGCGGCATCGGGCTGGGTGTCGGCTGCCATGCCCCGGCGCTGGCACGCCATGGCCAGGGCGCCAGCATCGGGCTGCCAGTCGTAGGTCATCGGTTGCTGGCGTGACGTCGGGGTGTTGTCGACCGGTCGGCCCTGGTCGTCCTGCTGGGCTGCTCGATCGAACACGCCACGCGCGTCAGAGGGAGGGGGGTTTAGGTTCACAGTGGTAGATTCAAGGGGTGACACCGGTGTCACCCTCCCCCTGACAGGGCTGTCACCCTCCCCTGACAATTTGTCACCCTCGGAGGGTGTCAGATTGTCACCCCCTTCCACCGACTCAGCTTGGTCAGAAGTAGAGGGGGTGACAGATTGACACCCTGCCCCGACGGCCAAGCGGTACCGATTCGACTGCTGACGTCCATTGGCTGCCTGGCGCTTCTGCACGGCCAGCAGACCACGCTCCTCGAGGGCATCGATCGCACGCTGGACGCTCCGGGTTGAGCAGCCCATTTCCTCGGACATGGTCTTGATCGAGGGCCAGCACACGTGGTCCTCGTCGGCATAGTCAGCCATCAGCATCAGCGCCAGCCGTGCTGGTGCGCGAACATCCGAGGGCAGCGTCTTCATCGACTGCCGGGCCCAGTTCATTGCCGCGAGGCTCATGCCACACCCCCGGCGTTGTAGAGGGCCATGGTGTCACCCGCTACAGTGGGAGTTCTCACGCAACCCAAAGGAGCAACACCATGACCGAAACGGATCAAATGCTGAGGACTGTCCTGCTGACCCAGGCCGAGATCTTGGGTCGTCTTTCGAGAATCGAATCGGCACTGGCTGATAGCCAGACCTTTGACGACCGGATGCAGAGCCACCTTATGGGCACTGGTCGGCCCAGGCACGACATCGATCCGCGCCATGACTGCCTGGCCGAGCTTCAGTCGCTTCTCGACTCGGACTCCGGGCAAGGCCTCCTGACGGAGATCGAGGATCTCGTGGACAAGGTTCGCGGCAGGATCTGACATCACGCATCCCCCTTGAACCGTGCCCGTCGAATGGACTCGCGCTTGATTCTTCGATTCCAGCGACGGGCACCGCCGTACCAGATGATCAGCTGGTCCAGTACCCCATACCGGGCGGGTCTGGGATCGGCCCACTCGGGCTGACCCGGAGCTTCATCCACGGGAAGATAGGGTTGAACGAAAAGCGGTCCGCTACCGATCCACAATGACCACCCTGTAGGCTCATGCTTCAGGTAGTAACGGTGGGCGCTCCACTGCTCAGGTTCACGCAACGCCCTTACGACCCGCCTCGCTTCTTCGAAGAACATCACGCTGCCCCCTCGAGCTGCTCGAGCTCGTGCTGGTAGTGGTCGGCAAAGAACTGGTGCATCAGCCGGCGACCGTTGATGCGTACCTGGGCGTCGTCGTCCCACGCCTCGGTCAGCGCCAGCAGATCGGTCATTGCCTGGTGGTACCGCAGGTCACAGCAGAGGCGGGCCAGCATCGGGCCGGTCACGGCCAGCTCAGCACGCTCGCGCTGCAGGCGGTTCGTCTCGTCGATCAGGTGGTCGCGGTAGCGACCCATCGGTGTCGTTGTCATCGTCGTCATGACGTCCCCTCGCCCGCTGGCCTAGAGCCGCAGCCCAATGCGGCGGATTTCAGCCGCAGACAGCTTCCCCTCGCGCTGCATAGAGGCGAGGGTCTCGCTGTAGCGGGTCCGCCCAGTCAGTTCGGACAGCGGCAGATGACCTCTCTGCAGCCACTCGTGGACGTACTGGTTGCTCCGATTCAGCCGCTTCGCTACGGCAGGAGCGCCACCGCAATCGTTGATGACGTCTTTGAGAGATGTGGGTTGAGTCGTCATGGCCAGCCTTAATATCAGGTCTACTCCTGATTATGCTAGCCTCATTGGCCTGATATTGGCAAGACAATACCTGATTTTCGGTATTGAGAATGGATGTGAGGTGCCTACAATCAAGCTATTAGTTGATAATCGCGAGATACCCGATGCCCCGCCGCAAACCCACGGATGAAGAGAAGCGCAGGATGTGGGCCGCCATATCCAAGGCGGCGATGGACTACCATGACCACCATCAGGAGCGAGGGCTGGGCGTACTGATTGCCGACGACGCAGGCGTTAAAGCCCAGTCTGTGTCCGACTGGAAAAGCCTGAAAACGGCACCGAGCGACAAGATCCTTATACGGCTAGCATCCAAATATGGCGTTTCAGCCGCCGAGCTGGCCGGAGAGGACGCACCTACACAAGCAGGCCTCGCAACCGATGAGGCGCTGAGGCTGGCCGGAGAGCTGACCAGCACGGTCACCAAGGCCGCCTTGCCAGAGGGGAGCGTCGAACAGTTCAGTTCCGTGATGGAGAAGGCTCACGAACTGGTCTTGCAAGGCAAGGGAGAGGATGAGGCCTACGGCATACTGTTCAGATATGCTCTCTCCATACGTGAGCAAGCCCCTCCCTCTGAGTAACCCCCGCCATACATCATGCAAGCCCGCAAAACTGCGGGCTTTTTTATGTCTAGCACATCGAGGTAGCTGTATCTGAATTCTTCGGTTACTGTATATATAAACAGCATTACATGAACGCGGGGGAATCCATGGAGGAACGGTCTAGCGCCACTCCTGACACTGATGGCCATGATCAAAACACGCAGGAACGCTCGCGAGAATCTCTCGTGAACCTATGCAAGGCGTTCGACCTGCTGCGTGCTCGTAAAAAAGTTGAAGAAAATCCCGCCCGAAATTCAAGATCATAAACCTGATCTTCTCTCCACACTCCTCCCTTTATCAGTTTATCCCTTGATATTTTAGATCCGCGCTCCTAACATCAGGCCATAACCTGATTATCAAGGCGATAACACATGGACCTGACCAAGCGACAAGCTGAGATAGTGAGCCGTCTGGCTGATGGCATGACCGCCGAGGAGATAGCCATCAGCCTCTGTCGATCAGTCCTAACAGTGCGAACACAGGTAAAGCAGGCTTGCCAGCGCACCAACGCCCGCAACACTGCTCACCTGATCGCCATTGCCATATCACGCGGATGGATCGCCCCGCTCGCACTGGCGTTGATGCTCGCCGACCTGCACGGCCAGACGACACGCGCCCGTCAGCCAGTGACTACACGCCAACCCATCACATGCAGCAGCCGAGTAGGTCGTCGCGACCTGGGGAGCGTGCTGGCATGAGCACTATCACGATCCCTCTTCGCCACATGGCTTCCGCCTGGCGCGAATACGCCCAGCGCGACGGCGTAACTGATCCCGATGTCGAGTTGGTCGCGCATGAGGTCACCCCGGGCAAGCCGCGTACGGGTTATCGCCCCGCCTTCAAGGTGCCGGGCACCTACCTGTCCATCGAGATCGTATCGAGCCAGCCACACCGCACACCTGCTGGGGCCATCCGGTGGCTCACGTGGATGCTCGAGCGGCTGCACGACAACGGCAACATCACACTGCGCGACCGGGAGGCGTCATGAGCAACCTGACCGACCTGAAACGTCTCGTGCTGGGCTTCGGCGCCCTGCCTCTGGCCTGTGCCGGCCTCCTGGTTCTCGCCAACGTCCAGCAGACCGACCGCGAGATCGCCGCCGAGATGCAGCGGCAGTATTGCGCCGGCGTCGCCACCTGGCAGGCCGAGGCCCGTCGTGGCATTGCCCCGGAGATCCGCACCGGCCACCCGGACTACGAGGACATCGCCGACGAGCAGTGCCCGGGCATGTCAGCCCAGGGCCATGACCAGCGCCAGCTCGCCAGCAACTGAATCCCTGCGTTTCCCGGCCTCCGGGCCGGGCTTTTTATTCCGGAGGTTCTGCCATGCGCATGACCAAACCACAGCAACGTCTTGTCGCCGCCCTGCGTGAGCGCCAGCAGCTTGTTTATCACCTGCATGGGGGGGCTGGCGGCTGTTCGACGGCACGCCCGTCCATCACCGCACCGTCGAATCGCTGGCCGACCACGGGCTGCTGATACCCGCTGCCAACGATCTGCTTGATGACCAGCCGGCCGCGTACCGGCTACCCGTCGAATAGCTGCCTGACCAGGAGATCTTATGGACGAAAAAACGAAAGAGCGCTTGCGCCGCCTTAAGGCGATGGCTGACGACGCTTCCAGCGAGCATGAGGCGATGATCGCCGCGCGCCGACTCCACGCGCTGCTCGCAAAGCATGGCATGGATGAGTCAGAGATCGATGACAGCGATGGAGTGAGCTGGGGCGACAAGAACACGCTGCTGGTACGCGGCGAATGGTGCCAGGAGGTCATGTTCGCTATCGCCCGGCTGTATTTCTGCAAGGGGCTCACTCACGGCCAGCCGCGCTACCGACGCCAAGGAGAGGGAGCTGGCAAGCGCTTCTCCCTGGTGGGGAGAGAGCTTCACCGCGAAACGGCGATGCGCGTCATTCAGTCGGTCGTGAGATCTGTCTACGCGGAGGCGAAGCGTAGCAGCCGAGAGGTGCGCCCGAAGCACATTCACCCGATGACGTGGATTACCAGCTTTTGCGAGGGCGCGTCGTATCGCATCCGAGTGCGTGTACATGAGCTGATCGAGGCGGGACGTAAAGGCGCCCTGGAAGACGAGGATGGGGCGCAGCTACCGGTGCTTGCCTCGATGTATGACACCGCAGCTGCTGACATCAGCGCCCTACTCGCTGATACAAAAATCGGCGGCTGGCGCCCCAAAGGCCAAGTCCAGTCAGCAAGGGCGTTCAACAGTGGCGAAGCGTACGGCCATGGAGTTGCGCTGGGCTATGAGCTGGCGCAACACGCCCCCAACACCCTGACGCACGCTTCGGAGGCATAACCATGTGGTTCAAGAACCTTCAGCTGTACCGCGTCCACGCCGTGGCCGGCATCGACGGCGGCTGCATCGATGATCGCGTCGAGGCCAAGGAATCCCGTCCTCTTGGCGGCAGCGAAGCACGCCGCATCGGATGGTGCCCTCCGGCTGGCCGAGCCAGCATTCGGCGCCAGCTCTACCACCACCTGCAGGGCCAGTATCTCCTGTCCGCCCTACGCCAGGAGCGGATCTTGCCGCCTGCTGTGGTCAGTGAGGAGGTCGAGGAACGCGCCAGCGCGCAGGAGGCAGCCGAAGGCCGCAAGCTGCGCCGGCAGGAAAAGCTCACCCTCAAGGAGCAGGTCTACGAGGAACTGCTGCCCCGTGCCTTCGTCCGCACCCAGCGCATCGACCTGTGGTGGGACCACCGGCGCCAGCTCATCGGCATCAATACCAGCAGCCGCAAGCGTGCCGAGGAAGTGCTCGACCTGCTGCGCGAGACGCTGGGCAGTCTGCGCGTCACCCCGCTGGCCACCAACACCCTGCCGATGCGGGCCATGACCCACTGGATGATCGCCCCATCCAACCGCCCGGCCGACCTAATCATCGGCGACCAGGCGGAACTGAAGGCCAAGGGCGACGACGGCGTGATCCGCGCCCGCCAGGTGGATCTGGACAGCGATGAAATGTTCAAGCACCTCGAGAGTGGCCGGATGGTCAGCAAGCTCGCCCTGGGCACTGAGGGGCGCATGACGTTCGTGCTCCACGACGACCTGGCCATCAAGTCCATCCGCTTCGACGACGCCGTAATCGACGAAGCCAGCCAGGCCGACGACGAAGGCGACGCCTTGGTGCGCCTCGAGACCGACTTCCTGCTCATGGCCCAAGCCCTGGGCGCCAGCATCGACCGCCTAATCGATTGGCTGGGAGGGGAAGCGCAGCAGGGACAGGAGGTGCCGTCATGAAAGAGCGCCCGATCCTGTTCAACGACGAGATGGTCCGCGCCATCCTCGATGGCCGGAAGACGCAGACGCGCAGGGTGGTGAAGTTGCAGCCGTCCAACGGCTGGTCATTCGAGACTGCTGAAGGCGCGGCCATGAGGCTGGGCTACATCACCAGCTCACACCCGAAGAAGGGGAAGTTTGGCGCATTCATTCGCCGCGAGATTCACCCGGGCTCTGGCAAATACGAGCACGACATCATCCCATGCCCCTATGGCCAGCCCGGCGACCAGCTGTGGGTACGGGAGACGACGCTGCGCGTTGAGGAGCACGGGTTCGTTGGCCCGGTATACACCGAGTCAGAGTATGGCCGAGAGGTGCTGGGCTGGGGGCTGCGTCCCGGTCCTGACGACCCTTCTGAGGTCGAGCCCCATGAGATCCGTCGACGGCCCAGCATCCACATGCCCCGATCCATGGCGAGATTACTGCTCGAGGTCACAGCCGTGCGTGTCGAGCGCCTGCAGGACATCACCGAGGCAGATGCCAAGAAAGAGGGCTGCGACAACTCGGAAACCGAGGGCGCTCGGTACTGCGGATGGTACGAGAAGCCTCGACGCGCCTTCCGCCGCGTCTGGGAGCGGATCAACGGCAACGGCTCATGGGCAGACAACCCATGGGTCTGGGTCGTCGAGTTCCAGCGAGTCGATTCGGAGGTGCCGTCATGACCGCCGACCCGATCCTCGACCCGCGCACCGGGAAAATGATCACCGTCTATGACCTCGCTCGCCAGACCGGCTTGGCCGCCCATGTCATCTGGCACCGCTATGAGTCTCTGGGCGTGCGTTCTATGACGCTGATCGCCCCCAAGGGCACACCCATCGACATTGATGCCGAGCGGGCAGCAGCCCGGCGTATCTTCCTGCGCTCGCGCGTCGGCATCCTCTCCACCCACCGGCTCGGGGAATTTGCCCGGGGCCTGCGCCAGCAATTGGGGAGCAAGGCAGCGTGACAAGTCGTGCAACACACACCCACCGCCAGCACGGTGGCCGGTATGCCGAGCTCAACCAGTTCGACGGAGGCAGTGCCCTGGAAGGACAAAAGCTGGTGGCCTACCGCGACCTCGACAAGGACGTGACGAGCGCCACCACGCTGGACGACTGGCGCCAGCATTGGCGGTCAATCGCTGCCGACGATTGCACGGTGTGCCTGGGTACCGGGCGGGACAGCATCAAGGGCAACAAGGGGCGCCCCTGCGGTGGCTGCTACGGGCTGGGAAAGGTGAAAAGGGACAGCGAGACACCGCAGGACATGTGGGAGCTGGCCGAGGTGGCCATCGGCGTGATCCAGCGCCAGCACCAGGAGCTCGGCCGGCTACGCGAGCTAGTCGCCCTTCCCGAGGTGCAGGAGATCATCAAAGCAAAACGCGACGAGTTACCGGACTGGGTGCAGCGCGAACAGCATTGGCGAGGGTCCGGAGGGCTTGGCCATGGCGGACGTCGATATACAGGAGACTGAAATGCAAGACATCAACCAGTGGTTAGATCCCAAGTACGTGCAGATCAGTCGGAAGGAGGCAGCCCGGATCCTGGGCCGAAGCCCTACCGAGTTCGATCGCCTGCGCAAGATGGACCCGGATTGCCCAACCGGATTCAAGACGGGAACCGAGCGAGGAGCACGGGTGCTCTTCCGCCTGTCGGAGATTTACCGCTATAGTGAGATCCTGATTGAGCGTGCCCAAGCATGATGGGCGCGCCAGCAAGAAAAAATTCAGGCATACAACGCAGAAATTTTTGTATGCCTCTATGTATGCCTTTTGGGAAATCGGCTTCTAGTACGTTGATTTATATAGTCTCTTCAAGTCTCCCCATCCGCACCATTTAATTCTTATTTTTCAGTAAGTTACTGAACACTCAGACGCCAAATGGGCATGGATATGCCTGTCTTGGGCATAGCGTGGTCAAGACGTTGGTCAGCATTTGACAAGCTCGCCTTCTCTGTTGGCACTGTGTGCGCCAACAGGCCCCTGCCATAAGCAAGAAGCCCACTTCATACGAATTGCTCGGCCAAGATGCCTGGGTTCTACCGATCGATGAAATCGGCGAGAACGAAAACATCGAGGTCACGCAATGGCACAAGAGGTTCGAGCGCCGATATGGCATCGCCGAAGGGCGTGGCGCTGGGCATCGCCCAACGCCGGACCGAAAGGCAGGATTGTGCGGCGATTGAAGCCTCCCACGGCTTCAATCGCCCAGATTGATGTCATTCTCGTCTGTCGCAGCCCCTGTAGCAGCCCCTGCACCAGCACCTATAACGGCACCTTGAGAGACATCGCCCCCCGTTACAGCAGCCGCTGCACCACCCACGGCCGCGCCCACGCCTGCTCCACTTAGCGCGCGTTCGCCTGTCGTCGTGCCACAGGCAGAAAGTCCTATGGCCATAAGACCAACCAACAAACCAGTTTTCAGTACATGCATATGGCTCTCCGATAGAGGGATAGTGCACCTATAGTAGCAAGCCGAACTGTCCGCGCCCTGTGGTAAAACAGCGACACACGCTCATGCCAGTGGTGTTTGGGTCCATATGCCGCCCTCCGCCTCTTCAGACATCCAACCAAGCCCGGCAGCATCACGATCCCGTTTCGGGGAGTCGAGTCACAGCCATCCCACGAACCACCGATGATCTCACGCCTCCTGCACGCACCGAATCCAGGTTCTGCAACTCGGTCTGTCGATCTGGCAGAGCCTCGTTCGACTACTGGGTGCGAGAAGACAATTCGGGAGGACAAATTCATGCGCAACGTCATTGTCGGCGCCTTCGTGTCACTGGACGGCGTCATGCAGGCGCCCGGCGGGCCCCAGGAAGACCCGACCGGCGGATTCCACTACGGCGGCTGGGTCATGCCGCTGATAGACGAGGTATTCGGTGAAGAGGTCGACAGGCTGTTCAATCAGCCGTTCGACCTTTTGCTCGGGAGAAAGACCTACGAGATTTTCGCGGCACATTGGCCATATGCCGAGGGTGGGGCCGACGATGGCGTGGCCAAGGCTTTCAACTCGACTACCAAGTACGTTGCGACTCGCAAGGGCCTGGAACTGACGTGGACAGGCTCGGTGGCCCTGCGTGACGCGGCACTCGATGTCACCAGGCTGAAGCGGGAAGACGGGCCAGCGCTGGTCACCCAGGGCAGTACCGATCTGATCCGAACACTGCTTGCCAGCGATCTCGTCGACGAGATCAGGATGTTCACCTTTCCGGTAGTGCTCGGGGGAGGCAAGAAGCTGTTTGACAATGGCGCAAGGGCTGCAGCGTTCAAGCTGGCCTCCCACCGCGTGTCCCCCAACGGGATCGTGATGGCCCAGTACGTGCGCGACGGTGCGGTGAAAACCGAGGACTATGCCATGGATCCTCCCACGCCGGCGGAAGTCGCGCGGCGCGAGAAGATGCAACGGGAAGGTTAGCCATCCACGGCGAAGCGCTGTACGACAGCTACCAGGCTCCATGATGGGGAAAGTGTCGGCAGGCGCCCCTTTAACCTTCGGCAAGATGTCTCTCTCACTTTCATCTTGTTACCACCGAGTGTCGCCATCACGCCACAGGGCAAAGCCCCGATGCCTTGCTAGTATTCATCGGTCCTATTCCCGCTGGAGTGATCATGCATCCAATTTTCCTGCTGCCGACCGTCATCGCCCTGTCCATCCTGACGGGTTGTACCTATCAGCCAGCGCGCATCGCCTCGCTTCCCGCCATCGTCATCGACGATGATCGGTATGATCGCGCATACGACAGGGACGATGACGAGGATCGCTGGGAACGCCGGCGGGAAAGAGAGGAAGAGCGCTGGGAACGTGAGCGCGAGCGTCGCGAAGAGGCGCGCGAACGCGCAGAAGAGCGTCGAGAGCGCCGCCGGGAACGCAGGGAAGACATGCATGATGACTGGGAAGACAGGCACGATGACTGGGAAGACCGGTGGGATGACTGAGGAAATGGCCCACCAATAGCACCAGGTACCCACGCGAACCGAATGAACGGCCTCTTCCCTCGACCGGCCTTCACCCTGCCAACCGGCCCTTGACCTTCACCAGGTTCGCGAGGCTTGCGGCATGCAGGTGTTTTCGAAAATATCGAATCATATATGGATTTTAAGTCTCTTTTGTTCGGGCTGCTAAATCTATTAGCATACTAATCATTGAGAGGGAGGCCTCTCGAGACACACCGAATCAAAGGAGACTCACCATGAAAATCAAGCCGATGCTCTCAGCACTGCTCATCGCCGCTCTCCCGCTCGCCGCCCAGGCTGGCCAGGCATCAGCGCTCACCATGCAATTGAACGAGCCGCTGTCCACGGCCAGCCAGACCGAAGACCAGAAGATTCAGGGCCATGCGCCGGTAGCGGATGCCTCATCCGACATCGTGGCCGAAGGCAGCAGCGCCGCCATGACCAAGGCCCGCCTCAAGCTGCAGGCAAAACAGCAACACATGACCGATATCGCAGTGACAGGCGATCCCCTGGCTCCGGCCCACGAAGCCACCAGCTAAGAAAAGCTGACGGGACAAGTTCCTGCCCGGGAAATACCGCCCCTGAGACGCCAGGCGTCGCCCCCACCCAAGGCGGCGCCTTCAGTCTTGCATACCAAGATGCCTTACCCGATCTGATCGCCCCTGTTCAGACACGCGCCCTCCCCCAACGAGCGGGCCGCCAGCCATCGGGCCATCGAGACAACACGGCGATGACCAGGCAGGCAAAGAGCAGCCGGGCCCAGAGCACTCCGGTCAGATCCGCTCCCAGCAGCAGAATCAACAAGGTATCTTCGATCACGCTGTGGCAGAGCCCGAGAAAACAGATCGCCAGGAAACTGTCACGCCGGCTCATGACACCAGCGTCGACATCGCGAATCAGCAGGCCTGCCCCATAACTCAATCCCAGCGTGAAGCCGATCACAGTGGTATTGGCCGCCGACCGACCGATGCCCAGCACGCGCAACAGGGGCGTCAGGGCGAGATGGATCAACCGCTCGAGTCCCAGGTGCCGTAGCACTGCCAGCAGCACCATCAGGGCGAGGATGATCAGATAGACCATCGCCAAGGTTCGCAATTGCGACACGCCCCACGCCAGGACTCCCTCCGGGGCCGCTGTCGGGCGCCAGGCGATCTCCGCAGTTTCCTGTAACAATCCGCCCGTTGAGTAGATCCAGTGCAAGATGCCGCCCAGCACCAATGCACCTCCCAGGCGCAGAGCCACCGTGACCCACCAGGGCACGCCAGCGCGTTTGGCGACGGCCCCTTCCACAGGCAGAGAATGTCCCACCAGCATCAGAACGCCGAGCACCGTGACCTGTGCCACGCTCAACGACGTGTCCCCGGCGACCTCGAAGAACACCACGAGCCCCGTGAAGATATTGGTCAGGAGAGTCGCCGCCCAGACCACGCCCATGGCGTCGGGCAACCCCAGCCAGCCCATCAACGGAGACAGCATCTCGCCGAGCCACTCGATGGCGCCGAGCCACTCCAGGCCCTTGACGACCAGCAATGCCGGTATCAGTACCTTGAGCAGGGTCACATAGACGAAAAACGCATCGCGCAGCAATTTCCAGCCGGCACTGGCACAGCGACGGATATACATAGCGGACTCCATGTCAGGAAAACAGAGACCATCCTAGTCCGCAGAGTGCAGAATCTTCTGTTAAATGCCCGAACAACGACCTATATTATGTCGAACTTCTTCTTTATTACCACATATTATGTCATTGGATAATCTCGACCGCCGCATTCTCGATCGCCTGCAACGTAACGCCGACATCACCAACCAGGCCCTGGCCGACGAAGTGGGCCTCTCTCCCTCGGCCTGCCTGAAACGCGTCAAGCGACTGCGCGAAGCTGGTATCATCGAGCGCCAGGTCGCACTGTTGAGCCCTGAGGCCATGAAGCCCTGTCTGCACATGGTGGTCGAGGTCACGATGGAGCGGGATCACAAGAGGCTTTATCAACGCTTCCAGGAGCGCGCCATCGCCGCATCCGAAGTCAAGCAGTGCTATCAAGTGACGGGCGAATGCGACTTCGTGCTGATCGTCGTTGTCCCCGACATGAATGCCTATGACCGCTTCTGCGACAACGTCCTTTATGCCGACGACAACATGCGCAAGTTCCGTACCCTGCTCTCGCGCAAGCGCAGCAAGTTCGACACATCGTCTCCGATCCCCGACTGAGCGATGCTCGACCGTAGCCGAGCCTCACCATGTAAACTCTTAAAAAAATACAAGTTTACATGTAAGGTAAGAGGCACATTTGCATGGCCTGCCCGGAGACCCGATGAGCGATTCCACCAGGAATTCCCTTTCTGCCAGGACCCCATCCCCCGTCTGGCATCCCTATGCCCATCTCAAGACCCAGTCTCCCGCCCCCAAGGTGGTCGGCGGCGAGGGCCCTCGTTTCACCCTGGAAAGTGGCGAGTCGTTGCTGGATGCCACCTGCTCCTGGTGGTGCATGATCCATGGCTATCGTCATCCCCGCCTGGTGCGCGCCATCCAGCAGCAGGCCGATGAGCTTTGCCACGTGATGCTTGGCGGGCTGACCCATGAGCCCGCCGACCGTCTGGCGCGTGAACTGGTGCGCATCACCCCGGAAGGGCTCAACCATGTCTTCTATTCGGACAGCGGCTCGGTGGGCATGGAGGTCGCCATGAAGATGGCCGTGCAGTACCAGTACCTGCGCGGCCAGCCAAACAAGCATCGTATGCTATCGCTGATGAAGGCCTATCACGGCGATACCGCCGGTTGCATGGCGGTCTGCGATCCCGAGGAAGGCATGCACTCGCTATTCGCCGGTTTTCTGCCGAAGCATCACTTCGCGCCGGCCCCCACCGCCCCGTTCGACGCCGACGATGACGCCGTTCAGGCGGATCTCGACGCCCTGCGCGAGGTGCTGGAAGCGCATCATCACGAGATCGCTGCCCTGCTCATGGAGCCGTTGCTGCAGGCTGCCGGCGGTCTCAACATGACCTCACCCGCCTACCTGCGCGGGGCCCGCCGGCTTTGCGACGAATTCGATGTCCTGTTGGTCCTCGACGAAGTGGCCACCGGCTTCGGCCGCACGGGACGCATGTTCGCCGCCGAACATGCCGAGGTGACACCGGACATCATGGTGCTCTCCAAGGGACTGACCGGCGGTTATCTCGGCCATGCCGCCACCCTGGCCACCGATCGTGTGCACGACACCTTCATCGGCGACAGCGGGCTTCACGCCTTCATGCACGGCCCCACTTTCATGGGCAATCCCCTGGCCTGCCGTGTCGCCCTGGAGAGTCTGGCGATCTTCGAGGAAGACGATTACCTGGGACGCATCTCGACCCTCAATGCCATATTGCGCGCGGAACTGCTGGAAGACTCGGCGCTGCACGCTCACCCAGCCGTGGTCGATGTACGCGTGCTGGGTGCCACCGCCGCGATCGAGGTCCACGACGCCGACTCGCTCGAGGGGGCGGCGGAGTTCGCCAGACACCAGGGGGTCTGGCTGCGTGCCTTCGGCCGCTGGCTGTACACCATGCCCGCCTACATCACCTCTCCGGAAGAGATGCGCCAGATCACCGACGCAATGAAGGGTTGGTTTCGGTAGCATGGCAGCACATTCACCGAACGTGCCCCCACCATGACGTCACTCAGCAAGACTCAGTCGAGCTTCTATCGCCGCCTCTACGTGGCCCACCTGGTGGCTGCCGGTACCGACAGCGTGCCGGCCATCACCGCCGCCACGGGCATGCCAAGGCGCACCGCCCAGGATACCCTGGCAGCACTGAGCGAACTGGACATTCATTGCGAGTTCGAACCGACTCCCGGAGAGCGCCATAACATCGGCCACTACGTGATTCGCGACTGGGGCCCCATCGACCCGAGCTGGGTGGCCAATCACGCCGAGCGGCTGCGTCAGGCGCTCGGTTATCCGCCAACCTGAACGTTATCTACCGCCGCCGCAATGGCACCGGCCACTGCTGAACGCGCCTGAGGACTGTTCTTCCAGCAACTCCCCCCGACCAGTACCGATGCCTCGTTCACCACATGTTCCACATCGGCCTTGGCAAGTTGGGCCAATGACCCATAACCGAGTTGTTCGAAACGCTGGATGACCGTCGCACCGACGCCCTTAACGTCCAACAGTATTCGCCTTTCCTCGTCACTGAAGCTCATCGCCGGGCCCTTTTCACTCCATGGAGATACACAGCAGCCCCGGATCACGGCACCCGGTAGGGCCGACAGGATCTATGCTAGATGATACGAGCGACGTGGAAAACGGCTATTTCAGGCCTTGAATTGAACCGACATATCGAGAGGAGGCGTCATTCATCATGTCCCTGACACCTTCCAACATGCTCGCGCTGAATAGTCCTCTCCCCTCCTTTCGCCTGCCCGACGCGGAGGGCCCCCGACAACACGCAGAAGCCCTCGATGGGCTGCAATATCAAGAGGAAATGAGCTAGCACCATGGCTACCGACGAGTCCGACATGCTCACCCTGCGCCCGGCCATGCCGGACGATGTTCCGCTGTTGCGCCACTGGGATACCCAGCCCCATGTCGAGGCAGCCTCACCCAACGATGACTGGGCCTGGGAGACGGAGCTGCTCCGTACACCGCCCTGGCGAGATCAGTTGATCGCCGAGATCGAAGGTCGTCCCATTGGCTTTGTCCAGATTATCGATCCCGCCCTTGAAGATAGCCACTACTGGGGCAATGTCGCGTCGGGACTGCGCGCCATCGACATCTGGATCGGAGAATCCCGGGATCTCGGGCAAGGATATGGCAGTCGCATAATGCGCCGAGCGCTGGAACACTGCTTCGCCGCACCGGGGGTCACGGCAGTACTGATTGACCCTCTCGCCGTGAATCGTCGCGCCCAGCGCTTCTACGAGCGCCTGGGCTTTCGCTTCCTGGAGCAGCGGCGCTTCGGCGACGACGACTGCTTCGTCTATCGCCTGACACGCCAGCAATGGCGCAGCCGCTCGACAGGACATGCCATCCACACGTCGGAGATCACCACAATGACGACACCCCACCTCTACTTCGAGATTCAGGCCGAAGCGCCCGACCGCGCCCAGCACTTCTATCGCGAACTCTTCGGCTGGACATTCACCCGAGTCGAGGGATTGCCGGTGGACTACTGGCGTATCGAGGCCAACGGCATGCAGGGCGGCCTGCTGAAACGCCCCGCCGCCACCCCACCGGATGAATGCGGCACCAATGCCTTTACCTGCTCCTTCGAGGTCGACGACATCCACGCCAGCGCCGAGCGCATTGCCTCGCTCGGCGGCCGGGTTGCCCTGCCGATCTTCGCCGTTCCCGACACCTGCTGGCAGGGGTATTTCATCGATACCGAAGGCAATACCTTCGGGCTCATTCAGGTCGACGAGGGCTCTGACCTGACATGACGCCGGCCGCTTCTCGATCGTGCCGAACCGCAGGCCCCAGCTCAGATGCGAGCCAATATAGACATCGGCCGCGAAGAAGTGATTGCCGGCAATAAGGACAGGATAGCCCGATGCACCACGACACTGGTCACGGTTTCGGACCGCCTCCCACAGGGCCAGTCACAACAACGCCGCCACCCGCTCTAGCTCATCCTGGTTGAACACCCGGATACCGTGTTGCATCAGCAAGGCCGAGGTCACTCCTATCCCGGCCACCGTACGGCCGTCGAAGCGACCAGCGTAAATACGCTGGCTACCGCAGGAAGGACTGGCCTCGGTGAGGATGGCAAAGCGGATTCGATGACGGAGACACAGGGCCAGCGCCAGCTCGGCGCCATACCGGAAGGCCACGGAGACATCCTCGCCGTCACGGGTCATGACGCGCGCGTCCCTGGCCAGTACCTCAGTGCCTCCGCCTCCTTCGATCTCCGCCGGCGCGCGGGGCGTGGCAAGCCCGGCCTGCACCTCGGGGCATACCGTGACCAATCGCCCCTCCTCACGCCAACGCGCCAGGATGTCACTCTGCTGCGTCTTGGCCCGACCATCGTAACGAACCGGCTGGCCCAGCAGACACGCACTGATCAGCAGTTTTTCCATGGCTCTCCCATGCCTTTCCTTCGTGTCGATACCTTCGTTCTTTCGATCATGCAGGAAATGACCCGCGCCACAACTCTTCGGGAGTACCAACCAGGCGCACCTCTCCTAACGTCACGCCCCCCAGCTCGAAGGAGGTCTGCGAGCCTGGGTCATACGCAAAGCCAGCCGTGCGATAAAAGCGCAACGCCCGTTCATTGGCGGTCAGCACCCAGAGGCTGATACGAGAAGGCGAATCCTGACGTATCTCCGTCAAGGCATGTTGCCACAGATGCAGACCGACCCCACGGGACCAATAGTCCGGATCCAGGTAGAGGGTATATATCTCGATCTGATGCGGGGCGGTATCAGTGTCGCGACAAGGCCCCCAGGCGCAGAAGCCGACCACTCGCCCGTCACTCTCGGCCACCACCACTCGAGTCTCGCCATGCATCAACCTGTCCTGCCACAGGCGCTTTTGCTGCGTGACGGAAAGACTCTCCAGATAATCCCACAACAGAATATCGCGATAGGCTAGCTGCCATGCCCGGACATGCACATGGGCGATCCCAGCGGCATCATCCGGACTCGCCCGCCGCACGGTGACGGGAACTCTCTCGACCACAACATCACCTCGCTTCATGCGCCAACATGCCGTACACCACGTGCGTCACGGGACGTTCGCCGATCCATTCACACTCCCTCAGGTGCCCTTCCTCGGTGAAGCCCAGACGCTCGGCCACGGCACGGCTGCGCAGGTTGTGCTCGCCGCAGTGCAGCTCGACGCGATGCAGGCCCAGTTCATCGAATCCCAGGGTCAGCAACTCGCGCGCGCAGGCCGTGATGATGCCGTGGCCGGTAACGTCATGACTCAACCAATACCCCAGGGCGGCCATGCGTCGGCTCGCCACGATTCGGTTGAATCCGCAAGCGCCAGCCAGCTCGCCGCGCCACAGAATGGCGAAATGCATGGCGGTACCGGCCTGCCACTCCTGCATGGCAGAGTCGATGAAGGCACGGCTATCGTCGACCGTCCGAGTGGCATCCACCCAGGGCAGCCACTCGCGAAGCGTGCACCGGCTGGCATCGACGGCATCGAATAGCGACGCAGCATGGCGATGAGCCAGCGGCTCAATGGCGATCTCTCGGGTAACCTCGCGGCGTCGTGACGGCATGACAGTCATGACGTGTTTCCTCCTTGAATCACGTGAAGATCCAAGCATGACAGCTTCGCAGGCATCCCACGAGCCACCTCGCCCTGGCATTCCCGAGCACGGTCGCGACAGGGCAGCCAAGTTGTTAGAGTGCTATTTATATCACTCGACTGGATACAAGGAGATTTCGATGCAGATCGATCTGACCGGCAAGACTGCCATCGTCACCGGCTCCACCGGAGGTATCGGCTTCGCCATTGCCAAGGGCCTGGCCGACAGCGGGGCCAGCGTGGTGTTGAACGGGCGCAAGCAGGCTGCTGTGGACGACGCCCTCGAACGCCTGCGCCAGCAAGTGCCGAACGCCGATGCCCGCGGCATGGCCGCCGACCTCGGCAGTGCCGAAGGTTGTGATGCCATGCTCACCGCCGAGCCCGACACCGATATCCTGGTCAACAACGTCGGCATCTTCGGCCCCCAGGACTTCTTCGACACGCCGGACGACGAATGGCAACGCTTCTTCGACGTCAACGTGATGTCCGGGGTGCGCCTGTCGCGGGCCTATGCCGGCGGCATGGTCGAGCGCGGCTGGGGACGCATCCTGTTCCTGTCGTCGGAGTCGGCGCTGAACATCCCCGACGACATGATCCACTACGGTGTGACCAAGACCGCCTATCTGTCACTGTCGCGGGGCCTGGCCAAGCGCCTGGCCGGCACCGGCGTCACGGTCAACGCGGTACTGCCGGGGCCGACCCTCTCCGAGGGCGTTCAGGAAATGCTTGCCGAGCAACAGAGGCAGAGCGGCAAGTCGATGGAGGATACCGCGCGAGACTTCGTGATGGCCCAGCGCCCCAGTTCGATCATCCAGCGCGCCGCCAGCGTCGAGGAAGTCGCCAACATGGTCGTCTACGCCGCCTCGCCCCAGGCATCGGCCACCAGCGGCGCCGCCCTGCGAGTGGACGGCGGCGTGGTAGACAGCATTGCCTGAGAGCCTCGTTGCGTCCGGCCTCGCTCGGTTTCCCCCGGGCGAGGCCGGAGCCGTCAACTCAACGTCAAGGAAGTCCCCAGCGGCAGGCGACGCAGGCGTTGCCCGATCGCCGCGTACAGGGCATTGGCCACCGCCGGCGCGATAGGTGGCACCCCTGGCTCGCCCACCCCGGTAGGCGGTTCGCTGGACGACACGATGTGTACTTCGACCTCGGGCATCTGGTTCATCCGCAGGACCTGATAGTTGTGGAAGTTGGACTGCTGAACCACTCCTTCGTCGAGACTGATCTCGCCGGAGATGGCCGCAGCAAGACCAAAACCGATGCCACCTTCCATCTGCGCCTTGATCACGTCCGGATTCACGGCCACGCCGCAGTCCACCGCGCACACCACCCGGTCGACCGAATAGCTGCCATCCGACTTGACGGTTACCTCCGCCACCTGGGCCACGAAGGACGAGAAAGATTCATGCACGGCCACGCCGCGCCCCCGTTGCTCACCCTCGGCACCCGCGTCCAGCGGCTTCTCCCAACCGGCCTGCTCGGCTGCCAGTGTCAACACGCCACGATGGCGCGGCTTGTCGTCCAGCAATGCCAGGCGATAGGCCACCGGGTCCTGCTCGGCCGCGACCGCAGCCTCGTCGATCAGGCACTCGGTGGAAAAGGCGGTATGCGTATGTCCCACCGAGCGCCACCACTGCACCGGTACGCCAATATCACTGGGCGTGGTGAGCTCGACCTGCAGATTGGGCACGCCATAGGCCAGGTTGGCCGCGCCTTCCACCGAGGTCGCGTCCACACCCTCCTTGACCATGACGGACTCCATGGGCGTCCCCGTCATGATCGACTGTCCCACCAGGTGCTGATGCCAGGCCACGAGCTTGCCCTGCTCGTCCAGCGCCAGCCGCCCGCGATGCACGTTGAGCGGCCGGTAATAGCCGCCACGGGTATCGTCCTCGCGCATCCAGACCATCTTCACCGGCGCCTCGATACCATTCTCGCGGGCCGCCTTGGCGATGGACACGGCCTCGAGCACGAAATCGGACTGCGGGTTGGCGCGCCGACCGAAACTGCCGCCCGCGTATAGCTGGGCCAGCGAGACATTCTCCGGCGCGATGCCAAGCAGCTCGGCCACGGCCTGGCGATCCATGGTCTGCCACTGTTCGCCGTTCCAGATGTCGCAGCGGTCGTCGCCGAGTTCCACCAGGCAGTTCATCGGTTCCATGGCAGCGTGGGCCAGATAGGGGAAGACATATTCCGCCTCGACCAGAGTCGCGGGCTTCTCCAGCGCTGCGGCGGCATCGCCATGCCGGGCGGCGACCTTGCCCTCCTGGCCGGCCAGTTCCTGAAAGTGGGCCACGATCTCGTCCGTGCCCTGGGTGAAGGCCTCGCTCTCGTCCCACTCCAGCGACAATGCATCACGCCCCTGACTCGCCGCCCAGGTGTTGTCCGCCAGCACCGCCACGCCCTCGAAGCGATGTGGCCCACCGGCGAAACGCACCACCCCGACCACTCCGGGAACCTCGCGTGCCTTGCTGTCATCGACCGACGCCAAGGTAGCGCCGAACGTCGGTGGATGCGCCGGCACCGCGATCAACATGCCAGGACGGGTCATGTCCTGGGTGAAGATGGCACTGCCATCGGTCTTTGCCGGGCTGTCCTGGCGTGGCGTGTCGAGCTTGCCGATCAGGCGAAAGTCGTCGGGATCCTTGAGCGTCACGTCCTCCGGCACCGGCAACTCGGCAGCCGCTTCGACCAGCTCACCGAAACCGCTCTCGTTACCGGATGGCTCGTGGCGCAAGCGCCCCTCGCGCACATGGATCTCCTCGGCAGGCACCTGCCAGCGTTCAGCGGCGGCCGCCACCAGCATGGCACGGGCCGTCGCGCCGGCATGCCGCATCTGCTCGTAGGAATTGGTAATGGCGGTACTGCCACCGGTGCCCTGCATGCCGAACGCCAAGTTCTTGTAGCGCTCGGCATCCGCCGGAGCCCCCTCCACGGATACATCGCGCCAGTCGGCGTCGAGCTCTTCGGCCACCAGGGTGGCGAGGCCGGTGTAGGTGCCTTGTCCCATTTCCAGATGCTTGGCGACCACGACCACCGCGCCATCGGTGCCAATGCGCACGAAGGCATTGGGGGAAAAGTCATCGCCTTCACCGGCTGCGGCCTCCTCCGCCTGCACCCGGCCGCCGCGCATCAGCAGGGGCGACAGGTAGACGCCCAGTGCCAGTCCGGCAGAACCCTGCAGGAAGTGACGACGACTGATGTTGACGACCTCGGTGCGGGGCCGGGACGTCGGTTTGGGGTCGAAAATGCCCATCGTCGATCTCCTCATGCCAGGGAAGTGGCGGCTTCATGAATGGCGGCGCGAATGCGTACATAAGTCGCGCAGCGGCAGATGTTGCCGTTCATCACCGAATCGATGTCGTCGTCGCTGGGATCGGCGTTTTCACTGAGCAGTGCCACGGCCGCCATGATCTGTCCGGACTGGCAATAACCGCACTGAACGACATCGAGCTTGCGCCAGGCCGCCTGCACCGCCTCGCCGATGCGCTCGTCACCCACTGCCTCGATCGTGGTGATCTCGCGCTCCCCCACCGCCGAGACGGGCGTGACACAGGAACGCGTCGCCTCACCGTCCAGATGCACGGTACAGGCGCCGCACAACGACATGCCGCAGCCATACTTGGTACCGGTCAGGCCCACCACATCGCGCAATGCCCACAGCAAGGGCATTTCGTCAGGCACATCCAGCTCATGGGTCTGTCCATTGATCGTCAAGGTCGCCATTTGCGCGTCTCCTCATCGCGTCTTGTTATTCTCGGCGCTTGCTGCACCGAAAACTGTCAGGCGACTAGACAAGATAGCAGCTCGTGCCATTCACGCGGTCTACTTCAGGCATCCAGCCAGGGATCGTAGCGGCCAAAATCGACACTGCCCCGCGTCAGGCCATAAAAAAGCGGCGGGCAAGGCCCGCCGCAGGCGGCATCATCAGTACCGGCGGCCAGGGCACTTCCTTGGCCTGCTTCACGGCGTGGGCGAACAGGTAGGCGAGCGTCACATAACCGGAGTACATCAGGTAGTCGACGCTGGCCGCGCTACCTTCCGCTCACGTGCCCAGAAGAACATCACCTTGCTGGTCAGCTCAGGTTCGTTGCCGCAAACAATCAAAGTAGACAGTGGGCGTTGCTACGTGATCACGTCCAGGAACCGAGCCAAGTGACGCCCGGATAGGGACGTATCCACCAGTTGACCGACACACTCCCGGCTGAAGTCATCCACGATGTTCAGCACGCGGAATCGATGCCCCGAGGCCAACTGATCCGAAACGAAGTCCATCGACCAGCGCTGGTTGAGCCTGTTCGGTAGCGCCATCGGCGTCCTTGGCCACACCAGCCATTTGCACCGGCGGGTCCGAACTTAATAGGCCATCCTCGCAGTACAAGCCGGTAGGTACGCTTGCGCGTTGATCACTAGCCCCTCCTGACGCAACAGCGCATGCAGTAGCAAGTAGCCGTATCGGGGGTAGCCCGTCGCTAAAGCTTGAAGGCATGTCCGAAGCAGCGCATCGTCTCGCGGTATCGCCTGATACCGAGCCACTGGTCGTGCCAGGCCCAGTAGTCGGCAGGCCCTTCGCTGGCAGAGCCAGCCGCCTATCACCAGGTGCTTTACCGCCCGCCGCTTCGCTTCGGGCGTCACCACTTTCCCGAGACGACCTCTTTGAGCGCGGCATTGTCGAGGGCGCTTTCCGCCAACAGCTTCTTCAGTCGGGCATTCTCTGTCTCCAGCTCGCACAGGCGCTTGGCCTCCGAAACTTCCATGCCGCTGTACTTGGCCTTCCAGTGGTAGAAAGTCTGTTCGGTCACGCCGTTCTACCGGGCCAGTTCGGCGAACGATACGCCGCGCTCGCTGGCCTTGAGGATGCTGATGATCTGCTCTTCGATATATCGGTTGCACTTCATCGCAATGATCTCCTGCTATCAGAGTAAACATCGCGGAAATCTCACATTGTCGGTGGACCGGTTTCTGGCGGAATGTCAGCATATGGCTCAGGGCCTTTCCCCAAGGTTGGGCCACCGGAACCTAGAGTTTTCAGGGGGCAGAGCAAGTTCGTGGCACGCAAGTAGAATTCGTGCCACCGCTAAGATAGCGGTGGTGTCGTTCACTTTGCCGAGGATCAGACAGCCATTGGGGAGCACCGTCAAGGTGTCGATGGCTGAGGCGTTGTCCCTGCCCTTGATCAAGTCACTACCCAATGGCCAGGCATTCATGTTTCTCAACCTTGACCAGAACCAGGTCGATGATCCTTGGTGTATATTTTAAAGGGTAGAATTATCGCATCCATAGCGATAGCGCTTGAGTACCGCGAATAGTTTCTGCTCCAGCAGCCGGACTGGTAGGTCCTGTTGCTGCGCTCCGTGGGAAGGCGCTTTCCAACTGTGGGATTCAAGGCCGAAGTATTGCTGAAGTAATGGCATGGGAATATCGATGGCTCGCAGGTTAGCCATCAGCTTATTGACCGCTACTGAGACAATGGGATGGTTCCAGTAGTAACGAATTCGATCCGAATAGCTGAACCCTCTCAACCATTTCTGTGTCTGCGCATCGCCGTGGTAATAAGCTTGCCAGGCAGCGGGTTCGTCACACATCACTTGCTCGATGACGTTACGAAGATGTGAGCGGGAGCTCGGCTCGATCAGTTCCTGTTCGATCGCTGCAAGGGCGAATAGGCCTTCCCTGTAAGCGAAGGTCAACTCCGGACCGACTTTCAGAATAACAAAACCCTGGTGGACCAAGGCCGCCAACGACTCGGTCGATTGATAGTCGGTGGAGTGCGCCTCAAAGACATAGCTGGGCTCCTCAGTGCTTGCCGTGATGAGCTCTCGTGCCGCGATGGGATCAAAGGGCATGATATCCTGATCGGAAAAGTCCACCCCAGGCTGCACGACGACGGCAAGGACCCTGTCCAGAGCGGACATCAGCTCTGCGGCTTGAAAGGCATCACGATGAGTTGCCACCGTTTCCTGAAACCGCGCTGACGTCGTGACAGAAACCGCTTCCAGTCCCTCGGTCTCACCGCCGGGAATCGGAACCTCGGTGCCGATAATGTAAACCGGCGGAGACTCCGCAGAAGCAGCAGCCTCTGCCACGCGACACAGGCGCGCCGCACGCTCAGCGACCAAGCGAGCATCCAGCGGAATCTCATCGCCACCCAGAGGCATGGAGGCATCCAGGTGAATCTTGGTAAACCCGGCCTCGACGTACTCCCGCACCATGGCTTCGGCCAATTGCATGGCCTCTTCAGCAGGTTTACTGCTCCAGGGGTTGGGCCCCAGATGATCCCCTCCGAGCCAAAGCCTTTGCGTGTCGAAACCTACGATTTCGGCAATCCTTTCGACATACGCGCGGAAATCAGCTGGGCGCATAGACGTGTACCCCCCGAACTGATTGACCTGATTGGACGTGGCCTCGATCAGTACGGTACGCTTTGTATCACGGTCAAACGCCAGCGAGGCTTCGATGACTGCAGGGTGTGCTGAGCAAACGGAGCAGATTCCGGCCTGTTCAGGGGTCAGATATCTCTGCAAGTGGATATTCATGGGCGTACTTCCCTCCTGTCTGAAGGCGTAATGGGTGGGCTAGTGAATGTCGGCAGCGTGTTGTTCGATGAACTCATCCAACTCCGCCATGCTGGAGGCGCCCTCCATCGGGCCCATGCACGTCACGGCACGCGCCCCGGCGGCATTGGCGTAGCGCAGGCGCTCTTCGATCGACAGGTCATCGCCGAAAAGAGCGATATATGTAGCCCCGAAGCAGTCGCCGGCACCGGTAGGATCGCACTCTTCCACCGTGAAACCGGGAGCATCGATATGGCGGCCGGAGCGATCATGATAGCGGCCCCCCTTACTGCCGAGTTTGACGATCACCTCATTGACGCCAAGACGAAAAACCTCATCCAATGCCTGTTGCTCAGTTGCCGTACCAAGTAGTGTGACCAGCTCCCCTTCACTGGGCAGCAGAATGTCAGTGAGCTCGAGAATATAGTTCAGCGCGTCGCGCATCTCCGGCAAACCCAGCATCTCCTTGCGAATATTGGGATCGAAGGAGACGAGTCCGCCATTCGCTTTGACGCCGCGGATGGCTTTTTGGGTCGCCTCGATAACTCGGAAAGAGAACAGCGACGTTCCCATGACATGCAAGATTTGGCAGTCCGACAAGCTATCACGGGTAATCTGATTTGGCGTGATCTGGGAACAGGCCGCGTTGGTGATGTTGTAGATGAAGTCGCGTGAACTGTCCTGATGGTAGGTCACGAAGGCACTACCTGTGGTGGCATTGTTCAACACGCGAATATGCTCGATATCGACGCCGTCACGTTTCAGGCGTTCGCGATTTAACTCCCCGAATCCATCATCGCCGACACTGCCAAACATGCCGCAGCTTTTACCCAGACGACCCACTTGGTCGATGAAGATGGCGGGGGCACCGCTGGGATAGGGACCGAGAAACTGGCCCGGCGCATTGAAGGGTTGGCCGCGTTCGGCCGCGATGAATTCCACTAGCACCTCGCCGATTGTCATGATCTTGGACATGGCATCTTTCCCCTTCACTGGGCCGCGGTGGGCAACGTCTTGAACGCGCGGCCGTAGGCATCAGCGGCTTTCAGCGCATCGAGGTAGTCCTTATTCTCGTACTGGACGGGCTCGTTGAAGGTGCACTCTCCCGGCCGCATCATACGTTCGACGGCGACCATCAGATAGCTGTCGCTGATGTCCTCCACGCCAAGATCCGCCAGCGTCAGAGGCAGGTTGACGGCATGGCACAATTGATAGGTCCGTTCGATCAGATCACTCCCCTTGTCGGTCAGAAATAGCGACGCCAGGATGCCGAAGGCAACTTTCTCGCCATGCAGTAATCCGTGGGTTTCGTGCCATTCGGCAATACCCTGATGAAAACCATGAGCGGCCCCCAGTCCGCCGCTTTCAAAGCCGATCGTGCTCATCAGTGTGGCCGCCTCGACGACACGCTCGAGAGCAGGGGTCACCAGTTTCGCCTCGCAGTGCGATAGCGCCAGCGGCGCGTATTCGGTCAAGGTCTCGTAGCAGGCGTTGGCGATAACGTACGCCGTGTGGGTCGGGGCATAGCCGGTGAAGTTGCGGTGACGAGTGGCCCAGGCGGACTCGGCCTCGAACCAGGTAGCCAGGGCATCGGCAATACCCGCACTCAGAAAGCGCGAAGGGGCATTGGCAACGATCCGGGTATCGATAATGACCATATCGGGGTTATTGCGTCCGTGCAGGTCTCTGGCAACCGAGTGATCTTCGTTGTAGATCACCGCATTCTTGCTGCATGGCGCATCCGAGGCAGCAATCGTGGGAATGGCGATGATGCGCGTTCCCGGCGCATAATGAGCCGCGCCCTTGGCGGTGTCGATGGCCTTGCCACCGCCGAGACCAATCACGAGATGATGTCCACCGGCCTGGAGCTGCTCGCTCGCGGCGCGCATGGCGTGCTCGGTCGATTCGCCCTCGAAGTCGAAGAACTGAAGAGTGAGTTTACCTTGGCAGATATTCTCGATATGCGGGCGCATCCACTCACCGATACCGGGATCGAGCACGACGAGTGCCGTATCGCCCAAAGGAGCTGCCAGGGCGGGCAGTTCATGTAATGCATCTCGGCCTTGCACGTAGCGAGCGGGGAAGACGGCGCTGGTAATCATGTATGTTCCTTTATAGTGACGATGAGACCATGGAATTGAATATCACGGAGCTGAAGTGGCGGCGGTGCGAAAGCGAGCACGCTTGAACTGTAGGGTTTGTCCCTGGATCTGCTGTTGCTGGAATCCGTGCTCAATCAGGGTTTCGCTCCAGACGTCTTTGAGTTGCGCGAGTAACAGCACCTCGGTGAGGTGCTCGAGTACGCGGAGATGAGCGGCTGGAATACCCGGGCGGCGGATGATCCCAATGTTGCGGTCACTCAGGCCACATAGAGCGATGTAATCCTTGCTGGCGGGGTGGTACCCGTCCGGGTCGCCGCCCAGATCGATGAAGCTGCAATCAATGCCTCGGCATGTATTGGCCAGCGCCTCTCCCCAGCCGTACAGGACCTCTGCCGCGCTGTCGTAAATGCCCCCCGTCAGTTGAACCCCTTCCAAAGGCGTATGGTTCTGGACTGATACCAGGGCGGGTGCATCGCTGATTATGTGCAGTTCCGGTATCCCGGACAGCAGAACGGCCATGCGCTGAGCCAGCACGGATCCCGCAAGGAAAACATGGTCGCCGGGTTTCACTTGCAACGCAGCCTGATAGGCGACCGGGTAGGCCTGGCGAAAGCGTGATTCGAGCAGACTGAAAGCGTCGGTCCCGGCGGCGGGATCATCGATGCAGCGGGCGCCCCCAAAAGAGCGAATCAAGTAGCCTTGATCTTCCAGGTACTGGAGATCGGTACGAATGGTGACGGTGGTTACACCGTACTGTTCGGCCAGTTCGTTGACGTTGGCATCGCCCTTATCCCTGACATGCTCGGCAATGCTCAGCCGCCGTTTGAGTGCGTTATGAAGTGATCTTGGCATTAAGTCGTCTCTGTTGACTGTGTCGAGCAGCCGACTCGTCCGTCTCGAAAAACCGTCCTGAATCCGATATTGGAAGCCGAGGATTCCGGAGTATTGGAAGAGCGAGCGGAGTTGCGATAACGATTGCAGTAGGAGTCATGGCAAAGGAAAGAGCCTCCACGCATGGTGCGTCGTGTGCCTTGTTCGGGGCCGCGGGGGTTGCTGAGCGGAGAGGCATCGTAAAAACGAGCATCGAACCAGTCTGCGCACCACTCCCAGACATTGCCGATCATCTGATGCAAACCATAGTCGTTCGGTGCGAAGTGATTGGCAGGTGCCGTCGCATCCCAGCCATCCTCGCAGCGATTGAAATGGGGAAACTGGCCTTGCCAAATATTGCAGGGCCATGCACCGTTCTGGCCGGTGTCGAGTGTGTCGCCCCAAGGGTAGCGCATCCCCCGCCCCCCTCCCCCACGGCAGGCCCGCTCCCATTGAGCCTCGGTGGGCAACTGTCGATGGGCCCAACAACAGTACGCCATGGCATCATTCCAGCTCACATGCACCACCGGATGACTTTCGATCCCTTCGAGGGACGATAGCGGACCGGCAGGATGGCGCCAGTCGGCCCCACGGACGCTCAGCCACCACGAGGTGCCGGGAAAGGCGCCCTCCACATCGCTTGGTTCGGCTTTTAGGTGAGCGTCGAAGACCGCCGAAGCGCCATGGTGTTCGGCGTCGGTCACGTAGCCGGTGGCCGCGACGAAGGCAGCATAGTCGCGATTGGTAACCGTGGTGATATCTATTGCAAAAGCATCAAGATAGACGGCGTGTTCTGGCGTTTCTCCATCCTCGTGTGCCCCCTCGTCGAAAGCATCACCCATCCAGAATGCACCATCATCGATTCGAGCCTGGGCAATGCTGTGACGGCCGGAACCTGCTGCAACAGTCATATCGACTGTTCGTCGCTTTTCCTCCACCACCCGTGAGGGAGTGCAGCAGTCTATTTTGGAGTTCTCTTTGTGATCGTCCGAATGGCTCATTGTCGCGTTACCTATTACCCAGTTATCGATAAGGCGCTGACCAGGTGGCCGTGCGCAGGGCGCTTTCGGCTCTCCAGTGTGCGATGACTTCCTGTAGGTGCTGGCGAATGGCAGCAACGGTCTCGTCATCCCATAGGTTATACATCTCTCCCGGATCGCGCTGCATGTCGAAGAGTTGCCCTTCATCACTGTCGATGAATTCAACGAGTTTCCAGCGTTCATCTCTCACCATCGTCATCAGTTCGGTGCCACTGAAAATGAAATCATAGGCATGCTCCGAAAAGACGAAATCGCGGCCAGAAAACTGTTCGCCTCGAATCGCCGGCAGCAGCGTTTTCGCCTCCATCCATGGCGGCGGTTCGATACCGGCCAGCTCCAAGATGGTCGGACCAAAATCAATCAGCGACGTCAGTCCATCGACGCGCTGATTCCGGGCAACGCCGCGTCCCCAAACGATGGCGGGAACGTGTACACTCTCTTCGTACATCGTCCACTTCTGACTGTGCCAATGATCATTGAGACAGTCTCCATGGTCGGACGTGAAGATGATGACCGTATTGTCGAGCACACCACGTGATTCCAGTGCCGACATCAATTCGCCAACCTGGTGATCGATCATGGTGACGTTGGCGTAATAATAACGGCGCTGACGTTCGATCTGATCCATACCGGGATTATCCTGATGAACGATGGCGTCGTGATCGTCGTCAATATGATTTTTACGCAAGGTTCGAAGCGGTTTCGGCTGGCTTTCGAGCTCTTCTCGGCTCAATTCCGGTAGTGGTATTTCACGGCTTTCGTAGCGTTTCAGCGCTTCCTTTGTCGGGTCGTATGGAGGGTGTGGTCCCGGGAAGCCCACCTCGAGGAAAAAGGGTTCGTCTGCCTTTATTTTGTAGCGATCGATCCATTCATGGGCCAAATTTCCCACGAAGTTGTCGGAGTGAAGATCATCTGCAGCAGGCCATTCGAATGCGCCAAGGCGCTGCGAGTAGTCGGGGATATCCCGTTTGTAGGTCGCACGCCCAGGCTTTTCGACGCCCCTGACCCATAGGGCCTTGTCCCATTGATCTAGGAAGAAAGGCTGAGAGGGATGGTTGCGATCCTTGTTTTCCACGACATGACGCTCGTGAAAGCCCAGCGGGGTCTCATAGGGATAGGTGTGCATCTTGCCAATGTTGACGCAGCGGTAGCCGTCATCTGCTAGCTGCTCGACCCAAGAGTGGCGCCAAGGATCCTCATTGCGCAAGACGCCGCTACTGTGGGGATAGAGACCACTGAATAGCGCGGCACGAGAGGGCGCGCAGGAGGGAGCAGCGGCATAGGTGCGTGTGAAGGTGGTCCCCTCTTTAACCAATCGATCCAGGTTCGGGGTAATGACGTGATCGTGTCCCAATGCGGCAATGGTATCGAAGCGTTGCTGGTCGGTAATGATGAAAACGATATTGGGCTTGGACTCGGTTTTCATGAATGGTGCCTCGTGACTATTTGAGAATGGACGAGCGATAAGTTTCTGTCAGGAAAAGCGTGCAGATGAAGCTCATGATCGCAATTGCCGTGACATAGACAGCAGCACCCCAGTAGCTTCCTGCGATGCCTACCAGTGTCAGGGCAATGAGAGGTGTCGGAGCTCCACCGATCAGTGATGATCCTTGATACACCACACCCAGCGCGGTATAGCGAACCTTGGTGGTAAACAGTTCGGCAAAGAAGGTTCCCTGGATCGAAAACATCAACCCGGTTCCTACGGCCTGCGTCAGAATGATGGCTAGCCAGGCTATCCATACACTGTTGAGAGACAGCATGGGGAAATAGGCCAATCCCGCCATGGCACAGACGATCGTGCCACTGAGGTAGACGGGGCGACGCCCGATACGATCGGATAGCGTGCCGAAGATAGGGATGAGTCCTATCTGAATACCGGCCGATATTACGAATCCCGTCAACATCACTTCGTTAGCCAAGCCTAATTCTCGTGTGGCGTAGGCGATACCGAAGACATTGACGATATTGAAGGTAACCGCGTCGCACATACGTGCGCCTACCGCCAGAAGCAGTGCGCCGGGATGCTGGCGTAGCAGGGAAATGAAAGGTATTTGCTTGGCCCCTTTCGTGTCTTCGGAACGCTGGAAGACTTCGGTTTCGGGCAGCTTGTCGCGGATATACAGCGCCAGGACCAAGAACAGGCCTGATAGAAAGAAAGGAAGCCGCCAGGCCCAATCCATCACGGTCTCCTGTGGCAGTAACATGACCAGGGAGAAAACCCCGGTGGCGACTAGAATCCCCGCTGGCGTCCCCATCTGGTGAAAGCTCCCCATCAGTCCACGCTTTTGGCTTGGCGCATTCTCTAGCGCGACCAGGGCTCCTCCGCCAAATTCGCCACCAATGCCGAACCCCTGCACCGTGCGCAGCAGAACCAACAGGGCCGGCGCAAGCCAACCAGATGATTGATAGGTGGGGAGAAGGCCTATCAATAACGTGCACATCCCCATGATGAGCACACTGAGTAACAACATTTTCTTGCGTCCATAACGATCACCAAGATGACCAAAGACCAGCGCGCCGACCGGACGCGCAAGAAAACCGGCGGCGAAAGAACCAAACGCTCCAACCAGTCCCGCCCCTTCAGGAAAGAACAGTTGAGGAAAGACGACTGCGGCAGCGGTCCCATACAAGGAATAGTCATACCATTCTATGAATGATCCGCTAAACGCAGCGAAGCTGGCATGCTTCGATGACGTGGTATGAACAGTACCAGGAGGCGTTCTGCTGCCGCTGGTGGCTTCGGATATGGTATCCATGGCTGTGACGGTGCTCCTAGTTTTGTAATTTTTCAAATGAAAGTTTTCAAAGCGTGTCAGCTCGTGCAAGGCTGTGTCACTTAGACATTAGTCGTTAATTTATCCGTGACGGGCAATTATTTTTTTCTTTTCGAAAGCATAGTCGCGATTTTCGAGGCTTATTTAGGTTCAGCGCAGATCAGCGTGAAACCAGCAAGGCTGGTGGCGAGGGCAAGAAAGAGAAACGGCGGTAAATCTGAGTAAGCTGATATTCGCTAAAACGTCAGCCTACGGACATCGCCGTTACCATGGATACTCCCCTGCTCCCTCAAGGTGAGACGCTTACGCTGTCCGGCTTGTGGCCCAACACGAGAGCGCATCGACTGGTTGCCCGGGCGCTCGCCGGTCACCACCGCGCTGAGCTAGTGGGTGGAGCGTTTGGTCACGTTGCTGCCGATCCGGCATGTCGCGGACCGGGTTCGCTTGCATTGGCATACCGTCAAGACCATCGACAAGCAGTGCCTGCAACGAGACCTGATGGCACCGGACCCGACACACAGCGGCTAATGATGGACGAGTTAAGTTTGCACAAGGGGCACCGCTACGCCACCGTGGTCGCCTGCACTGATACCCAGCAGGTGGTCTGGGTCGGTAAAGGCCGCTCCCACGGAGCGATCCACCCGTTCTTCGAGTGGCTGGGCGAGGCACGAGAACAGATCGAGGCCATCGCCATGGACATGAATTCGGTCTTCGATCTCGAAGTGAAGGACCAATGTCTCACGCAGAGGTGGTCTACGATCTCTTCCATGTGGTGGCCAAATATGGGCGTGAGGTGGTAGACCGGGTGCGCGTCGACCAAGCCAATCAGCTGCGCAATGACAAAGCGGCCCGCAAGGCCATCAAGCGGATGGCCTACGGGTACCGCGATACGGCATGCTTCTTCCTGAATATTCGTGCCGCGTTTCCCGGCAAAGTGCGATGAACCTAAAAAAGCGGCGGGCAAGGCCCGCCGCAACACCGATCAGAGCGCCCGATCAGAGAGAGTCACAGGAAAGAGAACGTCACAGGAAAGAAAAAGCCACGGGAATCAGATTTCGAACCCACGACCAAAGTCGTCGGGAGACAGCGCCATCAGCGACTCGCCACCGGCCTGGATCATCTGGACGTGGGCGCGGGTGCGCGGCAGCAGCCGTTCATAGTAGAAACGCGCGGTGTTGACCTTGGCACGGTAGAAGGCGGCATCATCAGTACCGGCGGCCAGGGCACTCTTGGCCTGCTTCGCGGCGCGGGCGAACAGGTAGGCGAGCGTCACATAACCGGAGTACATCAGGTAGTCGACGCTGGCCGCGCCCACTTCCTCACGGTCGTTCATGGCCTTCATGCCCACGCCCATGGTCAACTCGCCCCACTCAGCATTGAGCTTGGCCAACGGACGCACGAACTCGGCCATGTCGGGATTGCCTTCTTCGGCCTGGCAGAACTTGTGGATCTCCTTGGTGAAGACCTTGAGCGTCTCACCCTGGCTCATCAACACCTTGCGACCCAGCAGGTCGAGAGCCTGGATACCGGTGGTGCCTTCATAGAGACGAGTGATACGGGCATCGCGCACCAGTTGCTCCATGCCCCATTCCTGGATGAAGCCGTGGCCGCCGAACACCTGTACGCCCTCATTGGTCGCCTCAAACCCGACCTCGGTGAGAAACGCCTTGACGATGGGCGTCAGCAGGCCGAGCAGGGTCTCGGCACGCTCGGTCTGCTCGGCATCGTCACTGCGCTCCACCACATCGACCATCTGCGCCGCATAGAGCACCAGCATGCGGCCACCCTCGGCGAAGGCCTTCTGGGTCAGCAGCATGCGGCGGACATCCGGGTGCACAATGATCGGATCGGCAGGCTTGTCTTCGGCCTTGGCGCCGGACAGTGCACGCATCTGCAGGCGATCCCGTGCATAGGCCAGAGCGTTCTGGAAGCTGGCCTCGGTGAGACCGAGCCCCTGGATGCCCACCCCGATGCGCGCGGCATTCATCATGGTGAACATGCAGGCCAGCCCCTTGTGGGGCTTGCCGACCAGAAAGCCACGGGCGCCATCGAAGTTCATCACGCAGGTGGCGTTGCCATGGATGCCCATCTTGTGCTCAAGCGAGCCGCAACTCACACCGTTGCGCGCTCCCGGATTGCCGTCGGCATCCGGCAGGAACTTCGGCACCACGAACAACGAGATACCCTTGGAACCGGCCGGAGCATCCGGCAGCTTGGCCAGCACCAGGTGCACGATATTCTCGGCCAGGTCATGGTCGCCGGCGGAGATGAAGATCTTGGTGCCGCTGAGCGTGTAGCTGTCGTCCTCGTTGGGTACCGCCCGAGTCTTGATCAGTCCCAGGTCGGTGCCGCAATGCGGCTCGGTCAGGCACATGGTGCCGGTCCACACGCCCTCGACCAGCTTGCTCAGGTAGGTGGCTTGCTGTGCTTCGGTGCCATGATGACGCAAGGCATCGGCGGCCCCATGGGACAGCCCCGGATACATGCCCCAAGCCAGATTGGTGGCACAAATCATCTCCGAGAGCACCATGGCAAGCGACGGCGGTAGCCCCTGCCCACCCTGCTCCGGGTCGGCGGCCAGGCTCGGCCAGCCACCTTCCACATAGCGGCTATACGCCTCCTTGAAGCCCTTCGGCGTCTTGACCTCACCGCCCTCCAGCAAACAACCTTCCAGGTCGCCGCTCTGGTTCAGTGGCAGCAGCTCTTCGCGTGCGAAGCGCGCCCCCTCCTCGAGGATCGCCCCAACCACATCGGGCGTTGCCTCCTCGCCACCGGGCAATCCCGCATAATGGGTCGGATAGTCGAGCATCTCGTCCATGACGAAGCGCAGATCACGCAAGGGGGCCTGGTAGTCGGGCATTGTCTCTCTCCTCGAACGCGGACGCATGAAGCGGCCGAACCGCTTGCAAACAGCCTTTCAAACAATTGTTTGAAATTACGCCCACGAGACAGGGCAGTCAAGCGTTCGTTTAAACCAAGCCACGAGATGCGAGATGCGAGATGCGAGATGCGAGATGCGAGATACGAGATACGAGATACGAGATACGAGATACGAGCGACGAGCGACGAGCGACGAGCGACGAGCGACGAGCGACGAGCGACGAGCAGATCATGTGTCTAGACTCCGCATTGTCAAGCTTCCCGCTCACTGCTCGAATCTCGTGGCTCGCAGCTCGCTCGGCATAGCCGCGTTCTTCCTGCTTCAGCTCATCCGAATCCCGCCGTCCAGGCGGATCACTTCGCCGTTGAGCATCGGGTTGGTGACGATCTGTTCGGCCAAGCGGGCGTATTCATCGGGCTTGCCGAGCCGCTTGGGGAAGGGAATGGAAGCGGATAACGACGCCACGGCGTCCTCCGGAATGTCGCTCATCATCGGTGTTTCGAACACTCCGGGAGCAATCGCCATGACACGGATCCCATGCCGCGAGAGCTCGCGGGCCGCCGGCAGGCTCATGCCGACCACGCCCGCCTTGGAGGCACTGTAGGCGCACTGCCCCACCTGACCATCGAAGGCAGCGACCGAAGCGGTGTTGATGATCACGCCCCGTTCGCCGTCCTCGCCCGGCGCATTCCTGGACATCGCCGCCGCGGCCAGGCGCATCACGTTGAAGGTGCCTACCAGGTTGATCTGCACGGTACGCGCATAGGCATCGAGATCGGCGGGGTTGCCTTCGCGATCGAGCAGCTTGGCCACGCTGACCACACCGGCGCAATGGATCACCCCGGCCAGGCCACGCTCGCCCTCTTCTCCTCCTCCCAGGGCGACGGCCGCCTCCACGGCAGCTTGCATGTCATCCTCGCGGGTGACATCCCCGCGAACCGCACGGGCCGCTTCGCCGAGCCGGGCGGCATGCGACTCGACCGCCTCGCTGAGGTCGCACAGCACCACGCGGCCGCCGGCGGCAACGATACGCTCCGCCGTGGCGGCGCCCAGCCCGGATGCGGCACCGGTGATCAGAAAGGCGTTGTCCTTCAATTGCATCGCTACATCTCCATGGTCATTGAGCGGTCGTCTCCGCCTTGTCGGCGGCATCCGCGCGCAGCTTGAAGCGTTGGATCTTGCCGCTGGGTGTCTTGGGCAGGGTGTCGACGAATTCGATCACCCTGGGAAAAGCGTGGGTTGAGAGACGCTTGCGCACCTGCTGGCGGATCTCGTCGGCGAGCGTATCGCTGGCCTCGACGCCGTCTCGCAGCACCACATAGGACTTGATGATCTCGCCGCGAATCTCGTCGGGCTGGCCCACCGCGGCCGACTCCGCCACGGCCGGATGCATGAGCACCGAGTTCTCCACATCGGTGGGCCCGACCCGATAACCGGCGGTGGTGATGATGTCGTCGTCGCGACCGGCGAACTGGAAGCTGCCATCCTCATTGCGCTGCACCACGTCACCGGTCAGATAATAGCCCCCGACGAAGGGTTCCTTCTCCTGCCAGGTATAGCCGGGGAAGAAATGTGCCGGAGAACGGGCGATGTCGACCGCCAGCACGCCGGGTTCCCCTGGCGGAAGCTCGTTGTACTCGGCATCGAGGATCGCCAGGCGATAGCCGGGCATCGGCACGCCCATGCCACCGACATGCTTGGGATGCGCCAGGGCGTGATGGTTGCAGCAGGTCATGCCGGTCTCGGTCTGGCCATAGTGGTCCATCACCGAACAGCCCAGCGCCGTTTCCACCCAGGTGACCACCTCGGTATTGAGCGGCTCGCCGGCGGAACTGGCACGCCGCAAGGAAAGCCGCTCCCGGGCGTCGTCGAACAGTCCCGATGCCTTCATCAATCGGTAGGCGGTGGGCGCGGCGGCGAAATTGGTGATGCCATGACGCTCCATGAAGCTCAGCGCACCCTCGGCACTGAAGCCGGACTCGCAGAAGTGCGTGGTCACACCCAGCAACAGCGGGCCGGCGATAGCGTAGTAAAGGCCATAGGCCCAGCCGGGATCGGCCATGTTCCAGAAACGGTCGCTGTCATCGAGACCGATGGCCAGTTCCATGTAGAGCGCGAAGGCCGGCATGGCGGCAAGCGGCACGGCAACGCCCTTGGGCTTGCCCACGGTGCCGGAGGTGAACATCTGCAGGAAGGGAGCATCCGGCGACTGCCGCGGTGCCGCTGTCTCGATGGGCGAGTGCGCCAGGGCCGAGGCCCAATCCAGGTCATCGCCATGCTCGGTATCGGGCCCACCCACGACGAGTACCGGCGGACACTGAGCCAGGCCATCGAACTTGGCGCGATTGTCGCCATCGGTGATCACCAGCCGGGTATCGGCACGCTCCAGCCGATACGCCACCGAATCGGATCCGAAGGCGGTGAACAGCGGCTGGTAGACCGCGCCGATGCGCCAGCTAGCCAGTATCGCGATCAATAGCTGTGGCGAGCGAGGCAGCATGCAGGCGATACGCTCACCCTCGCCCAGGCCGCGCTCGACGAGCCAGCCGGCGAGCTTCTCACTCTCGGTGGCCAGTTCGCCATAACTCAGCGTCGTGATCCGTCCTCGAGTGTCCTCGTGGACCAGGGCCGTCACCTCGCCGCGCCCTTCGCGCAAGTGGCGCCCGCAACAAGCCTCGAAGGCATTCAACCGGCCATCGCGATGGTCGTCGAGCCGGGCGACGACATCGTCGATGGCAAAGGTCTCGAGATAGGCATGATAGTCGGGAAGGGTCGTGGTCGTGGTCATGGGCTTGCCCCCTTGTGATTGTTGTCGGAAACCGCTCGCCATGTTTTCGTTGACGTAAGCGTCAACCTATCAAGCGCTAGGGTCAAGCTAGAGGCTCGGGCTCAGCAGGGCAAGCGCCGAAGACGCAAATGGGGCTAGACCATGGTCGACGCCATGGCCAAACAACAAGCGCCTATCAGCCGGCGGGATGGGTCAACATGGCGACGAGCTCCCCGGCGAGTTCGTCCGGCGTCCGTTCACCATCGGGGTCATACCAGCGCACGGTCCAGTTGAGCGCGCCCATCACGAAACGCGAGACCAGAAAACGATCGCCCCGGATCAGGCCGGCGGCCAGGGCATCGTCGATCACCTCTTCCCAGAGTGCCTCGTAGGCATCGCGCAGGTGGCTGAGATGGGCTCTCGCCGGCGCGTCCAGGCGTCGCCATTCGTACAGCGCCACTACATGGGCGTTGCGGTCGGTGAGCAGCGTCTCCAGATGGGCCCGGGCCATGGCGTGCAACCTCGAGGCGGGGTCGCTGTCGCAGTCATCAAGGGCTGCCCGTGCGATACCCAGCGCGTTTTCCGTGCCTTCCTCGATCACCGCGGCCAGGATCTCTTGCTTGTCGCGGAAATGGTGGAACAGGCTGCCGGACTTGATGCCCATCTCCTGGGCCAGCATGCGCACCGTGGTACGGTCGAAGCCTTCCTGAACGAAGAGCTGGGCGGCCTGGCGCGTCAGTTCCTTGCGGCGCGGAGAGTCATTCATTACATTCATCGAGATTTACACTAGCGCTTGCTTGGTTGACCCTGAGAAGATCATAGCCCCGCCGACGGGTCAACGCCGTTGACCAACGCGCCCTCACAATCACAACCATCACTGATCGGGAGATACCCCATGAGCCACGCCGACGATATCGTATTCCTCTCCGCGACCCGCACGCCCATGGGCGGGATGCTCGGCAGCCTAGCATCGCTCAGTGCACCGGAGCTCGCCGCCACTGCCATTCGTGCTGCCATCGAACGCGCCGGCATCGAGGCCTCCGCCATCGACGAGGGCATCCTGGGCTGTGTGCTACCCGCCGGTGTCAAGCAAGGGCCGGCTCGGCAGGCCATGCGTCAGGCCGGCATTCCTGACACCATCGGTGCCACCACCATCAACAAGCTGTGCGGCTCGGGCATGAAGGCCACCATGCTGGCCCATGACCTGATCCGCGCCGGCAGTGGCGAGATCCTGCTCGCCGGCGGCATGGAATCCATGTCCAACGCCCCGCATGTACTGACCCGGGCGCGCACCGGCTACCGCCTGGGGCACGGCGAGTTAAAGGACCACATGTTCCTCGATGGCCTGGAAGACGCCGAGACCGGCCAGTTGATGGGCGGCTTCGCCCAGCAGATCGCCAGCGAGCGTGGCTATTCCCGCGAGCGGCTCGATGACTTCGCCATCGCCTCGCTGGAACGCGCCATGCAGGCCACCGATGCCGGCCACCTGGATGCCGAGATGGCACCGGTCACGGTCAAGGATCGCAAGGGCGAGACCCGGGTCGAGCACGACGAGCAGCCCTTTCAGGCCCGGCTCGACAAGATTCGCGAACTGCGCCCGGCGTTCGCCAAGGAGGGCACCATCACGGCAGCCAACTCGAGCTCGATCTCCGATGGCGCCTCGGCGCTGATCCTGGCCAGCCAGGCGGCGGCGGACCGGGCCGGCGCCAAGCCCATCGCCCGCATGCTGGGCCACAGCACCCATTCGCGCCATCCAAGCGAGTTCACCATCGCTCCGGTGGGCGCCATCGACAAGCTGATGAAAAAACTCGGTTGGGGCGTCGACGACGTGGACCTGTTCGAGATCAACGAGGCCTTCGCCGTGGTCACCCTGATGGCCATGGACGACCTTGGCCTGCCCCATGACAAGGTCAACGTCTTCGGCGGTGCCTGCGCCCAGGGCCACCCCGTCGGCTCTACCGGCTCGCGGATCATCGCCACCCTGATCCACGCCCTGCGCACCAAGGGCGGCAAGCGCGGCATCGCCAGCCTGTGCATCGGCGGCGGTGAAGCCACCGCCGTGGCCGTGGAGCTGATCGACTGAGGCGCTTCGTCCGCCGCCCCTTGCTAGTGGCTAGTTTCTGGGGGCGGCCAGGCGCTCCAGCCGCAGCCGCTGGCGATCGTCGAACAATCGCCGGCTCCCCGCTGCCACCGCCACCAGGGTGCCGAACCCGGTGCCCAGGGTCAGGGTGAACATCACCAGGATCTGATACTTGACCGCCAGTGCCGGCGGGCTGCCGGCCAGTATCTGGCCGGTCATCATGCCCGGCAGGCTGACCACGCCAGCGGCGGCCATGGCATTGATGGTGGGCATCAGGCCACTGCGCATCGCTTCGCGGCGGATATCACCAACCGCTTCCTGCCAGCGCTGCCCGAGCATCAGGCGATTCTCGATCACCGCCCGCTGACGCCAGGCCGTGTCGGTCAGGCGATCCAGCGCCAGGGCCACGCCGGTCATGGTATTGCCGAGCATCATGCCCAACAGCGGGATGGCGTACTGGGGCCGGTACCAGGGATCCGGCCCGATGATCACGGTCAGGGTCAGCACGGCCACGCTGAACGAGGACACAAACATCGCCAGTGTGCCGATGCCGAACGCCCAGCCGCCTACCAGGCGACGCTTCTGGCGTGCCATCACCTCGCGCCCGGCAATCAGCAGCATGCCGAACGCCATCAGCGCCACCCAATGCAATGCCGATGCCGCGAACAGCGCCTCCAGCACCAGCCCCACCAGGGATAACTGAATCACGGTGCGCACAGCGACGATCAGCAGGCTTCTGGCCATGCCAAGCCGCGCGACGACCGTGCACCCCGCCAGCGCCACCACCAGCAGTGCCGCCAGGGCCAATTGCCACCAGGTGAGCACGATCACGTCCATGCGCTCGCCTCCTCCTCTTCCACCAATTGCCCATCGCGGATGCACCAGTGACGATCCGCCACCCGTGCGATCTGGCCCGTGTCGTGGGCCACCCAGAGCGTCGGCCAGCCTCTAGAACGGATGCGCTCGGCCAGCCAGGTCTCCACGCGCCGGATCGTGGCTTCGTCGAGATTGGCGGTGGGTTCGTCGAGCAGCAAGGCTTCAGGATCGCGGGCAACCGCACGCAATAGCGCCAGACGCTGCTTCTCCCCGGAAGAAAGCCGCGCCACCTGCCAATCGAGCACATCCGGGGTAAAGCCCAGCGCCTCCAGATCGGCCGGGGCGACTCTCGGCAGGTGATCGCCGACACGATCGGCCCACCAATGACTCTCCGCCGGCACCAGCATCACCCGGGCCCGCCATTCATGGGCCGGGGTCATCGACTGCGCCCGTTCGCCCAGCCACGCCTCCCCTTCGTGAGGATCGAGGTCCGCCAGGGCACGCAACAGGCGGCTCTTTCCCGAACCGCTGGCCCCCGAGAGGCAAAGAATCTCGCCAGGGGCGAGATTCAGATCGACGTCGCTTAGTTCACCTACGGCGAAGCGCTCGAGACTCAGAGAATGAGAGCACACAAGTGATGGCTCCTGAGCGGGGGCGACGAAAGTCGGCAATAGCATTCGTATATCAAGAAAACACGATAATGCCTCACTATCCGGCTCTCTGGACAGCACCGCCGGAAAGCCGGACACCCATTCGGGTCTCGATGACGGTAATCCCCCGACTCTCTCTTTGGATCTCTCTTCGCGGTCACCGAACCTTCATCGACACGACTTCCCCTCGACCCACCGTTGTCATGATGCCAGACCAAGCTATTGCCCGTGCTCCCGTTTCCCGACACAGGTGATTTCCATGCAGCCACTGACCCGCTCCATGATGACCGGTGCCATCGCCCTCGCCGCCCTGACCGCTGGCCAGGCCCAGGCAGAATTCCAGCTCAGCGAGCGATTTACCGACACCGACGGTGACCTGGTGGCCGACATCCCCGAAGACGAGTCCCAGTGGCTCGACCCGGATACCCTGATATTCGCTTATACACCGGTCGAGGATCCCGCCGTCTATGCCGAGGTGTGGGCCGGTTTCCTGAAGCACATGGAAGAGGTCACCGGCAAGCAGGTGCAATTCTTCCCGGTGCAGTCCAACGCCGCCCAGATCGAGGCGATGCGTGCCGGTCGCCTGCACGTGGCTGGCTTCAACACCGGCTCCAATCCGCTGGCCGTGGCCTGTGCCGGCTTTCGCCCCTTCGCCATGATGGCCGCCGAGGATGGCTCTTTCGGGTACGAAATGGAGATCATCACCTATCCGGATTCCGGCATCGACGAGGTGGAAGACATTCGCGGCAAGACCCTGACGCACACCTCCGAAACCTCCAACTCCGGCTTCAAGGCCCCCACTGCTCTGATGGCCTCGGAGTTCGGCATGACCTCCGGCGAGGACTACGAGGTCGATTTCTCCGGCAAGCACGACAACTCGGTGCTCGGCGTGGCCAACGAGGACTACGAGGTCGCCACCGTTGCCAACTCGGTGAAGAACCGCATGATCGACCGCGGCGTCATCGACGCCGATCAGCTCGAGGTGATCTACCAATCCGACACCTTTCCCACCACCGGCTATGGTACTGCCTACAACCTGGCCCCCGAACTGCAGGAAGCGATCAAGGAAGCTTTCTTCAGCTTCGACTGGGAAGGCAGTGAGCTGGCCGAGGAATTCGGCCGCAACGGAGAGGAACAGTTCATCCCCATCAGTTTCAAGGAACACTGGGCGGTGATCCGCCAGATCGACGACGCCAACGGCGTCGAATACGACTGCAGCTGAGCCTTTCCGGCCACTCGGCCGGATCATGGATGCGGGCGGCCTGCCGTCCGCATTCTCGTATTGAAGAGGATGCCGTGTGCTGAGCATCGACCGTCTATCCAAGACTTATGGCACCCAGGGCGGCGCTTCAGGCGACACCGCCCTGAACAACGTGACCTTCCAGGTGCCGCAAGGCCAGGTGCTGGGGCTGATCGGCCCTTCCGGCGCCGGCAAGTCCACCCTGATCCGCTGCATCAACCGCCTGGTAGAGCCCTCTTCCGGGACGATCCGGTTGGGCGAGACCGACCTGGCCGCCGTGCGCGGCCGCGACTTGCGCCGGGCACGGCGGCGGATCGGCATGATCTTCCAGGAATATGCCCTGGTGGAGCGTCTCACCGTGATGGAGAACGTACTCTCCGGCCGGCTCGGCTATGTGCCCTTCTGGTGCAGCTTTACCCGTCGCTTTCCGGGCCACGACATCGAAAACGCCTACCGCCTGCTGGACCGGGTCGGCCTGCTCGACCACGCCGACAAGCGCGCCGATGCCCTGTCCGGCGGTCAGCGACAACGCGTGGGTATCGCCCGCGCCCTGTCGCAGGAGCCAGAACTTCTGCTGGTGGATGAACCTACGGCCAGCCTCGACCCCCGGACCAGCCGACAGATCATGCGCCTGATCAGCGAGATTTGCCGGGAGCGTGAATTGCCGGCCATCGTCAATATCCACGACGTTCCCCTGGCACAGCAGTTCATGCACCGCATCGTCGGGTTACGTCGCGGCGAGATGGTCTTCGATGGTGCGCCCGACGATCTCGACGACGCCATGCTCACCGAAATCTATGGCGCCGAAGACTGGACCGCCATGCGCCAGGAACACGAGGACGACACAACCGCCGAGCAGGACACCCGACTGCAACTGGCGGGAGGCGCCGGATGAATCACGCCCGGCAGTACCCGCGCCACTGGCGACGGCCGCCGCAGATCATTACCGACCGTCGTTGGCGACGCATTCTGCCACTCGCGATTCTTGCCTATCTGATACTGGCACTGGGTTCGCTGGAGATCGACGGCGCCCGCTTGATCGAGGGTCTGGAACGCGGGGCACGCTTCGCTCATGGCTTTCTACAGCCGGATTTCACCAGTCGCTGGGGCGACATCCGCCAGGGCCTGATCGAAAGCCTGACCATGACACTCACCGCTACCGTGGTGGGCATTCTGGTCTCGGTACCCATCGGCATCGGCGCGGCGCGCAACCTGGTGCCACGCCCCATCTACCTGGTGTGTCGTTCGATCATCGCGGTGAGCCGTTCGCTGCAGGAGATCATCATCGCCATCTTCCTGGTGGCCATGTTCGGTTTCGGCCCCTTCGCCGGCTTCGTCACCCTGGCCTTCGCCTCCATCGGCTTTCTCGCCAAGCTGCTCGCCGACGACATCGAGGAAATCGATGCCAGCCAGGCCGAGGCCATACGCGCCACCGGCGCCAGTTGGTGGCAATTGATCCACTATGCCGTACAGCCCCAGGTGATGCCGCGCCTGCTCGGCCTGTCGCTGTATCGGCTGGACATCAATTTCCGCGAGAGCGCGGTGATCGGGATCGTCGGCGCCGGCGGCATCGGCGCCACGCTCAACACCGCCATTGACCGTTACGAGTACGACAGTGCCGGGGCCATCCTGCTGATCGTCATTGCCATCGTCATGCTGGCGGAATACGCCTCCAGCTATCTGAGGAAAACCCTGCAATGAGCAAGCTCGCCCCCCGGGTCGGCGAGCCGACCCACTACTCGCGGATCTGGACCTTCCGCACGCCCCGCGCCAGGCTGGCGCTATGGTTCGGGTGGCTGGCCCTGGTCGCCCTGTTCGTGTGGTGCTGGCAATTGATGAACGAAGGCACAATGTGGATGTTCGTCGCCGACGCTCCACGCCAGGCCGCCGACATCGGCAGTCGGCTGTTCCCGCCGAAACTGGGTTACTTGCCCGAATTGCTGGCCCCGTTGTGGGACACCCTCAACATCGCGACCCTGGGCACCCTGGGCGGCGTCATCATGGCAGTGCCGGTAGCCTTTCTGGCGGCGCGCAACACCACGCCCTCGGCCACGCTGATACGGCCCGTGGCACTACTGGTGATCGTGACCTCGCGCTCGATCAACTCGCTGATCTGGGCCCTGCTGCTGGTGGCGATCATCGGGCCGGGCTTGCTGGCCGGCATCGTCGCCATCGCCCTGCGTTCCATCGGCTTCGTCGGCAAGCTGTTGTACGAAGCCATCGAAGAGACCGATGCACGCCAGATCGAGGCCGTGGCCGCTACCGGCGCCCGCTCTTCCCAGGTCATCCATTACGGCATCGTTCCTCAGGTGCTACCCGCCTTCTGGGGCATTTCAGTGTTCCGCTGGGACATCAACATCCGCGAAAGCACCATCCTAGGCCTGGTGGGCGCCGGCGGTATCGGCATGAAGCTGCAGTCCTCCATCGACACCCTGGCCTGGTCCCAGGTGGCCACCATCCTGCTCGTCATACTGGCGACCGTGGTGGTCAGCGAAGCGATCTCGGCACGCATGCGGCGCGCCTTGATCTAGGTCCTGGCTCGGAGGTCGAGGAATAGACGCCCGGCGGCCCTAGCCAAGGCAGGGTCGACGGATCGTCAGCACAAGGCCGCGCGACGCTCGGGACGCTTGCCCATGTGAGCGAGCCGCGCCTGGAGCGCCGCAAGGCGTTCGACCTCTCCTCTCGCCCCGGCCGTCAGTACATCCGATGCCCAACCGGGCAGGTCAGGCGAGATGCCGTAATAGACCCATTGCCCTGCGCGTCGATCCACCAGCAGGCCGCACTGGCGCAACTGGGCCAGGTGACGCGATATCTTGGGCTGCGACAGCTCCAGGGAATGGGTCAACTCGCAGACGCACAATTCTCCCTCGCCCCGAATAAGCAACATCAGCATCAATCGGGTCTCGTCGGCCAGGCACTTGAAGACGTGCAGAGGTTCCAGTGTGTTCAAGAGCGTCGCCCTCCTCGATGGCTTTCAACCGGCCTGCTGCTGGCTCGGCAACGCCAGGGCCATCAAGGCGCTGGCTGCCACTAGCGCCGCCGACACCCATAGGCAGGCGGAAAGGCCATACACCTGATACAGCCAGCCGGACAGCACCGTTCCCGCAAGCCGCCCCATGGCGTTGGCCATATAGTAGAAGCCCACGTCCATGGAGACGCCGTCGGAACGGGCGAAATGCACGATGAGATAGCTGTGCCAACTAGAGTTGATGGCGAACAGCACGCCGAAGGCCAAAAGGCCCGCCACCAGCCAGCCCACCTCGGCCAGCGACAACAGGGCCAGCAATGCCGGCAGCCCGGCCAGCGCGAGGGCCCAGAACGCCGTGACGACGCGCGGGCCGCCCTTGATCAAGCCGGTGAGTCGCGGAGCCTGGGTCTGCACGCCGCCATAGCCGATCACCCAGATGGCCAGCAGGCCGCCTACCGTCCAGTGACTCCAGCCATGCTGGTCATACAGGAACACCGGCAACGCCACCACGAACCATACGTCCCGGGCCGCGAAGAGGCAGAAGCGCGCCGCCGAAAGTACATTGATGGCCCGCGACTTGGAGAACACCTCGGTGAATTTCGGCTTGTGCTTGCCGCGGCCCAGGTCGGCCTTGAGCCTGACCAGCGACAATCCCAGCACGATGGCCAGCATCACCGCCATGGCGATGACGGCACCACGGAAGCCGATCCACGTCAGCAGTGCCCCACCCAGGAAGAAACCGGCGCCCTTGAGCGCGTTCTTGGAACCGGTGAGGATCGCCACCCAATGATAGAGAGCGCTGCCGGCATTGGCACTGTCCTTGGGCACCAGCACCTTGACCGCGCTCTTGGCGCTCATCTTATTGAGATCCTTGGCGATCCCCGAGAGCGCCTGGGCGGCCATCACCCAGGGCACGCTCAAGGCGGCGGACGGCACCATCAGCATGCCCAGTGCCACGAGCTGCAGGCCGAGCCCGACGTTCATGGTGCGATTGAGCCCCAGGCGCGCGCCCAGCCAGCCTCCAACCAGGTTGGTGACCACACCGAAGGCCTCGTAGAAGAGAAACAGCAGGGCCACTTCCAGAGGCGAATATCCCAACTGGTGAAAGTGCAGCACCACCAGCATGCGCAGGGCCCCGTCGGTCAGGGTGAAGGCCCAGTAATTGCCGGTGATCAGCAGGTATTGCCGAATCTCAAAGGGCAGTGCCTTGAAACGTGCACCGAGCGATTCAGTCACTTGCCACCTGCTCACCGCCGACCTTCAGCGCCAGCTCGGCGGTTCGGTTGGCATAGCCCCACTCGTTGTCGTACCAGGCGTAAAGTTTGAGCTGGGTGCCGTTCACCACCATGGTCGAGAGCGCATCGATGATCGAGCTGCGCGGGTCGGTACGATAGTCGATGGACACCAGCGGGCGTTCCTCGTAGCCCAGGATACCGGTCAGCTCGCCCTCGGCGGCGACCTTCAGGGCGGCATTGACCTCATCCACCGTGACCTCGCGCTCGAGCTCGAAGACCATATCGGTCAGCGAGGCATTGGCCAGCGGCACACGTACGGCGTGGCCGTTCAGCTTGCCCTCGAGTTCCGGGAAGATCGCGGTGATCGCCTTGGCCGAACCGGTGGTGGTGGGGATCAGGCTCATGCCGCAGGCCCGCGCCCGCCGCAGATCCTTGTGGGGAGCATCGAGAATGGTCTGGGTATTGGTGATGTCGTGCACCGTGGTCATCGAGCCGTGACGGATGCCGAAGCCCTCCTGGATAACCTTGACCACCGGTGCCAGGCAATTGGTGGTACAGCTCGCGGCGGTGACAATGCGATGTACGTCAGGATCATAACGATCTTCATTGACGCCCATCACCACATTGAGCACATCATCGTCCTTGAGCGGCGCGCTCACGACGACACGCGCCACGCCCTGCTCGAAATACGGCGCCAATTGCGCGCTTTGCTTGGCAGTGCCAGAGGCCTCGATCACCACCTCGCATGCGGACCAATCGCTTGCGCCATAGTCTCGCCCGCCGCTGTAGGCGATGCGTCGACCATCCACGACCAGGGCGTCATCCTCGGCCTGGATCCCTCGCCCCGGCGCCCAGTGGCCATGCACCGAGTCGAATTCCAGCAGATGGGCAAAGGTCGCAGCGTCGCCGCCCGGATCGTTGATACGGACGATCTCGGCCTCACCGGCCTCGATGCGGGGCCAGAGGCTGCGCAGGGTCAGGCGACCGATGCGCCCGAAACCATTGATACCGATGCGTAGCGTCATGGAGGTTGGTCCTCTAATGTGGTGGCGGTCGTCTCCGATCAACGCCGATCGTCGTGAGCCTTGAGTTGCAACCATAGCGAGAGCCGCTGGCGAATTTCCTGCAGCGCCTGCTCATAGGCGTTATCGCGCTGGATGTGGCGAGGGTCGCGGATATCCCAGTAGAGATGTTCATCACGGCTGCCTTGCCAGTCGCGGCACGCCTGCTGCGCCTTGTCGCAGAGCACGATCACCGTATCGAAGTGCTGACCGGCGACGTCATCCAGCGATTTGCTGGCCAGGCCCGAAGTCTCGATGTTCTGCTTGCGCAATGCCTCGAGGGTCATTTCGTGGGGCCGGTCCGGCTCGGTACCAGCACTGAAGGCCTCGAAACGATCGCCGGCCAGGTGCCTCAGCAGGGCTTCGCCCATCAGCGAACGGGCGGAATTGGCATTGCACAGAAAAAGGACGCGCAGTTTGGCCATCTCGGGGCTCCAAAGGATATATGGAATTTCATATATAACGCGTGAGGATGTCAATCGCATGACAGCCAGAACGACAACGGGGAAGCGATCTCTCGCTTACCCGTTTCCGATGCCTTACGCGACGGCTCCTTCAGAGCGTATTTCGGGCCATGGAAGGCCAGGCCCTGCACGCGAAGCAGGAGGCGGGAGCGCCCAAGGGAGGTTCACAGCGCCCTCGCGATGGCCCGACACTTCGGGGCTTGTCGCCGGAAAAGCTCACCTCCAGCCAGTGGATTGTGAAGCGAACCCTTAACCGTAACGCCCGGTGATGTAATCCTCGGCCTTCTTGGTGGCCGGGTTGGAGAACATCGTCTTGGTGTCGTTGTACTCGACGATTTCGCCCAGATGGAAAAACGCCGTGTAGTCGGCCACCCGGGCGGCCTGCTGCATGTTGTGAGTCACGGTGATGATGGTGAACTGCTGCTTCAGCTTGTCCATCAGATCCTCGATGGTCGCCGTGGAGATCGGGTCCAGGGCCGACGTCGGCTCGTCCATCAGGATGACATCGGGACGCACGGCGATGGCCCGGGCAATGCACAAGCGCTGCTGCTGACCGCCGGACAGCGAGGTGCCTGGCTCCTGCAGCTTGTCCTTGACCTCTTCCCACAGACCGGCATCGCGCAGGGCGCGCTCGACCAGCTCATCGGAATCGGCCTTGCGGCTGACCAGATCGTGCATGCGCGGCGCATAGGCGACGTTTTCATAGATCGACTTGGGAAAGGGATTGGGCTTCTGGAAGACCATTCCCACCCGGCGACGCAGTGCGACCTCGTCCATCTTGGCCTCATTGACGTCACGGCCGTCCATTTCCACCAGCCCCTTGATGCGCACGCTGGGGATCAGATCGTTCATGCGATTGAGGCAGCGCAGAAAGGTCGACTTGCCGCAACCGGAAGGGCCGATCAATGCCGTGACGTTCTTCTGGTAGACATCAATGTCGAGACTCTTGAGCGCCTGAGTCGTGCCATACCAGAGATCGAGTCCGCGCACGCGAATGCTCAGCTCATGGTTAGCGTCTTCATTACGTGTCACCGGCTCTCCGGCAGTGTGACCGGTCATGGGCGTAATACTCCGCTCGGCAACTTGAATATTCATGACGATGGATTCCTGTGTCGTGCCGCGAGATTACCAGCGACGTTCGAATTTCTTGCGCAGAATGACAGCCGAGGCATTCAGGAAGATCAGGATTGCCAGCAACACCAGAATGCCCCCGGCAGTCTTCTCCACGAAGGCCTTGTCCGGCTCCCCCGCCCAGGTGAAAACCTGTGCCGGCAACACGGTGGCAGCTTCGGCAAAGGAGGCCGAGACGTCGGGAATGAAGGCCACCATGCCGACGATGATCAGTGGCGCCGTTTCCCCCATGGCCTGAGCCAGCCCGATGATGGAGCCGGTCATGATCCCCGGCATGGCCAGCGGCAACACATGGTCGCGCACCACCTGCCACTGCGAGCAGCCCACGCCGAAGGCGGCGTGGCGGATGGAATCCGGCACGCTGCGCAATGCTGTACGGGTGGCGATGATAATCACCGGCAGGGTCATCAGCGCCAGCGTCATACCGCCGACCAGCGGCGATGAGCGCGGCACCCCGAAGAAGTTGATGAAGATAGCCAGCCCCAACAGACCGAACAGGATCGACGGAATCGCTGCCAGATTATTGATATTGATCTCGATGATCTGGGTCAAGCGGTTGTCCGGGGCGAACTCTTCCAGGTAGACCGCCGTCATGACCCCGATGGGAAAAGCGATGGCCAGGGTCACCAGCATGGTCAACACCGTCCCCACGGCGGCGGAGAGAATACCCGAGGCCTCGGGCATCTTGGAATCGCCGGTAGTAAAGAAGGTGGTATTGAACTTCAGTTCCGCCCGGCCCTGTTCCACCAGTGCGTCCACGGTAGCCTTCTGGGACTCGCTGAGCTTGTGGCGATGCCCCTTGAGATATTGATCGACCTGGCTGTCTGCCAGTACCCAGCGGGTCTCGGTGGTGCCCAGCAACTCGGGGTTGTCACGTATCTGGCCGGGAATCAGTCGCTCAAAGGTGCGACTCACCAAGCGCGATACCTCAGGGTCCAGGGCGGCACGCCCCATGCGCTGGGCATCCTCGTTGTAGTCGATCTCCACCTGAACCTGCGCTTGCTGAAAGGCGGGCATGCCCTTGCCCAGCATATCGGCGAAGAACAGCACCAGAAACAGGCCGGCCAGCCCCAGGGCGCCCATGGAGATCCATTTCAACCGCGCCGACTTGCGGTGGCGACGCCGGAGCTGGGCGCTGATTTCGTCGAAGGATTGACTCATCTCGGCGATTCCTCGGGATTAAAGATTGTTGACGCGATACTTCTCGCGGAAACGACGGATCATCAGCACCGACACCAGGTTCAGCGTCAGGGTCACGGCGAACAGCACCAGGCCGAGAGCAAACGCGGAGAGCGTCTCGGCACTCTCGAACTCGAGATCACCGGTGAGCGCGGCGACAATGCGTACCGTCACCGTGGTCATGTCCTCCAGCGGGTTGGCGGTAAGGTTGGGTCGCATGCCCGCCGCCATCACCACGATCATGGTCTCGCCAAGCGCTCGGGAGACCGCCAGCAGCGAGGCGGAAATAATCCCCGGCAAGGCCGCCGGCACCACCACATCACGGATCGTTTCGCCCTTGGTCATGCCCAGTGCCAGTGACCCCTGGCGCATGCTGTCGGGTACCGAGTTGATCACGTCATCGGACAGTGAGGAGATGAAGGGAATGATCATGATGCCCATGACAATCCCTGGCGCCACGGCGTTGTTGAAGGAAGCATCGAGGCCGAAGAAGCCGGCCACGCTGACGATGATCGGCGCCACCGTGATGGCGGCGAAAAAGCCGTAGACCACGGTAGGAATGCCGGCCAGGACCTCCAGGGTCGGCTTGGCCAGGGTCCGCACTCGCTGAGGAGCGAACTCGGCCATGTAGATGGCCGACAGCAGACCGACAGGAATCGCCACCAGCATGGCGATGGCGGTGATCATGAAGGTGCCGGCGAACAGTGGCACCGAGCCGAACTGGGCGGCGCTGGCCCCCTCCTCGGCACGGCCGGCCGCCGCCAGGAAACTGGCCCCCGGATTCCATACCGTTCCGGTAATGAATTCCCAGAAGCTGTGCATCTTAAAGAAGCGCAGCGCCTCGAAGACAATGGAGAAGAGGATGCCGAAGGTGGTGAAGATGGAGATCAGCGCCGCCCCCACCAGAATGAAGCGGATCACCCGCTCGATGGCCTGTCGGGCATGGAAGTCAGGGCGCACCTGGCGCACGCCGACCGTCAAGCCCACAGCAGCCACGACCAGGCTGCCGGCCAGCAGATAAAGCGGCGGAATCTTGGCACCCAGCAACAGCATCAGGATAGCGCCCAGGATGCCCACGGTGATAGCGGGTCCAGCGGTAGCCAGCACGGCGAACCAGGCGTATTGATCAGGTTGGGCGAACATGGCCGTGCCGGTAGCGCGCACTCGCGTGGCCTTGGCACGGCCAATGAAGAAGGCTATCAGACCCAGCAGCAGCAGAATGCCACTGAACAGTGCGAGGAGTTGGTCGGTCTGCATAGAAAACTCTCGGTGGCTGTCGGCGGCAGCTTGGCTGCCATAACATGCGACGGCCGGCAGCCTGAGCTGCCGGCCGGGTCAGGCATCCTTGCCCAAGGAAATGCCTTACAGGTCGGACACCTGCAGCGAGGCACGGTCAGCGACCTTCTGGCGAGTCGTTTCGCGCTCAGCTTCGGGCAGCGGGATCAAGCCGATATCCATCAGATAACCGCCCTCACCGATCATGGCCTCTGAGATAAACATGTCGACATAGTCATACAGCGGCGGCACATCTTCGGCGTGCTGGTTCTTGACGTAGAAGAACAGCGAACGGGCGATCGGATAGTCACCGGCACTGATGGCCTCGGCCTCAGGCGCCACGCCTTCGATGCTGGAAGCTCCCAGAGCATCGGGGTTCTCGACCAGGAAGGAGTAGCCGAAGATGCCGAAAGCGTTGGTGTCCTCGGTCAGGCGCTGAACGATCAGATTGTCGTTCTCGCCGGCATCGATATAGACACCGTCGGAGCGAATCTCGGTGTAGCCCTCACCGCCGTAAGCTTCCATTTCCTCGGAAGGAACTTCCATGGCGAGCTCTTCGAAGGCATCACGGGTACCGGAGGTGCTGGGCGGACCATAGATGGAGATCTCGCGATCCGGCAGGCTGGAATCGATGTCGCTCCAGTTGGTATAGGGATTGTCGACCAGCTCACCATCCACGGGCACCTGGGCAGCCACGGCCAGGAACAGCTGCTCGAGGGTCAGATCCATCTCCTCGTTCTCGCTGGACTGGGCAAAGACAATGCCGTCAGAGCCGATCTTGACCTCGGTGACATCGGTCACGCCGTTCTCCGCGCAGCGCTCCAGCTCGGAAGCCTTGATGCGACGCGAGGCGTTGGAGATGTCGGGCGTACCCTCACCGACACCGTTACAGAACAGGCGGATACCACCGCCGGAACCGGTGGACTCGATGACCGGTGTCGGATACTCGGTGGTCGCACCGAATTCCTCGGTCACGTAACTGGCGAACGGATAAACGGTGCTGGAACCAACGATACGAATCTGATCACGTGCCTGGGCAACGCCGGCCACGCCCACGACAGCAGCGGCGATGACAGTAGTCTTGAAAGTGCGGCTCTTGAGGATGCGATTCATGGAGTAGAGCTCCTGTTCATGGAAGTGTTCATCCTGCGCGAGACACAAGATGCCCCACAAAAATGACAACTTCATGACAGTCACTCGATGTAAAACCTCGAGAACCTGTTCTCAGCACTCCTGGCGCGCCGGCGCCGGTCGACCAGCATGACCGGCCAGCACGCGCAGCGCGAAATTGCCACTCAGCGAGACACACAGCATGGTCAACACCATCGGCCAGGCACTGTCGATCTCGAAGGCGGTCACGATCACGCCGGCCAAGGCCCCGCAGGTGAACTGGATGCTACCCAGCAGTGCCGTGGCCGTGGCGCTCATATGACTAAAGTGTTCGAGCATCGAGGAAATGGCGTTGGGCGTGATCAAGCCGACCATACCCATGAACACCATGATCAAAGGCACCACGCTGATAGGCGAATCGAGCCCGGTGGCCACCAGCAGAATCAGGCTCAGTGCCACTGCCAGTTGCACGCCCATGCCTAGCCGCATGTTCTGTTGCGGGGTACGGCGGCGCAGCAAACGGATATTGAGGCGATTGGAGCCCGCCATGACGACGACGTTGGCGCCGAAGACCACCGGATAGAGCGCCGGCGAAAGGCCATAGTGCGTCATGTAGAGAAACGGCGAGGCGGTGATGAAGGCGAACATGCCCGCGAAGGTCGAGGCCACCGACAGCACATATCCCATGGCCTCGCGATGGCGCAGCACACTGGCGTAATTGCGCAGCACCTGGCGCGGCGAGGCACTGGGCGCATCCGGCGAGCGGGTTTCCGGCAGCCGGGTTCCCATCAACCACAGCAGAAAGGCGGCATAAGCGGCCAGGAAGACGAAAATCAGCCACCAGTCGGCCAGATACAACAAGCCACTGCCCACCGCCGGTGCCGCCAGCGGCGCCAGCATCATGATCATCGCCATGGTCGACATGACCTTGGCGGCTTCCCGGCCACTGAAACAATCGCGCACGATGGCCGCGGAGTTGACCACACAGGCACCGCCACCCAACGCCTGTACGAAGCGTAGGCCGAGAAGTTCGGCAAGCGAATCGACCTGGGTGATCATCAAGCTGGCCAGCAGAAACACCACCAGCCCCGACAACAGCACCGGCCGGCGGCCAAAGCGATCGGACATGGGGCCACCGGTCAGTTGCCCGAGGGCGAACCCCAGCAGGAAGAAGCTGATCGACAGCTCGGTATGGTGAACACTCGCCCCCACCGCCTCGGCCAGCGCCGGCATTGCCGGCAGATAGGCATCAATGGCGAAGGGAGCCAGGGCGGTATTGGCCGCGACCAGCAGGGCGGTGCGTCTAGCATTGAGGATCAAGAAGCCTCCGGCAATCTTCCATGACAAGCCATCAATGATAACGTCAATTCGGTTTTCTTGCCGGTCGCTGTACCTTGCCCAGCGCACTTAGCCTGTATATTCGATCATTCGGCCTTGTTAGAGTGAAAGGCCAGTTCGAACGATCCACCCTGAATCCAGGCACACAAGGGACGCCCCATGGCAGACGACCTGCTTTCACAACTCAAGACCATGACCACTGTGGTAGCTGACACCGGTGACCTCGAGGCGATTCGCCGCTTCCAGCCCACCGATGCCACCACCAACCCTTCGCTGATCCTGCAGGCCGCCCAGCAGCCGGAGCGTCGCGCACGGCTGGCGGAAATCGCCCGTAGTGCCACCGACATCAACGACGCTCTGGACGCCGTGGCCGTCGAGATCGGAAGCGAAATCAGCGAGCTGGTGCCCGGCTATGTTTCCACCGAGGTCAGCGCCCGCCTGTCCTTCGACACCGGGGCCACCCTCGCTCGGGCCCGCTCGCTGATCGAGCGCTACGGCCGCCAGGGCATCGCCCCCGAGCGCATTCTGATCAAGGTCGCTGCCACCTGGGAAGGCATCCAGGCCGCCAAGGTGCTCGAACGCGAGGGCATCCACACCAACCTGACGCTACTGTTCAGTTTCGCCCAGGCTCAGGCCTGCGCCGACGCCGGCGTCACCCTGGTATCACCCTTCGTCGGCCGAATCCTCGACTGGCACAAGGCCCAAGAGCCCGACACCGACTTCAGCGGCGAGCGCGATCCCGGCGTGCAATCCGTACGGCGTATCTACGAACTCTTCAAGGGACATGGCTACGAGACCGTAGTGATGGGGGCCAGCTTCCGCAACAGCGGCGAGATCCTGGCGTTGGCCGGTTGCGATCGCCTGACCATTTCCCCCGCCCTGCTAGGCGAGCTCGCCGATACCAAGGCGCCACTGCAGCGCCAGTTGACGCCGCTGGAGGCCGAAACCGAGGCCCCCGAGCCCCAGGACGAGGCAGAATTCCGCTGGGCATTGAACGAAGACGCCATGGCCACCGAGAAACTGGCCGAAGGCATCCGCAAGTTCATGGCCGATCAGCGCAAGCTGGAAACCCTGCTCGGGGAACTCCGCCAGTCATGAACCCAGGCGCTGGTGTGCCCCGGCGACACGGCGGGGTGCATCAGCAATCTCGGGGTCGGTTTCGGTAAAGCACAGGCTTCAGCGGTGCTCGAAGGTCGCGCCCTGCGCCTCCAGCATCTCCACTAGAGGCTGGAACTGCTCGCGATTGTGCTCGCTCATATGCATCAGGATACGGTGGGCTTCGAGCACGCGCTGACGCGTATCCGCCTCATCGGCGGGTACCTCGGTCAGATCACGCAACTCATGGGGCTCGGTGATCGGCGACTCGACCAATGTGTAATAACTGGCAAAGCCCATGACATCAAGCATGCGCCGCACGTCGGGATTATCGACCACGATGGTGGGCGCCTGCTCGAGTCGTCCGCGCAGCGCCATGGCGACCTTGGCCAAAAAGCCAAGGGCGGTGGAGTCAACATTGGTCGCCTCGCGCAGATCGACCATTACCGCCTCGAGTCCCGGGGTATCGGCCAATTGCTGCGCTTGTTGATCGAGGGTCGCACACAGTGTCAGGCGCACATCGCCACTCAGCTTGAGCACGAAGACACCGGAATCGAACGCCGCCTGAAGGCGGCCTTCATGAATCATCATCGCCAAATCCGCTCAACATCATGATCGTCAGGTCGTCGGGCAGCTCGTCGTGTTCGGGCGCATCCGCGGCGATATCTCCATCGTCCTCCGCCACCTTGCCCAACGCAAGCCCCGCCTTGAGTCCCCTCAGGGTCTCATTGGCCAGTACGCGGCGTTCGAGTTCTCCCAACCTGTCGTTGAGCGTCTCGCCCGGCAGGCACTCCAGGATGCCATCGGAGCATAGCCAGAGTCTGAAACGCTCGGGCAATGGACACCCCAAGCAAGGATATTCGACATCCGGGAAAAGCCCTACCGGCATGCCTTCGCCGGCCAGCAGCGAGACATCACCGCCAGCAACCAGCACGGGCATGGGAAGCTGCGCGCCGAGCGAATAGTGCAGATAGCGACGCTCGCGGTCAATCACCCCGACGAACAGGGTCGCATGCTTACCGATACCGGTATCGAGCAACTCCCGGTTGAGCGCCGCCAGCCAGCGCGGTCCTAGCGCCTCGGGATCGCGGCCATCCCATTCATTCTGCCAGCGGTTGAATAGATATTTGAGCAGCACGGTCACGAAAGCCGATGAAGCACCATGGCCCGAGACATCGGCGAAGTAGAACAACGTGTAGCGATCATCGTAGTGCTGGAAATCCAGGAAATCCCCGGAGAGATACAAGGAAGGTGCGAGCCAGTAGTCGCAGCGGACGCTGCCCGAGTACTGCGGACGCGGCGGCAGCAGCTTGCGCTGGATCTGCCCGCCGGCCTGCTGGTCGAGCCGCAACATGGCCAGGTGAGTCTCGAGATGCTCGTTGAGTTCGGCCAGCCGTTGACGGTCCTGTTCCCGCTCCTCGGCCAGCCGGTTAATCTCGATGACCCGACGAATCATCCGCCGTAACAGATGACCATGGCGCAGCGGATCGACGACATAATCCACCAGGCCGGCATCCACCGCCGAGATCAACTCATCGTTGTGTCGATCATCGCTGACCACCAGCGTCGGCAATCGTCGGCACAACTCGGGCCATGCCTCCGGCGGCACCGCACGCGAGTGCGCCACCACCAGTGCGGTCTCCTCGGGCAATTGCTCGACACTCGTCACCGCAAGCACCGCCAAGCCGTCCTTGGCGATAGTTTCGGCCAGGGCATCGCGCTGCTCGCCCGGCACATCGACCACTCCGATCAACTGATTGTCGCTCGGCATTCCGTCATCGCCTCATTCGGCGAAGGCATCGTCGAAGTCGGTGCCTTCCAGATCGAAACCGTCGCTGGCGAAGGGGTCCTCCCCCAGTTCTCCATCGCTGACCTCGAAGCGTCGGCGCTGCAACCAGGTGTCGCGGATGAAACTGTAGCGATCGCCGCGGATCAGATCTTCCTGGTCGAGCAGCCCCGCCCGGGTATCAATGAGCCGCAGCCCGGTCAGCGAATAGCGTACCGTATCGTCCTCGACATAAGTCACCGGATAAGTGTAGAAGTCCACCGGCAAGCCACCGGTGTCACGCACGGTGCTCGGCCCCAGGAAGGGCAGCACCAGGTAAGGCCCGGAATCCACCCCCCAGACAGCCAGGGTCTGCCCGAAATCCTCCTCCCGGGCCGTCAAGTCCATGTGTGACGCCACATCGAAGATCCCGAGCACGCCTACGGTGGAGTTGATCAGGAAACGTCCCGTGGAGGCGCCGGCATTGGCACCTTTGCCCTGCAACAGGCTGTTGAGCGTGGTGCGAATCTCACCGAGATTCGAGAAGAAATTGCCCACGCCGGTCTGCACCGGGTCCGGTGTCACGAAGTGATACCCCTGCGCCACCGGCTTCAGGGCATAACGGTCGAGCGTGTCGTTGAAGGCGAAGACGCCACGGTTGAAACCTTCCCAGGGGTCTTCGGGATTCGCCTCGGTACCGCCCGACGTCGTGGCACAGCCAGACAGCACGGCGAGCGTCAGCCCTGCCAACAGGACGCGCCCAAGCCCCGGAACGAATTGCGTGGATGGTCGATTCATTGACTCTGCGGTCTCCCTACACATCATGTTGATTCCTTGCCATCAGCGGCGACGCACCACGACATTGCCGGCACTGTAGCCCGCGCCGAAGGAACACACCACCCCCAGGGCTCCCGCTGCCAGATCATCGCGATGCAGGTGGAAGGCGATGATGGAACCGGCCGAGCTGGTGTTGGCATAGCGATCGAGAATGATCGGCGCTTCTTCCGGCGTAGGGTCCCGCCCCAGCACGCGTCGCGCTATCAGGTCGTTCATGTGGCGGTTGGCCTGGTGCAGCCACAGGCGCGACAGATCGTCGCCGCCCAGTGAAAGGCTCGCCAGGTGCTCGCCGATCAAAGCCGCGACCAGGGGGCAGACTTCCTTGAACACTCGACGCCCTTCCTGGACGAACAGCTTGTCGGCGCCCAGCGGGTCGCTGTCGGTGACTCGGTTGAGAAAGCCCGCGTTATTGCGAATGGCATTGGAAAAATGCGTCACCAGACGCGTGCCGAGCACCTCGAAGCGCGATGCAACCGTCGCCACGGTCTCATCCTCCAGCACGATAGCCGTGCAGGCATCGCCGAAGATGAAGTGGCTGTCACGGTCGCGGAAGTTGAGGTGCGCCGAGCAGATCTCGGGGCTGACCACCAGCACGCGGCTGGCCGAGCCGGCGCGAATGGCATTGGTCGCGGCATCGATGGCGAAGGTAGCCGATGAACAGGCAACGTTCATGTCGTAGGCATGGCCACCGGCACCCAGCGCCGCCTGCAGCTCCACCGCCACGGCCGGATAGGCACGCTCCAGGTTGGAGCAGGCGACGATCACCAGGTCGATATCGGCAGCCGCCACGTCGGCGGCCAGCAGGGCTTCGTTGGCGGCAGCAACGCCCATCTCGGCCTGTATGGAAAGCGCCTCGTCATCGCGCGCCGGCAGATTTGGCCGCATCCGCTCGGGGTCGAGGATGCCTTCGGCATCCAGCACATAGCGGCTGTGAATACCTGAGGCCTTGACGATAAACTCCTCGCTGGACGGCTGCAACGGCTCCCGCTCGCCTGCCGCGATGGCCTCGGCCTGACGGGCATTTTCGGCGTCCACCCAGGTGTTGAAGGTCTTCACCAGGGCGGCGTTGTCGATCGCCTGTGCCGGCGTGAAAAGTCCCGTACCGGTAATCACCACTCGGGTCATGCAATGCTCCCTTTTTGCGGCTCATGGGCCGCATCTCAGCCGCGGCCGGTGATCTCCGCCCAGCGCTTTTCAAGGCGCTTGGCCGATACCGGCATTCGGGTACCCAATTGCTGGGCGAACAGCGAGACCCGCAACTCCTCGATCCACCAGCCGAACTCAACCAGTGCCGGGTCTTCCACCTCGCCTCGTCGCTCGCTTTCGCGTCGCGCGGCCAGGCGCGCCTCAAAATCCTGTATCTCCTGCATATGCATCTGATCGCGCATGCGTTCCCGCGGCGCCTTCTCCAGGCGAATCCGAGCGGCTTCCATGTAACGAGGATACTCCTCCAGCCACTCCCCCGCCTCGCTGACGAAGCCAGGATGCACCAGACGCTGCATCTGTGCCTTTAAATCACTGTAAACCAGTGCCAGCGACAGGTTGAGATTCCCCTTCAACGCCTTGGTCACTGCCAGGTGTCCCTCGAGGGCCTGCTCCAGGGTCGTCAGCAGCGCCTCCGCCTTCGGCACCAGTTCCGCGCGACACGCCGCCAAGCGCTGCTCGAGCTCATCCGCCGAGCGTGGCAGCGGGTCCACCGCCACGACCTGGCGGAAGGCCGCCGCCACGACATCGTCACTGAGCTGGCGCTTGCTGCCGACCTTGGTGAACAGCAAGGCGCAGGGTTTCATGCTGCCAAGACGCTCGATGGCCCTGGCCTGATCGGGCAGGCGTGCCATGGCGGCCCACACCACGCCCCGGCGATGCGCCTCTCGCGCCTTGTCGGGATGATCGAAGAGCTCGACGTCCAGGGCATCGCCGCGAGGCACCACCGCCGGGAAGGCCTCGACGCGGATGCCCGCTTGAGTCGTCACCCGGGATTCGGGAAGTGCCGTTTCCGGCAGGCTATCGAGCGCGCGTCCTTCGCTGGCCTGTTCGGCCAGCGCCTGGGCGCCCTGCCCCGCCGCTTCTTCGAAGCGTCGCTCAAGCTCGCGGACATCACGCCCCTGTCCGAGCTCCCGCCCTTCGTGATCGACCACCCGCAGATTCATGATCAGATGGGGCTCGAGCTGATCGAGCCGCCAGTCGTCGGGATGCGGGCGCGCGCCGGTCTTGCGCCGCAGGAACTCGCCCAGCGCCTCGGTGAGCGGCGTGTCGTCCGGCGTCATGGTCCGCAGGGCGGCGTCCACCCAGTCGGGGATCGGCACCACCTGGCGGCGTATGGACTTGGGCAGTGACTTGAGCAGGCTGATGCACTTCTCGCGCAGCAGTCCCGGTACCAGCCACTCCAGACGCCCCGCGGGCAACTGCGGCAGCATGGCCGCCGGCACAGTCAGCGTCACGCCGTCGTCCTCGGCGCCGGGCGCGAAATGATAGCTCAGCGGATAACGCACCCCACCCAGGGAGAGTTCGTCGGGATAGTCTGCCTCGGTGACCTCCTCGGCCTGACGGGCGAACAGCGCCTGGCGATCGAACTTGAGGATATCGGGATCATCGCGCTCAGCCTTCTTGCGCCAGGCCTCGAACCCCTTGCCGTTGACCACATCCTCGGGAATCCGGGCATCGTAGAAATCGAACAGCGTCTCCTCGTCGACCAGGATGTCGCGCTTGCGGGCCCGGTCCTCGAGGTCCTCGACCTCTTCGATCAGCGACCGGTTATGGGCAAAGAACTCGCCGCGCGTCTTGAACTCGCCCTCGACCAGCGCCCGGCGAATGAACAGTTCCCTGGATTCCTGCGGCGCGATGGGGCCGTAATGGACACGCCGGCGGGCAACGATGGGCAGGCCGAACAGGGTCACCTGCTCGAAGGCCACCACCTGGGCACGCTTCATTTCCCAGTGCGGCTCGCTGTAGCTGCGCTTGACCAGGTGCTCGGCCGCGGGCTCGATCCACGCCGGATCGATGCGCGCCACGGTACGGGCGAACAGCCGCGAGGTCTCGACCAGCTCGAAAGCCATCAGCCACTTGGGTGTCTTCTTCGCCAGCCCCGAGCCGGGGTGGATCATGAACTTGCGGTTGCGTGCGCCCAGATACTCGCGATTCTCGAGAAACTGGCCCAGATGCGAGAGCAGGCCCGGCAGCAGCGCCTGGTGCAAGCGCGCGGCGTTCTCGCGACGTGCCTGCCGGGCGGCTTCGTCATCCGCCTTGTCATCGGCAATGGCGGCGGGTTCCGGGGGCTTGGCCGGTACCTCAATGTCCATGTCGCGCAGCAACTGGCGAAGCTGGCGGAAGGTGTCGTGCCACTCCCGCAGCCGCAGATAATTCAGGTAGTGATCGCGGCACCAGCGACGCAGGCGATTGCCAGACAGCTCGTCCCTGGCGGCCTCGAAGCCGTTCCAGAGGTTGAGCAGTGCCACGAAGTCGGAATCCGCATCCTGCCAGCGCCGATGCGCCTGATCGGCGGCCTGGCGCTTGTCGGCCGGCCGTTCCCGAGGATCCTGGGTGGCCAACGCCGAGACCACGATCAGCACCTCGCGCAAGCTGCCCTGCTCGGCACCGGCCAGCAGCATGCGCGCCAGGCGAGGATCGATAGGCAGGCGCGCCAGACGCTTGCCCATGGGCGTGAGGCGCTGCCCGCCATCTACCGCGCCGAGCTCAAACAGCAGGCGGAAGCCGTCAGTGACGAAGCGCGAATCCGGTGGATCAACGAAGGGAAAGGCCGAGATGTCACCGAGCTTGAGCGACAGCATCGAGAGGATCACCGAGGCCAGGTTGGTGCGCCGGATCTCCGGATCGGTGAATTCCGGACGCCCCAGGAAATCCTCCTCATCGTAGAGACGAATGCACACGCCCTCCGCGATACGCCCGCAGCGGCCCTTGCGCTGATTGGCGCTGGCCTGGCTGATCGGCTCCACGGGCAGACGCTGGATCTTGGCGCGGTAGCTGTAACGGCTGATGCGCACCAGTCCCGGGTCGATCACATAACGGATACCCGGCACAGTGAGCGAGGTCTCGGCGACATTGGTCGACAGCACGATGCGTCGCCCCTTGTGGGGCGCGAAGACGCGGTTCTGCTCGGCGTTGGAAAGCCGCGCATAGAGCGGCAGGATCTCGGTGTCGCGCAGATCGGCGCGGCGCAGGGTGTCAGCGGTCTCGCGAATCTCGCGCTCGCCGGGCAGAAACACCAGGATGTCGCGGGGGCCATGGAACCAGCGCTTCTCGCGCTCGATGGTCTCGATCTCCTCCACCGCGTGCAGGATGCCCTCCTGAAGAGTGCGATCCTCCTCGTCTTCCTCATCGCGAATCAGCGGACGATAATGCACCTCCACCGGATGGGCGCGCCCGGACACTTCCACCACCGGCGCCGGTCGTGTCTTGCCCTCGGCATCCTCGGTGGCGAAATGCGCGGCGAAGCGCTCCACGTCAATGGTCGCCGAGGTGATGATCACCTTGAGGTCGGGGCGGCGCGACAGCAGACGCTTGAGATAGCCGAGCAGGAAATCGATGTTGAGGCTGCGCTCGTGCGCCTCATCGATGATGATCGCCTCGTAACGGGAAAGATCCGGGTCGTTGCGCGTCTCGGCCAGCAGGATGCCATCGGTCATCAGCTTGACCCGGGTGGCCTCTGCCGTCTGGTCGGTGAAGCGCACCTGATAGCCGACCTGCTCGCCGAGCGGCACCTGCATTTCCTCAGCCAGGCGAGTCGCCACGGAGCGCGCCGCCAGCCGCCTCGGCTGGGTGTGGCCGACGAGGCCGCGCTGGCCGAGCCCGAGTTCCAGGCACAGCTTGGGCAACTGGGTGGTCTTGCCCGAGCCGGTCTCGCCGGCCACCACCACCACCTGATGGTCACGCAGGGCCGCGAGGATGTCCTCGCGGCGCTCGGAAACCGGCAACTGTTCGGGATAGTCCAGATGCACCGGACGCGCGGCACGGGCCTCAACCTTCTCCCGCGACCGTTCGATCTCACGGCGTATCTCGGCAAACCCGCGATCCACGGGCTTGCCTTGGCGAAAGCGTCGGGTCAACCCGGCGAGACGCTTGCTCAAACGAGGAGCGTCCCGCAACTGAACGCCATCGAGCTCGCTCTGCAGGGCCTTCAGGGCATCGAGATCGATTCGGGAAGCGTCGGCGGCTCGGTCGGTCTGGGGGCTACTACTCACGATGGCTCGATGACTCCGGTGATCGTTGGCGGGGAGATTGTAACGCCCCGCCGGGTGCGCCGCCTAATCGAACCGGCCCAACCCCGGAGCCTCGACCACAACACTCACGAACTTTCGCTATCCTCGTCGCGCAACTGGCGGCGCAGCACCTTGCCAACGTTGGTCTTCGGCAGCTCGTCGCGGAATACGACCTGGCGCGGCACCTTGTAGGCAGCAAGCTCCTGCTTGCACCAGCGGCGCAGGGTCTCGGCATCAAGCTCGGGGTCCTTGGCCACCACGAACAGCTTGATCGCCTCGCCGCTCTCCTCGTCCGGCACGCCCACCGCAGCGGATTCCACGACACCGGGATGCATGGCCACTACATCCTCGATCTCGTTGGGATACACATTGAAACCGGACACCAGGATCATGTCCTTCTTGCGATCGACGATGCGGATATAGCCATCATCCTGCAACAGAGCAATATCGCCGGTATGGAACCAGCCATCAGCATCGATCGCCTTGGCGGTCTCATCGTCGCGCTTCCAGTAGCCCTTCATCACCTGGGGACCACGAACGCACAGTTCACCAGCCTCGCCCCAAGGCAGATCGTGGCCCTCGAGATCCACTACCTTCACCTCAGTGCCGGCCGCCGGCTTGCCGATGGTGCCGAGCTGAATGGCATCGATCGGATTGAAGCTGACGATGGGCGAGGTTTCCGTCAGGCCATAGCCCTCCGCCACCGCACAGCCGGTCACCTCTTCCCAGCGCTTGGCCGCCGCCTGGGTCAAGGCCATGCCACCGGAGATGGTCAGCTTCAGCGACGAGAAGTCCAGGGCGCGAAAATCCTCACGATTGCACAGAGCATTGAACAGGGTGTTGAGGCCAACAAACCCGGAAAAATTTAGCGACTTCAGCTCCTTGACGAAGGCATCCAGGTCGCGGGGGTTGGTGATCAGCACCGAGTGGTTGCCCGTCTCCAGCATGAACAGGCAATTCACCGTAAAGGTGTAGATATGGTAGACGGGCAATGGCGCGATGATGATCTCGCCGCCCTCGCGCAGTCCCTTGCCGATGGCCTGACGCGCCTGAAGCATGTTGGCCACCAGGTTGCCATGGGTCAGCATGGTGCCCTTGGCCAGCCCCGTGGTACCGCCGGTGTACTGCAGGACCGCGATATCGTCGGCGCCCCGGCTCGCCTCGCGATGCTCCAGGCCGGCACCGAGGCGCAGGGCACGCCGCAAGGGCACCGCCTGGGGCAGGCTATAGGCCGGCACCATCTTCTTGACGTACTTGACCACGGCATTGATCAACTGGCGCTTGGGGAAGCTGTGCAGATCGCCCAGCTCGGTCACCACCAGGTGCTCGATGTCGGTACGCTCCAGCACCCGTTCCAGCTTGTCGGCCATATTGGCCAGGATGACGATAGCCCGCGCTCCCGAGTCCTTGAACTGGTGGGCCATTTCCCGCTCGGTGTACAGGGGATTGGTATTGACCACTACCAGGCCAGCTCGCAGGGCGCCGAATACCGCCACGGGGAACTGCAGCGTATTGGGGAGTTGGATGGCGATGCGGTCGCCGGGCTCGAGGCTCGTCTCGTGCTGCAACCAGGCGGCGAAGTTGCCGGAAAGGCGGTCCAGCTCGGCATAGCTGAGCGTCTGCCCCATGCAGCTGAAAGCGATATTGTCGGCAAAGCGCTCGACGCTGGCGTGAAAGACATCCAGCACCGAGGTGTAGTCGCCGGTGCCTTCCATCTCGGGGCCATTGAGAATGGCCGGGTTGGCGTGCTCGTTCATGGCGTTCTCCACGATTCGTGCCGACCCAAGGGTCGGCCATTGTTATTCTGGAACTACCCTATACCAGCATGACTCGACAGTAAAACAGCCGATTGAAACTTACGTTTGATAGCGCCCTTGAATCTCGCCATCACGCCAGACCAGCAACTCGCCGGGCGCCATGCGTACCCAGTCCTCGTTGTCGGTGAGCGGTTCGGTGGCGATGACCGACACCACATCGTTGGGCGTGGTGTGCTCGGCGAAGTTCACTGCCAGCTCGGCATCGGAAAGGCTCGCCCGGCCGAAGGGCGCCCGCCGGGTGATGTGCGCCAGCTTGGTTGAACAGTAAGTGTAGAGATACTCGCCATCGGCCAGCAGTAGATTGAAGACACCAAGTGTCCGCAGGTGCTCGCACAGCGTATGCAGGTAATGCCACAGGGCGTCACGGTCTGCCGGCGGCTCGGGGAAGGCGCGACGCAGCTCGCCCATCAGCCAGCAGAAGGCATGTTCGCTATCGGTGTCGCCCACGGGCTGATAGAACGACAGCGGCAGCTGCTGCCATTCGTGGCTGAGCTGGCCATTGTGGGCATAGCACCATGGGCGTCCCCACATCTCGCGGGTGAAGGGATGGGTGTTGGCCAGCCGCACCTGCCCGACGTTGGCCTGGCGGATATGGCTGATGACGACGTGGGACTTGATCGGATAGTCGCAGATCAAGCGCGCGATCGGCGAGTCGACCGACGGATGGGGATCGCGGAAATCGCGATAGCCGCCGGCTTCGTAGAAGGCGATGCCCCAGCCATCGCGATGCGGCCCGGTGCCGCCGCCGCGATGCAGGAATCCGGAGAAACTGAAACAGATGTCGGTGGGCACATTGGCGCTCATGCCGAGCAGTTCACACATGCGGTTCTTCCCTCGTTTTGCCCCGTGACCGACGGCGACGGCGCCATCCCATGGCCACCAGCCACAGCAGCAGCAACGCTCCGATGACGATCCATATCCGCGGGTCCCTGCCGTGCTTCGCGACGGCGCGCTCCACGCCGGGCCAGCCGGCCTGCCAAGCATCACGCATAAGCGTCGGCACGGCATTGACCCACTCGACGAAGCGATCGGCGATCGTGTCATCGGGCTCACTGGTCGTCGCTTCGTCCGCTTCCGCGAAGCGTTCGGCGGACAACGTCGGCCCGGCCATGTCGGGTCGACCAATTCCCACCTCGCTATCAGCGTTGAGGGTCACGGTCGGCAACGTCAATTCACGGGTCTCGCCGTCCAGGGTCACCGTCGCCACCAGGCGCAGCGGCTGGCTTGTATCGTCCTCCAGCTCGGGCAAGGACAACCGCCATCGAGTCTCGTCCACCGCGGCGGCCTTGAGGCGCTGCCCCTGAAAGTCGCCATGGATCTCGGTGTTGTCGCGATTGAGCCGGGGATGCTCGGCGGCCAGCACCAAGTCGTTGCTGGCCGGATCATGCACCACACCGATTGCCGGCAGAATATTGACGGCCTGGCCCCGCTGCCGCTCGAAACCCTCGCCTCGGGCCCGAATCAGCAAGCGGGCATTGCCGGTCTGCATCGGCGCCGACAGCCGGCCCCGGAAGCGACCATCGGCCGTGGCGTCGAGCTGTTCCGAGGTAATCGTTGCATCGTCATCTCCCACCAGCGTCACGGAAAAACGCAGCTCGTCGGGCAACGGCGTCTCGGCATCCTCATGCTCGAGCCAGGCCTCCACCGGTACCGGAAAGCCGCGGTACAGCGTCGTTGGCAGCCCCGACGTACTCAGCCGCCAGGGCGAGGTCACGCTGACCCGGCTCTTCGGCCCCACCGGCCCCTCGAGGCGCCATTCGCCGGCCTCGGGGTCGGGCACGCGAATCAGGTCGAAGTGCGGCTCCACCTGCCAGCGGATGTCGTCGGGAGCGGTCTCGGCGGTGTAGCGAGTGCCGTCCGGTGCCACCAGGGTCACCGGTTCCTCGTCGGGGCCGTGGAAGACCAGCGCCGAGAGATTCTCCACACTCGGATCGACGACGAAGCGGTCGTCCTCTTCCAGCGGCAGCTGGTCGGCCGGAAAGATTCGCTCGATGATGTCCAGGAAGGCACCCAGCAGGCTCTCCGGCGACTTGGCCACGCTGGCCAGCCCGCTGGTGCGCTGCGCCAGTTGCTCGACCAGGGCCAGATCGGCCTCGTCGGAAAAGGCGATGGCATGCACCACCACGCCCCGGTCGGCGAAGCGCGATGCCATGCTCTCCACCAGCCGCTGCCGGGATGCCGAGTCGATGCCGGGCTTGTTGCCCCGCGACGGCGGCAGGTCGATGACCCCATCGGTCATCAGGATCAGATGTCGCCAGCCATTGGCCTCGGCCGAGGCAGCCTGATCGAGCGCCGTCTCGATATCGGTATACTGCTGATAGTCACGCAGCGCGGGCGGCAACGCCAACGCCCGCTCGCGCCACTGCTCGGACACCTCACCCAGGGGAAGCGGATTGTCGACCCGCTCACCGAAGGTCCAGACGCCGGCACTCACGCCTCCCGGCAGCAGCGACACCAGAAGCTCCATGGCACTGGCCGCCAACTGGTCGGGATCGTTGCGCTTCATGCTGCCGGAGACATCGACCACCACCCGCACATCCGGGCGCTGCTCCGGCACCTGAGCCAGAGCCGCCCCGCCCCACCCCAGGCAACTTACCAACAGCGACATCACGAGGTAGATGGAGGAAGCGCGGCAACCGAATCTGGCCATAGTGGTTCCTTAGGTCTTGTACGAAAATCGACCACTTGTTCGTACTGACCTTAACCGACGACCGGCTCCCGGCGCGCCTTGTCATCCCGTCCGCGATCGGCATGCGACGTTGTCCCGGTCCGATCACCCTGCGAATCGCCGTTTGAGCGGCGCTTGGATACCCGGCCACGCCGCCACAGCAGCAGCCCCAACAGACCGCCCAGAGCAGCTGCCACCGCTACCAGCAACAGCGCCGAAGCCATGGTGCCGCCATCCTTCTCGAGGAAAGCCAGGCCTCCCACCACCACTGCCGGCGCCATGCCGGTATAGGCATCGCCGGCATCGTTCAGCGGCGTACTAAAGCTGGAAGGCACCCACATCACCCCGGCCACCGCCCAGGTGATCACCAGTCGCGGCAGGCGTGGCAGGAAGGCCAGCCCCAGATAGCCCGTGCCGAGCACCACCAGCGACAATACGCCGTAGCTCAGCCATAGTAGAGATATAGAATCCGAAATCAGCATCGATAACCCCATCGGCGTATGGTAAAGCTTCCCCAGTGACGCACCTTATTGAATTCATTCCGAGTATGGTACATCCAGCAGCATGAAAGCACAGCCGCCACGTGATCAAAACGTCGATAGCGACATCAACGCTCGCCCCATCCAGCGCTTCCGGCGCCCCGACGACCCCGACTGGCACTGGCTGGAGCAGCGTGACGCTCCCGAGGTGACAGCCTTCCTCGAGGCCGCCAACGATGAGGCTCGCCGCTGGTTCTCGACGCTCGAGGGCCTCACCGAGCGGCTCTATCACGGCCACCTCGCACGTCGCGAACTGGCCGTCCACGGCCTGCCGACAGCGCTGGACCATTTCACCGTATGGAGCGAAACGGCGGCGGATGCCGATCATCCGGTGTGGTGGCGCCATGCCAACGACGCGCCGGAAACCACCGAGCCCTTCTTCGACATTCAAGCCCGGGCCCGCGACAGCGCCTTCTTCGAGATCGGCGACATGGCGCTCTGCCCCGACGAGACCTGGCTGGCCTGGACGGAGGACACTCAGGGCAACGAGACATTCACCCTCTGGCTGCAGCACTTGCCCGATGGCGAACCGCTCAAGTTGCTCGACGACATCGGCCCGGAGCTCTGCTGGGCGGAGGATGGCACGACACTGCTGTTCACGCGCTTCGATGCCACCCAGCGCCCGGAGAGCATCTGGCGCCTGTCGTTACGGCTCACGGCGCCCTCTCCGAGTATCGACCACGAGGCGCTGATACTGCGCGAGACGGATCCGGAGTTCTGGCTCGGGCTGGGCAAGACACGCTCCCGGGAGTGGCTGGTGCTGGAGTCCGCCTCCAAGGACACCAGCGAGACCCACCTGGTTCCCGCCCGGACCCCGAATCGTCCGCCATGGCGATTCCAGCCCCGGGAAGCCGGCGTCGAATATGCCCTCGATCATCGCCCCGGCCACTTCTATGTGCTGCACAACCGCCACGCGCCTCACTTCCGGCTCGACCGGCTCGACGAAATCGCGCCGGATTCGGCCGGTGAGACGCTGATCGAACATCGTGACGACACCACCCTGGAGGGCGTCGACGCCTTCTCCTGGGGACTGGTGCTCACCGAACGCGACCATCAAGAAGCCCAGGTCCGGCTACGCGTCATCGAACTCGACGCGGCCCACGCCCGACAGCGGGACAGCTGGCTGCCGTTAAACGAGACACCCTGCAGCCAGGCGCTGGACGCCACGCCCCACTTCGACACTCGCCGCCTCAGATTGCACGAGGAATCCTTCACCCAACCGCCGAGCTGGACGGAAATCGACCTGGACAGCGGCCAACGCCGCCTGCTCAAGCGCCAGGCCATATATGGCGATCTACAACCCGAACAACTGACCTGCCAGCGCCTCTGGGCCCATTCCCACGACGGCGAACGAGTACCGGTCTCGGTGGTGATGCGCGCGGACCTGACGGGACACCCGCTGCCCACGCTGCTGCACGGTTACGGCGCCTACGGCGAAGTACTCGATGCCTGGTTTTCGCCCGCTCGCCTGGAGCTGCTGGCCCGGGGCGTCGCCTTCGTCGTCGCTCATGTGCGCGGCGGTGGCGAGCGCGGCGAACCCTGGTACCTGGCTGGCAAGCTCGAGCACAAGACCAACAGTTTTCAGGACTTCCTCGCCGCCCGGGATGCCCTGGTCGAGCAAGGCATCAGCGACGGCGAACGTATCGTGGCCCATGGCGCCAGTGCCGGCGGACTGCTGGTCGGCGCCAGCCTCAACCTGTCTCCCGAGCGTTTTCGTGCGGCGGTTCTCGACGTGCCTTTCGTCGATGTTCTGCGCACCATGCAGAATCCTGACCTGCCGTTGACCACCGCCGAATACAGCGAATGGGGCGACCCGCGCGACCCGGCCGTACGCCAGCGCCTCCAAGCCTACTCTCCCCTGGACAACCTGCCCGAGCGCCCCTGGCCACCCGTCTTCCTGCAGGGCAGCTGGCACGACACCCGAGTCGCCTACTGGGAGCCGGCCAAGCTCTACGCCCGCCTCAGCGAGCTGGCTGGTCCCGGCAACACACCTCCGCCGCTGCTGCGCACCGACATGGATTCCGGCCACGGCGGTGCATCCGGACGCTTCAAGGCCTGGCATGACCACGCGCGGGAGGATGCCTTCATTCTCTGGGCGCTGGGCAAGGCTTGACACCGCAAGCTTCGAGCTTCGAAATGCGAGCTTCACCCCCCGAAGTATGCCGCTCGCATCTCGCGGCCCGCAGCTCGTATCTCGGGTCTCGCGAATCAGACATCGCGCGAGCTGAAGGCGACGGTGCGGACCAGCGCCGTCACTTCCTGGCCCACGACCAGGCCGAGCTCGTCGTAGGATTTGCGGGTCAAGCGGGCGCCCAACATCTGGCTACCCAGGCGCAGGCGAAGTTCCATGGTGGCCGCATCGCCGGGCGGCACCCAGGCCTGCTCGATGACCGTGACCAGTTGGTTGCGATAACTGAGCTCGGCACTCGGTGCACGCGCCAGCGCCACTTCGCGCACCGGTACGCGTAGCCGCACGCGTTGCCCCAGCGAGGCCGTCATGCCGGGCACGATAAGCACCTGACCATCATCGAGGCCCAAGCGGGTCAGTCCGTAGGCCCCATCGTGCGCCTGGACGCTGGCCTCGAGGGGCATGGCAGCATCGAAGCCCCCCAGCGCATCGGTGAGATCGCAGCGTTCCATCAAGGCGTCCAGCTTGCCCTGGGCACGTACGCGCCCCTGCTCCATCAGGATCAGCGTATCGGCGACCTCGACCAGCTCGGCGGGTTCATGGCTGACATAGACGATGGGAATATCGACCTCGTCGGCCAGACGCTGGATATAGCGCAGCAGCTCCCGCTTGCGCGCCCCATCCAGGCCGGTCAACGGCTCGTCCATCAGCAACAGGCAAGGATCGCTGAGCAGGGCTCGCCCGATAGCCACGCGACGCGCCTCGCCGCCGGACAGCGTGGCCGGGTAGCGCGCCAGCAGATGATCGATGCCCAGCAAACCGACGACGGCCTCGAAGCGCGACGCCATGTGCGCCGGCATGGCGTAGGCCAGGTTGCCGCGCACCCGATAGTGCGGAAACAACCGGGCCTCCTGGAAGACCACGCCGAGGCGGCGGCGGTGGGCCGGCACGAAGTGACGCGTGGCGGTATCCACCAAGGGTTCACCATCCAGCTCAATGCGGCCGCGATCCGGCCTGTCGAGGCCGGCAATCAGGCGCAGCAGGCTGGTCTTTCCGCTGCCGGAAGCGCCGAACAGCGCCGTCACGCCACGCCCGGGCAGGGTCAGGTCGGCCTCCAGGGAGAACGCCCCGAGCCGATGGCTCACCTCCAGGATCAGGCCGTTGTCGTGATTCATGCGTCCCGCCCCTGGAGTCGTGCTCGTGCGCGCCTGGCCAGCCACTCGGACGCCACCAGGGAGATCATCGCAATCACGACCGACAAGGCGCAGAGCCGGGCCGCCGCCGCCTCGCCGCCGGGCGTCTGGATCAACGAATAAAGCGCCAACGGCAAGGTGCGCGTCTCGCCGGGAATGTTCGAGGCGAAGGTGATGGTGGCACCGAACTCCGAGAGGGCCCGCGCAAAGGCCAGCACGCTGCCGGTCAACAATCCCGGCAGCGTCAGTGGCAACGTGATGGTGGCAAAGACCCGCCAGCGCCCGGCGCCCAGTGTGCTGGCGGCGGCCTCCAGACGCGGATCGACCGCTTCAAGGGAGAGCCGCAGGGCGCGCACCAGCAGCGGAAAGGCCATGACACCACCGGCCACGGCGGCCCCTTGCCAGGTGAACGGCAGGCGCACACCCCACCACTCGTTGAGCCATGTTCCCAAAAGGCCCCGGCTGCCCAGCGACATCAATAGCAAGTAGCCCACCACCACCGGCGGTAGAACCAGTGGGAGATGCAGCAGGCCATCAAGCAGTGCCTTGCCGCGAAACTCGTGACGCGCCATCAGCCAGGCCACGGCGATGCCGGGAAGCAGGATCCAGGCCACGGCAACACCCGCGACCCGCAGACTGATCAGGATGGCTTCGATTTCGGCATCGCTCAGCATTCAATACGCTCCACACGATTCGAGACGCGAGACGCGAGACGCGAGACGCGAGACGCGAGACGCGAGACGCGAGACGCGAGACGCGAGACGCGAGACGCGAGCAGGATGGTGCCGCCGCCCTCTAAGCCGTCAACCCTTCAGCTCGTCGCTCGTCGCTCGTAGCGCGAGTCTAGGCTCCGAACCCCTCTGCCCGAAATATCGCCTTGGCGTCGTCGCTCTCCAACCAGCGGCGGAATGTCAGAGCACCTTCAGAGGGATTCGCGCCGATCACGGCGATGGGATAGATGATCGGCTCGTGAGCATCGGACGGGAACAAGCCCAACAGCCTGACGCCGTCGCTGGCCTCGGCATCGGTGCGATAGACCACGCCCAAAGGTGCCTCGCCGCGTTCGACCAGGGCCAGCGCCGCCCGCACGTTATCGGCACGCGCCAGGCGCGGCGCCAGCGCTTCCCACTCCCCCAGCGATTGCAGCGCCTGCCGGGCGTAGATACCAGCCGGCACATGCGCCGGGTCGCCGGCGGCCAGACGTTCGCTCTCGCCCAGTCGCGCGGCGAGCGGCTCCCCGTCTCCCGGAGTGAACGGCTTGCGCGACGTGTCAGCCGGCGCCACCAGCGCCAGACGATTGTGGGCCAGGTCGGCGCGTTCGCTCAGCGTCACTCCCTGCTCGCCCAGCCAGTCCATCCACTCGACATTGGCGGAGATGCAGAGCTCGGCAGGTGCACCGTTGGCGATCTGCCGCGCGAGCGTGGAAGAAGCCGCATAGACCGGCACCACGTCCACGTCATGCGTCGCCTCGAAGCGCGCCACCGCACGGTCGATGGCATCGGTCATCGATGCCGCCGCGAACAGTTCGACCCGCTCGCCCGCCGACGCCGATGACGCCAACATCAACAGCATCGTTCCGAGCAGGACGGCGGCCATGCACCTGCATCGTCGCTTCACGGCAAGCTCCCGGAATGCCTCAGTTATCGACGGGAATAATAGCGATGATATGGTCTTCAAGTGCTTCCTCCGGAATGCCTTGCTGCGAAACGGCGAAGCTGCGCACACTGATCCCCTTGCGATGGACACGCTCTGGGTCACCGGAAATCAACGGGTGCCAGCCGGCAAGCTTGCGCCCCTCGGCCAGGCGGCGATAGGCGCAGGAGCCCGGCAGCCAACTGAACTGTTCGACGCGATCCGGCGTCAGTTGCTGGCAGTCCGGCACACGCTCGAAGCGGTTCTCATAGTCACCGCACCGGCAACTGCCGATATCCAGCAACTCACAGGCCACGTTGAGCACCGCCAGATCCCCATCATCGTCCTGAAGCTTCATCAGGCAGCACTGGCCACAGCCATCGCACAGCGCCTCCCACTCCTCGTCGGTCAATTCCTCGAGGGGGAAGCGTTCCCAAAAACGTTCTCTCATGATTCTCCCGAGCTACGAGCGACGCGAGCAGCGAGGTTCGAGGTGACGAGCTGCGCGTCTTGGTTTTCGAGTCTCGCGGCTCGCCGCTTGTGTCCTTCCCTCTCCCTTCTTCCCTCTCCCTTCTTCCCTCTTCCCTCTTAATCTCTTCCCACTTCAGTACTTCGCTTCCGTCGGTGCACGATAGAGATCCAGCAGGTACTCATTCTTGGCCGGCGGCAGCTGCAAGTAATAGCCCTTCTCCTCGATGGCCGCCATGATGTCAGCCCCCGAGGTACGCGCCAGCCTCTTATCGGGGGTGAGCAGCAGGGTCATGGCCGAGACGGGTTCGCCGAAGCGCTCGAGCAGGGCTTCGGGCACCTCGGCAAGCCCCCGGGTCTTGTCCACGAAAAGATACATTTCGTCCTTGCGCGAACTCTTGAAGACTTCGCACAGCAGCTTGCCCTTGAAATAGGTCATGACGTTTCCGATGTTTCGTGAAGGACGGTCTCGAGCGCTTCGGCAAGCCGCTCGCCTCGCCAGCCGTCGGGCATGGGCAGCGGCTCACCCCGCAACGAGGCACTCACCAGGGCCTCCAGATCGCGGCGACGCAGCAATACCTCCGGTGCCATTCCCAGGGCTTCGGCCTCACGACTGACCACTTTCTTGAGTGCCTTGTAACGCTTCTTGAAAGCGGGCTCCATGGGCGACCAAGGCGGTGTCGGCAGATGCGCTTCCTCGACGTGGCGCGCCTCGCGCACCAACGCCAGCAAGGTATCTCCCTCGCGCTTGACCAAGGGTGGCTTCATGCCTTCCACACCGGCCAGTTCGTAGCGATTTTCGGGCATCCGTTCGGCAATGCCATAAAGCAGCTTGTCGCTGACCAGCCAGCCGCGCGGCAAGTCGCGCCGACGAACTTCGCCCTCGCGCCAGATGGTGAGCCGCCGATATGCCTCGATCTGGCGAGGCGAGAGCCGCCATAGCTGACGCTGTCGCAGGTACCACTGGCCATCGCTATGCTCGTCGCGCGCCGCTTGTTCGACCAGTTTCCGGCACTCTTCCTCCAGCCAGCCCAACCTGCCGTAACGCTCCAGGGCATCGCGCTGGGCCTGCCATACCTCCAGCAGATAGATCACATCGAGGGCGGCATAGGTCGTCTGCGTTTCGCTCAACGGCCGCTCCAGCCAGTTCGAGCGCGTTTCGTCCTTGGGCAAGGTTTCGCCGACCCAGAATTCGACCAGCTTCTGATAGCCCATTGCCGGCACCTCGCCGAGCAACGCCTGGGCGATCTGGGTATCCACCAGTGGCGATACCGTCACGCCGGCCCAGTGGAGGAAGACCTCCAGGTCCTCGCTGGATGCATGCAGCAGCTTCACCGGCCCTTCGCCGAGCAGCCGGCGAAAGGCGTCGGTGCAGGCCACCACCGTCGGATCGACCAGGTAGGCCGCACCGCCGACACAGAACTGGACCAGGGCGGGCACGGGGTGAAAGGTCTTCTCGCGGAAGAACTCGGTGTCCAGGGCGATGACATCGGCCTCGGCCACTTCGGCGCAGGCCTCGTTCAGGGCCTCCGGTGTGTCGATCCAGCGAATCTCGGGAGTCAGGGGCATGCAGGATTCCGGTGGGAAAATGAGATCACTCGCTCTCGAAAGGCAAACGACCATTGAAGGCTCGGCTCAGGGTGCCGCCGTCGACGTACTCCAGCTCGCCTCCCATGGGCACGCCATAGGCGAGCCGCGACAGCTTCACGCCGCGCGGCCCCAGTTGAGAGGCTATGTAGTGGGCAGTGGCTTCGCCCTCCACGGTGGGGTTGGTGGCGAGAATCACCTCTTCGACACCGTCCTCAGCTACACGGGCATCGAGCTGGTCGAGCCCGATGTCCTCGGGGCCGATGCCATCCAGCGGCGAGAGATGGCCATGCAGCACGAAATAGCGTCCCCGATAGCCCCTGGCGTCCTCGATGGCCAGCAGATCGGCGGGCGATTCCACCACGCACAGCACGCTGTCGTCACGGCGGTCGCTTTCGCACAGCGCGCAGATCGTCTCTTCGGTCAGGGTACGACAGCGCTGGCAATAGCCGACCTGCTCGAGCGCCACGCCCAGCACCTCGGCCAGACGCTGACCGCCCTCGCGATCACGCTCGAGCAGATGCATGGCCATGCGCTGGGCGGTCTTGGGCCCTACCCCGGGCAACACCCGAAACGACTCCATCAACCGATCAACCAGAGGGGAAAAGCTCATATGATGTCTAGCATCCTGCTGTCCAGGGAAGGCGACCAATGATTCCAGATGGTGCGCTGATTCATGTCGCGAGCGAAGACAGGCCGGCCGCCGCCGGCACGCAAGCCCCGCAGTTTACACGACAGTAAATGAGGACGCTGAGTACCGCCGGCAGCCGGGATGTCGAGCGCAGCAATGAATCAGTGCATCATCAGAAGGGCATCTTGAAACCCGGCGGCAGATTCATCCCAGCCGTCGCCTCTTCCATCAGCTCCTTGGAGCTGGACTCGACCTTGCGCACGGCATCATTGACCGCGGCGGCGAGCAGGTCCTCGAGCAGTTCCTTGTCTTCTTCCATGACGCTCGGGTCGATATCGACCGAGATCACGTCGTGGCGACCGTTCATGGTCACCTTGATCATGCCGGCCCCGGCTTCGCCCTGGACTTCGGCCTTGGCGACCTCTTCCTGGGCCTTCTGCATCTTGTCCTGCATTTCCTGGGCCTGCTTCATCAGGTTGCCCATTCCACCCTTCATCATGGCGGTATCCTCGTCTCGTGAATTATGTCGGCGCGGTGGCGGCATTTCACCACCGACGCGCGTTGTCTCGTCAATACGCTCGTCAATACATTGGGCCGGACCCAAGGCAGCTTGCGCTCAGCCCCGAGCGTGCTCGCCGGACGGCTTGACCGATGCCTCGACCAGGCGCGCACCGAATGCCTGCTGTAACTGCTTAACATGGGGGTCGGCCTTCAGGGCGTCAACCGCCTGGGCATGACGCTCGGCGGCGAGCCGGTCGGCACGCTGTTTGGGCGTTTCCACCGAATCGGGCAATTCACCATCGCTGATCACCAGGCGCCGCTCGACCCCCGCCCCGGCCAGGGCCTCCCGGATGCGCTCCACGTGCACCTCGGCCTGCATCGCGGCCTGGGAGGGATCCAGGCGCAACTGCAGGACCTCGCCGTCATCATGTTCGACCATGCAGTGGGCCGCCAGGTTGCGCGTGAGTCCGGACAATCCCAGGGTATCGAAGCTCGCCAGCCAGGCATCGTGGGTCAGGGCGCCATCGGCCACGACAGGCTCGGCGGCGGGTGTCGGTGACTCTTCCTCGATCGCCTCGGCAGGCGCCGGCTCCGCTGCCTCAGTCGCGACCTCGAGCGGCGGAGCGCTATCGATATCGGGGGCCGACGCAACGGATGATGCCACCTCGTTGGGTTCGAGGGCCTGCGCTTCGACGCTCTCTTCCGGCTCGGCTGGAGCCGGCTCAGCGGAGGCTTCCGGATTCGCGGGCATGTCCTCCCAGGGCGGCGTCGAAGCCGGCTGGGGCGACGCTTCGGGAGATTCTGGAGGCTCGACAGCCGGTTCGGGCACCGCTTCCAGGGTGGGATCAGGTGCTGCAGTGGGCTCCGGTGGCCTGGCCGATTCCTCCGCAGCAGGCGGCTCGGGCGCCGAGGTCTCGGTGCTGGCAGGCGCATTCTCCTCCCTGGCAGGCGCGGCGGAAGACTCGCCACTCGGAACACCTGCTCCGCCACTGCTTTCTCCACCGCTTTCTCCACCGCTTTCGCCGCCACTCTCGCTACGGCTTTCGCCACGCATCGGCAGCGGCGTTTTGGCGGGCCTGGGCACGCCCTGGGGACGGAAGGCCAGCATGCGCAGCAGCGTCATTTCCAGCGCGGTGCGCAGATCCGGCGCGTGGCCCATGTCGCCCCGCCCCTGCACACCGATCTGGTAATAGAGCTGGATATCCTCGGCGGTGAAGCGCGCCGCCAGTGCCAGCAGGTCATCCCGGTCGCCGTGTCCGTTGTCCAGCGCATCCGGCACCATCTGGGCGATTGCCAGCCGGTGCAGGATGGCGGTGACATCGTCGAGCACGGCGGCGAAATCCGGCCCCTGCTCGGCCAGCGCGGCGACCTCGGCCAGCAACCGGGCGGCATCCGCCTCGGCCAGGGCCTCGATCAACGCCAGTACGTGTCGATGATCGAGAGTGCCCAGCATGGCTGCCACATCGCCATGACGAACCTCGCCCTGACCAAAGGCGATGGCCTGGTCGGTGAGACTCATGGCGTCGCGCATCGAGCCCTCGGCTGCCTTGCCGAGCAGCCACAGCGCGCGCTCCTCGAAGGGAACGGACTCGGCCTCGAGCACCATCGAGAGATGACCAACGATGCGCTCCGGCGGCATGTGCTTGAGCGTGAACTGCAGGCAGCGCGACAACACCGTGGGCGGCAGCTTCTGCGGATCGGTGGTCGCCAGCAGGAACTTCACGTGGGGCGGCGGTTCCTCCAGCGTCTTCAGCAGGGCGTTGAAACTGCTGGTCGACAACATGTGTACCTCGTCGATGAGATACACCTTATAGCGCCCCTGGGTCGGCGCGTACTGCACGTTGTCGAGCAGTTCGCGAGTGTCCTCCACCTTGGTGCGCGAGGCGGCGTCGACCTCGAGCAGATCGACGAAGCGCCCCTGATCGATGGCCTGGCAGTTCGCGCATTGCCCGCATGGTTGCGAGGTCACGGCCTCGTCGCCCGGGCCACCCGCCGTGCAGTTCAGGCACTTGGCCAGTATGCGCGCCAGGGTGGTCTTGCCCACGCCCCGAGTACCGGTGAACAGGTAGGCATGATGCAGCCGCCCCTGGTCCAGGGCATTGACCAGCGCGCGCTGGACATGCTCCTGCCCGACCAGTTCATGGAAGGTGCGCGGCCGCCATTTGCGGGCCAGTACCTGATAGCTCATGCGGCTCGGAATCCTTGCAGCTGGGCCGGCTGGCAGCCGGAAACGTCTGATTCGCCGATCACGGCGAATACTTGGAAGTCGGCTCATTCTACCGGGTGGCGACCGGGGCGCAAAGTCGCGGCAAGGGCCGGCGTTTTCCATGCCGATCACTCGGAAGTCGCCGCTCTGCCCTCGAAGCCGCTCAGCACGTTGACGACGTTGATGCCGATCTCCTCCACCGCGTAACCGCCTTCAAGCAGGAAGGTCGTCGGCAATCCCAGACCGGACAGACGGCGACCGACCTCGCTGAAGTCGTCGCTGGTCAGCTTGAACTCGCTGATCGGGTCGTTCTCGAAGGCATCCACACCGAGCGAGACGATCAGCAGTTCGCAGCCGGCGGCGCGAATGCGCGCCAGGGCATCGTCCAGCGCCCTCGCCCAAGTTGCAAAATCGGTGCCCGGCGGCAACGGATAGTTGGCATTGAAGCCCTCGCCCTTGCCCCGACCGGTCTCCTCGGCATGACCGAGAAAATACGGGAAGCATTGGCGCGGATCGCCATGCAGCGACAGGAAGAGCACATCATCACGCTCGTAGAAGATCTGTTGGGTGCCGTTGCCGTGGTGAAAATCGATATCCAGCACCGCCACCCGGACGAGGCCGTGATCCAGCGCGTACTGGGCGGCAATGGCGGCATTGTTGAAGAAGCAGTAGCCGCCGAACTGGTCGGTAGCGGCGTGATGGCCCGGCGGCCGGCACAGGCCGAATGCCGGCTCGCCTGTGGTCAGGCTATGACGAACGGCGGACAGGGCGATGTCCTTGCTCGCCTGGGCCGACTCGAAGGTGCCCTCGCAGATCGAGGTGTCCGCCGAGAGCGCATAGTGGCCGAGCCGCCCATCGAGATGCTCGGGAATGACATCGCCCGGCATGGTGCGTGTCGGCCAGATCCAGGCGATCACCTCGCCCTGGCGCCCCAGGGCTTGCCATTCGTCCCAGCATCCGGCCAGAAAGTCCACGTAGTCACGATCATGGATCGCCAGGACCGGCGCGAGCCCGAAGTCATCGGGCTCGCGTACTTCTCCAAGCGCTGTCCTGTGCACTCGCTCGAGTACCAGATCGACGCGTTCGGGGCACTCATAGGGCGTCACCAGGACGCCGCCATCCAGCTCTGTACGCGCTCGCCGCTGCTGGGTAGCGACACTGTGGAAGGTCAACATCGGCGTATCGACTCCTTGAGCATCTCAGAGAGCTGACAGGATATCAGGAAGCTACCGCCTGCTGCTCCAGTTCGCGCTTGAGCGAATCATCGAGCCCCAGCGCGGACGCCAGCTGATCGAGCCAGGCACGCTCCATGGGATTGTCGTCGTCGATCACCGCGACGCTGACCAGGTACATTTCCCGGGCCGCCTGGGGCGAGTCTGCCTGGCGTGCCAAGGCCAGCGCGTCGAGCGGCGCCTTGAGCTGACGTTCCACCCAGTCGTGCAGCTCGTCATCGGCCCCCATTTCATCGATTTGCTCGGCGAGCATGACACGCTCCCGCTCGTCGACATGACCGTCGGCCCGGGCCGCCATGATCATCGCCTGCAGCAACTCCAGGCTGCGTTGTTCCTGCTGGCTGCCCTCGAGATGATCCATGGGCCGGCCTTCACGCGCCTCATCGCCATCGGCACCGCCCCGGGAATTCTGCCAGGCCTTCCAGGCCAGCATGCCGACACCGGCGATGGCGCCATACTTGAGCGCCTTGCCGCCCATCTTGCGCCCCCGCTTGGAGCCGATCAGCATGCCCAGGGCACCACCGCCCAGCAATTGCTTCGGGTCGAAACCGCCCTTCTGGCCTCCGCTCTGGCCACTGCCGCTTGAGAACTGGGACGACAGGTTATCGACCATGCCCTTGAGATCCGTGCCGCCCGTTCCGGAGCTGCCGCCGGCCTGCTTCATCAACTGATCGAGAATGCGCTTGGCGTTCATCCTGGCCTCCTTTTCGAGTTCGCCACTGCCTTGGATGATCGGCTCGCCACTTCGTTTCATCAAGCCGTAAATACGCAGGCAGGATGAGCCACGTACAAGCAGGATGAGCACGGAAGAATGGCGCAAAAAAGCAGAAGGGGGAGGACAGGATAGGGGAAGGAGAAAGAATGGGGAAATAACTCGGGCCAGAATGGAGGCGGCCCCGACAGCCACATCCCGGCACACGCGTCCATCACTACCGTTGCTCCCTTCCGGGCCTGGCGGGGTTCGCGATCTAGCGTTGCGGGAGGACCGACGGGGCCACCACAGACGACACATTTTGCTGTCGAACTCGACGGGCGATCAAGTGCTTATCGAGCGGTGCGCACTATAACAAGCACACGTCCTCCGGACAAGTCATGAAAGCTGTCGCGCCTTGCGTTGGTACGGATCGTCACAGGATGGCGCGGGTCTCGACTATGCTGAGGGATAGCATCATTCGAAGGGCGAGCGCCGATGCCTCGTCCATCGCACCATGGAGGTAGCTATGAAAAAGGATCCCGACAAGGGCTACATCGCTCTGCTGGGCTGGAGCCTGAACGCCATCGAGGCTGCCGAGAATTTCGACCGCCGCTACGTGATCGTGGCACCCGACTGGGCAGAGGAATATTGCCAGCAGCACGACCTGCCCTACGTTTCCTGGAACTTCGAGCGCCTCAACGACCGCTCCATGGAGATCGCCGAGACGCTCAAGGACATGGGCGTCAACGTCGCCATCCCGCTGTACGAGGAAACCGTGGAATGGGCCGGCGCCATCAACTCAGTGCTGCTCGACAATCCGCGCCTCTACGGCCAGTCGCTGTTGCTGCGCGACAAGGCGCTGATGAAACGACGCGCGCAGCTCGGCGGCATCCGTGTCGGCATCTTCGAGGAAGCCCACGACAAGGACGACGTCATCCGTTTTCTCAAGCGGGTCAACCAGACGCTGCTCAAGCTCGATGGCGACCCCAACGACCCCATCCACCTCAAGGCCTTCGACAAGGCGGGCTGCCTGGGCCACCGGGTCATTCGCACGCCGGATGAAGTCGACACCATCCCGGAAGAAGAATTTCCGGTACTGATGGAGTCCCACCTGGACGGCTGGGAGTTTGCCGTCGAGGCGTGGGTCCACAACGGCAAGATCGCCTTTCTCAATATCTCCGAATACGTGACCCTGGGCTACTCGGTGTTCGTGCCTGCCTCTCCCGAGCTCGAGCGCTACCGTCCGCAGATCACCGCCCAGATCGAGAAGCTGATCAAGACCTTCGATATCGAGTTCGGCCTGATCCACCCGGAATACTTCGTCACCAGCGACGGCGAGATGTATTTCGGTGAGGTCGCCTACCGACCACCCGGCTTCAAGGTTTTCGAACTGCTAGAGCGCGTCTATGGCTTCAATGCCTACCAGGCCAGCATGCTGGTCTTCGATCCCAAATCGACGCCCGAGGATGTAGCCGCCTTCTTCCCGAAGGAGGTTGTCGACGCCGACGGTTACGCCGGCTGCTTCGGCGTCTACCCGCGCCTGAGGGTCGTCAACCGTCTGGAAATCCCCGAGGAAGTGGAAGATCACCCCTATTTCGAATCCCACGAACTCGCGCCTCCTCAGCAGGAAACCGTCACCAAGCGCACGGCCTTCGGCACGCACTGGGGGCTGGTCTACTTCAAGGGCGACGATCCCCATCGCCTGCGCGATCTGCTCAAGACACTGGAAGAACTTGATTTCTATGTCTGAACGGGGCGTCATGACGAAAAGTGATGATCGGGAGTCCGCGTGACGACGCAATCGAACAACCCTCACAACGGTGGGCCGCCCAATGACGATGGCAAGCTCGCCGCCCTGCTGACCAAGCTGGATACCGCCATCGGTCAGCTGGCCGAGGCCCCGGACTTCGCCAAACCCGGCAAGCTCCCCCAGGTACTGGACACGGCTCGGCGGGCGATGCTTCAGGAAGGCGGGTGCGCGGCGGTCGAGTGGCGCGCCATGGAGATGGAACAAGCGGGCCTCTTCCAGGGTTCCGACTGGGCCACGCCCCAGTTCCTGCTGCCCTCGCTGACCGTTCAGGCATTGCAGAGTCCCGATCCGAATACCGTCGTTGTCGAGGCCTTGAGCGAGTTGCGCCTGCTGCCCGTGGCCAAGGGTGAAACACGCCATGCGCTGATCTCCGCGGAGCAGGCGCACCATTACCTGACCCAAGTCATGGCCTTGAACCTATCGCTGCTGTTCGGTGCCCCCACCGAGGCGGAACGCGCCACCCAAGGACGACTGGCCAACCTGCCCCGCCAGCTGTTCCAGCACCTGGCGACGCGCATCGGCTACGAGCACATCATCGACAGGCTGATCGAAGAGATCTGGCGCATCCTCAACCAGCGACCGATCCAGGTCGAGCCGGTCAAGCGCATGATCACCCAGATCGCCATCTGCCAGGCCGATCCCGCTATCGACCTGGGCGCCAGTGGCCAAGGCGCCGATCGTCTCGTCAGCTCGCTGTTCGGCCCTACCCAGGCCTGTCGCGAGGATCCCGGTCTCGACATCTATCGTGAACGCCTGGCGAGCATGGATGCTACCGCCCTGCAGGCGGAGGCCACGGGCTTCGCACGGGCCATGCACGATACGGGGCTGGTGTCGCCTTATCATGCCGTGCTGCTTCAGCACCTCACCGATCACGGCGACCACCTGCTCGCCGAAGCCTTGGGGCTCTCCGCCACGGGGCGCGACTGCCTGCTGTGCTATCAGGAACTGGTGCGCACCCTGATTCGCGATGCCATCCTGCCGGAAACGGCCCAGGCGGCCTATGGCCTGGCATTGATGCTCGAGCGCGGCATTCTCTATCAACCGCCGGTGGCACCGGCCATGTGGCGCCAGCTCGGCCTGCCGCTTTCGGAATGGTCCAGGGCGCGCCTCAACCTGGCCTACGGCGAGGCCGTCTCACCGAGCGCCAGACTCCTGGAAGGCGTACTCTGCATGCTCGGGCAGCCGCTCGGGGTCGGCCAGGGCAACAACCCGACCTGCCAGTCGGCCCGCGCCCTGTCGATGTGGGCCTACAACGATCCAGACTATCTACTGCAGATGGTGGCCTGGGCGGCCCGGGACGACGAGATCATCATGCACTTCGAGGGCCAGCCGATCTCGTCCATGGCGAGCCTCTCCGGCGTGGCCAGCGAATTGCCCATGGACCTCGACCCGGTCTCGCTGATCGTGGTGCCTCACCTGGACCGCATCTACGCCGAAATGGGCCGACGCTGCATCGGCCGGGAAGGCGATCCCCATCGCTGGGTCAATCCCGAATTCCATGGCTGGTGGTCGGGACGAGGCTTTCGCATCAATGTCGATGTGGCCAGTGGCCAGTTGACCGAGCTGGACACCTTCCTGCGCCACTTCTATGCCAGCTACCACCCCGACTACAACGGCAACCAGCCGTTGATCCATCCCCAGCCGGCAGGCATCGCCGTGACCGACAGCGCCGCCCGTTTCATCGGCTGGCACGCCATCACCATCCTGCGCGCCGGACTCGATCCCGACGGCACTACCCGCGTCTATTTCTACAACCCCAATAACGACAGCGGCCAGGACTGGGGCGATGACGTCAAGGTCAGCACCGCCGGTCGCGGCGAACGCTTCGGCGAGGCCTCGCTGCCCTTCGATCAGTTCGCCTCCCGACTCTACATCTTCCACCACGACCCGCTAGAGCGTGGCGAACTGGCCCAAGTGCCCCAGTCGGAGCTCGAGCGTGTCATCAGCTATATCGAGCGCAGCTGGGGGGCCGACCGCCTGCCTCCGGCCGGCCTGCAGGCCGCCGAGAGCAACACGCCTCACTCGTGAACACTCGGGCGCTGCGGCGCCCTTTCCGTGGCCTGGCAAGCGTCAGTCCGGTAGTTCGAGTCACATCCGGCCTCATCGGTATCCGACGAATCAATGCCTTGTGTCATAATACCGCCATACCCGCTGCCGGAACCGATGCACCATGCCACGCCTCGATCAACTCCTGCTCGGCCAGGGCTTGGCCCGCTCACGCACCCGCGCCCAGCGGCTGATTCGCCATGGACGGGTACGCCGCGCCGACGACGGTAAGGTGCTGATGCGCCCCGGCGAAAAGCTCGCCGAGACGGTGGAGTTGATGGTCGATGAGGATCCCGAGGAGCGCTATGTCTCCCGGGCTGGCCTCAAGCTCGAAGCTCTGCTGGAGACGCTGTCGCTCGATCTTCACGGCCGGAGCGTCCTCGACGTGGGGCAATCCACCGGCGGCTTCACCGACTGTGCACTGCGCCATGGCGCTCGTCATGTGATCGGCGTGGAGGTGGGACGCGACCAGTTGGATGCCCGCCTGCGCGCAGACCAGCGTGTCCTCTACCTGGAAGGCCTGAATGCCCGCGCCATGCGCGATGATGCCCGCCTCCAGGCGGCACTGCGTTCACATCCGGTGGATGTCGCCGTCATGGATGTCGCCTTCATTTCCCAGACCCTGATTCTGCCGGAGTTAGCCGCCATCCTGCCCACGGGAAGTGAGCTACTGTCGCTGGTCAAGCCACAGTTCGAAGTCGGCCCCGAGGGCGTCAACGCCCAAGGCCTGGTCACCGAAACACACCGCTACGCCGACGTTGAAACGAAACTGCGCGCCGCCTGCGCGTCCACTGGCTTCGAGATCCACTACTGGCGTGAAAGCCCGATTCGCGGCGGCGATGGCAACCGAGAGTTTCTTCTCTACGCCCGGCGACGTTGAGAACGTCACATATGCCTACAACGACCCCATATCTATCACACGATCCGTCATGGCGAGTGTTGAAGGGCGGTGCGCGATCACGACCCGAGTGATGGATAACGTCTGTATCGCCGCATTGATCGCAGCTTCGTTCTCGGGGTCAAGGTGACTCGTCGCCTCGTCCAGCAGCAGAACCTTGGGTCGCCGATACAATGCCCTGGCTAGGATGACCCTCTGCATCTGCCCTCCCGACAACGTGCTCCCCATGTCACCCACAAAGGTTTCGTAACCCATCGGCATCTTCACGATCTCATCGTGAATGGCGGCCAACATCGCACACTGATGAACGAGACGGATATCAGGCTCCGGGTCGAAACCACTGATATTTTCAGCAACCGAGCCGGCAAAAAGACGGTCATCCTGCAACACGCACCCAACTCGATCCCGATAAGCAGCTGCCCCAATGGATGACAGCTCCTTGCCATCGATACAGACGTGACCTTCACTAGGTAGCATCAAGCCAGACAGGATCTTCAACAATGTGGTTTTACCGGAGCCCGAAGGACCAGAGATACCGACACACTCCTGGGCACCAATGGAAAAGCTAATTTCTTTCAGAACATCATCTTCACTATCAGCATACCGAAAACTGACATTTTTCACATCGATACTTCCACCACCTTCTGCATCCTCATCGCCCCCTGAAGAACCAGAGGATAGATCACTTTTTTCAGGTTCTATCAAGGCAATATCGGCAACACGCTCGCCATGAAGCGACAGCATTCGCAGCTGTATCATGGTGGAGACAAAGTTATCCATCCGGTTGGTAAATTGATCCTTGTATGAGAGAAAGGCTATCAACATGCCTACCGATAGCGCATCCCCCATAATGGCACGCGCACCAAAATATATGATAATGATTCGATCAGCACCAAACAGAAGTCGGCTGGCATTTTGAAACACGATATCAAATTTTTCCACTTGCAAGTTAGCATTGACCCGATCGACCAAATAGTTGATCCAGACAGAGCGACGTCTCTCCTCTAGGTTAAGAACTTTTAGACTAGCCATCCCACGCAGGCTTTCCATGAAATGAGTATTCTCCTGCGCAGCATATACAATGGCTTCTTCCGACAAGTTCCTATACGGATGATAAAGACAAAGCCTGATAATGGTGTACACGAGAACGGCCACAAGGGGAACACTGGCCAACCAGCCTCCATACAGCCATAGCATGACAATCAGTGCAATGGACATGACACCATCCAGAAGTGCCATGATGGCGCTAGTAGTAAGCGTCTTCTGTATAGAATCAAGAGAACCAAAACGTGATACAATATCACCCACATGACGCTTCTCGAAGTAGCTAAGTGACAAGCGCATCAGGTGATCGAACAGTCCCGCTTTCCACTGCAAGACCAAGCTCGAGCCAATCAACATTGAAGACCAGGAACGAACAAAACTAGCCAACACCTGGAGGATCAATAACAACACAAAGGCAATTGTTATCAATGTCAGAAGATCATGATCCTGTGCCACGATCACCTGATCGATCACCATTTGAAAGCCAATTGGCATGGCAATAGTCACGATTTCCAGAAGCACAGATATTGCAATGATCTGCAGCGCGGCCCGACCGATGCCGGATGTCCGCTTGATCATTTCTGTTACATGGATGCGCTCACGCTCATCCTTCTTCGTAAAGAGCTCGTTTGGCCATGCCTCAAGAGCGACGCCGGTAAATCGCTTAGAGACTTCCGAATATGGCAGTTTTCGACTTCCGGTAGCCGGATCATGAATGGTAACGCTGTTCGCACCAACACGCGTGAGAACGACGAAGTGATTGTGATTCCAGTGAAGTACACATGGCAACTGCAATTTCCCGAGGTCGGAAAGCTCCAGCCGCACAGCTCTCGTCGATAACTTGAGATCTCCCCCTACTTTCAGCAGATCCCTTAATGCCATTCCCTTCAATGAGGTGGAAAATCGATGACGCATCGCGGGAAGGTCGAGAGTATGCCCATGATGGCTGGCAATCATCGCCATACAGGCAAGGCCGCATTCCGCTGCCTCGGATTGAATGATGACAGGCGTCCCTCGCCTTATGCCACCCAATAGACGCTTTGGTAGTTCTGAAAGATTCATTGTGCTTCTCCCTCAGCATCTAAAACTTCCGCAAGTCCATAAAGTGGCTCAAATATCCACTGATAGATAGGGCGTGTCTCTACCATGATGTGAGCTTCTACCTGCATACCAGCCTGCAAGGGGACACGATCACCATAAGTGATGGCAAAGGGGGAGTCTGGCTTCACGGTGATGCGATACACAGCTGTCGAGGAAGGAGCAGAAGCTCCATTATCTACAAGCATTTTTATTTCATCTTGTTTCAGAGGAGCGCGCGATATTCCGGATACCGTCCCGGGATATTGACCAAATTTTTGGTAAGGAAAAGCAGAATAGCGCAATAACACCCCATCACTCTCGTGCAAGAAACCAATATCGCGATTCGGGACTAGCATCTGTGCCTTGAGCTGAGCATCATCCGGGAGAATCGTGAGAAGAGGAGTGCCTGTAGAAACCGTCTGCCCTGCCTGAGTGGAAATCGACTCGACGATGCCGTCTCGCGGAGCAGTAACACGAATGGATTGCCGAGATTCCCCCTCCGCAACCTGCTTTTCAATATCAATGAGCTGACGACGCAACCTTCCAACTTCAGAGGCAGAACTCAAATCGAAGGAAGATAACTCATCGCGAATATTTTCCAGTTCGGATCTCAGTCTGACATGCTGTCCTTTAAGCCGTTCCAGAGTCTCACGCCGTTCCATATATGCCTGTAAGCGACTTTCAAAGGCCTGAGAGGGCGTCAGCCCTTTATCCATATATTCTTTTTGCTCCATGGCATAACCATGCAGGGTGTCAGAAAACTCCTCCGAAACCTTTATCTGCTCTTCAATTTGTTCGATTTCCCCAACAAGGTTATCCTGTTGATTCCTCAAAGCATTCTTTTCCTGAACCGCCAACTTCTCATGCCGCTTTATTTCTGACTTTATTTCTTCCCTTTGATCTCTCAACAACTGATTGACAACTTCTTGTGTATCCCCCAGTGCGGTTGTGCTTTCAAGATTTATCTCATAGAGGACGTCTCCCTTCCCAACACTCTCTCCCTTCTTCACATGCTGACGTGTTACCCAACCATAGCTCGGCGCAGAAACTCGAGTCAGTCCTTCAGTCGGCAACATGACTCCGGACACGGAAACACGCCGGGTATAATCCCCGAATATCAGGAAAGCAATAATCGCGACAACGATAACCAGGGATGTCACGGCCAGAACTATTGTCGGGATATTTTGCAATACGGCGGGACGTCCCAGCCACGTCATCCGACGTGCCTCAAATGATTCCTTTCTAAACAAGGACGAATTCTCACTCATGCAGCAGGTACTCCCTTACCCATTCATGCTGCTCCATCACTGCCTTTTTGGTTCGCCGAACAAGACCTCTTCTATCTATCGCGAAAGGTCATCCATCGGCGAAAGGTTATCGCTCCCCACTCTTACAGAAACGATGCTCGCTTATCAAGGAGATCAATACGCTAAAACAGTAGAACCCCCCATACATTTACGGCTCTATCGTGCTTCATGTCGGCAATCTTCTACGGTCACCCCATTGCCAGCTTACTCCACCATTCTTCCATCATGCCACCCTTTTCAATAGCGATGCTCCCTCTTACCCCATAGAACCAGAAGACCACCTGCACGTCTGGTATATTTTATTCATTTCAGAAATTTGACTAGCATTAATCATTATCAACCATTGCAACCCGAACAAACAAACATCTCACATAACAAAAAAACAACACTCGGTAACACTCTTCAACCTGCAACCTGTCATGACCCCCAAGCCATGGTGCGGACGAGCCCCATGAGTGGATCGCAACAGATTATTCATCTTAACATTACCGCTACAAATATGTTTTTACAGTACTGAATACTGCCCACCTGGCCTGACCTGGGCTTGACCTAGGCTTGACGCTTTTTACTTGAATAATCTAAAGATGTGAGTGCTGTTCAGCGGGATGACTGCTGCAACAGCACAATTTTTACAGCAGTACACAAGGAGGTCACATGTCTGATTCGACCATTCGCGCCATGAGTCTCGATGAGATCGATATCGTCTCTGGCGGTATTAGCTATGATCAAGCCTATAACGACTTTCAAGAGGGTGGACAGCAACTCGGTGCAGGGGCCGGCAAACTTGTGGCCAGTGCCTGGACCGGCATTGCCCTGACACCGGCGCTCATTGCAGACTCACTGGGTCTGGGTACATCACTGCCCGGCGGGCTCCCCGAACTACCCTGACCCTGAAGCTTCACAGTCACAAGGCGGTGCCCATGAACATGGGCACCGCCTTGCCTGAGTGATGACTCACCTTTTCATGCTCATTTTTGTGGCAATAGCTTCCCACCGCTTTACCTGACCACAGGGCTAGGCGCTAGCGCCCCCCACCATCACCGCCACCGTCGACGTCACCAGGGTCTCCCGCCGCACCGGGAGGAGGATGGCGCGGTTCATCGCGGCTCGACGATGATACGGACGAGCGGGACTGCAGCTTGGTGCGAGCACCATCGCTACGGTGCAACCAAACATCCATCTGGTTGAATGCGATATCCAGGTCATGCTCGGCCAGCAGCTCACCAACGCGGCCATTGAGTTCATCGCTGGCATACAGGCGATCACCGAGGCTGTTGACGAAGATGCGCAGCTCGAACTCCATGGCATTGGCGCTGTATCGCATGAAGAAGGTTTCCGGTGCCGGGTCGCGCAGCACTCGATCATTCTCGTCGGCAGCCTGCTGCAATAGACGCTGCACCAGGCGATGATCAGAGCCGAGCTCCACACCGTAGGTCAGTATTACCCGCGTGATGTTGTCCGACAGCGACCAGTTGATGAGCTGATCGGTGACGAACGTCTTGTTGGGGATAATGATCTCCTTGCGATCGAAGTCGGTGACCGTGGTAGCGCGGATCCGAATCCGACTGACCGTGCCGGTGAGGTTGCCGAGGGTGATGGTGTCGCCGATGCGTACCGGGCGTTCGAAGAGAATGATCAACCCCGAAATGAAGTTGGCGAATATCTCCTGCAAGCCAAAGCCCAGCCCGACACCCAGGGCCGCCACCAACCACTGCAGTTTGCTCCAGGAGACGCCGAGCGTACCCAGTGCCATCACCACGCCGGTGCCGACGATGGTATAGGACAGCAGGGAGCTGATGGCGTAGGCACTCCCCTGCTTGAGCTCCAGACGCGACAGCACCATCACCTCGAGCAATCCAGGCAGATTGCGCGCCAGCATCAGGGTTAGCGCAACGACCAACAGGGCCACGATGGCATCGGCCACGGAAACCGCACCACCCACCAGATCGGCGCCCTGCTGCCCCTCGCCGCCCAGCAGCATGACCTGCTCCAGGTAGCCCAGGACCGTGAGGAGGTCGGCCCACACCAGATAGAGCACCACCAGAAAGCCGATCAACAAGGCCAGCTTGGCCAGGCGCAACGATTGTTGATTGACCTGCTTCATGTCCAGTGGAGGCTCTTCGACGACATCGAGCCCACTCTCGCTTTCATTCTCTTGCAGCGCACGACGACGCGCCAGGGCCCGGCGGTACGCCAGACGACGCGCGGCCACGGCCAAGCCCCGCACCACAGCTGCCTCTACGAGTATCCATACGCCCAGCACATACAGGGTGATCACGAACCGGCTGACCAGGCTCAAGGCCGTGTAGGCATAACCGGATACCACCAACCCGCCCAGAAATAACGGTACCGCCGCCATCGCCAATCCCAGCACCAGACGGAAGAACTTCACACCGAAAAAGGGCGTATGCGCCATGATCAGCTTGGCCAGCGACAGACTCATCCCCAAGAGCCCTGCCAGCAGTATGCCCATGGCCAGAGGGCGAAGGTTGAGATTGATCCCGGCATCACGCGCCAGGGGGGCGACCAGCAATACCGGAATCATCGCCGCAAACAACCACAACAGCCAGCGATGCAATCTCGACACATAGGCCGACGGCCAATAGAACTGGCGCACGGCGACGCCATCGGCGGTCAGCAGGCGACGCGCCCAAGCCACCACCGCCCAGGCCAGGGCAATCTGCGCCAGCGACCAGCCGATATTCTGTGCAACGCCCTGCCCGCCAAACAGCAACGCCAGGCCGATGCTCGCCAGGACCAATGGCAGAGGCATCGCCAACAGAGCATTGAACATTATCGCCTTGGGCGTATGGGCCTGGCTGTCACGGCGCAGATGGCCGATCTCATCGTGCAGGCGCAACAAACGACGCTTGAGGGTTCGCCTGAGCAGCAGCAATCCCGCCGCCGCCAGTAGCAGCGGCAGGCCCAGCAGCGCCCTGGCATCCGGCATCGTCCAGTGAGTCGGCAAGGCCTGGCGCCACTCGCCTTCCCGCCACTCGGTCCTTAGATGATCCGGCAGCTTGAGCAACCAGGCGAGATCCAGAGGACGTGCGTTGGCCACCCAGAACAACTGTTTGTTGATAGTGTCGCGCAATGACCGGCTGGTCGACAGCAATTGTTGCTGATGGAGCTGCAACTCGATGGCCGTGCTGAGCATCTCGCCATAGGTTGGCTCAAGCTGTTCCAGCAGGTCACGACGTGCGCGAAACAACTGCGCCAGCGGCGCGACCAGTTCAGGCGACATTTCATCGTCTGTCGCACTCGCCATCTGCTCCTGCGCCAGCGTATCGGCATCCTTGAGCGTCTCGCGCTGCCGATCCAGCTCAAACTGACGCAAGCGCCAATCGGCGATCTCGTCCTTCAATCCTCCCCGCACCTCGACCTTGGGCAAGGCCTGGCGCTGCTCCCGCAGGATCCTGGACAACAAGGTGCTACCACGGATGGCCTCCACGTGTTCGTCCATACCTCTCTGCAACTGACGCACCTGGTCGAGCTGACGCCGCACCTCGAGCCCCTGGCGTACCAGCTCATTAGCCTGACTGGTAATGCGCAACAGCTCCAGGCTCATGTCCCGATTGACCTGCTGAGCTTCGCTCACCAAAGGATGGCTCGCCACATCATCGGGTTCGTCCTGCACGGCCTCGGCAATCGCCTGTTCGGATCGCTCCCGGCGTCTCTGGTCGATCACCCCCTGCAAGGCCAACACCTGGGCTTCCTGGCTGGTTACACGACGCTGGAGCAGGTCCCGGCGCTGCTGTGCCAGTTCCCGCAAACGCGAGTTGGTTGCCAGCTCACGCTGATGCAACGCCAGACGTTGTTCGGCCAGTGCCCGTTGGGTACGAGCATGCATGTGCCGAGGATCGCTCTCGTCGACATCACGTGCCTCCAGATCCTCGAGCGTGCGGCGACTCTCCTCCACGGCCTGAGTCGCATCGGAAATGCCCTGCTGGGCACGCTCCGGTAACGTCTGAGTACCCAACAAGCGTGTCTCGATCTGCGACAGACGATCCTGGTCCCGACGCAACGCGTCGGACGCTTCTTTCAGCCGACTCTCCAGCGTCTCCAGATCCAGCGACTCCAGGGCTTCGAGAGAGGACGCCGGCGTGTCGTCCTGATTCTCCGATAAGGCCTGCTGCAACTCCCTTAATTCGGTGGGAGCTTTCTCGACACGCTTTTCCAGGTCCTCGAGCCGGGTCTTGGCGGTCTCCTTGGCTGCCAGATCATCGAGTGCCGCCTGCAGGGTGTCGATCTTCTCCTGAGCGGCCGCATCGGGCTCTTGCCCTTCGGCGGGACGCAGTTCCTCCAGGCGCTGTTCGATCTCCTCACGCGTCGGCGGCTCGACTGCCCAAGCCGTCGAGCCGACCAGAGCCACCAAGAGGCAAATAATGTGCAATACTTTTATGCCGGCACGGCGCGACACTAGATTCACGAACACCTCGTCATCGGTGACACCACGGGAATTCTTGTGATTCTCGATGCATATTGCCCACAAGGCAATTGCCGGCGTCGCCATGCTGCCACAGTTGACTTGCTTCACCGGCATGGTAGAAACGGCGTCCTATACCTTGGCAATGCAGGCGGCGCATGAAGCCCTCACGACTCCTTATTCCTGTGTTGATGATTGGCCTGGCTCACGAAGCGACGGCCGCCGAGTCGCTGAGCGACGCCGAACGGGAAGCCATCGAATCACGCATTCAGTCGTTACAGACGGAACTGCAGCAGTTGCGTGGCCGCCTGCGCGACGACACGCCTTCGGTCCAGCGCACCGCCGTGCCGGCCGAAGACCACCAGGAAACGGAACTGGAAGAGTCGGTGGCCGAACGACGCATGCTCGAAAGGGCATCCGAGCGGAATCCCTTCGCCATCACCGCCCATCGACGCAACTACCTGCTGCCGATGAGCTATACCGCCCGGCCCAGCGATCGTACCCTCAACAGTGGCGGGGACGAAGCCAGCGCCGATCGCATGGAGATGCAATTCCAGTTCAGCGCCAAATTCGAGCTCATCGATGACAAGTTGCCCGCCGATGGCGATCTCTACTTCGGCTATACCCAGCGTAGCTGGTGGCAAGCCTACAACACGGATGCCTCCTCGCCATTCCGCGAGACCAACTATGAGCCCGAGATCTTCGCCGACTTCGACAATGACTGGACGATCGCCGGCTGGACCAACATCCACAACCGGATCTCGCTCAACCATCAGTCCAACGGACGCTCCGGCGACATGTCACGTAGCTGGAATCGCCTCATCCTGACCAGCACCTTCGTCAACGATACCTGGGCCGTCTCGCTGGCCCCCTTCTGGCGCATACCAGAGTCCGAGAGCGATGACGACAACCCCGACATCGAACACTTCGTAGGCTATGGCGATGTCACCGTGGCCCGGCGGCTGTTCGATGACCACGAAGCCAGCCTGATGTGGCGTGGCAATCCGGACAGCGGCCACATGGGAGCTCAGTTCGATTATTCCTGGCCCCTGTTCGGCAAGATTCGCGGCCACGTGCTGTACTACCACGGCTACGGGGACAGCCTAATCGACTATGACCGCAGCGTGCACCGACTCGGCATCGGTTTCAGCCTGAATCCCCTGTTTTCTTCGGGCGAGTTCAAACACTGAGGGCTGCGCATAATGCTTGCGCCACTAACGGCGAATGCTATGCTGGCCTTGTCATGTACCGTCAGAGGAAGACACGATGACCGACCATACCCCGCACAACCGCGACGCTTCCCAGCAGCTCAAGGAAGACCTGCACAACCTGTCACAGACCGTCGAGGAATTGGTGAATGCCACCGCCGACGACTCGCGCAACAACGTCAAGGAACTGCGCGAACGGGCCGAGAAGCGCCTCAAGGATACCCGGGCCCGTCTCGAGGCCCGAGGCGAGCGTGCCTATCACGAAGCCCGCGACAGCATGACGCGCCAGGCAGATGCCTGCGACCGTTACGTCCATGACAACCCCTGGACCAGCATCGGCATCGGTGCCGCCGTCGGCGTTGTCGTCGGAATGTTGCTCGGGCGGCGCTGATGGCGGAGAGCCAAGGACCGGCACAGCGTCTGTTCGACGCTGGAAAGCGCCTGCTGGGCAGCCTGCTGGCCACCGGCGAGACGCGCCTGCGTCTCGCCGTGCTCGAGCTCGAGGAAGAACGCGCCCGGCTGGTCACGCTGCTGATGCTGGCCGGACTCAGTCTCGTTCTGCTGCTGCTCGGCCTGGGCACCTTGACCGCCCTCGTCATCGTCGCCTTCTGGGACAGCCACCGCCTGACCGCGATCGCCATCAGCGCCGGTGTCCTGCTATTCGGTGGCGCGGGGCTGGCAGCCTGGGTCATGCATCTGGCACGGCGCCCCACTCTGCTGGCCAGCACCCTGAAACACCTGGCCCTGGACCGCGAACTGGTGGAGTCGCAACGTGACGCGCAACAATGAGACGACTCGCCGTGAGCGCAAGGCCTCACTCGAGGCCGCTATCGAACAGCAGCGCGTGGACATCCTGCTGGCGGCGGAACGCTGGCATGACGCGAGCGCGCCGTTGGAGAACGGTTGGCAGCTGATACGACGCTATCGCACACCGGCACTGGCACTGGGAAGCTTCATGTTGTGGCCGTTGCTGCGACGCCCCGGCAAGGCGCTGAAATTCGGGCGACACCTGGTGTTCGGCGCGATGGCCCTGAAACGCTTCGGGAAACTGCTGCCCGGTCGCCACTGACCGCCCTCCGCCCGGCTGACTCACACCCGCGACCCCGGATAAACGCGACGGCACCTATCATCACCTCGTAACACACCCATGTGTCAGCCCTGTTATGATCCTGTGTCAACACACGACAAACAGGGAGCCGATCACACATGCGCATGCTGGCGCTCTACAGCATCAAGGGAGGCGTCGGCAAGACTGCCTCGGCCGTGAACCTGGCGGCCCAGGCCGCTCGGGCCGGCTACCGCGTGCTGCTCTGGGACCTCGATCCCCAGGCCGCCACCAGCTTCTACCTGCGCACCAAGCCCAAGGTTCGAGGCGGTGTCGAGAAGCTGGTCAAGGGCAAGGCGTCGTTCGACAAGGTGATCCGTGCCACCCAGATGGAAAACATCGACCTGCTGCCGGCAGCCCTGGCCTCACGGGAAATGGACCGCCTGCTGGCCAAGCGCGGCAACAGCCACCTTCGCCAGATCCTCAAGCCGGTGCGCAGCGACTACGATCTGGTGATCCTCGACTGCCCGCCGAGCCTCTCGCATCTCTCGGAGAATATCTTCTCGAGCGTCGACGCCCTGCTGGTCCCGGTCGTGCCGACCACGCTCTCGCTGCGCACCCTGGAACAGCTGCGTGACTTTCTCGACGACCGGGATCAGGACTGCACCTTCTGGCCCTTCATCACCCTGGCCGATCGACGTCGCAAGCTGCATTGCGAGGTCATCGACACCATGCAATCGCAGTGGCCGCTGATGCTCTCCACGGTGATTCCCTCGGCCAGCGTGGTCGAACGCATGGGGCTCGAGCGCGCGCCGGTTCACACCTTCGCGCCGCGCAGCGTTGCCGCCCGGAACTACCAGGCCCTGTGGCACGAACTGGACCAGCGCCTAGGATGAATCGCGCATAGCCGCACAGGCTGCCTCCAGATGCGCTGACAGCTCCGCGATACCACCTGCCACCCCGGTGCCCGTGGCCACCTCGTAATGAGCCAGCAGGCATTGCCGGTTCTCATTGAGCAAGCTCATGAAACCACGCAGGTGCCGTGGCGCCGAAGCCCGCGGCCTCTCGCCCCGAGCAGCGTCGGCCAGCCTGGCATCGAGCTCTCCAGTCGCCTGTTCGAGAGCTACAGAGCGAATCGCCGTCTCACGCACCAAGTCGTCATGCAGCACCCCAAAGGCATCCTGGAAGTCCTTCATGGCCTCCTCCGCACGCCGACAGTCCGACGACGTATCGCGCCAGGGGCGCAAGAGATAACGAATGCGCTTGCCGGTGATACGCGGCCGATGCAAGGCCTCGGCCTCGTCAACGCTCCCCACCGCCTCGACTTCCGCCACCAGACGCTCGTGCAGCCTCGAGAATGCCCGCGCGCTTGCTTCACCGAAATTCGGCGCGCGCGCCTTCTTGCGGGTACGCAGGTTGCCGAACCGCGTCCGCAGACGGGCTTCCAGCTCGGAAAAATGCGTCTCGATCGCCAGGTCAGCCGCTGTATAGGCCTCCGCGACCTCGTCTTCGAGCCGCTGCCGCCACCACTCGCCCGCACCACGCTCGGCGGCAGGCATGCCGGGCAGTGCCTGAACCAGCCAGGCGAGCATTACCTCGCCATCCCGCGCTCTGTTGGTTGCCCGCGCCAGGTCGCGCAGATCACGCCTCAAAGGGTTGGGGAAATCGATGCCGGGCTGGCCCCGATAGGCTTGCAGCCAGGCTCGCAGGCGACGCAGCGCCACCCGAAAATCATGCAGTCCTTCGACATCCGCCGGATCCATGATACGCGGCCTGGCGCGGCGCGCGTCCTCCAGCAGGTCCAGGCCGACCTCGCCGACCACACGGCCCAGGCGTCGTTGTTGCAAAGGCTTGGTCATGACCGCCTCCTTTCGTCGTCACGCTCCCAGTATAGAAGTCGACGAATCGCCGGAAGGAGGTCAGCCACAAGGAGAAACGGCAGGCGAGTGGCACAACGGCCATCACTCCGTCATACCGCCTGCCCACAGGCCACACCGGAAGCCCAGGCCCACTGGAAGTTATAGCCGCCGAGTTCGCCGGTGACATCGAGCACCTCGCCGATGAAGCGCAACGGCGGCAGTCCCTGGACCTCGAAGGTCTTGGACGACAGGCTACGGGTATCGATGCCGCCCAGGGTCACTTCGGCGGTCCGCCAGCCCTCGGTACCGGCGGGTTTCAGATGCCAGTCATTGAGATGAGCCGCCCAGGTCGCCAAGGCGGCATTGGAGCACTCAGCGAGGGGGCCATCCCCGCCATGCCATTCCACCAGCGCCTGGGCAAGGCGCCGCGGCAGGCGTTCGGCCAGCCAAGTGGAAAGGCGCCGCTTGGGCGTCTCCCGGCGCGCGGCCGTCAGGGCGTCGAAGGCATCGGTATCGGGCAGCAGGTCGATGCTCAGGGCATCACCGGCCTGCCAGTAGCTGGAAATCTGCAGCATGGCGGGCCCTGACACGCCGCGATGGGTGAACAACATGGGCTCGCGGTATTCGCCGCCATTGCACCGCACTACCACCTCGTGACTGAGGCCGGCCAGCGAGGCGGCGCGCTCCTTCCAGTGCGATGTCAAGGTGAAGGGAACCAGGGCGGCCCGCGTCTCGGTAACGTCCAGCCCGAACTGGCGCGCGATGTCATAGCCGAACCCGGTGGCCCCCATGGTCGGAATCGACAGGCCGCCGGTCGCCACCACCACCGCCCCGGCGTCGATGCGCCCCAGGCTGGTCGACAGTCGCATGCTCTCGCCCAGGCGCTCCACGGCATTCACCGAGGTCTTGAGACGCAGCTCGACACCGGCCCACTCGCATTCAGTGAGTAGCACATTCAATAGGTCCTTCGCCGAGCCGGCGCAGAACAGTTGCCCCGGCGCCTTTTCCACGTGCTCGACACCATGCCGCTCGACCAGCTCCACGAAATGCTCGGGGCGATAACGCTTGAGCGCCGAGATGCAGAAATGCGGGTTGCGCGAGAAGAAGTTCGCCGGTGTGGTCGCCATATTGGTGAAGTTGCAGCGCCCGCCCCCGGACATCAGGATCTTCTTGCCGGCCTTGTTGGCATGATCCACCACCAGCACCCGGCGCCCCGCGTATCCCGCCGTCAAGGCGCACATCAGGCCCGCCGCTCCCGCACCGATCACGACCACGTCGTATGTCATGTCTCTCTCCTGCAGAACGCACGCTGCCTTCCCTTCCTGGCCCAGGAACGCAAAACCGCGCATTCTAGCAGAGCAGGCAACCGATAGGCGGCTCGGAACTTGTGCATTCTTGCCACACTTTCGTTTTCCACTCAGGGTACGCTGTGCAACGCAGGGCACTGTCTGAGCGGTCAACAGCTGTCCGACGTTGCAGGGCTGGATGCCCGATCTCATCACCCCCTGGATCACACGAGCCTCTCATGATCGCGAGACCCAATGCCGCCGCCTGGCGGAAGCGCCTGCCACTATTGTTGCTTGGCCTGACCCTGGCCTTCCCCTCGTTCGCCCAGACAACGCCGGCCGAGCAACCAACGGCGGTGATCGCCGCCCGTGCCGAGCTCGCCCAGTGGAGCGATCCGCTGGATGCCCTGGGCACCCTCAAGGCCGACGAAAGTGTGACGCTGTCGGCCAAGGTGACCGAGACCATCGAGAGTCTCGAGTTCGAAGGCGGCGAGCGGGTCGAAGCCGGTGATGTGCTGGTGCGCCTCGATAACGACGAGGCCCAGGCCAATCTTCGCGTGGCCGAAGCCCTGCGTGATGAGCGCCAAGCGGCCGTAGATCGTCTCGCCCAATTGCAGCAACGCAACCTGGGAACCCGAGCCGATGCCGAGGACAGCCGCGCCCAGCTTCGCCAGGCACAGGCCGAGGTCGAGTCCCTGCAGGCCCAGCTCGATAACTTCCAGATCAAGGCGCCCTTCTCGGGCGAAGTCGGTTTTCGCAATATCAGCATCGGCGCCCTCGTTTCTCCGGGCGATGAACTGGCCACGCTGGACAAGATCGATCGCATGAAGCTCGACTTCCAGGTGCCCGAAGTCGCGCTCGGCTCCCTGGCACCCGGCATGTCGCTCACCGCCACCAGTGCCGCCTTCCCTGAATCCGATTTTCAGGGCGAGATCGCCACCATCGGTACCCGGATCGACCCGGTCAGCCGCAGCGTGTCGATACGCGCCCTGATCGACAACCCGCAACGCAAGCTGCGCCCCGGCATGCTGATGGAAGTCACCATCGCCCGTCGTCAACGCCAGGCCCTGGTGATTCCCGAGGCGGCACTGATTCCCGAAGGCAAGCGCCACTACGTGTTGATCATCGACGCGAGCGACGACGACCGCGTGACACGCCGCCAGGTGAGAGTCGGCGAACGGCGCCCCAGCGAGGCAGAGATTCTCGACGGCCTCTCCCCCGGCGACCTGATCGTCAGCCACGGCGTGGAACGCGCCCATGACGGCGACCGAGTCCGCCTGCTGGGCATTGCCGATGACGACACCTCGGTGCGCGCGCTACTCGAGGCCGACCGCAACGCGGGAGATGCCTGATGCGCCTGTCTGACGTTTCCGTCCAGCGGCCGGTACTGGCCACGGTACTGGCCGCCCTGATCGTGGCCTTCGGCCTGCTCGCCCTCGACCGTCTGCCGCTGCAGGAATATCCCTCCATCGACCCGCCGGTGGTCAGCATCAGGACCGACTATCCCGGCGCCTCAGCCGATGTAGTGGAAACCCGGATCACCCAGGTGCTGGAAGATCGCATCAGTGGAGTGAGTGGCATCGAGGTAATATCGTCTTCCAGCTCGGACGGCAGCTCCAACATCAGCGTGGAGTTCGGCCTGGACAAGGACATCGACGCCGCAGCCAACGACATCCGTGATCGTATCGCCGGCGCTCGGAACAACCTGCCTGACGAGGCCGATGCCCCCGAGGTGCGCAAGGAAGATTCGGGATCCGATGTCGTGATCTGGCTCTCCCTGTCGGGCAGCGACTATGACATCGGTGAGCTCACCGACTACGCCGAACGCTACCTCACCGACCGATTCTCGGTGCAGGACGGCGCCTCTCAGGTCATCGTCGGCGGTGGCTACGAATACGCCATGCGGGTCTGGCTAGATGCCGACGCCCTGGCCGCCCGCGGGCTGACCGTGGGCGACGTCGAGAACAGCCTGCGCGAGGAAAACGTCGAGCTGCCCGGCGGTTCAGTGGAATCCCGCGACCGCCAGTTCATGGTGCGCCTGCCTCGCAACTTCGCCACTCCCGAGGACTTCCAGGCCCTGGCCCTGTCTCGCGACGACAACGGCTACCTGGTGCGCCTGGACGACGTGGCCCGGGTGGAAATCGGCGCGGTGGAAGAACGCTCGCTGTTCCGCGGCAATGGCGTGCCGATGGTCGGCCTGGGCATCCGCAAGCAGTCCACCGCCAACGTCCTGGCTCTCTCCAAGTCGGTCAAGGCGGAACTGGCCCGCGTCGCGCCGACACTGCCCGACGGCATGGAACTCAAGCTGCACCATGACGCCTCCACCTTCGTCTCCAACGCCATTTTCGAGGTCGTCCAGACCCTGTTCATCGCCATGGGGCTGGTCGTGGTGGCCATCTTCGTCTTCCTCGGCAACCTGCGCACCACCCTGGTCCCGGCGGTCACCGTGCCCATCGCCCTGATCGGCACCTTCGCTGCCCTGGCCGCCATGGGCTTCACCATCAACCTGCTGACCCTGCTCGCCCTGGTGCTGGCTATCGGCCTGATCGTCGACGACGCCATCGTGGTGCTGGAGAACATCCACCGCCGCATGCAGGAATACGGCGAAACGGCACTGGTCGCCGCCTACCGGGGCAGCCGCCAGATCGCCTTCGCGGTGATCGCCACCACCCTGGTGTTGATCGCGGTGTTCGTGCCATTGAGCTTTCTACAAGGCGACATCGGTCGGCTGTTCTCGGAATTCGCCCTGACCCTGGCCGCCGCTGTCTCCATCTCCACGCTGCTGGCACTGACCCTGACGCCGATGATGGCGTCCAAGATCCTCAAGCGCGACATGCATGAAGGGCACATTGCCCACGGCGTGCATCGCGCCCTGAACGCCTGCCGCGCCGTCTATCGACGCATGCTCGAGCGCGTGTTGCGCTGGCGTTGGCCGGTCATGGCGCTGTTTCTCGCCTTGATCGGCGCCATGGTCTGGCTCAACGCTCAGTTGCCCCGGGAATACACCCCCCAGGAGGATCGCGGTACCTTCTTCGTGCTGATCAACGGCCCCCCCGGCGCTACCTACGACTACATGCTCGACTACATGGACGAGATCGAGGCGCGCCTGCTGCCCCTGCGCGAACGCGGCGAGATCGAGAGGATCCTGGTGCGCGCGCCCCGCGGCTGGGGCACCATCGAAAACTTCAACGGCGGCTTCGTGATCGTCAACCTCAGCGACTGGGGCAGCCGACGCGCCGCATGGCCGATCATGAACGAGATCCGCGCACGCCTCACCGACTTGCCCGGCGTCCAGGCCTTCCCGGTGATGCCCCAGGGATTCGGTGGCGGCGGTATGGATCAGTCGATGCAATTCGTGCTCGGCGGCGGCACCTACGATCAACTCGCCGAGTGGCGCGATACCCTGATCGAGCACATTCGTCAGGACAATCCCAAACTGCTCAACCTGGACAGCGACTACGAGGAGAACCAGCCGCAGCTCAGGGTCGACATCGACTACACCCGGGCCGCCGATCTCGGCGTCACCGTCAGCGAGATCGGCAGTACCCTCGAGACCCTGCTTGGTGGACGCACCGTGACGCGCTACGTCGACGACGGCCAGGAGTACGACGTCATCCTCGAGGCCGAGCGCGGCTCCCGGCCCAGCCCCCGCTCGCTGGACAGCATCATGGTGCGCTCGTCACGCTCGGGCGAACTGGTGCCACTCTCCAGCATGGTCACCCTCACCGACTTCGCCGGCCCCAGCACACTGAATCGCTACAACCGGCTGCGTGCGGTGACCATCCAGGCCAACCTCGCCGACGGCTATTCCATGGGCGAGGCGCTCGACTATCTGGAAACCACGGCCGACGAACTCCTGCCTGCCGAGGTACAGACCGACGTCAAGGGCGATGCCCGGGACTACAAGGAAGCCAGTAGTGCCACCACCTTCCTGCTCGCTCTCGGCGTCGTGGTGGTCTTCCTGGTCCTGGCCGGCCAGTTCGAGAGCTTCATCCACCCGCTGGTGATCATGTTCACGGTCCCGTTGGCGATGATCGGCGCCCTGCTCGGCCTGGGACTCAGCGGCCAGTCGCTGAACACCTACAGCCAAGTAGGGCTGGTAATGCTGGTAGGCCTGGCGGCCAAGAACGGCATCCTGATCGTCGAGTTCGCCAACCAGCTACGCGATGCCGGCCACACCTTCCACGAGGCACTGGTCGAGGCCGCCGTGACCCGGCTGCGCCCGGTCGTGATGACCGCCGTAACCACCATGGCCGGCGCGGTGCCCTTGATCGTCTCCAGCGGTGCCGGGGCCGAGACGCGCCTGGTACTCGGCACCGTGATCCTCTGCGGGTTGGCCAGTGCAACGCTGTTCACGCTGTTCGTGGTCCCCGTGGCCTATGATCTCCTGGCTCGACGCACCGGCTCGCCCGGCGCCGTAGCCCGGCAACTGGATCGCGAGATGGCCGAACAGCCTTCCGAACAACGTTGAAGCAGCGACGAAGGCTTGCCCGACCGTGAGGCGCGCCGTCCGACTAGGCTTGTCGTGATGAAGACATCACCTGTCGTATCGGCGCCTTCCTTGCCGGGCGCAAATCCCGGAAGCTGAAACGACAAGCGTTTGATAACAATCTACAAGGACTGCATTCATGATCGATTCCCTGCAGAGCGCCCTGTCCCGTCGCGCCACCCTTTGCGCCCTCATCACCGGCATGAGCCTCGGTGGTCTGACGCTGAACGCCCAGGCCGCCACCCGGATGGATTTTTCCAACGAATACAACGCCAGCTCGATCCACGCCGAGGGTGACGCCTGGTTCATCCAGCGCGTCGAGGAACTGACCGACGGCGAGGTCGACATCACCCTGCACACTGGCGCCTCACTCGGGTTCCGCTCCGGCGATCATTTCTACGCGGTCGCCGACAACGCCGTGCAGATCGCCGACAGTCTGTCCGGCACCCTCGGCGGCATCGACTCCATCTTCCTGCTATCGTCGTTGCCCTTCCTCGCCGACGACGTCGAATCGGCCAAGCGCCTTTACGAGATCGCCCGGCCGGAATACAAGAAGGTCTTCAACGAGAATGACCAGATACTGCTCTACGCCTCGCCCTGGCCGGCCAGCGGCATCTGGTCGAAAGAGCCCGTCACCGACATGCAGGTCCTGCAGGACCTCAAGATCCGCACCTACGACCGCAACGGCACCGAGATCCTGCGCAATGCCGGGGCCTCCCCGGTCAAGCTTTCCTGGGCCGACGTCGTGCCCCAACTGGCCACCGGCGGCATCGAAGCCGTGCTGACCTCGGCGGAATCCGGCGCCAACAGCAGTTTCTGGGAACACCTGCGCGACTTCAGCGCGATCCAGTACGCCATCCCGCTCAACATGGTGCACATGAATCGCGACGCCTTCGAATCGCTCGACGAGTCTCAGCAAGAGGCCATCAGACAGGCCGCCAAGGAGACCGACGAGCACAACTGGGAGGTCGTCAAGCAGCGCGTCGCCCAGAATTACGAAACGCTCGCGTCGCACGACGTCACTCTTCACGACCCGATTAGCGATACGTTCCGCGCCGAACTGGAAAAAGCCGCCACCCCGGTCGTCGACAATTGGCTCGACGATATCGGCGAGCGTGGCCAGAAGATTCTTGACGAGTTCAACCAGCGCCAGGCGTCTGAATGATGTCCACGACGCCTGCACATTCCCGAGGCCCACTCGAGACGCTCACCAGCCGACTCGGCCAGCTCGCCTCTGGGCTGGCCAGGCTCGGTGCCTGGCTCGGCATGCTGCTGATTGTCTACATGCTCGGCCACATCCTGCTCGAGATCGCCCTGCGACTGTTCGGTCACTCGACCTTCGTGCTCGACGAGTTCATCGGTTACAGCGTCGCTGCCATGACCTTTCTCAGCCTGCCCTATGCCCTTGAACAGGGCGGCCTGATCCGCGTCTCGCTGGTGCTCGAGCGGTTTCCGAAACGCTGGCGTTGGCCGTTCGAGCTCTTCGCCAGCATATCCACTCTGCTCGTCTTCGGTTGGCTGGCACATTTCTGGACCATCGCCGTCCAGCGCAGCCATGCTCGCGGCATCGTCAGCGAAACCCTGGCGGAAACGCCTCTCTGGATCCCCCAGGGTGCCGTGCTGCTCGGGCTGTACCTGCTGTGCCTGGTCCTCGTCGTCCGGACGCTCAGGATCCTGGTCGAACGCGCCACCTTCGACAGCGGAGAGTCATGAATGGATACGCTACTGATCGGCCTCGGCGTGCTTGCCCTGCTGCTGGGCGTGCTGGCGCTGGGCAGTTGGATCTTCGCCGGCCTGGTGATCGTCGCGATGCTATCGCTCTGGGGTCTGGGCGACTTCGGCTTCGAGCGCATCGGACTGATCCTGTCGAAGATCCTCTTTCGTGCCGCCAACAGCTGGGAGCTCTCGGCGATTCCGCTGTTCATCCTGATGGGAGAGCTGATCTTCCGTTCGAATATCGCCGAGCGCTTGTTCAAAGGGTTGACGCCGCTCACCCGGCACCTGCCCGGCGGCATCCTGCACACCAACGTGCTGGGTTGTACGCTATTCGCCGCCGTCAGCGGCTCCAGCGCCGCCACCACGGCGACCATCGGCAAGATCACCACCCGCGAACTCGCCAACCGGGGCTATGATCGCCGCCTGTCGATCGGTTCTCTGGCCGGCGCCGGCAGCCTGGGGCTGCTGATCCCGCCATCGATCGTCATGATCGTCTATGGCGTCCAGGCCGAGGTTTCGATCAGCAAACTGTTCATGGCCGGTGTGTTGCCCGGCTTGCTCGTGGCACTGCTCTACATCGGCTATGTCATGCTGCGCTGTCTGGCGACCCCCTCTCTCGCGCCCCGGCAAGAGGCCGACTCGACCACACCCTGGCAGGCCCTCTGCCTGCTGGCTCCGGTACTGGGCCTGGTCGTGGTAGTGCTCGGCGCAATCTACACGGGCATCGCCACCCCATCGGAGGCCGCCGCCATCGGCTGTGGCGCTACCTTGCTCCTGCTCGCCGCGGAGCGCCAGCTGAGCGTCGGCCTGTTTCTCTCCGCGTTGCGCGGCGCCCTGGTCACCGCCGTCATGGTCTGCAGCCTGCTGGTGGCCGCTGCCATGCTGTCGACGGCCATGGGCTACCTGCACCTGCCCAGTGAGCTGGCAAGCTGGATTGCCCGGCAGGGTTTCTCGCCGATCGCCCTGCTGCTGGCCATGGCGCTCTTCTACATCCTGCTCGGACTCTTCCTGGACGGCATCTCGATCACCGTGATGAGCCTGCCTATCACCCTGCCTATCATCATCCAGGCCGGTTACGACCCACTGTGGTTCGGCATCTTCCTGGTGATCATGGTCGAGCTCGGGCAGATCACCCCGCCGGTGGGTTTCAATCTCTTCGTGCTCCAGGGATTGACCGGCGAGAGCATCAGCCGCGTGGCCCTGGCGGCGGCGCCGTTCTTTGCGCTGATGTGCCTGGCGGCGCTGATCATCAGCGTCTGGCCCGAGATCGCCCTGTGGCTGCCCCGGGTGCTGTCGGGATAAGGGTTAGGCTCATGGGTCTTCGGGGCCGATCCACACCAAGGGATTATGGGCGACTTCCCAGAGGTGGCCGTCGGGGTCGGCGAAGTAACCGGAATAACCGCCCCAGAAGACCTTCTGCCCCGGCTTGACCAGGCTGGCCCCGGCCTCGACCGCTTGCTCCAACACCGCGTCCACCTCGGCCTCGCTCGCCACGTTGTGAGCCAGCGCCACGCCCCCGAACGCCGGCTTGTTCCCCACGGCCATGCCGGCATCCTCGGCCAGGGCCTCGCGTCCGTAGAGCCCCAGCCAGGTGCCGTTCAGGGTGAAGAAAGCCACTTCCGGCGGCGACTCGAGCCTTGGCCAACCGAGCCCCTGTTCATAGAAACGTACGGCCCGCTCGATGTCATCGACACCGAGCGTGATCATGCTGATTCTGGGTTGCATATCGGCTTGGCTCCTGTTGTGTACAGCCCCAACATAGATAGCTTACTCAGTTCCGTCACTGTCGGAGAAGCACTGATTTATGTCGTGAGCGCAACAATAAATCATTGCTTCGTTAGTCTCGCCACCACCAATCAGCCTGACTCTCAGCCACCGCATCATGCGCATGCAGGCTCTCGGCGTGCACGACCCGCACATGGAAACCAGCAATTCCCGATACATCGCTTAGCGCCTGGTGCAACCGACGGGCCGCGTCCTCGCAAAACATGGTGTTCTGGCCATTGGCCAGGGCAAACGCCTGCTCGTCGACACGCTTGACCGCCGTCTGCAACGCCGTCCCCAGCACTGCCTCGACTCGCTCGATCAAGTCCAGCCAGGGCGGCGTATCGACTCCATCGGCCAGCCGCACCGTGATCCGCGCCTCGCTGCGCTGACTGTGGGGCGTGGCCAGGATGCCATGCGATTCGCCCAGCCAGTCGCGTATCGAAGCATGGTCGAGGGATTCGTCGCCGAAGTCCCTGTCGAACTGTTGCTGAATCAGTTGGCGCGCCAACGCCGCCGAACATGGGCAAGTCGAGGAATAGCCGACCTTCAGCTCAAGCTGCGTCTCGACGCTGTTACCTTCGCGCCAGCTTCGCAGCGCGACGGGATAGCCCTTCCAACCTGCCAGCGGGCTGACCAACGCCGGCCGACGCAGTGTCAGCTCACCCGTCAGGAAAAGTCGCGCCCGACGGGAGAGCCCGGTATGGCTCGCCAGGAAGTTCTCCAACAGCCCGGCGATTCGCGGCACCTCGAGCTCGCGTTCCGCCAGTTCCTCCAGCAGCAGATAGAGCCGGGACATATGAATGCCCCTGGCAGCAGGATCATCGAGACTGACCGATGCCGCCACCCGTGCGTCGACGGGATGATCGACCACGCGCACTGGCAGGGAGATACCGTCCATGCCCACCCAGTTCAACGCACCATGCGTCGCCGTACGACCTGCTGCGACATCCTCGAGCGCCTCAGACATCATGAGGCCTCCCGCTCATCGACGATGTTCCAGCTCGGAAACGGATCGGGTAGAGCAAGCCAGCCATCCAGCCCTGCCTGCAACTGCTCGTCGTCGAGCAGGCAAGCGTCCAGGGCACGCCGGATTTCGACCTCGTCCATGTTCTGGCCGATGAAGACCAGTTCCTGGCGCATGTCGCCGAATGGCTCTTGCCATTTTTCGATGATGCGTTGACGAAAGGCCGGCTCATCGGGCCAGTGCTCCTCCGGAATGGCCTTCCAGAACATGCCTGCCAGGCCGTAATGCGCAATGCCGCCGGCCTGGCTCCACTGGCCGGCATGGTGCGGCCGACTGGCCAGCCAGAAGAAGCCCTTGGAACGCAGCAACCGGTCGCCGAAACCTCGCTCGTGCAGCTGATCGAAGAACCGCTGGGGGTGGAAAGGTCGTCTCGCCCGGTAGACGAAGCTCGATACACCGTATTCTTCCGTTTCCGGCTGGTGCTCGCCACGCATTTCCTTGAGCCAGCCAGGTGCCTGACTGGCGCGCTCGAAACTGAACAGGCCGGTATCGAGCACCTTGTCCAGAGGCACCTCGCCATAGCGCATGGCGATCAGTTCGGCCTGCGGATTGAGGGCTCGCAACACGCCCTTGAGTTCCACCAGTTGCTCGGCTTCGAGCAGGTCGACCTTGCTGATCAACAGCACATCGCAGAACTCCACCTGGTCGACCAGCAGATCGGCCAGGTTGCGCTCGTCGTCCTCGCCGAGGCTCTGCCCGGCCTCCTCGAGCGAGTCGGCCCGGCGATACTGCTCGAGAAAATTCACGCCATCGACCACCGTGACCAGGGTGTCCAGCCTTGCCACGTCCGACAGGCTGCGTCCCTGTTCGTCCTCGAAGGTGAAGGTTTCGGCCACCGGCAACGGCTCGGAGATGCCGGTGGATTCGATCACCAGTTGATCGAAGCGCCCCTCCCGGGCAAGGCGTCCGACTTCTTCCAGCAGGTCCTCGCGCAAGGTGCAGCAGATGCAACCATTGCTCATCTCGACCAGGCGCTCCTCGGCACGGTTCAGCGCCACATCGCCACGCCCGTCGCCGCGCACCAGGTCAGCATCGATATTCACCTCGCTCATGTCATTGACGATCACGGCGATACGGCGTCCTTCACGATTGGCCAGGATGCGGTTGAGCAAGGTGGTCTTGCCGGCTCCCAGGAATCCCGACAGCACGGTAACCGGCAGCGGGTCTTGAACATGGGTCATCGTCGTCCCTCCTTCATTCGACATGGCAATGCGGCAAATAATATACGTTATAACATAACAAAAACACCACCCTCTCCGGCAATGCCCGTGTCGATACGGATGACCTCACTCAAGCGGAATGAATGGCATGGCGAAACACCGGATCCGGAACCCGATGCCGACGTGCCTGTCAACCGATCAGTGCCATACTGTGGGGAAACACCGAATACATGGCGATTATCGCACCGGCCTGTTACCGGGCATTTCCCGGTCGCCGGCGCGTTCAAGCCTCTCCAAGGAGGATCGAACCATGCTGGAACTATTGCCCTCGGGCGCCGATCACGTAGTAGCGATGCGCGTCGGTGGGAGAGTCGATGCCGATGATCTGCAACGGGCTATCGACGCCATCGAGTCGGCCAAGAAGACCCATCCGCGCATCAGCCTCTACACCGAAATCGACGATATCCGCTGGATGACCTTCACGGCCTTCCTCCGTGATCTCGGCTACGGCCTGACCCAGATCGGCGACATGGGTCGCTACTACCGGGCCGCCACGGTCAGCGACAAGCACTGGATCCGCCACCTGGTGCGGATCGAGAACCATGTATTCCGCTCCATGGAGATGCGCACCTTCCGCGTGCGCGACAAGCGGACCGCTTTGGTATGGGTCTGCCAGCCGCCACCCGATCACGACGGGCATGAAGGGGCGATGGCCTAAGCCTTGCCCAGGCTCGGCCCGGCAGCCCCTCAGGACGCCGAGCAGGCGCCTCGCGCCACGCCATGCGACAGGCCAATGTGCTCATCGAGCAGCGCCCTGGCCTGCTCGATGCGTCGTTCCATCGCCAGTTGCACCAGTTCGCCATGCTGCCGATCGAGCACCTCGCGAACCTCGGGATTGGGCGGCGCCAAGCGGCGGTAGCGATCGAACTGATCGTGCAGTTGCTCGATGAAGCGCAGTAGCCATGGCGAGCCACAGGGCGCCAGCAAGGTCCGGTGAAAGCGCAGGTGTGCCTGCTCCCATTCCTCCACCTCCTGCGGTCGCTCATCGGCACGCCGCAACCGATGGTGCGCTGCCAGCAGCAGCGATTCCCATTCGGCATCGCCGTTCTGGAAAGCCTGGGTCAAGGCCATGCACTCGAGCTGGCTACGCAGGTCAGCGATGTCATCAAGCTCATCGAGTCTCAGGGGCGGCACTCGAAAGCCGCGCTGATTGACCTGTTCCAGCAGCCCGTAGGCGGCCAGGCGATTGAGCGCCTCGCGCAAGGGGCTGAGTCCCACCTGATAGCGCGTTTTCAGGCTGCCGATGGCGAGCTTCTCGCCGGCCGCGAAACGCCCGCGAATCAGATCCTGCTTGAGGGCATCGAAGACCCGGCTGGCGGCGGTAGCGCCCGTTGGGGGCGAGGCGGCCCCACTGACGTTCGGTGTACTCATGATATCGCTCTGGCTGATCGCCTCCGCAGGGTACGTCTTCGGTTGACGCTATCCAACTCCCGCGCCATAGTGATTTCCGAAAAATCGATTTTTTAAAAAACAACGATTAAAAGTCAATCGATGCAGGCAGCTACCTGCCGTTCCAAATCGGTTCGCCACGCCTGGCAAGAACCGGCACAACAAGACAAAGAGCCATGCCCCATGCGCATCATACGACGACAGCCTCTCGAAGGTCGCCATCATCTCATTCTACTGGCCGGCGCGATTGGCATCCTGCTCTATGGCATCATCGCCTTGGGTACGCCGACCGCCATCGCCCTGATCACCGCCGGCGCCTTCGCCATCGCGCTCTGCCTGCTCTGGGGCATCGGCTGGCAACGTATTGAAAATGACCTGCTGGCGGGCATCCACGCCATGCTGGTGCCCATCCTGATCTTGATCAGCGTTGGCATGATGGTGGGCGTCTGGATGCTCTCCGGCACCATTCCAGCCATGGTCGCCATTGGCCTGGAGGCGCTTTCGCCGGCGTTGTTCCTGGTTGTCGCCTGCTTGTCATGCTCGATGATGTCGATCATGGCCGGCACCTCCTGGGGTACTCTGAGCACTATCGGCGTGGCTCTGATGGGCGTTGCCATCGGTCTGGACATTCCCCCGGCCTATGCCGCGGGCGCCATCGTCACCGGCACCTTCTTCGGCGACAAGCTCTCTCCACTCTCCGATACGACGGTCATGGCGTCGGCCGTCTGTGGCGTCAATATCATTACGCATATCAAGCATATGCTGTACACCACCCTACCCGCCTACGGGCTGGCACTCGTCATCTATGCCTGGCTGGGTAGCGTAGCGGCCACCAGCGGCGGTATCTCCGGCGATACCCAGGAAATTCTGCAGGCCCTGCACACCAACTTCGAGCTGACGCCCGTGACCCTGTTGCCCCCGCTGGTCGTCTTTGCCTGCATTCTGCTACGCCAGCCGGTTCTGCCCTCCTTCTTCCTCGGCATCCTGAGTGGAGCACTGCTCGCCATGCTCGTCCAGGGAGCCTCGCTGTCAGCGGTGGGCGAAGCCCTGAACACCGGCTATACCGCGGACAGCGGCATCCCCATGGTCGATGACATGCTCTCGCGCGGTGGCCTGCAGGGCATGATGTCCACTGTGGCCGTGCTGATTGCCGCCGCCGTACTGGGTGCTCCTTTCAAGAGCGCCGGCACCCTGGATGCCGCCGTGCAAATGCTGGCCCGCCGTCATGCCGGTCGTCGCCAAGTACTCGGTGGCGCCATGGCGTTGCATGGAACGGCCTTCCTGCTGACGGGCAGCTATTACGTCACCTTCTCCCTGCTCGGTCCGCTACTGCGTCCTCTCGTCACCGCCAGCGGCAGCGACCCCAAGAACCTTTCGCGTATTCTCGAAGACACCGGCACGACACTTTCGCCCCTCGTCCCCTGGGGGGTGACCGGGGCCTTCACCGCCGCCACTCTGGGCGTGGCCACCGCTGATTTCTTCATCTACGCCATCCTCTGTTATGCCACGATTCTGTTTTCGCTCTTCTATGTGATCAGTGGCCTGGCACAAGGTCGCCCCATCGCCGCAAGCGATGCCAGCTCCTGATCACGACCCTCATATGAGTTACCGCATCGATACCTGGAGACGATATGCCAACATCCTTTTCCGCCACGACACCCTATGCCTCGCAGCGCAGCCTCACTTACGCACGTCACGGCATGGTGGCGGCGTCCCAGCCGCAGGCCAGCCAGGTGGGACGCGACATCCTGGCCCAGGGCGGTAACGCCGTGGATGCCGCCATCGCCACGGCGGCGGCACTGACCGTCGTCGAACCCACCGGCTGCGGCATTGGCGGCGACGCCTTCGCCCTGGTGTGGATCGCCAGCGATGATGTCGGCAACGGTCACCTCCATGGCCTCAACGCCAGCGGCACCGCGCCGGCTGCGCTGACACCGGAGGCAGTGGCGGCGGACGGGCACACCGAGATGCCCCTGCATGGCTGGACGCCAGTCACCGTGCCCGGCACCCCCTCCGCCTGGGCCGAGCTGTCGCGACGCTTCGGCAAGCTCGACTTTGCCAGCCTGCTGGCACCCGCCATCCGGCTGGCCCGCGAAGGCTTTCCGGTCTCCCCGGTGATCGCCAGCCTGTGGCAACGCGACGAGGCCACCTTCCGTCGTCACCTGGAAGGCGAGGCGACCCAGGCCTGGTTCGAGACCTTCACCCCGGCCGGTCGCGCGCCTCGCGCCGGCGAATGGCACCGCTGCGTCGATCAGGCCGCCACGCTCGAATGCATCGCCGAGACCGGCGCCGAGAGCTTCTATCGCGGCGAGCTCGCCGAGCGCATCGACGACTTCTCGCGCCGCACCGGGGGATACCTGCGCGCCGAGGATCTGGCCAATTACCGGCCGGAATGGGTCTCGCCCATCTCGGCACGTTACCGCGACGTCGATGTCTGGGAGATTCCCCCCAACGGGCAGGGCCTGGTGGCCCTGATGGCACTGCGCATTCTCGAGGGATTCAAGCCCGGCCACCGCGATGATCCCGAGGTACTGCACCGTCAGCTCGAGGCCATGAAGCTGGCCTTTGCCGACGGCCAGGCCTACATCACTCAGCCCGAGCACATGAGCCAGTCCGTCGACGCCCTGTTGAGCGATGCCTATACCGAGTCGCGACGCCGGTTGATCGGTGACCGTGCCCTGACGCCCGAGCCCGGCACGCCACCCGCCGGCGGCACGGTCTATCTGGCTACCGCCGACGCCGAGGGCAACATGGTGTCCTATATCCAGAGCAACTATCACGGCTTCGGCTCGGGCGTGGTGGTGCCAGGCACCGGCATCGCCCTGCAGAATCGCGGCCACGACTTCAGCCTCGACCCGAATCACGACAACTCTCTGGCACCCGGCAAGAAGACCTATCACACCATCATCCCCGGCTTTCTGACCCGGCGAGGCAAGGCACTCGGCCCGTTCGGCGTGATGGGCGGCTACATGCAGCCCCAAGGGCATGTGCAGGTGGTGATGAACCTGGTCGACTTCGGCCTCAATCCCCAGGCCGCGCTCGATGCGCCACGCTGGCAATGGCTGGGCGAGCGACGCATCGGCATCGAACGCGGCTACCCGGTGCATCTGGTCCGGGCCATGGCCGAGCGCGGCCACGACATGCGAATCGCCCACGACGAACGCAGTTTCGGGCGTGGCCAGGTCATCCTGCGCGATCCTGACACCGGCGTTTACAGCGGGGGCACCGAGCCGCGTACCGACGCCAGCATTGCGGTGCTATGACCATGTGGCAACGGCAGATTCGACTCTTCATGGCCTTCCTGCGTGTCGGCCTGTTCGGCTTCGGCGGCGGTCCTTCGATGATTCCGCTGGTCCGTCGGGAAGCGGTCCAGCGCCACGCCTGGCTGGACGATAATGACTTCGCCGACGTGCTGGCCATCGGCAATACCCTGCCCGGCCCCATCGCCACCAAGATGGCCGGCTACATCGGCTATCGCGTGGGCGGCCCGCTGGGCGCCATCAATGCGGTGGTCGCCGTCACCGTGCCCTTGATCCTGGCAATGATTGCCCTGCTGGGCCTGTACGCCCGCCATGGCGACCAGCGCTGGGTCCAGGGCATGGGCCAGGGCGTGATCCCCGTGGTGATGGTCATGATGGCCCAGTTGACGCTCGACTTCTTCGCCAAGTCTCGGGCCGGCCTGGGTTGGCTGGCCACCGCGATACTCGGGATCGCTGCCGGCGGCCTGATCTATGGCCTGGGCCTGCATCCGGGCCTGGTGATCGGCGCCATCCTGATCACTGCCCTGTTGCGTCCCATGCGCCGAACCTCTGCCGAGGAGGCCTCCCGATGATCTACTGGCAACTGTTCCTGGCCTTCTTCGTGCCCAACATCGTCGGTTACGGCGGCGGCCCTGCCATCATCCCGCTGATCGAGAACGAGGTAGTCGGCCGCTACGCCTGGATGACCTCACAGGATTTTGCCGAGACTCTGGCATTGGGCAATGCCCTGCCCAGCCCCATCGCCACCAAGATGGCCGGCTACATCGGCCACGACGTGGCCGGCGTGCCCGGCGCGCTGATCGCCGTGCTGGCTACCGTCGCCCCCTCGCTGCTACTGATGCTGGCAGCCCTCGGCACGCTCTACCGCTACCGGAACTCGCCCCGGGTCAAGGCCATGAGCCAGTGGGTCCTCCCGGTGGTGATGGTGCTGATGGCCTATCTGACCTGGTCTTTCCTGGACGAGGGGCTCGACACCCTCGGCTGGCTGCATACCGCCATTATCGGGGGAGTCTCCGCTCTCCTGCTCATGATGACCCGGGTACATCCCGCCCTGGTCGTGTGCTTCGGCATCGGCTACGGCGCCCTGCTGCTGGGCTGAAGCGGTGCCCTAGTCAGCGAAAGCATGACGTTGACGGCAGGGAGCACCCAACGAAGATGGGTGCCTGATTTTCCCGCTCAGTCGCCTGCTTCGGTATCGGAGAGCTCCATGATCATGCGTGTCGTCAGGTAGAGTCGGGGCACCACACTGTCGACCAGCACGAATTCCTCATCGCTGTGATAGCGTCCTCCTGCCAGCCCAAGGGACTCTAGCACGGCCGGGGTTGAGGAATCGGCATGATAGGCATAGGCCGCATCAGTGCCACCACCGATCTCGACAGCCTGCAGTTCCCGATCGAGCTCCCGGTAGATCTGCTGAGCCTGCTCGGCCAGGGCTTCGGTCTGGGGATTGGAGGGCAAGGGCGGACGCCCCTTTTCGAGACGGAACTCCACGTCGGTATCATCGATCAACTGGTTCTCGATGATATCCCGGGCCTCGTTCAGGACACGCTCGTATTCACTGCTATCAAAGTAGCGCATATCACCTTCGGCCCGAGCCTGCTCGGGAATGATATTACGCTTGCTGCCACCTTCGACGATTGTCCAATTAAGCGTGGTCTCCTTGTCCGGGTCACCGAGATCCTTCAATTGCAGCAACTGGTGGGAGAGCTCCATGACAGCGTTACGCCCCTCATCCGGTGCGCCTCCGGCATGGGAAGATCGACCGTTCACCTCGAGGAAAGCGTAGTTGATACCCTTGGTGACAACTGTCACGGCATCGGAGTCCCCCTCACTGAACGTCGGTTCAAACACCAACACCGCATCCTGCTCGGCAGACAGTTGCTGGATCAGATCACGAGAACCGAGCGAACCTTTTTCCTCATCGGGATTGAAGACCACGGTCAACTGGCCATAGTCGTCGAACCCTAGCGTCTCCAGCGCCTCCAGACTGTGCAGGATCACGGCTACGCCGCCCTTGGCATCTCCCACTCCCGGTCCATAGGCGCGATTCTCCTCTATGTGGAAGGGGCGCTCCTCGGCAGTACCCTCGCCGAAGACGGTGTCGTAGTGGATCATCAACATGATGTGGCTATTGCCATTCCCCTGAAGGCGCCCCACCAGAGTGTTGCCACCGTAGGCCTCGGCGGGGTGAGTCTCCACCTCAGCACCGAGGGCTTCCAGACGCTCGGTGAGCAGCGTCTCCACCTTGTTCAGGCCGGCGACAAAGCCCGTTCCAGAATCGATGTTGACGAGCGTTTCCAGGGTCTGCAGTAACGGTTGTTGCTGTTGCCCGACGGCATCGTGCACTTCCTGGTGTGGAGCGGCATGCGCCACCGTGGTGAGCATGCCGTATGCCAATCCCATGGCCAGCATCGAGGGCTTCATCGGTGTCTCCTGTTTTGTTGTATCAGCAATATCGAAGTTAAGCAGAGGTTGAAGGAAACGCAACCAGGGCCACAACCAGCACGAGGTACATGATCAATGTATCCAGTTGCAAGGACTTGCAAGAAAACTCTGGGCGGACTGGACTGCGCAATGGAAAGAACCAATGGGAGCGATCTCCCCATAACTCTGGAGATAACCAGGCTGATGGAGTGAGTGCTCCACCAAGCATTAAGTTCGTATACCTAGATCAGAGCGCAAAAAAAACGGCACCCCAACCGGAACAATCGGGATGCCGTGAACATGACGCAGCAGATTGACAGCGAGCCGAGAAGGAGGGGCAGCACGCATGGCTGAATCGGCGTCACGCTTCAAGCATGACGCTTCCCCTTCCCTTTCTCTACGCGCGATTTCATGCAAGACCTGTAAGACATTCCCGATAGTCAATGACGGCATTCGACGCCCCGCCATAAGCCTTTCCCTACGGGTCGGCGAGCCCAAACGGACTTGCCTTGCCGACTATTCCACTCGATACTGTATATAAATACACATCAGGTGCCACTCTATGCCTGACACCACCCCACGCACACCACCGCTGCAACCCGGCGCGTTTGCGTCGACCACCGCACGAGCGGGCCTTACCGGCTTCCCCTCTCCGGCGGAGAACTATGCCGAACGCACGCTGGACCTCAACGAGCGACTGGTGAAACACCCTGCCGCGACCTTCTTCATGCGCGTGGAGGGGCACAGCATGCAGGCCCATTCCATCCATCACGGCGATATCCTGGTCGTGGACCGCTCGGTGACGGCCTGTTTCGGGCACATCGTCATCGCCCTGGTCGATGGAGAGGTCGTCGTGAAGTGTCTCGAGCAACGCCACGGCCGCACTTTCCTCTGTTCCGGGCACCCCGACCATGCCCCCATCCCGGTCAACGAACGCAGTCTTCAGATATGGGGCGTGGTACGGTCGGTCATCCATGAGTTCCCGATATGATCGGGCTGGTCGACTGCAACAACTTCTATGTGAGCTGCGAGCGCGTCTTCAAGCCGAGCCTGGAGGGTCGCCCCGTCGGAGTGCTGTCCAACAACGACGGCTGTGTCATCGCCCGCTCCAGTGAGCTCAAGGCCATGGGCGTGGAGATGGGCACGCCGGCCTTCAGGCTGCAGTCCTGCCTGCAGCGCGGCGAGATCCACCTGCAGTCTTCCAACTACGAGCTATACGGCGACATGTCCGCCCGCGTCAGAATGGTGCTCGAGGAAGGCGTCGACGAGGTGGAACCCTACTCCATCGACGAGATGTTCGTGCGGCTGGAAGGCTTCGACGATGCTGCCCTGTCGCGCCTGGCACGCTCGTTGTACGACGACGTGCGACGCGACACCGGCTTGCCCGTGTGTGTCGGCGTAGCGCCCACCCACACCCTGGCCAAGCTGGCCAATCATGTCGCCAAGTCATCTACCACGTATCGGGGCGTCTGTGTCCTCACCGCCGACAGCAACGAGACACGGCGCGTGTTGCAGCACACCCCGCTCGGCAACATCTGGGGACTCGGACGCCGCATGGCCGAACGCCTGGCGCTACTGGGGCTGCGCACCGCCTGGGACCTGAGAGTCGCCGATGCCAAGGCCCTGCGCCGCCATCATTCCGTAGTGCTGGAACGCACCATCCTCGAGTTGCGCGGTATCAGTTGCATCACCATGCAGGACGGCGACATCCGCCGGCGCATCATGGTCTCGCGCTCCTTCGGTCGCGCTACCGGCGAATGGCAGGACCTGCGCGAAGCCGTCAGCCAGCATGCCCAGCACGCCGCCGAGAAGCTGCGCCACCAACGCAGTCTGGCTCGCGCGGCGTACGTCTTCCTCCGGACCAACCGACACCGTCGAGATCTTCCCCAGCACATGCCAGAACTCATCGTCGAGCTGCCTCGTCCCACCAACGACAGCCGACCGATCATCGCCGCCGCCCGCCAGGCGCTGACCCGCCTGCATCGTCCCGGCTATCGCTACATGAAGGCCGGCGTGATGCTGCTCGACCTGCTGGACATCGAGCACCACCAGCTCTCGTTACTGGATGCATCCGACGACACCGAATGCCAACACGGCGAACGCCTCATGGCCACACTGGACACCCTGAACCGTCGCATGGGGCGTCACACCATCGGCTTCGGCCTCCCCGATCCCGAGGCTCCCTGGCGACTGCGCTGCGGCAACCTGTCATCGCGCTACACCACGCGCTGGGATGAATTGCTCAAGGCCAAGGCATGAATCTGCCACGGAGATGGTATCGTCGCCCCCGAACGATACCGCTCTCTACGATGGCCCTGACCCGTCGACGGGACATGTAGATAGCCCCGCGGTCCGGCGCGTACAATGCGCCCTCCACTTTGGTCGGACCCGCTCGGCCCAAGTCTTTCATTCATGATCCTCCCGCGAGATTCTCCGCCGTGCTCTCTACCGCCAACATCACCATGCAGTTTGGCCCCAAGCCGCTGTTTGAAAACGTTTCCGTCAAATTCGGCCAGGGCCATCGCTACGGCCTGATAGGGGCCAATGGCTGCGGCAAGTCGACCCTGATCAAAATTCTCGGGGGGGACCTGGAGCCCACCAGCGGCCAGGTGATGAAAGACGCCACCACGCGACTGGGCAAGTTGCGCCAGGATCAGTTTGCCTTCGAGAACGAACGTGTCATCGATACGGTGATCATGGGCAACGAAGAACTCTGGAACGTCGCTGCGGAACGTGAGCGCATCTACGCGCAGGCCGAAATGAGCGAAGAAGATGGCATGGCGGTCGCCGATCTCGAAGTGCGCTTTGCCGAACTCGATGGCTATACCGCCGAGGCCCGTGCCGGAGAATTGTTGCTGGGCCTGGGCATTCCCCTCGAGCAGCACGACCAGCCGATGAGCGTTGTCGCGCCGGGCTGGAAACTCCGTGTGCTGCTGGCCCAGGCGCTGTTCAGCGACCCCGACGTACTGCTGCTCGATGAGCCGACCAACCACCTCGATATCAATACGATTCGTTGGCTCGAGGACATCCTCAAGGCACGCTCATCGACCATGATCATCATCTCTCACGACCGCCACTTCCTGAATAGTGTCTGTACCCACATGGCGGATCTGGACTACGGCGAGCTGCAGCTGTTTCCCGGTAATTACGATGAGTACATGACCGCCGCCACCCAGGCACGCGAGCGCCTGCATGCCGAGAATGCCAAGAAAAAGGCGGAAATCGCCGAGCTGCAGCAATTCGTCAGCCGCTTTTCGGCCAATGCTTCCAAGGCCAAGCAGGCGACGTCGCGCCAGCGCAAGATCGACAAGATTCAGCTCGAGGAGATCAAGCCCTCCTCGCGCGTCAGCCCCTACATTCGCTTCGAGCAGAACAAGAAAATTCACCGTCACGCCCTGAACGTGGAAGAACTCTCCAAGGCGTGGGGCGACAATGTTCTGTTCGAACGTTTCGGCCTGCGCGTCGAAGCAGGGGAACGCGTGGCCATCATTGGGCCCAACGGAGTCGGCAAGACCACCTTGCTCAATTGCTTGATGGGCACGATGCCGCCTGACGCCGGCGACGTGAAATGGACCGATGCCGCCGAGGTCAGTTACTTCGCACAAGACCACGCGGCTGATTTCGACGGCGGCGAGACGCTGTTCGAATGGATGCAGCAGTGGACGACCGGCGGCGAGCAGACCGTACGCGGCGCCCTGGGGCGGATGCTGTTCTCCAACGATGAGATCGGCAAGTCGGTGAAGGTCATCTCGGGCGGCGAGCAGGGGCGCATGCTGTTCGGCAAGCTCATCCTGCAAAAGCCCAATGTGCTGGTCATGGATGAGCCGACAAATCACCTGGACATGGAGTCCATCGAAGCGCTCAACCTGGCACTGGAGCACTATGCCGGCACGCTGATCTTTGTCAGTCACGACCGGGAATTCGTCGGCTCGCTGGCCACGCGCATCATCGAGATGAAAGACGACGGCATCGTCGATTTCAGTGGTAGTTACGATGATTATCTGCGCAGTCAGGGCGTTGCCGGATAAGCATTCACTCGCTCATGATGGGCAGCACCTGCCGCCCATCATGAGTGGCCAACCTCATCGACACAGCCCTTTCACAACTCGACCTGGATCGTCTCGTGCTCGACGGCATAAGCGTCGCTCAGCATCGCCTTGATCTCGACCAGCACCCGCTCCTGGCCCGCTCCTTCGTCCAGAATCGCATGCAGCGACATCAATGGCCCAAAGCCAAGCGCCGCGGGTAACACCCCGAGTGGGCTCACGACCAGGCTCAAAGCTCTATTCGCCCGCGCAGCAGCCCCCACAAGCGGCCAAGACCGACGGAAAAGGCGAACAGGGCAATACCAATCACCACCGACACACCGCCTTGCCAGAGAATCGCATGGTTGGCCGAGGCCATCTGCGTGCCCAGAGTGATCGCCCCATCAGCGAGATAGTGGATGCCGACAACGGCCACCCCTGCCGCAACCAGCGTCTCGGTGGATGCCGAGACATCGGTCGACGCGGGCGACAGCCAGGCAGCAAGCGGCTTGCGTGCCAGGATCAGCGCCAGTCCCAGCAGCACACTGACCAGAACATGCACGCTGTGCAGGACCAAGATGTTCGGGCCATCCGCTGCCTGTCCCAGTGCCGAATTCAACCACATTACATACAACGAAACTGCATAATCCGGCATGCGCCTGACCACCAACCAGATACCCAGCACGGCCAGCAACACTTCGGCCAGCTGACGGGCGTGATAACGGGGCATATGCTGTCCTCGAGCCGCTTGATGAAGCATCCCTGACACCCGAAGGATGCCCGAGCTGCCTCATCATGCCACACCGCCTTGACGCATAAAGCCCGGCACGCTGGCCGGGCTGATGAACGAACCTGAACGGACGTGAGGCCACTGCCATCAGGCCGTTTGGTTATAGCCGTTGTCGAGGAAGGGATAGTCGATGTAGCCCTGTTCGTTGCCACCGTAAAAGGTATCTTGATCCGGCTCGTTGAGCGCGGCACCAGTGCGCAGGCGCTCGGGCAGATCGGGATTGGCGATGAACGGCCGACCGAAGGCGATGAGGTCAGCGGTGTTTTCTGCCAGGCGCTGTTGGGCCCGTTCGGCGTCGTAGTGGCCGCAATAGATGAGCCCGCCACTGAAACGCTCACGCATCTGCTCGCGGAAGCCTTCCGGGAAGGTGGTATCGCCACCGGCCCAGTTGGGCTCGTTGAGGTGGATGTACGCCAGGCCGCGTTGATCGAGCTGCTCGGCCAGGTAGAAAGCCATCGCATCGGGCTCATCGTCGCTGAGGCCGAAAATCTCGATGAAAGGCGTGAGACGAATGCCCACACGATCGGCGCCGAACACCTCGGACACCGCATCAATCACCTCCAGCGGGAAGCGCGCGCGATTCTCTATCGAGCCGCCATAGCGGTCGGTTCGCTGGTTGGTGCCGGTGGCGAGAAACTGGTTGAGCAGATACGCATTGGCCGCATGCACTTCCAGCATGTCGAAGCCGGCGCGCTTGGCCCGCACAGCGGCTTGCCGATAATCCTCGACGATACCCGGGATCTCGTCGGTCTCCAGCGCCCGCGGGGTGCTGGTGGGATGACGTCCGGCGGAGCCGTCCTCGAACTCGACGAAGCACTGTGCACCCTCGCCCCTGAGCGCGCTGGGCGCCACAGGCTGCTGGCCATCGGGCTGAACCATCTCATGAGAGACACGCCCCACGTGCCAGAGCTGCAGGGCGATGCGCCCGCCCTTGGCATGCACGGCCTCGACGACCTGTCGCCAACCCGCTTCCTGCTCATCGGTCCAGATGCCCGGGGTGTACACATAGCCACGGGCCGTCGGTGAAATGTTGGTGGCTTCGCTGATGATCAGACCGGCCCCCGCACGCTGCTCGTAGTAAACCTGCTGCAGCTTGCCGGGCACGCTGTCAGGCGTACGCGCCCGGGTCAGTGGTGCCATGATGACGCGGTTGGGCAGGCTCAGGCTGCCCAGTTGAAAAGGGGTGAAAAGTGTCGTGTCGGTCATCGATTCGACTCCTGTGGCGAATGGGCGTTGGCAGTTATGGCGACGCCCTGGTCGGAAAACAAGTGATGCACACAATAAGCTTGTTAATAATTTTCGCAAAACCAGTGCGACCATTGACCCGATAGTTGGGGCTTATCATGACGATCCGAGCTACCTCGTCGCGAAGGGCCCTCGTAACCAGAGCTCTGGCAACAAGAGCTCTGGCACAAAGAACTCGCACGCCAGACACTGCGGCAAGCCCAACCCACGTGATAATCTCCCACAAACCCTTGATACGAACCCTTGACCAGGAGTGCGCCGTGACCGCTGTCGAGATACTGGAACGCCTGGTGGGCTTTGCCACCGTGTCACGAGATTCCAACCTGGCCCTGATCGAGTGGGTCGAGGCCTGGCTTGACGACCATGGCGTCGAACATTGGCGCATCGAGAGCGACGATGGCGGCAAGGCCAACCTGCTGGCCCGCATCGGGCCGGCGGTGGAAGGCGGCGTGGTGCTTTCCGGGCACACCGACGTGGTTCCGGTAGATGGCCAACCCTGGTCGAGCGACCCCTTCGTACTGCGCGACGGCGACGACGGCCGCCTTTACGGTCGCGGTACCTGCGACATGAAAGGCTTCATCGCCTGCGTCCTGGCGGAGGTCCCCAACTGGGTGAAGATGACATTCGAACGCCCCCTGTGGCTGGCCTTCTCCTACGACGAAGAGATCGGCTGCGTCGGAGCACCGCGCATGATCGAGCGGCTGATGGCCGACCACCCTCGCCCCTCGACGGTGATCGTCGGCGAGCCCACCCTGATGCAGCCGGTGGTGGCGCAGAAAGGCGCGACCAACCTGCACACCACGGTCACCGGCCGCGCCGCGCACTCCAGTCAGGTCTATCAGGGCGTGTCGGCCATCCATGTGGCCGCCCGGCTGGTGACGAAGATCGAAGACGTGATGACCGAACTCAAGGCCGAAGGGCGCGTCGACGAGGCCTTCAATGTGGTGCATTCCAGCCTGCATGTCGGCCGCATCGAAGGCGGTACCGCGATCAACATCATGGCCCGGGAATGCACCTTCGAGTGGGAAGTTCGTCACCTGCCGAGCGACAACGTCGATGAACTGCTCGGGCGCATCGATGCCTATGCCGCCGAGCTGGAAGCCAGAATGCAGCAAACCGCGCCCGAGGCCGGCATTGTCACCCAAGCGCTGAATGTCACGGTGCCGGCCCTGGCCGACCGCGACAACGACGAGGTGCTGACCCTCTGCCGCTCCCTGTTGGACGACGACATCGACACCTCGGCCGTCGCCTACGCCACCGAGGCCGGTCAGTTCCAGCGTCAGGGACTCTCCACGCTCATCTGCGGCCCTGGCAGCATCAGCCAGGCCCATCAACCGGACGAATACATCGAACACGAACAGCTGCTGGCGGGACAACGCTTCATGGCGGCACTCGGCGAACGCCTGTCGAACGAAATGACGGCATGAAGCTCTGGATCATCAAGATCGGCGACACAGAAACGCCCGATGCCGCCGCTCTGCTGGCCCGATTTGCCAGCCTGGTGGTGTCCGGTGAGCGGACAACGCCAGCCAACTAGTCGGTATTCGCCGCTTCCTGCATGGCCTGTTCCTGAAGGAGGCGCTCGTCCGGAGCACCGGCGGCGGCCTTGCGGCGTTGCCGATGGAGATCGCGCAGCCCACTGATCAGCATGGCGGCAACGATTATGCCGCCGCCCACGAAAGCCAGCGGCGGCGGCACCTCGTCCAGCCACCACCACACCAGCAAGGCACCGACCAAGGTTTCCAGCAACATGACCAGGCTGACCTCGGCGCCGGGCAGATAACGCGGCCCGGTCTGGATCAGGAAGTAGGCGGCCGGCAGAAACAGCGCCAGCAGTGCCAGGCGCGGCACATCTTCGGGCGGCGGTAGTTGTGCGCCTCCCAGCAGTACCGCCGGCACCAGCATCGCCAGACAGCCCAGCGGCAGCACGACGGTGGTATCCACGCCGCGTTGACGGTCGCCACGCTGGACGCTCGCCACTGTGGTATTGACGGCAATGGAGATCGGCACAAACAGCGCGATCGCCAACCCCAACGGACTCCCCTGGCCGATCTCGCCCACCGCCATCAGGCAGGCACCGGTCACGCACACGGCAATCACCACCCAGGTCTGACGGCGCAACCGCTGACCGAAGACGAGCATGCCGATCAGCCCCGCCACGAGCGGTGCCAGGTTCATCATCACCAGTACATTGCCGGCGGCGGTCAGGCGCGCAGCGCCGACGAAGGCCCAGGCGCTGCCGGCGAACGCCAGCGGACACCACCAAGCTGCGGCACCACAGGCACGAATGGCGCCCGGCAACTGCGTGCGATAGCGCAAGATGGCAATCAACAGCAGCACGCTCCCCAACAGCAGGCCGCGCCAGAACATGAAGGTCGCCACCCCGGCCTGTGTATCCTTGATCAACAGGGCATCCGGCGACAGCAGCAGCACGCCGGTCATGGTGATCAGATAGCCCCGCAGGCGGAACGGCAGTCGCTTCCACATGGTTGGTTCCTCATCGTTGTTTACCCAACCGTTGTTTACCCAACATCATCCAAGAGGGCTCATAAAAGCAAACAGGCCGGGGAATGTCCCCGGCCTGTTTGGATGCCTCTCAGCTACCGCCCTTGCCAGGCGGTGCCATCATCAGGCCCGTGCGCGACGGCCTGAATCATCGTCGCGCTGGCGACGCGGCGCGCGATCTTCACTGATTTCCAGCGGACGACCGCCGACCCGGGCGCGTGCCATCTTGGCTAGAATGCTGGACGGCAAGCCGCTGGGCAACTCGACGACGGAAAACGCATTGCGGATGTCGATCCGGCCAATCCGGTTGCCTTCGATGCCACCTTCGTTGGCCAGGGCGCCAACCAGCTGGCCCGGTTTGATGCCATCCTTGTGGCCCACGGAGACGCGGTAACGGATCATACCCTCGCTGGAACCACGCTCGCGACGCGGCGCTTTCCCCTCGCGAGGTGCACGCTGCTCCTTGCGCGGTGCCTGCAGGCGACCAATGGGCGCTTCGTCGGCTCGCGCCAGGGCAGCGAAGGCACAGGCCAGCTCGACCGGGTCGTAGCCTTCTGCGATCAGGCGCTCGACCAGATCATGCTGGGTGTCGGCATCCTTGGTCAGTGAGCCGATCACGCGCTGGTGGAAGACCTCGTCACGATGGGCGCGAATGGCTGCCTCGTCGGGCAACTCCATATCTTCCATCTTGCGACCGGTGGCACGCTCGAGCCAGCCAACCTTGCGGCCCTCGCGGTTGCCGGCAAAGGTAATGGCCACCCCGGCACGACCGGCACGACCGGTCCGGCCGATACGATGCGTATAGGCCTCGGCATCCTGTGGCAAGTCATAGTTGATGACGTGGGTGATACGCGGCACATCCAGGCCACGCGCGGCCACGTCGGTAGCGATCAGCACATCGATCTTGCTGCGCTTGAGACGCGTGATGGTACGCTCGCGCAGGCTCTGATCCAGATCACCGGACAGGCTCGCCACGCTCAGCCCACGCGCCGAGAGTTGCTCCATCAAGGTGGTGCAGGCCGCCCGGGTGCGTACGAAGACGATCGCCGCATCGACCGGCTCCACTTCAAGGATGCGTGCCAGGGCTTCGAGCTTGGCACCGCCATCGATGCGCACCCGGCGCTGTTCGATGTTGTCGCCGCTGGAGGCTCGCGACTCAATGGTCACCTTGACCGGTTCCACCAGGTACTGGTTGACGATGCGCTCGATCTCGGTGGGCAAAGTCGCAGAGAAGAACACGCGCTGAGCGTCCTTCGGGGTGTCGGCGACCACGCGCTTGACGTCGTCGATGAAGCCCATGCGCAGCATCTCGTCGGCTTCGTCGAGCACCAGCGCGGAAAGCCCGCCGAGCTTGAGACTGCCACGATTCAGGTGATCGATGATACGACCCGGCGTACCGACCACGACCTGGGCGCCACGGCGCAACGCCTGCAACTGGTCGCGGTATTCCATGCCGCCACACAGGGTCGCCACTTCCAGGCCCTTGAGGTTCTGGCCGTATTTGGAGAAGGACGCGGCAACCTGCTGCGCCAGCTCACGGGTCGGCGCCAGCACCAGCACCTGGGGTTCGCGACGCTCGAGCTCGAGACGCGAGAGAATCGGCAGGGCAAAGGCAGCGGTCTTGCCGGTACCGGTCTGGGCCTGGCCCAGCATGTCGCGGCCTTCCAGCAATGCCGGAATGGTCTGTGCCTGGATCGGTGACGGTGTTGCGTAACCGAGTGTCTCAACAGCGGAGAGAACGGCGGGCAGCAGGGCCAGATCGCCGAAACTCGGCGAGGCGACGGAAGTCGAGGTCATGAATCACACCTTGGTAGGCCGGGATCACCGGCAAAAAACATCAGTCATGGCGTCCCGTACACCTGGCATACAGTCAAGGTCCCGACATTGCGGGAGTCTTAAGCGGAGTCGGGGACGCCGGTCGCACCTAGCATCCGATACTGACTCGCCAACTCGGCGAGTGCATCGTCGTGGCGACCGTCTGCGCCGAATTCGCACGGGTAGCGAATTCTCGTCGGCGCTCCATCTACACAGTTCAAACGCTTTGGGCCTCGGCCCGGCGTTGTCGACCACCGCATTCACGTTGGTGAACGGGTCGCGTCGTCATGATGGTGGGGTCAGCACATGCGAGGAGCGCACATGCTACCATCGTCGCGCCACCCTGACCAGTCCTTTTCCTCGAGGTACCCCGATATGCCCAACCTGTGGGTCGATGCCGACGCCTGCCCCCGAATCGCCCGCGAGATCATCGTGCGTGCCGCCGAACGGACCGCCATAACGACCACCTTCGTGGCGAATCATCAAGTCCCCCTCCCCCCATCGAAATGGGTCAAGGGGTTGACGGTGAGTCACGGCTTCGATGCGGCCGACGACGAAATCGTCGACCGTCTCGCCGAGAAGGATCTGGTCATCACCTCCGACCTGCCCCTGGCCATGGCCGCCATCGAGCGCGGCGCCAGCGTCATGACCAGCCGGGGAGAAGCCCTGGACAAGAGCAACATTCGCGCCAGGGTCCAGATGCGGGACTTCATGGAGACCCTGAGAGCCAGTGGTGAACACACCGGCGGTCCCAAGGGTTACTCGGACGTGGACCGGCGTGAATTCGCCAACGCGCTGGATCGTTGGCTGGCGCGTAACGCGACCTGAGAACGCGGCTATGCCGTTGGAAGAGACAAGGCTTCAGCCGCGCTGACGTATTCCCTTCCCCGGTAGGCGCTCGCGATCGTGAGGGCGTTCGAGATCCAGCAGCGGGCCGGCAGGGACAATGCGCGTCGGGTTGATGTTGCCGTGGCTGACGTAATAATGGCGCTTGATGTGATCGAAGCTCACCGTCTCGGCAACACCCGGCCACTGGTAGAGTTCGCGCAGATAATGGGAGAGGTTCGGATAGTCTTCCAGGCGGCGCAGGTTGCACTTGAAGTGTCCATGGTAGACCGCATCGAAGCGCACCAGGGTAGTGAACAGTCGAATGTCCGCCTCGGTCAGCCATTCGCCGGCCAGGTAGCGCTGTTCGGCAAGACGCGCCTCAAGACGATCCAGCGACTGGAAAAGCGCGCTGACGTGCTTCTCGTAGACCGGCTGTTCGGTGGCGAATCCCGCCTTGTAGACCCCGTTGTTGACGTGATCGTAGACATCGGCGTTGACGGCATCGATGGTCTCGCGCAGATCCTCGGGATAGAGGTCCAGACGGTTGCCGGAGAGACCGTCGAAGGCCCCATTGAACATGCGCACCAGCTCCGCCGACTCATTGTTGACGATGCGCCCCTCACGCTTGTCCCACAGCGCCGGCACGGTCACGCGGCCTGTATACCGGGAGTCGGTCAAGGTATAGAGCTGATGATGGAATTCGACATCGTTTAGAGGGTCGCCGCTCGAGCCCTCGTCGCGATCATAGCTCCAGCCCTGATCCAGCATCAGCGGGCTGGTCACGGATACGTCGATCAGCGACGTCAAACCCTTGAGGCGACGCATGATCAGGGTGCGATGCGCCCAGGGGCACGCCAGCGAGACATACAGATGGTAGCGCCCTGCCTCGGCGGGCAAGCCGGGTTGCCCATCCGGCCCCGGGCTGCCATCAGCCGTCACCCAGTCGCGCAGCTTGGCGGATTCGCGGACGAATTCCCCACCATGCCGCTCGGTGTCGTACCACTGGTCATGCCAGCGTCCCTCGATCAGCAGGCCCATGTCGCCACTCCTCTCTCACAGCCAATTTGATCTCAGCTTAAGCCGAAATTATTGATGCTCAAGCGCAGTTTTTGGCGACATTCATTCGATTTTATCAACTCTTCGAGCATCGGGGCAGACCGCCACTTCATCACGCAAATGCTGCGCCATGGCATGGGTCGCCGGGCCGGCGCGGTCACGATCGCGATGGATCAACTGCATGGGCGCTTCCCGTATACCGCCAGCCGACAGCGGCAATGGCTTTAGCCGGCCACTCGCCAATGAGGCCTCGATCAGCGTCTCCGGTACCCAGGCGAATCCCAGGTTACGCTCGAGCATGTCAATGGAGGTACTGAGATGGCTGACCGTCCAGCGCTGCTCGGCTTTCAACCAGCCCGCATCCAGCGACTGGCGCTGCGCCGAGTCCCTCACCACCAGTTGACGGTGCTGCTCAAGGTCACGAAGGTCCAGGACGCGATCCAGCTTGTGCAGAGGATGCTCGGGATGCGCCACGGCGATGAAGCGCACCGACACCAAGGGTTCCCCGAGGAACCCCTGGGCGGCGAGTCCCGAGACGACCAGATCGGCGGAGCCGTCATACAACATTTCGACCCCGCCATTGAGCACCGACTCGTGAAGCTGCACCCGCACATGCGGATAGTCGCGAGAAAAGGCTTCCATGGCGCGTGCCAGAACATCGGGAGGAAAGATCTGATCGACACTCAGCACGATCTCGGCTTCCAGCCCTTCGCCAAGCCGTTCGGCGACATCCTCCAGGGCCTCGGCCCCTTCCAGGAGCTGACGGGCACGCCGCAACAACAGCTCACCCGCCTCGGTCAGGCGCACCTGCCGCCCCACCGGCTCGAGCACCTCGACACCCAACTGCTCCTCCAGCTTGTGAACCGCATGGTTGAGCGTGGAAGGACTCTTGTGAATGGCCTCGGCGGCACGGGCGAAGCCCCCATGATCGACCACCGCGGCAAGCATCTGCCATTGCGCAAGCGTGACACGCGACATTTTCGATTCCCTCGAATGCTAACTCCAAAACTATGCGCTTAATTTTCGAAAATATCGGCCTAAAATGCTAGTCATTACCTCCATTACTCAGGAGATGCCTTCATGAACACTCCCATTCCACGCCACGTAACCCGCCGCCAACGCAGTCAGCCCAGCCGTGACGGTGATGGCGTCGACATCCTGCGCCTGCACGATTTCGGTGGCGGCCTCGATCCCTTCCTGATGCTCGACGAACTCATCGCCGCACCAGGAGACGATGCCATCGGCGGCTTTCCGCCCCATCCGCATCGCGGCATCCAGACACTCACCTATGTGGTGCATGGTGGCCTGCGTCATGAGGATCACCTCGGCCATCACAGCAGCATCGGCGCCGGCGACGCTCAGTGGATGCATACCGGGCACGGCATCATCCATGGCGAAACGCCTTTCACCGACGCCGAAGGGCTACATGCCTTCCAGCTGTGGATCAATCTGCCGGCCCGCGACAAGCTGAGCGAACCCACCTATCGCGATGTGCGCGCCGAGGACATGCCACGTCTCACGGCGCCTGGTGCAGAACTGATCGCCCTGGGCGGCACCTGGCAAACCACGGATGGCCAGACTATTGAAGGGCCTCTGGATGCCCTGGCCGGCCAGAGTGCGGTGGCCCTTCTCCACCTTGATGCAGGCTCGTCCCTGTCGCTGTTGTGCCACGCCACCCGGTTACTGGTATTCGTCTTCGACGGCAGCCTGACGGCCAACAGCGACAATCTGACGCATGGCGAACTGGCCAGCTTCGGCGAGGGCGATACTCTGGAACTGTACGGGACCGAAAACGCCCGGATCCTGCTGCTTTCCGGCGAGCCTCACCATGAGCCGATCGCCCATCACGGTCCTTTCGTCATGAATCACCAACACGAGCTGGAGCAGGCCATGCGGGATTATCGCGATGGTACCCTGGCGGTTTCCCCGGCCGAGAAAGGGCTTGCCAAGGGTCGTTGAGGCATGGCATCGTCGCTCTTAACAAACAGCGTTCGATTTGATTTGTGCTGCTCGCCCCGCCAGGTAACGGGGCGAAACGGCGGCTTACTGTATGAATATATAGTCTAGGCACTCCCGGTTTCATGGGTTATGGTTCTCATGCCTATTTATATGTCATTTACGTTTATTCATTCAGTCACGACGGCCCAAATTCATGATGCGAATCCTCCATTCGCTGCCCCGCACGCACAAGTTACTATTGTTACCCGTTGCCACCATGGTTACCGTGCTGGGCGCTCACAAGATCGTCTCCACCCTGGAAGACACCCGATACGAGCATGACACGGCACAGAACGCCACTCTGCTCGTCCCTCTCGAACCCAACTCCAGTCCTGGCGTCCCTTCCCTGACCCTGGATCGCACTCCCGTTTCCAAGGCGATTGATGTCGCCTCGCGCGCCGTGGATGCCACACGCGAACATGTGCCGCTCTCGCAGTTGACCGCCGGTGAAGTCGTCGACATCGACTTCATCAACGCCGCCCAGGCCGGCCGCGATAGCATCGCCTCGCTGAGCGATACGCCCGAAAGCGAGGCGGCGCCGCAAATCGATGAGGGTGCTCGCCACATTGCCGTCGTGCTCGGTACGGTGGCCAGCGGTATGCTGGCGTCGGACAAGCGCCTGCTGGCTGACGCCACCTCCTATGAAGACGTCAGCGAGGCCGAACTCGAGCTATTTGATGAAGGCCCGATCATCCTCGAGGAAGAAATCGCCGCCAACGAGCCTTTCGTGCCCGAATGGCAGACCTATACCGTACAATCCGGCGATACCTTCACGGTCCTGGCACAGGACCGTTTCGGTATGGGCTACAGCGAGGTCACGGCCCTGCTGGACAAGATGCCTGAACCCAAGCTGCTGACCCGATGGAATGTCGGCACTCGCTTCGATTATCAGCTCGATGCCGAGGGCAAGCTCTCCGCACTGCGCATCATGAGCAACCCGCGCGACGGGTATCTGGTCAAGCGTGAGGATGGCAGCACCGAAGTATCAACCATCGAACGCGCCGGAGAGTCGACCCAGCGCATGTTCGCCGGCACCATCAGTGGCAGCTTCGCCCGCTCGGCACAGGCCACCGGCCTGACCAGCGCCGAGGTGAGCGAACTCTCCCGAGTGCTGGAAAAGAAACTCGACTTTCGCCGCGACACACGTCGCGGCGATCATTTCGAGGTCCTCGTGGAATCCGACATCATCGACGGTCAGAGCCTCGACCCACGCATCCAGGCCGTCAGATACGATGGCTCGCGCATGGATCTCACCCTGATCCGCAATCCTCAGGACAACAACTTCTATACTCCGGAGGGTGAAAGCCTCGATCCCTCGTTCAATCGCTACCCGTTCGAAGGCCATTACCGAATCAGCTCGCCCTTCAATCCGCGCCGCCATCATCCGGTGACCGGCCGTATCAGCCCCCACAAGGGCACCGACTTCGCCATGCCGACCGGCACGGCAGTGAAGGCGCCGGCCAACGGCCGCGTCGAAAAGGTCGGCAATCACCCGGCGGCGGGACGATACATCGTCATTCGCCACGACAACGGCTACAAGACGCGTTACCTACATCTCTCGAAGCCGCTGGTCAGCCGTGGAGACCATGTCACCATGGGCGAACGCATCGCCCTGTCCGGCAATACCGGGCGCAGCACGGGGCCTCACCTGCACTACGAAGTGCTGGTCGACAACAACCAGGTCAATGCCATGAAGGTCGCCCTGCCTGAAGGTGGCAGCCTGAGCGGCAAGGCCCTGGCCAGTTTCAAGCAACAGACCGGGCCGGTACTTGCGGCCCTGGATAGCGGCCAGACCGGAACGGTCGTGGCCAGCACACAAGCCAAGGACAAAGACGACGACGAAGGCTGACGCGCATCGCTTCGCAAGGCCTATGAGCTCGCCGCCCCACCTTCTTCACGGTGGGGCGGTGTCGTTTCCGAGGCAACAATGTTTTCCGAGGCAACAATGTTTTCCGAGGCAACAATGTCACCCAGTTCCGCCAGCCGCCGCTCGAGAAAGGCACGCTCGGGAAGTTGCTCGCTGAGACTCAACGCCTGTCGATAGGCAACCCGGGCACGCTCGTTGTCGCCAAGCCGGCAGCACAGATCGGCGCGCGCCGCATACGCCAGCCGATAATCGACCAGTTCCCCACGAGCCAGTAACGCGTCGACCAGGGCCAGCCCCGCTTCGGGACCATCGCGCATGGCCACGGCCACGGCCCGGTTGAGCTCGATGATCGGCGATGGCGAGGCCTGAACCAACACATCGTAAAGCCCGGTAATACGCGACCAATCGGTCTGTTCGACGCTGGCCGCCTCGGCATGGAGCGCCACAATCGCGGCCTGAAGGGTATAGGCTCCGACTTCCCCGGATGCAAAGGCACGCCCGAGCAGTGTCCGCCCCTCGGCAATCATGGTGCGGTTCCAGAGGCCTCTATCCTGATCGCGGAGCAGTATCGGCTCACCCGCCACATCGGTCCGCGACACACGACGCGCTTCGTGCAACAGCATCAACGCCAGCAGCCCCATGACTTCCGGGTCCGGCAGCAAGTCCAGCAACAGGCGGCCCAGCCGTATGCCCTCTTCGGCCAGCTCGCCTCGCGTCATCCGCTCGCCCACCGAGGCGACATAGCCTTCGTTGAACACCAGATAGATCACGCTAAGCACGCTTTCCAGACGTTCCGACAACTCAGTGGCCTCGGGCACCTGATAGGGAATGCCGGCATCGCGGATCTTGGCCTTGGCCCGCACGATTCGCTGCGCCACGGTAGTGGGTCGGGTCAGGAAGGCATGGGCAATCTGCTCGGTGGTCAGGCCGCATATCTCGCGCAGGGTGAGCGCTACCTGCGCGGACGCGGGCAAGGCAGGATGGCAACAGGTGAAGATCAACCGCAGCCGGTCGTCCTCCACGGCTTCGATATCGGCGGGATCTCCCATACCTCGCGGGGCTTCATCGAGCCGTTCGGCAAGCGCTCCCTGTGACGCATCGAAGCGGGCCCGCCGTCGCAATCGGTCGATGGCCTTGAAACGTCCTGCCGACACCAGCCAGGCGCGAGGCTTGTCGGGAACACCCTCACGCGGCCACTGGTCCACCGCCGCCATGAAGGCATCGTGCAATGCCTCCTCGGCGAGATCGAAATCCCCCAGGTAGCGAATCAGGGTCGCCAGCACGCGACGCGACTCGTCGCGGTAGATGCGCTCGACCAGAGCGTGTACCCGGGCACTCATGTCCGCCATCTTCCAGGCGCTTCAATCGGTCGCCAACGCCCATGACCACTTCGTTGCATGCTCTTCTCCCACGCATCTCGGAAACGCTTTGGCATGGCGCCATCAGTGCGCGGGAAACGGCGATCGCCAGGCATCCAGCGCATTCAACTGGTCATGCCAACGTTGTACATCGGGAAACTCTTCCAGCGGAAGCCTTGCCTGATCAGCGTAGGGGAGCGTCACCGCCACGGCAAAGTCCGCCACGCTGAGCGTCTCTCCCACCAGATACGTACGTCCCTGCAAATGCGCATCGAGAACGGCCGCATGGCGCCTGAAGTCCGCCAGGGCCGACTCGACCGCCGTTTCATCCGCTTCTCCCAGGCTAAACCGTGGCTTGATCACGTACTCGAAGTACAGGGCGCCACTGCAAGCGGTGAAGTGCTCGGCATTCCAGCCGAACCAGCGCACGATATCGATCTGACGCGCCGTATCCCGGGGCCACAGAGACGTACCCGCCTTGTCGGCCAGATAGCACATGATGGCATTGGATTCCCACAGGACGCGCTCCCCGTCGACGAGCGTCGGCACCTTGGCATTGGGATTGAGCTTCCGGTAATCAGGTGTCAGGTGCTCGCCCTTGCCCAGGTCGAGGTAGACATATTCGATAGGCGACTCGAGCAAGCGCGCCACCGCACAGACCGAGCGAGGCTTGAGGACATCGGCGTAATAGAGTTGCATGCAACCTCCCGTCGAGATGGCCCGTCACGCGGGCACGCATATGCTGACATCGCGACTTTCTTTTTTTCAGTCAGCCGCCTCGCAATTGATCATCCAGGGCGTGCCGAAGCGATCAACCAACATGCCGAAGCGTATGGCCCAGTGGGTCTATTGTAGCGGCATCTCGACCTGGCCGCCGGCCGAGAGAACGCTGAACAAGCGCTCGGCCTCCTCGATTTCCTCAACGTGCGCGGCAACCGAGAACCCCTGCGGCGTCTTCATGTAAGCCGGGGGACAATCCGAGCCCATCAGCATCCAGCCATCCGCCACCAATCGCGCATGCATGATCTTGTCGGGATCCAGGGTCATCTCGCCATCGCACTGCGGGCCATTGCCATAACGCTCCATCGCCTCGATGCGACCACCGAAGCACTCCGCATAAAAGGTCATGGCGGCCTCACAGTCGCCGTCGAACATCAGATAGGGATTCATGTGCATATCATGCCCTCCTCATCCACGCTCGCCGGCGGCCGAGCGTGCCGGCACTTCCAGCTCGCGCACCGGACGCACCTCGATGCTGCCCACCCGGGCCGCCGGAATGCCGGCCGCAATGGTCAGTGCCTCGTTCAGGTCCCGCGCCTCTACCATGTAGAAACCAGCAAGCTGCTCTTTGGTCTCGGCGAAGGGGCCATCGGTGATGGTCGTCTTGCCGGTGCGCACCCTGACGGTGGTCGCGGTCTGCACCGGAGCCAGAGCCTCGCCGGCGACCAAACGACCACTTTCCTGGACGCTCTCGGCATAGGCCAGGCACTCCTCGTCCCGCGGACTCTCCGGCAAGCTGTGCAGGAGCTCTTCATCGCTGTAGACCAGACACAGATACTTCATGATGCTCTCTCCTTTCTTGTGGTCGTTCAGCCTTGAGTCGTCTGGCGGGACCCGGATTCGACAGATGTCACGACGAGCTTCGAGCTTCGAGCTTCGAGCTTCGAGCTTCGAGCTTCGAGCTTCGAGCTGCATTCTGGCTCGTATTTCATGTAGACGACCAAGGAAACGCTGCATAAATTGGCGAGCGTAGTGAATCGCAAGGCGCACGGAGCACAGAAAGCAAGACATAACAGTCAGTTAGGCGAGCTTTCGAGCACCGCGCAACACAGCGATTTGCACGCGTAGACATTTAAGCAGTGTTTCCCTAACGCATGCCCCGGAAAGTATCGACCACATGCCCGGCCAGCACATCCGTGGCCTCTCCGGCGAGCCCGGAGCGCAACAACAGCACACGATAATCGCCCAGCGGCGGTAGTCCCGCATCATCGCCGAGAATGCTCAACGGTGTGCGCACCAGGTTTCGTGGCAAGGGCGCCACAGCCAAATCCGCCAGCAACGCCGCCTCCTGACCGGAGCAGTTCTCGCTGATATAGGCGATGCGATACGCCAGGCCGGCATCGTCCAGTGCCGACAAGGCCATGCGTCGCCAGGCACAGCCGTGATTGGCCATCGCCAGCGGTAATGGCGAACGCTCCAGCGCTACGCCACCTTCACGCCCCGCCCAGACCAGCGGTTCGGTATGCACGACCTCGCCGCGATCGGCGGGAAAGCCTTCATTGCCTGCCGTGGCCAGCACCAGGTCGAGCTCACCCTTGTCCAGACGTTCCAGCAGCTCGATGCTGCGACCGACCATGACATCCACCTGTACGGCGGGATGCGAACGCGCGAACTGCGACAGTACCCGGGGCAGAATCCGTGAACCCACGTCATCGGGCGTTCCGAAGCGCACCGTGCCTTCCAGAGACGGCGCCAGGAACTGCGTCACCGCTTCCTCGTTGAGTCGCAGCAGCCGGCGGCTGTAGCCCAGCAGCATCTCGCCCTCGGGAGTCAACCGCACCTGACGCGCCTCCCGCACGAACAGGGACTGACCCAGCGTCTCCTCGAGGCGCTTGATCTGCATGCTTAGCGCGGATGGCGTACGAAAGACATGATTGGCCGCCCGCGTGAAACTGCCGCTCTCGGCAATGGCAACGAAGGAACGCAGCACGTCGGTATCGAGCAGCGGCAAGGCCGTGGGACGCGAGACAGCGGGAGCGGTGTCCATGACATATCACCTTTCAGAATTTCTGAATCGTGAATGTAGACCTTTTCACTGGATTGAACAAACCCCAGGCACCATCCTGAGCACCGAGGTCGCGACCCCTGGAATCTTTCCATCGGCCCATCCCCCGCACAGGGGACATACGCGAGAGGTGCTCTCATGAATGCTTTCAACACACCGCATCCGACGCCGCAATGCCGCGACGCACGTCATGCACCCGACATCGAGGTGCCACCGCATGCCGAAGGCGGCGAGCGGCCGCACAACCAGCTACCAACGTTCTACATGCCGGCCATGCCACCACTGGGATTGATCAACGCTCTGGAAGGCTGGATCGTCAATCGGGCCCGTCAATGGCGACGTCGCCGCGAATTCCGTCGTCAGGTCGCCAATCTACTGGCTCAAGATGACCGGATACTGGCCGATCTCGGCCTCAAACGTGACGAGATCGAGCGAATCTCGCGCATGCCGCCCGAAGAAGATGCCTGCCAAGCACTGCTTGAACGCCGGGTGGACCACCGCCCCGACTCGGCATGAAGAAGAAGGAGCACGCAGGGCCGACACCCCCGTCGGTCCTGCGTTGTCTTGTCGCCTTGGGTGTCAGACAGCTAGCCCGGTACTCTCCCGCACCACCAGTTCGAAGGGCATGATGCGATGCTGGTCCGCTGCGTCATCCCGGTCATCGATGATGTCGAGCAGCAGGGATACGGCCTCGTGGCCGAAATCCTCGGCGGGCTGGGCGATGGTCGTCAGGGAAGGGGCGCAGTAGGAAGCGAAGGCGATGTCGTCGAATCCTGCCACCGAGATATCCTCGGGCACACGCAGTCCCGCCTCCTTGATGCGTCGCATCGCGCCCATGGCCATTTCATCGTTCTCGCAGAAAATCGCCGTGGGCGGGTCGGTGCGAGCCAGCAGGTCACCGGCCGCCCGATGCCCCGAAGGCGGCGTGAAATCGCCGGGGCACCATAGGCTTTTATCCGGCGTCAGGCCGGCGGCCGCCAGAGCATCCTGGAAGCCCAGCAGACGATCCCGAGTCAAGGGGCTGTTGCGCGGTCCCTTGATCATGCCGATACGATGGTGCCCCAACGACAGCAGATGCTCGGTCACCGCCCGGGCAGCGGCACGGTTGTCGAGTTTGACGGTGGGGCACGGTGCCTCATCGAGCACCTCGCAGACATTGACCATCGGCGGTCGCTCCTGGCCATTCAGTGTCGTGAAGGGATCGTAGGCGCGCAGCTGGATGAGGCCATCGGCCTGACGGGTCGACACCATGCCGGCATAGGCCCGCTCGGTGCGTTCGTCGCCGAGGGTATTGCACAACAGGATGCCGTACCCCCTGCGTTGGGCCGCTTCCTGGATGCCACCGATCACCCGAGCGAAGAAGGTATTGGCGATGGTCGGCACCAGGACCACCAGGTTGCGTGTCCGTTGGGAGCGAAACTGCACCGCCATCATGTTCGGCCGATAACCGGCCTTCTCGACAGCGGCCAGCACCCTGTCGCGCGTTTCCGGCGACACGATGTCGGGCGTTTTCAGGGTACGCGACACCGTCGCCACCGAGACATCGGCCAGTTCGGCCACCTTGCGAATGTTGGTCATGCCGGGTTGTGATCCTCCTCGATCTCGTCGCACGCCTCGGCGTCGCCACAAGGGCCCAGTCTACTGCATCGCCGCATCGTGCTCATCGCCCGATTACCGTCCGCCTCTGCGACCTAGGTCGCATTGCTCCCGGACGTTTGGCTGACTAGCTTGCAATGTAATGTAACCGGTTACATAAACACAACGAACAACTCAAGACGAGTCAGGGAAACACAGCATAAATCAGCAAGCATCGTGCAGCCCCTGGTGCACGGCGCGCATCCCCGTGGAGGACAAATGACGACGGCAAAACGACGCGTGCGAATGGGCATGATCGGTGGCGGTGAAGGCGCCTTCATCGGCCAGGTCCATCGCCTGGCCGCCGCCCTGGATGGCGAACTGGAGCTGGTCTGCGCCAGCTTCAGCCGCGACCCGGACAACAACGCCCGCACCGGCGAGGCCTGTGGCCTGCCGGAACGACGCCTTTACCCGGACTGGCAGTCGCTGATCGACGGCGAACGCCAGCTTGCCGACGACGAGCGCATGGACGTGCTGGTCGTGGTCACGCCCAATCACCTGCACGTGCCTATCAGCCAGGCGGCGCTCGAGGCGGGCTTCCATGTCTTCTGCGAGAAGCCGGCGGCGACCACCCTGGCCGACGCACAACGACTCGCCACCACGCTCGACGCTGGCGACTGCCTCTACGGCCTCGCCCACACCTACCTCGGCTACCCCATGGTCTGGCAGGCGCGCCGCCTGGTGCGCGATGGCGAGCTCGGCCGCCTGCGCAAGATTCACGTCGAATATCCCCAGGGCTGGCTCGGCACCCGCCTCGAGGCCACCGGCAACAAGCAGGCCGGCTGGCGCACCGACCCCGATATCGCCGGGGCCAGCGGTTGCATGGCGGATATCGGCACTCACGCCTTCGGCCTCGCCGAGTTCATCTCGGGCCACCATGTCACCGAGCTGTGCGCTTCTCTCGGCGTTCATAACGAACAGCGGCGCCTCGACGATGACGGCGACGCGCTGTTCCGCACGGCCGAGGGCGCCAGCGGCACCCTAACGGCCAGCCAGGTCTGCACCGGCGAGGAGAATGCCTTGAAGATCCGCCTGTATGGCGAGCGCGGTGCGCTGGAATGGCGGCAGATGGAGCCCAACACCCTGGTGCAGCGGCGCCTCGATGAACCCATGCGCGTGCTGCGTGCAGGCATCGACCAACCCGGCCTGGCACCGGAAACCCTGGAGCGCCTGCGCCTGCCCGGCGGCCATCCCGAAGGCTATCTGGAAGCCCTGGCCAACCTTTACCGCGACTTCGCCTGTGCCATTCGACGTGGTGAGCGCGGTGCCGCCGAGGGCGTGCCCGGCATGACCGAAGGCCTGCGTGGCATGGCCTTCATCGAGGCGCTGCTGAAAAGCCAGGCCAGCACCGCCAAGTGGACGCCGCTCGACGACCAGCCTCGCCAGGATGATGCGGAGACGACGACATGACGAATACGCACGACTCGAATTCACAAGACAGTGGCATCAAGGGACCGGCGATCTTTCTCGCCCAGTTTCTCGACGATCACTCGCCTTTCAACGATCTCGATTCGATCACCCGCTGGGCCGCCTCGCTGGGGTATCGCGGCGTGCAAATGCCGACCGTTGACCCGCGCCTGATCGACCTAGAACTCGCCGCCGAGAGCCAGGATTACTGTGACGAGCTGAACGGACGCTGCGCCGAGGCAGGCGTGGCGATCAGCGAGTTATCCACCCACCTCCAGGGGCAACTGGTGGCGGTGCACCCCGCCTTCGACGAACTGTTCGACGGCTTCGCCCCCGCGCACCTGCATGGCCGTCCCGATGCACGACGCCACTGGGCCGAGGAGCAGCTCAAGCTCGCCGCCCGCGCCAGTCGGCGCCTGGGGCTCACAGCGCACGGCACCTTCTCCGGCGCCCTGCTGTGGCCCTACTTCTATCCCTGGCCGCAGCGCCCGTCGGGGCTGATCGAGGAAGGCTTCGCCGAGCTGGCCCGTCGCTGGCGGCCGATCCTCGATGTCTTCGACGAACAGGGCGTCGACCTGTGCTTCGAGGTTCATCCGGGCGAGGACCTGCACGACGGCGCTACCTTCGAGCGTTTTCTCGACGCCGTGGACGACCACCCCAGGGCGAAGATCCTCTTCGACCCCAGCCACATGGTGCTGCAACAACTCGACTATCTGGGTTTCATCGATCGCTACCACGAACGGATCGGCATGTTCCACGTCAAGGATGCCGAATTCACGCCCAGCGCCCTCAGCGGTGTCTACGGCGGCTATCAGGGCTGGGTCGATCGCCCCGGTCGCTTCCGCTCGCTGGGCGATGGCCAGGTCGATTTCAAGGGCATCTTCTCGCGGCTCACCCAGTACGGCTACGACGGCTGGGCAGTGCTCGAATGGGAGTGCTGCCTCAAGGATGCCGCCCAGGGGGCCGCCGAGGGCGCTCCCTTCATCGCCCAGCACCTGATCCAGCGCGCCGACAAAGCCTTTGACGACTTCGCCGGCACCGACTCGGACCCCGGGCGCAACCGGCGTCTGCTGGGACTCGGCAACCCTAGCTAGCCACCAATACGACACAACAACGGAGCACGCCATGCTACGCACTCGGCTCGGCCTCATGATGTTTCTGCAGTTCTTCATCTGGGGTGGCTGGTTCGTCACCCTGGGCACCTTTCTTTCCCAGAACCTGGACGCCACCGGAGGCCAGATCGGCATGGCCTTCTCGACCCAGTCATGGGGGGCGATCATCGCTCCCTTCATCATCGGCCTGATCGCCGATCGTTACTTCAACGCCGAACGCATCCTCGCCATTTTGCACCTTGCCGGGGCCGCCTTGATGTTCGGCCTGTACCGCTCCCAGGATTTTGCGTCCTTCTATCCGCTGGTCCTGGTCTACATGATCCTCTACATGCCCACCCTGGCGCTGGTGAACTCGGTCTCCTTCCGCCAGATGCGCGACCCCTCGCAGGAGTTCGCCAAGATTCGGGTCTGGGGCACCATCGGCTGGATCCTGGCCGGCCTGGCGATCAGCTACCTGTTCTCCTGGGACGGCGCCGAGGCCATCGCCGGCGGTGCGCTGCGCAACACCTTCCTGATGTGCGCCATCGCCTCGCTGGTACTGGGCGTCTACTGCTTTACCCTGCCCGCCACGCCCCCCAAGGCGGATATCCGCAAGGGCGGCCTGAAAGAGATTCTCGGGCTCGATGCCCTGCAACTGCTCAAGGACCGCAACTACGCGATCTTCTTCATCGCCTCGGTGCTGATCTGCATTCCGCTGGCCTTCTACTATCAGAACGCCAACCCTTTCCTGGCGGAGATCGGCGTGGCCAACCCCACCGGCAAGATGACCCTGGGGCAGATCTCGGAAGTCCTGTTCATGCTGTTGTTGCCGGTGTTCATCCACCGCTTCGGTATCAAGATCACCCTGATCGTCGGCATGCTGGCCTGGGCGGTGCGCTATGCCCTCTTCGCCTTCGGTGATGCCGGTGAAGGCGTCTACATGCTGCTGATCGGCATTGCCCTGCACGGCGTCTGCTACGACTTCTTCTTCGTTTCGGGGCAGATCTACACCGATGCACGCGCCGGTGAACGCTTCCAGAGCGCGGCCCAGGGCATGATCACCCTGGCCACCTACGGCGTCGGTATGCTGATCGGCTTCTGGGTCGCCGGCCTGGTCACCGACCACTACGTCACCGCCGAGGGCCACGACTGGTACGGCATCTGGCTGTTCCCCGCCCTTTTCGCCCTCGCCGTCCTGTTGCTGTTCCTGGTGGCCTTCAAGGACAAGGACCGGGCCAGCGCGAGTTCCGAAACGAGCCGCACCTGAACCTGCCTGCGATCCGTTCGTCGACGCTATGCCCGGCGAACGGATCAACCTCCCTCAAAGCGCCTCGGATCTCAAGGCGCTATCAATCTCAAGGCGTTATCAATCTCAAGGCGCTGCCGATCTCAAAGCGTCACTGACCGATCCAGCGCCTCGATCAAGGCACCGTCGCGATCATAGATATCCGGCCGGAAGGCCAACTCTCCGTCGGGTTCAGGCTGCACGGTCCAGTAATGCAGCACGACCGGCACGTGACGCGCCAGCAGCACGTTGCGGGTCTTGCCATCGGCGATCAAGCGACGGACATTGGCCCGGGTGTCGGTATCGTCGAACAGCAACTGCGCCAGTTCGAGTACGCCTTCCACTCGGATGCAGCCAGAACTCAGTGCCCGTTGTGAGCGACTGAACAGCCCGCGCGATGGCGTATCGTGCAGGTAGACCATGTGATCGTTGGGGAAACGCACCACCAACTGCCCGAGGGGATTGTTCGGCCCGGCCTGCTGGCGCAGCATCACCCCGCCGGGATTCGACCAGTCGATGCTGTTCGGGTCCAGTTGTTTGCCCGAGGGGCTGAGTACCGAGAGGTTCTTGGTCGCCAGATACCCGGGATCGCGCCGCACCTTGGGCAGCACATCCTCGCGCATGATGGTCGGTGGCACCGTCCAGGTCGGATTAATGGTCAAATGGGTGATCTCGGAGCGCAGCGACGGCGTCCGTCGATAGGGTTGCCCCACCACGATTCTGGCCCGCCAGGTGTCGCCGTTGGGGCGGAAATAGCGCAGGTCATAGCCGGCGATGTCGACCAGCACGAAGGATTCCGGCAGCCCGTGCAACAGCCAGCGGGCACGTTCCATGTTGGCGCGAATCTGATCAATGCGACGATCGACGCTCATGTTCAGGGCCTCGAGCGTGCGCGGCCCCACCACGCCATCATCGGCCAGCAGGTGGTGACGCTGGAAGCGTCGCACGGCATCGACCAGGGCCTCGTCATAGACCCTCGGTTCCGGTGCCTGCAGTTCGACGGACGGATAGTAGCCCTCGTCGGCGGCCACCACCTGAGTATTGCCGATCGACGCCAGGCGCTCGCGCAATGCCGTTACGCCTTCGCCCGTGTCACCTGGGCGCAGCGGTTCCTCGACGCTCATCAGCGCCGGCCAGCCGCCCTGACGTTCGATCTCGCGGTAGTGGGCCAACCCCTCGCGCAACTGCTCATAGGGTTCATAGGGCGGACGTGCCAGGTCGATCGCCGCGGACACGTCACCGTCGTCCAACGCCCGCGAGATGGCGGCCAGGTCGAGCGAGGGCGGCTCGATGGACAGATCCCAGTCGTCATCGATGCGATGCGGATCGACCTTGCCACGCTGCAGGTGCATCAGGGCCGTCATCAGGGTACGACTGGCCTGCAATTCGAAGCGGGCCCGAGTCTCGTCATCGGTACCGTCCATGAGCGCCGTCCGGGCCGCTGCCTGGAGCTCGTCGGGCCGATAGTCGCTCGGTACGAGACCGTCCGCGTCCAGCGTCTTCAGAGACTCGACCAGGGCGTCCACGATCTCGGCATCCTGCCAGATCGGGTGATCACCCCGCACCGCATAGAGATTGCGCAGTCGAGAGGAGGCCTCGGCCAGTCGTTCCTCCAGCGCTTGGCCGCCCTTCGGTGAAGCCGGGGCATCCGACTGGGCCATGGCAGGGCCGCTCAGTGCCAGCCAGGCTCCGAGGATCCAAGCGCCTCGATGCAAACGTGTATACCGAACCTCGGTGGCGAACATGACGTGACCTCCCTGCGAATCGTCGACAAAATTGGCCATCCAGGCCAGTATCGTCATAATAATGCCAGACGGCGCACAATGGGAAAGCGTCGAAGGGAATACAAACTGGGCCCGGGACGATCTCCACAGATCGATACTGGTTCCAACTATCATCGACGGGAACTCGCGGGATGCCAAATTGCAAGCTTCGCCGATCGATCGGCCTCTTACTGATCGGCGCCTTGACGTTATTCACCTCCCCGCTACTGGCGGGGGACTTCATGGTCCGGGCCTTCACGCCCCAGCAACTCGATCAGCCTCCCCTGGCACAACAGTTGGCCCATATGGCGCCCCACGCCAATCCCGGCGTTCTCCATCTGGCCGCCCGAGCGCTCAACTGTGCCGACCCCGGGGCCGACCGCCTGGCAGTAATCGACTTCTCGCTGCCCTCCACCGAGCCCAGGCTGTGGGTTTTTGACCTGCGCCACGACCGCTTGATGTTCCGCGAACTGGTCTCGCATGGCCAGGGGTCCGGCGACAACATGGCCTCGGCCTTTTCCAATATTCCCGAGAGCCACCAATCCAGTATCGGGCTGTTTCGCACCCTCAACAGCTATGAAGGCAGCAACGGTTATTCCCTGCGCCTCAAGGGACTGGAACCGGGCGTCAACGACCTGGCTTACGAGCGCGCCATCGTGATGCACGGGGCCGACTACGTCAGTGAAGACTTCATCGAGAAGGCTGGCCGCCTGGGCCGCAGCCACGGCTGCCCTGCGGTACGCGAGGAAATCGCCGTACCGTTGATCAACAGCATCAAGGATCAGCAATACCTCTTTACTTACTATCCCGACCAGGAATGGCTCAGCCAGTCCACCTATCTGCGTTGCCCCGGCAACGATTCACGACTCGCCATGCAATGAGTCGAACGCCCCGCCTTCCGGCACCAAGGCGGGGCGTTGCCTCACTTTCTCGCACTGCCATGTATCGCCACATCCCTCTCCGATGGCTCATTCCACCCCATATTTCGTTATAGGCGACTGAATATAAACGCCATATAAAATCATGGCAGACCATGTGCTTGGTTAACACCAAAGAAATGGTGGACGTGGACCAGGCCCCTCGCGGTACGAGTGCGTCGAACCCGACCTTCAACGACGAAGGCCCGGCTCGTGTTGTTCGACAATCACTCGACGAGGCTCCCCATGGAAATCCGCAACAAGGCCAACAGGATTCGCCTGTTCACCCTCAAGACGCCGCAGATGCGCGCCTTCCACTTTTCGTGGTTCGCCTTTCACATCTGCTTTTTCGGCTGGTTCGGCATCGCCCCGCTGATGGCGGTGGTCCGCGATGACCTCGGCCTGACCAAGACCCAGATCGGCAACACCATCATCGCCTCGGTGGCCATCACCGTGATCGTGCGGCTGGCCATCGGCGTGCTCTGCGACCGCATCGGCCCGCGTCGCGCCTACACCTGGCTGCTGTGCCTGGGCTCGCTGCCGGTGATGAGCATCGCCCTGGCCGACAGCTTCGAGGCCTTCTTCCTCGCCAGGCTGGCCATCGGTGCCATCGGCGCTTCTTTCGTGATCACCCAGTATCACACCTCGATCATGTTCGCCCCCAATGTGGTCGGCACCGCCAATGCCACCTCGGCCGGCTGGGGCAACCTGGGCGGCGGCACCACCCAGATCCTGATGCCGCTGATCTTCTCCGGCCTTCTGATGCTCGGCGTCAACGAGGCGCTGGGCTGGCGCCTGGCCATGGTAGTGCCCGGCGTCGTGTTGTTCCTCTGCGGTATCGCCTACTACGTTTTTACCCAGGATGCTCCCGACGGCAATTTCGACGAGCTTCGCGCACGCGGCGAACTGCCGCCAGCCAGCGGCGAGAACGGCATGGGCCGCAGTTTCGCCGCTGCCGCCAAGGACATCCGCGTCTGGGCATTGTTCGTGGTCTACGCCGCCTGCTTCGGGGTCGAGCTGACCATCAACAACATCGCCGCCATCTATTACTTCGACAACTTCGACCTGACACTGGCCACTGCCGGCCTGATCGCCGGGCTGTTCGGCCTGATGAATCTCTTCGCCCGCACCCTGGGCGGCGTCTTCTCCGATCTGTTCGCCCGCAACGGCGGCCTCAAGGGTCGGGTTCGCTGGTTGTTCTTCGCCATGCTCTGCGAGGGCGTGGCCCTGATGTTCTTCTCGCAGATGCAGGTCCTGGCGCTGGCCATCGCCATCATGCTGGTGTTCAGCCTCTTCGTGCAGATGGCCGAGGGTGCCACCTTCGGCATCGTGCCCTTCGTCAACAAGAAGGCGCTCGGCGCCGTGGCCGGTATCGTCGGTGCGGGTGGCAACGCCGGGGCTGTGGCGGCCGGCTTTCTGTTTCGCTCCGAATCGCTCAGCTACCAGCAGGGGCTCTTCTACCTCGGCATCGCCGTGGTGATCGCCGCCCTCTGTACCCTGGTGGTGCGCTTCTCCCCCGAAATCGAGGCCGAGGAAACCGCTGCCTATCGCGACGCCGCCGGCGACAGCGGCTCCGGCGCCCTCTCGCTGCGCTGATAACGCCTTCCCCGGAAACGCCCGCGCTGCGACAACGCATCGGGGGCGTTTTATGCTTTCCAACCCCATGCGACGTCACCACTATCTGGGAAGCGCTGCACAAATCGTGCAGTGTTTCCCCTCACGTTGCAGAGCCACTCATATATGCCCATGCTGGAACCTGCAATACGGCGGCTTCTTGCCGTCTCTATCCAATGTGAAAGGAGCCTGAAATGACGATCGCCATCGGTGACCGCATCCCCGACATCACCCTCAAGACCAACGGCGAGCAAGGGCCGGAGGACATCTCCACCGGCGAGCTGTTCGCCGGCAAGCGCGTGGTGCTGTTCGCGGTGCCGGGCGCCTTCACCCCCGGCTGCTCCAACACGCACATGCCGGGTTTCGTGGTCAACGCCGACAAGCTGCTCGACAAGGTGGATGTCGTGGCCTGCATGGCCGTCAACGACGCCTTCGTGATGGATGCCTGGCAGAAGGACCAGAACGCCGAACACATCACCATGCTGGCCGATGGCAACGCCGAGTTCGCCCGCGCCCTGGGCCTGGAGATGGATGCCAGCGCGGGCGGCATGGGCACGCGCAGCAAGCGCTTTGCCCTGATCGCCAATAACGGCGTGGTGGAGTACCTCGGCGTCGACACCAAGGGCGTGGAGCAGAGCAGTGCCGAAACAGTGCTGGCACAGCTCTGAAAGAACATAGCAACATCATGATGGCCGACACTCGGCCACCAAGGAGATGACCATGAACGATGCCATGACCCTGCGCGGCAGTTGTCTGTGCGGCGCCGTGACGCTCTCCGTCGAAGCCGAACGCCAGAATGTCGCCGCCTGCCATTGCCAGATGTGCCGCACCTGGGGCGGTGGTCCCCTGCTGGCCATGGAGTCGGTGGGCCGCGCCACTCTCGAGGGCGAGGATCAAGTCAGCATCTATGCCTCATCCGACTGGGCGGAACGCGGTTTCTGCCGACACTGCGGTACCCACCTGTTCTACCGACTCAAGACCGGAGAACACTATGCCGTGCCGGTAGGCCTGGTCGACAGTGGAGAGGCCTGGACCTTCGACTCGCAGATCTTCATCGACGAGAAGCCGGCCTGGTACCACTTCGGCAACGCCACCCAGGATCTCACCGGCCAGCAGGTCTTCGAGGCCTTTCAGGCCGGCGAGGAGTAGCCCTGGCCATTCGAGCGGGAGACAACCTCCTCCCGCTCGTTCCCGCCTGTCATACCCGGCCCATTCCGCTCTTTTCCTCTTCGAACGACATGCAGGATCACACCACCTCTGCCATTTCACGGGGATCCCATGAACCTTCTCATCAATATCGATGTTCCCGACCTTGGCCCCGCCGTCGATTTCTATCGTGATGCTCTGGGCCTGACGCTCAACCGCTTTCTCGATGACGATGTCGCCGAACTAACCGGGGCCTCATCGAGGCTCTATCTGCTGCAGAATGCGGCCGATACTCCCTCCTCATCGCCGGGATCGACGCCCCGTCACTACAGGCGGCACTGGACACCGGTACACCTCGACTTCGTGGTGGAAGATCTGGATGCCGCGGCACGGCGCGCAGAACACGCCGGTGCCCAACGGGAGAGCGAATGTCGCGAATGGCGCGGGTCGCGCTGCATCAGCTTTTCCGACCCCTTCGGGCATGGCTTCTGTCTGATCGAGTTTACAAATGATACCTATGCCTGAGGCAGAGCCTCTCGTCCCATCATGATCGACGCGCCAATGCATGCGAGACTGTGGCACCGGACACACTCGACAGCCGACGATCATGACACCGAGACAATATACCGAAGACGACGAACCCAGGGTCGCAGCCCTCTGGCGGGCCAGCTTTCCCGACTACACGGGCTACAACACCCCCGAAGCCGTGCTCCGCGCCAAGCGCCTGGTGGACGACCACATCTATGTGATCGAGGACGATGGCGAGATCATCGCTACCTGCATGGCTGGTTATGACGGTCATCGTGGCTGGTTGTATTCGGTCGCGGTGGCAGATTCACGACAAGGAGAAGGCCTCGGCAGGCGCATGGTCGAGTTCGCCATCGAGCGATTGCGCGAACTCGGCTGCGTCAAGGTCAACCTGCAGATACGAGGTGGCAATGAGGAGGTGGCGGACTTCTACCGCCGCCTCGGCTTCGACACCGAGGACCGGATCAGCATGGGACTGATCCTCACCCCCTGACACAAAAACCCCCGACTTTTCCGGTCGGGGGTGGTGCGGTACATCGCAAGCGCATGCCAGGGCGTTACACCCCGATCTCGCCACCATCCTCCCGCTGAATGACGACCGTGGAGGCGCGAGGACGAACGGTCCCCTGCGTCTCGGCAGTGGCATCCTCCGTGGAAGGCCAGTTCCCCGGATGCTGGATGTTGATGAACATCGCCGTCTTGTCCGGCGTGAAGAAGATGCCCGTCACCTCGCAGCCATTGGGGCCGACGGCGAAGCGCTTGAGTTGCGCCTGGTCACCACCGCCGATCACGGCGGCGTCACCCTCGGCCTGGTTGACGTTCTGCGGCACCACCGCCAGCACCTGGTCGTTGGTGTAGTCCGCCACATTGTCGTAGCCGTTATCCGTCTCGATCCACAATATGCCCTGGCCATCACCGCGATCATCGTAGTGCAGGCCATCGGGGCTGGCGAACTGGTTAAGCTCGGTCAGGCCGGAGAAGTTGTCGGCATCGTTGACGGCAGCACCAAAAACGAACACGGCCCAGTCGAAATGGGACGCGTCGCTGCCTTCACGCCAGCGGATCACCTGACCGGCGCTGTTGTTGGCGCGCGGGTTGGGCCCATTGGTCGGCGCCGTGGCAAACCCTACCCCGAGCTCTTCAACATCGCTGCCATCGTTGGTGTAAGTCGCCGCGCTTCCTTCTTCGGTCCGCTGGGAGTTGTTGGTCAGGGTCATGTAGACATCGCCGGAGGCCGGGTCAACAGCGCCCCACTCCGGACGATCCATGGGCGTGGCGCCCATCATGTCGGCGGCATCGCAGGTATTGATGATGACACCGGCCAGATCGTTGGCCGCCAGGTTCAACGCCTGAGCCAAGGTACGGCCGTCCTGCGTCTGCGCATCCGGGGTCAGCGGCAACCACTCGCCGGAGCCGTCGGCATTGAAGCGGGCCACGTAAAGCGTGCCCTTGTCCATGTACTTGGCGCCGATCGCCAGGCGGTCATAGTTGGAACCCGGACGGTTGGCATCCGCCGGATCCCAGACGGCATCCGAGACAAACTTGTAGATGTACTCGTTGCGCGAGTCGTGCCCGGAATAGAACACCACCGGCTCGCCCTCGACCAGCTTGCCCGGCCAACAACCTTCGTGGCGGAAACGCCCCAGCGCCGTACGCTTGACGGCGCGCGCCCCGGTATAGGGATCGATCTCGACGATGTAACCGAAGGTACGCGGCTCATTGCGGTAGTCGTCGGTGGCCGAAGCGCCCGTCGGCGTGGCGTTGAAGCGAGTGAATTCATCGTCCACTTCACTGGCATCGCCGGCAGCAGTTTCCCAGCCGTAGCGGCCGCGCCCCTCGGAAATACCGATACGATTGTCATCCAATTCACGCCCGGCATCCTTGATGAAATAGCCCGGCCAGTTTTCCTCACAGGTCAAGTAAGTGCCCCAAGGCGTGTAGCCATTGGCACAGTTATTGTTGGTGCCACGGGTCATGGTGCCGTCAGGCGAGAACTTGGTCTTGACATAGTCGCTACCGGCCACCGGGCCACTCAGCTCCATCTCGGTGGCACTGGTGTAGCGGCGGTTATAGGACGAATTGGGCATGTGACGCCAGCGGCCATTTCCAGCCTTCTTCACCTCGACGATGGTGATACCGTGGGCATTGATCTCGGTGCGCACTTCATCGGCCGGGCGAGCCCCTTCCGCAGCATTGGTCGGACCTCCCTGCGGCGCCCAGAGCGCTCCCTGGTCGATGTACTCGTTGTTCATCACCAACAGGAAGTTACTGGAAGCATTGTTCTCGTCGAGGGCGAAATTGTGCATGCCGTCGTGGTGCATGCCAACACTGTTGGCCTGGATCTCCGGAGTGAAGCTCAGGTCTTCCCTCCATGACGGTGCCTGGCTGTTCAGCGGGGTCCCCCAGGGAATCAGTACCTGAGCGGTATAACCGGCCGGCACGGCCACGGCATCCGTCAATGAACCGCGAATGGCATCGAAGGCCAGCGACAGCGGTGTCTTCTCGGAACCGGGGGTGGAGGTGTCACCGTCGCTGGAATCACAGCCGGCCAGGCCGAACCCGCCCAGCACCGTCATGGCGGCCATGCCAAGCCCACCCTGCATGACACGCCGGCGTGAGACATGCTTCTCCAATACCGAGGAGAATGGCTCATTATCACTCGGGTTCAACAGGCGATGGTCCTCGATTTCCTTGCTCATTCCGGTCTCCTCATCGTCCTTTTTTTCGGTAAATTAGCGTGCGATTTAAGATTTTTAACAACAACTAATTTAATTCGGCGGAGATAGACTGATGGCGATAAATGACAAGAGAATGACGAAAAAATGGATGCTCCCTCAAGATTTCCCTCAAGCCGTTTGATTTCACAATACTGCAACAAAAAATCCGCAACATACGCCAGCTCAGGAAACGCAGGCATTCAAGCGATGTTTTCTGTTGGGCGTTTCCCCATAGGCCTGGTACGAAAAGCCGACGCACGAAGGTGGGTTTCGTACAGGCCTGACGCTGGCAACGGACAGACACGCCAAACCGCCACAGCGGAAAAGGCTTCGATTGATCACTACTATGACCGACTCTGCTCAGGAACACCGCACGCCCTCCCACCACCCGGCCCCGGCAGATACCGACTCCACACCACTAAGTGACCATGGCCGATTGCGACGGCGTTTCCTGGGATTCGGCGGGGTACTTGCCGCCACCGGATTGAGCGGTTGCGCCACGGGGTTCTCCCGGTCCGCGGCCGAGGCCCCCCGCCACGGACTGCCGGACCAGAGTGGCCCTACCCTGCTGCTCTATGCCGATGTGCTCGATGCCCATCAGCCGGAATATCCGGCCACGCCCGCGACCCGCCTCGGGCCGGCCGCCGCCCTTGGCCGGGCACCCTGGGCCACGGGCCGAAGTCTGGAAGCGTTATCAGGCGTTACCACCGAGGCCACGCGCACACTGACCGGCTCGCCACTCGGCCAGCGACCTATCGGCGGCAGCAGCGCCCTGGCGGCCACGCTCTGGGACTTGCGTCGCCGCCTCCCGGCGGACGGCACCCTGACACTGGAAAACGGACAATGCTGGAACGGCGGCGGCCTGGGTTATCTGACCCAGGGCGACTCGGGCGTCACCCTGAGCCAATGGCTGAACGCCGACGTACGGGTCAGCAGCGACGAGCGCTACCTCTGGCCGGAGCGCACCGCCAGCCTGTATCGCCGCTTCGCGCGACCGGTCGTCGGCTGCCTGGATGAAGGCCGCAACCCCGAAAGTCTGGTTGCCGACTTCGAGCTTTTCGAACGCGGCGGTGCACGGCTGGCCGTGGTCGGCGCCACCGACCCGCATGCCACGGATGAGCCACGCAAGCTCGACGACTGGTTCCACGCCATCCAGGCCGCCAGCCAGTCGGCCCGTGACCAGGCCGACCTGGTGATCATCCTGGCCGATACCGGTAGTGGCCCGGCCCGCTGGCTTGCCGAACGCCTCGATGCCGCCGACCTGATTGTCGCCGCCCGCGGCCAGGATTTCTGGCCGACCCTGGTCGAGGTGGAAAGACGCAGCGGCGACAGCGTGCCACTCTGCTTTCCCGGCAGCCGGGCGACCGGCGTCTTCCAGATCGCCTGCCATGCCCGGCACGGCCGATGGCGTTTCGAGTCCCGGTTCGTGCTCGCCGATCCGGCGCCACAAGACGTCGATGTCGCCGAGCGGCTTACCGAACATCAACACCAGTTACGCACCCTGCGCGCACCTTACCGCGACTGGCTGGATCGGCCCCTGGCCGTGGCGCCCGACTGGCTATGGCGACGCGACACCACCGGCGGCAGCTGGGACGCCCTGATCGTCGCGGCGCTGCGCGAGAGCGCCGGCGAACAGGCCATCGCCCTGGCGCCGGGCCTGCGCCACGACCGCCGAGTGGCCCCGGGCGAGACCATCACCCGCGATCATCTGCTGACCCTGAGTGGCGGGCATCCGGGCGCCGTCACGCGCCGGAACGCCGACAGCACCGCCCTGCACGGTCTGCTCGAACGGGCGGCCGACGCCTGTTTCGGCACGCCCATGCTGCTCGACACCAGCCAGGACCTGCCACGCCTGGCCGGCATCGGCTGGCGCTGCCGCTACAGCCGCGAGACCGGACAACGCGTCGCTCTGAAAGGCAGCACCCCGGGCACGGTGGTGACCTGGAATCCCGATATTGCGTCTCAGGCCGGGCCGCCACTCTGGCAGTTACTGGAGGATTACCTGTCGAGCACGGGCCTTGCCAGCCTGCCGCCACGGCCCGAGGCCGAGCTCAGTTTCGTCGAGGGTCATCCCGGCTGGCATCCCGAGGACCGGCCAAGCCAATGAGCGTCGTCACCGCTCAAGAGCGCTTCCGCCGGTGGGCCGGCGTGCTCGGCAACATGCTGCTGGCCTGGCTCGCCGCGCTGGTCATCGCCGACCTGGTCGCACTGAACCAGCCCGCGCCAGGCGTGCGGGGCCAGGGCGCGCCGCTCGCCTCGCCGGCACCGCTGCCCAACGTCGCCTCGCGGCTCTGGCAGGCCGACCGCCAGCCCGCCAGTGGGCTGAACGATACCCAACTGCCCCTGAGCCTCGTCGGCAGCTTCCGCGCCGCCCCGCTCAGCCGCAGCCTGGTGGTAGTGGCCACACCGAGTGGGCAGGTCGCCGTCCGCCCCGGCGACGCCATCATGGACGGCGTGAGGTTGGCGGGAATCGACGAACAGGGGCTGATCCTCGACAACGAAGGCCGTCGCGAACGCCTGCGCGCATCAGGCGACGACGACGCCACGATCATCGGCATCCGGCGCTTGAATGCGCCTTGATGCCCCATCCGGAGCTTTTTCATGACCGCCACGACGCCCTCCCGGCACAGTTCGTTGTCCGCCTCGGCCATACGCCTGGCCCTGCTGCTGTGCACGGGGTTGCCCTCGGCTTCCCTGCTGGCCCAGAGCGACCCGGCGCCGGTCTATGGCGTCAGCTTCAAGGAGGTCAGCGTCGCCGAGTTCGCGGCCGGCGTCAGCGACATTACGGGCACCGATTTCGTCATCGATCCCCGGGTGCGCGGCACCCTTTCGGTGGAAAGTCCCAAGCCGGTCACCGCCGATGAACTCTACGGGCTCTTCCAGAACACCCTGCAGAACCACGGCTACGCCACCGTGCGGCTGCCCGACAATCGCGTGCGCATCGTGCCGGAGCAGGTGGCACGCACCCAGCCCTTGCCGGTCGGCCTGGATGACGCCCAGGGCAACGAGATCGCCACCGAAGTCCTGCACACCGAAAACCTCGCTGCGGCGGAGCTCGCCGGCATCCTCGAGCCGCTCATCGATGCCAATGTCGGCACCCTGACGCCCAACCCCGGCAGCAACTCCGTGGTCGTGACCGATTGGAAGGCCAATCTCGGGCGCCTAAAGCGGCTCACCGAGCGCCTCGACGGCTACCGCCAGGCCGACACCGAGGTCTTTTCGGTTACCCATGCCAATGCCAAGCGCCTGGTCCAGACACTCAAGGACGTGCTGAGCGACGACGGCAGCACGGCCACCGTGGTCGCCGATGCCCGCGCCAATGCGGTGGTGGCTTTCGGCACCTCGAGCCAGCGGCGCCAGGTAGCGACCCTGATCGCGCGCCTGGATGCTCCCCAGGACCACGACACCACCACGGCGGTCATTCCCCTCAACCATGCCGATGCCGCCGATGTCGCCCAGGTCCTGGGCGATCTGGCCAACAGCGCCAGCGGCTCGCGGGCGATACCGCCCCGGAATGGGAGCACAGGGAGCGACGGCGCCGACGCAACCGAAAGCCAGGCCGGGAGCCAGTCACTGGCGGCGGCGTCATCGGGCAGCGGGCTCGATGGCGTCGCCTTCGCCGTTCATCCCTCGACCAACGCCCTGGTCCTGAGCGGCCCGCCCAGCGCCCTGGAAGGCTATCGCGAACTCGTTTCCCGCCTCGACATGCGCCGCGCCCAGGTGGCGGTCGAAGCGATCATCGCCGAAATCACCGAAAGCCGCGCCAAGGAACTCGGCGTGCAGTGGCTGTTCGGCGACATCAGCGGCGAGGGCACGGTCCCGGCGGGCGGCGTCAACTTCCCGTCCGCCTCGTCGCCGGGCATCAACCAGATCGCCGCCGCCGCGGCCAGTCAGGACGCTTCCACCCTGGGCTCCCTGCTCGGCAACCTCAACGGCGTCACCGCCGGCGTGGGCCGGCTTTCCTCGGGGGGCGTGAGCTTCGCCATGCTGCTCAATGCCCTGCGCAGCGATACCCAGACCAATCTGCTGTCGACGCCCTCGCTGACGACCCTGGACAACGCAGAGGCCTCGATCCTGGTCGGCCAGGAAGTGCCCTTCGTCACCGGCTCCACCACCGTCGACAACACCAACCCCTTCCAGACCATTCAGCGCGAGGATGTCGGCGTCAAGCTGAACATCCGCCCCACCATCGGCGCCGACAACAGCATCCGTCTGGAAATCATCCAGGAAGTCTCCTCCATCGATGAAGGCGTCCAGGCCAGCGATGTGGTCACCAACAAGCGCGAGATCGAAACCACGGTCCTGACCCAGAATGGCGGCATCATCGTACTGGGTGGCTTGATCAGCGACGAGAATGCCAATGCCGAACAGAAGGTGCCGTTGCTGGGCGACATTCCCGGCGTCGGTCGCCTCTTCCGTTACGACCGCGATACCCAGGACAAGCGCAACCTGATGGTCTTCATCCGCGCCCGGGTACTGCGCGATGCGCCGCAGACCCAGCAGATGGCCCGCCAGCAATACACCCGCATGCGCCAGCACATGCTCCAGGCCGAGCTGCCGGGCGATCAGGCCCTGCCGGAACTGCCTTCGGCATCCGCCACCTCGGCGAGTGGCATGTCGGGTACGTCGGTATCGGGTGCCGCGGCGTCCGGCAACAGCCTGCAGGCGCTTTATCCGTCGGCGCGCAGTCGCCTGGGGAGCCTGGCGCAATGAACGCCCCGCAGCCCGCGACCACCGCCAGTCTCATGCCGTACCGACTGGCCCAGCGCAGCGGCGTGGCCATCGACTGGCAGGCCGAGGGCTATCACCTGCTGGCCCGCCGCGATGCCGATCCCTTGATTCTCCAGGAACTGCGGCGCAGCCATGGCCCTCCGGCAGAGATCGAATGGCTCGACAGCGAGGCCTACACCAGCCGTCTGGGGCGTCTCTACGACGCCCAGCGCGAGACCAACAACCGCTTGATCGAGGGGCTCGCCGAACACGTCGACCTCGACGGCCTGATGCAGGAGCTGCCGCGCACCGAAGACCTGATGGACGCCGAGAACGAGGCGCCGGTGATCCGGCTGATCAATGGCATCTTTTCCGAGGCGCTGCGCCTGAGCGCCTCGGACATCCACATCGAACCCTTCGAACGCGAGCTGATCGTGCGCCTGAGGGTCGATGGCGCCATGCGCGAGATCCTCGACCCGCCACGCGTACTGGCGCCGATGCTGATCTCGCGCATCAAGGTCATGGCCGGGCTGGACATCGCCGAGAAACGCCAGCCCCAGGATGGACGCATCACCGTTCGCGCCGCCGGGCGCCCGGTGGACATTCGCGTCTCGACCCTGCCCGGCATCCACGGCGAGCGGGTCGTGATGCGCCTGCTCGACAAACAGGCCGCGCAATTGACGCTCGACGCCATCGGCATGCCGCCCGACACCCTGGCGGCCTACCGGCGCGCCCTGGCTCGCCCCAACGGCATCCTGCTCAATACCGGCCCCACCGGCTCGGGCAAGACCACCACTCTCTACGCCAGCCTGACCGCGCTCAACGATCGCCGGCGCAACATCCTCACCGTCGAGGACCCGGTCGAATACGCGCTGCCCGGCATCGGGCAGACGCCGGTCAACCCGCATGCCGGCGTCACCTTCGCCCGCGGTCTGCGCGCCATTCTGCGCCAGGATCCCGACGTCATCATGATCGGCGAGATCCGCGATCTGGAAACCGCCGCGACCGCCGTGCAGTCGAGCCTGACAGGCCACCTCGTGCTCTCGACGCTGCACACCAACAGCGCCCTGGGCGCCATCGCCCGGCTGCGCGACATGGGCATCGAGCCCTTCCTGCTGGCCACCAGCCTCAAGGGAGTCATGGCCCAGCGCCTGGTGCGCCGCCTGTGTCCCGACTGCCACCGCTGGCGTGCCCCCAGCAACGCCGAGTGCCGACAGTTCCAGGGGCTCGAGTCCCTCTCGCGCATCGCCGAGCCGCTCGGCTGCGACGCCTGCGACCACACCGGCTACCGAGGGCGCCTGGGGCTCTACGAGTTCATCGCCATCGACGACACCCTGGCGGCCATGATCCACGACGGCGCCAGCGAAGCGGCACTCGCCGCCCATGCCTTCCAGCAGGCCGGCTCGCTAGCCGATGCGGCCCTGGAACGGCTCGCCGATGGCGACACCAGCCTCGAGGAGGTGCTGCGTGCCATTCACCAGTGAGCCACTCGTCCGTGACCCGGGAGCCATCCGCTGATGCCGACCTATCGCTATCTGGCGCTGGATCTCGAAGGCCGCCGCCGTCGCGACGTTATCCAGGCCGAGAACGAGCGCCATGCCCGAGAACTGCTCAGCGACCGGGGCCTGTTCGCGCGCCGCCTGGAGGAGATACGAGGCGCGCGGCAACGCCGCCGCGGCCAGCGTCTCGATGCCGAACGCCTGACGCTGCTGACCCGTCAACTGGCGACCCTGATCGATGCCGGCATCCCCATCGGCCAGGCCCTGGAGGCGCTGGCCAGCCAGGCCGACCGGGAAGCCGCCCGCGCCCTGCTGCTGTCGCTGGTCAATCGGGTCCGCGAAGGTTACAGCCTGGCCGATAGCCTCAAGGCCCACCCCGCCAGCTTCGATCATCTCTACGTGGCCCTGGTCGCCGCCGGCGAGCGTGCCGGTCAACTGCCCCAGGTGCTCGAACGCCTGGCTGACCATCTCGAACGCAGCCAGCGGCAGCGCCAGAAGGCCAAGGGCGCGCTGGTCTACCCGCTGGTGCTGGTGCTGGTCTCGGTCGGCGTGGTCAGCGGCCTGATGACCTATGTCGTACCGCGCCTCGCCGCCCAGTTCGAGCGTTCCGACATGACCCTGCCCTGGCTGACGCGCGGCCTGATCGCCCTGGCCGATGCCATGCAGAGCCTGGGGCCCTGGCTGCTCGCCACGTTTCTGCTGCTGGGGCTGGCCGCCGCCCGCTTACTGCGTCGGCCCGCCATCCGGCTGAAGGTCGACCGCCGCCTGCTAACGCTGCCGCGCCTGGGCGAGCTCCTGCTACTGCTCGACAGCGCCCGCCTGACGCGCACCCTGGCGATTCTCACCCTGAGCGGCATTCCGCTGGTCGATGCCCTGCGAGTCAGCCGCGACACCCTGGCCAATGCCTGCTTGCGCCAGCATCTCGGCGAGGTCGAAGAAGCCGTCACCAGCGGCGTCAGCCTGCACCGCGCCCTGGCCGATACCGGGTGTTTTTCTCCGACCCTGCTGCACATGGTGGCCAGCGGCGAATCCAGCGGCCGCCTCGGCGAAATGCTCGAACGCGTCGCCGCCACCCAGGAAAGCGCCTTCTCGCGACGCGTCGACATGGCGCTGGCGCTCTTCGAACCGCTGATCATCCTGGCCATGGGCGGCGTGGTACTGACCATCGTCCTGGCCATCCTGCTGCCGATCATGAGCCTCAACAGCGCCATGGCGCTCTAGCCACCGTTTCATCATCCACCAGGAGGAATTCCATGACAGCTCCATACCGCTCTCCCAAGGCCCAGGCCGGCTTCACCCTGCTCGAGGTCATGGTCGTGATCTTCATCCTCGGGCTGCTGGTCGCCATCGTCGCGCCCAACGTGCTCAGCAACCAGGACAAGGCCATGCAACAGAAGGCCAGGGCCGACATCGCCACCCTCGAGCAGGCCCTCGACATGTATCGGCTCGACAACCATCGCTATCCCACCACCGAGCAAGGGCTCCAGGCGCTGGTCGAGGCGCCGCGCCAGGAACCGCTGGCCACCAATTACCGCCAGGAAGGCTATGTGCGTCGACTGCCGGATGATCCCTGGGGCAACCCCTACGACTATCGCAATCCCGGCGAGCATGGCCGCTTCGATGTCTTCAGCCTGGGTGCCGACCGGAAGCCCGGCGGCGAAGGCAACGATGCCGACATCGGCAACTGGATGCTGTAAGCCCCACAGATGGCGTCATTCTTGCATTCGCTCGCCATCCGCGAGAGCCCCGAGCAGCACAGCCGAGCCGAAGCCCAGTCGGGCTTCAGCCTGCTGGAGCTGTTGATCGTGCTGACGATCGTCGCCGCGCTGACCGGACTCAGCGTGGCCTGGCTGGAAGGCGGCAGCGCACCGAGCCTAGACAGCGCCCGGGAGCAGCTGCGCACCGACCTCGAACGGGCCGCCATCCAGGCCATGGAACAGCAACGGGTCATCGGGATGCGACCCAACGAGACGGGATACGCGTTCGTGACGCGAGACACCGGCAGCGCCGAATGGCGGAGGCTCGAAACGAGCGACCTGCCCGCCCGCCGCTGGCCACTCGATCTCCACCTGCAACGCGACCCGGCCGCCCCCGAGGACCAGGCGACGCCCTGGCTGGTCTGGTGGCCCGATGGCGAGGTGCTGGGCGGGCGCCTGAGCCTGACGATCGGCGACCGCCAACGCCGCCTGCTCATCGACGCCCTGGGGGTACGGGCAGCAAAGGAGCGAGACGATGCCTGAGCCCCGCAAGGCCGACGGATTCACGCTGCTCGAGGTCATGGTGGCGTTGTTCATCCTGGCGGTGATCGCCGCCATGGTCAGCCAGACCGTGCATCAGCGGACCCGCACGGCCCAATTGGAACGCGAGCGGTTACCGCTGGTGATGTGCGCCCGCGCCCTGAACAACAAGTTCAGTCTCGCCGGCTACTGGCCGAGCGTTGGTCGCCACGAGGGGCAACGCCAGTCGAACGGGCACGACTGCCATTGGCGCCTGGAGGTCGCGAGCACGCCGGTCAAGCAGTTGCGTCGCGGCACCCTGAGCGTGGCCAGCCAACCCTTGCCGGCGCCAAACAGGCTCGACTTCACGGTGTTCCTGGCGCCATGAGCTTGAGACCGACCTTGAGACCGACCTTGAGACCGACATTGAGACCGACCTTGAGAAAGCCCATGAACGAGCATCGTCAGGCCGAGGCCGGCTTCACCCTGCTCGAGGTGGTCATCGCCATCGCCCTGACGGCCCTGATCGGCGTCGCCGTGGCGGGGCTGGTCAATGGCCTGGTCAGTGCCGAGGAACGCTTCGCCACACCGCCCGACGAGCGCCAGGACATGCGCTTTGCCCGCCGCCTGGAAGACCGCCTCCAGGCCCTGGTCGAGCGCTCCCTGCATGAAGGCGGGCAACCACTGCTCAACCATCGCCTCGACTACCGCCCCGAGCCGGGCCTGCTGGAATGGGTCGCGCTGGTCGGCGAGCCCGTCGCGCTGGGCGACCGCGTCAGTCGCTTGCGTCGCCAGCGCCTGAGCTGGAATCTCGAGCGCGGCGAACTGCAATTGGCCTCCACCGGCCTGCTCGATGCCGTGGACACGCCTGAATGGCAGCAGGATGCCCGGCTGAACGGCATCGAGAGCGTCGAGATCGCCTTCCATGAACACGGTCAATGGCGCCAGACGCCGGCCACCGCCAACGCTCAGACAGTGCGTGGACTGCGCCTGCGCTGGCAGCGTCATGGTCAGGTACACGCCATCGTCGTGCGACTGCCGGAGGTTCAACCATGAACCGCCCGTTGCCCTCCAGTACACGCCAGGACGGCGCCGCCCTGCTGATGGTGCTGCTGTGCCTGGCACTGGTCAGCCTGACCCTGACGAGCCTGAGCGAACAGGGCCACCGGGACCTGGCCCGCCTGAGCGAGCTCCAGGCGCAGACCCAGGCCGACTTCTATGCGCAAGGCGCCGAGGTGATCGCCCGTCGCGCCCTGACCGACGCCGCCGTACGCCAGGCAGGCCTGTGGTGGCAGAGCCTGCGCGGGCGCTCGCTGTCCTACCCCACCGACCATGGCCGGATTCACCTCAATGTCGAGGATCTGCGAGGCTGCCTCAACCTCAATGCCCTGGCGGGCACGGGCGCCGACCTGGCCCGGCGCCAGTTGACCCACTACATCGATCACCATCTCCAGGGACGCCCCGTGGCGGGCCTCTCGACCGACGCCTTTCTTGCGCGGCTGATGGACTGGATGGATTCCGACGGCGTGGCCCGCTCCGGCAGCCTCGACGGCCCGGACTATGCCAACGATGTCCGCGCCGGCCTCGGGCCACGCACCACCGCCAATACCCCCCTCGCCGACATCAGCGAGATCAACTGGCTGGCTCCGCTGGACAGCCGACGCTCCCGTCGCTTGCCCGAAGGGCTGTGCGTCTATCCCGACAGCGGGCCACTGACGCTCAACCTCAACAGCCTGCCCGTCGAACGGGTCGCGCTGCTCGATTCCCTGCTCGAGGGCCGGGTGCCGCGTGGCGGGCTCGAACGCCTGCTGAGATCGCGTTCCGCCGCCGGTTACCAGAGCGTCGACGCCGTGCGCAGCGCCCTGGGCGATCCCGATGACTTCAACGAGCTCGCCCGCCGCCTGACCCTGACCCCGGACCTGCTGCGCCTGCATATTCGGATCGAGATCGGCGACCGCCAATACCACTATGTGCGCCTGCTTCAAGCCGAGGGGGTGAGCCCCTGGCAACCCCGAGCGCCCGCCGCCCGGGTGCGAATTCTCCAACGCTATCGCGGTGAAGCGCCCCATTCGCCCTTCCCGACATCTTTCCCCGAGGAGGCTTCATGACATCGCTGCCGATTCGACTGCCTCGACGTCAAGGCGGCCGCAGGATGCCTCGGCCCCGGCTACTGCTGATGCCACCGGCCACGCCCCACGATCATGCGACCCCCTGGAACTGGACGCTGCTCGATGCGACGACGACACCGCCGGGCGGCACCTGGACACCCGGCGATCCCTTGCCCGAGGCCCTCCAGTCGGCCGGCCACGAAACGATCCTCGTGTTGCCGCCAGCCTCGGCGACCCGTTTTGAGCTCACCGCCCCCAAGGGACTCAAGCGAGACGAGTGGCCACTGCTCGTCGATCGGTACCGCTGCGACGAGGGCAACGGCGAGCCGCTGACACTGGCCCGGCTCGACCATGTCCAGGGCCGCCTTGTGCTGGTCGGCGTGGCGCGTTCGCGACTGCAGGACTGGCAGGCCACGCTGGCCCGGGCCGGGCTCTCCCCAGCGGCCTGGGCTCCGGCCTTCATGGGCCAGCCGGATCCCCCCGAGCGTGCCCTCTGCGCCCTGCCCGCCGGCGACGACTGGATGCTGCGCTGGCATGACGTCGAGGAGAATCAGGCGCCAGGTCGTTGCCACTGGCTGAGCTGGCCACGCAACACCGCCCTGCCTCCCGCCCTGGCCGAGCGCGAGTGGTATCAGCCGCTCGCCGACGAAGACACACTGGCCTGGCTGGCATTCCTCGGTCGTCATCTGCCCCATCGCTTGCCACGCCTCGCACCGCAGCCGGGCCGGGGCAGATCCAGCCGTCGTCTGCCGATCTCGCTCGCAGGCGCGAGGGCCTGGCTGCCGCTGCGCCGCTGTGGACTGATCGTGGCACTGCTCCTGCTGCATGGCGGGCTCGTCGCCTGGCAAGGCCATCAATCCACCCGTGAAGCGGCCGAGCGGCAATTGGCTGCCCGCTTCATGTCAACGCCCGCCAGCGCGGACGACGCCAGCCGGCGCCTGGCGGAACGGGCTTCGGCCCTGGCCGATCTGGCCCAGCGCCGAGCGCGCATCGAGGAACATCTGGCCGCCCTGAGTGACCTGCCCGACCCAGCCAGGCTGCAACAGCTTGAAGTCTCGGGTCAGCGAATGCGCCTGGGCTGGGCCCCGGAGGCGCTGAGCGCCGCCGAGCTGGAGGCCCTGCGCTCCCGGCTCGCCGGCCTGGGTCAACTCACCGATACGCCGACGCAACTGACCCTGGAACTCGACCTGTCCGCTACCGAACAAGGGGGGCAAACACCATGAGTGCGTTGATATCTCTGCTCTCGCCACTGCAACAGGCCTGGCTGTCTCGCGAACCCAGGGAGCGCCGGACCTTGGCCATCGGCGCCGGCATCATCGTCCTGCTGCTCGGCTATCTGGCCATCTCGCGGCTGGGCGATATCGACATTACCGACACCGCTCCTCCGCCGGCGGCCGCCTCCCGCCTTCCGGCCATCCAGCCACTGGCGCAGGAGCGCTGGCTGGCCGCCGCCGAGCGCCACGGCATCGGCGCACCGCGCCTGGAATCGCAAGCCCATGGCCTGCGCCTTCAGGGGCGAGTGCCACAGCCGCAGAGCGTCACGACCTTCGCACGCTGGGCGGCGCAGCATGGCTGGTGGACCACCGATTGGTCGCTGACACGGGAAGCGGACGACGGCCTGGCGCTGGACATGACCCTGGTGGCAGAGCTCGAGCGCCTGCCCATCGCCGCACATGACGAGGCCACGCCATGAAGCGCTACATCGGCCGAGCGGCCCAGGCCATCCTCATCGCCGGCATTTTCTGTCTGACCCTGCTGTTCACCCTGCCGCTCGGTGCCCTATCGAGCCTCATCGCGGCCAGTCTGCCCGAGGAAGTCGGCCTGGAAGAACCGCGCGGTCGGTTGCTGGATGGCCGGGCCACGGCGTTGATCGTCGAGCCCCGGCCCGGCTGGCCCCTGAGATTCGAACCGCTGAACTGGCATCTTGGACTGGATGGCTGGCGCCCTGAACTGCACCTGGGCATCGGCGACGGCTGGGCGCTCGACGCGCGACTGGAGGGCCTGAACATGGCCTGGCGGCTCGAAGGCGGGGATCTCGCGGCCCTCGATACCTCGGCGCTGCCGGTAGGCTCCGGCATCGGCCTCGGTGGCAGGCTGGAAGGACAATTAGAGGGTCGAATGGGGCCAAGCGGTTGCCTGGCGGCCAAGGGGCGGCTCACCGGTCCCTCCCTGCAATTGAAGGCGCCCGAGATCGTCCCCCTGGAACAGGCGACCTTGAGCCTCGATTGCGCCCAGGGCCAGGACGCGTGGCAATTCACGCTCGGTGAGCCAGATGATGCGCGGCTGCGTGCGACTCACTCGCTGCTCGGCGGCCATGGCAAACTGAACGCCCGGCTTCCGGCCGATCATCCCTTGCTCACCTACTGGCGACTGCTCGACCCGAGCGTGACGCCCGGCGAGCAATCGCGTCAGTGGTAGGCGGCATCCTCGCGGTGCACCGCCGTGTCGACGAGCCGGCGCGCCTCGGCCAGGCGCACCACGCTACCCACGATGATCAGGCAGGGCGACGGCAGCGGATGGGCGGCGAGCCGTTCGGGCATGTCGGCCAGGGTGCCGACGAGCGCCTCTTGCCCGGGCAGGCTGGCATTGGCGACCAGCATGATCGGCCAGTCGCCAGGTAGCCCGGCACCACGCAGGCCGTTGCAGATGGCCTCGACGCGGGACAGCCCCATGTAGAACACCAGGGTCTCGTCGCGACGCGCCAGGGCGGGCCAGTCCGGCTCGCCCCCCTCGCGACACTGCTGGGCGGTGATCAGGCGAAGCTGCTGGGCATGGCCGCGATCGGTGAGCGGAATGCCCATGCTCGCGCAGGCCGCCGAGGCGGCGGTGATGCCGGGCACGATCTCGCTGCCGATCCCCGCGGCGTCCAGCGCGGCCAGTTCCTCGCCCATGCGCCCGAAGACGCCGGGGTCGCCACCCTTCAACCTGACGACCCGCTTGCCCTCGCCGGCCAGGCGCACCATCAGCGCACCGATCTCGGCTTGGGCGACACTGTGCTGCCCCCGTGCCTTGCCCACGTAGTAGCGCTCGCGTCCGGCGGGAATCAGGGCCAGGATCTCGTCGCCCACCAGGCGATCGTAGACCACGGCATCGGCATCGCGCAGCAGGCGGGCGGCCCTGAGGGTCAGCAGTTCGACATCGCCGCTGCCGGCACCGACCAGGAACACCCGGCCGGTCCGGTGGCCCTGGCGACGCCCCGCAGCGTTGTGCGCCTCCCGCCATGGGCCCCGCGCCTCCCACCAGGAGAGGGCGACGCGCGCCAGCGAATCCACGGGGCGCAGGATGCCCTCAAGCCGGCTCGACATCAGGGATGGGATGAGACGCATGGGCCCTCTCCTCTTCGATGAGTGATTTCAATTCGGGAATGCAACTGCCGCACTGGGTGCCGCAGGCCAGCCGGGCACCCAGCGCCTCGACGCTGGTATCGCCCTCGCGGATTGCCGAGGTGATGGCGCCCTGCCCGACCTGATGACAACTGCACACCAGGGGGCCATCGTCGGCGGCGCCGTCCTCGCAGGCGGCCAGGATGCGGCGCCGCTGGCCCGCTTCCAGGGCGATGCCCTCGGCGGCTTCGGCGAAGCGCTCATCGAGCCAGGCCAGTCCCGGCAGCTCGGCCGGCGGACCAACCATCAACCACCAGCGCAGGCGACCCACCTCGATTCCCGCGGCACGCAGCCGGCCGTCGGCCGGATCGTCGCACCACAGCGAGACCGCCACCGGCAGGGTCTCGGCCAGCCAGGCCAGCCAGTCGCGCTCGGCGGCGGCAGGGGCGCCGGCCAGTTGCCAGCGTTCGGCATGGGCCATGGGAATTCGCGCCCAGTAGCCGGTCTCTCGGCGCACCTGCGCGCCCACGTCGAGATCGGCGGCGACCACCAGGGTGGCCTCCCAGGCGCTGGGTAATGTCGCCAGGGCCACGGCGCCGTGCTTCGACTCGGGCTGACCGGACAGCGGATCGACATGCGACGCCAGCAGTGCGCCGGCCAGCGCCGAGGTGCTGAAGCGATCGCTCCAGTGGATGGGTACGAACAGTTCGCCGCGCCGCTGCGCCGGCGAGATGCGAACCCGACCCCGGTAGTCGCCGTCCTCGCCCTCGAGTCGCGCCAGCCCCTGATCGGCCAGGCCCAGCTCGCGGGCGTCCTCGGGATGCACCTCGATGAAGGGTTCGCTGCGGTGGTTCATCAGCCGTGGCGCCCGGGCGGTGCGCGTCATGGTGTGCCACTGGTCGCGCACCCGACCGGTGTTGAGCCGGAAGCGGCGGTGCTCGCCGAGGGCCTGGACGGGACCGCGTGGTGACACCGGCACCAGCCGAGCCCGGCCATCGGACGTGGCGAAATGGCCATCCTCGAACAGGCGCGGTGTCCCCTGCGGCGCCTGGCGCGTTACCGGCCACTGAATCGGCGTCAGGGCGTCATAGCCCTGGCGATCGAGTCCGGCCAGCGCCGAGATATCGAAGCAGCGCCGCCCGTCGCCCTCATTCTCGAAGCCGGACAGGCGCGCATGTTCGACGAAGATATCAGCCGGGTGCCCATAGTCGAAGGCCTCGCCGAAGCCCAGGCGCCGCGCCACTTCGCTGATGATCCACCAGTCGTGGCGGGCCTCGCCCGGCGGCGCCATCAGGCCGCGCTGACGCGAGATGCGGCGCTCGGAGTTGGTCACGGTGCCGTCCTTTTCCGACCAGCCGGAGGCCGGCAGTACGATGTCGGCCACCTCCAGCAGATCGGTATCGGCCATACACTCCGAGACGATCACCAGCGGACAGCGGGCCAGCGCCGCGCGTACGCGATGGGCCTCGGGCAGGCTGACCGTGGGATTGGTGGCCATGATCCACACCGCCCGGATCTCGCCGCGCTCGATGGCCTCGAACAGCGCCACCGCCTTGTGCCCCGGCCCTTTCGGGAGACGCGGGACGAGCGAGTCGGTGCTCCAGAAGCGCGTCACCCGCTCCAGGGCGCCGGGGCTGTGGTAATCCATGTGGGCGGCCAACTGGTTGGCCAGGCCGCCCACCTCGCGCCCGCCCATGGCATTGGGCTGGCCGGTGATGGAGAAGGGACCGGCGCCGGGCAGGCCGATCTTGCCACCCGCCAGGTGGCAATTGATGATCGCCTGGCACTTGTCGGTACCGCTGCTCGACTGGTTGATGCCCTGGGAATACAGCGTCACCACGTGGAGCTGGCTGGCGAACCAGTAGAAGAAGGTCTCCAGGCGCTCGGGGTCGACATCGCAGTCGGCGGCGATGGCCTCGACCGAGGCATCGTCCTGACGGGCCTCGGCCAGGGTTTCCTCCAGCCCACGCGTGTGGCGTTCCAGATAGACGCGATCAAGCTTGCCCCGCTCGGCCATCCAGGCCAACAGCCCGGTGAACAGGCGAGCATCGCTGCCGGGACGCACGCCCAGGTAGAGATCGGCCAGCTCGCAGGTGTCGGTGATGCGCGGATCGATCACCACCACTCGCAGCAGGGGGTTGCGCGTCTTGGCGACGCGCAGGCGCTGGAACAGCACCGGGTGATTCCAGGCCAGGTTCGAGCCCGCCAGCACCACCAGCTCGGCATCCTCCAGGTCCTCGTAGTTGCAGGGCACGGCATCGGCCCCCAGCGAGCGCTTGTAGGCGGCCACCGCCGAGGCCATGCAAAGCCGCGAGTTGGTATCCAGATGCGGCGTGCCAAGAAAGCCCTTGAACAGCTTGTTGGCGACGTAATAGTCCTCGGTGAGCAATTGCCCAGAGAGATAGCCGGCCAGGGCTTCTGGGCCGTGCTCGCTCTGTGTCTCGGCCAGGCGCCCGGCCACGGCGTCCAGGGCCGTGGCCCAGTCGACCTCGACGCCATCCAGCCGAGGCCGGGTCAGACGCCCCTGTTTACCCAGCGTCTCGTGCAGTGCCGAGCCCTTGACGCACAAACGGCCATGATTGGCCGGGTGCTCGGTGTCGCCCTCGACGCCGACGATGCGGCCCTGCTGCATCTCGGCCCGCACGCCGCAACCGACCCCGCAATAGGGGCATGTAGTGCGTGCGTCTTGCATTGAGGTCCTGGACATGACGCTTTCCTCCCGTCGTGAACGACTGCCGAAACGACGACGCCCACCGCCTCACGGCAGCCGAGGCTGCGGAGAAGCGGTGGGCGTCTTTGCCGATGAATGGATCACCCTTGATCCATCCTGGTCACCGGTTATCTAGCAAGCCCCGTGCCAGGAATGCCCAGCCCCCGGGATACCGCGTGCCGCGACGATCTCGCCGCCGGCGGACAGCAGCTCGCCGCACAGCTCGGGCGCATCTCGCCACCCCGCCCGCACCGACTCGGTGCAACGTCCGCCCGTCACACTGCCTGCCGATGCCATTGGGCAGACACTTTGCCGGCGTTCATCAGGGGTTCCGGCAACTGGAACGCATCTTGCAACCGATCAGGAAACGCCCCTATGCAACGAGCTACGCCACCATGCCTCAGCCCTTGAAAGTCCTTCTGGTCGACGACGAGATCGTGCGGGCCGCCATGGTCGAGGAAGCCCTCGCCAACGAGGGCCACGAGGTCATCTGCCGCCTGCAGGCCCCGACGAGCCTCAACGAGATGGTCGCCCGCCATCAGCCCGATGTGGTGATCATCGACATGGAATCCCCCGACCGCGACACCCTCGACAGCATGTCGCTGCTCAACCGCGAGAATCCACGTCCGGTGGTGTTCTTCGCCGACCAGCATGACCCCGAGACCATGCAGGCCGCCCTCAAGTCCGGCGTCAGCGCCTATGTGGTGGACGGCCTGGTGCCGGGCCGGGTCAAGGCGGTCATGGAAGTCGCCATCGCCCGCTTCGAATCCTTCCAGTCGATGCGCCGCGAACTGGACCAAGCCCGCACCCAACTGGCCGAACGCAAGCGCATCGAACGCGCCAAGGGCCTGTTGATGAAGCATCAGGACTGCGACGAGCCCCAGGCCTATCGCATGCTGCGCAAGCTGGCCATGGATCGCGGTCAGCGTATCGGTGACGTGGCAAACAACGTGATCGACATCCTCGAACAACTGGAGAAGGGACGATGAGCACGCCCGAACTCGAACGATTGACGCTGGGATTCATCCCCCTGCTCGACGCTGCCCTGCCGATCATCGCCCGCGAGGCCGGCTTCTTCGCCGACGAAGGGCTCGAGGTCGCCCTCTCGCGCGAAAATGCCTGGTCGACGCTGCGCGACAAGCTCGCCTCCGGCCTGCTCGACGGCGCTCACATGCTCTCGCCCCTGCCATTGGCCATGAGTCTCGGCCTGTCGCGCGCTCCCTGCGAGACCCTGGCCCCGTTCATCCTCGGCCGTGGCGGCAACACCATCGTGCTATCGCGGCGCTGGTCCGAGGGCATGCACGACATCGGCGAAGATCGCGACCCGCGCGACAATGCCCGCCGCTTCGCCGCCCGACTGCACGCCCACCGCGGCGAGCCGCCCAGGCTGGCGATGGTCTATCCCTACTCCTGCCAGCACTATCAACTGCGCGAATGGCTGGCCGGTGCCGATATCGACATCGACCGTCAGGTGGCACTGGGTGCGCTTCCTCCGCCCCGCATGGTCGAGGCGCTGGAAAACGGCGAGATCGACGGCTTCTGCGTCGGCGAGCCCTGGGGCAGCCTGGCCCGGCATTGCCATGTCGGGCGTGTCGTCGCCAGCGGTGCCCAGCTATGGCCGGCGCACCCCGAAAAGGTGCTGGGCGTGACCGCCTCCTGGGCCCTACGCTATCCCACGACCCTGGCGGCAATGATTCGTGCGCTGCACAAGGCCAGCCAGTGGCTCGGCGCCTCGCCGGAACATGCCCGACGCGCCCAGGGCTGGCTGGCGCTGCCGCCCTACCTGGATCACAGCGTCGAGCATCTCGAGACCCTGGTGCCCGATGCCCCGCCGGCCTGGCAGAGTCTGGTCGGCGATCCCCGCCCGACCGCCGAGATCATGTCCCATGTCGCCGAACACCTCGACCAGCACATGCGCGAGAGCGGTCGTGTGCTCGACATGCGCACCCTCTCGACCTGCTACAGCCCCGCGCATTTCGATGCCGCCACGCACCAATGACGTGCATGAGACACGACATGCAACAGGTGAAGGATCCCCGCAATTACCCGTAACCAAATGATATAAAAGAACTGTCAAGAATATGGCGTAGAACTTGAAAGACGCTTGAGCGAACAACGCCGATCCGCGAGCTTCTTTGCCCCGGACCGGCACCCGGCGATCAACGGCGATCGCCACGCTTTCGGACAAAGACGTCTCAGTGCCCCCGATGCCGGGGAGCGCGGGGACGTCTTTTTGCGTTTTCAGGAGGTTGCGATATGCGACCCGATGCCCCCACAAGCACCGACGACCGAGGCCCCATCGATCACCTGGTGATCGTCGGCAACGGCATGGCCGCCCACCGCCTGGTCGCGACACTCTGCGACAAGCCCCGGGCGCCCCGCCGGATCACCGTCATCGGTGTGGAAACCAGTCACGCCTACAACCGTATCCTGCTGTCGCCCTGGCTGGCCGGCGAAATGCAGCGCGATGCCCTGTGCCTGCCCGAGCGCGCCGCGACCACACAGACCGGCACACGCATCGAGACCCGGCTGGGCGAGCGCGTCACCGCCATCGACCGCGAAGCGCGCCGGGTGACCACCGACCGGGGTGCGAGCCTCGACTACGATCGGCTGGTGCTGGCCACCGGCTCGCGTTCCGCGATGCCACCGGTGCCCGGGATGACCCTCGACGGCGTGCATGGTTTTCGCGACCTGGGCGATGCCGAGGCCCTGGCCCGGGCCGCTCGACACGGCGGCCGCGCCGTGGTCATCGGCGGCGGCCTGCTCGGCCTGGAAGCCGCCGAGGGGCTGCGCAAGCGCGGCATGCGGGTCCGGGTGATCCAGCGCAGTTCCCGTTTGATGAACCGCCAGCTCGACGCCACCGCCGCCGGGCTGTTGCGCGGTGAACTCGAGGCGCGAGGCCTGGAGGTAATCACCGACGGCCACTTGAGCGAGTTGGAAGACAACGGTCAGGGTCGTGTGCGTGCCGTGATCCTCGCCGATGGCACCCGGCTGGCCGCCGATCATGTGGTGATCGCCACCGGCATCACCCCCAACGTCGAGCCGGGACGTGCCGCCGGGCTCGACTGCGACCGTGCCATCCGCGTCGATGAGTGGCTGACCACTTCGGACGCCGCCATTCATGCCCTGGGCGAATGCTGTCAGTTCGGCTCAAGCACCTTCGGGCTGGTGGAGCCGATCTGGCAGCAGGTCGAGGTGCTCGCCGCCCGCCTGGCCGGCGAGGCCGGCCCCGGCTATCGCGATCACCCGACCGCCACCAAGCTCAAGATCAGCGGCGTGTCGCTGTACGCCTTCGGGCCCATCGAGGCCACGCCGGAGCACGACGAGCTCACCTACCACGACCCCGAACAGGGCGAATATCGCCGCTTGCTGCTGCGCGACGGCCACATCGACGGTGCCGTGCTCTATGGCGATACCGCCATGGGCCCCTGGCTGTTTGACCGCTCCCAGGACGGCATGCAGTTCGGCAGTGCGCGTCGCGCCCTGCTGCTCGGCCAGGCCGATACCGAGACCCTGATCGACGACCAAGCAAGCGCCCCCCAAGCCACCGACACTCTCGCCCAGGAGGCCGCATGAAGGCATCGAACGCCACTTCTCAGGACCTGATCATCGTCGGCAACGGCATGGTCGGCCATCACCTCGTCGAACAGCTCATCGAGCGCGGCGCCCATCGGCACTACCGGATTCGGGTATTCGGCGAAGAGCGCCACCTGGCCTACGACCGGGTGCACCTTTCCGAGTACTTCAGCGGTCGTGATGCCGACGACCTGGCGCTTTCGACCGCTGACTACTACGCCGAGCACGGCATCGAGCTGCACCTGCATGAAGCGGTCACCGACATCGACCGTGACGCCCGCGAACTGGTCACGCCCCAGGGGCGCTATGCGTACGATCGCCTGGTGCTGGCCACCGGCTCCTACCCTTTCGTGCCGCCGATCCCCGGCGGCGACCGGGACGGTTGTCTGGTCTACCGCACCCTGGACGATCTCGACGCCATCCGCGAGGCCGCCCGCTCGGCCACCACCGGCGTGGTGGTCGGTGGCGGCCTGCTGGGCCTGGAAGCCGCCAACGCCCTGCGCGGGCTCGACCTGGACACCGCCGTGGTGGAATTCGCACCGCGCCTGATGCCCATGCAGGTCGACAACGAAGGCGGCGAGCTGCTGCGCGAGAAGATCGAGGCATTGGGCGTTCAGGTACTGACCGACCGGGCGACCCAGCACATCGAGGATGGCGACACCAGCCGCCACCGCATGGTGTTCCAGGACGACAAGCGGCTGGAGACCGACCTGATCGTCTTCTCGGCGGGCATTCGCCCGAGGGACGAACTGGCCCGCAATGCCGGCCTGGAGATGGGCGAACGCGGCGGCGTGGTCATCGATGATCGCTGCCTGACCAGCGATCCGGCGATTCTCGCCGTCGGCGAGGTCGCCCTCTGGCAAGGCAGCATCTTCGGCCTGGTGGCACCGGGTTACCAGATGGCCAAGGCCGCCGCCGACACCCTGTGCGGTGGCGAGCTGACCTTCGAGGGTGCCGACATGAGCACCAAGCTGAAACTGCTCGGCGTCGATGTCGGCGCCATCGGCGATGCCCACGGCGACCGCTCGCCCGGTGCCCGCCAGTTCCGCTACGTCGACCAGATCAAGCAGGAGTACCGCAAGCTGGTCGTCTCCAGCGACGGCAAGAAGCTGCTCGGCGCCATGTTGGTCGGCGACAACGCCACCTACGACACCCTGATGCAGTACTACGCCAATGGCCTGGAACTACCGGCGGATCCCGCCTCGCTGATCCTTCCCAGCGTCGAGGGCGCCCCCGCCCTGGGACCCGACGCCCTGCCCGAGACGGCCTGGATCTGCTCCTGCCATAACGTCACCAAGGGCGCGATCTGCGAGGCCATCGACGCCGGCTGCAATGATCTCGGCGCGGTCAAGGGCGCTACCAAGGCGAGTACCGGGTGCGGCGGCTGTGCGGCGCTGCTCAAGAGCGTGGTCGACAGCGAACTGGAGGCGCGCGGGGTCGAGGTCGACCAGTCGATCTGCGAGCACTTCGCCCATACCCGCCAGGCGCTCTATTCGATCGTACGGGTCGAGGGCATCAAGACCTTCGGCGAGCTGATCGAAAAGCACGGCCATGGCCTGGGCTGCGATATCTGCAAGCCGGCGGTGGCCTCGATCCTGGCCTCCTGCTTCAACGAACCGATCACCGATGCCGCCCACGTGCCCCTGCAGGACACCAATGACACCTTCATGGCCAACATGCAGAAAAACGGCACCTATTCGGTAGTACCGCGCATTCCCGGCGGCGAGATCACCCCGAGCAAGCTGCGCGTGCTGGGCGAGGTCGGCGAGAAATACGGCCTGTACACCAAGATCACCGGCGGTCAGCGCGTCGATCTCTTCGGCGCTCGACTCGAGCAATTGCCCGACATCTGGGCCGAATTGATCGAGGCCGGCTTCGAGACCGGCCATGCCTACGGCAAGGCCACCCGCACGGTGAAGTCCTGCGTGGGCAGCACCTGGTGCCGCTACGGCGTTCAGGACAGCGTGGGCATGGCGATCCACCTCGAGAATCGCTACAAGGGGCTGCGTTCGCCACACAAGCTCAAGTTTGCCGTCTCTGGCTGCACCCGGGAATGCGCCGAGGCGCAGAGCAAGGATGTCGGCGTGATCGCCACCGAGCACGGCTGGAACCTCTATGTCTGCGGCAACGGCGGCATGCGTCCGCGCCATGCCGAGCTGTTCGCCACCGACCTCGACGATGGCACCCTGATCCGCTACATCGACCGCTTTTTGATGTTCTACGTGCGTACCGCCGATCGGCTGCAGCGCACTTCGGTATGGCGCGAAAACCTCGAAGGCGGGCTCGACTATCTCAAGGAGGTCGTGATCGACGACAGCCTGGGGCTCGGCGATGAACTCGAGCGCCAGATGCAGACGGTGATCGACAACTACGAGTGCGAGTGGGCCGGCGCGCTTTCCGACCCCGAGAAACTCAAGCGCTTCCGCAGCTTCGTCAACGACGAGCGGCCAGACCCGGACATCATCGTGACCGAGGAGCGAGGCCAGTTGCGTCCGGCATAGGCGTTTTGAGCAAAGCGACGAGGGTCAATACTTCCGGTGCATGCCGGGGACAAGCCTTCGCGAGGGCGCTGTAAACCCATCCATGGGCGCTACTTTTGCCATCCATGGCAAAAGACCCTCGCTTCACCTTGTCCCCGACCTCCGGCTCCCTCAGGCCCGCAAGTCCTGGCCACCGCCTGTCTCCTGAACAACCAGGATTTCCAGAACAACCAAGGAGCTCTCCCATGACCACCGCCACCGCCGAAGACCTGACCACCTCCAACGACTGGCAGCCCCTGTGCACCAGGGACGACCTGGTCGCCCACTCCGGCATCGCCGCCCGCATCGAGCCCCGTGACGGCCCCGCCCAGGTGGCGATCTTCTACCTGCCCGGCCACGCCCCGGAACTCTATGCCATCGACCATCACGACCCCTTTTCCGGCGCCAACGTCATCGCCCGGGGCATCGTCGGCGACGTGGCGGGCGAGCCAGTCGTGGCCTCGCCGCTCTACAAGCAGCACTTCAGGTTGCGCGACGGGCAGTGCATCGAAGACGAGCAAGTGAAACTGCGCACCTGGCGCGTCGCCCTGCGCAACGGGCACGTCATGGTGCAAGTCTGACACCGCGGCCTCGCCAACCGGCGGGGCCGTTTCGTTGGCGCTTCCGTGGAGGCCTTCTACTTGCAGACTTGACGATATGGTCCATGCTAAGAAGGCACTGACGGCAATGCCAACGTTGCACCCTAGGCATCATCCAATGTCCAACGTCATAGAAAGGAGGCAAGCACATCACACGATCAGGGAGACACGTCACGCCTTGTCATAGATCTGACATTTTGCGCTGACAGTGTCGACATCGAGGCGTCATGTTGGTGACGCCGATCCGGTGACAATCAGGAGAGCTGCGCCGATGGTACGCATCGACAAGAAAGCCACCCGGCTTTACGTGCTGGACACCAATGTCCTGATCCACGACCCCGCCGCCCTCTACCAGTTCGATGAGCACGAAGTGGTGATCCCGATGACCGTGCTCGAGGAGTTGGACAAACACAAGAACGGCATCCGCGAGATCGCTCGCACCGCCCGGCAAGTCAGCCGAACCCTGTCGGACCTCACCGCCAACGTCGATATCGGCCAGATTCGCGACGGCATTCCCATTCCTCGTCTCACCGGCCCCGAAGGCCGTCTCCGCCTACTCTGCTACAACGACCTCAAGCCCCTCGACCCGCTCGAGGACAGTCCCGACAACCGGCTGCTCACCGAAACCTGCCGGCTGCGCGACGAACGCCCCGACGCCTCGGTCGTGCTGGTCACCAAGGACATCAACCTGAGGGTCAAGGCGGCGGCGCTCGGCGTGCCGGTGGAGGACTACCTCACCGATCGCGCCTTCGACGACAGCGACGCCATGATCAGTGGCGCGCATATCTACCCCGAGGCCGGCCACGACGGCAGTGGTCTTTGGGAAGGCTTGCGTGCCGACGTCAAGGTCGACCGTGAAGAAGACCGCGTGGTCTATCGCCTCAACGGCGAGATCCCGGAGGACTGGCACCTGGGCATGCTGGTCTCGGACAGCGACAACGGCGCCAGCTTCGAGGCTGTGGTGCGTGAAGTGAGCCCCCGGAACGCCCAGCTCGAGCTGCTCACCGACTATCGCCACGGTGCCAGCGTGTGGGGCGTCCACGCCCACGACAGCCGGCAGAACTTCACGCTCAATCTGCTAATGGACGACGACATCGACCTGGTCACCATCGCCGGCAGCGCCGGTACCGGCAAGACCTTCATGACGCTCGCCGCCGCCTTCCAGCAGACGCTGGACACCAAGCGCTTCGAGCGAGTGGTGTTCACCCGGGCGCCGATCTCGATGAGCGAGGATATCGGCTACCTGCCCGGTACCGAGGAAGAGAAGATGTCGCCCTGGATGGGCGCCTTCCATGACAACATGGACAACCTGCTGCGCGACGAGCACGACGGCAGTACCACCTGGAACCAGGAGGCCACCCGTCAACTGCTCGGCTCGCGGGTGCAGATTCGCGCCCCGGGCTTCATGCGCGGCCGCACCCTCAACGACACCTTCCTGATCATCGACGAGGCACAGAACTTCACGCCCAAGCAGCTCAAGTCACTGATCACCCGCGCCGGGCGCAACACCAAGATTGTCTGCCTGGGTAACGTGGGGCAGATCGATACGCCTTATCTCACCGCCAACACCTGCGGCATGGCCGCCGTGGTGCAGCACTTCCGCGACTGGGCCCATGCCGGCCACGTCACCCTGATGAGCGTCGAGCGCTCGCGCCTGGCACTCGCCGGCGAGGAACTGCTCTAACCGCGATCAGCCATCGCGCCTTCAACGCAAGGGGCCGGCGTCCAGACGCCGGCCCCTTGTTCATCTCGCAGCCCCAGCATCCCCGCGCGAACGGCGATCGCCCTCCAGACTGGCGAAGCGAATAGCACGACTCAGACGCCGCGATTCACCGCCTTCTCGATCAACGCTTCGCTGTCGCTGCCCGGCCCCTGCTCCAACACCGTGCAGGCCTCGTGATAAAGACAGACAAAACGCTGGCAGGATGCACAGTGCACCTGGTCATCAGGATTCTTGACGCTCGACACTCGCATTAGATGGCTGCCGCAACTCGGGCAGGCCACGGGTAAACGTAAATCTTCCGATAACGCCATGTACCTCTCCTCCTTGCCGGTTCAGGCTAGTGCCAGTCACCCCGCCCCATGTCGCCAGGGCCTCCGATAGACCTTACCGGGCCGGGGTGCGTTCGCCAAGTCACCCATCAAGCGAGCCGGGCGGACAGCCAGCGACCGATATCGGCGACCTGCTGCGGGCAGACGGCATGGGCCATGGGGTATTGCCGGTATTCGACCGGATATCCCATGGCGCGCAGGCGGTCGTGGGCTGCACGCCCCAGCGACTCGGGCACCACGGGATCGAGGTTGCCGTGATGCACCTCGATGGGCAGGTCACGGTTGGCCTCGGCGTACTCGAGGCTGTCGGCGGTGGCGAGATAGGTCGACATGGCCAGCAACCCGCCCAAGCGCTGCGGAAAGCTCAAGGCCGCATGGTAGGCCACCGCGCCCCCCTGGGAAAAGCCGGCGACGATGATACGCTCGGGGGCGATGCCATGCTCGATCTGCTCGTCGATCAAGCCCTGGAGGCGCTCGGCGGATGCCTTGAGTTGGGTCTCGTCGACCTGACGATCCAGGCTCATCTCGGTGATGTCGTACCAGGCGGGCATCACCATGCCGCCATTGACCGTCACCGGCAGACGAGGCGCATGGGGCAGAATGAAGCGCACGCTGGCCTCGGCGGGCAACTCCAGGGCCGGTACCAGGGGCTCGAAGTCGTGGCCATCAGCGCCCAGGCCATGCAGGATGAAAACGCAGGCATCGGCAACCTTGCCGTTGGCCGGTTCGATGATCAACTCGTCAGGTGCGCTCATGGCGACATCATCTCCACAGACAAAAGCCACACCCTAGCGTAACGGCGGCAGCGAATAAATCGCGGCCAGGTATCGAGTGCGGTTTTCCTTCTCCCAAACGAAAGCGGGGCCCGCTTTCGCGGGCCCCGCCAACCAACCACCTGGAAGGTGGTTTATCCTGCATCAGGACAATCGACGATCAGTCGACGACCTTGATGTTGGACGCCTGCAGGCCTTTCTTGCCCTGAGTGACGTCGAAGGAGACCTTCTGGCCGTCCTGCAGAGATTTGAAGCCTTCAGCTTGAATCTCGGAGAAGTGAGCGAACAGGTCGTCACCGTTGTCGTCCGGAGAGATGAAGCCAAAGCCTTTAGTGTCGTTGAACCACTTGACGGTACCGGTAGCCATTTTTCGAATTCCTCGAATAGCATTGATTTGCCGGGAAATACCCGAGTTGCAGTGGGTAAAACAAGAAACGTTTCACCGGGAAATCGATGCCTGAGCGTTTCGATGACCACTTGCGATGTTCGACTTGCTAACCTACTGCCAACTAGCATGCACCTGTGCAGAGTGCAGGTCAAACACTATTTGCCCTATATGACGAGATCATGACGTTTCGGCAAGAATCCAGCCGGCCGCCTTCTCGGCGATCATCAGGGTCGGCGAGTTGGTGTTGCCGCTGGTGATGGTCGGCATCACGCTGGCGTCCACCACCCGGAGTCCCGACACGCCACGCACCCTGAGGTGCGAGTCGACCACCGCGGCAGGGTCATCGGCACGCCCCATGGCGGCCGTTCCTACAGGATGAAAGATGGTCGTGCCAATATCGCCGGCCAGGCGCGCCAGTTCCTCGTCGGTCTGATAGCACTCGCCCGGCTTGATCTCCTCCGGCCGATACTTGGCGAAGGCCGACTGGTCGACGATGCGCCGAGTGACCCGCAACGAATCCGCCGCGACCCGTCGATCCTGCTCGGTAGCCAGGTAATTCGGCGAAATGAGCGGCGCCAGGGAAGGGTCTCGACCAGCAATGCGCACCTGGCCCCGGCTGGTCGGATTGAGATTGCACACGCTGGCGGTGATCGCCGGGAAGTCGTGCAGCGGTTGCCCGAACGCCTCCAGGCTCAGCGGTTGCACGTGATATTCGAGGTTGGCATGTGGCTGACCAGGGTCGCTGCGCGTGAAGGCGCCAAGCTGGGAGGGCGCCATGCTCATCGGCCCGGAACGCCGCAGCAGGTATTCCAGGGCGATGCGTGCCTTGCCGAGCCAGGAGCCGGCGCGGGTGTTCAGGGTATCGGCACCGTCGACGCGATATATCGAACGAAGCTGCAGATGATCCTGCAGGTTCTCGCCCACGCCCGGCAGATCGGCAATCAGCGGAATGCCGTGCCTGGCGAGCAGCTCGGCCGGGCCGATGCCCGACAGCTGCAGCAGTTGCGGTGAGCCGATGGCGCCGGCACACAACACCACTTCCCGCGCCGCTTCCGCCTCGACGATCTCACCGCCCCGCCGCACACGCACACCGACGCAACGCGGCCGCTCGGACTCGTCCTCATCGAACCCCAGGCGCTGTACCTGGCTCGAGTGCCACAGGGTCAGGTTGTCGCGCCCTTCGATACCGCGCAGGAAGGCCTTGGCGGTATTCCATCGCCAACCGCCACGTTGGTTGACCTCGAAATAATCCACACCCTCGTTGTCACCGCGATTGAAGTCATCGATGCGGGGAATCCCGGCCTGCTCGGCGGCCAGGGCAAAATCGTCGAGCACCGGCCAGTGCAACCGCTGACGCTCCACCCGCCATTCGCCGCCGTGGCCGTGAAAGTCACGGTGTGCGGCATCGGCGCCGGCCTCGTCATCGAGCCGATGATGATCCTCGTGGCGCATGAAATCGGGCAAGCAGTTCGCCCAGCGCCAGGCGTCGTCGCCGGTCACCTCCGCCCAGTGATCGTAATCCCGGGCCTGGCCGCGCATGTAGATCATGCCGTTGATGCTGGAGCAGCCTCCCAGCGTCTTGCCACGCGGATAGACAAGCCGCCGACCGTTGAGCCCGGGCGACGGCTCAGTGCGAAAACGCCAGTCGGTACGCGGATTGTCGATGCAGTAGAGATAACCGACGGGAATGTGAATCCAGGGGTAGGTATCGCGCCCGCCCGCCTCGATCAACAGCACGCGCCGCTCACCATCCTCGGTCAGGCGCTTGGCGAGCAGGCAACCGGCGGTGCCGGCGCCGACGATGATGGTGTCGAAACGATGACGCTGCGTCATGACGCTGCTCTCCCAACCGGACGATGACTGCCTGACACGCTAGCGCTCGGCGGTACTGATTGACAGTCGACCTTCCGCGACATGCAATAGCCGGACCCTCATCGCAAGGAGAGCGTATCCATGTATCGCCTGCCGAGCCGCTACGGCGCCTATGCCATCAGCCTCGCCGGCCTCGTCGTTTGTCTGCTGGGCCTGGCCTTGCTCCATGCCTGGCCCTGGGGGCTCGGTGTTCTGGCCTTCGGCCTGCTGGCCGCCCTGGGCACTCACGACCTGCTCCAGCATCACCACACCGTCAGCCGGAACTACCCCATCCTGGCCCACCTGCGCTATTGGCTGGAATCCATCGGCCCCGAGATCCGCCAGTACTTCATCCAGTCGGACACCGAAGAGCGCCCTTTCTCCCGGGAGCAGCGCAGCCTGGTCTACCGACGCGCCAAGAACACCATCGACAAGCAACCGTTCGGTTCCCAGCGCGACATGCAGGCCCCGGGCTACGAGTGGATGAATCACTCCCTGGCGCCGACACGTATCGAGGATCATGACTTCCGGGTCGTCATCGGCGCCGACCGGCCCCGTCCCTACGCCGCCAGCATCTTCAACATCTCGGCAATGAGCTTCGGCGCGCTCTCGGCCAACGCCATCCGCGCCTTGAACGAAGGCGCGCGGGACGGCGGCTTCTATCACGACACCGGCGAAGGCGGCCTGTCGCCCTATCATCGCCAGGGTGGCGACCTCGTCTGGGAACTCGGCTCCGGCTACTTCGGTTGCCGCGACGCCGAGGGTCGTTTCGATCCCGAGCGCTTCGCCGAGACCGCCGGTCTCGAGGCGGTGAAGATGATCGAGATCAAGCTCTCCCAGGGCGCCAAGCCCGGTCATGGCGGCGTGCTGCCCGGCCCCAAGGTGACACCCGAGATCGCCGCGACCCGCGGCGTGCCGGAAGGGCTCGACGTGATATCGCCGGCGGGCCACAGCGCCTTCGGCACACCACGCGAGATGATCGCCTTCATCCAGCGGCTGCGCGAGCTTTCCGGCGGCAAGCCGGTAGGCATCAAGCTGGCCATCGGCCATCCCTGGGAATGGTTCGCCATGGTCAAGGCCATGCGCGAGGAAGGCGACCATCCGGACTTCGTGGTGGTGGATGGCGGCCAGGGCGGCACCGGCGCCGCGCCCCTGGAATTCGTCAACCGCCTCGGCATGCCGCTCACCGAGGCCCTGCTGCTGGTGCACAACACCCTGGTCGGTGCCGGCCTGCGCGACAAGGTCCGCGTGGGCGCCGCCGGCAAGGTCATCAGCGCCTTCGACATCGCCCGCACCATGGCGCTCGGCGCCGACTGGTGCAACGCCGCGCGGGGTTACATGTTTGCCCTGGGCTGCATCCAGGCCCAGAGCTGCCACACCGACCGCTGCCCGAGCGGCGTGGCGACCCAGAACCCGCAGCGCGGCGGCCGGCTGGACGTGCCCCTCAAGGCCGAGCGTGTACGGCACTTCCATGCCAACACCCTGAAGGCACTGGCCGAAATGCTGGCTGCCGCCGGTCTCAACCATCCCGAGGAGCTGGGCCCCGAGCATGTGATTCGCCGGATCTCCCGTCACGAGGTGCGAAGCTTCGCCACCCTGTTCGACTTCGTGCCACCGAACGAATTGCTCACGGGCGGCGCTTCGCGCCATCCAGTCTTCCGCGACTACTGGGACCTGGCCGATCCCGACAGTTTTGCCCCGCCGCTCAGCGAACGGCAGCTACGCCAGAGCAAACTGGTATAGCAACGCCTCACCGAGCGCGTATTACCCCTGATGCTGAATACGACGATTGCAGATCATGAAAAAACGGCAGGCGCGATGCCTGCCGTTTTTCTGTGGCGTGCTGGAATAACGTGCTGGAATAAAGAGCGTCAAGCAACGACTCAGTCGCGCTCCACACCGGTCACGCCATCCTGCCCCTGACGCGTGGTGATCTCGAGCTCGCGACCGTCCTGACCGCGCCCTTCGATCTCGATGTAGCCCGCTTCATTGATCTGCAAGCTCTCGAACTCCGTCATGCCCTCGGCGCCCGCGGCCGCGAAGGCCTGACGCACATCGTCTGCGCTCATGCCCCAGGCACTGGTGACCAGACGCTTGCGCTCTTCGCGCAGGACATCGTCACTGTTCAGGGAAAGCCGGGCGTCGGCGTACCACTCGTCGTCCAGCCAGCCTTCAACCTCGATGGCATCGCGCCCCTTGGCCTCGATCTCCTCGATGTGGGTGAAACCGAAGGCCTGGGCCCGCTCGAGCACCGCGTCGACGCGGTCCAGGCCAAGGCTACCGTCGGCCTGGGCACTGCCGGCAACCAGGGTCAGGGCAGTGGCGGATGCGATCATCAGGGTCTTGAATGTCATGGCAACGTCCTCTCTGTTGGTTCAATCATCGTGACGACAAGGACATTATCAGCGTCTACCTTGCCGAGAGCTGACAGCTCCGTTCATGCTGCGTTCATGTCATGACTGGCAATCTCTGGGCCATGATGATCACGCGCGCGTTTTCCATTGTTTACCAACACCGAGCACTTCGCCGCTTGTACCGCACATCGTGTGGTGCTCTGCTGTGCATCGCACTCTCGGCACCGGCCCTGGGCGACGAGCACTGGCAACGCCTGCACGACGATGTGCGCCGTGGCGAGCTGGTCGAGCTGCCGGTGATCCTCGACTGGCTTCAAGCGCACTACGCCGGCGAGATACTGGAAGTCGAAATCGAACGCGACGACAGCCCGCCGACCTACGAGATCGAGATGCTGGGCCCCCAGGGCCAAGTGGTAGAATTCGAGTTCGATGCCGGCAATGGTGAACTGATCGGCATGGAAGGCGTGAACATCAATGCCATGAGGAAGGCGCAATGAAGGTCTTGCTGGTAGAGGACGATGAGCCGCTCGCCGAGGCGCTGAGTGCAGTACTGGCCGAGGCCGGCGTGCTGATCGAGGCAACCGCCAGCGGCACCGAGGCCGACTTTCTGGTACAGACCGAACGCTATGACGCCGTCATCCTCGATCTGGGGCTGCCCGACGGCGACGGCACCCGCTGGCTGGCCCAGTGGCGGGAGGCGGGCATCGATCTGCCCGTGCTGGTGCTCACCGCACGCGAACGCTGGGCGGATAAGGCCGCCGGTTTCTCCGCCGGCGCCGACGATTATGTCACCAAGCCCTTCGAGACCGCCGAGGTGCTGTTTCGACTGCGAGCCCTGGTGCGCCGCAGCCACGGCCACGCCCATCCAGTACTGCGCGTCGGCGATCTGGCCCTGGACACCCACACCGGCAGCGTGACGCTCGCCGGCCGCCCGATCAGCCTGACTTCCCAGGAATCCCGGCTGCTGGCTTACCTGGTGCACACCGCTCCTCGGGTGGTCAGCCGCGCCGAACTCGCCGAGCACGTCTACGATCGCGACCACGAACCGGATTCCAACGTCATCGACGTGCAGATCAGCCGACTGCGCCGCAAGCTCGGCAGCCAACGCATCGAGACGTTGCGTGGCCAGGGATACCGGCTGATCGACCTCGACGAGGCTTCATGAGCCGGCGCTGGCGCGATAGCCTGGCCCGAGCCTCGGTCGCCACTCGCCTGCTGCTGGGCGCACTGCTGCTCATCGGCCTGTTGTTGCCGCTCGCCGGCCTGGGTCTGGCCCATCACTTTCGCGACTCGGTTACCACCGTCTTCGACGAGCGTCTCGAGTCCCTGCTCAATGTGGTGATCGCCGGCGTCCGCTTTGATGAGGTCGAGCAGCGGCTGGTCCACGAACGCACCCTGGACGACCCGCGCTTCCGTCAGGTTTTCTCGGGCTGGTACTGGCAGGTCAGCGATGGCGACTCACAAATCCTGACCTCGCGCTCGCTATGGGACCAACGCCTGCCGCTCGAGGACGGCCCCTCGCCCCACGACCTCGTTGGCCCCCGGGACACACCGCTGCGCATCGTCTCCCGCGACATTCGAATCGCGCCATTGGCCACACCGCTACGGGTCAGCGTGGCGGCCCCGAGCCACGTCATCGATCTCGAAGCATCACGTTTCAATCGCCTGCTGGGCCTTTCGCTGGCGGCGATCGGCCTGCTGGTATTGCTCGGCCTGGCAGTACAGATCCGCTGGGGCCTGGCGCCCCTGCGTCGCCTGCGCAACGACCTCCGGGCCGTGGAGAACGGCGACGCCGAACGGCTCGGCACCCAACTGCCTGCCGAACTGGCCAGGCTGGCCGGCGCCATGAACGCCGTCCTCGAGCGTGACCGGCGCCGCCTCGAACGCGCCCGCCATGCCGCCGGCAACCTCGCCCATGCGCTGAAGACTCCGGTCAGCGTGCTGACCACCCTGGCCGACGGCTTTCCCGAGGACTCGCGGCGTCGGCTCAAGGGCGAGCTGACCCGTATCGACGACGCGGTACGCCACCATCTCGCCCGCGCCTCGGCCGCCGGCGACGGCCCCCTGAACCGACCGATTCGCTGCCTCGATACTCTCCAGCCGGTGCTGGAGGGCCTGACGCGCCTGGCCGAGCGGCGCGGCCTGCGTCTGGAGCACGACCTTCCCGAGTCGCTGACCATGCGCCTGGACCCGCAGGACCTGCAGGAAGTGGTCGGCAACCTGCTGGACAACGCCCTGCGCTGGGCCGAGCAGCGCGTGCGCCTGAGTGGCGGCACCGATGCCCGTGGCGCCTGGCTGCTGGTCGAGGACGATGGTCCCGGCATGAGCGAGGCCGACTGCCAGGCCGCCCTGGCGCGAGGCGCGAAGCTCGACGAACAGCGCTCCGGCAGCGGGCTCGGGCTGGCCATCGTCAACGACCTGGTCACCCTGCACGATGGCAGCCTGACACTCGAACGAGCCGACCTGGGCGGCCTCTCGGCCAGGGTATGGCTGCCTGATCGCCCTTGGTAAGAATCCGGGCTCCGCAGCATACGTACATGACGAATTAAGCACATGACAAATGATGCTTTGCCATCCGGTATCGCCGCTGGCAGAATCTCTCGTCCTTTATCGTGAAAATCATTTCTGCAAATGAAATCGTATCTTTCCAAGATGCGTGGATCCCGCGCGTCCCGACGTGATATCGACTGGCACGATGCCGCCTGGTCCTGGCTTGGCGCCTTCGTCGGCATGGGAGCCGTGACCATGCTCGGCGAACGCTGGCTCACCGAGCAGCTACTCGTCGTCGGCTCGTTCGGCGCAACCTCCGTGCTGCTGTATGCCGCACCGGAGAGCCCCTTCGCCCAGCCCCGCAACGTGTTGCTCGGCAGCCTTCTCTCGGCACTGGTCGGCGTCGCCTGCTTCGAGTGGTTCGGCGCCACGGCCCTGGCCGTGGCACTGGCCGTCTCGCTATCGGTCCTGGTGATGCAACTCACCCACAGCGTGCATCCTCCCGGTGCCGCTGCCGCCTTGATCGCGGTCATCGGCGGCAGCGACGTGCACGCCCTGGGCTGGTGGTTCCCGGTCATTCCGATCGCGCTCGGCTGCAGTGTCATGCTCATCGTCGCCATGCTGGTCAACAACCTCGCCCGCCATCGACGCTATCCTCGTTACTGGTAGCCCCGTCGATCGTGAATTCCACGACGCTCCATCGTGATATCCTTGTACTCACGGGTGCCTTCAAGGGTCGCCCGGTGACGGCGACAAGAAGGGATTCACGACATGACGACAGCGGCAGACGCCTCCCAGCCCCTACCTTCCGTACTGGCCGGCCCTCTGCTGAGGCGCCTGTCGAGCGAACGACTACTATTCTGGCTGGTGGGCAGCCGCCCCCTCGAGCTGCAGCTGATCCTGCAGCCCGATGGCCAGCCCCCACGTCGCCTGGCGCTCAACGACAAGCGGGTGCGCTGCCTGCCACTGGGGCGTCATGCCTATCTGCACCTGATCGATGTCTCTCTGGGCACGCCCCTGCCCCAGGACGTGCGCATCGATTACGACCTGCGCCTGCCCGACGAAGGCGGCATCGCCGACTGGGCGCCTCACCTGCTCCATGAAGGCGCCCGGCGCCCCGGCTTCGTTCTCGCCTCCACCCAGCGCCGGCTGCTCCATGGCTCCTGTCGACGCCCGCACCATGACGGGCCGGACGGCCTGGCACGCGCCGACGCCTGGCTAGCCGAACGGCGCGACGACACCCGACAATGGCCCGCCTGGCTGTTGATGACCGGCGATCAGGTCTACGCCGACGATGTGGCCGGCCCCATGCTGGTGGCGATCCACCAGTTGATCCAGCGCCTGGGGCTGTTCGACGAACCACTGGACGGCGCCACCGTCACCGATAGCCGTGCCCTATATACCACCGACACTGCCTACTACCGTCGCGACTCCCTGCTGCCGGATGCCACCGAGAGCGGCGAGCTGCGCAAGCGCTTCTTCGGCGGTGCGAAGAAACCGATCTTCACTTCGGCCAATGCCTACAACCACCTGATCAGCTTCGGCGAGATCATCGCCATGTATCTGCTCACCTGGTCACCCACGCCCTGGCGCCTGGTGGAGGTGACGCGGCCCGCCCTCGACGAAGCCAACGCCGAGATCTTCGACAACGAACTCGGCATCATCGAACGTTTCGTCGACGAGCTGCCCGCCGCGGCACGCCTGATGGCTCACCTGCCGACCCTGATGATCTTCGATGACCACGACGTCACCGACGACTGGAACCTGACCGCCGCCTGGGAAGAGACTGCCTACGGCCACCCCTTCTCGCGGCGCATCATCGGCAATGCCCTGATGGGCTACCTGCTTTGCCAAGGCTGGGGCAACGACCCGGACCGTCTGGCCGGGCCCATGCAGGAGGTCACGACACTGCTCGAAACCGCCGCGCGCGAAGACGGCTGGCTGCCCGCCGAGCCGCACGACGCTTTCCTGCGCTATCTGCAGCGTTTCGAGGGTTGGGAATACCAGGTGCCCGGCACTCCCAAGCTCGTGGTGCTGGATACCCGCACGCGCCGCTGGCGCAGCGAGCGCAAGCTCGGACGCCCTTCCGGGCTCATGGACTGGGAAGCGCTCTCCGAACTGCAGCAGCAGATCCTCGATGCTCCTTCGGTGGTGATCGTCTCGCCGACGCCGATGTTTGGCGTCAAGCTCATCGAGGTGGTGCAGAAACTCTTCACCCTGGCCGGCAAGCCATTGCTGGTGGACGCCGAGAACTGGATGGCCCATCGCGGCGCGGCCAGCGTGATGCTCAACATCTTCCGCCACTCGCGCACGCCCGGCCACTACGTGGTGCTCTCCGGCGATGTGCATTATTCCTTCGCCTACGATATCCATATCCGCCACCGGCGGCATGGCTCGCGAATCTGGCAGATCACCTCCAGCGGCGTGAAGAACGCCTTCCCCGACACCCTGCTGGATGCCTTCGATCGGGCCAATCGCTGGCTCTATGCTCCGCGCTCGCCGCTCAACTGGCTCACCAAGCGGCGCCCCATGCGCATTCGCCCGCGCGACCCGGATCGCGCCAAGGCCGGCGAACGACTGTGGAACGGCCCCGGCATCGGCCTGGTCGTGCTGGACGAACAGGGCCGTCCCGAGGACATCCGTGAACTCGATGCCCGAGGCTTCGACGTGGTCTTTCCGCCGCCCCGGGGCGACGCATAGCGCCAGCCCCGATGGCGACCGCTCAGGCCGCTCGCAGCACGTGCTCGAGGATCTTCACCACCTGATCGATCGTACGGGCCCAGGCCATGGCCTCGGCGTCGACCTCCTTGAGCGGGTGGACGACCTCCTCGCTGTGCAGCGTCACATAGGGCTTGCCCAACGCCGCGCAGTAACCGGCGTCGAAGGCGGCGTTCCACTGCTTGTACTTGTCACCAAAGCGCACCACCACCAGGTCGCTGGCAGCGATCAGCGTGCGGGTACGAATGGCGTTGACCTTGGAGGACCGGTGATCGCGCCAGAAGCCTTCGCGCTCCTCGCCGAGATGGTCGCCGGCGGCATCGCTGGCGTCATGATCGGTCACCGGCGAGGTCAGCACCACATCCAGGCCCGCCGCCTCGACACCACGCTGGATCTCGTCACGCCAGTCGGTGTGAATCTCGCCGGACAAATAAACCTGAAAGCTCATCATCTCTCCTCATTGTCGTGATTATCGTGTCGTGGTCGGCGCCCTCACCAACCTCTATTCATTCTAACTTCCACAATTTTGTATACAACAAAGGGCCATATTGAATACTCGCCACTTCCCTTTCGACAAGGGCTCATGAACATCGCATGATGGAATGCACTGCGCCCGACATGTCGGGCGCGCCACTCTCGTCATCGACACGATACTCGACATGGTTCTCGACACCACTCAACAGAATCGACGCATGACCCAATTCGATGGTCATGAATCCATCTGGCTATTCGGCTACGGCTCGCTGATCTGGAAGGCCGGTTTCGATTATCTGGAACACCGCCCGGCCTATATTCGTGGCTGGACGCGACGCTTCTGGCAGGGCTCCCACGACCATCGCGGCACCCCGGCGGCACCGGGTCGGGTCGCGACCCTGCTACCCGCCCCCGATGCCATCTGCCATGGCATGGCCTACCGCATCACGCCGGACATCCTGGGTCCGCTCGATGTGCGCGAGAAGAATGGTTACCTGCGCGAGGTCGTCACCCTGCACTTCGCCGACGGCGACACGGACCAGGGGCTGGTCTATGTCGCCACCGAGGACAACGCCGCCTTTCTCGGCGATGCGCCGCTGGAATCGATCGCCCAGCAGATCGCCGAGTCGCACGGGCCCAGCGGCCCCAATCGCGACTACCTGCTGAACCTGGACGAGGCCCTGCGCGCGCTCGACGTGGAAGACACGCATGTCGCTGAGCTGGCCCGGCACGTCCGCCACCTCGACGGCGAGGCCACCGAGACAATGTTCGATGACACCCTGACACCCTGACCGACTTTCTGGAGCACTCCCCGCATGACCGTCAATCTGGATGACGTACAACGCGCTGCCGAGCGCACCCGAGACCATCTCGTACGCACGCCCTGCCTGCACTCAGCCACGCTCTCGAAGCTGACCGGCTGCGAGCTCTACATCAAGTTCGAGAATCACCAGTTCACCGCCGCCTTCAAGGAACGCGGCGCCCTGAACCGCCTACTGCAGCTCTCCGAAGACGAGCGTCGCCGGGGCGTCATTGCGATGTCGGCGGGCAACCATGCCCAGGCCGTGGCCTATCACGCCGCGCGCCTGGGCATCCACGCCACCATCGTCATGCCGCGCCACACGCCCAACCTCAAGGTCCGAAACACCCGCAACTTCGGTGCCGAGGTGCACCTGGAAGGCAACGGCGTCGACGAGGCCGGCGCCTATGCCCAGCGCCTGGCCGAGCAGCGCGACCTGGTCTTCGTGCACCCCTACGACGATGAGCACATCATCGCCGGCCAGGGCACCATCGCCCTGGAGATGCTCGAGGATGTTCCCGACCTGGAGAGCCTGGTGATCCCGATCGGCGGCGGTGGTCTGATCGGTGGCAATGCCGTGGCCGCCAAGGCGCTGCGTCCCGACATCGAGATTGTGGGCGTGCAGACCCAGCGCTTTCCCGCCATGAAGCAGGCCCTGGCCGGCGAGCCAGTCCATTGCGGCCTGGCCAGCCTGGCCGAGGGCATCGCTGTCAAGCAGCCGGGCAAGCTGACCCGGGAGCTGGTGCGCGAGCTGGTCAGCGACATCACCCTGGTGGACGAGCCGGAAATCGAGCGCGCCATCCTGATGCTGCTGGAGATCGAGAAAACCGTTGCCGAAGGCGCCGGCGCCGCCGGTCTCGCCGCCCTGCTCACCGAGCCGGAACGCTATCGTGGCCGCAAGGTGGGGCTGGTGCTGTGCGGCGGCAACATCGACATGCTGGCCCTGTCGTCGGTGATCCAGCGCGGCCTGGTGCGCTCCGGGCGCATCATTCGGGTGCGGGTCGGCATCTCCGATGTGCCCGGCGCCCTGTCCGAGCTCACCAACCTGCTCGCCGAGCAGCGGGCCAACGTCATCACCATCGCCCACCAGCGTACCTTCACCGATCTGTCGCTGCGCGCCACCGAGGTCGAGGCCACCCTCGAGACACTCGGCCGCGAGCACACCCGGGATGTCATCGAAGCGCTGCGTGCCGAGGGCTACGATCCCGTCTTGCCGGCCAATGAAGTGCATCCCGATGAGCGTTGGGCCGACGACCCCGAAGGCCATGGATAGTATAATGGCCTGTGACTGAAGCGACGCGTGCTTTGCTCGCGGGCCCTCGACGCCCATACCGCACTTGGCGTCACCCGCCCAGGCCAGGCCCGTCCATGACGACGGTGCGTCATCGGTGAATCGTGACAACTCTCGCGACGGCCGGCTGACGCAAAATGCCAATCCATCGCAATACGAGACGCGCAATGAGCAGAAAGATCAACGTGGCCTCCCCGCTTGTCATCCTGCATGGCGACGAGATGGCCCAGGTGGCCTTCGAACGCATCCTCGAGACCTTCGTGACCGCTCCGCTGGACATCAACCTGGTCGAGATCGACCTGACCGCGGAAAACCGCCTCGCCACCAACGGCCAGGCGGTGATCGATGCCATCGAGGCCCTCAATCGCCATGGCGTGGGCGTCAAGAACGCCGGCATGACGGTCAACCGCGAACAGCTCGATGCGCTGCTGGCCGAGCGTCCTGAACTGGACCGCGCCAGCCTCCATCCGCTGGCCACCAAGTCGCCCAACGGCGCCATTCGCAAGGGCATCGGCGGCAACATCACCCGCGAGGACATCGAGTTCCGCAACCTCAGGGTCGAGCGTCCCGACTGGATCGGCCGCGACATCGAAGTCGACACCATGGACGACGGCGGCATCAAGGACAGCCACAATGCCCTGGCCGACGCCACCGGCATGGTCAAGCTACTGTTCGTGGGCGAAAGCGGCGACCCGGTGGAGCTGCACCGCCGCGAGGTCCACAAGGGCGATCCCTGGCTGCTCGCCACCAATGATCTCGAGGACGTCAAGGCCTGGGCGCACCGCTTCTTCCAGCGCGCCATCGACGAGAAACGCGACATCTACCTGGGACTGAAGGACACGGTGATCGCCGGCTATGACGGCGTGATGCGCGCCGCCATCGAGGACATCTTCCGTGCCGATTACCAGGCCAAGGCCGAGGAGTTGGGGCTCGAGTACCATTATGAGTTGATCGACGCCCAGGCGGCACGCATCGTCTCCAATCCGCCAGAGCGGGCGCTCTGGGGCGTGCCGGACAACACCTCCGGTCGCAAGCTCTACAAGCTGGTGGAGCAGCTCAAGCGCCATGGTATCCCCGACCGCAAGGCGCAGGTCTCGATCTCGCGCATGAGCGCCGGCGGCGGCGACCAGTACGGCAGCTACAACGCCCCGGCCGAAGAGGACGGCATCCTCAAGGTGGTCGTCGACGGCGAGGAAAAGCACGCCCGCCACGTGAAGAAGGGCGACCCCATCCTGCTGATGTCCAACGACCGCGCCGCCATCAAGGACTGGGTCCTGCAGGTATTCCGCGATGCCTCGCGCAAGGACAAGGAGGTCTATTTCGGCCTCAAGCGCGAATACATGGATTACGACGAGGTGTTCAGCGACGTCATCACCGAGGCGCGTCGTGAACTCGCCAAGGCCGACACTCCGCCGCCCTCATTCATGATCATGCGGCCCTCCCGCCAGCTGATCAAGATGATCACCGATCCGCCCAGAAACGCCCTCTACCCGGCGCAGAACCTCGACGGCGACATCTTCTCGGACATCTCCGCCGCGCTCGGCGGCAGCCTGGCCACCGCCAGCTCCATCATCGAGAGCAAGAACGGCACCATGCTGTTCGAGGCGCCCCACGGCACCGCCCACGATCTCTACCTCAAGTACCTCGAGAGCGACGGCAAGGAAGCGCACTTCAACTCATCCGCGCTGATCTATGCCGTGGGCAACGCCCTGGAAACCCTGGCGGAACGCGAGAGCAACGCCGAGCTCGGCGACTACGCCACCCGCCTCAAGACCGCGCTGATCGACACCATCGGCGACGGCATCGTCACCGGCGACCTCAAGGGCAAGACCACCGAGCCGGACAAGGAAGCCGTGGTCGACATGCAGGGCTTCCTCGACGCCGTGGCACAGCGCCTGACCGCGTAAGCGCGATATGCCGGCAATGGAACGCACGCCCCCGGCCCGTAGCCGGGGCACGCCGAGAGGCAATGAGTAACCATGACCACCCTGGCCCTCTACCTCGCCGCCGCCCTGGCCGAGATCGCTGGCTGCTTCAGCGTCTGGGCCTGGTGGCGGCTCGACAAGTCCATTCTCTGGCTGCTGCCCGGCGTGGCCAGCCTGCTGCTGTTCGCCTGGCTGCTCAGCCTGAGCTCCGCCGACTACGCCGGCCGAGCCTACGCGGCCTACGGCGGCGTCTACATCGTCGCCTCGCTGGGCTGGCTGTGGCTCGTCGAGCAACGCCTCCCCGACCGCTGGGACCTGTTCGGCGCCACGATCTGCCTGGCCGGCGCCGGCATCATCCTGCTCGCTCCCCGGGGCGGCTGAGATACTGGCATGCCTCGGCATGCTCTGCTACTGCTCCCCTTGACCCTGACACTAGTGTCAATGCATCAGCCTTGTCCGGGTAAAGGAGGGAGTCATCCATGCAGATCCATGAAGCCGCCGAACGTCTGGGCATCAGCACCCGCCGCCTTCGTCATTACGAGAAGGCGGGGCTTCTGGAAATCGCCCGCGACGCCAACGGCTATCGCCGCTTCTCACCGTCGGACCTGCGTCGAGCCGGCCGCATTCGTGACCTGATCGCCACGGGGTTCTCCACCCGGGAGATACAGGCCATGGCCCCCTGCCTCAGCGACGAAGGGGCGGGACCCTGCGAGGCGGGTCTGACCGATCTCACCCACAAGCTGGAACAGATCGATCGTCTGCTGGAGGAGCTGCAACAACGCCGCGCCTCCACCCTGGCGCGCATCGAGCACTTCCGTGATTCCCTTTCGCCACACCCCGAAACGGAGTCTTCCGGACATGAGAGCGCAAACGATCCTGCTGTTTCTGATCGCCTTTCTGGTCGGCAGTGACGAGTTCCTGCTGGGCCCCATCCTGACGCCGATCGGTGCTGATCTTGGTGTCGCCCCGGAACGCATTTCGCTATTCGTCGGCGCCTATGCAGTGCCCCTGGCGCTGCTGGCTCCCTTCTTCGGTGCCCTGTCGGATCACCATGGCCGACGCGCCATACTGCTGCCGGCATCGCTCGTCTTTGCCCTGGGTTCGCTCGCCACGGCGCTGGCACCGACCTACTCGCTGGCCCTGACCTCTCGTATCGTGACCGGCGCCGGCGCGGCAGGCATGCTGCCCGTCGCCTTCTCGCTGGCTGCCGATGGCGGTGACAAACGTGCCGACCGGGACATCGCCGCCGTACAGGCCGGATTGACCCTGGGCATCATCGCCAGTCCGGCATTCGGTGCCTGGGTGACCGAGGCATTCGGCTGGCAGGCAGCCTTCGCTACACTGGGCATCCTCGCCCTGCTGCCCCTGGCGGGCACCCTTCGACTTGGCCAAAGCACGCCTGCCGCCACAGGGCATCCAGGCGCCGGAGAGGGAGTCTGGCCACCCGGGGCACCGAACGCCATTCTGAGCATGGGACTCGGCCTGGGAGGGGCCGTCGGCATCTACGTTCTGGTCGGCGAGCGACTCCGCGATCTTCATCAGCCGGACACCGAATCTCTCGGCCTCATCTATGCGGGCTTCGGCCTGGTCACCCTCGCCGGCAACCTGATCATGCCTCGCCTCATGACACAATTCGGCAGTGGCCGACGCGTGATGCGCCTGTGCCTGATCGGCGTGCTGGCGGCCATCATGGCCCTGTTCGCCATCCCGCTCGGCATGGTAACGGCCTGTATCATGCTCGGCCTGTGGGCTCTACTGGGTGGCATCGGTGCACCAGCGCTGCAGGCCCACCTGGCGAGCCTCTCCAATGCCCGGCGTGGCACCTTGATGGCGCTCGGCGCCAGCGCCATGAACCTGGGTGTCGCGACATGGTCGGCAACGGCCTCCACCCTGTTCTCGCACAACGCGACCCTCGTTGCCCTGTTGGCACTGACGATCATAGGCACAGCCATTTGCCTGCTCGGACCGACACGCTCGAAGTTCCTGATGACCTGAAAGGAGGCGGCCGGCGCAGGTAGCGCTGGCCAACGTCCTCTGCCAGCCAAGAGGATATGTCGCCTCACCAACCGAGATCTCACCTGTGCTCACCGATCACCCCGGCCCCAGGGTATTGGACTCGGCGATCTCGATCAGGCGTCGTACCGCGGGTAGCCCGGCGTCACGCCGCCACACCAGCATCAGCGGCAACACCATGTCCAGATCCTCGATGCGATGACTCACGACGCCTTCGGGGGAACCTGCCATGGTCATGGCGGGCAGGATGCTGCAGCCCATGCCGGCGGCCACCAGGCACAGCATCGTGGCATTGTCGGCGCCCTCCTGTACCACGTTGGGCGTGAAGCCGACCCGCTGGAACGCATGGATCAGCTTGTCGTGGTACGTCGGCGTGGCGCTGCGGTCGAACCAGATGAAGTCTTCGCCGTTCAGCTCGGCGAGCCGGCGCGGCGGATGTCGGGCGAGGGGCGATGAGGCGCTGGTGACCAGCACCAGGTGATCTTCGTACAGACAGTGGTGACAGAGGCTGTCGTCCTCCTCGGGAGGGAAGTACAGCATTCCCGCATCAAGCTGCCCCTGACGCAGGGCCTCGACCTGGGGGCCGGAGAGCAGTGACACCACCTGCAACGTGACGCCGGGATAGCGCTCACGGAACCGATTGAGCAGGCGCGTGATCTGCGGGACCCAGAGGTGCATGACCGTCACGCCCAAGCGCAACCGGCCCAGGTGACCGTCGCCGATGCGGCGGGCATTCTGCTTGGCCTGCTCGAAGTCGGCGAGCAGGCGTCGGATATCCCGCGAGAAGGCCTCGCCGGCAGCGGTCAGGCGGACGCCGTGCCGAGAGCGACTCAGCAGTGGCGTACCCACATCTTCCTCCAGCAACTGCAACTGTCGGCTCAGGGCCGGTTGGGCCAGGGGAATCCGACGAGCCGCCGACGAGATCGCTCCCTCTTCCACCACTGTCAGGAAATACTTCAACTGCTTGAAATCCATACATCCCTTGGAGCGCCGACATTTCATCCAATAATAGTATGGAAAGGGCAAAAAAATACTATTTTCTCTATGTGAAACACGGGACCAAGATGAAACCTGTCCTTCACAACCCTCCAGGCCGCCATGACACATCATATCGACCCACGCTTCTTCGACACGATCCATGCCGAGCTGACGAGCCTGCGCCATGACCTGCATCGCCATCCGGAACTCGGCTTCCAGGAACATGCCACGGCCCGGCGCATCGCCGCTGAACTCGAACGTCTGGAACTGCCCTTCGAGACAGGCATCGGCCAGACCGGCATCGTGGCCACCGTACACGGCCAGAACGCCGACAACGGCCGCCGCATCGGCCTGCGCGCCGACATGGACGCTCTGCCGATCCAGGAGTTGAGCGATCACGATCATGCCTCTCAGGCACCGGGCCGAATGCATGCCTGCGGCCACGACGGGCATACCACCATGCTGCTCGGCGTAGCCCGCTATCTCGCCGCACACCGCGACTTCGCCGGAACGCTCTACTTGGTATTCCAGCCTGCCGAGGAAGGATTGGGTGGTGGCCGCGCGATGGTCGAGGACGGGCTCTTCAACCGCTTCCCCATGGACGAGATCTACGCCCTGCACAACTGGCCGGCAATGCCCGCCGGACAGGTCGCGGTGCGTCCGGGCCCGATCATGGCGGCAACCGACCGGCTGGACATCACCGTGCGCGGCAAGGGCGGTCACGGCGGGGTCAACCCGCACCTGTCGACGGATCCGGTACGCATGGCCGGAGCCCTGATCCAAGCTCTGCATAGCATAGTCTCTCGGGACATCGACCCGCTCTCCCCCGCGGCTCTGAGCCTGTGCGGCTTGCAGGGCGGCGATCTCGACGGCTTTGCAATCATTCCCGACGAGGTCCGGATCAGCGGCACGGCACGCACCCTCGACGCCGAAAGCCGAGACCGCATGGAGCAGGCCGTGCGTCGCGTCTGCGATGGCATTGCCACGACCCATGGCGGCGAGATCGAGCTGGCCTACCAGCGCATCTTCCCGGCCACGGTCAATGCCGAAGCACCGACCCGCCATGTCGAGACCACGGTCATCGAGACGCTCGGCGAAGCGGCCCTGGTGCGCAACGTACCACCGAGCCTCGGTGGCGAGGACTTCTCCTTCATGCTCGAACAATGCCCGGGGGCCTATTGCTTCCTCGGCACTGCCGAGGGCGAAGGAACCCCGCCGCTGCACAACGCTCGCTTCGACTTCAACGACGCCGTCATCCCCACCGGCTGTCGGCTCCTGCTGGCGCTCGGCCTCCGGGCGCTGGATACCACACCGGCGTCCGCTTCATGACTGACTAAAGCAAACTGCCGGTAACGCCCCATATCCCCAACAACAAAAGAGGTATGCCATGAACGCCCCACCCAAGCTTCCCTCCGTCGGGATGCTTATCTACTTCGCGGTCTGCGCCCTGGCCATGGTCTGGCCGGGCGCCCTATTGGCCAATCGCATCGAACCCTTGGTGATGGGCCTGCCCTTCTTCGTTTTCTGGTATGTCGCCTGGGTCTTCGCCCTGTTCGTCGGCCTGGTGATCGCCTACCGCCGCGAATCGATGGAGGCCGATGATGACTGACTCGCTGCTGATCACCGGCATCACGCTCGGTTACCTGCTGGTCGTGCTGGCCGTCGGCCTGCGCGCCCGACGTGGCCAAGGCTCGTCGCTGGAGGGCTATGTTGCCGGGGGGCGTCACATGGGCCTTCTGGTGCTGTTCTTCATCCTCGGGGCCGAGATCTTCTCCGCCTTTGCCTTTCTCGGCGCGCCCGGCTGGGCCTACAGTAAGGGAGCCCCGGCGCTCTACATCATCGCCTACCTGGCCCTGGCGGTGATCGTCTGGTGGCTGATCGCCCCCTACATCTCGCGACTGGGACGTCGGCACGGCTTTCTCACCCAGGCCGAGTTCCTCACGGCCTGCTACCCGACCCGCGGCAACCTGCTGGGACTGTTCATCGGTATCGTCAGCGTGCTGGCGATGATCCCGTACCTGACCATCCAGATCGCCGGCGCCGGCATGCTGTTCGAGGCCGCCACCTCGGGGACCATTCCCTTCTGGCTCGGCAGCCTGCTGGCCTGCGGCGTGGTCGCGGCCTACGTCTACGCCAGCGGCCTGCAGGGCATCGGCTGGACCAATCTGCTGCAGGGCGTGATGATGGTCGTCGTCGCCTGGTTCCTCGGGCTCGCCACTGCCGACCAGTTCTTCGGCGGGGTTGGCGAGATGTTCCGGGAAATCCAGCGTGAGGCACCGGAATACCTGACCATGCCCGGGGCCAGCGGCATGGGATGGGGCGCCTTCTCCACGGCCATCCTGGTCAGCGCCCTGGGCTGCGTGATGTGGCCGCACATTTTCATGAAGTTCTACAGCGCCCGTAGCGAGCGAACCCTCAAGCGGGTATTCGTGCTTTACCCGCTTTACAGCTACCTGCTGATCCCGCTGTTGATCATCGGCTTCGCTGGTGTCGTGCTGCTCAAGGATCGCCCCCTCGACTCACCCGATCAGGTTCTGCTGACGCTGGTGGTGGAGATGGCCGACTTCCCGGCATGGCTGATCGGCCTGGCCTTGTCCGGCGCCCTGGCGGCAGCCATGTCCACGGCGGCCAACCTGGCCCACACCTCTGCCACCATCCTGATCCGCGACGTTGGCCAGCACTTGCCATCGCTGCGCGGCATGGACGATGGCAAGGCACTCCGGCTGACCCGTTATGGTGTAGTGGTGGTCTCGCTTGCCGCCTACCTGTTGGCCCTGGTCAATCCCGGCTCGCTGGTCGCCCTGCTGCTTGGCGCCTATGGCATCGTGGTGCAACTCTTGCCGATGCTGCTCGGCGCCTTCGCCGGCCTGGCCGTCGGCGCCATTCTCACCCTGTACTTCCAGTTCGGCGGCAGCACTCCCCTCGACTGGCATGCCGGCTTCTGCGGCCTGGTGGTCAATGCCCTGGTGTTCGTGGGCATGAGTCTCGCCGTGAGCCCCGTAACCCGGCACACACCGGCCGAGGCCCTCGGCCCCCAGCCCTGACCCGCCTGACGGCGCCTTCACCCCGTGAGCGGTGAGGGCGCCATCAATACTCCACTGTTCACCCGACCGCCACATTGGGGCATTCACCCAAGAACGACTCGCGACTCAAGCCAGAGCCTGTTTCGTCCCCTGTCTTCTGACCAGGGCGTCCACCATGGCCATGACGATCATCGAGGCGCCGACCAGCGGGAAGATCACGCCGCCGATGGCGAGCAGCGCCAGCACACCTCTCAGACGACGCGGGTCACTGGGGGCCGGAGGTACGCCCAGGCGACCCGCGGGGCGGCGTTTCCACCACATCACGCCCGAGGACACGCACAGCAAGACGATACCGGCACAGGCCAGGGCCAGGATGAGCTGATTAGCCAGCCCGTACTGCTGCCCCATGTGCACATTGATGCCCCATTCTAGGCCGCGCCCCAGCGGGCCATAGTCGGCATAGCGCATGTCGAGCAGCGGCTCGCCGCTGTACTGGTCGAGATGCACGACCCGCTGACGGCTCAGGTCGTCCGGGTAGATGGAGCCTGTGTAGACGCCATCCGGCCCACTCGGCAGGCTGACCGCATAGCCCGGCGCCAGCCCCAGGTCGTCGAAGGTAGCCACGGCCCGGTCGAGCCCAATGGAAGGCGACGTGGAATCGGCCGACGTCGGTAGTTGCGCCTGCTCCAGCGACCATGCCGTCTCGGCGTTCTCGGCCAGGCGTGCGTCGGACATCGGCACATTGACGCGCACGCCATCGGGATAACCGAAGTTGTGGCCATTGGCCAGTTCGTTGACCTTGCTACCCCATACCGTCGACCAGGGCATGCCGGTGATGGCCAGAAACAGGATGAAGCCACCGACGAAGACACCGGTCACGGCGTGCAGGTCGCGCCAGAACACGCGCTTGCCCGGTTTTCCTCGTACCGACATCACGCCACCGCGGCGCCCTCTCGGCCACCACAGGTAGAGACCGGTCAACACCAGAAGGATCGTCCAGCCTCCGACGATCTCGATGATCATGCTGGCATTGGCACCGAAGAAGTTGAGGCTGTGCAACTGGCGGACTATCCACATGACGCTGCCCCGATAGGGCATGTCGCCGGTCACCTCGCCGCTGTAAGGGTCGACGAACACGGCAACCTGGGTGCCATCCGGGCGACGCACGTCGACCTCGCTGGCCAGCTCCGCATTGGGAGGTGGCACATAGCGAAACGCCTCGCCGTCGACCGATGCCAGGGCCGCGTCTCGCTGCACCTGCGGCGACACCATGACGTTCTCCTGCGCCTGCACACGCATCATGTCGGCGTACAGCCAGCGGTCGATCTCGTCCTTGAACAGATAGAGCCCGCCGGTCACCGCCAGCGAAATCAGGAAAGGAATCGCGATCAAGCCAGCATAGAAGTGCCAGCGCCAGACCGCACGATAAATATCGTTAGTCTTGTTACTCATGAGGGCCCCTTGGCAGAAGGAAAACCTGTTGGCCCGCCCGGGCATCGTGCGAAACGTGCCAACGACAGGCGCGAGACACACATCCCGCCACCGTCGACAGGTGCCGACGGCGGCGAGGCGTGCGGGATGTTCTCGATAGATCAACCGAAGGGAACGGGAGGGGCCCGAGTCAACGCCTGGGGGAAGACCGCCGGCCCGCCATGCGCGGTTCGCGTGGCGACCACCGGGGCCGTGATGGCATGCGATGCCACCGGGACGACATGCGGCAGCATTGCCATGAGCACCGGCATCTGCTGGAAGAGTGAGCAGTAGCCGCATTGAGCATGCCAGTGAAGTACCGCCGCATGATGCGACGTGCCGTGGTCGCTCTCGCCCAATGCCTGCATTGCCATGTGCGACGACGCCGACATGCTGTGCCCAGCATGATCGTGGCCGTTGCCAGCGGCCGCACTCACCTGCCCGATCAACGGGCCAATGACCAGCAACAGCATCCCCAGCAGCGCGAAACGCGCAGCCAGACGAGAGCGATGAGGCTGGAAGCGATGCAACATGGACAAGATACAGGCAATCGGAATGGAGTAGCGCGCCATGATAGCGCACTTCATGATCCAAAGGTTGACGCTCGACGCGGTGCCTTGTCGCACGTGACACGCGACATCATCGATTCAGGAAGCCATTCTCCGGGACCGTATTGCCGCCGCTGAACCGATCGCGGCAACCGCCAGCAGAACCAGCAGCATGAAGGCCTCGCCATGGCCGCCGCTCCCATGGACACTTTCGCCTGCCCGCTCCGCCTGGGCGAGCAACACCACCATCGCGATGGCGCCCAGGGCTCCGCCGGTTCGCTGCACGACATTGACGATGGTCGTGGCATCGCCCATCTGCGCTCGTGTCACCGAGGTATAAGCCGCGGTCATCGCCGGCATCTGGGCCAGTGCCAACCCGGCACCGCGCACGATCAGCAACATGGCCAGCTCCCCCTTGCTCAACGATGCCCCCAGAGCCAACGGCAAGGTCGCCAGTGCCAGCAGCGTGGCCCCCACCATGGCGACACGAGATGCCTCCAGGCGATCGGTGAGCGTGCCCGCCACCGGTAGCATCAGGGCACTCCCCAGCCCCATCGCCAACAACTGCATACCGGTACTCGCGGCGCTCTGATGGGCGGCGGTCTGCAGATACAGTGGCAAGACCAACAATCCGCCATACATGCTGGCCCCGGCCAGGCCGGCGGTGAGAGTGGCAGCGGCAAAGCGCCTGCCGTGCAGCAAGCGTACATCGATCAGCGGATGACGCTGGCGCCCGGCATGCCATACGAAGACCGCCGCCAGAACGATGCCCAGCGTCACGGAAGATAACGACACCACCTCCACGCCGTGTGCCCCCAATCGCATCGCCCCGTAGAGCAACGCCGGCAGTCCCACCACGATCAGCAACAGTCCACGACCATCGAGGGGGCTATGCGGATCGGTATCACCACCCGGCACCAGAGACCGGGCAATCAGCAGCGCGGCGATACCGACCGGCACGTTGATCCAGAACAACCAGCGCCAGGAGGCGATCTCCAGCAACAGGCCCCCCAGACCGGGACCGACGGCCGGCCCCAGGGCGACGACCAGTCCGAGCGTGCCCATCAGGCGACCCAGTTGTCGTGAATCGGCCATTGAGCCAATGACCGCCTGTCCGGCCGGCACCATCAGTCCGGCTGCCAGTCCTTGCAGCACGCGGGCGGCGATCAGATTCCAGGGCCCCGGTGCCAGGGCGCATCCCACCGATCCAAGCACGAACAAGACCATGGCGGCACTCCATAGCCGGCCGTAGCCATGACGACGCCCCAGCCAGCCCGCCACCGGCAGCGACACGGCCAGGGCGACCAGATAGCCCGTCGCCACCCACTGCACCAAGGCCAATGACACGCCGAAATCACGTCGGATGGCCTCGATGGCAAGATTGGCCACCGTGGCATCGAGCATCGCCATGAAGGCACCAGCACCCGTGACGGCAGCGACCTTCCAGGTGCGCCCGGAAATCCCGGGCAGGCTGCCTGTCCGCATTCTCCCTCCTTGCTTCCCGTGTCCCTCGCTCATCCAGACCAGTCCTGATCCAGTGATCCTGACGTCCAGCCTAACCCGGAGCACTTCCCCCCGGCAGCCGCCAGCCCCTGGATTAGGGCATCACTTTTAGTAATAGCATAAACACTTAAATTGTAACCCTATAAAAAAACACTGAGACTCTTGCCATGTCACCTACGGCTTTCCCTCGACAAGGGCCTGCCGGGGAAAAACAGCATGCCAACATCTCAGCATGCCCGGCCAGTGCCGGGCAGGAGGCTTTCGATGATGACCACCGCATCTCCCCGGGCCCAGTTACAGGAATGGATCGGGCTTGCCGTGCTCACGCTACCGACGGCGCTGCTTGGCCTGGACGTTACCCTGCTCTACCTGGTGCTTCCCGCCCTGGCCGCCGATCTCCAACCCACCAATACCCAGGCACTGTGGATCATGGATGCCTATGGTTTTCTCATTGCCGGCTGCTTGATCACCATGGGGACCTTGGGGGACCGCATCGGTCGACGCAGACTGCTGATGATCGGCGCCACCGCCTTCGGCATCGTGTCCGTGCTGGCCGCCTACGCCACCAGCCCAGGCATACTCATCGCCGCTCGTGCGCTGCTGGGGATCGCCGGCGCCACCCTGATGCCATCGACCCTCGCCCTGATCACCAATATGTTCGTCGACGCCCACCAGCGCGCGCTGGCCATCGGAGTCTGGGCCACCGCCTTTTCATTGGGAATGGTCGCCGGTCCATTGGTAGGCGGGGCTCTACTGGCCCAGTTCTGGTGGGGGGCTGCCTTCCTGGTCGCGCTACCGGTAGTCGGCATTCTGCTGCTGGCCGCCCCCTTCTGCCTGCCAGAGTTCAAGGCACCACATAGTGGTCGGTTCGATCTCGGCAGTGTCGCTCTGTCGCTGGCCGCCATTCTCCAGACCATCTATGCCCTCAAGCACCTGGTCGACAAAGGTGTCACGTTCAGCGGGATAGCGACACTGCTGGCAGGCGTGGCGTTTGGCCTCTGGTTCGTTCGCCGACAGCATCGACTCGCCACGCCACTGCTCGATATGCGCCTGTTTCACAGTCCGGCCTTCAACGCTGCGTTGGGCATCCTGCTCATCGGCCTGATGAGTGTCGGAGGCATCATGCTACTCGTTACCCAATACCTGCAGTTGGTCGCCGACCTTACCCCTATGGTGGCGGGAATGTGGATGGCGCCTCCCGCCCTGGCGATGTTCATCGCCGCCCTCACGGCTCCCCTCATGGTGCGTCGTTTCCCTGCCAGCCTGGTCGTCGCCGGAACGCTGACGGTTTCCACGTTGGGTTATCTGCTGCTCGCCAGCGTCGATGGCCCCACCGAGGTCATGACGGTAGTCGTCGGCTTCTCGCTGGTCTACCTGGGACTCGGCGCCATTGCGGCCCTTGGCACGGACCTGGTCGTCGGCTCGGCACCACCAGAAATGGCTGGAGCGGCCTCGGCAATGTCGGAAACCGTGCAGGAACTGGGCGTCGCTCTCGGAGTCGCCATCCTGGGCAGCTTGACCACACTGGTATATCGGTTGCAGCTCACCCCTCATCGCCCGAATGACTTACCCCCCGACCTGGCCCTCAAGCTGGAAGATGGCCTGTGGGGAGCATCCTCCATCGTCCAACGTCTATCGCCTGAGCTGCTCATCCAGGCCAAGCAGGCTTTCATCGCCGGCATGAACCTCTCGGCCATGGTCGCCGGTGCCGGCATACTGACGCTGGCGCTGCTCTCGGCCTTATGGTTACGGAGCCCCCGGCCACAGCAGTGCTGACGCCCCCCTTCGGAGGCTTCTCGACTAATGAGGCGCGGATGATCGCCCACCCTCTCACCATCAACCGCGCCTCTATGCAACAAACCTTTCCGGAGATCCTCTTGCAGCGTTTCTTGCTGCCTTTATGGCAAACGAAAGTCTCACCACCTGCCGCCGCATACAATGTTAGACTGCCGCGCACTCGGCAGGCGCTCGGTCAGCGCGTTCTGGCATGGTGCGTATGACTGGCCTCTCCTTCCAATGTCACTCCCGTGTCGGCAAGCCGGGGGCGTCCGCCGTCGTGATTCCCGTTCATCCATCCCAGCTCGAAACTCCCGAGAGACCTTTCATGATCGCAACCGTCAACGCCCTGTTTCGCCCCATCCGGCGGCTGGGCCTGATCCCTCAGATCGCCATCGGCATCGTCTGCGGTGTCCTGCTCGCCTCCCTGTCGCCGGAGCTGGCCCAGTCGGTCTCGCTGCTCGGCCAGTTGTTCATCTCCGCGCTGAAGGCGGTCGCGCCGATCCTGGTGTTCATCCTGGTGGCGGCCGCCATTGCCGGCCATCGGCAGGGGCAGCCCACCCACATTCGCTCGGTGCTGGTGCTCTATCTGATCGGCACCCTGGTGGCCGCCCTGGTCGCCGTGGCGGCGAGCTTCGCCTTCCCCACGACGCTGATCCTGGAGGCTCCCGAAGTCAGCGGCAATCCGCCGGGAGGCATCGTGGAGATTCTCCGAAACCTGCTGATGAACGCGGTCTCCAACCCGGTCAGCGCACTGATGGAAGCCAACTTCATCGCCATCCTGGCCTGGGCAGTCGGACTCGGCATCATGCTCCGCCACGCCAGCGACACCACTCGGACCCTGATGGGCGATCTCTCCGACGCCGTGTCGCGAATCGTCAAGATCGTGATTCGCTTCGCCCCGCTGGGCATCTTCGGGCTGGTCGCCGGCACCCTGGCCGAAGCCGGCATGGATGCCCTGCTCGACTATGCCCACCTGCTGATGGTGATCATCGGCTGCATGCTGTTCGTCGCCCTGGTCACCAACCCGTTGATCGTCTTCTGGAAGACGGGCCGCAATCCCTATCCGCTGGTCTTCGCCTGCCTGCGCGGTAGCGCCATCACGGCCTTCTTCACGCGCAGTTCGGCGGCCAACATCCCGATCAACCTGGAGCTGTGCCGTCGCCTCAAGCTGCACGCCGACACCTATTCCATCTCGATCCCGCTGGGCGCGACCATCAACATGTGCGGTGCTGCCATCACCATCACGGTGATCACTCTCTCCGCTGCGCATACCCTGGGCATCGGCGTCGACTTCCCGACCGCGCTGCTGCTGTGCATCGTCTCCGCGCTGGCGGCCTGCGGCGTCTCCGGGGTGGCCGGCGGCTCGCTGCTGCTGATTCCCATGGCCGCGAGCCTGTTCGGCATCTCCACCGACGTGGCCATGCAGGTGGTGGCGATCGGCTTCGTTATCAGCGTGGTGCAGGACTCCACCGAGACAGCACTCAATTCCTCCACCGATGTACTGTTCACTGCGGCAGCCTGCCGCGCCAAAGGTGTCGACCTCGACGACGACTGAACACATCGTCGCCGCCATGGCCCGCCCGGGCCATGGCATCACACCCTCGTTTCACTCATCAGCGCTCCGACGAGGCGGCCCACAGATTGATGCCGCCTTCCACCGCGTGACGATCGATCTCGCGCAACTCCTCCTCGGTGAAGTCCCGCCGCTCCAGGGCGCCCAGGCAGTCGACGACCTGCTCCGGGCGGCTGGCACCGATCAGCGCCGAGGTCACCCGGCCGCCGCGCAACACCCAGGCAATCGCCATCTGCGCCAGGCTCTGGCCGCGTTGCCGGGCAATCTCGTTGAGGGCTCTCACGTGTTCCAGGTTTTCCGCGGACAGGTGTGAATCCTTGAGGGTCGCGCCGCGCGAGGCACGGCTGTCGTCGGGCATTCCCGCCAGGTACTTGTCGGTCAAAAGCCCCTGAGCCAGCGGGGAAAAGACGATCGAACCGGTACCGAGTTCATCGAGGGTATCCAGCAGGCCGTCGTCCTCGATCCAGCGATTGAGCATCGAGTAGCTGGGCTGGTGGATCAGGCAAGGCGTGCCCAAGGCGTTCAGGATCTCGATGGCTTCGCGGGTACGTTGGGCGTTGTAGGACGAAATGCCCGCATACAGCGCCTTGCCCTGACGCACCGCCTGATCGAGGGCCATCATGGTCTCCTCGAGCGGGGTCTCCGGGTCGAAACGATGCGAATAGAAGATGTCGACGCAGTCAATGCCCAGCCGCTCGAGGCTTCGATCGAGGCTGGAGAGCAGATACTTGCGGCTGCCCCACTCGCCATAGGGCCCCGGATGCATCCGGTAACCCGCCTTGGTCGAGATCACCAACTCATCGCGATAACCGGCAAAGTCCTGCTTGAGGATGCGGCCGAACAACTCCTCGGCACTGCCTGGCGGCGGCCCATAGTTATTGGCCAGGTCGAAGTGGGTGATGCCGTGATCGAAGGCAGTGCGACAGATCGCCCGGGCGTTGTCGGGATTGGCGTTCTCGCCGAAGTTCTGCCACAGGCCCAGTGATATGGCCGGTAACTTCAGGCCGCTGCGTCCGCAGCGATGATACGACATGCGCTCATAGCGATGCTCCGAGGGCATATAGCTCATGGTGGCTCCATCACGTTGAGAGACAAGGCTGGCCCGGGACGGCACCGGCCCGGACCGCTGTTGCGCCCTCCATTATGCGAACTCCTGGCGCAGAAGGAAGCGGTGCCTGTCCGGATCACGTCATTTGACAGGCGCTTGTTCGTTATATAGAACGTTCCATATAACGAACGAAACGGGAAGACGCCATGAGTGACATGGACAAGCTCTCGCTCAGCACCCTGGGCCAGCACCTGCAGACACTGCGGCGTGCCCGGGGCTGGTCGTTATCGCAACTGGCCACCGCCGCTGGCATCGCCAAGTCGAACCTTTCACGCCTCGAGCAGGGCGACGGCAACCCGACGCTGGATACGATCTGGCGCCTGGCGGTACAGCTGAATGTTCCCTTCGGCACCCTGGTCGCACCGATCAAGGTGCCGCTGGGCGAAGACGGCGTGGAAGTGCGGCTGCTCGATCAGGGCCAGGACGCGCCCCGCGTCGATGCCTACTGGATGCGCTGCGCACCGCACATCACGCGCCACGCCGAGGCGCACTCGCCGGGCACCCGGGAGTCGCTCACCGTCGTCAGCGGCCGGCTCGAGGCGGGCCCCGAGAACGAGGCTCGAGCACTCTCGGCGGGCGATACCCTGAGTTTCGAGGCCGACCAACCCCACCTCTATCGCACGCATGACACCTGGGCGACCTTGCTCATGACCATCGTGTACACCGACACCGAGGCCGTACCATGACCACACGCACCCATCCGCTGCGCGCCACGTCCTGGCTGACCGGTATGCGCGAGGCAACTCCCCTACTGGGTGGCTACATCCCGGTCGCCATCTCCTTCGGGCTGATCGCCATCCAGACCGGCTTCACCGCCTGGGAGGCCACGCTCATCTCGGTGCTGGTCTATGCCGGCGCCTCCCAGTTCCTGTTCATCGGCATGGCCGCCGCCGGCGCGCCACTATGGCTCGTCGTCGCCATGACCCTGCTGATCAACGTGCGCCACGTGGTCTATGCCCCGAACCTGGCTCCCTGGCTTACCGCGAGCCGGTACTGGCCCTGGCTGATGCACGGCCTCACCGATCAGGTCTTCGCCCTGGCCCACAGCCGCCTGCCGCAGTTGCCGGAACATCAGCGCCTCGGCTGGTACACCGGTGCCGCCTTGCTGGCCTGGGCGAGCTGGATTGCCGGCACGCTACTCGGCGCCGTCGCCGGGGACTGGTTGATGGCGCAATGGCCACTGCTCGGCGAGGTCATGCCATTCGCGCTGCCGGCCCTGTTCCTCGTGCTGGTCATGCCCCGCTTCACCTCGCGGCGTTGGTCACTGGCCCTGTGCCTGACCATCGTCACGGCCATGATCTGCACCCTGGCCGGCCTCACCAACCTGGGCATTCCACTGGCCGCCCTGTGCGGGGCGCTCTGCTTCTACCTGGTGAAGTTCGATTCACGACAAACAGGAGGCTCTCATGAGTAGCGCCCTCTGGCTGGCCGTACTGGCTTCCGCCCTCGGCACCTACCTGATACGCGTGCTACCTCTGCTCTGGATGCGACGCCGCCTGCGGCGCCTCGGGGAAGATGACCAGGTAGACGCCATGCCCCAATGGCTCGGCATCCTGGGCCCGCTGATGATCGCCGCCCTGCTCGGCGTCTCGCTGGTACCGCGCCACCCTGACGCCAGCGCCTGGCTCGCCACGGCCGTCGGTGTCGCCATCACCCTGCTCGTCTGGTATCGCAAGCGCTCACTGGGCTGGCCCGTCGCGGCCGGCGTAGCGACTTATGGTGTCGTGATCGTACTGGTGGGAATGTAGCGCCCGGGTACACTTTCAATACCCCGGGGCACGACGGGGCCGGCATGTCGGGGCGAAGCCGGCCCGTCTGCGGGAATCGCTACGAACGGTTGCTGATGTTCAGGGGCAAGATGCTCTCCAGACGCTTGAGCCCTGCCGTCACGGATGCCGACATGCGCGGTGCCAGAGGCGTGCACAACACCCAGGGCAGCAGCAGCAAACAGATCGACAACGACCCGACGAGCACGTCACTGAGCCAGTGCGCGCCCACCATGATGCGTGGCACGATGGCGAGAAGGGTCAAGGCGATACTAGCCAGGCGCGTCAGACGGTCGCCAAAGGTCAGCATGAACCCCGCGAAGATCATGGACATGATGCCGTGATCCCCCGGGAAGCTATTACCCGCCTGATCTTTCGTGACAAATTCCACGAAGGAAGAGGCCAGGTTGACCTCATCGAACGTCATGGTCGGGCTGGGGTGGCCATAGGTGATGACATGACGAACCATCTCACTGACCAGGCCCGCGGTGATCAACATGGTCACGCCGATTCCGAACCAGCGCCGCCACCCGCCTAGGCGATCGCGATAGCTGGCCCAGCCCATGACAGACAGCATGCAAAGCATGATGAGAATGTCATAGCGACGGCTGTTGAGGGCCGCCAGGATCTCGGTCCAACGGAGGTGGTCGTCGCCGATGGTCTGGTTGAACCACCAGAACACGGCATCATCGAGCGTCGACCAGAATGTGAAATACGGCACCCACCAGCTGGTGATGAGCAAGACACCAAGGGCGTTGAGAAGCAGGATTCGAGCAAAGTTCATCGTTGGCACTCTCAAGAACATTTAGCTGCCAGAACGTTCAGCGAAGTGATCCCTCGCCTTGACGTCTCGTTGCCAACGCCAGTAATGGGTGATCAGCCCGCCCACCACCAGGTTGTGCACGTAGACGCCTGTCCAGAAGGAATTGTATGACTCGAACTGGTTGACCACCATCCAGTAAAGGAAGAAACCGACGCCGAACAACGCCATGTCGCCCGGGAGCGCACCGCCACGCCAGGCCCGCCATGTCGCCATGCCGATCCATGAGGCCAGCGCCGCGATCAAGGCGACGCCAATCAATCCGTAGGCCACCCATATCTCGAGGAAGTAGTTGTGCAAGTGGCCAAACGACTGCTTGACCGTCTCCGGCAACCAGGGGGTATGCTCGATGACCAGACTGCGTCCCGTGCCTCCCCAGCCGACGAGCGGGCGCTCCTGTATCCACTCGAGCGCGGCCTGCCAGCTATGGATGCGAGTGCCGATGCTGGTATAGGGCATCTCCTCGACATCGCCTTCGAGCAGCATGCCGATGACCTGAGACTCCTTGCCCACTCGCTCGACGAGCGGCCCCTTGAGCAAACTGCCGGCACCCAGCACGACGAGTAGCGCCATGCCGCCCCCCATCAGCAGGAGCCGGCGGTTGAGACGACGGCCACCACCCAGCAAACGCGTGGCCAGCCGCCAGACGACGAGTACACACGGCAAGCACAACGCCAGTGCCAACCACACGGCCCGCGTCTGGCCGATCATGACCGCGATGACCGTCACCAGAAATATCAGGCACCAGCCCATGATCCGCGCGGCGCGCCAACGGCCGGGCGCCATGATACGAGGCGCGAATACCGCCAGTCCCAGCAGTGCCACCCCGAACAGCATGGCGCCGTGCTGGTAATTGCGGACGCCAAACCCGACACGATGGCCTTCTAAGCCACGGATCCACTCCTGGAGCCCATTCCCCTGGACGACACTGGTCAGCAGCAAGGCGATGACCGCCAGCCCCCAGACCAGCAAGGTATTGCGGGTGCTCCCCCCCAGCCACCACGCCACAGCGATGAAGATGAACAACTTGGCGAGGCGATCGACCTGCGGATTGTCCGCCACCCACTGGGGATGATGGAAATAGCCCAGCGTCCAGGACAGCACCTGCACCACTACCGCGGCGAGCAGCAGCCAGAGCGCCGCACTGCTGCGGATGCCCTTCCCCTGGACCAGCACCATCACCAGCCCGAGCAGCGCCATGGTCGTTTCCGCGGGCGACCCCACATCCGGCCAGAGTATCCGCCCACCCGCATAAATCAGCAGAGCGATGACACCCAGCGCCCAGATACCCCGAGAGCATGACCACCCGACGGGAGACTCCCAGATGTGTTGCGGTTTCACGATGCTTCACCTCACGTATTCGGAGGCGCGTACCTTACCGAAGCAGGTAAGGTGAGTACATAGTATCGACGGTCGTCCGAGGCAGCTTCAAAGGGGCTCATCATAAAACAGCATTTCCGCTGCTCGAAGAGCGAGTGACAGGGATGTCACGAGTCAGAACGCGGCGTTTACAAGGCATAAATGGGCATTTTGAGAAGGTTTTCAACGTCGTATAATCGAGCGCAGGCAGTTTCCAGACAATGCCTAGAGGCCTCGTCGTTGAGTGAAATACCGACCGAGCCACAAAACGGGTAGTATATTGTCCCGGGTGCCTCCCGGCGTCGGCGACGACCGTTCGACGGCTCAATTCGCCAGGTGGTTGGTCCATTGCAATCCCGGTTTTCTCCCTCCATGCGAATCCTGATTACCCTGCGCCGTCTCGGTACCGGCGGTATCGAGCAAGCCACTCTGACATTGGCCAATGCCATGGCAGCGGCAGGGCATGAAGTCCACCTGCTGGTTCTGAAAGGACAACCGACCCACCACCCTCATCCCGACGTGATCGTCCACTGCCGTGACCTCGACAGGGAACAGCGCGGCAGCATCACGGGCATGGCCTGGCACCTGCTCAGCCGCCTGGTGCTCGCCCCGCTCCTGCCCCGCTCGGGGTTCGTCTGGCAAGGATGGCGCTGCAGTCGAGCCTTCGATGCCTTCGTCGCCGACACCGAGCACCAATATGGCGCCCTGGATCTCATCCTGATCCGCGGCCAGGGTGCCTTCGAGATGCTGTGGCGGGTGCGCGATCCTCGCGCCTGGCAAGTCGTGGAAGCGGTGACAGGACGTTTCTCCCGGAATGTCCTGGGTCGCTGGCTGACACGCCGGCTTTACCAGGACAAGCGCGTGGTCTGCGTGTCGGAAGGCGTACGGGAGAGCCTGCATGCCTATCTGGCTGAACAGCGGGTGACGCTCGACGCTACCCAGGTCATCTACAACGCCGTGCCCATCGCCGAATTGCGCCGCAAGGCGCAGGAAACACCATCTCCGGCCATCCCGGAGCCTTTTCTGGTGCATGTCGCCCGCCTGGTCCCCGTGAAGCAGCAGTCCCTCCTGCTCGAGGCCTTCGCCCTGGCACGTCGCCAGGGAATGAGGCATCGGCTAGTGATCATCGGCGATGGCTCGGAGCGCCCCAAGCTGGAAGCCCTGGCCCGGCAGTTGGGGCTCGAGGAAGTCGTCCACTTCCTCGGGCAACAGGCCAACCCCTACCCTTGGGTGGCGCGCGCTGACACCTTCGTGCTCAGTTCCCGCTTCGAAGGACTGGGCATCGTCCTGATCGAGGCCCTGGCACTCGGCACGCCCTGCGTCGCCACTCAGGCACCGGGAGGCGTCGCGGAAGTACTGATCGACGAGCAACGGGAATTGATGACCGAACCCACTGCCGCCGCGTTGGCCGAGGGAATACTCAAGGCGGTAAGATCGCCCATCACGATTCGGCCCGCCTGGGTGGAACGCTTTGCCGAGCCCCGCATCGTGGACGAATTCCTCGACCTCATCGATAACAGCAGCGAGTCAGCCGATGCCCCGAGTTCATGATCACTACCTGCCGCTGGCCCCTGAACGCGACATGGAAGCCAGCATCGATGACCAGGGGCGACTGCGAACAGATTCCACCGAGCTGACTGCGCAGGGCTGGACATGGATGCTGGAGATCCATTACACGGCTCGAGGGCCCTGGCGGCTCCCCGGCATCACGGTGAAAGAAGACGGTCAGCCACGTTTCACCCAATACCTGGAAACGCGACAATCCGGCAAGCGCCTGCTCAATCTCAACGGTATCGAGGATCTGGCGAGTGTCACGCTCACTCCCCAGGCCTGTCGCCTGTCTCCCCGGGCCCGCCTGCTCGGCTTTCCTCGTTCCCCGCTGGATGACGGCCCTCTGGTGATCATTGCGCCTCACCCGGACGACGCCGAGCTCGCGGCCTACGGCCTTTATCGCCAGCATGCCGAACGCGCCTGGATCCTGACCCTGACGGCCGGCGAGCGGCACAAGCGTCTCGATCGGCAATACCTGCCCTTCCTCGACCCTGACCTGCAAAGCGCCAGCCGCCGCAAGGGCTGGATCCGCGCCTGGAACAGTGCCACCACGCCCATGCTGGCCGGCCTTGCGCAGCAACGGCTGTATATGCTCGGTTACTTCAACGACACCCTCGGCGCCCTATTGAAGGCACCGACCGAGCATCAGCCATCGTTCGGCGACAAGACGCTCACTCCCGCTGATTTCCGGGAATGGAACCTGCACCCGCTGGCCTCCGATGAACAAACGAACGGCGCTGCCAATCGCGGGGTCGACCTGCTGGCCGATCTCGAGCGGTTGCTCGACGAGATCCGCCCCAGCACCGTGGTCACGCCACACCCCGAGATCGACTCCCACCCCGACCACCAAGCGGCCTCCCAGGCGCTGGCCATGGCCATGCAAAACACACGCCACCGCCCGCAACGCGTGCTGCTGTACGTCAACCACCTGAAGAGCCAACGGGGCTTCCCACGCGGCCCGGCCCATGCCGCCGCCGGCGTCTGGCCGGTGCAGTATGCCCAGTCTCGATTGGGGCCCGCCTCTCTCTACAGCCAGCCACTCGACCTGGAAACCCAGCGCGAGAAAGCCGTGGCCATGGACAGCATGCATGACCTCCGGGACAAGCCGGGGTTGGAACGCCGCCTGAAACGCGCCGTGAAACGCCGACTGAGCGGGATTTCACCTCGCCAGTGGCCACACTACGGGCAACACGACTACTTCCAGACCCACATCAAGGCACATGAAGTCTTTGTCCAGGTGGACGCCGAGGCGTTTCAGGCATCATTCGACAAGCCGTGAGCCTGACGGCAAGACCTGGCCGCTGACGCCTCACCTCGAGGCCCCGACCCGGGGCCCCGGGTCGGGCTAGTCTTATCCCACGGCCTCGTGAAGGCTTCCTGGTCGCACGATCAAGCGCGCGACATCAGCGGCCCCGGGTTTTTCAGGTAATCCTCCTTGATCTTCTTGGCCGACCAGTAGGTCAACGCAGCGATCAGATCGGTCGGATTGGCCTGGAAGTTCTGCGGGAAAGCATTGCCTCCGGGCACAAAAACGTTGTGCACGTCCCAGCTCTGCAGATAACGGTTGAGCGCGGAATTGCTCGGATCGGTTCCCATGACGGCGCCGCCGACATTGTGCGTCGAGACATAGCTGGTCACCTTGAAGTGATCGCCGTTCAACTGAAAGCTTTCTTCCATGTGGTCCGGCTTGAGCACATCGGCAATCTCGCGTAACCGATCGCGCATGAAGCGCGACAACTTCAGCTCGTTTTCCTTCCAGTCGAAGGTCATGCGCAGCAGCGGCATGCCATAAGGATCCTTCCAGGTCGGGTCGAGATCGAGCATGTTGGTGCGGTAGGACATCACGCTACCGGTCATCGACAGCTTCATGTGATGCCCATAATACTTCTGCAGCGCATCCTTGTAGCCTTGTCCCCAGCTCGGCGTATCCTTGGGCAGCGGCGTCTTGATCGGCGTGCCGCTGGCCTGCGAGGAATGCATCTTGGCACCGCCGATGAAACCGTGCGACGCACTGTCGAAATTGCCCGGCGAGAAGTCGTTGAACATCCTGCCGGTGGCACCCGCAGTAGCGAAGGGGTTGAACTCGATATCATCGAAGTACATGTGGATACCCCCGCCGATCTGGTAGGCGTAATTGCGCCCCACCGTGCCGGTGCGCGACACGGGATCATACATCTGGCCGATGCCGGAATTGAGCATCAAACGCACGTTGTTCAGCGCGTAGGAGGCCAGAATAACCATATCCGCTGGCTGGAAAACTTCCTCGCCATTCTCGTCGATATAGGTCACCCCGGTCGCCGTCTTGCCATCCGCAGCCAACTCGACACGCGTCACATTGGCATGGGTGCGATAGGCAAAGTTGCTGCGCTGCTTGAGCGCATTCAGGATGCATGTCTGTGGCGAGGCCTTGGAGTAGTTCACGCAGCCGTAGCGGGAACAGAAGCCGCAATAGTTGCATGGGCCCAGTTGCATACCATAGGGATTGGTCCAGGCACGCGAAACGTTGGCCGAGGGATTGGGGAATGGGTGATACCCCAACTGGCGCGCGGCCTTGTCGAACATCTCGGTATTCTGGGTATCCTGCAGCGCCGGTAGCGGATAGGGCTCGCTGCGCGGCCCTTCGAACGGGTCACCGCCCTCCTGGGTTTCACCGCGCAAATTGCCGGTGGTACCGGACTGGCCACAGACGTTCTCGAAGAACGTGAAATGCGGCTCCAGTTCGTCCCAGGTTACACCGAAATCCTGAATCTGCATGTCATCCTGCAACACGCCGGGCTCGAAGGCCTGGTCAGCGAAGCTTTTCAGTTGCAAATCGGTCGGCGTCGGGCGAATCAGTACGCCGGTCCAGTGCGCGCCGGCACCGCCCACGCCGTCACCGGGCAGAAAAGCCCCCAGCTTGCGCTGCGGAAGCGCCCGCTCGTCGAGGTTGCGCCGAATGGTGACCGCCGATTGCTTCGGCTTCTGCATCATGGTGTGACGGATACCGTACTGCAGCTCGTCTGCCGCCTTGGGGTAGGCGAAATCGGCGTTGCTACGATCGGCACCGCGCTCCAGCGCCAGCACGTTGAGCCCCGCATCGGTCAGCTCCATGCCCATGATGGAACCGGTCCAGCCCAGGCCGACAATGACGGCATCGACACGTGGTTGTTGCTTAGCCATGCGTTAACTCCTCGATTCATTCGGCGTGTACAGCGACACGCCAGCATGGCCGCCTCTCCGGGCGACCCGCCCTTCGTTACTGGCCGCCATCTTCGTGGTTGAGCGAGCCATTCGGATCCGGGGCTCGGCTCAGCGGAGTGTCCCCGAGTGAGTCACGCACCTCGGCAACCTGCTCGGCCGTCACCGGACCGGCGTCGTTACTCCAGGCGCCGCGCACGAAGGTCGCCAACGAGGCGATTTCCTCGTCCGACAGGCGCCAACTGAAACCGGGCATCGGCAGTTGGGCAGGAATCTTCGACGTCGCCGGCGGCCGGGCGCCAGCCAACATGGTGTGAATCAAGCCAGCGGGATTCTCGGCATTGGTCAGCGAGTTGCCATCGAGCTGCGGGAAGACGCGGTCGGCGCCTTCGCCGGCGTTGAAGTGGCATGCCGCACAATTGTCGATATAAAGACGCTCGCCCTTGCTCAGATTCTTGGCTGCGGTGAGGTGAGCGGCGGTCTCGTCGGTGGACTGTTCACGCGCTTCGGTCGAAGCGGCATCATCGCTGGTCGGGTTGGCCGGCAGTGACTTGAGATACTGGGCAATACCCATCAGGTCCCGTTCGCTCAGGTACGAGGTGCTGTGGGCGATGACAGAGGTCATCTCGCCACCCACGGTGGCGTGAACGTTGCGACCGGTCTCGAGGTAATCGACGATCGCCTGGGTATCCCAGCTCTCGATGCCTTGACCGTCGCCGTCGCCAGCGCGCAGCGAGGGCGCCCACCAGCCGTTGAGATTGGCACCGGCAAGATACGCCTCGCTGTCGCCACCCAACGCCTTTTCCTGCTGAGCAATACCGCGCGGCGTATGGCAACTGCCACAGTGGCCGAGCCCCTCGACCAGATAGCGGCCGCGCTCGGTCAACTCGTCATGACTGGCCTGCGGTGTGAAGGGCTCCGCATCGGCGAACAGCCAGTTCCAGGCAGAGATTCCCCAACGCTGGTTGAATGGGAACCCGAGCGATGTCTTCGGCGGCTGGGAAGCCACGGGCTCTACACCCTGCATGAAGTAGGCGTAGAGCGCGTGGACATCCTCATCGGTCAGGTTCGCATAGGAGGGATACGGCATCGCCGGATACAGGTTGGCGCCATCGGCACGCTTGCCTTCGCGCAGGGCGGCGGCGAACTGTTCCTCGGTATAGCTACCGATGCCGTTTTCCTTGTCCGGGGTGATATTGGTCGAATAAATGGTACCGAAGGGGCTTTCGATTCCCAGGCCACCAGCAAATGGCTTGCCCTGCGGCGAGGAGTGGCAAGCGACGCAGTCGCCGGCACGTGCCAGGTAAGCGCCCCGTTTGACGATGTCATCGGTGTCGGCGAATGCAGGCATGGAGGAAAGCAGAGTGCTCCCCGCCAACAGCGGAATCAGATATCTTGCAGTCACGATGGAAGTCCTTTTTCTACCCGGGAGACGAGCGATGGCATGCTGTCGTGCATTGCACGTTCAGCCGCGCTCGCCGTTGAGGCTGACGGGGCCCAGCGGATACTCGACGTCGTGCTGGTCGACCCAGTCACGGTAGCTGGCACGAGCACCGGGGAAGCCGACCATCTTCCACGCCGCCATGTGCTTATTGCCGCCATGGATAGGATCGGAGAGGTAACCCTCCTTGGTGTTCTCCAGCAGGTGCGAGAAAAAGTCCGATGCCTGCATCTGACGTTCGCCCAAGCTCGCGAAATTGATGTCATTGGCTTCCAGCCCTTTCAGAACGGCGTCCTGCGTATCACCGTCGAGCTGCTCGAAACGCTTTCCATGCTCCTGCCGGCAGTACTGCTGCGTCATCGCGATGCCTTTCTGATAGACCTCTCGCGGCGAATAGGGATACTGAAAGCCCAGATCGGGCGAGCCATCGAGATCGAAGGGACCTTCCATGTACCAGCGCTCGGCATGGCCATAGGGAGAATCCATCTGCCGATCGAGAAAGATCGGCACATTGGTATCCAGAGCTCCGGGGCCCGAACCAGCGTGTTCGCCAGGGATCAGGCGGTCACAGGCGGCGAGCAGAAAGGACCACTCGTCTTCGCCGAAGAATACAGGCTGATATTCGCTGAGATTGGGAGCGGGCTCGTCTGCCTGGGCGGTGAGACTGATGCCGCCGGCCAAGCCGACAGTCGGGATGAGAGTCGCGGAACCGCGCAGGAAAGCGCGTCGCGACATGTTATCGGGCTGAGACGCCATAGGCACTGTATCCTTTTCGTCGACGGTCTTTATGTGGTGATAGCTCAGCAACGGGTCCAGCCGGAGCATCGTCAGCGACCCCGAAAACCACCCAGACAGACGGTTTTCGACAGCGAGATGGCATCACATACAAAAGCGTGCAAATTAATAGCAAGCTACTATATATTAATCGAATTCTTGCCAGGTGTGGAACCCTGGAACGGGCATTGCCGATAGCGACAACAGGCAGGACCGCATGGCCTTCGGCCACGAGGCGGTAGTCCGGGGCGCCGGAGTAAGGCAGGAGGAATCGCGTGCTTGTCCCACAGGGACTGACAACGCAGCCGGGCAATCAGACCAAGAGGGCCGCCCATAGAGGCGGCCCCCTTCGTTTTCCATGACAGTCGGAGATGCGGGAAACCGTGGCCGCCCCGAGCTCAGGAGATTTTCTCTTCGCCCCCCTCTTCCTTCCCTTCACGCTGGGCGACGTGCGTCACGGAAGAGGCTTGTCGAACATCCCGGGATGCTGAATTCAGTCGGTTATCGATTTGACCCAGCACCAGAAGCTGTATCACCAGAAACGCAAAGCAGATAACGATACCTTTTATCATTTGAGTGCCTGAAAAATGAGCCATGAGAGGGAGCAGCAAAAAAGTAGCACAACCTATAATACCGCCTGGTAGTGCCGAAAGTTCAGGAAATTATCAAAGCAAAGCGTCCCCGGCTCGGAGCCAGCCCGAACGGAACGCGAGAAGCTAGAAATGGGGCATATGAAGCTACGGAGGATCACGTGAACCGGCCCATCACATCAGGCGATGAGCGCCCACTGACTTGATGGTGGGCCCAGGCGGACTCGAACCGCCGACCAAGGGATTATGAGTGCAGCGTAAGGATGAAGCGGACCGCGCCTGCCATGCGGGACATTTGTATTTTCAGCTAATTACGCATTTCCACCACTCCCACCCTCATCGTTGATCGCACTCAATCAGCAACCAAACAGCAACCAGCGGTACAGCTCAATGGTAGAGTCGCATCCGGCCCAAATCTCCTGCACTATCAGTACCCTAGTGTACCTGAAACACCGGCGCACGATGATACAGTGGTACTGCGACTACCTGGATGCCCTGGAGCTCGGAATCACAGGCGAGGAAATGGCGGCATTCGCTGCGCGGGTTGAATCGTGACGCACTGGGGGGCTCGTGATCGGCGAATTTTGAATCTATTTCAAGGCAATGGACTAGCGGTCCATCGATGGAAGTCTATACCGAAGTATTAAAGAAATCCGTCGCCGGTCTGAAAACTCTTCAATAGCGTGGCACTTGAAACTTGAGACCGCTGAATAAAGACGATGCAATATTATTTCCTTAACTAAACATGCAGACACCCAGCCACTCCCTGAGAGAAAGTGGCTGGGTAATTACCATTTCGAATATATTTTGCAAGTTAGATAATTTCATCCATGCCTGGGACAGGGATTTTGACACCGAATACTGCAGTAGTCCTGAAGGGGGCAAGAATGCCATCGGTTAGCCCCTCCACGGCATTAGCGACCGGAGGCCCTACCAAAGGTATATCCCCAACAAGCCCGGTAACGATCCCATCTCCACCTGCAACGAGATCGATTTCTTCCAGTGTCAAATGCCGAAGCGTTTTACTCTTTGTCATATCTTTCTTCCTTTTTATATATTTCACCAAACCACAGGATGTCTATCTACGTAGGTCCTGCGTGAAACCGTCAAAAAAGGGTTGTCACCACTATAAAAAGATCTCACCGAACGCAGACGTAATGTCTGCACGTGCCTCCCTTAGCTCTTCCATCCCCATGGCGATCTGCTTATGGAGCTTCTGATTAAATTCGGCAGCTCTTTCTTGAATCCCACGCTCAATTTCATGAAGTCTCTCTAGACCATCGGCGAGACTAAAACCTCCTGCCACCTGATCAATCTCACTATTATCAAGCACTCGAAAAGAGTTCGACACAGGGTCGGAATTAGTAGCATTAGAAGACATATACCCCCTCTATAACATATTCAAAGCATTTCCAACTCACATTATCAATGAGACAAAACGCTCCGTCAGTAATAGCCAGTATTAAAATAACAATACAAGTGATAAAAAGTAAAAAAGTTACCTTACTGGAATTTCAGTATTTATATATAATCCGTGCCTAACTGATCACGGGGGAGCAAACAAGAAAATTACTGCCCAAATTCACTCTTACACCATCGTTACCTATATGACGGGTGGCGGTGCGGTATTACGTGCTGAAGCAAAGGCGCTTGGCCAATCACTGGCAGAGGTCATCCAAAGCGTCACTACTACCTGAAAGGCCTTCCTGCCTGAGTATGGAGACAATTCCGATGACTGGGATCGATTGATCGATGAGATCAGCGAGAACGTGGATGTGACACGCGCCGACGAGGGGTGGCGCCGGGCATCAACTGATGCCGGACCGAAAGGCGGGATTGTACAGCGTGCGCAAGATCAAGTTGAGAAGCTGTTCAAGGGCCGTCACAACGCCTTCTCGTAGACCGCAGGTCACGCTGCTGTACCAACAGCGTCTTTTACCGCAGCACGGCATAGTGTTCTGGTATAGGGCGCCATCCAGCCCGTGGCGGCTGGAAGCGGTGAAAGGCTCTCCGGAGGCGCACATTCAGCTGTGAACCGCTCATATGGCTCGGGCTCTTCAGTGCAATATCCAATTAGTTGCATGGGGGCGGGGGCGCCCAATGAATCGCCGACCGACTGTGTATGGGGCCCCCAATAGCGATCAAATAGATGTTAATCCCTATTTAGCTTTCTCGCATTGATGATTTTTTGTAAAAACAAATTCTCTCTCTTTGTCTATGGACTCTAATTCATTTGAACACTTAACATATGAAGTGGTATACGGATTATAAAAACCCACCTGCACATTATCTTTAACGTTAACGCTCTTCCAATACCCTGTAGTTTTCGAATACACCCTTGACTCACCTGACTTCAAATAACCAAGAACTGAGTCAGATGAAAAATCATTATCTTTTTCGACAGAAAAAGCCGGATAAACAGGTATTTCAGATTCATTCCTTACTGTATAAGCATGGGCATGAGACGCCTCAGGTTTGTAGTTATTTTGTGAGCGAGAGCACTCGCCTGAATCTTGACCAACCAGTTTCCACCCTGAGCTCTCTGTTACTAACAAGGAATAGTTACACCCTCGACTAGCATCAGCAATCCCAAATGAACTCCTTAGCTTTAAATCAAGAAAATCTTCTGACTCTTTAGAGTCTGATGCAACAATTCTAATCCACTCCTCTCCCTCTTTAGGATTTCGGGCATCATAGAGCCTTTCCTCATTGCTTTGTCTATAAACGGTATCGCCATACATCACCTTAACATTTAACTTGTCTTTATTTTCAATTGCAATGCTATCGGCAACCGCGAACTCGCCTATAAAAAACGAGGACAACAAAAATGTAACGCCAACTATATTTTTCATAAAAACTTCCTCTGCGAAAACTTTAGAATCATTGGATAAAGGCAACTTTTCTCACTTTGGAGTGCTCGGTAATCCAAGTACATCGGAGACGATCTTGGAGCCATAAGCGATGTCACCGAACGAGAAGTTCTTGACATCGCTAATTTCGTCGAAAGTCAAGTCGTCATTGCTCAAGAGCCATTCCTCCTTGATGAGTTTTTCATATGAAAGCCGTCACGTTGTGAACTCTCTCTACAATGCGGCTCACTGCTAATCCTGAAGGATCAGCAACGACACTTTTAACAGCCATCACTCATGTTTTGAACACCTAATTACAAATGAGAACCAACTACGACATTATGTTACTGAGTGCCGATCGGATCATCTGGGAGCACTATGTCATTAGGGCGCGGAAGACGCTCTATGAGCGTCGACATGGTATCGTTAACGGGCTCTGGAGCTAGCGTCGGACATTACCCGACGCCGAATCGCAGGGAGGAGTAGTAGGCGGGTGCCATGATGATCTAATGCTTATGCTGTTTCTCCCAGTGCTTGCGCTCTTTTTCCCGGCGTTTCCGCTCCTCCTTCCAACGCTTCTCAGCTTCTTTCCTTTGTTTTTTCTCATGCTCCCAACGCTTATTGTCACCACCGTGGTGGTCACGGTCATGCCAACCACCGTCATCGATGATAACAGCAGGTTCCGTGCCAATACGCGCAGGCTGGTAGCTACAACCCGCTAGACCCGCGATAACAACAACGCCAAGCAACAGTGGCAGTACACGCATTCGATTCTCCAACAGATAATGATGGCCCTATAGTAGCAAGCTAGGCTGCCCGTGCCTTGTAGCTAGATAGCGACACCAATGCAATTTTATGGGTTATCCCCACTCTCCCCATGACAGCAGCACGGTTCTTGCTATGGTGCGAAAAAGCACCAATAGGGAGATCACAAGAATGATGAGAATAGCGAGGCTCATGGCAGCTATTATGCTGCTTGGCGCACTGACCGGATGTGTCGCCTATGGTGATGGCTATGGAGGGTACGGAGGCGGCTACCATCGCTCAGGTTCATCGATTCCCCAGGGCCACCTGCCACCTCCAGGGGAATGCCGGATCTGGTTCCCGGATCGCCCTGCTGGCCAGCAACCACCGCCTGGTCCCTGCCATAAATTGCGCTACGAGGTTCCGCCTGGCGCGCGACTGATCTCGGGATAATAGAAGAGGCCGTCCCTGGCCGCCCCCATCCTTGGGCACAGCATTTGCCATCCGTAGCCTGGAGAGCCAGGGTCATGACGCGACTGCCATCCCTGGCGACGGCGTTCATCCGTAAGCGCCGCATGCTGTGGGCGTCACTATCTGAGCATGGTCCGCACAAAGCGGGCTGCTGTAAGAAATCAACGACAAGCAGTATGCGAGATTGCAGATTAAAGAATATTACAGACTACATACCAAACTGCTGACCTAGATGTCCTCGACCCTCGGCACTCCAAAGAAACTGCTCACCCTGCACCGGGTCTACCGACGCTCTATAAGAAGGTTGAGCTTGGCTGCCAGAAGCGCCGTAATCGCTACGTGACAATTGCGGCGCTTTCCGTCCGGCAGCGGCTTAGCCAGACGTCGCATTCAATGCGTTTTCCCGAGGCTTGCGAATCACCATGAAGTAGAAGAAGACGGCTGTCAGGACGATAAAGAACAGGCTATCCAGACTGGTCAGGAAAACCATCGGACTGCCATCGTTGATCGACAGTGCGCGACGGCAGTATTCCTCCAGGCTCGGCCCGAGCACGAAGCCCAGCAGCAGGCAGACGGTGGGATATTTCTGCTTGCGCAGGAAGTAGGCCAACACGCCAAACACCAGTGCCAGTGCCATCTGGAAGGTCGAATAGGTAGCAACGTAGCTGCCTACCAGCGCCACCACTGCGATGCTCGAATAGAGAACGTCGCGACGAATCGACACGATCTTCAGGAAGTACGGCCCCAGCAGGTAGAGCGTCAGAGGAACAAGGATCAGTGCACTGACGAATAACGAGGCAAACATCGGAGCGATCAGGTCGAGTTGCTGGGTCATGAACTGTGGCCCGGGCTGCAGACCATTGATCACCAGCACACCGAGAACGATGGCCGTGGTGGGATCACCGGGAATTCCGAAGGTGAGCATGGGGACGAATGCACCGCCACACATGGAGTTGTTGGCACATTCGGAAGATGCGATGCCTTCTGGGTTCCCTTTGCCATACCGCTCCGGATGCTTCGAGGAACGCATGGATTCTGCGTAGGAGACAAAAGCCGCCATCGAGCCGCCAGCGCCAGGTAGGATACCAACCGAATAACCGATGAGCGCGCTCTTCAGATAGCGCAGAATGCCGATTTCCCGGACTTCCGACAGTGGTGGAATGAAGTCGCGGCGGCGCACCCTGGCGGCCTGCAGTTTGCTGGGATCCACAGTACGGGCACTGCGACTGTCGGCCTGAATCAGCAGCTCGCTAATGGCGAACGTGCCGATGATCAGCGGCATCATGTCGATCCCCTGAACCAGCACGCTGCTACCGAAAGTGAAACGCGCCACCGGCTGCACCACATCGATACCAATAGTGGCCACCATCACACCGAGCAGGGTGGCAATCATTCCCTTTGTGATCGACCCTCGCTGGGAGATGATGATCACGACGAGAGCGAAGGCGATCAGGGAAAACTTGCCAGGCGTACGGATCAGCAAGGCAATATCGGCGGCCAAGGGCGACATCACCATCAACAGCAGAGCACCCACGGAACCACCGATCATCGACCCGAGAGCGGCATGCCCCAATGCCTTGGCACCTTCGCCACGCTGCTGCATCGGATAGCCTTCAAGCGCTGTCATCATCGATGAAGGCGCGCCAGGGATATTGATCGTCGTCGCCGTGATGCTCCCGCTGCACATGCCCGCCATGAAGATACTAGCGCAAGCGACCAGTGCCGTGGTGACATCAAGGCTGTAGGTCAGAGGAAGCAGAAGTGCGATAGCCAGCACTGACGTCAGCCCCGGCACGGCCCCGAACAGGGTGCCAATCAGAAATCCGCCTATCATGTAGAGCAATGTTTCAGGGTTAGCTAGGGCAGAGAACCCGCCCAGTAGTCCATATAGAGATTCCATGATCCTTAACCCCATAACGTCGGAAGACGAACCTGGAAAAAGACTTCGAACAGCAAGAACCCAGCACCAGTAACAATGAATGTGGCGATCAGCTTCATTGGCAAACTTTTCACCGAGAAACTACCGAACTGAAACATCAACAGCAGAACATAGAGAAAGGTCGAGACGAAGTATCCGATCAGATCGAAAGCCAGAAGGTATCCGGCCGTCAACAGAGCGACGCAGATCGCACCCAGTGAAATTCCAGCAACGTTCTTTCCTTCTTTCTCGCCCTCTTCACTACCAGGCGCCTCGCCTGTTTTCTCAGTGTCAATGCTGCGAGCCCGGCGAATCTCCTGGACTATTGCACAGACCAGAGCAATCAGCATGATCACCGCTGCTGTTATAGGAAAGAAAGAAGGTGTCATATTTCCATCTTTCATCGGCGTGCCGATCTGCATCGCAGAGACAAGGTAGACGAGTGTGATGATTGCCAGGACTGCGGGAACATAGAACCCGCCATCCAGCGAAAGCCGTTTCGAAGACATATGAGAACCCCTTATAAAACCACTACGCCATGCAATGTGCACGGCGCAGCGACAGTGTGATCATGAAGAGGACACCTACTTTTCTAGCACGCCTTTTTCAACCAGGTTATCCATGGTGTTAAAGAGCTGCTGCTGAGTGTCACGCGACCATTCCGTGACATCTTCCGACCCTAGCCATGCCGGAGTCACACCGATCTGAGTCAGCCACTGCTGGAATTCATCGGTTTCGTAGGCCTCATGATAGGTGGTTTCCAGCTTATCAATCACATCATCCGGTGTACGTGCAGGGGCGACCAAGGTGATGAAGCTGCCCATCTGAAGATCCAGCCCAGTATCTGTCTCCGTCACCGGCGGAACATTGGGAAAGCCTTCGTTCTGAGTATCAGAGAACTCGACCAGACCACGTGCCTGACCGGACTCGATCAAAGGCGCGAGATCCCCCAGGCTGGTCACGACAGCATCGACTTCACCGTTTAGAAGTGCCTCTTTCTGAGTGGCGGCGCTGTTGTCGTAGGAAACGATCTTGAATTCTGCACCGGTCTGATCCTGAAGCTGCAGCAATGTCAGGTGGGTTCTGGCCCCCATATTCTGGATGCCGATCCGTATACTTCCGGGATTCTCCTTGGCGGCGGCAATCATATCACCAAGAGACTGATAAGGCGCATCTTCCGCCACGGTGATGGCATCGGCTTCCTGAGTGATACGCGCGATCATCCGCATACGGTCCATACCAAAGCCCGGCAACATATCCTTCCAGGGAATGGTAATGATGCTGTCATAGGTGATGGCAGCAATCGTCTGCCCGTCCGGGCGCGCATCCATCAACTGCAACAGGCCGGTGGCTGTCATTCCGCCCGCGACGTTTTCTACATACATCGAGACCGGCATGGATTCTTCAGCAAGATTGGTAATCTTTCTCACGATAGCGTCTGTACCACCGCCGGCGGCAGCAGGCACGATGACACGAATATCGCGATTCGGATAATCCGCTTGGGCGGCACCAGCAGCAAGTGTCGACATACAGGCCATTCCCAGCAGTGTTTTTTGTAATTTCATCCCGAACTCCTTGCTGTGTTAATCGTATTACCGACTTCTTCTTGGTGAAGCATCGGTATCACCTTCAAACTTGTTTCAATCAGACATGACGGTCAGAAGCTGAAACAGCAATACTCAGCCCTTATCTTCTACTGGCTTGATTCGTTCGCTCATCAGCCGAGCGAATAGGACTTTTATGAAAGAAAAGGACTTTCATGTAATACATCATACAAGTAAAGGTAGGGGCCAAGCTCCCGATGAGCAATACACCAAAGGTCTCATATGGACGAAATTAATGCGTGCGAGGAAGTTCTCCCCCAGGAGCCGGTGAGAGGCGCCATGCTGGAGCTAACAAGGTTCGAGAAACACGACCGCCGATATGGCACGGCTTAGGTGGCATTGATTCGGAATTGAAGCACGAGGCCATCGCTACCCTATCAGCCTCCACCACGTTGCGGGGCTCAAGGGCATGACAGGGAGGAATTTCAGAGGAGCAACCAAGCTTGACCGTGAGGTGAAAGCTGGTGGGCCCAGGCGGACTCGAACCGCCGACCAAGGGATTATGAGTTCGCTTTTAAACCAATAAGTTATTGAAAGCCAAAGGAAAGCAACCGTAATTGAGCGAAAGGTACAGTTCTTTGGAATCAGTAGGTTAGCGAAGGTTAAGGATAGCACACGAAGCTGGTGTGTGTACCGGTGGTGTACCGTTTGGGGGTTCCCTCTCTCGAGCAGCATGCCTCTGAGGGGCGCAAAATTGCTTCTCTCAGAGGCATGCTGACCGCTTACGGCCAGAAGCGGTCATTCAGCAAGGCCTGATATATAATATTTAGGGCTCAGGGGCAGCAGCGCCTGAGCCCCGACATCCCTTGGATGCCCTTTTTAGACTCTTAATAATTCAAACTCATAAGCCACGCATCACCTCTAAGACCAGTTGCTTAAACTTTTTCGCTGACACTTCATTCGAATCATGAGCTCTTATTCGTATCAGCTTTACATTTGCCGCTCTGAATATCGCATCTTTCATTCGGTCGTTTTTTACTGCACACTCATTGTCATGATGTTGGCTATCCAACTCAACAAAGAATCTTGGCTCATACTCTTTGCTACTATCGAAAACGACGCTATCAACTATAGCCTTAAAAAAGTATTCACGCTCATGAAAGCTCAAATAATTCTTTATAGCTGAATAATCTATGACACAACTTACGGCCACATTCGGGTATGGGTGATACGTGGGGAAAGCCTCTCTTACAGCTTCGAAAAATAATTGCTCTTGACGAGACTTGAATAACTTGGTGGTTTTTGATGCTTCGCTAGTCGTCGGCGTTGACTTAATGGAAACGTTCTGGCGACGTGAATGAGCTAGAGCTTCGGGTGCTTTCTCTTTTATCTCTCTTAGTATTTTAACCGCAAGCGGCCGATCTTGGTGTTGTGCAGCATAACTCAGCAGGTGATCGCTCTTGATTTCTCTTAAAAGAGCAAGCTTTCTGTCAACAAAAGTTTCTACAAATGACTTCGAAAAAGCATGCTGCTTCAGCTCAATCAGCAAACTAGGATATTCATATACCTTTTTCCTTTCGCCTGGTGGCAGAGAGTCTGTTTCTACGAAGAACTCAGACTCAAACAATCTGATTGCTTGCGCGAACACAGGGTCTGAACCAATAAGCTTTGAGTTATAGTACATGGTTTTCGCTATAGAATCCCATTCCTTATTGGCCAGCATGTGGAAAAGCGATTCAGAATCGAACAAAACAATATCCTTCTATTTATGTAACCTAAGACGAAATATTTTGCGTGTGCGTACGCATGACGCCGCTTGATACATACCTACTTCCGATGCTGCTTGTACATAGCCTCCGGTACAAAAAACAAGTGACGATTTGCTCGTGTGCATGCCACGTAGAGTTTATTCTTAGTTTGAGGAGCTAACTTTTTCAAAGCTGATTCTTGAAACAGTTTGAATGTACTAGGATTCAGGACTACGCAAACATCTTCGTAACAGTTTTGCCCTTTGGTGGCCCCCCAATTTTCTGTAAACCCATCATATCGATTACTAGCTTGGTAGAAGAGTTTTACCGTTTCGCAGCAGTTAAAGATTCTGTTAGCATGCTCTCTGCATTCGATAAGCGTCACTTCAGTTTCATCTGCTCTATGGGACTGAATATCTATCCCCAGGTTTTCGGATACAAATGCGCAAACTGTTGGGCTACATCGATAGCTGTGCGAAAGGAGGTCTGAATCTACAACAAATCCAGCTTCTACGAATTTTGCTTTGTAAGTTGAGTAATCATCATGCAAATTTCCATTAACATTCCCATCTCTACTTGTATCAAACGTGTGTTGGAAAAAATCACCAACCAGAAGCTGTTGAACATCTGCTTCAGCTAACCGACAAAGCAGGTTAAAGTCATTTCCAGCAAAATCTTGCACTTCGTCTATGTATATATAATCAAAATACTTCTCTATTCTTTCTATTAATTCGGGAAAAACTCCTGCCACATCAAGCAATTTAGCTATTCTATTACCGTATAAGCGTCTACTCGCATCCACGTAGTGCTCTATCGAGGTCTTTTTGGCAAACCTAGGTGGCAACTCCCACGTTATACCCTTTGACGGAATCTCATGACCAAGTATCGGCTTACAACAAAATGAATACAGAAACCTATAATATGTATATATTTTTATTCCCGCAGGGATATACCCAAATTTTCGAAAAACCCTTACCCTCAAATTAAGAGCATTTTTATCAGTGTAAGTGACAACAAGGGCTCGAGAGCTTTCTTCTAAACCATCTATGATATAGCTGGTTTTCCCAGAACCGGCGACAGAAAATATTACTCGTTTATCCATGCAAGAGCCTGCCGTATGTATTCTGGTGAAATTAACTGATCAGCTTTTTCATCTCTCAGCCTGAATGCACAGTCTGCTTTATTTTTTAGCATGTATCCTAAAGGAGTTAGCTTTCGTCGCCCAGGAGAAAACAACTCATCACAAATCACTTGGTTTAAGGCGTATAAACAAATCTCAAAGGTGCTATTAGCATCGTCTTTGTCAAAAAATACCTGAATATTATCGCCTTCATATTCCTCATAGCTCTCAATGCAATTAGCTTGATGATCGCCATCATTATCTCGGACTACGGCCGTCCGAATGTTAAGAAACTTCGCCAAATCCAAATAGCGTTTAAAACTTGTGCCTCCGACAGAAATCACATGCACATCATCAGCTTCGAGCGTTGACCCGGTGACATTGCTGTATATCGCGTCAATCAAAATATATTCAGCATCACCCTCAACCAGTATAACTTTAGAAGACAAAACAAATTCTAATACATTATTATCCGGCGCTTTCATGAAGAACCTTGAGGTGTCTTCCGGCAAGTCATTCAATAAAACTGCTTCTGGCGAAGAGCTATTAAGCAAGACAGAATTACGAAGATCTAGACGAGTGCTAATCAAGCTGCTATGCGTAGCAATAAAGAGCTGCTTGGCTTGTGATTCTGAAATCCTCTGTATCAATCTTTTCATATTGGTATGACTGAGATGATTCTCTGGTTCTTCAAGTAGCAAAATATCCAACCTTTGCTCTTCACGATAACGCCGCAAAGCAAACTCAGTTTTAATAAAACACTGTCGGCCTTTACCCCGGTGCTCGATTGGAACATCGTCCTCGGTGATAGTGAGATCTGTTTCCAAGTTCGATTTATATCCGGAGCGGACAGCGAACTGATAGTCGTCTAGAGCATCATTCACGACTGCTAAGTTGTTATCTTTGAAGTTTATCTTTTGCTGCCGGTATTCATTCTGCAAATTAACTCGAACTGGATGCTCAACTATAGATTCGTAAACAGTTTTAATATACTCCTTGGTAGCATACTCACTGTTAATTTGTGAACTATCAAGCGCCAGGTAGCGAAGGAATTTTCGATAACCAGTGTAAGCCTCACCAGAAAATGTAAGAAAGCGGATACTATAATATTCAAAGGGGAAATTTCCCGACTCTTTCTCCAGAACTTGCTTTATTTCGGATGTTAGCTCTTCGCTTGGTTCACATATTAACTGAAGACCATTTGCCTGAACCCCATCTAGGTTATTTCGCCCAAACAGATCCGGATTGCCTTGCTCATTCAGATGTAATTCAATATGCAAACATGGCAGGTCTTCAACCCTCTTTTCTCCAGCAAGAAACTCAGTAATTACTGAGGTGCTAAACAAGCTTTCTAAGCCCAGCAACTCTACTTTATTCTTACTGCCGCCAACAACTAGTTCCATCGCAGTTAGTATCGAGCTTTTACCAGCTTCATTGTCACCAATCAGCAGATTGATATCTGGGGAGAAACTAACCTCAAAGCTAGAAAACCTTTTATAATTCAATAGCTTTACTTTATCTATTGTTCTCATTTAGCCTTTCCCCTCCTGGCACTACTTTGTGATTACTTAGTGAACCTTAGTATTTATGATGCGTGTCCGATATTTGGCAGCATAACACCAATTATCGTGTCAGCTGCATAGCACAGAGGAACATGTAGTCTGCGCTTGTCGCCATGTCCGCTTTGGGTCGTTAACTGCTTCAGCCATTCCGTCAACCTAGATTAAACTTCCCAATTCGGCCATAAGCGGTCTTTCCAGGTATTCTGCTATAATGCCAGCCATAAGCGGCGCCCTGACAAGGGCGTCCGGAGGAGGACCTACGGCCCAGAACAACCTTAATGGCCTTGTTATACATTTGTGACGGACTGGCCAAAGAAAAAAGATGCCGCAGTAGCGAGCATACCCAAGGCTAGGAAAATGAACCCTGTCACCAGCAACGCAACACCGAGCCTACTTTCTATGTCCAGCAGGTGTTTCGTGCCCCCCCCCACCATAGGCTCAGTTTGCTGTTGATTGCTCAAGAGCCGACGAACTTGCTCGAGTGATTGTTCGTGGGCTACGAGGCAATATACTACCCACTTTAAGATTTCCTTCACCCGCCACGCCAAAAGAATTGAACCGACTGCAGTGCTGACAGCTCCAATAATTTTTAACCATGTAGCTACATCATCGGGCATTAGCACCTCACCTCCTTTGTGTATAACGCCTTGAATAAGACGCCGTTTGGATCGCCAGCGCAAAATGGTCGACTTGATTCACTTGTTACGTATTTTAGCAGTTTTCCTTGATACCCTCTGAAAGCTTTCTCAGAGCTGTCACGAGAAACTCGATATCATGTTCACGTATTACTATCCTCTGGCCGGCTTTGTACGTGGAATCCCCTGACCTTTCGATATATCGCTCATCTACAATCCCTTCGTTGTGCGCGAGCAGGTGCCTCTTCTGATACAAAACAGATAGCTTTGTGAGCTCTTCTTCAGTAAGCCAATCCCCAAAGCGTTTCTGTATGGCTTGCTCCCATAGAGAGCTTGCTTGATCTAGGCGCTGGAAGGCATTGAAGGGTGCGTGCCCAAATTGGGAATACAGCCCTTCACAGTATTTTTGAAACGCTACTACGCCATCCGATATGCAGGTTTCAAGCATTGACCTGCACGTTAGCTCCGCCTCATCAGCTCCAACTGAATCGGATAGCGTCTTTCTTACCAAATCAATGTTATCTTTTTTCGCTTGAATTTTTCGCAGCGAGTCTGAAAATGTTCTTGTTACCGAATTGTGCCCGCATCCAGGACAGAAATAGGCACTACCAACAACCGCAAATCTCGAACTGCATTCTTCGCATTGAATTTCGAGCTGCATTAGCTCTGCTGCTTTTGCCGGTATGGTGTGCGTACGGTATGAACCACCACTCACTTTCATCGACATCGAGACAAAGCTATTTTTTGATTGTTGTCGATTGAACTTACGCGCCCCAGAACGCAAAGCGTTATTTATCTTCCCTTGGACTACCGTCAACGCCTCTTCCTGAGCGTGTTCAACTTGGGCCTTCGTGAACCACTGATCTGCTGGAGCTTCATGTCTACACATTGGGCACCAGACAGCCTCATCCTTAAAAATATCTCCCCAATCCTTCTCATTCACTTTAAAGATAAATTCGCATTCCTCCGCGGGGCACTGCTTATCGATGTAACCTTTCTCGTCAGCTTGAATTTCGGTGGATACTCTTTGGCCGCTCAAACGTTCCATTTCTTTAATTAGATCTTCGAACATCGTGTCACCTCAGAAAGGATGCGTAACGCTGCGCTCTTGGGCAAACCGAAGCGCAGCGTAGATTTATCCCTAGCAGCGCATTGTTATGCCTTAGCTTCGACGGCTTGTTTAATTTCATTTTCATGCAATCTTTCAATAACCTTTTCTTCTTTTATTGTTCTAAATTTCCCGCCCATTTCAATATACTTAAGTTCTTCATCTTCTGTTTGAGCTGGTTCTCGCCCTGCGAAGTCACAAAGGTTACGAAAGTAGCCATTGGCATACCTGTATGCAGCGACGGCTTGGTCCGTAGTTTTACCAACGGTTAGAAGCTCAACTTCTTCTTCTCCATCCAGATTTGTCGGAACTAGAACGCTTTTTTGGGCAAGTTCAACATAAATCTCAGGCAACCCTAGCTTTTGGCTGAGACGGTAAATTGTGCTGCAAAAATTGGCAATATAGAAACTGTAGGTTAACTCTAAATTCACATCTCGGATTACTGAATCTAGCTGCCACCTAGCTGAGGACAGCTCTCTCTCAATATCTTGGAATGCTTCTTGATTTATAAATGGAATCCCATCCTCAGGATTACCTGTAAAGAACGCCTTATGAACTCGAGGATGCACTCTGAATTTACCGACTAAACAATCAAGATATTCAACTTCGCCTATCTGACCGAAATAGCTAAACAGCTCTTTTCTGTGAGAATGAAAAAGGTCGATGTTGTTTTTCTGCTGTGTAATCTTAATCTGTTTAGCCGTTTGCTTTGTGGCGTGCAGCCGAGATACAAGCACTGACAGTGGTAGAGAGAGAGATAAAGCCCCTAGAGGAAGTGCACTAATCGAGAAAAACACCTTCAAACCATCACTTGTCAAAGAGATAGAATGTCCGCTCCAAGAGATTGCGCCAAGGGCGAGAAAATATAGAAATGGTGACAATATTGACACCCACAATAGACCTTGCTCAGCAAGCCCCCGCTCCTCATTCAGAGTCAGAGTTGACTGGAATCGTTCAAAAATCCAAGAGCCAGTTCCGAAGACAATTGCAACGACGAATACAGGAATTAGAAGTGGCAACAACACAAAGGCTGCCAAGCAAGCTATATTGGTCAATCAAAACTCTCCCTAGGCATAACACCAATCATCGCGCATGCAGCCTATGCCGGCATGACTGCTTCGGGTCGTTATCAGCCACAATAGGCCTCTTCTGTAGCTTGCAAGCCATTGCTCGATCTCCCCGCCAGCAACTTCAGTATCAACAACGCAAACCGCCTCCCAGTCTCTTCATCCCCCAGATGCGGCATGCTTTGCTTCTCGTGGTCGCTGAGGGCGTCAAGCACGGCGTCGGTGACCTTATTCGGGAGGAGTCCGTGCAGCATCTGGTCTTTGATGTAGCTGCGCGCCTGGGCCATTACCGCTTCGTTGCGTTCGATACGGTCGGCGATTTCGTGGGCGAAATGCAGCTTGTCATCGCCGCTGACCTTGGCGCAGTAGAGGTCGTTGATCCGGTCGATGATCTCGGCCAGGCGCTGCTTCTCGGGATCTTGGAGCTTGCCATAGCGGACATCGTTGACCGAGGTAAGGCCGTAGCCCGCCCCGGCCACTTCCAGGAGCAGGCGTTCCTCCTCACGCTTGATGAGGCGATAGTGGGGCAATTCCAGCCAGCTGACGTACTCCCAGCCGCCGGCAGACATGGCCTTGGTGATGTTCCACTGGAACAGAGATTCCCTGCTGTTCGCCATGTCATCCCCTGCGCGTAGCGTAATTATGCGTAACAGCCTAGCGTTTAAAGGATATAAGGAGAAGTCTACTTAAGACGGTACGTCGCAGGGATATTGGGCATTATCTCCGAAGACTACCCAGAGCCTGCTCCAAGAGGGCCAGAGACTGACGATGCTTGTCAGCCCCCATCTTCTGGATGTTAGCGAGCTTCCAGCGCACGGCAGGCAGCCGATCAACGCCCTGCGGCGGAAGTAGCGCCCAGTCAGGCGCCCCCTGCTTGAAGGACAGAAGGAAGCGAACGTCTTCATCCGTCATCAGTTGGCCCAGCCGCGTCAGAAGTTCGTGCCGTACGTCCTCGAGCTGCTGCAACGGGATATCAGCCCTGGCCATCCCGACAAATTCCTGTCGGAAGACGTCGTCCAGCGGTTTTAGTCGCGGATTGATCACTTCGTTCAAGGGTCTGGGATGCCCCAGCAGATAGACCAGGAAGCCTTCGAATACGCTTCGATCCAGGCCGCCCTGGTTCAACAGCAGCTTCACATCGAAGAGATCTCTGGGATGCTGGCGATCCAGCGCGGCGCAGATCTTGCCGCCATACAGATCCGGCAGTGACACCACCTGCACCGCAGCGAAGCCGTACTCGTCTTCCACGGCTTCAACAACATCGCGCTTCTGAGGCGGATGCAGAGTGCCGCGCAGTACCGGCGATACCTCCACCTTCACCTGGCTACGCCCTCGGCGCACCAGGATCCTCAGCTCGTCTCGGCGACTATCCTGAAGCTCGGCGCGCACGTCTGGCAGTCGGGCGCTGAAGGTCTCTGCCAGCCGCTGCAGCGCCTCGCGACAGCGTCGCAGGGCCTCGTCACGGGGCTCCAGCGGCAGGTAGGCCAGGTCGATGTCGACCGATAGGCGGGGTAATGGCTGCACGAAGAGGTTGATGGCCGTTCCGCCCTTCAGGGCGAAGCACGGCTCGTCATTGAGGAATGGCAGCAGCGAGACCAACAGCCTGACCTGTTCGTGGTAGCGAGCTTCAATCGGCATGCAGGAACGCCTCCGGCACCGTCACGTGATATTCCCTGTCCAGCTTGCCGCCCTGGCAGAGCTGCCGCTTGCCTTTGCCGAGGTCCAGTCGGAGTGGTTCCAGACGACCGTACCAGGCATGCCCGGCGTGGCGAGCCAGCACCAGGAAGGCCCGCTTGGTTCTCACCGAACGGCACCCCTCCAGCAATGCCTGCAGCCGGCGCGGACGCAGCGTATTGAGCCCGCCGAAGGTGTCAACCAGCTCACTGCTGAACAGCAACTCATTCGACGTAACGGCGATCCACTCCAGGACGGCCCGCTCTGGGGTCGATACCTGCAAGCAGAAGGCCCTGCCATCCGGAGCGTAGTCCGTAAAGCTGCCGGGAAGCTGCACTGGCAGGCCCTTTTCAGAGTGGAGCACCATCCGCTCTGCCCACTCGGCATCACTCAACCACCGGGGCAACCGAACGGTTTCCTTGCCATACAGGTGCGTTGTGCTCTCCCCCATGGGCAGATAGTGGGCAAAGCCATGCAGTGCCAGGGCCGTCTGGCCACCCGGCCAAAGCGGTGGTAAGTCCGTGTCATCGCTCGCCTGCAAGGCGAAAACAGCGCTCTCCCAGGTAAGAGTCTCCCCCGCTTGGCAGTAGGCGCCGTGCCCCACGCGCTTAAGCCAGCCACTGCTGGCCAATTTACGTGCCTGATCTGAGGTGACGCCGTGTGATGCCAGCCAGGAGGTTGTAACGACGGCGCCATATGGGATCTTGTGCAGCAGTTGGTTTATTTTCATGTAAAAAAGCGGCCTTAAATTCCGTCTTTAGAGCGAAGGATAAACCACAGAAGTTTATTTTCCAACACAAAATCGCCTTAAAATGACGATTTAAACGAAAATTTTAAACCACTAACTGCATCTCCAGCTCTGCTCGAGCCAAAGGGTAGCTCCACCACAACGGTTGCAGGATCAGCTCGTCAACATCAATGCGCCGCGTCCACGTCCACGGTCCGTGCGCAACGTTATAGCGCGGGCGACAGCTTGAGGGGCGACACCAGGCAGTGACGATGAGTGAAGACACCGCAAAAAATAATTATAGAAGCGGCTGTTCCCACTGTGAAACTCATAGCCCCAATGGGCATAGAAAAACAAGATAACTACTACCCGAGCCAAGGATGACTAGGCTCGGGAGAACCTCACGTAAATTCAGCGAATTATTTTTCCATAACTAGCCTGAAAAATCATTCACCCCCCTTCTTCATGAGAGATCAAAAAACACCCATACTCATTGCAACCAATCAGAGCAGAACGAAACAACAAAATATTAAACTTTGAATAGCTTTCAATCGCCAAATACAGCAGCATAACCCCAATAAGAAAAAAAGATAAATACATCATATCGCCCACCGGAGGGAAGTCTCTCGACTCCACTGCCGACATAAAGATTTCAGACCATAAGTAAGCAAACCATGACCAACACAAAATCATGAATGCTCGGAGACTAATTATCCTGACCGTAACCCTTTTCTCGAAAAACTCGATATTTGACTTAATAAGGTCAAGTCTTTCAGTGGAGGAAACGCCCTCTGATAACAAAAAATCAAAAACCACCTTGAGATACTCACTTCTCACACCACAAAAGCTATAGCTTGATGGTGTCGAAAAAACCGAAACTAAAAGTGGAGCCATAAATGCAGAAATATAGAAAAAATCAACAGTATGCTTGCCCCCCTCCACTACCAATCCAGTAGAAAGCCAAGTAGCAACTAATAGTGACAGGACCCCAAGAACTGAAAACTTAACAAAATCTCTAAAAAATATATCCATCCCTTTTTTCAACGACCTTACAGGATACCAAAACTCCCTTTTCAAAAAACCTACAATTTTTGATGAGGGGTAAGGAGCTTTAATAATCGCTCTCTCCAAACCACAAACAATCATTTTAGATAACTCAAAAGACACTTACCCATCTCCTAAAAAACAAAAAAACAAGCCACAACCCTCCATTACGAAACACAATTAAACCTTATTCCCTCCCTCTCTTCTTGGCCTAACATTCTCCAACTCCAGTCACCTCCAGCAACTCCAAGAATTGTAAAACATAAATAAAAAAGCTTTTTTACATCCTTTATCACATTACAGAACCCACTCCTTCAAAGTCTGATAACAAAGCCACCTACAGAATAACGCCACTCCTGAAAGATATTTCAACCCCTTTAAAAACAACGCCTCTCATTATACACTTATTGATAATATAAAAACAATTCACATCGCCTCTCTATCGTAAATCGCGTATCGTTCCTCCTCCTCTTTCTTCAAAATCATCGCTGCTGCATCAGCACAGTTTGCATGACCCTCCTCATTTCTTCCTGGCCCTCCTCAATCCTTTCCATAGCCACCTTGATCGTCTTTTCTATCTGGGCCTCGCTAAACTGCTGTAACCGCTCATCATTGCTAAGCCACATCTTCAACAAGCCCCCCAGGCGGCCCAAGTCTGCCGAAATTTTTGCCAGCTCATCGACTTTCTCGTAATCCAGGATGCCTCGCACCTCGAACCCCAGCCCGAGCTGACGAAGGTAGGCCGCACTGGATAACCCGGCAGCCCTGGCTTGCGCTTCAATCTGCTCCTTCTCATCAGGCAGGCAGTAAACCTTGATTGGAGGGCTACTCTTCCGCGTTACCTGCTTTCCATCGTCCATCTTCTATTCGCTCCTGACTTGCTTTCCGCTGCGGCAGCAGCGACCAGCGGCGGCAGCCGCTAGCCTCGCAGAGCAAGATGCCCGTTGAGCACGAAGTGCGAATAAGGGGAAAGCGAAGTAGGAACCACCGGCTTGCCGGTGGGCCTACTTCGCCCATCTTGCCCGCAACCTCAGCCCGATTAATAACAGATCGAATACCAATATGATATCTATCCCTTCCCGATTAAATACCGACCTACTACAAACGCCATAGAATGGATAAAAAATCGCTGTAACAGCGGTACAAAGGGCCCACAGTCGGCAATGGATCGGTTTTCAATCGGGGTGCAATCGACTTTCAGAAGTATCTCGTACCCACTTCACTCCACAAATATCAACATGACACTTGAGGGGCAGCTTCCAGGCCCTGATACGGCTTCACCTTGATTCAGCTCGGCAGTGGCCTTTGTAGCTTGAAGACAACTGCTCCAAGTCTCGGATCGCTGCCGGGGCGGGGACTGGGCCAACCATCCCTCCACTTCGTCAGCGGTCGCTTGGAGGCCTTAAGCGCATTAAGCGCATCCTTCCGGAAGGTTTCCCGACTTTCCTTATGCTCCACATACTGTTCGATACCTTACGCATGAGTCAGTGCATCGAACTGCCAAGTCCTGAGTCCGCCCTCTCAGGTCACCGCTGAAACTGCAACGGTGGTGGTTGCGGTCTAGAATAAGGTTAAGATCGACGAAGATGGGGAGGATGAGACGCCATGACATATCAGTATTTTCTGTTGTTTACCCCGGTTGTGATGGGAATAATTCTCACCATCGTCGTTCGCCGGATGACCCGACGCCATCACTAACCCCAGATTGCAGATTCGCCATAGAGTGGATACAGAACCCTGCAACAGCGGCACAAAGGGCCCACAGTCGACAATGGACTGGTTTTCAAACAACTTTCAGTGGTATCCCGAACCCACTTCGCTTCACAAATAACAACATGACACTTGAGGGGCAGTTTCCAGTCCCTGAACAGCCTCTCCTGGTTAGCATTTCTACTCAGCAATGGACCTTGGCCGTGGTGGCGTTCGGCACCTGCAGGCAAACGGCAGGCGCTTTTCGTCGGCGATCAGCAGACGGTAGCGTCGAACACGGACAGGCCCATGGCCTCCAAAGCAGCGGTGGCACGCTCTTTGGTTTCGCTGTCGATGCGGGCTCGGACCACGGTATCAACGCTCATGGTTTTCTCACCTTTCTGATGTTGCTACGAAGTAGCTACATTGTTACTGACATATGGGGGGCATCCTCACTTCGGGGTGATCTTCCTTGATCCAATGTCCAGCCTCTACCCGTTCAGCTTTCGGAGGCCGAATGACGACGGCGCTTCAATTCGGCGCGCATCCACACCGAAGCCACGCGCATCTCCTCCATCAGTGCATCGAACTCACTAGGGGTCAATTGACGTACAGGCTCCTCGTAGCCGTTCTTTATTCGCTTGTCAGTCATTGTATTCCTCCATTCCTATCGCCTCCTGAAGGGCTACTTTAGCTACCACGAAATCGTCTTCTTTCGCTAGACCAGTTTCAGCCTGATAGAACAGTATCGTACACATGTTAGCGACAGCTTCAGCGATAGGTGACACCTGGTTAGCCGTTTCCTGGTCAATCCAGCTCATGGAATCTAGTTCTGTCGCTACATGATGAACGATCCGGCTGACTTCGATATTATCCATTCCTTCCATGACTCACCTCTCTACCAGGTGGTTGTGGGAATGCGGGCCGGTGTTGCCTCACCGGCCCGCATGCTTACCGCTCTTTGTCCCGAAAGGCTGCGATTTCTGCCTTGGGGTCGAAGGCACTTTCACCGTCCTCAGCGCTGGAGCATTCTTGTCCACCAATACTGTCGCCATCAAAGGAAGTGGCCTTGTCATTAGAGCCACTGGAGTCTGAGCTGCCAGGGCTGGAGCTATTGGCTTGGCTGGATTGGCGAATCGCGTTGGCAACCTTTCCACCCATCGTTTGGTTAACGCGGTTCTGAGCGTTACCTTTCAGATTGTCCCTGGCCACCTGAAAGGTGCCTTTCGCCAGGTTGGCGCCAGTATCGGCTGCAATGCGCCCGGCACGGCTCATGCTGCCACCGGATGAGGATGATCCACCGCCATTGTCACTCCCCATCAAGGGAGCGGCCATGCTGTCGGTTAGATCATCCCCAAATGCTGACTTACCACTGGAGGGGCCGCCTCCCGACGGGCCAGCACCTGGTTGGCCACCCCCCATGGGAGGTGTCATGCCACCACCTCCGCCACTGAAGCGGGACATCACATCGCCGCCAGAGCTGACATTGTTCTGCGCAGCCTGAAACGCTGATTTGAGGGCTGACGCGCCGCCCGCTGCATTACTGGCCCCGGACATCAGGGCCTTCCCGCTCATGGCCGCCGCCGTCGACGCCACGCTCGCTGCGCCCATGGCTGCGCCCATGGCTGAACCAGTGCTTATATTCCCAATGCCGGCAGATGCGGCACTACCACCACCGGAGGCAATGCCAGCAACGAGAGGGGGGACCTTGTTCACCAGAAACAGTAGGCAAATAGACACAACCAACATTACCGCCAGCTCTTGGCTGGCCATGGTATCGCTCATCTGATCATAGTAGTGCTCTAAAAACGTCTTTCCTATAGCAACTATCAGCACCATAGCCAGGAGCTGTGCAGCGATATTTAGTATCGACCTGTAGTAGTTGATCGCAATGTCCGACGTCCAGCGGGACCCACCAAAGCCTAAGAAAAAAACGCCCGCATATAGCAAAATCCATGTTGAGACTAACAAAAGCAACAAATTGACAGCTACAATCGCCAGAACAACAAGAATAGCGATAGCCATGCCTTCCATTGCAATTTTTGTCCCAAACTGCCTCCAGCCCAGCTCTTTAGTGGCCTCAATCGTACGGTCATAGAGTTGAAACCCAAGATCAACGACCTCCGATGGGCCTAGTTTCCCATTTGCAAGACCTCCCGCCTCGACTCCCAGATGTTGTAGTGAATCAACAATGGTGCCAGCAATATTGAGGCCAGACACGGCATTGGTCAGAATCCACCAAAAGAAGCCTGTAAAAACAATAAACTTGATGGCCTCTGCAAAAAACTCACCAAAATCGGCACGCCTGACGGCCATGATCCCGAACGTCCAGACCATCGAGATGGCCACCAACATCCAAAATAGGCGACTAGCAGCACTCTCGATCGCCTCCGACCATGTTGAGGCTGACTCATAGAATCGATGCAAAACATCATTCATCACGCCACTACTGTTCAATTCTTGAGCTGACACAACCTCAGGAATCATAAGAGCAGCTATCGAAAGAACAAACAACCTGCAACCTAGTTTGCTCATAACGCCCCCTTTAAAAATCATCTTTCGGGCTGGCCTTAAACTCCCACTCGCGCACCTCTTCCTCTACTTGATATGACCGACATGCATCCTCAAACTCACGCCTAGCGTTATCATTAACTATCTCACCAAAAATTTTTTGATATTCGTCACCTGTACATGCTTCCCGACTTGGCTCCGGAACCTCGGCATTACCACCTTCACACCCTGCAAGGAGAAAGGTGCTCAGAAACAAAATAAAAACAGTAGATTTCAGTTTCATCATGCACATCTCAAAAATCGTCTTCCGGACTAGGCTGATATTCCCAATCACGCAGTTGTTTTTCACGCGCCTCCCCTCTGGCTAGCGCATCTAACTCGGCAGCATTTTCCGTTGCAACCGCCGCTTGTTGAGCAACAAACAGCCCACGCAACTGCAAGAGCTGATTGGCCTGTTGACTGGCGATCTGGTTCGCGTACTGGATCGCCTCCATTTGGCCTTCCGCTCCTTGGGCCGCGGCCTGTAGGCGCTCAAGTTGTTGAGCGTCCCGCTGTAGGCTCGCTTGTTGCTGATCGATGCCCTGGAACAGCGCATCATTGGCCCGTTTCTGTGATTCGGACGCCAGGCGACGAACCTCATCCAGTTGCTCCCGCTGGGATTCTGTACAGTTCCCAGGGCTACTAAAGCACGGTGAAGAGCGGTAGTAGTTGATATCCTGGAATCGCTCGAGGTAGCTATCCAGGTCCCCCATTTGCTGTTTGTAGTGTTTCAGCGTGTTGGTGGCTGCCACCAGGTCGTTCATCGTCCGCTGCGCTTCATCCCAAATGTAGGCAGCCGGGACCAGCGAATTTTTCAGTTGCAACTCATATTGATGTAACTGCTTACGGTATTGATCAATCTGCTTTTTCGTTTGCGCGATATTCTCCATCGCGGTCATGGTGGTTTGCGTGATGTTCGCAACGTCAACAGTGGGGATACCGCTCGAGTAAGCCGGCATTGTGAATGTGGCAAGCGAGAGCGCTATGACCATTTTATTTGATAACAAATTAAAAACCTTCATAGTCAGACCTGATCACCTCAACAAATAAAACCATAACCAATGGTAATCACTGTTCGATTATCATCGTCACTAGACTGTCGTCCTGACTAGTGCGGTAATGACCTTGGCGACACCGAAGCCCGGTCTTTTATCTTACAAAAATTACGATGTCATCGACCTACTTTCACCCTGCTCCCCGGATAAAATATAGAGAGTTCTCTAGGTCCAAACTCCGGGCGTATCAGTCACCAACCAGACTGTTCTCTGGTATTGCCCATGCTCCCCGCGCACCTTCTCCATATATAAATACCCCGCCTCCTCCAATTCTCTTAACCCTGTCCGCGTGGCATCTCTACCAGTTTTTTTCTGCTGTGATAAATGGGACAGACGAAGTTTCCAATTATCCGGAAGAGACAATATATAAGTCAGAAGCCCTAAGGCTTTCCAGGAAAGCTTAGGATCTTGAATAATCTCGTTTGGAAGAGTCGTAAAATTTGAACGAACCCTTCTCAGAATTATTGCTTTCTCATCCATTGAATACCCCTCATGACCTTTCGATAAGCTCCGCGACTTCACTCGCCTGAAAGTATACTCTTCTCCCCACCTTTCGCTTCGCTGAATTCCACCGCAATGCAAAATCAGACTGGCCTCGCAATGCAATCCGTAGGCCATCAGGGCTTCTTTTTAGCAGCTCTGACAGGTCACTTAGTGATAGTAAAGGTCCATAGCGTTCCAACAATTGCTCTTCAATACTCATAACCTCCTCCCAACAACCCAAGCTATTCTCACACTACTATTATTTACGACAAACAAATCGAAATTTCAAGGAGCAATATAGAAAATCAAGCAAGAGATTTCTTTCGTTTTAGCCGCTAAAATTTTATCCGTTATATCGAGACACACTATATCCAATATCTGACTACTTCACTGTGCCTTCTTAGATTGAATACGCCTCGCGGTTGGTGAGCCTAATCTTGCCCAACCAGCGCTCCTTGCTCTGTTTACAGGTGATGTGGTTCACCAGCCCGGCAGAGTCAGGCTTACCTAGCGAACACAGGGGGACGTGCTTAACAAGCATCGGTTCCAGCACCAAATTTTAGCGGCTAAAAAAACACAACCTCCCTTGGCTGCACCACGTGTTCAACACCTGATACTTCATGGGGTCATTCCTTCCTGGCGTACAATAACGGCGAATGCCGTTCATCTAAGTAGTTATTAGTCTTAGTATTTTCTACCCTCTATCTTTTCTACCCTCTGTATTTATTAGAACTGGATTTTCCGCCTACGGACTATCCGGAGTCTGATTTGCCGCATTCGGAAAACCCGAACGTGGTGGATCAGTCTCATAGTCGCCTTGACGATCAGTAACTAGCTCATGTGGTGCACATCTCGCAAAACAAAGGCGGAAAAAATATTTACCTAACATCTAAATACCCCCCCATCAGAGCAATCCACCTAACGGTTTTAGCAGCTAAAATCTTCGCTAAACAGCCCCTCCGCAGCAGTAATAGTAGTAATAGTATTACTACTATTACTACTACTCCAGGAATCAAATGCCTTTCAGCATGACACAATCTATATCAGTCGCTATCGACCATGCTCCAGCTGCAATAGCAGCCAGCCATCACTTCCTGGCGTCATAAACAAGGGTGGTTGGTACTCAAGGAATTTGATCAGCAGTCCCGTTCCTGGTGGCCACCAGCCAAGTGACTGACTACAGGGCGCCGTCAACCTTTTCCGTAAGCACAGCCTATCGCATGGTACTTTACAAATGCGGCGGCATGGCGATGCCAAAAGGACAAGCGGCTAAGATTCAGCCATCCTATCCAGCTTCTCCACCAAGTCTTCTGCCCTCAGGTGGGTATACCGTCTCAGCATCTGCATCGACCTGTGACCACTGATCGCGGCGACCTCCTGGTCGGACAGTCCCGCCTCTACCAGCCGGCTGACAGCTTCATGGCGTAGGTCATGAAAGCGGAAGTCATCAAGTCCAGCCTTCTTCTTCGCCTGGTTCCAGAGCTTGGTGTAGGCGTAGGGGCCGCGCTTTCCGTCCCTGCCAGGCTCACCAAAGAACACCAAATTACAGTCCAACGGACGCACCGGGTTGTTCAGCGCTTGCTTGAACACCTCAGTGGCGGTCTGGGTCAGTGGCACCAGGCGAGCTTCGTTGTTCTTGGTGTCGGTGAGACGCACCACGCGGCGTTTCACGTCGACCTGTGCTCGGGTGAGGGTCAGGATCTCGGACGAGCGCATGCCCGTCTCCAGGGCGATTCTAGCGACCCAGGCCAGCATGGGGTTGCTGTGCTGCCGTAGCACGGCGAACAGACGCTTTTCCTCGTCGGGGCTCAGGCGCCTGTCGCGGCCTTCTCCAGGGCTGGGTTTGCGGATGTTCTGGACGGGGTTGTAGGTCAGGCCGAGGCCCCATTCCTGGATGGCCACGGTATAGAGATGGCCGAGCAGGGCGAGCTCCAGGCGCACGGTATTGGCGCTGATAGGCTGGCCACGATGGCCAATGCTGTTCAGGCGGGTGTCACGGAAGTTGGCGATCAGCTCCGGCGTCAGGGCCGCGAGGGAATACTTTCCCAGGTGCTCGGTCAGCGTGCTGGCCTTGTGGCGCTCGCTTTTCTGAGTGCTGGGCTTCTTGGTAGGTGTAATCGCGCGCCAGCTTTGGCACATATTGCCTATCTCTTTGGCACTAGCATTCTGTCTGGGGAAAACCTTTATTTCGCGGGGTACTTGGCACTACGGGCCAATGACCCTGCTAGAGCGTTTCTGCGGACGCGCCTTCCACGCCTTGTATTCGCAGCTTGGACATATATATAGGTTCGGATATTCGGACAGGATGGATAGAGTCCCTTTCTCACGACAGACGTGGCAGATTGAGTGCTGCGGGAACTCCTCAGACACGTACTCATCCCTCAAGGGCATGATGTAACTGCCTGCGGGGGTCTGCTCAAGACGGTACTGGCTGAATCGACGATCACTCTCAATCTGGTCCCTGAGAGCCTTGTTTTCATCCAAGAGCTGCTGGTGCTGCTGTTGCAGTTCAAAGAGGCTGAACTGTGCCGTGGTGAGTTGCTCCATAATATCGGCAACGGCTGAATTGAGTCTGGCTTGATCGTTCACGTCCTTGGCCGAGCGTGCAATTTCATAGGCAGTCCGAAGGCCAGTGCCGAGTGATGCGAAGTCGACCATACAGTGTCCTTTAGTGGTTGCGATGTAGCTACTAGAATAACCCCGCTGGCTCGGCCTCGACATCCCAGCTGAAGATCAGCACCTCGCATGCTTGCTGTGCTTGGTGACCGCCGCCGACGGTGTAACGGATGTCGGTGGTCTCGATGTGGTAGCCGGCGAAGATACGGCGGATGTCGGGATGGTCGTTGAGGCTGATGATCGCCTTGCCCTTGAGCCGCCCCAGGATCTCGGCCATCTCCTCGTACTGTTCGATGCCAAAGCCGACGCCATAGCCCTCAGTTTGCCAGTATGGCGGGTCCATGTAGAACAGCGTATGCGGCCGGTCGTAGCGGCGGATGCATTCCTGCCAGGCCAGGTGCTCGATGTAGGTACTGGCGAGGCGCAGGTGGGCCGCTGAGAGCGTCTCCTCGAGACGCAGCAGGTTGAGGCCCGGTGGCGTGGTAGTGGCGGTACCGAAGCTCTGCCCCTCGATACGGGCGCCGAACGTCGACTGCTGGAGGTAGTAGAACCGGGCAGCCCGCTGGATGTCGGTCAAGGTCTCCGGCCGGGTCATCTTCTGCCACTCGAATACTTGCCGGGAGCTCAGCGCCCACTTGAACTGCCTGACGAACTCCTCCAGGTGGTGCTGGACAACCCGGTAGAGGTTGACCAGCTCGCCATTGACGTCGTTGAGCACTTCCACGTCGGCCGGTACCGGGCGCAGGAAGTAGAGCGCCGCGCCTCCGGCGAAGGGCTCGACGTAGCATTGGTGGGCGGGCATTAGCGGAAAGATCTTGTCAGCGAGGCGGCGTTTGCCGCCCATCCAGGGAATGATCGGGGTGGCCACAATGCGACTCCTTTGGCATAGGTCTGGAGCTCGTGGCCCTCGCGTTGATGTGCCCGCACCTGGGGCACTTGATCTCGATCAGTTGATAGTAGCTGGCCCGGGCCAGCTTGCGGTTGCACTGGGTGCAGCGGATCTCATCCATCGCCATGTCAAGCCTTCTAACGTTCTAACGTTTGGCCTAGACTCGATCCCACCTCGCGCGAGGTGGGGAGCCTTGGCCGGCTTGCAGGCTATCTCTGCATGTTCGGCGGCCGCTCTAGATGCCGTTACATCCTGGGCGGTCGCTCCTCTTTCCTAGCGGTGTTATGTCACGCCCCCGCCACCACGCCGAATCGATCCGGCGGTGTCACCGTGATCATGTTGCCTTGCCCATCGTCCACTTCCTTGGGTGTTCTGTCGTAGACACCGTCGTACTTGGCTAGCTTGTCCGGGTCATCGAACACCTGGGCATAGACCGCATCGGCTGTGCCTCGGCCAGTGAACTCGGCTTCCGCCAGTACCTCGATGCCCGGGATGCCCCGCCACTGTTCAGCTTGCGTCTCCCGGAAACGCGCATAGGCCAGCACCGCGCTGCCGGCCTGGACCGACTTGGTTCGCGCGAAGCCATCGATCACCGGCGGCAGCGTGATCTCGCCCTGGTCGGTCTGTCGGAGTAGTTCCGGGTGGTTCAGCGAGAGGAACTGTGCCAGCGCGGGGTAGTCCGCCACGTAGAGAATCGCGTCGATCATTGCAGGGCCTCCAGCTCAGCGAGGGGCATGTAGTAGGGGTAGTAGCGCAGTCGGCGAAGATAGCCGTTCATCACACCCGACCAACCGGTGTGCTGGTTACCCAGCGTGAGGCGAGCCATTCCCATCCGTTTGTCGCTCATAATCTCGAGCGTCCGCGAGCTTTCCCCCTGGTTGATCGCCATGTCGAAGCGGCCCTGCTCTTCATAGGCGAACGCGTAGGTGGTGGTGTCGGGATAGAGCGAGGGCGAGAAGTTGTGGCCGGCAAACGAGTTGCCATCGGGAGACGCCACATAGACCTGCCCACGCTTCGAGATGACCATGCGCTCTCCGCCGCTACCGGCGCCCAGGGTGACGATGTTGTCGTCATTGGCACCGCCGCCCTTCATCGCGACATCGAGAAATACCGAGCACTGACGCCGGTTCTCCCAGCCATCGGCATAGGTCCGAACCCCATCGGCCTCACGGGCTGCCGACGACCCCTCGGTCCAGATCGGTGAAGTCGCACTGCCCCTGACCTCCAACTGCCCCCAATAGAGGTCTATGCCACTGACTTCATCGCCGGCGAAATCCATGCTGCCATCAGCTTCCTGGATGAACAGATGCACCCACGAGCCGTTGCTGGTGGCCACCCCCGACAACTCGACACGATAGAACCCTTCCGGTAGCGGCGTGACGATGGCCTTCACGGTACTGCTCGCCGTCCATGTGGCCTCGCCTGCCACCAGGTCGATGGATGCCGCGACATCACCGCTATAGCCGTTCACGCGGACCTGGATTCGGGTATAGCCCTGGGGTTTGCAGAAGAAGGAATAGGCAATCTCCAGACCTTCGACGTCGATGGGATTGACCTGCCTGGCGAAATGGCGTGTATGTTCCGCGTTGGGCACCACCCGGACCGGCACGCCGTTGCCCCCGGGGAACGGGTCGCCATTGCCGGGAAACAGGAGGTCACTGGAGTTCGCATCCCAGCGGTTGCATTCCGCGATCTCGTTGGTCGAGTGCGGCTCGTTGAGCACTCCCAGCGGTGTCCCGGTGATCGGGTCATACTCATATGCCGGCGTATCGACCGGCACTTCCACCAATTTTCCCCGCGCGTCCCACACCCACTTGGGCGAAGCACGCAGTACGGTGATGACCTCGCTGTCGGAGAGCGCGTGCTGCACACCGTCCATCGGCGAGTCGGTCCAGCCGTACGCCTGCAGCAGGAAATCGGCATGCAGCGACTGGCCCAGGTCGCCCTGGCGCTGCAGGGAGCGTGACAGGCGCACCTGGTCACGCATCCGTGCGTCGACGCCGCCCCGGGTGTAGTACTCGGCGATCAGCGTGGCGCTGCCGCTGTCGTTGCGGTAGACATCGATGCGCTGGGCCTCGGGCGCGCTGATGACGCGAAAATAATCGCCATCGCTGGTGGCCCCCAGCCCCGATCCAACGCCCGTGTATGTCGCCGTGGCCTGGGCCACGGCATCGGCCATGTTGGTGGCCGTGTCCGCGTAAGCCGAGGCGAGGGACGCGTTCTCCGTCGTCGTCGCCACTGCCGCCTGAATGGTGTCCTGGTCGACATGAACCTCGTTCTTGGCCTGCTCGGCGGCCGCCGCGTCATTCGCGGCACTCGAAGCGGAACTGCTCGCGGCGTCCGCCTGCGACTTCGCGTACTCGCCCATGGCGACGGCGCCCGCCATCGCGGGAATCAGCCGGGTCTGGTGCCCGCCGTTGGCCATGCCGGTATCCGGATCGGCGTCATCGGTGTAGGTCTTGCCGTCGCCGCCCATCTCGGTGGGATACGTGACTGATGCCATTACAGAATCTCCAGCAGGGATAATGAGCCACTGTGCGTGGCGTGGTAGGGGTGCGAGAGCGCGTCGATCTGCTGCTGCCGTGCCAGAAAGGTGCGCGCGAAATTCTCTGGCGACGGGGCTGGGGAAAAGGCATAGAGGAGCTCGCCGGCGATGCCCACCGTGCGCTGCAGACTGTACAGCCGCGTGAACGCCTCCTGTTCGCTCAGGTGATCCAGGGAGAGGGTCGCCGTGCGCCGGCGCCGCTTGAGATCGAAATACTCGGTGCGGTCCCCGGCCTCAGTGACCTCGGTGGTGTCGTCGTAGCCGTGCGTGATGCCGTACGAGGCATTGAATTCCGGCTGCCAGGCGTCGCCGATGAACATCCGCCCGATCTCGATATAGCCATCGGGGTTGGCCGGATCGTCGAATGCAACCCGGATATAGGAGGTGACCTGCACCTCGTCGATGAAAACGGTCATCAGCGGGGTAAAATCCGCGTCGGCGTCCATCGTGCCGGCCCAGAAATTGTCGTACTCCCACTCGAGCTCGGCGGTGGCATAGACCGCCGGCCAGACATTGCGAACACCGCTATCCCAGGTCACCGTGCCGTTGGGGCCGGAACCGATGATGACGCGATACTGCGCCGATGCGCTCAGGTTATGGGCCGCCAGGGCCACCACGCCGATCGGTCGCGGCGTCCCCAACTCGATGGTGATGGCATCGCCGCTATCGTACAGCCGCGCCTGCTCGGCCAGCTCGCGGCGCTGAACCAGCGACAGCGGCTGCTCGTCGGACCAGTGGGGCGAGGCCACACTCAGGGTGGCGTCGTCTATCAGGTTGGGCCAACACAAAACGATCTTGCTCGGATCCAGCGGCATGCGTCCTCCTGTCACGTCAGCCCCACAACTCCAGTGTGATGCGCCCGGTGCGGGCATTCAGTTCGCGGCCGATGATGCGCATGTCGCGCCCCTGCCCGTAGCCGAGGCGGGGCGTCGTCACGGTCACGGTGTCGCCGATGGCCCGTTGCCGGGACTGGGCCAGACGCCCCTCGAGCGTGACGCGATCACGCCGCACGCTTAGCAGATCGGCCAGGCGGTCGGCGACGGCCTGAGCGTCCGCGCGGGAACGCAGGTCGGTCTCGATCGTCAGTTCATCGGCCAGGGGATGGCGGTCCCGGGTGGTCTGGCGCTCGGCCTTGGCGTCGCGATACTGCCGGGCGAGCCGGGCACGGCGAGCCGAATCCACACTGGCGGCCACGTCGGTCTGGGTGGTCTCGAGACGATCCGCACGCACCGTTACCCGCCACACCGGCAGGCCGCTGTCGCCGGCGCCGGTCGAGGACCGACCGAGCGAGGTGATCTGGTGATCGGCCAGGGTGGCCACGGGACTGGACGGGGCCTGCAGCAGGTGGGCACGCAGCGCGCCCCCGGGCGCCAGGCGCCACCAGCCGCCCACTGAGACCGCCAGGCGATCGAGGAGCGCAGCCGTGTTGACGCTATCGGTGATGTAGAGGCCCACGGTGCCGACGCCATTCAGGTTGGTGGCATCGGCGGCGTCCAGGGTCTCGCCCGCCTCGGCGGCGATGTCGGCCATCACCGCCCCGGCACCGGTCGACGCCGAGGCCGCATCGACCGTGACCTGCCCCTCCGGAGAGGTGCCCAGTCGCACATAGCCCTGATACGCGCGGAACTCACCAGCGGCCGGCGCCGTGGTCTGCAGCGCGTCGAGATCCGCGTAGGCTCCGCCATCGGTCAGGGCGGCGCCCTTGTCATAGACGACCGATACCGCGCAGTCGGCACGGCTGCTGACCTGATAGATCAGCTTTGCCGAGTTGACCAGCACCGGCTCGGCATTGCGCACATCGCCGTAGACGCGCGGTTTGACTTGGCCAGCGATGTCGTCCTCGGTGCCCTCGAGGCCGTCGGGCAGCACGTTGTCGCCGGCGTAGGTCTCATGCGGGTGCGGGGTTTGTAGCAGCGTGCCCGGCTCGCGCAGGCGTACCGAGACCTCGCCCCGGCTGAACGACAGCCCGGCGACGGTGCCGCGCCAGGCCTCCAGGACGTTGCCCGATTCGACCCGCGACAGCACCGCTTCTCGGCCGTCGACGGCGTAGTCCGCCAGATAGTCGAGGCCGCCGTCGGCATTGATCAGCGTGGTCTCGCCGATACCCGAGCGGCTGATGCTGACCAGGTCGCCTGCGTACATGCCCTCACGGTAGAGGCCCGGCTGGCGGATGCGGGGTGTCCACCGTTGTGCGGTGGGGGCGCTGTAGGCACCGTCGGAAAACCGCAGTGTCACGGCGTCACCGGCGGCGTCCCTGGCCTCGATCGTCAGTAACCAGGTCATCGCAATCTACACCCCCAGCCAATACGCGAGCCCCGCCACGGCAACAACGGGGGCGATAATGTCGAGCGCCGAGTCTCGCGACCAGCCACGAATGATCGGCTCCCAAGGCTTGACCGGGAGCGACTCTCCCCATTGCCACCCGCGCCGAATGCCGAGCTTGTACTCGTGCTGCGATAGCTCGCGGCCCAGGTAGAACGCTACCGCCACCGCTCCTGCAGCGACGTAACCGAAGAACTGGCCAAGGGCCAGCTGGATCGCGATGGCGATGAGGGCGTGAGCAAGGGCTGTCTTGATCATCGCTGGGCCTCCAGGCGCTGGCGATCGTCGATCGCGTCATTGGTTTCGGCGATGCGGGCCGTATTGCGGTCCACGCGCTTGAAGCCCTCCTGAGAGACGGCAACGCCGGCGGCCGCGTGCTGGTTGTTCTCGCTCAGCAGGCGATTGAGGTCGTCGCGCATGCGGCGATTCTCGCGGCGCAGATCATTGAGGACTTCCAGGATGTCGCCCTGGCCGAGCAAGGGAAGCGCGGGAATCGGCGGCAGCTCGGCACGGATGCCCAGGCCGCCATCGGGGCCGCGATGCAACGGCATGATGGCCTCAGGGTTCTCCTCACCCATCACACCCATGTTGAACATCGTGGGCTCATCGACGACGGAGTTGGTGAACACCCCGCCCTTGGCGAAGAAGCGCTTGGGGCCGGCAAAGTCCCGATCCAGCTCCTTGGCGACGCGAATCAGATCGGCATCGGCAATCGGCGTGGTCAGGATGTTGCCGGTCCAGCGATCCCAGTCGTAGTCCAGCGTGCCGCGCCAGATCTTCCAACTGCCGGCATAGTCCGAATAGCGGGTGAAGAAGCTGCGGGCACGCTCGATGTCCGACAGCCCCTTCAGCTCTTCCCGGACGCCGGCGAAGTCGGGCCGGTCGATACGCCCCGAGTAGTCGTCGCCGGTGATCCCGGCGGCCTGGTCCATCATCTCGTGGTAGCGCGATTGCTTGCGCAGCGACAACGCCGCCGTCTTGGCGAAATCGAGCTCGCCGGCGTTGTACCAGCCCTTGTCACGACGATTCTTCATGTCGTCGAGCGCAGACTGATACTCCTTCCACGACAGGATGTTGTCGTTGCCCGCCTGGGCCATGATGTTGTCGACGATCTTGTCGGAACGCTTGGCGGTGATGCCGTCGAGATCGTCGAAGAGCGTCTTGTCCTGGGCCTGCTGCTCGAGCGCGTTGGCCCGATCCAGGTAGCTGGCAGCTGCACGCTCTTTCTCCAGACGCTTCTCCTGGCGCTCCTTCGCCTCGCGACGCTCGCGCTCGATGCGGTTCTGCTCTTCCTGCGCCACGCCCAGGGCGTTGATGGAATCCCGCAGGCTCACCATCGTCGAGTTCATGTCGACGAACTGATCGGTGGTCCGGGTCATCTCATCGACGAGATTGCCCAGGCGAGTGACCTGGTCGAGCGCCCGCTGCTCGATGGACTCGGTGTTGCTATCCACCTCATCGGTGGACCGCTTGAGGGCCTCAAGCCGCGAGATCGTGCCATCCCCATCGGCATCCAGCTGCGCAAAGATCTTCTTCAGCTGCGCGTCGCTGGCCATGCCGGCGAACTGCTTGCCGAACTCGTCATAGTCGATGAGCCCGTCGAGCGAGCGATCGATGGTGTCGAACATCGGCGAGAGCGCATTGCCGATGCCGGATGCCAGGCCGTCCAGGCGCTCACTGGCCATCTCCTGGGCGGTGATGATGCCATCGCTGTTCTTGTCCAGGCGCTTGATCAGCCGGTCGATCTCGGCATTGGAGGCGATCGGCGACAGCGCGTCGCGCACCTGGTCATGGGTCAGCTGGCTGTTGCGCGTCCACTTGATCTGGTTGCGGGTCCACTTGAGCTGATTGCTCAGGACCCGGGACAGCTCCGAGGTGCTGGCATCATTGGCCAGTTCGGTGGCATCGATGATGCCGTCGGCGTTCTGGTCGGCCCGCCGGATCATCTGGTTGATGCGCTCGTTCGACGCCTTGCCCTTCAGGGCGTCGCGCACCTGGCCGGCGGTGAGCTGGCTATTGCGGGTCCACTTGATCTGGTTGCGCGTCCAGCCCAGCTGTTTGGCCAGCACCGACGAAAGCTCGGAGGTGGTGACGTCGCTGGCCAGCTCGGCAGCATCGATGATGCCGTCGGCGTTCTGGTCGGCGCGCCGGATCAGCTGATTGATGCGATCGTTCGAGGCCTTGCCCTTCAGCGCGTCGCGCACCTGGTCGGCGGTGAGCTGGCTATTGCGGGTCCACTTGATCTGGTTGCGCGTCCAGCCCAGCTGTTTGGCCAGCACCGACGAGAGCTCGGAGGTCGTGACGTCGCTGGCCAGCTCGGCGGCATCGATGATGCCGTCGGCGTTCTGGTCGGCCCGCCGGATCAGCTGGTTGATGCGATCATTCGAGGCCTTGCCCTTCAGGGCATCACGCACTTCAGCAGCGGTAAGCTGGCTGTTGCGCGTCCACTTGAACTGGTTACGCAGCACGTTGGCCAGCCGGCTATCGCTCGGCATGCTCTCGATGACGACCGATTCGAGGCCACTGATCACCCCATCGGCATTGACGTCCAGCGAGCGCATCAGCGCCCTGAGCTGGGCGTCGGTGGCCATCCCCGACAGCCCATCCTTGAGTTCGGCGAAGGTCAGGTTGTCGTCGAGGTTGGCATCCAGCTGGTCGAACGAGCCGGACAGCGAGGCCGCAATGCCATCGGCCAGACCGCCCAAGCGGGCGTTGCCCACCTCCTGGGCGCTGATGATGCCGTCGCCGTTGGTGTCCAGACGACGGATCAACTGGCTGATCGACTCGTCGCTGGCGATCGGGCGCAGCGCCTCTCGCACCTGGTCATGAGTCAGCTGCTGATTGCGGGTCCATTTGAACTGGTTACGCAGCACGTTGGCCAGCCGGCTGTCGGTCGGCATGCTCTTGATGACGACTGACTCGAGGCCGCTGATCATCCCATCGGCATTGACGTCCATCGAGCGCATCAGCGCCTTGAGCTGGGCGTCGGTGGCCATCCCCGACAGCCCGTCCTTGAGCTCGTCGAAGGTCAGGTTGTCGTCGAGATTGGCATCCAGCTGATCGAACGACCCGGACAGCGAGTCGGCAATGCCGCCAGCCAGGCCAGCGAGCCGACTGCTGGTCAGCTCCTGGGCCGACAGCAGGCCATCACCATTCGCGTCGACGCGGTCGATGAGCTGATTGATGCGCTTGTCGGAGGCGATGGGCCGCAGTGCCTGGCGCACCTGTGCGGCGGTCAGCGCCTTGTCGCCGTTCGCCTGCAGCTGCTGACGCAGCGCATTGGCCAGGGCGACATCGGTCGGCATGCTCTTGATGATCACCGACTCGAGGCCCGACATGACGCCGTCGCCGTTGAGATCCACAGCGCGCATCACAGCGTCGAGCTGGGCGTCGGTCGCCTTGCCGTCCATGACGGTAGCGAGCTGCTCGCGGGTCAGCACGTCGCCGATGCCGCGCGTCAGGTCGTCAAACGACCCGGCGAGCGCCCCGGCGATGTTGCTCGGCGTGTCGCTGCGCAGGACGTCGGCGAGCTGGGAGGTGATGCCGGCCGTCTGCTCGACCAGGGCGGTCTTGATCTCGTCGGCGATGTACTCCTCGGCCGACAGTTGATCGGGCAGCTTGCCGAGCTGTCGCTCGATGCGGTCGATCAACGCCGTGGTATCACCGCCGCTGGCGGACCACTGCTTCTGCGCCGCGATGAAGCGGTCGGCATACTGCGTGATGTTCTGCAGCGCCGTGCGATCGTCACCCCGAGCCGCCTCGAGCTGCTCCCGGTAGGCCTCGCCGGCGGCGGCCAGCTGATCGGCCGGCGAGCCCATGCCTGCGTCAGTCGCCTGGTTGCGGTCGATCCAGCCGGTGATGTTCTCCAGCGTCGAGCCGAGCCAGGACTGGGCATCTGCGAGGGCCTGGGCGTACTCCTTCCCGGCCTGGGCTGCCTCCTCCTGCGCTTTGGCCTCATCCTGCAGCGCCCAGATGCGCTCCTGGAACGGACGCAGGGACTCGTCGATGGTGGCCAGTTCGCGCTCGCGCTGCAGCGCCAGGGCCTCTTCGCTCTTGCCGGCGAGCTCGAGCAACGTGATGCGCTGGTCGAATGACTGTTTGTCGAACGTCTCCCAGGCTGAACGGACGTCGTCCTTGAGCCCGGCGATCTTGTCGGCGAGTTCGGAGGTCTCGTCATTCACCGACGAGGCGGATTCGCGCAGACGATCGAAGCTATCCACGAGCTGCATCAGCTGCACATAGTTCTCGCGCCCGGCTTCGGTGTTGAGGTTCTGGGCCTCAACGAGCTGCCGGAAGCCTTCGCGGGAAGTCGGCAGCGACATGCCCATCGCATTGAGCTGCTGGGTCACGTCAGAGCGCAGCTGGTTCAGCCGCTCTTCCTCGCTGTACAGCGTCTGATAGTAGTTCTGCTGCAGGCTCGACAGGTTCTGGACGCCACCCGCTGCCTCGGCAAGGGACGCCGCCGCCTCATAGGCGGATGCCGTCGTGTCGTCGAAGCGCAGATCGAGGCGCTCGGCGGCGTCGCTGAGAAAGCTGAACGCCTGTCGGGCAGCGGCGCCCCGCTGGACCACTTCCTCGATGCTGCCATCGAGCCCCTGCATGAACTCGGCGAATTCGTCGTCGAGCGCGCCGAATGCGTCGTCGTAGCGCGAGGTCAGGCGATCGACGACGTCACCGGGATTGCTGGTTTCGCCGTAATGCCCCTGAATGCCGTGGCGGTTGCTAGCCAGCACCGCATCGCGCATGGCCGCCAGCTGCTCCGGGGTCTCCGCGAGAGACGCAACAGCGGTGTCCAGCTGCGCGATGCTATCGACGAGTTGCTGAGCTTCATCAATGTCCCACAGGTCGGCGACTTCGTGCGAGCCCGCATCTTGGAAGCCAACAGCACCCAGCGCACCGGTTGCCCGAATGCCATGATCCCAAGTGTGGGCGCTATCGTCGCGACCACGCACCATGGCGAGATCAAGATCGCTCTGGCCGCCACCAAAGAGGTCGCTGATACCCTCGACAATGCCCAGCCCGAGCACGTTATCAGCGAGTACGGCGCCACCCACCCAGGGCATGGCGGATCCGATGGTGCCCATCAAGCCGCCCGAGGTGGATGCCCCGGCCGCCGCACTGCCGGCCCAGCCGGTGTAAGCGCCGGTAGATGCCGCCGCGCCGAATCCCGAGCCGTAGCCAATGGCCGCTGTGCCAGCCGCACCGAGCGAACTGCCACCCAGCCCGAGCCAGCCAGCCGCCTGGTTGGCCACTGAGCCCAGACCGGGGATGCCGCCAAACCCACCGGATTGGCTACCCTGACTGCCGCCGATACCGAAATTCGCCCCGATATTCGCGGTAATCTGCCGGGTGGTGTAGGCGTGGATCACCTCAGCCAGGGAGTCGATGGCCAAGCGCTTGAACGAGCTGAACGCATCCTCGGAACCGTCCAGGAACGAGCCCCACATATCCACGGCGGCATCGTCCATACGCTCCATCCGCCGATCCCACAGCGTCGCCATCGCGTCGCTTTCTTCATCGACGGTGTTTGCGGCGTCTTTGGCACCGTCGCTGGCGCTGATGAAGCGTTCGGCGGCCTGGCCCCAGAGGCCCAGATACTCATCGAGCGTTACTGCTCCGGAGAGCAAGCCCTGGTCGAGCAGCGCCGTGGACTCGGCGAGACGCTGGGAGGCGGCGTAGGCGGGGTCGAGTTCTTTGCGAAGGGACTCGAGTTGGGCAGATTGGCGTTCTTGCTGGTCGACCAGGTCTGCAGCGGCCTGGGTCTGACTGACGATCGTTTCGGTATTATTGTCGTTGGAGTCGCTATTCTCGTCAGTAGCGTCAGTCGCATTAATAACGGCAGCTGACCAGCGCCCCCACAGCTCGATGCGAGCAATGTTGCGCTTCTCTGCGATCTCGGCCAGATCCGCTTCCGCATCAGCTACCGCTCGAATGCCGCGAATGCGCTCGCCAGTTTCTCCGCCTCCAAAGCCAAGAGCACCAGACCCGGAGTTCTCTGACCTCAGCTCTGCTAGCTCTTCCCGTGCTCTCGCGGCGTTGAGCGTAGCTTGCTGCAGCTCGGTGTTCAGCGAGTCGAGCGTCCCAGACATATCCTGGTTGGACAGGCCATCCAGCTCACCACGGAAGTTCTCGACCTGACCTTCTGTCAGTCCAAGGCGCTGACCGGTCAGATTGAGCTCGTCGCGGAATACGTAGAGTAGGCCGGCGCCACCGACAAGTAGCCCCAGTGGCCCGCCCACCAGGGCCAGCGCCCCAGCGGCGGCCCGCGAGGCGCCGGCCATGGTCATCTGTGCGGCAGCGGCACCGCGTGAAACGCCGGCCATGCGCGCCAGGGCAGCTTGATACGCTACGGCTTGCTGGGTCGCGGCAATCTTGGCCGCCGTTGCCGTGGCCAGCGCTCCCGCGTAGCGCCCGACCAGCAGCACGGCCAGGGTCGAGGCCACATCCGTGATGTCCTCGAGGACGGCCTCAGCACCGCCGGCACGCTCGATCCAGTCGGTGAAATCGTCCACGGTGGCGGCAAGCCCCGGGCCAAGTTCCGCCGTCAGTTGGTTGACCAGGCCGCTGATCGAGCCCTCGAGCTGCAGCATGGCGCGATTGGCTTGCACGGCACTATCGATCGCGCCGTCGTCCATGGCCACGCCCAGGGCGCGGGCCTCAGCAGTGTACTCGCGCAGCCCGGCGGCGTTGTTTTCCAGGAGCGGCTGCAAGCGCACGGCCTCATCCGCCAGGGATTCGAGGAAGAAGGTCCGCTCCGAAGCCGTCAGGCCATCCAAGGCCTCGCCGATTCGTAGTAGCTGCTGATCCGGCGAGAGCTGGATAAGCCGGTCAATGTTGAGCCCCATCTGCTCGACGAGGTCAACGGCCTCGCCGGCACCGGTACGGGCAAAATCCCCCAGTTTGTCGCTGGTGTCCTTGAAGATATCGCCCATCTTGTCGGCGCCCAGGCCAACTTGCTCGCCAGCGTATTGCCAGGCCTGCAGCTTGCCAGTGCTGACTTCCAGCGAGTTGGCCAGGGCATCGGTCTGAGCGATCGCCCGTGCCTGGTTGCGAATGCTCCCGGCGGCAAAGGCACCGGCCAGCGCCGTGCCCACCCCCAACAGCGTCGAGCGCGCTGCCCGACCGATGCCATTCATCTCGCGAAGGTGGCCGCTCACGGTCTCGACGCTGTCGCCGGTGCGGTCCATCGCCGCCGAGGCACGTCGCCCCTGGCGATCGCTCATGTCGCCGAACTGGCGCACCTCGCCCCGGGCGTTCTCCAGCGTACCGGAGAGTCGCTTGCCGTCGCCGGTCAGCGTTACCTTGAGCCTGAGATCGTCAGCCACGTTGCTGGTCCTTCATCGCTTGCAGGGCACCACGCTCGATGCGCTGGACCTGCGCCAGGCGTTCGCGCTGCTCGGTAGCCGCCACCTGGTGCATGGCCATCACGGAATACAGGGCGGTGTAGTCGAGGCCTGTAACGCCACCCATCGGGACATGGCGCCATTGGGTGGCACAGGCCAGGAACAGCTCCAGCGCCTCCCAGTTCTCTGGCAGCACCGGCACGTCTACCTCCTCGTCGGAGGGGGCGATGCCGTCGGCCACCCTTATGCCAAGAGCGGAGAGGTCATCGCCCACCTTGTTGGGGGTCTGGGTGTGGGCGACCCAGGCGCTCCCCAGCTCGATTAGCTCCTGGGCCGGTTCTTTTTTGCGATTGAGTCCTGGTAGGCGGCTTGGGTGGCAAGGGCGAGTGCTGGATCATTCTTAACGGCCTCAACCAACGCCTCGCCGGCCAGTGATTGGCCATCAGGGCCAGGGATTTCGAGATCGCTCACGCCGGTCAGTACGGCCTCCAGTAGCGAGGTGTCTTCCGGCAACTCTTTCGCTTCGTCATGCGGCAGCACCTTAAAGCGCGCTTTGAACTTGCCTGTATGCTCTTTTCCTTCCTCGTCGTAGATGGTCGCGGTGACGGGATATTGGTATGTGCGGTTGAGGTTGACCTTGAACACGTTGGAGATCTCCTGGTTGGCCTTGGGTGGTTTACTTGCAGACGATGGTGACTTCGTCGTTGCCGTCGACGGGCTGCGGGGCGTAGTTCATGCTGAGCATCTGCACCCCGTCGCCATCGGCATACGTTGGGCTCTCGATGCCGATCGACGGCATGTTGATCTCGATGATTGAGCCGGCTTCCTTGCCGTGCACCAGCTTGAGGGGGCCGGTCTCGGCGTTCTGCGACTTTTCGAAGAAGTTGACGATATCCACGCCTGGGTCATCGATCGTGAACGAGCCGCTGGGCGAACGGCCGGTGATGGCGATGTCATTGGCACCGACCACCTTGCGCTGCTTGACGTCGCCGGCCTGGTCGAAGCTGAATTCGCTGAACGGACTGGCAGCGCCGAACACCTGGAGCTTCTCGGTGTTGACGGTATTCACGGCCAGGCCATCCACCCAACTGGTCAGGTCCACGGTAGGCAGCTCAGCCTTGGTCACCGGACTGATCAGCGCGTAGAGCGTGACCTTTAGCACCGGCATGTTCTCGGCGTTCAAGGTGAGCTGCGCCGTGCCGTGCGCGCCGCGCCCCTTGTGCAAGTTGCCGTCGATATGAGCGAAGAACACGCCGCTGTCTTCGTCCTCGCTGACCATCGCGTACGTGACGCTTTCTTCTCCCGGGGTAGAGGTATCGATCACCTCCGACCAGCCGCAGGTGCGCAATACTTTGCCCCAGGCCGGCGCCGTACCGACGTCGCCGGAAGGCGAGAGCTCAAACTCGATCTCGGCCTGGATGTGCTTCTCGCCCGGGGCCTTCGGCGAGTTGCCGTAGTAGGGGCGGATGAAACTACGCTCGATGTCGCTGCCGGAAAGCGGTGTCACATTGATGCTGCGCATCAGCAGGGCGTCAGTGGCGGCATCCGGGGTCGTGGAGCCGTCGTTGTACTGGCTCTCCAGGGCGAACAGCATCGCCCGGCGATTGGTTCTCATGCTCACGGTGTGGTCCTCCACCAATAGTCGGTCGACAGCACGTCGACCCAGAACAGGGCATGGTCGGCGAGCGCGAGCAGTTGCCCGCCATTCCAGTGAATTTCGATCTCGCCGCCCGGCGGCAGCCAGCCAATCAGGGCGCCCAGCGAGGGTTCACGCAGAGCGGTCAGCATGTCCGAGCCCTCGGGCAGCGCGGCCTGCCCGTGGCGTGGTACGGCCGAGACCAGCATCACTTCGGCGGTGACGCGATGCCTTGTGCCACCGACCTGGGGCTGTTGACGCACCCGGTCACGGCCCGCCACCAGCTGCAGCGATGGCAGCGCCTTGGCCTTCTTGGCGCTATCGACCGTCGCCGCCAGACTCACCGGCGTGCCTGTGTCCATCACGGCGGTGCAACGGTCACGCCAGGGCGCCAGGTCAAGCATCGTCGTCCTCGGTAGCCTTGGTGGCCGGCGGCTTCGGCCGGGCGTGGCGTTCGACGATGATGTCGGGATCCCGGCTGAGCGCCTTCATGGCACTGCCGCGATCGTCGACACTCAGGTAGGTCCACTCGCCGGTCAGGATTACGCCGCACACCTGCCGGCGCTGGCCGGGGCGTCGGGTTTTCGCCCGGATGTCGACCTGCTGACGTGGCGGCGACTTTGGGGTCGCGGTGGCTTTGGCACTGGGTTGCTTGGCCATGTCGAGGGTCTCCTCAGAATCCGCCGCCGGGCATCACAGGCGGCTTGCTGTCGAATTGCGCGCTAGCCTCCGGCGCGGTGGGCTCGTCATTGCTGCCGAGCATCACCTCGCCCCGAGCCACATCGCGCAGGAACTTGATGGCATGCTGATAGCGCGCGATCACCACCTCGGTTGCGTGCTCGTCGTACAGCCGGTAGCGGGCAATATCGGCCGCGTGGGCCGTCACGACCGACGGCACCGGGTTGAGCGGGGTGGTGTAACCCGCTGCCACCAGCCGGGCATCGATCTCGCCAGCGGCATCGGCGCAAGCACGCTCGACCGTGTCGGCATCAATGCCGCCCTGGCCGTCCGGGGCCAGCGCCTTGAGCTCCGCTTCGCCGAAGCGGGTCACGAGTTGCTGCTGATCGATGTAGGGCATGTCAGGCCTCGCCGTCGTCAGGCTCAGCTGGGACCGTGCACTCCTCGACCTCGAGGCCGGGGTCCTCCGTCAGCGCCGCGACCTGGTCATCGGTCAGGGCAGACAGGGCAATGCCGAATCCTTCGCGCGTGAAGCGGTGCCCGGCCCGCCGACGGCTCTTGATGCCACGCCGGGTGCGCACGAAGACCGCCGGGATCTCGTCGACACCATGTGCCTCGCGCTGCTGGTGTTCGTCGGCGGGCGGCAGTGCCGTTCCGCTGCCATCACCCGACACCAGGACCGGCTGTTGGGTGGCGGCGTTTGTCTGGTCTGCCTCGGGCGCCGGTGCGCTGCCATCGGCATGGGGCTGTGTGGCCTCGGCTTTCTCCTCAGTGCTTTGGGCCTTGCCCTGGGCGGCCTTGGCGGTCTTTCGGGTGGTCGTCTTCTGGGTCGCCATGGTGGTCTCCTGGTCAGGCCGCCGCCCGAGGGGGCGACGGCGCTGGCTATCGGTCAGGCGCTATCAGGCGCTGGCCAGCCAGGGGTTGAGGATCAACTCCGAGGTGTTGACCCACTCGTTGGTCTCGCCGCCGGTGGTCAACTGGTTCTGCAACACCTTGCGCGCTGCGCCCTCGAGGCCGTTGGACACCATGGTGTGGGTATGACGCAGCCCCAGCGGACGGCCGTAGTCGCCCTTGAGCGTGGTCAGGCGTTTGCGGGCGGACTCGTAGTTGGCGGCATCGAAGGGTTGTTTGGAGCGCACCACCAGTTGCCAGAGGCCAGGGCCGGCGTTGACCCGCGCATCGGTGCCGAACAGGAAGTCGTCGGTCATGAAGATCTTCGAATCCATCAGGTCGGTCAGGGCGCGGAAGTCGTAGTCGCGGCGGCGTTGGAACACCATCGGCTTGATGGCCCGTGAGCAGTCCATTACGTACCAGGCCGGGCCGCTACCACCCATGTCATTGGAGACCGAGGTCTCATTGCCAGCCTTGTCGAGTACTGGGTGGTCGGTGTCGAACAGGTTCTGGCCGTCATAGCAGAGCGGGTTGGCCTCCAGTACCTCCACCGCAAGCTCGTTGGGATGTTCGCGGGAGCTGCGGCCGAACTCCTCGAAGGTCGGGCCATAGATGCCGTAGGTGTCGTCCTCGATGCTGTCCCTGGGCACGCCGGCGGTCAGCTCGAACTTGCGGTTGCGGATCGAGAAGTCGCTGCCCTCGAGGCCGTGGATCACGCGGTCGCCGAGCCACTCGCGCATGCGTGGCAGGGTCTTCAGCCAGGGATAGACCTCCACGGCGGTAGTGCTGGGCACCGTGGTGCAGAACAGCTCATAGAGCGCACCCTGCTCGCCCAGGCTGTTAAAGCCCTGCTGGAAGTTGGTCTTGTAGGCCTTGAACAGGGCCTGCAGGTTGGCGGACGTGAGGTTCATGTCAGGCTCCTATCAAGCGGTGGGATCGAGCAGGACCCAGACGCCCTGGTCGTCGACGTCATCGACGATGCCAGCGGGCGATCGGGTACCGCTGCCATCGGTGGCGGCAACGGTCTGGTTGTCGACCAGGTAACAGGGCGTACCGATCTGAGTTCGCGCCACGGGGTCGCTGTCGTCATTGGCGAACTGGAAAAAACCGCGCTCGATCTCGGCGACCTGGTCGCCGTCACCGCCAGCGGCGTTATCCAGCTCGGCACTGAACACACCGAGCGTGATCAGGTCGGTGGTGGTACTGGCCGGCTCGGCGTAGCCACTGGCGTTCATCACGGCGATCGTGCCGGCCAGGCACAGTACGCCGGCAGCGGCGGGATGCCCTCGGCGATGGCCGGCGCGGGTGGGTGTATTGCGGTTCTTGGTTGCGGCAACCATGTCAGTTCTCCTTTACTGGCCGTCGGCCGGGTTGGCCTTGCGGTAGTCCTCGGGTGAGATTCCCATGCTCTTGCAGACCGCCAACTCCTGCTCGGAGAGCTCACCCGCCTGCTCATCCCCGTTGTCTTGGGGCGCCTTGCCGGCGGTTTGGGTACCGCCCTTGAGCGCGGCGAGGCTCGGGGCGTCCTCGAGGTGAGCCTTGAGCGCGGCTAGCCCCTGTTTCTTGAGCCAATCCGCCGTAGCCTTGCCGGCGATGCGCCCGTCCTTCAGGCCTTCATCGATCAAGCGGTCCATCTCCTGGTTCTCGCCAACCTGGGCGGCGGACAACGCGGCCACGGCCTCGTCATAGACGGCCTTGGGCACGTACTTCGCGGGATCCGGCTCGGCTACGGCCGGTTGGGCCTCGGCCTTGGACTTGAGCGCGGCGACCGCCTCGGAAGGCTTGTCGTCGTCCTTGAGGCTCAGTGTCTGGCGCACGCTGTCGGCATCGGCAGCCTTGGCCTTCAGCGCCGCGATGGCGCCGTCGATCTGCTCGTCGGTGGCGTCGGCCTTGAGGCCCAGCGCCTTGATCAGCTCTTCACGTTTCACGGTGGATTCCTCTTGCTCGGATGTAGCCGACGCCCGCCGGGCGGCCGCCAGTACGGCGTCGCCATCGCTGATAGCGGGGTTGTTGGTCAGGGACAGGTGCAGCAGGTCCTGCACGGCGCCCGTTTCGGCGTCGTACGGGAAGACGGGAGAGAGATAGCGATACTCCGGAGGTTCGCCCTCCGGGCCTGGCGTGATAGACGCCTTCGCGGCGGCGGTCCACTGGATACGACCGTAGAGCCCGTCGGTTCGCCACTCGAGCGATTGCGGAGCGACCCAGCCGGCCGCCGGGGCCGGCTGACCGTTGGTCTCACTGAGCAGCGTCTGATGCTCGTAGTCGACGACGAGATCGGTGTTGCGGTTGGCGGCCTGCTGGATGATCTGCCGTGCCTGAGCCTCATCGAGGCGCCAGGGGCCACCGCCCCGCATCGAGCCGCGCGGGGCATCGAACTGTCCGGCAGGGATCAACCGGGTCTTGTCGTCGCCGGCGCTGACGGCCAGGGCGCACACCGCCACCGGATGTTCCGGGCGGGATGCCGACAAGGCGGCCAGGGATGAGGTGGTGCGCGAAATGATCATGCCCGCATGATGGCGGGCATGGAGGGAGGGCTGGATTTAAAGTGGTTTGGGACTTTCTAACAGGTTACTCGTCACGCTCATCTTCAGTTGTACCGGGAGGAAGGTTTCTTGCTCCCTTGGCAGCCTCTTTCTCCTCCAGCTCCTTGTTTTTTATCGCTCTATCTAGAACCTCTGTGTATTTCTTGGAGAGGCATCCAGGAAGCAAAAAAGAACGAGAAAGTGCAAAGCTGGCTAGTGTTAGAAGCACAATTTCCGAATATCTCTGGTATCGATCCGGCCATCCCACATCCAGAGAGACCAGAAAAGCCAAGCCCAAGATGACCAGATAGGTATAAAACAAGTACCTATGACCAATGAGCTCATTTTTGATTTGTATCAGATGAAACCTGTCATGCCGCGAACTCTTCTTACCCAGCATCCTCTCGTCAGCAACCATTGCTATGACTGCAATGAGAAAACCTGCCAGTATCGAAAACACGGTCACAAGCGTATTCATTGCATCCGAATTCCCATGGAATTTAGGCTGCAGAAGAAACGCTACGCCAATGGATACTAGGAAGCATACACCCACTCCTAACAAACGCTTGGCTTTATGTTTCACCTTGGTATTGCTCATGTTCTCCACGTATCAAGATCAATGAGCTCTGCCCTGTAATCTTCGAGTTTTCCCCATACATCCAATGTGGGTAGGTCGTTACGCGCTCGTCGACGGTTCATCCTGAAGGTCTTCGACAGGGTCACGTCCATAGGTGTCACCCTGTTGTCTTCCTTCGTCACTAGCGTGATATCTAAGGATCCCGGAGCCTCGTCGAGCATATCAAGGCTCGCTTGCCGCATTGACTCGAGGATTACTGGCTCCGCACGCTTCCCACCCTTCGGCTTGAGGGTGGTTGTGACATTCATCTCGGCCCATTGATCAGCAGCAGCTTCTCTTTGCTCATCCGGCAGACTGCCAGCCAGCCAACCTTGGAAGTCGCCCGCGAGCCTGCCAAAAATGCTCCCAGCCTGTGTTTCATCTCTCGCAGGGGCATTGGTTGCCTGATACATAACACCAGAAAGCTCAATTTTTTTGACGCCTTCACGGGTGACAAGATCGACACTTCCCTGATCAGACTTAGGCTGGAGCTCGAAAGCTTGCTCACCAGGTGGCAAGGCAAACGCTTCGAATAGCTTGGCTAGATAGTAGCTAACAGAGCGATAGCCCTTCATAACACCGTCAGTGCAGACCAGAAGATCAAAGCCATCAATCAATACAAATGCATCAGAAGTCTTGAATGCACGCTGATTAGGCGGCTCCTCGGCTGTATCGACATCCGTGTCACTGGGCACGCCAATACCCATGGTGGCCATCCGCTCCCTTGCAGCGCCTGCGCCTATAGCCAATAGAATCGGATAGTTCGGATCCTGCCACCGGGCATTTTTCTCACGTATCGCGATTGTCCCGAGTGTCTGAGTCACAACCTCTGTGTCAGCGATATTAGGGCTTTGCGCCAAGATGCTTCTGACCATTTCCGAAAAGCTTCGCTGAGGTACCATGCCCTCATTGTATACGGCTCTGACGTAGTGAATCCGTTTGGTAGCAGTACGTCCCATTCGAGTTCCATGCGTAATAGAGGGATTATAAGTTTCGCCAATCATAAACCACGTACCCACATAGGTATATATGGCGATCTAACGCATGCCTAACGCCGCTTACCCCCTCTAGCCTGTGGTAGGGGTCTCCCCAAGCTTCCCAACGCCTCACAACGCCTCACAGGCGCCCGGTCAGATAATCACCGATGATCGACAGGATCTCGTCCTGGTCGTCTGCCGACACCCCCAGGAACGGGCGGCTGGGGATGTCGCCCCAGAGATGAGGGAACTCGGACTGTTCGCCACCATAGTGCTGCATGGCGGCGTAGATCATCGAACTGCCCCATTCGAGCGAGTCGTCGCTCGCCTCATAGCTGATCTGGCGGGCGAGCTGATTCGAGGCGCCCTCCAGGATGCGGTCGTGCCCCTTGCGCTCGACGGTCACCGGCGAGAGCGGCGCCCAGGGGGTACCGTCCGGCGCGTCCTTGTCGCGGAACCGCTCATGGGTGCTGGCCACCATCGCCTCGCCGATGACCTTCATCGCCGGGTGCAGCGCCTGGCTGCGCTCCTGCATGTCGTCGAGTGCACGCAATACCCGGTCGTTGTCGACGGTGATGGTCATGCTGACTCCTTGATAACGGGTGGGGATCGGCCCAAACTGAGAGCCACGAGTGCGAGAGACCAATATGCGCCTGGTGTACCCAGCGTGACGCGCTGATGAGGTATCTGGGGATGGCGTACCAGCCTCGCGCTCTGCTTACCGAAGGCGCTCCGCCTTGTTTCTTACCCGATCGGCTTCTGCCTCCCTGACCTTGAACAGCGTCAGGAAGTAATGCTTGCGACCATCCCGGGTGCGTTTGAGTGCTGCGCGGTACGTTACACCTTCCACCGTCAGGTAGATCAATCGGCCATCCTCGCCGTCACGCCGGTAAACCTCGCCTCGATCCAGCAGTTTCTGGACGCGGCGGTAGTCCGCTAGGCCGATCTCGGGATGACGCTTGATGTGCTCGGCCAGACTGGCCTGAGAGAGCAGAACCGTCGGCGAGTCGGCGCCGAGGATCTCGCGTTCAGCCGGTGGCACCACGGCAATCGGGAACTCGCCCGGCACGTCGCCGGCAAAGAAGCGAGCGAATAGATCACTGCCGACGAGTTCCTGCACATTGTGCCGGGCCACATTGGCTTCCAGGCTATCCAGTCGGTTCAGCCGAGCGGCGATCGCGGTCTCGGTGGCGCTCTTGCCTGGCGCGTAGTCCCACCCGGGTTGCACGCCCTTTGGCACCTCGGCCACTTCACCGGTGGCGTTGTTGACGTGCTCCACCATCTCGTCATCCGGCGCGGCGTCCGGGCCGTCCCGGCCGCTGCGCTCCAGTTGACGCCGGCTCATCGTCTCCACGCCGCAGTTGCAGCCCCAGCCGTTTGGCGGGTAGTGGCGCTCGAACCAGGGATCGCCGGCTGGTAGCACCAGGTTGTCCCAGCGCCGGTGCTGAACGCGCGGGTTCTCGACGGTGTTGTGCACATAGCGCCAATAGGGCCGTGCGCGCATGACGTCGGGATCGGTCATCTGTGCCCAGCGCCCTGCCATATAGCTGGTATCCATGTTGGTCTTGTAGATGACCCGTGTGCGCCAGGCGGTGCCGGCCTTGGAGCCTTCTCCCGTCCATCCGGTCCAGCCATGCCTGGCCACGGTCTCCCGGAACTGTTTCCGAAACTCGCCGAGGCTCTGGCCATTGGCGATGGCGTCGTCGACAGCCGAACGCAGATCGGCGACCAGATCCGCCTTGGTCGCGCTGGCCACAACGAAAGCGCGGTCGTGTTGATCCCGGGTGAGGTCATCCCAGCGCTCGGTAGGCAGATTCAGCTTCTGGCGAAAGAACGCGACCTGCTCATCGAACGATCGGCGAAAGGTGGCGTTAATCGGCGCCATCGCTCACCTCGTCGTCCACAGTGGAGCGGCCGGCGAGCTCGGCCGCCGTGAAGGCCTGGCTCATGATCTCCGTCAACTGGGTCTCGTCCAGGTCGCCATAACGCTCGATGAGCTGTTCCTGGAAGTCCTCGAGGCTCTCGGCGTCCTCGAGCAGCGCCTGGATATGATCGACCCAACCCTCGATGGTGGGCTGGGCCTGCTCGGATAGCTGACCCAGAGTCTCGTCGCGGTAGTACTCGGGCTGAGCCGGAGTCGGCGCCGCCGGAGACTCACGCAACGCGGCGAGTCCTGGCGGGCGGGCCGTCGCCTTGAGCATCGCCGGTCCCTGCTGAGACCGATTGCGGGGCGTCAGCACCTCGTCGTTGTCGCTGGCCACCGGGATACCGGTTTTTTCATGCAGCCACCACTGTGGGATACGTGCGCCCATGTCGACGAAGGTCGGCAACGTGGAGGCCAGCACCTTGAAGTCTTCGGTCTCGCCGAGGTCCAGATAAAAGCGCGGGGCGCGGCGACGCTGCTCGATGCCAAAGTTCATCGCCGCCATCGGCCAGAGCACGTAACGCTGAATGGCCCCGGCATACTGGCGCACATCGGAGCGGATCAGCGATTGCTGACCGCGCTCATGAACGTTGCCCAGGGCGTTGGTGTTGGTGCCTTCACCGGTGCCACTGGTCAGGGTGCCACCCAGAATTGCCTTGGCCTTGGCGCGCTCGCACCAGTCCATCATGGTCTTGTAGAGGTCGGCGCTGGTGCCCTTGCCGGCAGCCTCCTGAAAGTCGATGGCCATGCCCTCGGGTATGATGCCCCTGGCGTCCTTGCCCATGCTGACCACGGCGCGCATCAGGGTCGCTTTCTCCTTGTCGGTCGCATTCCTGGGGAACTTGCCCACCACACCGGGCAGGCCGTAGACCTCCAGCAGCTCGGCCAGGTCGCCCAGGGCATAGTTCTGGAACAGGTACGGCCAGGCCAGCATGCGATGCAGCCCCATGCGCGCCACGTAGCCCGCCTTGGCGCGGTGGCGGTGCTGAATCCAGCCTAGTGGCCAGAGTTCGGCGCCGGTGGCCGAGGCATCGCGCAGGGTAATGACGTTCTGGTCATGCGGGTGCAGGCGGAACCAACTGTGCGGCCGCAGGATCGGTTGCTCGATCAAGCGCATCGCGCCGTCGCGCGTCCAGGGCAACTCGAGGTTGGCCCAGCCATGGCCGATACCGGTACCGAGATCGAGAATCAGGTCCTCGACCTCGAGGCCGGCGAACACCTCGGCAGCCTGATCGGCGGCGCGCTTCTCCTGGGCGTTGGGGTTTTCCGGCGGCACGATCTGCCATTCGAGCTCGGCGGCAAGCTGGCGGCGTTTCCCCAGATCCGCGCCGATCTGGCTATCCTTTTCTTCCATGTCGTCGAAGAGTTCGGATTGTGCCTTGAGATGACCTTGCTCGGCTTCCTCGAGGATCTGGTAGAGCCGCGCCGGTGTCAGCCCCTTGCTGGGATGTTCGGCGAATTCGCGCTTCAGTTGGCCCACCCGAGCACCGCCGGCCCCGTTTTCGTCGTCCGTTTGCTGCTGCTCGAGCGCCTCACGGCCACCGCCGAACAGTCGGTTGATCATCCCCTTGATGGCTACCATGCACCACTCCCCCAAACACTGATGTCATCGTCCATATCGTCCGGGTCATCGTTCGCCGGGCCGTTCTTGGGTACGCGAATAAAGTCGATCTCGGTGCCATCCAGATCGGCCGCGTGATCGGCCAGTACGCAGGCCATCGCGCCGTCACCGTGGCGTTGACCGCTGGTCTTGCCTTCCGGCAGTCGGGCCACACCACGCACCAGCTTGAACGCGCGATGGTCTTCCACCAGATCATCGTTCTGGGGCAGTGTGATGGTGCCGTCCTCGAAACGCGCCTTGTAGCGAGGCATGCGCTCTCGATACCAGTTCTCGGTGGCCTGCACCTGGTCGACGATCGAGCCCCACTCATCCTGGGCCGTCTCGCCGATGTAGGCGCCGTTACCCCGGCTGTCGATCGCCACGCCGCTAAGCCGAGGCAGGTTATTGCCGATGGCGAACAGCACTTGCTCTTGTTGCTTAAACGGGACGTTGTGCATCTCCATCAGGAACGGCACCGAGCGGTGCAACGTCTCGCCGATCTCCAGGGGGGCGATTACCGATAGATCACCAGAACGGGCGAAGTCCTGGCCCAGGGCGTGGCGGCGCTGTGGGTTGAGCTTGGCCAGTAGCGGCTTGAGGTGCTCGCGGATCCAGTCCTCCATCTCGGCGGCGCGGGCCGGCTCCGGCAGCGCGTTGTACGCTTTGGTGCCGTCGAAACGCAGTACCGGTGCCGAGGCCATGCAGGCCTCGATCATCACGCGGGTCAGGTAGGCGCCGCCGCCCTGGGCGGGGATGCAAAACAGCTCTTCGTCCTGGTTGGGCTTGTAGCGGTTGATCATCTGCTGCCGCCACTGCGCCTCGCCCTCGCGGCTCCATACCTGGCCGGTGACCTGACAGATGCGCCGATAGAGCCCGTCAGCCAGGGCCTCGTCGAAGTCGACGCGGTGCAGGCTGTAGTCGTAACGGCCAGCGCGGATGTCGTTGATCAGCTCGTTGAACGGGTTATCCTCGCCGTTGTGCGTGCTGATGATGCGGATCTGCCCGCCCCAGATGGTCATGGCCATGGCGGCCTTGAGCAGCTCCTGGATGTCGTCGACGAAGGCCGCCTCGTCGATCACCAGCCGCTCGCCGGGGCGCCCCTTGGAGCGCAGGTTGCGCGGGTTGGAGGTGAAGGCCTGGATCTGGTGTCCGGAGTCGAACTTGATGGTGTAGGTCAGCACCTGACGCTCGTCGACCTCGATCACCGACTCGTCGATCTGGCTGGCCGCCATCTGGTAGGCCTTGGCCCAGCCGGCACAATCCTGGATGAAGCCCTGGGTCATCTCTTTGTTGTAGGAGATGTAGTAGACGTTGGCACCCTCACTCGATGCTGCATAGAGCACGTCGTCTGCCGCCTCGGCGTAGGACAGGCCGATCCGGCGACTCTTCTCGATCACCTTGACCGGACTGGCATCGGCCACCCATTCCCGCTGGTAGCCGAGTAGCACGCTCTGGTCGCGGTTCACGCTCACGCCAGGCCCTCCAGGATCGCCGCGCGCAATGCCGCGACGCCGTCGTTGGAGAGGCCTTGTGCGCGGGCGGCATTCTCGGCGCTCTCGGCAGCCTCTTCGGCGGCACGTTCGCGCTCCTGACGGCGGATCTCGGCTTCACGCTTCACGTTCTCGCTGGACGCCTTCTCCAAGCGGGTCACCGAGAGCGACAGTTCCTTGACCATCTCGATCACGGCCGGCATCGATTCCTCGGTGAGCTCGCCCTCCTGGAGCTTCAGTGCCAGATCGAATGCCATCGACCGCAGCATCTCGTTGACCAGGTGGCCCATCTGCCCCTGGGGCTGGGCGCCGAGCTTGGCGATCCACATCTCGGCGACTTCGCGGGACTGGCGCAACTTCTCGCCCACTTCATTCATGCGTACGGCGTAGCGATTGACGGCGCTCTTGCTGAGCCGTTCATCATGACCTTCCGCCTCGAGCAACTCGTTGATCCGCTCAGTGGTCTCCAGCTGGGTGACGCGCGGGTCGCGCAGCAGGGCTTGGAGATTTTCCCGGATGTCGTCGGGCAGGCGATCGATGGTACTGGAACGGGCCATCATCAGCCCTCCAAGCGCGGGCGCGCCACGCCGGGAACACGCGTTGCTCCAGTGGCCACATCCTGACCGCGAGCGGTGAGGCGAGCTACTTGCACATTGCCGGCGTCACTGACGGTGATCAGTCCCTGCTCGGTCAGCCAGGCCAGTTCAGTGCGCAAGGCGTCGCGCGAGACCTGATGGCCGAAGGTGCCCAGCACGCTGCGCAGGACCCCCTCGTTGTGGCTGTAGCCCGGATCTTCCTCCAGGGTCTGCAACACGATCAGCCGCTGATCGGCGGCGGTAACATCTCGGAAGCTCATCAGTCCCCTCGCTTGTCATTCAACAGGTGTTCATGGATCAGGCCGAGCTGGCGGTTGGTGGCCTGGAACTCGCCCGCCAGGCGTTCCATCGTTTCGGTCGCGTTGGTCACCCGCTTGTGCAGAATGGCCAGATCGCCGTGAGTGGGCGCCTGGGCCTGCCGGTTCTCCAGCACGTCCACCCGCCGCTCGATGCTGATGACGTGGTTGCGCACTTCTTCGATGGCCTGCGAATTGGCCTTGCTGCGATGGGTGATATGCGTGTAAATGCCAAGCGCCACCAAGCCGACCAGCTGTAGCAGGTCGATCCAGAACTTGCCTTGGCTGTAGTCGAACCCGTCCATGCGTTCCCCTTAGCCGGCGATCCGCGTGGCGATGGCATCCATAAAGCTCGCCGGCCGCTGCCCAGCTGCCACTTGTTTGTCACGGGAGCGCTCGCGGACATTGATCCCGAGCACTGCCAAGGCGATCCCCCAGAGTCCAAGCAGCGCAGACAGCACCGCCCCCAGCGCCCCGACGACTGCCGCCAGTTCACCGGGGGTACGAAACGCCACCACTCCGAGGATGACGGTGAAGCCAGTCATCTGGATAAACCAGGCAGCAGCGGTCAGATAGCCATAGGTCGGTCGCCAGCGCCTCACGTAGGCGTCGTTGCTGGCCGCTTCGGCACGCATGGTGCGGTTGATCTCGCCCAGCCGCGCCGTCTGTGCCTCCAGACTCATGCGCGTCAGCTCGCGCTCGTGCTCGGCTTCCAGCTGCTGCAGCTTGGTGGTGGCCTCGGGATCGATCTTCAGTTCGTCCTTGATGGCTTCGTGATCGGCATCGGTACCCAGGGCCTTGGCGATCATGCCGATGGCGGCGCCGGTGGCCGGGGTGCCGATCAGCGAGCCGAGCAGCGGCGCGCCTTTGGAGACGATGCCGGCGAGCGCCTCGGTGTCGAGATCGATATTATCGAGCAGGTCCATCGCTCAGCCCTCCCAGCGCGCCGGGCCGTCCGAGCGCGTGTCGATATGCGTGAAATTTGCATAACGCCCCAGGCTGGCGGCCGGGAAGCGCTCGGCGACCCAGTCGTATACCAGCCCGGGGTCGACGCCCTGCACCTGAATGTCCGCCGCTCGAGCCAGCTTGTGCTGGCTGTGGGAGGCGCCACCCACCTGACGGTTGTAGTCCGGGCAGCGGCAACCGCTCGTCACGATCACCGGGGCATTGAACTCCTCGCGGATGGCCTCGAGGATCTCGAGGGTGTGCGTGTCCACGGTGTCGAAGCCACAGCCGCACCGGCATGCGAATTCACGACGATGGAAGTGGGGTGAGATCTGCATTAGTCGGCTCCCAGGTGGCGTTGCAGTCGGTTGGCGAGATCGCGATAGCGCGTCATGTCTGCGACATCCCCGGCCAGGCGGGCCGTGCTCAAGCGCTCGGTCAGCACGCCGGCCAGGTCACACAGCAAGGCGGCCAGCTCGGGCTGGCACTCGGGGTCGATCCGCTCGGGGGCGGGCAGCGAGTCGGCGGGCGTTTCAGGCTCGGGCGGAGGCGTGGGTGAAGGTACAGATGAAGACGCCGCCGGTTTCGGCGGTACCGGGGGCGTGGGTGCTGGCTCACGCCGAGCCGGCGGCAACTGGCGGGCTCGCTGCCCGGCCTCGGTCAGCATGAGGCCATTGCCGCGAATCGCATCCCGGGTGTGCTGAATGAGCCCCTCGGTGTGCAGTGTGATCAACAACGCCTCGACGGCGTTGCGGTCGGCCTCGGTGCGGCAGTTACTGGCGATCGGCACCAGTCGAGGCGGCATCGGCCCGCGCCGGGCACGGGTCTCCTCGGCGATCGCGGTCAGTACGGTGTGGCGTAGCGAGCCCATGTCACACCTCCGGCCAATGGCCGAGGCGCAGCGGGTCGCGGTGATGGCGGCTATGGGGCAGCATGGTGGCCTCGCCTGAAAGTGAAAGCATCAGCAAAATGCGTCGAGGCTTTCAGGCTAGGCGGAAGGCGGGATGGCCCGGGAATCAAGCATTTTACGAAAATGCCCCGCTCAACGGCGGGGCATGAAGCAGACCAGTCGCTACCGCATGAACCTTACCAGTGACACGCTTCCCGAAGGGGCTGGATCGCGTCTTCCAAGCCAGTGATGGGGAACTGAGTAGTAATTGGTGACTGACTATAGGGCGTTGCTCGTACGGTTAGCGTGTCATGACCAAACATTCGCTTGATAACGGGGATCGAGTTACCGCCGTTCCACAAGCCCAAAGCCTTATTGTCCGTCGATTCGCTCAAGCGCATAGTGCGGGCTTTCTGGTCATCGATACGCAGTGTCACCTTGCCGTATTGGTTGAGATCCGCCATATGATGGTCGGCGAACTGGAAGATCATTGATGTCGTGTTCTCAACACAACGGATCCAGAGCTGTGCATCTCGCTTCCGCCCTAAACGATCACGGATGGGCTCTTTGGAATCGGAACGTAAATAGACCGAAACAGAATCATCTATGGGAGAAGTTTTGGTGTTAACCATCCAGCTTGATGTGTTTGTTACAGTGCTGCTGGAGCGATATTCCGCATCGTAACAAGCGAGGCGGCGCTCATCGTTGGAGATATCGGTACAGTCTTCTGCTGCGCTGGCAGTGCTCGCTGCCAGCCCCAAAATGATCCCTGCGAAAATTCTCATACAGTTTTCCTATTATTGACTACGGGATGGTTGCGCTGCGCGTGCCAACAAGGGGGGCTATGAACGGCACGTCTCGTCCCACTCGCTTTCGAAGCTCTCTCCCCACTGAGATTCGAGACGGACAAGGCCGCCATCGTACTCGCTGATGAAGTGTTCATATCCAGCGTAGGCGCCAAATCCGTTCTTGCCGTTGACCTCACCGCATACGGCGGCGCTACCGCTGGGCCCAACGACTTCCAGGTTTCTAAACTTTGCTGAATCTGGATCCCGCAACCTCTCCGAGACGGCCTCTTTCGCTTTGCGCTTCAGGTGCCACTCATTGATATCACAGCCGGCAATAGCCAGCCCCATGGTAGCCACCACCGTGGCCTTCGCGATGTGTTTCATAAGTCGTTCCCTTGCGCGTTCATCCTTAAAACAGTTCTGGCTGCATGCGGGCACGCGCCAGCTTTCGTTGTTCGGCGAGGATCGAGTATATCTGAACCTCGGTCAGCCGTGCCCACGCCGCCAACTCGCTGACGTTGGTGCCATCGAAGCGTTCCCAGATCGCACGGTCGCGAAGGGCGCGCTCCAACTGATGGCCCTGGGGCACATAGAGGCTCCGGCCACCACCGTACTGCGCCAAGGCCCGCACGGCGCGAAAGGCACGATCTCTTGCCGTCGTCTCGTCATCGCCCGCTCGACGCAGTGCGGCGGTAATCACCGTCAGCATGTCGGAAAGCCCCTGGGGCCACTTGCGCAGGATCTCGGGATCCTGCATGCGCTCCAAGGCATCCGCGGGAACGTCGAAGCCCAGATCGAGGTTGTCCAGCTTGTCAGACATCGTCGGGGTACCTCCCTTGCCGCTTGGCGTCGATGATCATGGCCTGCATCAGCTTTTGCAGCTGGCCATCGTCGAGCCAGTCGACGCGCTCGACATGGAACATGTGCCTCGCCATGCCGTCGGCATACGCCCAGGAGCGTTCGGCATGCGCCAACATCGCTTCGATCTTGGCCATGACCCTGGCCCGGCCACGCGGTGGGCGCGGCGCCTTGCGGCCCGCTTTCTTCGCCGGCCTGGGCTGCCAGCCCAGGCGCTGGAACTCATGCAACACCGCGCCAACATTGCGGTTCGTGAGCTGTTTGGCACTGCTCACGCCAGCGGTGCGGGCGAGGATCGCGCGGTAGTCCTCATCGCTGAGGCCGAGTTGACTCTTGGCGACATGGATCTGGGCGAGTTTGCCACGGGAAATCATGATGCCGCCTCCTGGAGCGACTTCAGCCGGGCCTCTGCCTCATCAGCATCCAGCAGTCGAATGACGCCGTTGTTCGCGACCAGGTGGCGGCGCAAGGAGACCGGCGACTCCCACCAGGGATGGCGGTGGCTATTCTTCTTCTCGGCCTCCTTCTTGCCAAGAACCCGCTTGGCGAGGCGCTTGTCCTTACCGCGATAGACGCTGCGGGTGCGCTCTTGAAAGAAGCGCCGGCCAATCTCGGTGGGCTCGTTGCCGGCCAGGCCCAGCCAGTTCATATCCAACTGGCCGTCGACGTACACGACGATGCCCAGGCGCAGCTTGCTGACGCGCTCTAGCATCAGTCTCACCAGATAGCCGTCGATGTCGAAATAGACAGGGTGATACAGGCGCATCACGTCCGCCTCGATTTTCTTCCACTGCTCGGCGCTGGGTTGTCGAGTTGTCATGCTGACCTCCACTTGGCTGCTCATCAGGCCCAGCGCACCACCGCCGGACGACGCCCACCCGTAGGTGGGCGTTTCGCTTATTCATGGGGCTCGACTATGAATTGGCACAGCACGCCATCAGGTAAGGCGTCCACCGCCTCGGCGTCGTAACGCAGCTCGAACGTCTCGCCATAGAGCTTGAACGCGACTCGACGAGCGGCTTCTTCGCGACTCCAACTGCAGGTCGCGCGCTTGCCACCACCGCTGGCGGCGTAGCCATCGCCATGGCGGCGGATGCGGATTCTGGTGGCTGTCATAGAATCTCCTCACACCCCGGCGATATCGAGGCTGATGGGTTTGTACTGATCGCTGTCTCCGACCCGTTCGTAGATCCGCACGTAGCTCTTGGAGCCGGTGACCTGGACGGCGTCCGAGATGGCGTCCATCGCGTTGAGCCAGCGCTTGTCTTGAATGTTCAGGCGGCGCAGGCCGAGCACCTGACCGGTGCGGATGTTGCCGGCCGAGTCAACGCGGAAGGCATCCTGGACGATGGTCGCCACCTCCGGGCGAGCGTCGGCGGTCCACTCACGCAGGCACTCGTCGATCAGGCCCTTCGCCGCCTGGAGTCGCTCGTCGAAGGTGATCGACTCCTGGATGGCGCGGACGACCTTGTACTTGCCGTCGAATGAGACGAGCTGGACGTTGCCTTTCTTGCCGCCGATCTGGACGTCGTACTCCTTGGCCGAGGTCGCCACGAAAGCCTCGATCTCGGTGAAGGTGTCGCCCTTGAAGTCGCGCAGCATGTCGCGCAGTTCGCAGGCACGATCGACGATGGCCAGCACCAACTCGTCGCGCAGCTTGTCGATATCCTTGATCTGATCCTCGGGGATCAGCCGGTTCTTGGCGTCGAGGCGGTAGCCGTCGGGAATCTGTTGGGCGTTCATGTCAGGCTCCTTTGCAGGCGTGCTTACGGGAGAAGTCGGCAGAGAAACGGTGGGCTCCTCGCTCGTGACGGTGGTGCGCGAGCGGCTCGATGATGGCGCCGTTGCGCTGGGGGAGATGTGCCACGGCTTGCTGAGCCTGCTCTGCCTCGGCCCGCCACTGCGCCATCAGCTCACGGGGATCGATCAGCTCGTCCGGGTCTACCGGTGGCGTCGTTGCAGCTCCCTCGACATCCAGTCCGGTGTCCCAGCGTTGCCAGATTCGCAGCGCGACGGCCTGCTGAGCGGGCAACAAGGGTTCGCTGGTGAGAGCCAGCAACTCGTAGCGGAAGGGGTTGGCCAGGTACTGCACCAGGGAGATCCCCCAACGCGACAACCTCAACAGGATGAAGCGATCGGCGTAGTGCTCGAGCACGGCATCGGGATACGTCGTCATGAGTCCTCCTTGGCGCGAGGGGCGCCCTTCAGCAGTTCGCTCAGCGGCGTGGGGCCACGAGGTGATTCCTGGGGTTTGGCCTGGCCAGCGAGGCGCTGATGCTCGGCGAGCACATCCTCGGTGGAACGCTCGAGGTGCGCCGGGGCATTGGCAGGCGCTTTGGCATTGCTACCGCTGCGCGCGGCTTCTTCACGCTGACGTTCGGCCTGGGCATCGGCCTGATCGGCGACGCTGGCCACCACCTCGAACAGGTAGCCGTGGCCGTGCAGCGGCAATTTGGCGGGCGGGCGCTCCAGCAATTGATCCAGTGCGGTGGCCCAGACGCTGACCGGTGCCGGCCGGGTGACGCCATGTCGGCTGATTCGCCCCAGGGCGATGGCATCGCGGAGCTCGGTCAACAGACGTACGGCCTTGCCCCCGGCCAGCGCTTTGCGTTGCGGCCGAAACAAACCGAGATAGCGCACGACGCGTGGGCCGAGCTGGCCGGGAATCTCCAACGCAGCGGCCAGGGCCTGGTTATGCTCGCCCTGGGCGACGAAGGCCGCCATGTCGGCGCTCAGGCCGCATTCCGGGCAGGTGCCACGAATACTCATGTGTCACCTCGCTGATTGCTGGGGTTGTGAGGGCAGCCTTGGCAGGCACGCCACTCGCGCATCGACATCGGGTTGTGAGTCGGCGCGGGCCGATCGCGGTATTGCCGGCATTGCTCGACACTGATCCGCTCACTCAGGGCGGGGCAGTCGCGACCATCCAGCGCCTCCAGAACGCGGCGCTCGAGACTGTCGGTGCTGGGGCTGGGATAGCGATTGGCCAGTGCCAAAGACACTGCCGAACGCGAGATACCGACGTGCTTGCCGGCCAGTGTGCGATTGCTGGCCTCGACCTCGGCGGCGAGCAGGCGGATCCAGCGCGGCGGCTGATCGCCCCACCCGGAAAGATCCACGGGGCGAGTTCGACGTATGGCGCTCATGGCTCACCTCCCTCTGTCTTGGTGACGCGGGTATACACGGTCTTACCGGTGTTGGGGTCATAGAGTTGCTTGGTGCGCTGGATCATCGGTGCCAGCGGTCCTGTCCAACGGCTGGGGAATAAGCGGAATCGAGTTGGCACCCCTGGAGACGATGGGCGCGTCACCTGGAGGTAGCCCGCTGCACGCAGGAACAGGCAGTATTCGTTGGCCGTGTTCCTGGCGATCGGCGATTCAGGCGTACTGGCGGCATCCGCCAGTTCGGCAGCCGTGAAGTCGCCGATGATGCGCAGCGTGCGCCATAGCTGTTCACGCCCTGGAACCGGCGGGACGGTGCCATCGCGTCGAACGCGTGGTGCCTCAACGCCGACGTCCCGGATCAGTTCGAACTCGGCCACGACGCCTCGCTTACGGTCGGGGTTCCGGAGCTTGAGGTACCCGCCGGCCGCAAGGCTTCGGATGTAGTCCTCAACGCGCGTGCGCGGTATGGTGTCGACCATCGACGCCCAGACGTCGCGTGCCGAGATCGGCTGGCCATCGGCGTGCAGCGCGCGAATGGTCTCCCAGATACGCTGACGATTGGGGGCCGCGCTCGCGGCAGTGGCTGAGGTCGCGTGTCGCTTTGCCATGCTCACCCCCTGCGTGCCGGCGGCTGGCCGGTATGGATATGGCGATCCCCCCAGGTGGCCTGGTCGACATGCTGCCAGCCGTTGGCCAGGGCCTCGGAGTGGATCTGATAGAGGTTCACCGCGACACGGCGCAGGCACCCTTTGACCCGGTTGTTGACGGCTTCCAAGAGGTCGTCGGAAATCGCGATGTCGGGATAGGACTTCTCGGCCAAGGCTCGGACGTCGTCCAGACTAGCGGCTTGCGCTGGCACCCACTCCAGGACACGATTGTGTAGGCGCTCCAGGCGTGACATGGAGGCTGGCACACGTTCTTCACCGATCAGGATCAGCGTGCCCTGGCTGGCGTTATAGATGTCGGTGAGCACGTTAGCGGCTGCCTTGTCGATGACGTACTGGACGTCGTCGACGATCAGCGGGCGCCCGGAGCGCGAGAGCTGCTCGGCGACCTGGTCCACCATCTCGCTGAGCGTCTTCATGGGGATGATGCCCATCTCGCGCAGAATGGCGGTCAGAAACGCTTTCTTTGTCCAGCTTTCGCGGCATTCGACGTAGTAGGCGCGATGCAGGTTGGCGGCGTAGGCAGCCGCGAGGCTTTTGCCGTAGCCGCTGGGGCCATACATCACGACCAGGCCTGGGAGTTCTGGTGGCCGGTTGGCTGCGCTTTCCACGGCGCTGGCGAGTAGCGCGACATTGGTCAGTGGTACAATGGTATTGACGCTCATAGTGCTTCCTTAGCGACTTGGGTTGTCATGGGCCGTGGTTCAGACGGCCCGCCGGTTGCGGACGGGTGGCTGCCCGTCCGCATCCATTACTTTCGCGATGGCGCGAAAATCGTTGTGGTGCTGGTAGTTCGCATGCCAGCGTTGTTCGGCCTCGCCGAGTTCCTCTCCTGCACGCAGCCGTGCATCCAACTTCTGCCAGAGGCGGTATCGCTGGACCTTGTCCTGCGGGATCTCGAAGCGAGCGTGTTGGTCTTCGAGTTGCTGGGCGTAGGCCCGGGCATCGGCGAGTCGCTCTTCGTCGTATTCGAACGGAGCTGACATCGGCTCGACAGTGCGGATCTCGACGTCCTTTCCGGTGACCGTTTTGGCTTTCTTGACCAGCCGGTTGAGCTGTCCCCGCTCACGCTTGTCGGCGGCACGCTGGATCATCGTTTGCGGCATGGCGTCGGTAGCGTTGCCGTCCAGTACCGCATCCCCGATCCACTCGCCCGCGAGGGTGTAGATGCCCACACTGCTGACGTCGCGGTAGTCCCAAGCCACCTTGATTTCTTCGCCATGGAAGTCGCGCAGGGCATCCAGGAAGTAGATGCCACCGGCATAGCGCACTTCGCCGCGATGCGTCTTGCGGGTTTCCTGGGGCCGCATCAGCGAAGCGACGGTGTCTGCAGGTGCGGTCAGCGCTTCGAAGCCCTCGGCTTCGGCGGACTTCCATGCCTCCATCGGGCTTTGATGACGCAGCTTGCCGCTCTCTAGATCGCGGATCTTCGGTAGCCCCTTATGAGGCCGGTGGTTGTAGGCGTTGAGCGCCTCATTGAGACGGTCGAAGAATGTCTGGAAGTTGGGCAACTGGGCCGGCTTGAGGCCCTGAGCGATGTCCCGGCGCGAGAGCTTGTGCACTCGACCGGCGGCTTCAGGGTCCATATCGGCGCCGATGTAGCTGGGCAACTCTTTGGCCAGGCGCACCAGGATCGACTTGTGCGGGCGCTCGATGACGCCGCGTGCCTGCGAGTTGTACGGCAGCGAGTGAGTGATGGTGCCGCCCAAGCGATCGATGACTTCATAGATGCTGGCGTTGTCGAAGCCGGAGCCGTTGTCGACGTAGAACAGATTGAACATGCCGGCACGACTGACGGCGTCACGTAGGGCATCCAGGGTGGCCAGCGTCGACTCAGCGAGGTTAATGGCGAAGCCGACGATTTGCCGCGTCGCCCAGTCGATGATCATTGTGACTTCGGGGCGGAAGGCCTGGCCGGTCAATGGGTTGATCACCTCAGCATCGAAGGTGTGGCCGTCGGCAACCCAGACGTCGTTGGGCCAAAGTCCATCGGTACTGCGGCGCTTGAACGGCTGCAGTGCCTTGAGTTCACGTGGCCCCATGCGGCCCCGCTCGCGGGCCTCGGGCGACAGCTTGGCCAACCAGCGGCGCACCTGGTGAATGCTGGGGTGAGGTGGTTCGGTCTGCTCGACCAACTGCTGGTAGGCGGCTTCCACACTGGGCTTCTGCGGGCGTTGGTAGCGCTTGAGAAAGTCCCCAGCCCAGGGCGGCATGCTCATGTCGGCCTTGCGACGCTTGGGGGCCAGGCCGCGCTCTCCCTCCTTGCGGAATGCCGATACCCAGCGCTTGAGAGTTCGCTCACTGAGCGTGCGGGTCTCCGTCTTGCGGTCGTTGGCGATGGACACCCGTTCATTGAGGTATGGCGACAATTCGCCCGCCGAGGCCATATCGACCAGGGCCTGGATCGCACGTTGCTGGCTGACCATCTGGCTCATGCGCTCGATTTCACGCACGAACGCCACGCGGGCGGCCATGACGCGGCGCTGGGTATCGGAAAGCCGACGTGTCTCGACTGAGTCTTTCTCAGGTTCGACGACAGGTTCCGGTTCGGCCTGGCCGATGGTCTGGGCGATCAGGGCGTTCTGGGTCTCGGCAGGAAGGACAGCAAAGGAATACTCAACCGCCTTGGAGCCGATACGACGCTGGGCCTCCCAGCCCGCACGATCTGCAGCCTTTTTTACGCCGCGCTCAGTACCGGGCAGCCCCGGCAAACCAGCCAGTTCCTTAGCGGTGTACCAGTTGCGCATCATCGATGAGGTCTGGCAGTTCATTCCTCTTCCCCCATCAGCTTCTTCAGCTCGCGCATGTCGGCCTTGAGCTTTTCCATCATCCGCTGGCGCTTGCCGTACTCGGCCGCTAACGCCTCGCGGCCATAGGCCACCCGGCCGCCGCGTAGATGCACTAGCCAATCGGTGAAGGCGTGGCTATGACACACCTCCTCGAGCAACGGAGCGCGATAGAGGGGGATGTTGTGTTCGGTGCGTGCAGGCGAGCTCCAGGCATCCAGCATGTGCTTGGAGACGTCGTCACCTGAGAGCCGGCTCATCTGTGCCGCCACTTCATAACGGTCGACCAGGCAGTCCTTCAGCACCCCGCCGACCAGTTCGCTGACCTGGGCGGCATAGTTGCCACTGCCTGGGGCGGGCACGACAGGAGTAGGAACTTCAAAGATGTCTAATGTCTGGGTATCTCGGACACGCCGCATGTCTACGCCTCCACCACACGCTGACGATGCGTATTAGCGTTAGAGCCGCTAAGATGAAGCGTTGTTGATATTGATGCGCTCTTTTCCGCACGATTCGGGCGCTGGCGGTTAGGCGTGCCATCGGCATTCCAGCGCTCTGGCCAGATCGCACCAGGGTGGAGCCCGAGTTTCTGTGCAATAGCACGCTCAACTCGCGGGTACCGACGATGCTTTGCGTCCTTAACGGCGCTGCTGCCGATACCGAGCTCGTCGGCGAGCTTGTTTAGAGAACTGCCCCTGACGCGGAGTTGGTACTTCAACCACTCCCATCGATGTGCTGGTTCAAGAGGGACATCAGTAGCTTTCATAGCGTCACCTGGGTGGTGTTTTTTGGGATGTCTAACCCGTCCTTGGTCGTAAACATAACCCGAACATGGGATGATGTAAACCCATATTCGGAGTTCTGATTCCCCGTAAATGCATTCTTGCAACCCAAGTTTGGCTTTGCGCGAGGTTTCAGGTACTTGGAGAGAAACGGAACTCATGAGCTACGACTCAAACTCGGTTCCGAATGCCGAGAATGGAATCGGAACCCGTATCGCTGAGGTTGCTGACGGGATTGGCAATAGAAAGAATGCAGCGGAGGCGGCTGGGGTTTCGTTGTCCACGCTGAATAGGTGGATCATGGGAGAGTCAGTGCCCGTATTTGCCGGCGTTGCCCGGCTGGCTCAAGCTGGCGGTGTTTCCCTAGACTGGATAGCCACCGGACGCGGCGAAAGGACAGCAATGCGTAACCAGCCACACGAGGCAGGGGGCTATCGTCAGGAGGCCGACGACTTCGTATACATAGAAGAGATGGCAAGCACTGAAGAGGGGGTGCTCAGCCGTCGACATGCCGTGCGCCGTGACTGGCTGGCTGCCCAAGGCCTAGAGCCCAGCCGCCTCAGCTTCCTGGAGACGCGTGAAGACGCCATGGCGCCCACTATCCAGCCTGGCGACCTGTTGCTGTGTGAAACGTACCAGCACCGCACCGAAGGGCAGATCAAGACAGGGCTCACTCCTGGTGAACTCCCGCCGCAGGACGGCATCTACATCGTCCGCTTCATCCTGGACAACGCCACCAACTCGGCCATTCGCCGTCTGCGCCTGGATATGGCAGGCGGGCTGATATCCATCATGGAGGCTGAGGATCACCACATACACTTGTCCGAAGCCAAACAGCTCGAACGCATCCAGATCGTTGCTCGCGTGGTTGCTTCGTGGCGCTCTCTATAGGCGGTGCCATAAACCCCACAAAAAAACGCCGCTCCGGTTAGGAAACGGTGTTTTCTTATTTGCGCGTCTTTGGCACTGATTTCCCGCTCACCTACCGGAACGACCCTCTCTGAAACCCGCATCACTGCTGGGCTCGTTCCATGGGATCCCGTGTTTTCCCGCCAAATACCGCCGCTTGGTCTCTAGTGCCATATCTACCGCCAACCCACAGTAGGGGTAACGTCGGCTAGGTAGCGCTTGAGCGCGGCTTCGAGCGTCATGCGCTCCGAGGCGCTGCGCTGGATATAGACGCCACGCACCATCTCGTCTTCGGTGCGGCGTGCCCAGTCCTGAGCGTCTCGTTTGGTACGGAAGGTCTTGGCGGTGGTGGGCCAGCCGGTCTTGCGGATGACGGCTTTCCAACTACCGGCAGGGGTCTTGACGATGGTGGCCATGAAAGTCTCCAGGAGGCTGAAGGATCGGCACTGTACCGAAACTGTACCCTTGGACTATGGGACTCACCAGAGATAATTCGTAAGATACTGATTCCATTGGTGGGCCCAGCTGGACTCGAACCAGCGACCAAGGGATTATGAGTCCCCTGCTCTAACCAACTGAGCTATAGGCCCGCATCAGCGGCTGCGTATGATATCGAAAGCCGCCGGCCGAGGCCAGTGGCGATTCGCTCCAGTGCGACCAAGGATAACGTGGGGCGCGATCTCGTGGTCGTATCCCGTGGCGTGCGACGAGCCCTCACCGTTGATAATGCTTATCAATGTCATATTTGTTCATTATAATCCCGCCCGTCCCGAAACATTCCGTTCCGTTTTGCTCAACACAATTTACAAGGCACGACATGCATTCCATACGCTTGACAGCCGGACTCGCGGCACTGGCCGGCACCCTGCCCAGCCTGGCACTGGCCCAGGAGACCACCGAACAAGACACCATGGTCGTGGTCGGTTCGCGCACACCTTCCGAAATCAGCCAGATTCCCGGTGCCGTCTGGGTGATTGGCCAGGAGGAACTGCAGGACCAGGTACGCGCCGGCGCCGATCTGAAGACTGCGCTCGGCAAACTGGTGCCGGGGCTGGATCTCGCCCCGCAAGGCCGCACCAACTACGGCCAGAACATGCGCGGCCGCACCGCCCAGGTGCTGATCGACGGCGTCTCGCTGAATAGTTCGCGCGGCATCTCGCGGCAGTTCGATTCCATCGATCCGTTCAACATCGAGCGCGTCGAGGTGCTCTCCGGTGCCAGCAGCCTCTATGGCGGCGGCGCGACAGGTGGCTTGATCAACATCATCACCAAGAAGGGCGAGCGCGAGGGGTTCCACCTGGCCACCGAGACCAGCATGACCTCCGGCTTCAACGGCGGCGATGACCTGAACTACCGTCTCGCCCAGTCGATCAGCGGCGGCAACGAGAAGGTCAAGGGCCGCATCGCCGCTGCCTACGAGGACAATGGCCGCCACTACGACGCCAACGGCCAGGAGATCTTCCCCGACATCGCCCAGACCGATCTGCAGGACAACCGCAGCATCGACGTCATGGGCAGCCTCGACATCCGCCTGGCCGAGCAGCAGACCCTACAACTCGCCGCCCAGATCTACAAATCCGGCTACGAGGGAGATCGCGGTGTCTACTTCCCCGACCTGGATGCCGCCACGCCGAATCTCGGCGACGCTGGAATCCGCGACGGCTACGACTCCGACCGCGACCCAACCACCGACCGCAAGATGCTCAACCTGCAGTATCACCATGGCGACCTGCTCGGCCAGGACTTCTACCTGCAGGCCTTTCATCGCGAGGAAGAAGCCAGCTTCCAGGCCTTCCCCTATCCGGTCGTAGGCGGCTACCAGTTCAAGGCCTCCAAGCAGAACACCGATCTTTCCGGGCTCAAGGCGCTGTTCGATGCCGACCTGACCGACAGCCTGTCGCTGACCTACGGGATGGATCTGGACCGCGAAACCTTCGACGCCAACCAGATGTCGTTCGACAAGGCCGTCTCCGACGCCAGTGGCGGCCTGGTACAGCAGGATGCCGGGACAGAACCGCGTTACCCGAGCTACCAGGTCGACGGCATCTCCGCCTTCGCCCAGAGCGAATGGCAGGTCACCGAGGGGCTTAAGCTCTCCGCCGGCGTGCGCCAGCAGCACATGGATGTCGAGGTCGAGGACTTCAAGGGCGTTCCTGGCGGCGAAAACGACTATGACGCCACCCTGGTCAATGCCAGCGCTCTCTACGACTACGGTAACGGCCACCAGAACTGGTTGCAGTTCAGCCAGGGCTTCGAGCTGCCCGACCCGGCCAAGTACTACGGCAAGAGCGCGGACGTAAGCGTGGCCGAAAACCCGCTCTCCGCCATCAAGACCGATCAGGTCGAGATCGGCTGGCGCTATCGCGGTGCCGACTGGATGACCCAGGCGGCCCTCTATTACGCCTGGTCCGACAAGGCCGTGGAGAACGCCGAGGACCTCAGCGTCAGCGTGGTCGAGCAGAAGAAGCGTGACTACGGCTTCGAGGGCGCGGTGACCCGCTATTTCGACAACGGCTTCGAGGTCGGCAGTACCCTGCACATGGTCCGTTCCGAGCAGAAGAACGACGAGGGCGACTGGGAAAAGCGCGACGCCCGCTATGCCTCGCTCTCCTCCGCCACGGCCTATGTCGGCTGGCATGATCCGAATGGCGAGCGTTCCGCGCGTCTCCAGGCCAGCCATGCCTTCGATCTGGAGGATGCCGAAGACCGCGAGATCGAGGGCTACACCACCCTGGATCTGTCGTTGAGTCAGCGCCTGCCGGTGGGCGAGCTCAGCCTTGGCGTCTCCAACCTGCTCGACAAGCAGTACTCCACGGCCTGGGGCCAGCGTGCGGCGATGTTCTACTCGCCCTACTACGGCCCGGAATACCTCTACGACTATCAAGGACGCGGTCGCACCTTCACGCTCGGCTGGTCAATGGACTACTAAGCGCCTCGCCCGGGCGGCGGCCTCCGGGGACGACACCTGTCGTCCCCGCTTTGCTTCCCGCCACACCGCTTGCCTTCCCCTCCTCCCTAGCCGCTTCATCAACCGGCCTTTTGCGCCTCCGCATTGCCTCTGCGTGAAAAAAATTTCTCATCCGGGTTCAGAACTCGCTGCCTCATACGTCATCCCTGTGCTTGAACAAAAATGATAGGCATTCGTACTAACAGGTAGCCGCCTCATCTCATGGGTCTTGCAGGCCCTGGAGGCATCCGGCGCCGGGCCAACAGGCCCGGCGAAGAGGAACGAACAAGGTGATCTCATGACATCACGGCTAGAGGACAGACGAGAAGACAAGGCGAGTGGGCTCGGCACCGAGCCCGCTCCCCTGGCGGCCGATCAGCTATTCAACGCCCGACACGCCGAGGCGTACTGGCAACAGGCGACGCGCTGCATCGATCTGGTTCGCCGCAAGGTGGCCGATGTGGAGCGTCCCTTCAGCGGCGCCAGGCCCGAAGAACTCCGCGGCCACTTCGATGCCATCGACCTGAACGCACCGCTCGGCGAACTACGCCCGGCCCTGGATGAGTTGGAGCGCATCTATCTGGACGACGCCGTCTACTTTCACCATCCACGCTACGTGGCCCACCTCAACTGCCCCATCGTGCTGCCCGGCATCCTCGCCGAGACGATCCTGTCGCCAATCAATTCCTCCCTGGACACCTGGGACCAGAGCGCTGGCGGCACCTTCATCGAGCAGTCACTGATCGACTGGACGACACAGCGCATCGGCCTGGGCGATGAGGCCGACGGCGTTTTCACCAGCGGCGGGACCCAGTCGAACCTGATGGCCCTGATGATCGCCCGTGACCACCACGGCGCCTCGCTCGAGCGCCCGGGCGGCAACAAGCAACAGGGCCTACCGGCGGACTACCGCCAGTTGCGCATCCTCGGCTCGGAGATCAGCCACTTCAGCCTGCAGAAATCGGCGGCGATTCTCGGCCTCGGCTACCAGGCGGTGATGCCGGTGGCTTGCGACGCCGACTACCGCATGGACCCACAAGCCCTCTGCGAGCGTCTCGAGGAATGCCTGGCCACGGGACTGACACCCATCGCCGTGGTGGCCACCGCCGGCACCACTGACTTCGGCAGCATCGACCCGCTCGAGGAAATCGCCGCCCTGTGCCGGGAACACGGCATCTGGCTGCACGTCGACGCCGCCTACGGGGGCGGCCTGCTGTGCTCGTCTCGCGAACGCCATCGTCTGTCCGGCATCGAGCATGCCGACTCGGTGACCATCGACTACCACAAGACCTTCTTCCAACCGGTGAGTTGCAGCGCCTTTCTGGTGCGGCGCAGTGCCGACCTTCGGCACGTCACCCACCATGCCGACTACCTGAACCCGGAGAGCCAGGCCCTGGAGGGCACACCGGACCAGGTCAACAAGAGCCTGCAGACCACCAAGCGTTTCGACGCCCTCAAGCTATGGCTGACCCTGCGCATCATGGGCGCGGAGGCGTTGGGCGAGATGTTCGAGCGCGTCATCGACCTGGCCGGCGAAGCCCATGCCCATCTGGCGGCCCGGCCCGACTTCGAGATGCTGCTCGACCCACCGATGAGCACTTTGGTCTTCCGCTACCGCCCGGCGGAACTCGACGAGGCCGAACTCGACGCCATGAATGCCTGGATCCGGGAAGCCCTGTCGCGCGGCGGCGAGGCGGTGATCGCCGCCACCCGTGTCGAGGGGCGCCGTTACCTCAAGTTCACGCTGCTCAACCCGGATACCCGCCTCGACGATCTCATCGCCATCGCCGAACGCATCGCCCATCACGGTCACGCCTGGCGCGAGGCTCAGGCCAGCGCCACCGCTTCCTGATTCCGAGAGGACTCCATGACCCAGCACGTCCACGACTTCATCGCCATCGGCCTCGGCCCCTTCAACCTGGGGCTGGCCTGCCTGACCGACCCCATCGACGACCTCGACGGCCTCTTCCTCGAACGTCGCGACGGTTTCGACTGGCACCCCGGCATGCTGCTGGAAGACGCTCACCTGCAAACGCCCTTCCTGGCCGACCTGGTTACCATGGCCGACCCCACCAGCCGCTTCAGCGTGCTCAATTACCTGAAACAGCGGGGCCGGCTCTACAACTTCTATATCCGCGAGGACTTCTTCCTGCTGCGCGCCGAATATAACCGCTATTGCCAGTGGGCGGCGGCCCAGCTCGACAGCATCCGCTTCGGCACCGAGGTCCTGCGGGTCGAGCATGATGACGCCCTGGATCTCTATCGGGTGGGCTGCCGCAACACCACAAGCGGTGAGATGACCGAGCACCTCGCCCGTCGGCTGGTGCTCGGCACCGGCACGACCCCTTTCCTGCCGGAAGGCTGTCGCGATGTCGCACCGCGGCCCCTGCATTCCAGCGAATATCTCGATCACAAGGCCAAGCTGCAGCGCCAGCCGGCCATCACCCTGATCGGCAGCGGCCAGAGCGCCGCCGAGATCTACCACGACCTGCTCGCCGACATCGATCGCTTCGGCTACCGGCTCGACTGGATCACCCGCTCACCGCGCTTCTTCCCGCTCGAGTACGGCAAGCTGACCCTGGAGATGACCTCGCCGGACTACATCGACTACTTCCACGCCCTGCCCGAGGCCACCCGCAATACGCTGATGCAGCGTCAGAAGGGGCTCTACAAGGGCATCGACCTGGAATTGATCAACGCCATCTACGACCTGCGCTACACCAAGGAACTGAACGGCGAGGTCCAAAGCGAGCTGCTCACCAACACCAGCCTCGAAACCTGCCGCTACGACAGCGAGCATGGCGAGTATGACCTGACCCTGTGGCATACCGAACAGCAACGCCACTATCGCCACCGCACGCCGGCCCTGATCATGGCCACCGGCTACCGCTACCACATGCCGGACTTCCTGGCGCCGATCGCCTCGCGCATCGCCTTCGACGAATCCGGCCGCTATGCCGTGGGGCGTTTCTACGACATCGACGGCGGCCGCGGCGAGCTGTTCGTGCAGAATGCCGAACTGCACACCCACAGCCTGGTGGCTCCAGACCTGGGTATGGGGCCCTATCGCAACGCCTGTCTCATTCGCGAGCTGACCGGCCGGGAAATCTATCCCGTAGAAAGGCGCATCGCCTATCAGCGCTTCGGCGCCCCCAGCGAGGCGGTCTTCGAACCCCAGCGCCCGGAGCCCGCATGAGTCCGACGCCCTGGCTGGTAGCCGTGACAGCAGTGGCGGTGATCAGCGATGCCATGCTGCTGCCCTTCTACCCGCAGTTCTTCGCCGCGCGCTTTGGGGTGACCGATCCCTCGCACATCGGCCTCTACCTGGCGATGTGCGGTCTGGTGGTCATGCTGGCCCTGCCCGGCTGGGCACGCCTGGCGCGACGCATCGGCACCCTGCGGCTGTTGCTCGGCACCCAGTTGCTGGCCGGCGGCCTGAGCCTGTCCTGCGCGGAGGTCGCCTCGCTGCCGCTGTTCTGGGGCCTGTCGCTGGCCATGCTGGTGGCCAAGGCCAGCTATCTGCTGGTCTATCCCTACCTGATGCATGTCGAACCACAGGCACGCCACGCCACCCTCATCGGCACGCTCTCGGTGGTGGTGCACGCCGGCGGCATCCTCGGCGCCGTGGTCGGCGGCCTGGTACTGGAACACTGGCAGGCGGCCCAGATATTCCGGGTGATGGCGGTCAGCGATGCCCTGCAGGTCGTCGTCTGCCTGCTGCTGCTCCGGCGTGGTCGAGTGCCCCACTCAACCCCCAGCACCCCGTCGGTACCAGGCACCAGCGCCGCCCTCTTGCGTCTTGGCATGGTGATGCTGCTGTTCTATTTCAGCGCCCACCTGACGCGCCCTTTCTTCGCCCGTTACTGGGAGATGGCCTCGGGGCTACCGGGCGAGCTGCTGGCCGGCGCCGTCTTCGCCATTCCCGGTGGCGTGGCCGTGGCACTGCTGGCCTTCGACCTGCTGGGGCGTCGCGCCAGCGGCAGCGCCATCGTCTTGCCGCTGGCCATCGGCCTGATTGGCCTGCTGTTGCAGACCAGTGGCGACACAACCGCCATTTTCGCCGGGAGGATCCTGTTCGGTTGGGCGCTGTTCCGCGTCACCGTCCGCCTCGAGCTGCGGCTGTTCCAGCTCAGCACACCCGACCGATACGCCAGCGACTTCAGCAAGATCCACATCTTCCAGGGGCTCGGCGTGCTCATCGCGTCGTGGAGCGCCGGCCGACTGGTCGATGCCCACGGCCTGATCAGCCCCTTCATCGTCGCCGCGCTGGGCTTCGCTCTCTGCGCCCTGGCCTACCGCCTGCTGCTGACCGGAGACACGACAGCCGAGCGATCCACCGACTCCGTTTCTGCAAGGACTTGACCCATGAACCTCTTTCAACCGACACCGACCACCCGCAGCCTCTACTCCCGCCACGCCCATGGCCTGGGCACCTTCAGCCTGCGCCCGCTGCACCTGCCCGACGACCTGGCGCTGGTCCATGCCTGGGTCAGCGCCCCGCGGGCCCACTTCTGGGGTATGCAAGGGCACTCGCCGGAACGTGTCCTGGCCTTCTATCGCGACCTTCAGGAGAGCGACCACGCCCAAGGCTATCTGGGGCTGTTCGACGGCGAACCCGCCTTCCTGGTGGAGTGCTACGACCCACGCCACGACCCCATCGGCGAGCACTATGACGTCGCCGAAGGCGATAGCGGCATGCACTTCCTGGTGGCCCCGCCCGAAACGCCCCTGCCCGGCTTCACGACCCAGGTGATCACCACCATCCTGGCCTTCATGTTCGAGGATTCCGGGACGCGGCGCGTGGTGGTCGAACCCGACATCAACAACGCCGGGATTCACCCGCTCAACCGACGCGCCGGGTTTCACTATGAGCGCATCGTGGAACTCGAGGAAAAGACCGCGCACCTGGCGTTCTGCGACCGCGAGACCTTCGCCTCGGCGGTTAGCCGCCAGAACCCGCGCCTCGACCCGTCGCTGGCCGCCGAGCCGGGCCGTGCCACATCCCACCTCAAGCCCGAGCTCTGGAGCCATGCCAACCGCTGGCTGATCCGCAAAGCCATCGCCGAGTTCAGCCACGAACGGCTGATAGCGCCCGAGGCACTGGCCGTCGATGCAGCAGGCCACGGCGAGTATCGGCTCGTCGCGCCCGAAGGCAACATCGAATACCACTTCCGCGCCCGCCGTCTGGCACTCGATCACTGGGCGATCGATCTCGGCTCCCTGGAAAAGCGCGTCGACGGCGCCTCCGCCGAGCTCGACGCCCAAGGGTTCATTCTCGAGTTTCGCCAACCGCTGGGCATCGGCGAAGCCATGCTGCCGGTCTACCTCGAGGAGGTCGCCAGCACCCTGTTCGGCGGTGCCTACAAGCTCGATGACACCCGTCCCGACGCCGACGGCCTGGTCGGAGCCGACTTCCAGACCCTGGAGGCCGCCATGACCGAGGGCCACCCGGTCTTCGTCGCCAACAACGGCCGCATGGGCTTCGATGCCGTGGATTACCACGCCTACGCGCCGGAGGCCGCCGCGCCCATCACCCTGGTATGGCTGGCGGTTCACCGTGAGGATGCCCACTTCAGCGCCATCGAAGGCCTCGACTACGAACGCCTGCTGCACGAGGAGCTCGGCGAGGCCGGCCTGGCCGACTTTCATCGCCGGCTCGAAGCGCGCGGGCTCGCGCCGGACGACTACCTGCTGATGCCGGCTCATCCCTGGCAATGGTTCCACAAACTGGCCATCACCTTCGCCGCCGAAGTGGCGCGCCAGCGCATCGTCTGCCTGGGGCATGGGCACGACCAGTACCAGGCCCAGCAGTCGATCCGCACCTGGTTCAACATCAGCCAGCCTCGGCGGCGTTACGTGAAGACAGCGCTGTCGGTCCTCAACATGGGCTTCATGCGCGGTCTCTCGCCGCATTACATGTGCGCTACCCCGGCCATCAACGACTGGATCAAGCAACTGGTCGATGGCGACCCCGAACTGCGCGCCCAGGGCTTCACGGTACTACGCGAGCAGGCCGCCATCGGCTATCGCCGCGACGCCATCGAACCGGCCTTCGACCACTACAGCGCCTACAAGAAGATGCTGGCCTGCCTATGGCGGGAGAGCCCGATGCACTACCAGCAGGACGGCCAACGCCTGATGACCATGGCCGCCCTGCTGCACGTGGACGCCGAAGAGCACGCCCTGCTGCCACGGCTGATCGCCTCATCGGGACTCACCACCCTCGACTGGCTCGACCGTTACCTGCGCGTCTATCTGCGTCCGTTGCTGCACTGCTTCTATGCCCATGACCTGGTGTTCATGCCCCACGGCGAGAACCTGATCCTGCAACTCGAGGACGGCGTGCCGGTGCGGGCCATCATGAAGGATATCGCCGAGGAGATCGGCATCATGAACACCGAGGTGGAACTGCCCGGGGCCGTCTCGCGCATCAGCGTGGACGTCCCCGAACCGCTCAAGGTGCTGTCGATCTTCACCGATGTCTTCGACTGCTTTTTGCGCTTCATGTCGGCCCTGCTGGTCGAGCAGGGCGATATCAGCGAGGCGCGCTTCTGGGAGCGGGTCGCCCACTGCGTAATCGACTACCAGCGGGCGCATCCCGAGTTCACCGAGAAATTCGCGCGCTACGACCTCTTCGCGCCGGAGTTCACCCTTTCCTGCTTGAACCGACTGCAACTCAATGACCACCAGCAGATGATCGACCTGGCCGACCCGGCCGGCAACCTGCAGTTCGCCGGCACCTTGATCAACCCGATCGCCGCCTTCCGCCCCGAGAAAGAGGAGAAAGAGGAGAAAGAGGAAAAAGAAACGCAGGACGCAACGCGCGACATACCGGCCCAGGTCTAGGTGAACCGCTCAGTACCACCGCCCGGATCCCGCCAGGAGCCGGGCGGTGCTCAGTGATACCCCTCATGATCCCCGATACCACGGTTCCCAGGATGGAGCTACCCATGACGCCTTCTCTCGATCTCGACGCCCTCTTCCGGCGCCATGCCCAGGATCTCGCCGGCTATCTTCAGCGCCGGCTGTCCCGCCCCGAGCTGGCCGAAGACCTGTGCCAGGACGTTTTCCTGCGCCTCGGCCAGCATCCAGACCCCGATGCCCTCGAACAGCCCAGGGCCTATTTGTTCCGCATCGCCCGCAACCTGCTCATCGACCACCAGCGCCGCTGCCGCGTCCGTCCCGAAGGCCCGCCTGTGGATGCCTCCGGCATGTGCCTGACCTGCCCGCATGCCGACCCCGAGGCCGACGCCGAGCGCAGCCTGTGCTGGAAAGGGCTGCAGAGCGCCCTGGCGGAATTGCCGCCGCGACAGCGTCAGGCCCTGACCTGGCACCGGCTAGAGGGCCTCACCCAGGCCGAGATCGGTCGGCGCCTCGGCGTTTCGGAACGCATGGCGGGTCGCTACATCTCCCAGGCCCTCGAGGGCTGCCGGTGTCGACTGCTCGAATCGACCGCCTGAGCGACTCAATTTTGATAACGATTCCCATTTGTTTTACTATTCCGACACATCCATCCTCGACGGTGTCCCATGTCCTTCGCGCTGTCATCGCTGTACATCGGCCCCATGGAGCAATTGACACCACCGCGTGTGTCGACTCGCGCCACGCCCGATACCATTGCGGCCGCCGAGCTTCTGGACCCCGCCCGTCTCGAAGCATTGATGGCCGATTTCAGCGCCCGCTATCCCGGCGGCGACCGCCGCGCCCTGGTCTCGCTCTGGACCAAGTGGCATTTCGCCACCGTGGCCGCCACGACCCTGGCCGCCAACCTGATCCTCGAGCGCGACCTGCCCCTGGCGCTGGACGACCTGCGACTGATCCTGGCACCGGAGGGCCATATTGCTGGCCTGTGCCTCAAGGACGAAGGCCGCCCCCTGGCCGAGCTGGATGGCACCGCGCGCTTCACCACCCTGATCGATGAGCACCTGACACCCTTGATCGAAAGCCTGGCGGCCTATTCCGGGGCCTCGCCCAAGGTGTTCTGGAGCAATGCCGGCAACTACTTCGAGTACTTTGTCAGCGTCTTGCCGGCGCATCCCATGGCCACGGAGGCGATGGCCGAGCCGGCCCAGCGGTTGATGGCGTCCCGCAGCCTGGCCGACGGACGCCGCAACCCGCTGTACCAGCCGGTGCGCTATGTCGCAGCGAACGAGGCCTCCCCCAAGCGGGTCCGCCGGCTGTGCTGTATCCGCTACCTGATCGACGAACTCGGTTACTGCGAGAACTGCCCATTGGAATGCCGGGGCCACCGACGGCGTCAGGCGGAAACGACATGACGCGCCTCACCACCGAGCGCCAGCGCGTCCGGGCGCATACCTCGCAGGACCTCAGGGCCTATGGACAGCATTACGGCATCGACTACCACTTCCCTCATCTGGGCGACCGACCGCGTACCGTGGTGCGCGGCCGGGTCCAGGAGCTGACTCCCGGGCCGGGCATGCAACTGGTGGCCTCCGACATCGAGGTGCTGGAACGCTACGACTCCCGCTCCCGGGCCCCGGCGCCGCTGTCGATCATCGTCATGCTGGAAGGTGAGGCCGAGATCAGCCTGGCGCAACATCGCCTGACACTGCGCCCCGGCATGGCGCTCAGCGTCCAGCTCGACGATCGCCACGGCCTGAGCGCCGTGCAACCCGCCGGACAGCGCATCCGCGCCCTGACCCTGGGGCTCGACGAATCCCGGCTGACCGCCCTGGTCGGCGAGCCCGTTCCCTATCAGAGCTCGCACATGCGCGCCTGGCGCCTGCCTGCCACGCTGCGCAGCGCCCTCGAGGAGGCCATCGACACGCCCCTGGACGCCGCCGCGCAACGCCTTCAGCTCGAAGGCCTGAGCCTGCAACTACTGGCCCACGGCCTGCCCGACACCCGCCGAGCATCGCCGCCCGCTTCGGTCTCCCCCCCGGCCCCGGGCGAACAGCAGCGTCTCGAGCGGGTCCGCGAGGCCCTGCGCGCCGACCCGGCTCAGGAGCATCGTCTCGACGCCCTGGCCAGGCTCGCCGCCATGAGTCCCGCCAGCCTCAGGCGCAAGTACAGCGCCGCCTTTGGCAAGAGCGTCTTCGACGATCTACGCGAATACCGGCTCGCCCTCGCTCGGGATTACCTGACCCGTGGTTTCAGCGTGCAGCAGGCCGCCCATTTCTGTGGATATCGCCACGCCAGCAACTTCGCCACCGCCTTCCGACGCCATTACGGCGTCGCGCCGAGTTCCCTCGCCGAACATCTCTGAGCGCTGCGCATAAGCAGATGAGCACCCCGCATACTCATAACGGCCTATTAAAGGCAATAATTCTCATTACACAAGGGAGGCGCTGAATACATCGCCGAGCATAGTGAAGCGCAAGGCGCACGGAGCACAGAAAGCGAGACATAACACCTCGTTAGGCGAGCTTTCGAGTACCGCGCAACGCAGCGATTTGCATGCGCAGGCATTTATTCAGTGCTTCCCAAAGCTTCTTGGCCCGACAACAGCACACCCCCACAGGATACCCTGCATGTTCCGACCCACTCCCCTGGCGCTTGCCATCGCCCTGGCAACCTCCGGTACCGCCTTGACTACCCAGGCCCAGCAGACCGAACAGCTCGGTACCGTGACCGTCACCGGCACCGCAGCGACCAAGACCGAGACGCCCTTCAACGAGACGCCCCAGGCCACCTCTCGGGTCGAGCGCGATGACTGGGAAGAAAAAGGCGCCGAGACGGTGCAGCGCGCCCTGAACTATACGGCCGGGGTCTACGCCAACCAGGTCGGCGCCTCCAACCGCTACGACTACATCGTGATGCGCGGCTTCTCCGACGGCAGCCTGAGCAATACCTTCCTCGACGGCCTCAAGCTGATGGGCGATGCCAATTCCTACAGCTCGCTGGTCATCGATCCCTACTTCCTGGACAACATCGAGGTGGTCAAGGGACCGGCCTCGGTGCTCTACGGTCGCGCATCCCCCGGCGGCCTGGTCTCGATGACCAGCAAGCGGCCCGAGTTCGAGGACAGCGGGGAGATCCGTATCGGCGTGGGCAACAACGATCAGCGCAGTGCCGCCTTCGACCTCACCGGGCCGCTGGACGACGAGCGTCGCGTCGCCTTCCGCCTGACCGGCAAGGCCAGTGCCGCCGACACCCAGTTCGGCCCGATCGAGGAGGAGCGCTATGCCTTCGCGCCTCAACTGACCTGGGACATCACCGATGCCACTAGCCTGACCCTGCACGCCTACCTGCAGAAGGACCCCGAAGGCGGCTATCACTCCGGCGTGCCCTATGAAGGCGCGGTAGAAAGCCGCAACGGCCGGAAGATCGACAACAACTTCTTCGACGGCGAGGACGACTACGACAAGTTCGAGCGCACCCAACGCATGGTCGGCTACGACCTGGAACACCGCTTCAACGATGACTGGACAGCACGCCAGAAACTGCTCTACCTGAACACCGATGTTCATATGGATCAGGTCTATGGCTTCGGCTGGGCCAACGACACCGAACTCAACCGCTACTACGCCGGTGCCGAAGAGTCCATGGACGCCTGGACCCTGGACAACCAGTTGCAGGCCGAGCTGAAGACCGGCGCCGTCGACCACACCCTGCTGTTCGGCGCCGACTATCAGCGGCGCGAGAACGACGTGGTCTGGACCTCAGGCTCCTTCCCGACCATTGACGCCTTCAACCCCGAATACGGTGCCGACCCCATCGGTGATATAGCAACCACCAACGACGAGCGTCACGAACTGACCCAGACCGGGGTCTATATTCAGGACCAGATGGCCGTCGGCAACTGGCGCTTGTCCCTCGGTGGTCGCTACGACTGGGTCGACATCGAAAACACCGACAAGGGCACCGGCGACACCAGCAACCTGGACGACACCCAGTTCAGCGGCCGCGCCGGTCTGCTCTATGCGTTCGACAATGGCGTATCGCCCTATATCAGCTACTCGACCGCCTTCACGCCGACCAGCTTCATCGACGAAAACGGCGACCTGCTCAAGCCCATGGAAGGCCAGCAGCTCGAGACCGGGGTAAAGTACCAGCCCAACGGCACCCAGGACCGCTACAGCCTGGCACTGTTCCATATCGATCAGGAGAACGTGGCCACCAAGGAGCAGCCCTCCGATCCTTATGAGGCCATCGGCGAGATCGAGTCTCAGGGCGTCGAGCTCGAGGCCCACACCCAACTGACCGACAACCTGCGCCTGCAGGCCAGCTACAGCTTCACCGACATCACCTACGCCCAGAGCGACGACGGCAACGAAGGCAACCGCGCCATCTATGCGCCGCGTCACCAGGCATCGGTCTGGGGCCATTACCGTTTCGACGGCGGCACGCTCTCCGGTCTCGGCGCCGGCCTTGGCGTTCGCTACCGCGCCGATATCCAGGCCGACCGCGCCAACACCGAGCAGGTGCCAGACTATACTCTGGTCGACGCCGCCCTGAGCTACGACTTCGCCAACGTCGGCCTGAAGGGCGTTACCGGTCGCCTCAACGTCAACAACCTGCTGGACAAGGAATACGTGGCTTCCTGCAACTCGCTGCAGTACTGCTACTTCGGCGCGGAGCGTAGTGTGAAGGCCACCGTCAGCTACGCCTTCTAAATGAAACACTGATTTATTGCTGCGCTCCCTGAGCGTTGAGTCGTCGTCCGACAACTGGACTCATCCAACACCTTGACCTGATACCCCGGTGTGGCCTCCTCCCACCGGGGTTGATCTCTTCCCGGCCCTGGCAATACTGGGAAATGGACTCTCTCCATTTCCAGCCAACCGGTGAACGCCATGATCGACACGATATTGATGCATGAACCGGCGATCCGGCTCGGCGTCTTCACCGGCGTCTTGGCGGCGATGGCGCTCTGGGAAATCGCCGCACCGCGTCGGCCCCAGCGCTACTCACGCCGACAGCGCTGGCCGCACAACCTGATGATCGTGGCACTCGACACCCTGGCGGTGCGCCTGGTCTTCCCGCTGGCCGCGGTCGGGGCCGCCCTTCTCGCGGCCGAGCATGGCTGGGGCCTGTTCAACACGCTAGCCTCGCCGGGCTGGCTGGCGATTCTGGTGTCATTCGTGGCACTGGACATGGCCATCTACTTTCAGCATCGGCTGTTCCATGCCGTGCCCTGGTTCTGGCGACTGCATCGCATGCATCATGCCGATCTCGAATTCGACGTGACCACCGGACTCCGCTTTCATCCCCTGGAGATCCTGATCTCGATGGTCATCAAGCTTGCCGCGGTCATGGCGCTGGGCGCACCGATGCTCGCGGTGCTGATCTTCGAGGTCGTGCTCAATGCCACCTCGATGTTCAACCATGGCAATGTGCACTTGCCTGCCTGGCTCGACCGGCACCTGCGGCGGTTCGTGGTCACACCGGAGATGCATCGTGTGCATCACTCGATCATCCCCCGGGAGACCGACAGCAACTTCGGTTTCAACCTGCCCTGGTGGGACCACCTGTTCGGCACCTACCGCGCCCAGCCCGCTGCCGGCCACCTCGACATGACGATCGGCCTCGAGGCGTTCCGCGATGCCCGCGCCCTCCGGCTGGATCGCCTGTTGATCCAGCCGTTTCTCGACCCGTCTCGTCACGAGAGCGACAAGACGCCGCGTGCCTGACCATCACGTCGTCTGGCCGCGCCGCGTCACGTGCTCGATCCCGCTTCAGTCCGACAGCACTGCCCCGGCCTCGCCGGTCTGCACGCGCCACTGGGCCGCATATCGCCCTTGCCGCGACAGCAGCTCATCGTGGCGACCGCGTTCGACGACGCGCCCCGCCTCGACGACCGCGATCTCGTCGGCATGCACGATGGTCGAGAGCCGATGAGCGATCATGATCACCGTGCGCCCGTGGCCGATCCGCGCCAGCGAGCGCTGGATCGCCGCCTCGGTCTCGTTGTCCACGGCGCTGGTCGCCTCGTCCAGCACCAGGATCGGCGGATCCTTGAGCAACGCCCGGGCCAGCGACAGCCGTTGGCGCTGCCCGCCGGAAAGCCGTACGCCACGCTCGCCGACCGGTGTGTCGAGCCCTTGCGGCAGCGTCTGGATGAAGCCCCAGGCCTCGGCGGTGCGAGCCGCCTCGATCACCTCGTCCTCGTCGGCCTCGGGGCGACCATAGGCGATGTTGTCGCGCACCGAGCCCTCGAAGAGATAGACATCCTGACTGACCAGGCCGATGGCCTCGCGCAACGAGGTCAGGGTGAGCGTCTCGACCGGCTGGTCGTCGATCAGCACCTGGCCCTCGGCCGGATCCTGGAAGCGCAGCAGCAGCTTGATCAGCGTCGACTTGCCCGACCCCGTGGCACCCACCAGGGCCAGGGTGTGGCCGGACGGCACCTCGAGATCGACATCCTCGACCCCGGCGCCGGATTCGGCGTAACGAAACCCCACGCCCTCGAAGCGCACCGCGCCACGCACCGGACGCGCCAGATCGGAACCACCGGCGTCATGCACCTGGATCGGCGTGGCCAGCAGATCGAGGATGCGCCGGGTGCTGGCCATGGCCCGTTCGAACAGATCGATCACCTGGGCCAGCCCGGTCAGCGGCCACAGTAGTCGCTGGGTCAGGAACACCAGCACGCCATAGGCGCCGACATTGAGGTCACCGCGCAGGGCCATCATGCCGCCCACCGTGAAGGTCGCCAGAAAGCCGGTGAGGATCGCCATGCGAATCACCGGAATGAACGCCGAGCTGATGCGGATCGCCCGGCGGTTGGCCTCCACATAGGCCTCGCTGGTCTGACGCAGGCGCTCGGCCTCGCGCGCCTCGGCGGTGAAGCTCTTGATCGTCGCGATGCCCGCCAAGTTGTTGGACAACCGGCTGGCCAGCTCCCCAACACGCTCGCGCACCTCCGCGTACAGCGGCCCGGCCTTGCGCTGGAAGAAGAAGGCCCCCCATACGATCAGCGGAATCGGCGTGAAGGCCAGCAGCGCGATCAGCGGCGAAAGCACGAAGAACACCGCCCCTACCGCCACCACGGAGACCCCGACCTGGATCATGGAATTGGCGCCACCATCGAGGAAGCGCTCGAGCTGGTTGACGTCATCGTTCATGATCGCCACCAGGCGACCCGAGCTCTGCGCCTCGAAGAAGCTCATGTCGAGGCGTTGCGCGTGTTCGTAGGCATCCTGACGCAGCTCGGCCTGCAAACGCTGAGCCAAATTGCGCCACAGAATCTGGTAGAGGTACTCGAACAGCGACTCGCCGGCCCAGATGAAGAAGGTCAGTACCCCGAGCACCAGGATCTGCTCGCGGGCCGTGCTGAACCCCAGCCCGGCGACAAAGCTGTCCTCCTGGTTTACCACCACATCGATGGCCACCCCGATGAGAATCTCCGGGGCGATATCGAACAACTTGTTGATGATCGAACAGACCGTGGCGGCAATGATGTGCCGTCGATGCCCTCGGGCGTAACGCAACAGGCGTCCCAGAGCCTGAAAACTGCTCCTGCTCGACATGCGTGACACTCCTTGATCGCATGGAGACACCGGCGAGACGCCTCGACAATGCCGGCAAACGAAAAACGCCAGGGCCGGCGTGTCAGCCGACCCTGGCGAATCTACTATCGCCGCGCCCGGTCCGGGCGCGATCAGGCGTTGCCTCAGGCAGTGGCAGCCTGGTAGCGACGCTCGACTTCGTCCCAGTCGACCACGTTGAAGAAGGCCGCGATGTAATCGGGACGCTTGTTCTGATACTTCAGATAGTAAGCGTGCTCCCACACATCCAGGCCCAGCACCGGGGTGTTGCCGTTCATCAGCGGGCTGTCCTGGTTCAGGGTGTTCTCGACCACCAGCTTGCCTTGCGGGTCAACACTCAGCCAGGCCCAGCCACTGCCGAAGCGAGTCAGGGCTGCCTTGGTGAAGGCCTCCTTGAAGGCGTCGAAGCCGCCCAGTTCGCTGTCGATGGCCTCGGCCACCTTGCCCTTGGGCTGACCGCCGCCCTGCGGCGACATCATCTGCCAGAACATGGAGTGGTTGGAGTGGCCGCCGCCGTTGTTGATCACGGCCTGACGCTTGTCGCTGGGCACGCGATCGAGATTGGCAACCAGCTCGTCCACCGGCACTTCCTCGAGGCCAGTGCCCTCGAGCGCGGCATTCAGATTATTGACATAAGTCTGATGGTGCCGTGTGTGGTGGATCTCCATGGTCAAAGCATCGATATGGGGTTCCAGGGCATCGTACTGGTACGCAATCTCGGGCAGTGAATGCGGCATGATAAAGCATCCTCCTCGTTGATAAATGGTCGCGGGACCGCGACTCGTCGCATACAAGAGTATGGCAAATCAGGACTCTAGACACTAACGCAAAATGATTATCAATTTTCCATAGAATTTCTTCATCGACCTCATCGAGCGAATATTGATAACCATTCTTATCTGCTTTAGGCTAGCCGGGCGCGAGGCCATCGATGACGCCCTCACGCTCCCCAAGAGATGTGGAGTCCATCATGTTCGAAGTCAAGGCCGCGACCTTCGAGGTCAACGGCAGCCGGCTGTTGCATCCCACCGACCTCAGCTTCGACGAGGGGCGGGTCTACGGCCTGATCGGCCATAACGGCTCCGGCAAGTCGACTCTGCTCAAGCTGCTGGCCCAACAGCAACCCGCCAGTCGCGGCGAGGTGCGCTTCGACGATCGACCCCTGGCCCGCTGGGGCCACCGCGAGTTCGCCCGCCAGGTCGCCTACCTGCCCCAGCACCTGCCCAGTGCGGAGAACCTGACCGGTCGCGAGCTGATCGGCTTCGGCCGCTACCCCTGGCACGGCTTGCTCGGGCGGCATACCCGCGAGGACAGCGACCAGGTCGAGCGTGCCATCGAACTCACCCACACCCAGGCATTCGCCGACCGCCTCGTCGATACGCTTTCCGGCGGCGAGCGCCAGCGCGTCTGGCTGGCCATGCTGCTGGCCCAGGGCAGCCGCTTCCTGCTGCTCGACGAGCCCCTGGCGGCACTGGATATCGCCCATCAGGTCGAGGTTCTGGCGCTGGTGCGCCAGTTGTGTCGCGAACTCGGTCTGGGCGTGGTCATCGTGCTGCACGACGTCAACATGGCGGCGCGCTACTGCGATCACCTGGTGGCCCTGCACAGCGGTCGAATCCTTGCCCAGGGCAGCCCCAGGGAGATGATGGACGATGCTACCCTTGAGGCCATCTACGGCATTCCCATGCGTGTCATGTCCCATCCCGGTGGAGAACATCCCATCGCCGTCGTTCATTGACCTCAAGCCATGACGTCATGCTCCTGAGTTTCGGTCCCGCCCCCCGTTCCACCACGTACCGTCGCGCCACTCTGCGCGGGCTGGCCGTCTCGCTGCTACTCGGCTGTCTCATCATCGCGCCGACTGCCCTCGCCGCCTCGCCCCGCATCGCGACCCTCGACTGGACCCTGGCCGAGACCCTTCAGGCACTGGGCACGCCGCCCGAAGCGGTCGCCCAGGTCGATGCCTATCATGCCTGGGTCGGCGAGCCCCACCTGCCCGGAAGCGTGACCGATCTCGGCTTGCGCACCCAACCCAATCTCGAGCTGCTGTCGGACCTCGCCCCTGACCAGATCCTGATCTCGCCGATGTTCGCCAATCTGACACCACGCCTGTCGCGCATCGCGCCGGTGCAGAACTTCACGCTCTACACGCCCGGACGCGACACCTGGCAGGAAATGCGCGAACTGACGCATGGCGTCGCGGAACTCGTGGGCCGTCCCGAGGCCGCCAACCGGCTGATCAAGAGCACCGAGGCACGTATCGACGAGCTGCGTCGACAACTGCCCGATGACACTCCGCCGCTGCTGGTCGTCCAGTTCATGGACGCGCGCCACGTTCGCGTCTTCGGTGACAACGGTCTGTATCAGGCGGTGCTGGAACGCCTCGGCCTCGACAATGCCTGGCCCGGCAAGACGAACGCCTGGGGCTTCTCGCTGGCCGGCATCGAGTCGCTGGCGAATCTCGACGCCCGTCTGGTGGTGGTCGAGCCCTATCCCGCCGGCGTCCGCGAGACGCTCGAGAAAAGCGGGCTCTGGCAGGGGCTGATTCACGACAGCCGAGGCGAGCCCCTAGTACTACCGCCGGTCTGGAGCTTCGGCGCCCTGCCCTCGGCACAGCGCTTCGCCGAGCAACTCACCGCCGCGCTGGAGTCGCCTCATGCTCGCTAGGCCAGCCTTCCGCCTGACCCCGGGCGTCGCTTGCATCCTGCTCTGCCTGGCCCTCGTGGCGCTGGCCTCGACGAGCCTGAACGATGGCGCAGGGTTCACCGCCGGTCTGCAGGCCCTGTTCGGCAGCGCCAATCCCACGATGGACACCCTGGTGCTGCATTTCAGCTGGTGGCCGCGGCTGGTCATGTCGCTGCTGGCCGGCGGCGGCCTGGCGCTGGCCGGCGTGCTGATGCAGCAGGTATTGCGCAATCCACTGGCGGCGCCCACCACCCTGGGGGTGGCCAGCGGTGCCAACCTGGCCCTGATGGTCGCCACCCTGTTGGCTCCCGGACTGCTGGGCTGGGGACGCGAATGGGTCGCGCTGCTCGGCGGCGGGTTGGCCATGGCGCTGGTGTTCTCGCTGGCCTGGCGACGCGGGTTGGCCCCGGTGGTCGTGGTGCTCGGCGGTCTGGTGGTCAACCTCTACCTGGGGGCGCTGGGCATCGTGCTGCTGCTCTTCCACCAGGAGGAACTCAAGGGACTGCTAATCTGGGGGGCCGGCTCGCTAGCCCAGAACGACTGGAGCGGCGTGGCCTTCCTGGCGCCCCGCCTGGCCATCGGCGCCCTGGCAGCCTGGTTGCTGCTGCGCCCCCTGGCGGTGCTCGAACTCGACGACGCCAGCGCCCGCAGCCTGGGCGTCTCGCTGCGCGCATTGCGACTGGCCGGCCTCGGCTTGGCGGTCTTTCTCACCGGCTGCGTGGTCAGCGTGGTCGGCGTGATCGGCTTCATCGGCCTCGCCGCACCCAATATCGTCCGCCTGGCCGGCGCCCGTCGCCTCGGCCAGCGACTGCTCTGGTCAACGCTACTGGGCGCTCTGCTACTGGCCACCACCGACCAGTTGCTCCAACGTTTCACCGGCCAGGTATCGGGCCTGATTCCGACCGGCGCCGTCACCGCCGCCCTGGGCGCGCCCCTGTTGATCTGGCTGATTCCACGTCTGAAACTGCGCGGCGACCAGCCCCCCGGTACGGCCTCCGCGCCGGCCGGCCGCCACCCCACACCCGGCCGCCTGGCGGGCGGGCTGGTTCTGGGATTGCTCGTCGTGACGCTGGTAGCGCTGTTCGCCGGCCAGACCGCCAGTGGCTGGTCCTGGCTCTCGCCCGGCAACTGGGAGGTACTGCAGTGGCGGCTGCCCCGGGTCCTCGCCTCGGCCGGCTGCGGCGTGATGCTGGCACTGGCCGGCACCCTGATCCAGCGCGTCACCGCCAACCCCATGGCCAGCCCCGAGGTACTGGGCATCAGCGGGGGCAGCGCCATCGCCCTGATCCTGGCCATCTTTCTGCTGCCCGCGCCCGACAACCTGACGCTGGTCGGCGTGGGCACCCTGGGGGCGTTGGCCAGTCTCGGCGTGCTGCTCCTGATCAACGGTCGCAGCGGCCTGTTGCCCGAGCGCCTGTTGTTGACCGGGGTGGCGATCACCGCCGCCTTCGACGCCGTACGCGCCATCGTGCTGGCCGGCGGCGACCCGCGCGGCCAGCAGGTCATCGCCTGGCTGTCAGGCTCCACCTATTACGTCGACCTGACCAGCGCCCTGATCGTCGTCGCGCTAGCCTTGGTGCTCGGCCTGATGACCGGCCCACTGGCTCGCTGGCTGGATATCCTGCCGCTGGGCGCCGCCACCTCCCGGGCACTGGGCATCGGCCTGAAGCGATCTCGCCTGCTGCTGTTGCTGCTGGTCGCCCTGCTCACCGCCGCTGCCACCCTGGTGGTCGGTCCGCTTTCCTTCGTCGGCCTGCTCGCCCCGCACCTGGCCCGCCTGCTGGGTTTCTCCCGGGCGAGCATGCATCTGCTGGGCGCGGCCTTGGCCGGCGCCCTGTTGATGGTGCTGGCCGACTGGGTGGGACGCCAGTTACTGTTCCCGCAGGAGATTCCTGCCGGTATCGTCGCCTCCCTGCTGGGCGGGGCTTATTTCATGTGGGGGCTGCGCCGGCTCTAGGCATTGTCTGAAAACTGCCTGCGCTCGTCGACTTTTCAGACAGTGCCTAGTTACCGGGGGCAATCTACCGGGGCAATCGAGGCGGACGGAGACCATGCAATGACAACGGACGACATTCGATATCACAGCAGCCATTGGGGCACCTTTTCGGCCCGGCATCGCAATGGCACGCTGGAAATCACGCCGTTCGCCAAGGATCCCGATCCCTCCCCCGTTCTCGACAACATTCCAGCCGCGTTGAACCACCCGGCACGCTTGAGCAAGCCCCTGATACGCCGTGGATGGCTGGAAAACGGCCCGGGCCCCGACAGGCGTCGGGGCGAGGATGACTTCGTCGAAGTCGAGTGGGACGAGGCCCTCGACCTGGCGGCGAAAGAACTCAGGCGACTGGGTGCCGGGCCCGATCAGCGCCGGGATGGCCCTGTCGCCGGCGCCCACGTTTTCGGTGGTTCCTATGGCTGGGCCTCGGCCGGTCGCTTTCACCATGTCCAGAGCCAAATCCACCGCTTCCTCAATGCCGTCTTCGGCGGTTACGTCGGCTCGGTCGACAGCTATTCATCGGCGGCCGGGGCCGTCATCCTGGAGCTCGTCTGGGGCAACCCGCTGAACCACCCTCCCAGTTGGCGAGAGATCGCGGAAGATACCGAGTTGCTGATCGCCTTTGGCGGCCTGGCCCTGCGCAACCATTCTTCCAGCCCCGGCGGCACGAGCCAGCACGTTGCCCGGTCGACCCTCGAAGCCGCCGCTGCCCGGGGTTGTCAATTCGTCTCGGTCAGCCCGCTCCGCGACGATTTCGCCGACCTGCCCGAGGTCACCCGCTTGGCCCCGCGTCCCGCGACCGATGTTGCCCTCATGCTGGGGATGGCCTGGCACCTGCATGCCAGCGGCCGGGTCGACCACGACTATCTGGCCCGATACACCCGAGGCTATGAACATTTTGAGGCCTACCTGACGGGCAAGGCCGATGGCATTGCGAAAACCCCGGAATGGGCGGCGGAGATCTGCGACCTGCCCGCCGGGCAAATTGTCGACCTGGCCGAACGCGCTGCCAGCAAGCGCACCCATATCACCGTCGCTTATTCGCTACAGCGCTCACGCTACGGCGAAGAGCCGATCTGGATGGCCCTGACACTGGCCGCGATGCTCGGCCAGTATCCAAGCCGCGGCGCCGGCTTCTCCTACGGCCTCGCCTCGATCGGCAACCTGGGCAAGCCGCCTCTGGATGTGCCGCTGCCCGTCCTGCCGCAGGGGCGCAATCGGGTGGATGACGTCATCCCGGTAGCGCGCATCGCCGAGCTATTGCTGAACCCGGGCGAGCCCTACACCTACAAGGGTGAAACGCGCCACTACGCGGACATCCGGCTGGTCTACTGGGCGGGCGGCAATCCCTTCCATCATCATCAGGACCTGGAAAAACTACGCGAGGGCTTCACCAGACCGGACACGGTCATCATCCACGAAAGCGTCTCCACCGCCTCCACTCGCTACGCCGACATCATCTTTCCGGCCACGCTAAGCGCGGAACGCGAAGACATCGGCGCCAGCAGCCGTGATCCCTTCATGGTCCCGATGCAACAATTGGCACCGCCACGCCACGAGGCCCGTGATGACTACGCCATCTTCACCGAGCTGGCCGCCAGGCTGGATTGCAAGGAGCCCTTCACGGAGGGGCGGACCAGCCGGGAATGGCTGCGCCATATGTACAAGCCCACCCGGCGGGCACTGGGCCAACGTGGCCTGCCGGCCCCCGATTTCGATGAGTTCATGCTAGGTGAGCCGCTTGAACTGCCGGTAGCATCGGCTCCGGGGCACATGACGCGTTTCCACGAAGACCCGGATGCCAACCCTCTGGACACTCCCAGCGGCAAGCTCGAGATCTGGTCGGACATCGTCGCGAGCAGCGGCTTGCCGGGGCATCCCGCCTGGATCGAACCAGAGGAGTGGCTCGGAGGGGAACTCACCCGCATCCATCGTTTCCAGCTGGTGGCCAACCAGCCGAGAGGACGCCTGCACAGTCAGCTGGATTTTGGCGCGACCAGCATGTCACTCAAGCAGGATGGCCGGGAGTGCGCTCGACTGAATCCACAGGATGCCGCACGCATGGGCATTCAGGATGGCGATGTCATCCGCTTGTGGAACCAGCGGGGCGCGACGCTTGCCGCAGCGCGCATCAGCGACGACCTGCCGCCCTGCGTCGTCCAGCTCTCCACGGGCGCTTGGTATGCGCCGCGGGACCTCCAGGGCTCGGGCATGACCTGCGTTAACGGCAACCCGAACATCCTGACATCGGATATCGGCGCATCCGGGCTCAGCCAGGGCTGTGCCGGACAGCTGACCCTGGTCTCGATCGCCAGGTGGGACGCGCCGCTACCCGATGCGGTCCCCCACGAGGCGATGCTCCAGATTTCCCGTCGTCGCCCCCGTGAAGCAGCGCCGGGCGTCACACCGTCCGGCGATGCGTGATGCCGCCTACCACCGATAGCTCAGGCTGCCGATGACACTGCGCGATTCGCCGTAGTAGCACCAGAAGTCGCAGCTGGCCACATACTCCTTGTCGATCAGGTTGTTGACGTTGACCTGGGCACGCCAGTGATCGGCGAAGTCGTAGCTGGCCATGGCATCGACCAGGGTGTAGTCCGGCACCGTGATGTCGCCATCGACGCTCTCGCCGACATAGCGTACCCCGCCACCGAGCTTGAGCCCTCGCAGGGCACCCTGCTGGAAGCCGTAATCCAGCCAGGCCGAGGCCTGATGACGCGGAATCAAGGCGGCACGATTATCCTCGGCGTCACGGGCATCGGTGTAGGTGTAGGACGCCGTGAGCTGGAGCTGATCGGTCAGATACCCCACGCTTTCGATCTCCAGGCCCGTGGCGCTGCGTTCGCCGGCCTGAGCCTGATAACCAGCCGGGGTGGTTTCGAAGGAATTGGACTCCTCGATGTCGAACACCGCCGCGCTGACATAGCCATCCCAGAATAGCGGCGCATACTTGATGCCGGCTTCCCACTGCTTGCCTTCGATTTCCTCGAAGATCGCGCCGTCCACATTGGTCTCGGCCTGCGGGCTGAACGACTCGGTATAGCTCAGGTAAGGGCTGATCCCATTGTCAGCCAGATACATCACACCGCCGGAATAGGAAGTGTGCGACTGGGTCTCATCGACGGTGACATCGAGGGACTGATTGGTATTTTCCACGTCGGCACTGTCGTGACGAACGCTACCCAGCAGCACCCAACGATCATCGATGCGCAACTGATCCTGCACATAGATGCCAAGCTGCTGCTTGTCGATCTGTCGACCGAAGAGCTGGCTCCGATCCACCGGTGTGATGGAGGTATCGGGATCGAAGATATCGACGGTGTCATAGGTGAAGTCGTCGAATTCCTTGCCGTCGAGGCTCAGTTCCTGATAGTCGACCCCAAGCAACAAGGTGTTTTCCGTGCGTTCGGTGTACCACTTGCCGATCATGCGGTTGTCGACCGTCAGGTTGTCGATCTCGCCATCGCGCTGCAGGTGCCCACGATAGGCCGTGCGGCCATCGCCGGTGGCGAAATCCATGTAGGTGCTGCGCAGGTCCAGATCGAGATGGCTGTAGCGGAAGTTCTGTTCGAACTTCCAGGTGTCATCAAGCCGATGGCTCAGCTCATAGCCGAGGCTCACCTGGGTGCGCTCGTCCTTGTCGTAGTCCGGCGCCCCATAGTTGGTCTCGGGGTCGACCTTGCCGAAAGGCGTATCCTGAATCGTTCCATAGGCCAGCTTGAAGGGGTTTTCAGGGACGCCGTCGTCCTTCTGGATGCTGGCCAGCAGGGTCAGCTCGGTGTCATCCGAGATGTCCCACTCAAGGCTCGGCGCGAAGTAGTAGCGCTCGTTGTCGGTACCGTCCAGGTCACCATCGCGCTCCTTGTAGAGCCCGACCATGCGGTAGCGGACATCGCCGCTCTCGGTGACCGGCCCAGAGGTGTCGAAGGCCAGTTGACGGTGCTGCCGATTGCCGGCCTGGATGTTGATTTCACCGCGTGGCTCGGCCGTCGGTCGCTTGCTGACGGCGTTGATCAGGCCCCCCGAAGGCGCCTCGCCGTAGAGGATCGATGCCGGCCCCTTGAACACATCGACGCTTTCCAGACCATAGGGCTCCGGCGTCCACTCGTAATACCCCGGATCGAACAGGCGCAGGCCGTTCATGTAGGTTGCCTGATCGAAGCCGCGCACCTTGAACCAGTTGGTATTGTTATCCGCGCCATAATGCCCCGACAGCACACCGGCGCGATAACGAAAGCTCTCGTCGAGGCTCTGGACATTGCGCTCGTCCAGTTCCTCGCGCTGCACGCTGGATACCGAGCGCGGCGTCTCGGCAAGCGGCACCGCCACCTTCAAGGCCGTGGCGGTAACCACCACGGTGTCGGACTCGACGCCATCATCCTGGGCCAGGGCGCTCATCGGCAACCCCAGCAGTGCGCCGGACAAGGTCAGTCCCAGCGCACGCCGAACGGCAATCGCCATCGGTGAACGGAACGGGGTGGAAGGATGTGGATGTGGCATCGGCAAGCCTCGGTGGTAAGAATGGCAGCGAAAAAGTGACATCGTGCCGATATCGACGACATTCGGCACATGGATGTAGATGATAATTGTTGTTACCTAGATTCACAATTATCCACACATTTCACCACCGGCTCGATGTCCCCTCATCGTGAGCCCGATAGCCGGCACAGCGAGGAAATGATTATGCGGCGATGGGACAGAGACGCATTCCTTGCTACGCTCATTTTCTTTTCAAGGGTGCTGGTCAATGCAACACATCATGATGGGCGCCGGGATTCGGCGCCTGGGGCTTGGAATGGCCCTGCTCCTGCTGCCCTCGATGGTCGCGGCACACCCGCATGTATGGGCGGACATCAGCGTGAAGGTGATCCTCGATGATCAGGGCCGCGTCGAGGCATTGCGTCAGCGCTGGCGACTCGACCCCTTCTACAGTCTGGTGCTGATGGAAGAATTGAAGGCAGCCGAGGGAGACGCTCCCATGGAGGCCCGCCTCGACCAGTTGGGCTCGGAGATTCGCGACAACCTGGCACCCCGGGACTACTTCACCGAAATAACCCACGATGGCGAACCGGTCGAGACGGACGACGTCAGGGAGTACACCACCATGGCCCACAATGACCGGGTGGAGTTCATGTTCCTGCTGCCCCTGGCCCACCCCCTGGCACTGGGCCAAGCCCCTCTGCGTTACCGGATCTATGATCCGAGCTACTACATCGAGATGGTCCATGAGATCAACGACGACCAGACACCCCGGGCAGATGCCCTGGTGGTGACGGGAGCCGAGTGCACGACCCGCATCATCGCCGCCGATCCCGATCCAGAGCAGGTCGCCATGGCCTCCCGCCTGGACCGCACCGACGAAGCCCCGGATGGCCTGGGCCGCTTCTTCGCCGAAACGGGAGAGGTGCAATGTACTTCGTCATAACGTACGTCGCCATAACGTACGTCGCCATGATGCCCAGCCGGGAACGCCACCGTATTACCGCAACCTGGAGACGATACGATGCGCGACGCCTCTGATAAGCCGCCACGCGTCTCCGGATGGTGGATCGGTGCCCTGCTGCTGGCCACGTTTCTCTGGCTACTTTGGCAGTATGGCCAGCCTCTCGGCCTGCAACTGGTGGCCTGGCAGCGCGACCTGCATCGCGCCCTGACCCTCTCGATCAGCGAGCTTTCGGGAGCGCCCTCTCCACAGACCTGGAGCCTGCTGCTCGCCCTCAGCTTCGGCTACGGCGTCTTCCATGCCGCCGGTCCCGGCCACGGCAAGGCAGTGCTCAGCACCTACCTGCTCACCCAGGGCGGGGCCCTGCGACGCGCCCTCACCCTCTCATGCGCGGCCGCCCTGCTGCAGGCGCTGGTGGCGATTGCGCTGGTGGCAGTACTGGTACACGGTCTTGGCTGGTTGACGCGCCAGGCCCTCGGCTCGGTGGTCTGGGTCGAACGCGCCAGCTACCTGACGATCAGCCTGCTGGGTGCCTGGCTGTGCTGGCGAGCCATCCGGCAACTGCGCCACGCCCATCACCACCATGCCACTCATGACCACTCGCACCACACTCACCACTCGTCATGCGATTGCGCCCATCACATCACCCCGACTCAAGCCAACGATTGGCGCACCGCCCTGCTCACGGTGATCTCCATCGGCATCCGCCCCTGTAGCGGTGCCGTTCTGATGGTGGGTGCCGCCTCGCTGCTGGGGCATTTCTGGGTCGGCGTGCTGGCAGCATTGACCATGGCGGCAGGCACCGCACTGACGGTTTCCACCCTCGCCCTGGCCAGCGTCACGGCGCGAGGCTGGGCGGAACGCCACCTGGCCCGACAATCCCGTTCCGGGCACCTCCAGCGACGACTCGGCTGGGCAGCCCTGGGCGGCGGCCTGCTCATCCTGCTGCTGGGCATCGGCCTGTTTCTGGTCGACGGAACGAGCGACCGGGGCCCACTGCCCCTGCTGGAGACACCGCAGGCAGAGTCAGACACGGCCACCCCGCGCTCGCCCCTGGGTCTTTAGGGCAGAGGGTCTTTAGGGCAGAGCATCCTCGCGATAACAGAGGAAACGATGCCATGGCACGTGCTCGAGCAGCGGGTACGTGATACGCCGAGGCATCTCGGCGTCGAACAACGAGGAAACTGGCGGCAACCGATGTTAATCGACGGCGCCAGCACCGGACGGGTCTCCCGGGACCTCGTCACAGGCCCCGGGCTCAGCGATGGCTCCTGCGAGCCGACAGAGCGCAATGGCAGCCACACCACACAAGGCCAGCACCAGGGGCATGACATGAGGCCCCTGCACGACCAGGCTGGCGAGATAGCCCACGGCGGCGGCGACCAGGTAGTGCAGGGTGCCCATCAGGGCCGAGGCCACACCGGCCTGCGTTCCGCCAGCGTTCATGGTCAGCGCCGTCAGATTGCCGAACACCAGGCCGAGCGCACCGATCGCCACGGCCAGCAGCACGCCATAGACCTCGAGGGTGGCCATGTCCGCCATCACGGCCAGAAACAACAGCGCCCCGGCCAGGGCATGCAGGCCGAGCCCGAGCAAGGTGACCCGCGCGGGCGTCATGCCCCGCCCAGCCAGCTTGTTGGCCAGCGTTCCGCCAAGGATCAGCCCCACCGAATTGGCGGCGAACAGATAGCTGAAATGGGTCGGCGTCATGCCGAAATGCTCGGTGAACACGAAGGCAGCGGCACTGATGTAGGTAAACAGCGACCCCAGCACGAAGCCGCCGGCCAGCGTATAGGCCATGAAGACCCGGCGGCGCGACTGGGTGAGATAGCCGCGCATCACGCTGCCGGCGTTCAACGGAGTGCGCCGCTCCGGGGCCAGAGACTCGGGGATGGCCGCCAGGCTCCATACCAGGCCGATGCCACCGAGCACCGCCAGCACCCAGAAGATACCGCGCCAGCCACCATGCTCGAGCAGAAAGCCGCCCATCATGGGCGCCAGAACCGGCGCGACCATCATCACCTGCATCAGCAGCGAGAAGATTCTGGCGGAGCTTTTCACGTCGCAGAGGTCGGCCACGATCGCGCGCGGCGCCACCAGACCGGCGGCCGCACCGATGGCCTGGGCGAAGCGGGCGACCAGCAGCCACTCGAGGGTCGGCGCCAGCGCCGCGCCCACCGAGCCCGCCACGAAGATCACCAGCCCCACCATGAGCGGCATCCGGCGTCCGAAGCGTTCCAGCAGCGGGCCATACAGGCACTGACCCAGTGCCAGCCCGGCCAGGAACACGGACAGCGTCTGCTGGACGCTGCCGGCCGAGACCCCGTAGGTCTGCGCGATCATCGGCATGCCGGGCAGGTACATGTCGATGGCCATGGCATCGAGTGCCGTCAACAGGGCCAGCAAAATCACCAGCGCTATGCCTATAGCGCTCTGGGCCTGGTAAGTGGCCTGGCGAGCGGTCTGTTCAACCATGGCGCGCTCCTGCTACAAGACGTTCGATACTTTCGTTCATGAGACGCTCCAGAGCTTCGAGGCGCGCCTCGAAGCGCTCCTGGCCGATATAGATCAGCGCCACGTGCAGGCTGTCGACCAGCCCCATGTAGGCATGACCCATGACCTCGGCGTCCTGATCGGCGAGCCCCCCTCCGACGTGGCGACGCAGCGCCGTCGTAAAATCCATCAACAGCTGCTGCATGTAACCTTCATAGCCCTCTTGCAGCTCATGAAAGAGCGACTCGGGAGGGATATAGGAAGTGCGCAGTAAAAAGCGGAAATGGTCGGAGTCGGCGTAGCGGGCCAGCAAGGACTCGCAGTAACGGAGTCCCGGCAGAGTGGGCTCGGGCGCTTCGAAGCACTCGTGAGCAAAACGTGCCTCGACCTCCAGGGCGTCTTCAAAGACCGCCAGAAACAGCGCATCCTTGCTTTTTACATGCGAATAAAGCGATGCCTTGCGAATACCGGCATCGGCCGCGATACGGGACAGCGAGGCCCCCTCATAGCCATGCCGGGCGAACTGCACGACGGCGGCATTGAGTACCCGTCGCAGCGCGGGTGTCGTGGTGGATGACATCTCGTCGACTCCAGAACATTCAGGCCTTGATGACGTTTGCCCAAGGGGCGCTTGGCGTCGGCATTCTAACCCAAAAAACTACCGACCGGTAGGTAGCTTTTTCGATCATCAAAAAAATTGCCTTTCCGCCCGTCGGCCAGCCGGTCACGCTCGATGCGATCGTGACCGGCGCCTTGCGACATTATTCTTTTCAAAACATGGTGTTGTCGTTGGCGGAGTCTTCCGGCACCGTCTGGATCACATCCCAGTGCTCGACGATCTTGCCCTCCTCGACGCGGAAGATATCGACCACGGCCTCGCCGCGATCCTCATCGCCGTTGGTCGAGTGGACGTGCAGCCAGACCAGGTCACCATCGGCGGCGCTGCGCACGATCTCGCTTTGGTAGTCCGGGTTTTCCTTGAAGTAGCCGGCAAAGTAATCCACGAAGGGTGCCTTGCCGTCAGGCACTCCCGGATTGTGCTGAATGTAGTCCTGCGCCAGCACACGGGTGCTCTGCTCGGTCTCGTGCTCGTTGAAAAATTGATCATAGAACTCGGTGACCAGCGCACGGTTGGCCTCCTCGGTCTTTACGTCACGCTCGGATTGCGCAAAAGAAGCGACAGGCATGGCGAGTAACAGCGCGGTAGTGGCCACGCCCAGGGAGTTCAGGACCGACATAGGGATACTCCAAGTGTTGGTTGGGTCGATCAATAGCCGACGGTGAAGCGCTGGCGTGAATGGGCGGGCGCTTCAAGCTCATCCACCATCGCGATGGCGTAGTCTTCGAAGGAGATACTGGAGCCAGCGTCATGGGTCAGCAGTTGGTCCTGCCCGAGGCGAAACTTTCCGGTACGCTCGCCGGGCACGAACTCGGCCGAGGGAGACAGGAATGTCCAGTCGAGATCATCGACGCCGCGCAAGAAGTCCAGAAACTCGCCACCGGCGTACGCTTCGGGCTTGTAGGCTTCGGGGAAATCCGGCTGGTCGATGACCTTCTCGCCGGGCGCCACTTCAAGGCTGCCGGCCCCGCCCACCACCAGATAGCGTGCCACGCCGGCATCACGCACGGCTCCCACCAGCGTTCCGACATCGCTTGCCGTAAAGGGAACGGCGCTGATAACGGCGTCATGCCCCTTGAGCAGTGCTGCCAATGCCCGCTGGTCATTGGCATCGCCCTGCTTCGGCGTGACGCCGGGCAAGGGGGCAATCCTGTCCGTATTGCGAGCAATGGCGGTCACCTGATGCCCGCGATCGGACAGTTCGGCGAGAATACGCGAGCCTGCATCGCCCGACGCCCCGATAAGCGCAACTTTTGCCATGAGAAGTCTCCTTGAGTTCATTTCTGACACATGGTCTACAAGGCAGACCATGGGATAAACTTATGGGAGTTCCTGTGACGGCACAAGACGTCATCTTCACCTGACATGGTCACGTCAATGTGACCACTGAAATAGATGAAGGGCCACGACCATCCATGGAGAGATCATGACAACCACTCCTGACGGCAAAGAGGTGATTTTCGAACAGCCCTGCCCGATTCGCGACGTGCTCGACCGCATCGGCAATCAGTGGAGTCTGCTGATTCTGGAAGCCCTGGCTCCCGGTACCCTGCGCTTCAATGCCCTGATGCGCGAGATCGGCGATATCTCGAAGCAGATGCTCTCCCGCACGCTCAAGCAGCTGGAGCAGGATGGCTTCATCACGCGTACGCTCTACCCCGAGGTTCCCCCGCGGGTGGAATACACGCTGACCCCGCTGGGGCATTCCTTTCTCGAGCCGATGCAGCAGCTCGTGGACTGGGCGGATACGCATCACCACGCCATCGTGGCCGCTCGCGCTCGGTATCAGGCCGAGAACGATCAGGCCTGATAGCACGAGTACAGCTCTCGGCCCCCCCACCGTTCAGACGCTATCGAGGCTTCCCACCGCATCCTGGCTGGCCCGTTCCCGCTGCTGGCCGGTCAGTTCACGGAGCTGGCCATCGCGCATCTCGAGCAGACGGTCGGCATGACCGAAGTAGGCATCGTCGTGGCTGACGGCCAGCACCGTCTTGCCCAGTTCGCGAAGCCGAGGCAGCAAGGCCTGGTAGAAGGTGCGGCGGAACTGTGGATCCTGATCGGCGGCCCACTCGTCCAGCAGCAGGAAGTCACGCTGCTCGGCCACGGCCAGCAACAGCGCCAGGCGCTTGCGCTGTCCCTGGGAGAGTTGCGGATTGGTGACCCGATCGCCGTCGAAATGCAGCTTTTCCTCCATGGCCAGCCGCTCCAGCCAATCCTCCACCAGGGCGGGATCGGGCGCTGTGCCCTCTTGCCCCATCAGCCGGTCGAAGAGGTGGAAGTCGGTGAAGACCGCCGAGAAGCTGCGTCGATAGGCTTCCCACTGATCCGGCTCGAGTGCACAGCCATCGAGCAGGATCTCGCCCTCATGAGGCTGATAGAGCCCCGTCAACAAGCGGGCCAGGGTCGACTTGCCGCTGCCGTTGCCACCGATCAGGAATACCTGCTCGCCGCGTTTCAGGGTCAGGTCGATGGGCCCGACCGCGAAGCCCCGCCCCTGCTCGCCGTCGGCATAGCGAAAGGTGACGCCGCGCAGTTCCAGGGTCTGCCAGTCCCCCAGAGGCTCGCCACTGGCGAAAGCCTCGCGGTAATCGGCCAGTTGCAGGCTTTCGAGCTTATCGAAGGCGACCTGGGCGCCCAACAGGGTCGGCAACGCGCCCACTGCCTGGATCAGGGGCGTACGTAGAAACAGCAGCGTCAGGGAATAGGTCGCCGCCACATTGGTGTTGGCCCAGCCGAGCCCGTTGGCCAGGAAGAACGCCAGGCCGATGGCCCCAAGCATCATGATGTTGGACCAGTTGACGGCGCTCAGGTGGAAGGTGTCGGAGCGGATGATGTGATGGCGATACTCGCGGGCATTGCGGGTGTAGACCTCATCGAACAGCCGGCGCGCGCGATCGCGATTGAGCGCGAGTTCCTTGCGCCCTTCGATCACCGCCGCGTAATCCTGATAGAGGCGATCCTCGGTCTCGCGCACCCGCCCGAGATGCCGATAGACCCGTGAGACCAGCAGCCAGCCGACGATCACGGTCACCGCCACCCAGACAGCGGTGACCGCCAGCATGCCGGGCGACAGCCAGGCCAGGTACAAGGCCGACCCCAGCGTCAGGATCACGCCCTGCACCAGCTCGGGCAAGCGCACGAAGGCAATGGTGATCTGGCGCACGTCACTGGAGAGACTGGCCATGAGGTTGGCGCCGCCCAGTCGTTCGACACGCTCGATGTCGGTGTCGAGGATCCGCTTGATCAGCCGCCCCCGCAGCCGATAGACGAAATGGTGGCCCAGGGTGGTCAGGGCCAGTTGCGCCCCGAGGGTGATGCCCAGCAACAGCACGATCAGCCCGATGAACTGCGGCAGCACCACCAGCGGATCGCCATGGGCCTCGATCAACCGCCGGTTGATGAAGGCGATGACGCCGATTCCCAGACCGGCACTCGCCAGGCTGAGCGCCATGACAGCGATGAACGGCCAGCGATAGTGGCGAAAGACGACGCGCAAGAGTTCCACGGATGATCCTCGTCGAGACAATGGCGGGGCATTGTGGCGCATTGTCTCGGCAAGTCAACGACGCCCCGACGGTCTGGCGCATCAGACTCGCCACGAAAGATAAGCAATCATTTGCACCAGAAAATGTAAAACATTATCATTTGCCGCGCGTACCGGGTAACGCAACGCTGCGTACTGCCCAGCACAACAACCACCGACAATGTTTGCCCTGAGGGGAGCGCTGATTTATATCGCGAGCGCAGCAATAAATCCGTGTTTCCCTGGATCGATCAAGGAACGCTTGCCGTATGTCCATCACCTCCCAGCCGCGTCCAGCGCGACTGCGACCTCTCCTGCTGTGTACCGCACTGCCCGTTGCCGCGTTTGCTCAGACTGGCACAAGCGACGATGCCGCTTCGTCGGGTGCCGATGATCTCTCCCCGATGGTCGTCACTGCAACCCGCAACAAGAGCCTCGCAGGCAAGACGCCCCAGAAGGTCACCATCATTACCCGCGAGCAGATCGAGCAGCAGCTGGCGATCACCCAGGACCCCAGCCAGGTACTCAGCAACCTGGTTCCTTCCTACTCGCCCAGCCGCCAGAAGCTCAACAATACTGGCGAGACCTTCCGCGGCCGCTCGGTGCTGTTCATGATCGATGGCGTGCCCCAGAGCAACCCACTGCGCGATGGCGGGCGGGACAGTTACACCATCGATCTCTCCATGGTCGAGCGCATCGAGGTCATCCATGGCGCCAGCGCCGAGCACGGCCTGGGCGCCACCGGTGGCATCATCAACTACGTGACCAAGGGCTCAGATGGCCCCGGCGTCCGCCAACATGCCGGCATTAGCCTGACCAGCGACGACGACTTCAAGTCGGACGGCTTCGGCCACAAGCTGGACTACCGGATCAGCGGCCAACAAGGCGACTGGGACTATCAGTTTGCCGCCAGCCGCCAGGAACGTGGCGTCTTCTACGACGGCAACGACGAAATCGTCGGCATGGCCTATCACGGTGAAGTGCAGAACTCCACCAGCTACGACCTGATGGCCAAGGCGGGGTACTGGTTCGACGACAACCAGAACCTCGAGTTCTCCCTCAACCATTTCGACCTCGATATCGGCGACGACTATGTGCCGGTATCCGGCGATCGTGACGCAGGCATACCGACCACGGCCCGCAAGGGCACTCCGGATAACGACCCGGGCTACAACGAATCCACCACCGCCCGATTGTCGTACTCCCATGCCGACTGGCTGGGCAACGATGTCGACGCCCAGCTTTACACCCAGCGCTTCCGCGCCCAGTTCGGTGCCACCGGCCTTGGCTCCTTCCCCTACCAGGACGACGCCGGCAATACCCTTTATGACCACACGCGCAATGAGTCCGACAAGGTCGGCGCCAAGTTCACCCTGAGCCGCGACGGCCTGCTGGATGATCGCCTGACCCTGACCACCGGCCTCGACCTGCTGCAGGACGAGACCCAGCAAGTTCTGGTGAAGACCGACCGCAACTATGTGCCGGAAAGCCAGTTCCGCAATTATGCGGCCTTCCTGCAGGGCGACGTCGACGTCACCGACGCCCTGAGCCTGCATGCCGGGGTCCGCCAGGAGCATGCCAAGCTGAACGTCGACGACTACTCGACCGTGGATCGCAGCACGAGCGTCGAGAACGACCTGGTCGCGGTGAACGGCGGCAATCCCAGCTTCGACGAGACGCTGTTCAACGCCGGCATCGTCTATCAGGCTACCGACTGGGCCCAGCTCTACGCCAACTACTCCGAAGGCTTCGGCATGCCCGATGTGGGCCGTGTATTGCGAGGCGTCAGCACGCCTGGCCAGGGCGTCGACACCCTGATCGATCTCTCGCCCATCGTCACCGACAACCGCGAGATCGGCGCGCGCTTCAACTGGGATCGCTACGGGCTCGAGCTGAGCTACTACGAATCGAATTCCGATCTCGGCCAGCGCATCCAGCCCGATGCCCAAGGCAACTACCGCGTCCAGCGGGAGAAGACCGAAATCCAGGGCATCGAGATCACCGGCGAGGCCCGCTTGAACGATGCCCACGACCTGCGCCTCTCCTATACCCATGCCGAGGGCAAGTCCGACACCGACGGCGATGGCAGCGTCGACACCAAGTTGACGGGCCGCGACCTGGCGCCGGACACCCTGAAGCTGGCCTGGAGCGCGTCCTGGAACGACAAGCTGTCCACTCACCTGCAGTACAGTCGCTACTTCGATCGCAGCTTCGATGATCCGGCGATCGAATTCGACGGCTATGGCCTGCTCGATGCATCGCTGGCCTATCGCCTGCCGGTGGGCCGTGCCAGCCTGGGCATCGAGAACCTCACCGACGAGGACTACTTCACCTACTACTCGCAGTCGTTCCCCCAGTCATCCGCGCTCGAAGACGATCTGTACTTCAAGGGCCGTGGGCGAACCCTGACCCTGAGCTACCAGCTCGATTTCTGAAGCGGCCTGTCGAGCGGCACCCTCGGGTGCCGCTTCTTCTCCGCTTGCCTGCCCGACCTGCAAAGACCGACATACAATGCCCGACACCCTATCGCGTGGGCCCCAGGCGCTGACGGCCATGGCCAGCAGGCCTTTCCCCCGCTGGCTGGCAGCGCTGCTGGCATCCCTCCTGCCATGGACCGCCGCCCTCGCCACCGACGACGCCCGTGATGCCATCACCGTTGCCAACGCCTTCGGCGACACTCGCGTTCCTGCCACACCAGAGCGCGTCGTCACCCTCTACCAGGGGGCGACGGACAGCGCGGTGGCGCTCGGCATCACGCCGGTGGGCGTCGTCGACTCCTGGCTGGAGCAGCCCATGTATCGCTACCTGCGCGAGGCGCTGGCCGGCGTGGAGCACGTCGGCCTGGAGACCCAGCCCAACCTGGAGAAGGTGGCCTGGCTGGAGCCGGAGCTGATCGTGGCCACGCGCTTTCGGCACGAACGGGTCCGACCGCTGCTGGAACGCATTGCACCGACGGTCGCCACCGACAGTGTCTTCGACTTCAAGGCCACCCTGTCGCTGGTGGCCGAGGCCACGGGGCGGGAGTCCCGCGCCCGCGAACTGCTGCAGGCCTGGGACGCTCGCGTGGCGGACTTTCGCCGCAAGATCGCCGACCGACTGGGTGACGACTGGCCACAGAAGGCCGCCGTGGTGCGTTTCAAGAGCGATCACCTGCGCATCTATTCGACGGGATTCGCCGGCTCGATCCTCGATGAACTGGGCTTCGAACAGCCGGCATCCGTCCAGGACCAGGGCTGGGGCATGAAGCTGACCAGCGAGGAAAACATCCCGGTCATCAATGCCGACGTGATCTTCGTGCTGCTCGAACCGGACGACCCCGCCATCGCCCGGAACTACCGGCACTGGACGTCTCACCCCCTCTGGCAGCGACTGGATGCCGTGCATAACGACCGTGTCTTCGAGGTCGACGCGGTGAACTGGATCATGGGCGGCGGCATCCTGGCCGCCAATGCCATGCTCGACGATCTCTACCGCCACTATGGGCTGGACACCCCCAGCGAGACCGCGACGCTCAGCGCCGCGTGCTCCGCGGATAGCGCCGCGGAGCCCCGAGCCCGGGACGAGGAGCCGGACGCATGCTGAACCAGCGTGTTTCACGGATCGCGGGGCTGCTGCTGGGACTGGTGCTGGTCGCGACAGCCTTCGCGGCCAGCGTCATGCTGGGCACCACGGAGATCGCCCCGCCGACCTTCGTCCAGGCGCTGATTCACTACGATCCCACTCGGGTCGCGCATATCATCATCGTCACGGAACGCCTGCCACGCGCGGTCATCGCCGCCCTGGTCGGCGCCAGCCTGGCCATCGCCGGCGCCCTGATGCAGACCATGACCCGCAATCCCCTCGCCTCTCCGGGTATCCTGGGAATCAACGCCGGAGCCATGTTCTTCGTGGTCATCGCCGTCTCGCTGCTACCCCTCCACACGCCGGCCGAGGTTGTCTGGGCGGCGCTGCTGGGGGCCCTGGTCGCGGCCTGTCTGGTGGTGATGCTGAGCCGCGGCCGCCAGGGAGAACTGTCGCCGTTGCGGGTCGTCCTGGCGGGCGTGGCCATCACCGCCATGTTCGTCTCGTTCAGCCAGGGCTTGCTGATCATCGACCGCCAGAGCTTCGAGAGCGTGCTGTACTGGCTGGCCGGCTCCGTCTCCGGACGCGAGCTGTCGCTGGTGGTGCCGCTGCTGCCGCTGTTCGGCGGCGCCCTGCTGCTTTGTGCGCTGCTCGTCCGCCACGCCAATGCCCTGCTGCTGGGCGACGACATGGCCGAGGGCCTGGGCATGCACGCCGGTACCATCAAGCTGCTGCTCGGCTTGGTGGTGATCCTGCTTGCCGGCAGTTCGGTCGCGCTGGCCGGCATGATCGGCTTCGTCGGGCTGATCGTGCCCCACATGGCCCGGGGACTCTTCGGTGTCGACCACCGCTGGCTGCTGCCGGCCTGCGCCCTGCTGGGCGCGAGCCTGCTGCTGCTGGCCGATGTGGCCTCGCGCTTCCTGATGCCCCCGCAGGATGTACCGGTGGGCGTGATGACCGCCCTGATCGGCACGCCCTTTTTCATCTACCTGGCACGCAGGAAGCAGGCCTGACCATGACCCACTCCGCTTCCCTGAAACAGCAGGGCGATGGCACCGTCGATACTCGCGCGACCCGCTATCCGGGTATCGCCGCCCTGCTCGTGCTGGTCCTGCTGGCCAGCATGGGCCTGTCACTGAGCCTGGGCAGCTTCCCCACCCCGTTCGGCAGAGTGCTGGACGCGCTGGTCGAGCCCCGGGCAAGCGACATCGCCTTCATCATCTGGGAACTGCGCCTGCCACGCATCCTGCTGGCCGTGCTGGTGGGTGCGGCCCTGGCCGTGGCCGGTGCCATCCTCCAGGGCATCGTGCGCAATCCGCTGGCCTCCCCGGACGTGATCGGCATCACCAGCGGCGCCGCCTTGGCCGCCGTGGCCTTCATGGCATCGTTCGGTGCCGGCCTGAGTCTTCATTGGCTGCCGGCCTCCGCGCTGCTCGGCGCGCTGCTGTCCGCCCTGCTGGTGTTCCTGCTGGCCTGGCAACGGGGCATTGCGCCCTCGCGCATGGTGCTGGTCGGCATCGGGCTCTCCGCCGCCATGGGGGCCGTGACCACCCTGCTGATCGTGGTCAGCGACGATGCCGCCGCCATGACGGCCTATGTATGGCTGACCGGCAGCCTCTACGCCGCTCAGTGGCAGGACGTGCTCGGCATGCTGCCCTGGCTGCTGGTCGCCCTTCCCCTGTGCCTGACCCGGGCGCGGCACATGGACGCCATGGCGCTGGGCGATCATGTGGCCCTGGGGCTGGGCGTGAACATCCTGCGCAGCCGGCTGCTGTTGATGGCCTGCAGCGTGGCACTGGCAGGGGCGGCCGTGGCCTTCGCCGGAGGGCTCAGCTTCGTGGGCCTGATCGCTCCCCATATCGCCGCCCGTCTGGTGGGACGGGGCTTCGCCCGGCTGGTACCCGCCGCCGCCCTGGTCGGCGCCCTGATCGTGCTCTACGCCGATCTCCTCGGCCGGGTGGCCTTCCTGCCCGAGGACCTGCCCGCCGGCATCTTCGTCTCGGGCGTGGGCGCGCCCTTCTTCGTCTATCTGCTGTACCGAAGCCGTGATGTCGCTCGGGGCTGATCCGTCGACGCATTGCATGCGTTGAAAATGAGAACTTTTTATCTTACGGTCTTCGGCCCCGATACCACACCGACGAGTCGCCCCATGCCCTCGATCCCTGCCAAGCCACCGCGACTGACGGGCGAAGCCCTGTGCGCCGGCTACGATTCCCGGCGCGTGCTGGACGGTGTCGATCTGACGGTGGCCGAGGGCAAGCTGACGATATTGCTCGGTCCGAACGGTAGCGGGAAATCGACGCTGCTGAAGACACTGGCGCGCACCCTGACGCCCAGCGCCGGCCGTGTGTACCTCGATGGCCAGGACATCCATCGCCGCAACACGCGGGAGGTGGCCCAGCGCCTGGGTATCCTGCCGCAAGGCCCCACCGCACCGGAGGGGCTGACGGTCAGGCAACTGGTTGGCATGGGGCGTTTTCCCCACCAGCGGCTCTGGCAACAGGATGCCGAGCGCGATGCCCGCGCCATTCGCGAGGCCATGGCCCACGCCGACGTCACCGAGTTCGCCGAGCGCAGCGTCGACGCGCTCTCCGGCGGCCAGCGCCAGCGCTGCTGGATCGCCATGGTACTGGCCCAGGAGACGGACCTGATCCTGCTCGACGAGCCCACCACCTTTCTCGACCTCAAGGTGCAGGTCGACCTCCTCGAACTGCTCTCGCGCCTGGCCCACGAGCACGGCCGAACCCTGCTGGTGGTACTGCACGACCTCAACCTGGCCGCCGCCTACGCCGACACTCTGGTGATGATGCGCGACGGCGCCATTCTCCGGCAGGGCGCCCCGCGGGACGTTTTCACCGCCGCCAATCTCAAGGCGGTCTTCGATCTCGATGCCAACGTCATTCGCGATCCGCACTCCCGCCGCCTGGTGTGCGTGCCCACGCCAGGCGTGCACGCAGCCGCGACGTCCTCGCCGGCCATCAAAGGGGTAGCGCCATGAGCCAACGCTTCTGCGCCGTGGAAAGCCGCGCCATCGACGACCCGCTTGTCGGCAGCGGCGCTCATCTCGAACGCAACCTGCTGCTCAGTTGGCCGCGCCCCAAGTGGCAACGCAATCTGCGTCAGGCCAGCGACATGCCCGAGACGCTCTCGGCGGCCCTCCACGCCCTCCCCGACGAGGGGCGTCGCGTCAACCTGATCCACCGGCGGGAGCAGCCCGAACGACACCATCGCGTCTTCCTGATGCCGGAACGCCAGGCCTTCGATGTTCCCCGCGAGGCGCTGGGCGACTTCATCGCGGCGCTGCGACGCGGCGACGACCTGACCGCCTGGCGACCCGAGCCGGTCGACCGCTCCCTGGTGCTTTGCTGCACCCACGGCAAGAAGGACAAGTGCTGCGCCAAGTTCGGTTTCGCCACCTACAAGGCCATGGCCGAGGCGGTGCGCCACCACGACCTGCCCTTCGATGTCTGGGAAAGCACCCACCTGGGCGGCTGCCGGCTGGCAGCCAGCGCCCTGGTGCTGCCTCAGTTGCGCAAGTATGGGCGTATCGGCGACGACGACATCCTGCCGCTGCTGGAAAGCGAGGCCCGGGGGCGTCCTTATCTGCCCTGCTATCGCGGCGACTCACGCCTGACACCGCGTCGCCAGTGCGCCCAGGTCGCCGCCCTGGAATGGCTGGCGGCCCAGGGCCTGGAAGCGGACATCGAGGTCGTCGACGACGCCGAAGAGACCGACGCCCCCCACCACGAGGTGGCGGTGAAATGGCAGGCTGCGCACCGGCAAGGCTGGCTGACCATCACCTGCCACACCCTCGAGCTGTTGCGCTACGACACCTGCGCCGACCTGGCGGACGGCCCCTCGCCGAGCCAGGTATGGCGTGCCGTCGAGGTCCGCGAGAGCCCCCCGATACCGGCGTGACCCGGATGACGGCTCAAGGGGCCGTCGTGGTCAGCGATCCGGTGCCGTTGCGCGTCGGTTCGAGAATTTCCCTGGCCATCTCGCGGCCCGCGGCGGTGAGCATGAGCGTCTCGCCCCGACGTTCGATCAGGCCTTCGGTACAACTGCGCTCGACCACCCGATTCGCCTTGGCGCCATCCCACAGCAGGTGTTCACTCAGTGCCCGGGTGACATTCTCCACCCACTGCTCCGGGCCGTCCTCATGATTGTAGAGATGCACTGCCAGGGTGCGGATCTCGTTGATCCGACGCTGGCCACGCCGCCTCAGCACCTGGGCGATCATGCCGTAGCGCGGCCCGACCAGGAAGGCCAGCAGCAAGAAGACGCCGGTCATCACCGCCATCATCCCGCCGATGGAAACGTTCCAGGCTACGGCCAGGAAGTACCCCGAGACACTGGAGGCGATCGAGACCAGGGCACCATAGATAAACATCATCCACAGGCGGTCCGTGAGTAGATAGGCCGTCGAGGGCGGCACGATGACGAAGGCCACGAAGAGCACCGCCCCTACCGCGTCGAAGGCGGCCACGGCAGTGCCGCTGGTCAACAGCAGCAACAGGTAGAACAGCACCCCGGGAGCCAGCCCCAGCGCCTTGGCCAAGGCCTCGTCGAAGGTGGCGATCTTGAGTTCCTTGTAGAAGAGCGTGACGAAGGCGCCGTTGATCAGCGTCATGGCGCCCATCCATACCAGCGACTGAGGCACCCGGTAGTCGCCGATCGTCAGGGTATCGAGCCATACGAAGCCGATCTCGCCGAGCAGCACCGTGTGGGTGTCGATATGCACATCCCGCGCGTAGAGGTTGAGCAGCAACACCCCCGCCGAGAACAGCACCGGAAACACCAGGCCAATGGCAGCGTCCTTCTTGACCCGCCGCGTGCTGACCAGCAGTTCGGTGAGAAAGACGGTGAGCAGCCCCGTCAGGGCCGCGCCGACGATCTGCACCGGCCCGCTCTGCTGGTGGGTCAGCAGCCAGACGACGACGATGCCGAAGACGATGGAGTGGCCGATGGCATCGGACAGCATGCTGACGCCACGCAGCACCAGGAAGGTGCCCACCAGCGAAGAGGCGATGCCGACCAGGGAGCCGACCAGCATGATCATCAAGGGGGCGTTGTCGAACAATGATGCCAGCATCAGAATTCCTCCCGACCCAGGGAGTCGAGGATGCGTTTGGCTTCTTCATGGCCCGTTGTCGTCAGCACCCAGTGCTTGGCCCCGCCGGGCTCGTCCGGCGGCGCCGATCGCCACTCGACCAGGCCACGCTTCTGCAACTGACGCAGCGCCGTCCGGGTGCGATGCCCATGGTAGGTATCCAGCATACCCTGCTCGGAACGGAACACCGGGTCGGCGTGATGCATGGCAAGGCGATAGAGCGTGGTCAGCACCTGCTGGTAGCGCAGTCGACGTCGACCGCGCCACAGTCGCACGCCTTCCCAGACGAACCCGCGACCCGGCGCCAGCAGCAACGACACCATCACCACGCTCGACACGCTGAGAATGATCAAAGGGCCGGTGGCCAGCCCGCGCGACAAGGCGCTCAGCACGGCGCCGAACACCCCGCCCGACACACCGATCACGGCGGCAAGCATCACCATGCCCTCGAGTCGCCGGCTCCACTGCCTTGCCGCCACCGCCGGGGCGATGATCATCGCCGCCATCAGCACCACACCGACCATCTGCAAGCCGACCACCACGGCCAGGGCAATCATCACCGTCAGTATCACCTCGAGCCACATCACCGGCATGCCGAGCGAGGCGGCGAACTCGGGATCGAAGGACACCAGCTTGAATTCCTTCCACAATGCACTCACCAGCACCAGGGCCACCAGCGTGATGCCGCCCATGATCCACAGGTCGCTGCGCAGCGTCGCCGCGGCCTGGCCGAACAGGAAGGCGTCGAGGCCGCCCTGGGCGGCGTTGTTCATGTTCTGAATGTGGGTCAGCAGCACGACCCCCAGGGCAAAGGACGTGCTCAGGGTGATGCCCAGCCCGGCATCGGTCTTGAGCCGGCTGTTTCGCGTCAGCAGCAGCATCACCAGGGCGGCCAGCGCCCCGGTGGTCAGCGCCCCCAGCAGGATGATGCCCATCTCCCGGGCACCGGCGATGATGAAGCCGATACACACGCCGGGCAGGGCCGCATGGGACATGGTGTCGCCGAGCAGGCTCTGCTTGCGCAGCACGGCGAAACTGCCCAGCACGCCGCTGATCAGCCCCAGCAGCGCCGCACCGATGGCCACGTTGCGAATCGTGTAGTCATGCAACAGTTCGAGCGGCGACATCGTTACGTCTCCGCGGTCTTGTCGGCGGGCATGAAGGCCGCCTCGTCGAGCAGGGCGATCTGCCCGCCGTAGGCGCGGCGCAGATTCTCGGCCGTATAGACGTCCTCCACATGCCCCTGAGCGATGACCCGGATATTGAGGATCAACAACCAATCGAAATAACTGCGTACCGTCTGCAGGTCATGGTGGACGACGATCACCGTCTTGCCGTCATCGCGCAGGCGGCGAAGGATATCCACGATGGCCCGTTCGGTGGTGGCATCGACCCCCGCCATGGGTTCATCGAGGAAATAGACATCGGCCTGCTGCACCAGGGCCCGGGCCAGGAAGACCCGTTGCTGCTGCCCGCCCGAAAGCTGGCTGATCTGGCGATCGGCGAAGTCCTGCATGCCGACCATCTCCAGTGCCTGCATGGCTTCCCGACGCTCGCCCCGGCCCGGTCGCTTGAGCCAGCCGAGCCGGCCATAGAGCCCCATGGTGACCACGTCCAGGGCGGTGGTCGGAAAATCCCAGTCGACACTGGAGCGTTGTGGCACATAGCCCACCCGCCGGCGACGCGACCGGTAGGGCCGACCGAACAGGGTGACATGGCCCGCCACCGAAGGTACCAGGCCCAGCACACTCTTGATCAAGGTGCTCTTGCCGGCACCGTTCGGGCCGACGATGGCCGCCATCACGCCGGGCGGCACGTCGAAGTCGATGTCCCACAGCACCGGCTTGCTATGGTAACTGACGGTCAGATCCTCGACGTGCAGGGCCAGATCCGGTTCATGCAGCGGCGTTGTCATGGGCGAAGCGGACTCTCGTATAATAGTGGTAAGGTCGGGGAAGCGCCGAAGGCCTCATGAGGAGACGTTGTCCCAGCGCGCGGCCCATTCGTCGAGGGCCTCGGGCAGCGCCAGCGTCTCGCCGCCGAGCGCCTCGACGATGTGCTGGGTATTACGATACAGCATGCCGATGTAGGTGCCATCGGCGGTACCAGCTTCGCCCATGGCATCCGAATAGAGTTGGCCGCCGACAGATACCTCCTGCCCCTTCTCGCGCGCGGCTTCAATGACAGCCTGTACGGTACGGGGGTTGATGGTGCTCTCGACGAACACCGCCGGCACGTCGCGATCCACGACCACCTGCGCCATCTCGCGGATATCCGCCACACCGGTTTCGGTCTCGGTACTGATGCCCTGGATACCGGCCACCTCGATGCCGTAGGCACGCCCGAAATAGTTGAAGGCATCATGTGCGGTGACCAGGATGCGCTGCTGTTCGGGAATCGACGCGATGCTCTCCTTCACCCACTGATGCAGGGCCTCGAGCTGCTCGGTGTAGCGCGACGCATTGTCCTGAATCCGCGATTGGCAATCGGGTCGGGCCTCGCTCAACGACTCGGCGACGGTCGGCACGATCTGCGACCACAGGGCGACATCCATCCACAGGTGAGGGTCGATGCCATAGACATCCTGGACGGTGATCAGGCTGCCCGTGTCGATGGATGACGGCGCCACCGCCACCGTCGGCTTGATCTCGGAGAAACGCTCCAGCACATCACCAAGCTGACCTTCCAGGGAATAGCCGGAATAGAAGATCATCTCGGCCTGCTGGAAGGTGGAAACGTCACGGGCACTGGCCTGGTAGAGATGAGGATCGACGCCCGGCCCCATCAAGGTCGTGACCTCGGCGCACTCACCGCCGACCTCGGCGACCACATCCCCCACCATGCCGGTAGTGGCCACCGCCTGTACCGGCGCCGATTGCTGCGCCATGGCCGGCGCGGCAACCAATGCCGTCACCATCGAAAGTCCTGCCGTCATCAGCCGAATTGCCATCCTGTTCTCCCATGCATGAGCGCGAGCACGCAGGTATAGCATTGGCCATGCCCCCGAGTAAAAGCCGTTGCATCAATCGGTGCGATATATAATCTTAAGGAGGTCGCCTGGGCGGAACTTCCCGCGACAATGCCACACCCATCGGCCGTCGATTGTTCGGCGCCAAGGATCATGGAGAGACCCTAATGACTTCACGCACCCCACTCAACACCGCCATTCGCCCCGTCCTGTTCGGTGCCAGCCTGCTGCTGTCGGCCAGCGCGATCGCTGCCCCCGAAGGCCTGTATTCCGCCAACGAACTGCTCGATGCCGATGTCTACGCCAAGTCCGACAGCACCGAGGCCATCGGCGAGGTGGAAGACGTGCTGCTCGACAATGACATGCGCGTCCACTCCCTGGTCATCGATGCCGGCGACCTGCTCGACCTGGGCGACAAGCAGTACGTGGTCGACGCCGAGCACTTTACCGTCGAAACCCGCAACGGCGACAGCCTCGAAAACATCGAGTACAGCGTCCACCTCGACCTCGATGCCCAGGCCCTCGGCGAGCAGCCCGAATACACCGATACCTGGTGGAACCAGGCCAAGGACAATCTCCAGCAGGCATGGAGCGACACCAAGGAAGGCGCCGCCAGCGCCTGGGAAACCACCCGCTCGGCCACCAGCGACGCCCTCGACAAGGCCGGCGACGCCCTGAAATCCGCCGGCGAGAAGACCCAGCAGGCCGCCGACGACGCCACTCAGTAAGCCGCCTGGTCACTATCACTGGTGGAATACTTGAACAAGGTGGTGCCTGTAACGGGCACCACCTGACAAGTGGTTGCAAGGCCCACACAACACCCTGACCAGGCCGGGAAGAATTGTCGAAAGAGCAGGAGCTACGAGTAGCGATGTAGCGGTCAAGTATTCCTGGTCACTGGCTCTTGAGCATTCCAGGATGTCTTCGCTTCGGCGCATGCTGTTCCATGAGCTCTGCGATCCACTCGATGAATACGCGCAACTTGGTGCTTACATGCCGATTTGGCGGAAACGCCAGGAACAACGGCATAGGGTCGAGCCGCCAATCTTCGAAAAGGGGGACTAACTCACCGGAGACAAGATGGTCCTTGGCCATGTAGTCCGGTAACCACAGGATCCCCAAACCGGCCAGACCCGCTGCAAGATAACCGTTGCCATCGTCTATCGATAAAACATGACGGCCTTGGACCTTGATACTCTCTTCATGTCGGTGCATGGCGAAGGTCTTACCGATGCGGGAGCCCAGAAAACCCACGATACGGTGGTGCGTATTTTCCAGCTCTTGAGGATGCAAGGGCAAACCGGAACGTTCTATGTAGCTTGGCGCTGCATAGACCCCTAGCTGCAAGTCGCCGATACGTCGTGCTACCAGTGATTGATCGGTGAGTTCGCCACCACGCACGACACAATCCACCTTCTCATCGATCAGGTCCACCATGCGATCGCTGGCCCCCATGTCCAGCTGAATTTCCGGGTATCGGGCATGGAAGTCAGGTAGAACCGGTACAATAAGCATGCGAGCCAGCGGGCTAGGGACATCAACTCTCAGCCGGCCTCTGGGCAAGGCCGAGGCGCTGGACAAGCTCGTCTCGGCATCGTCCAGGTCAGCAAGCAGCCGTAGTACACGCTCATAATAGGCGGCACCGTCGGCGGTCACATTAACCTTGCGTGTAGTGCGATTCAGCAGCCTGACACGCAACCGTGCCTCCAGGTGCTGAACATGTTGCGTCACGCTTGTCTTTCTCATGTGAAGGGTTTCGGCGGCCTTGGTGAAACTGCCGGTTTCAACCACCCGCACAAACGCCTGCATTGCATCAAAACGGTCCATAGCTTCTCTGGTTAACTCTCCATGGGGGCTTTTGGCGATTGTTCGTGTTCTACAAACAGTCCTGACTAAACTTGCTCGTTTATTCGCCCTCCACCGGTTCCTAAAGTATCACCATCGTTCATACAGGTCGCTTCGACCCGTTGATGGAGACATGACATGACCAAGCGTGACGTAGTTTTCCCGGCCGGACGCCAAGAGCTCTATGAGCGGAACCGGTATTCACCGGCAATTCGATCCAATGGATTTCTCTTCGTTTCAGGCCAGGTGGGTAGCCGAGATGATGGTTCCCCTGAGCCGGACCTGGAGGCACAAGTCAGGCTCGCCTTCAGTAATCTAGTGGAGATCCTGGCAACGGCAGAGTGCACATTCGACGATGTAATTGATACCACTGTATTCATAGTCGATCCCGAATCGAAATTCGAGACGATCTGGAAGGTGGTACCCGAGTTTTGGGGGAACGCGCCGCACCCGACGCTGACTGCCGTCGGTGTCACCTGGCTCTATGGTTTCGATTTTGAAATCAAGGTAATAGCAAAGCTACCGGAATAAGCTACTGGGTGATCTGGCCACCATTAGGCCGGCTCGATATGGCAACGAGCCATCTCGAGCCAGCCGAATCGTCACACGGCTATGCTCGTAGCCCCAATAACGCTCGGCTGATTGAACGAGCACATTACTCAATATATCGCCTGCTGGGGGCGAAGCGTTGATATTGCGGTATTACTCAAGTCGTTTTACCGCTACGTCTTTTCCTGAACTGGGCTGCCTTGTAGCGATTTCCACACAACGCCATGCTGCACCAGCGGCGCTTGTGCGCCTTGGTGCGATCATAGAACCATAGGATGCAGTCAGGGTGCTCGCACTGCTTGATGAAGGCGAAATTGCCTTCAACCAATAGCTGCGCCACTGCCTCGGCGACCGGACCGAGCAAGGATGCGACCTCCTCGCCACACGCGGTGCGGGTCAACATCAAGTTGCCTCCACTGTCATGTTCCAGATGCGGGGCGCTGAGGTAGGCGTGCAGGTAGTCGTTCAGAGCACTCACATCGCCTATCTCTCCCTGCTTGCACTGAACGATGAGCCGACGTGCCGCCGTCCTCAGCGCTACCGCCTGCGTCAGTAGCTCGGTAGGGGCTATCGCCTTGTCTCCTGATGTCGAAACGACACCACACCGCTCCAGCCATCTGAGCACATCGTCGCCGTTGTTCCAGTATTCGATGTCCTCGTCGTTGCTGCGCGCCTGCGTGTTCAGCAAGTCCATTGCGAGATGGTCGCCCAGCATCGGCGCCTCGGCCGAGCTGCCGTCGCGCCGTGTTCCTGCATCCGTCATCTCAATAACCTCTAAAAATAATATTGACAGGTTACCCTGGGCCGCTCACACTCAATCAAGTAACCGCTTTTCTTTGATTAAAGTGGTTACCAAAATTCTACACGAGTCCTTAACGCCAAGGAAAGTCATGAACACAGCCACTACCCTTGCCGCCAACGCTGCTGAGAGCCCTGTACAGATCCACTACGGGACAGTGGACATCCAGGGTGCCAACATTTTCTACCGCGAGGCGGGATCGTCAGACGCGCCAACGGTGCTGCTACTGCACGGTTTCGCCGCCTCGTCATACATGTTCCGCAACCTGATTCCGCAACTGGCCCAGAAATACCATGTGATCGCCCCCGATCTCCCAGGATTCGGGCAGACGACCGTCATGCCTGGCGTTGAATTCACCTACACGTTCGACAACTTGGCATCGGTGATTGACGACTTCACCGTGACCAAGGGGCTAGATCGCTACGCTATGTACGTGTTCGATTACGGTGCTCCGGTCGGCTGGCGACTGGCGGTAAAAAATCCGCAGAAGGTCACCGCGATTGTGAGCCAAAGCGGCAATGCCTACGAAGAGGGTTTGAGTGCAGGCTGGGCAGACATGCGTAAAGCGTGGGCCGAACCGACCACCGCCAACCGCGAGGCTCTGCGCCGGTTCAACACGCTTGAAATGCTCAAGTGGCAGTACACCGAAGGCGTCCATGACACTTCGTTGATTCCTCCGGAAGGCTATCAGCTGGCCCACGCGGCAATCGAGCGCATTGGCGTCGAAGTACAGATGGACCTGCTGCTCGACTACGGCCAGAACATCAAGCAGTACACGCAGGTGCATGAGTTCTTCCGCCGATACCACCCTCCCACGCTGGCGATCTGGGGGAAAAACGATCCATTCTTCACACCGCCCGGCGCCGAAGCGTTCAAGCGCGACAATCCAAAGGCCGAGGTGCATTTCCTCGACACTGGGCACTTCGCCATCGAAACCCACGGCAGGGAAATCGCCGCGAGAATGCTGGAATTTCTGGACCGAAGCATCAGACCTTAACCCCCTTCTTTCGATAGCGGGCCAAGGCCAGTAATGCCAGTCCACCAAGTGGAGTTAACAGCTCGGAGTACAGTATTTTATATCTTGCTGAATCACATGAAATGGCCACTTCATCGATAGGAGGTGGCCATTTTTTAACTGACTAGCTTCAGGAGAATGGCCGCTTCGGTTGAGCACCTATTCCCTGTCACACCTGTCGACTGTTTGATAGCTGCCGGGAACCACCAATGCTTCGTGGCCTATTCTCGAATCCGCCGCAACCCCGTCAATATCGGGGCTCCACTCTGCGGATCATGCATCAGGGTGCAATCCACACCGTAGAGTTCACGAACCAGCTCGCGCGTGACCACCTCGCCGGGCGGTCCCGCCGCCACCACTCTGCCCTCGCGCATCGCCACCAGGTAATCGGCATAGCGACAGGCAATCGGCAGGTCGTGCAGCACCATCGCCAGGGTTCGCCCCTCGTCGGCCAATTGCCGCACCAGCTCGAAGACTTCCAGTTGATGCCCAAGGTCGAGGGCCGAGGTCGGTTCGTCAAGCAACAGCAATGACGTCTGCTGGGCAATGATCATGGCGATCCAGGCGCGCTGGCGCTGTCCGCCGGAAAGCGAATCCAGCGGGCGATCGGCCAGGGAGTGCAGGTCCGCCGCTGCCAGCGCCTCGTCCACCACCCGACGATCCTCGGCCGACCATTGCCGCAACCAGCTCTGATGCGGCTGGCGACCGAAGCCGATCAACTCGGCAACGGTCAGCCCTTCCGGCGCCCGGGCTTCCTGGGGCAGCAACGCCAACCGCCGAGCCAGCTCCCGGGCCGGTAGTCGGACGATTTCGCTGCTATCGAGCAGCACATGGCCACCCTGCGGCGCGTGCAGGCGCGCCAGCCCCGCGAGCAGGGTCGACTTGCCGCACCCATTGGGGCCGACGATGGCGGTCACCTTGCCTGTGGGCAGGCAGAGATCCAGATCGACGACGACCGGCGTGCGGTCGTGGGCGAGCGTCAGTTTGCGAGCCTCCAGCGAACAAGCCACGGCATTCATCTCAGGCGACTCCTTGTGAACGAGGACGAATCAGGATCCACAGCAGCCAGGGCCCACCGACCACGGCGGTGACGATACCCACTGGAATCTCGAGCGGCGACAGCATCAAGCGCCCGACCAGGTCGGCCAGTACCATGATCAGGGCACCGGCCAGGGCCGATGCCAGCACCGGCACGCTACGCCGCGAGGCCAGGTGCCGGGCCAGCTCCGGGCCGAGCAGACCGACCATTCCCACCGGGCCGGCCACGGCCACGGCCAGGGCGGTCAGCGCGACCGAGGTGATCAGGACCTGGGCGCGACGTCGCCCCAGGCGGCTTCCCAGGCTGCGGGCCACGGATACGGAAAAGCCCATCAGGCTCAGGGAACGGCCCAGGGCCAGTGCCGCCGGCAGCCCCAACGCCAGCCCGATGGTCAACGCCCACACCGCGCCCTCGGGTCGAGCGCTGAGCGAGCCCACCGTCCAGGGATAGGCGGCATTGGCCACATCGATGGCGACCCGCGCCAGCAGCAGGTTAGTGATGGCACCGAACACCGCCCCGACGCCGATGCCGGCAACGATGAAGCGATAGCCCCGCGTGCCGCCCCCAAGCACCAGGCCGAAGGTCAGCGTCGTGGCGGTGGCAGCACCGGCCAGCGCCATGGCCGGTGGCGCCAGGCCGAAGCCGAGCCCCACCACCGAGGCCACGGCGAACGCCGTGGCACCGTTGTCGATACCGATGATGCCCGGCGTGGCCAGGCGATTGGCGGCCAGCGTCTGCATCAAGCACCCCGCCAGGGCAAAGGCCGCGCCAGTGGCAAGCGCCGCCCCGAGACGCGGCAGACGCAATGCGGAGACGAGAAAGGTCGACAAACCATCCCCCGTACCATGCAGGGCCGCGAGCACCTCGGCGGGCGACAACGTACGCTCGCCGAAACACAGATAGGCCAGCGATGCCGCCAGCACCAGGACCAGCAGCAGCAGGTTGGCAGCCAGGCTGCGACGATCCAGCAATACACTGAAACCGCCCCAGGCCAGCCGTCGGGTTCCCCGAGGCGATGCGACGGCATCCTCGGTTTCGACCCGGTCCAGTCGGGGCGACGATTGAACAAGCAGAGTCATGCGTTTCCTATAACATCGGCAGGCGGCGGCGCCTTACCACGGCGACCAGCACCGGCGCACCGCACAGCGCAGTCAGCACGCCGAGCGGCAGCTCCGAAGGCGCCACCACCCGCCGCGAGATGACATCGGCGACGAGCACCATCAGCGGCCCCAGCAACAGGCACAACCAGAGGCTGCGGCGAATGTCCGGCCCTGCCAGGGCCCGCGCGGCGAAGGGCACCACCAGGCCGACGAAGGCAATGGGGCCGGCAATGGCCGTCGCACCACCCACCAGCAGCGCAACCACCAGGATCGCCAACAGGCGAACCCGGCCGGGATGATGGCCGAGCCCGGCGGCGAGCCGCTCGCCCAAGGCCAGCGCGGCCAGTGGCCGCGCGATGAGCAGGGTGATCGCAGCAGCCACCGCGAAGCTCGGCAGAATTGCCAACAGATCCGCCAATTGTCGGCCGGACAGGCTGCCGACCACCCAGAAGCGTATTTCGTCGGCGGCACGTTGATCGAACAGCAACAACAAGGTGGTCAGCGCCGCCAGCAGCCCCGAGAAGGCCGCACCGGCCAGGACCAGGCGCACCGGATCGTGCCCGAGGCCACGAAAGCGCGCCACACCCAACACGCAGAGGCAACCGAGCAGAGCACCGAGCTGGGCCACACCGACCCTCAGCGTGGCCGCCGAAGTTCCCAGCAGCAGGGCGATGGCCACTGCGAAGGCGCTGCCGGCGCTGACGCCAAGCAAGCCGGGCTCGGCCAGCGGATTGCGCGACACCGCCTGCAGCAAGGCACCGGCAACGCCCAACGCCATGCCCACAGCCAGGCCGACCAGGGTCCGCGAGCCGCGCAGGGTGCCGACCACGAAACGCGCCTCGTCGTCTCCATGCCCCATCAGGACCGCCAGGGCGCGTTCCGCCCCCACATCACCCGCGCCCCATAGCAGGCTGGCCAGGCAGGCCAGCAACAGCAAGCCGGCCAGGGTCATCCCCTGGCCGGCCAGACGCCGATGAGCGGCACTCGCGATCATTGCTCGTCGGACAGCTGGGCCGCCTCGATGTCGTCGAGAACGGCCTGGGCGGCCAAGGGCCCGGAAGCGCTGGTCCAGAGCTGACCGTCCACCGGGATAACGCGATCGCGCTTAGCCACCTCGAGTTGGGAAAAGGCTGGCGACTGACGCGCGGCAGCCAGTGCCTCGCGACCGTCTTCGTTGAGCGTGGCCATGAACAGCAGCTCCTCATCGACCTTGCCCAGGTTTTCCAGGCTCAGCGGATCGCTGTGAGGCCGTCCTTGCTTGACCAGCCCGGCGTCGGTGACATCAAAGCCAGTGGCTGCGAGCATCCCCGTGGAGAAAAGCTCAGTCGACATCACCAGCGGCCCTTGCGGCATCCAGCGCACCAGCGCCACTGACGTACCCTCGGTGCCCAGGCGTTCGGCGAGAGCGTCGGCGCGGTTTTCCACGGCCTCAATGGCAGCATCCACCTCCTCGGCATGGCCGAGCGCTTCGCCATACAGGCGTGCCTCGCTTTTCCAGCCATCCGGCGAGAACCCTGCGCTTTCAGGCACCACGGTGGGCGCTAGCTGTGAGATCAGCGCGTACTGCTCATCGCTCAGGGTCGGTGCGGCGAGAATCAAGTCCGGGTTCTGAGTGGCGATCGCCTCGAGATTGAACTCCCGACTGGTGCCCACCATGGCGATATCCGGCACCTGCTCGCTCAGATAATCGGCCACGCTCTCGCCGCCTCGCGTGGCCACGGCGGCCAGCGGCGTGACGCCGGCAGCCAGGGCGGTATCCAGCGCCCCTTCGTAAAGCGTGACGACACGCGACGGCTGACCGTCGATTTCCACCTCACCATAGGCAGTGTCGAGGGTTCTGGCCTGGGCGGGGCCGGCGGCAATGGCGAGCGCCGCCATCAGGCAGGCGCCCAACAGGGGCGATGTCTTGAGCGGGGAAAGTGACATGATGTCTCCTCGGCTCACTGGGCCCAACCGCCACGGCAGCGTGGTGCCCAGTGTTGATGGGTCTCGAAGGGTAGCGTGCTACGGCGTCGACAGCGCTTGGGTGATCTCGTCCATCTGAGCCCGCACGCTCTGCAGGCCGTCACCGGAGAGATACCAGAGTGTCGGGGACAGCACCTCGACGCGGATCGCCTCGCCTCCCGCGCTGCCAAGTGCCTCTTTCAGCGTCGACGGGTCCAGCGGGGTATCGCCGATGGCTGCGCTGCGATCGACAACGAACAGCACATCCGGAGACATCTCGGCGATGGCCGCCGGCGTCAGCGGGTAGAAAGTGCGGGCGCCATGGCTCACCGGCTCGACCGAGTCCGGCAGCGCCGGTTGCGAGACCTGCAACAGTTCGCTGACCACCGGCTCCTGGCGCAGCGAATAATGGCCATCGTTGTGCGTTACCACCACCGCCTCAGCATCTTCCGCCAGGCTCGCACGTGCCGATTCGATATCGGCGTGCAGCGTCTCGAGCCGCTCCTGTGCCTGAGCTTCGGCGCCATACAACGCGGCCAGCCCCATCACCTTGTCACTCAGCGCATCGAAGTAATCCCCCTCGCCGAGGGTAACGTCACGCGTCTCGGCCACGGCTTGCAGGTCTTCCTGCGACGCCGACTGGCGACCGGTAATCAGAATCATCCCTGGCGACAGTTCTGCGATGGCGTCGAGATCCGGAGACTTGAGCCCTCCGACATCGGTGCGCCCCTCAAGAAGGTGCGAGACATAGTCCGGCGCAGCCTGATGCGGCACGCCGACGATATGCGACTCGAGCCCCAGTGCTTCCAGGGTATCCACGGCCCCCCAGTCGAAACTGACCACGCTGGGGCCATCCTCCGACGACGACGATTCGGCCTGGGCACCCAGGGGCAAAGCCGATACCAGCAGCGCGGCCACGGGCAGCGTCCATCCGAATCCTCTCATCGAAACCTCCTGGAAAATAATGCGAATCAATCCTATGAAGATCCGAACATTATCATGCCGACCGCCTCGGAGGCCGCAACGCTGAGTTGCAAGACCTGCAACCTTGATTGAACGATCGCTCAACCATGACGTTGCCAATCACGCAACGATGCATTCCAGTAATAGCACTTCCCAAGGCAAATGCGAATCTTTATCGTTTTTAGCCGATGAAGCACGCCCAGTCAGGCAGCCATCAGAACAACGCAACGGGATCGATACCCCACCATATCCTGGGGAAATGCTGATAAAGAGTCGCGTGTCGCCGCTGAAGCGCAAGGCAGATGTCAAAAGAAAGCCGAGCATGACAGTCGGTTGGATCCGCGTTTCCCAGAGCCGCGCCCGACTTCGCCAGAAGCAAATGTGAACCGTCGACAGAACGGGCCTGCAGAATGGCCGCCAGGGACGGCGACTATGGCACCGCCATTTTCTCGCCCAAGCATTTAGGCAGTGTTTCCCCAGAGCAAGGAGCCAGGAACATGCAAGATTCACCCTCCCATCCCTTCGCCCGCACGGCGCTGGCCCTCGGCATCGCCACCGCCAGTGCCACGGCACTGGCCGATGACACCACCGAACTGGAACCGGTGGTGGTCACAGCGGCGGGCTATGAGCAGGTGCTTTCCGACGCGCCGGCCAGCATCTCGGTGATCAGCGGCGAGGAGTTGAACAAGCAGTCCTACTCCGACATCACCGACGCAATGGACAATATTCCTGGCGTCTATGTCACCGGTGGAGGCGGCTCCAAGGACATCAGCATCCGCGGCATGGACAGCAGCTACACGCTCTACCTGGTCGACGGACGCCCGATCTCCGATGGCCGTTCGGTCAATACCAATGGCAGCGACGGCGGCAAGCAGATCGGCCTGCCACCGATCGCCATGATCGACCGCGTCGAGGTGATTCGCGGCCCCATGTCCTCGCTGTACGGCTCCAGCGCCATGGGCGGTGTCATCAACATCATCACCAAGAAGACCACGGATGAGTGGTCGGGCTCGGTGACCACCGAGTACACCCACTCCCTCAACGACATCAACAACGATGGCCAGCAGGTCAGCTTCGTCACCGGCGGTCCGCTGATCGAGGGACTACTGGGCGTCAGGGTGCACGGCAGCTGGATCGGCACCGAAGAAAGCGACTTCATCGGCGGGAGCGACAACGCCGAGAGCACCCCCGATAGCGATACCCGCCAGGGCGGCGCGGAATTCACCCTGACTCCCGATGACCAGAACGAGTACACCCTGGGCTACACCTCGTCGACCAAGGAATACACCCACACGCCGGGCAAGAGCATCGGATTGCTCGATGCCCGCGGGAATCCCAATACCTCGAACACCAGCCGCTATGACAAGGACGTCTACACGATTGGCCACAAGGGCAGTTACGGCGCCCTGCTGACCGACACCTATCTGCGCCACGACGCCTCCGAACGCATACTGGACACAGCAGACGAGAAGCGCGAGGAAGTCACCACTTTCAACAACCAGAACACTTACTTCTGGGGCAACCACATGCTGACCTTCGGCGGTCAGTACAAGGTGGAGGACTTCACCGACGAGACCAACGGCCTGCTGGACGCCGACGTGCCAGGAGCCGTGAGCAATGTCGACCGCTGGATCGGCGCGCTGTTCGTCGAGATGGAATGGAGCGTCACCGACGACCTCAACGTGACCACCGGCCTGCGTTACGACGACGACGAAAATTTCGGTGGCCATTTCTCGCCGCGCATCTATGCCAACTATCATCTCGATCCGCAGTGGACCCTCAAGGGCGGCGTTTCCACCGGCTACAAGCAGCCCGGCCTGGCGGCCGCCACCGAAGGGTTCGGACGTCCGACCGGTCGCGGCAGCGCCGTGATCATCGGCAACGAGAGCCTGGATCCGGAGAGCAGCACCAACTACGAGCTGGGCTTTGTGTTCGACAACGCGCAGAACGATTTCACCGCCAGCGCGATGCTCTTCCACACCCAGTTCGATGACAAGATCTCCGAAGAGCGGCTCTGCCAGGGCCCCAGCGAAGGCTTCTCCGATCCCTCCTATCGAGAGTGCAACTACGCTGGTACCGACTACTACTTCGTGAGCACCTATCGCAATATCGCCGAAGCCGAGATGCAGGGCGTGGAGCTGACGCTCGACTACGATATCACGCCGCGCCTGGGGCTGAGCTCCAGCTACACCTATACCGACTCCGAGCAGAAGAGCGGCGAGTTCGAGGGCGAGCCGCTGAACAAGACTCCCAAGCACATGGTCAATGTCGCGCTGGACTGGGCGGCCAACGAGCGCCTCGACCTCTGGGTGCAGGGCAACTATCGCGGCGAGACCAGCGACTACCTGAGCCGCAACAGCATGAGCGACGGCACGCCAGGCTACGGCTTCTTCGACGCCGGCCTGGTCTATGCCCTCAACGACAATGCCCGCGTCAAGGCCGGCATCTACAACATCGCCGACAAGGAAATCACTAACGGCACCTACGAGGCAGTACTGGACGGCCGTCAGTTCAACCTGGGACTGACCATGGACTTCTGATGGCGCACGCCCGCCGGGGTCACTCGGCGGCGCTTCCCGACGCGATGCGTTTCGATCCCCTTGCGCCCCGGCTTTGCCGGGGCTTTTTCATGGCACAAACAACAATGATTTTCATCTGCATAATGATCTGGCACAATAGCCTGCTAATTTCCGATGTCGGGGCCCGCCGCCATGCACGATGCCGATGAACTGGTCGCCTTCGCCGACGTCATGGACAGCGGCAGTCTGACGCTCAGCGCTCGCCGGTTGGGCGTGGCGAAATCGACCCTGAGTCGCCGCCTCCAGCAGCTCGAGTCGCGCCTCGGCCAGCCGCTGATGCGCCGCCAATCCAACCGTTTGCTCCCCACCGAAGCCGGCCGTGTCTTCCATGACTATTGCCTACGCATCCTCGACCTGACGGATCAGGGACACAAGGCACTGGAAGAGTTGCGCGAAGAGATCAGCGGCGAGCTGACCCTCGAGGTGCACGATGCCCTCGGACGTTCCTGGATTGCCCTGGCCATCGAAACCTTCATGCAGCGCTATCCCGGCGTGCATGTCAGCCTGATGATCCGCGAGAACCTGCCCGAGCGCCTGGAGCCGCAGTCGGTCGTGGTCTGGTTCGGCGAAACCGGCGAGGTCGGCCTGCGCCAGGAGACACTGGCGCTGTTGTCATGCGGGCTATATGCGAGTCCCGAGTATCTGGCCAGGCAAGGTCACCCGACACATCCCCATGAACTGGAACGCCATAACTGGATCGACCTGCTAGGCGAGGCTAAACATGGCCTGGTATTACGTCATCCTCATCACGGCCAGGTCGATATACGCCCGCCCGGATCGCGCCTGCGGGTCAATCGCCTGGTGCTGCAGTCCGATGCCATCGCACGCGGGCAAGGCCTCGGCGTGCTGCCCAACTGGATGGCCGAGCGGCGTAACGCGGCCCACCCCGGTCAGCTCGAGCGCTGCCTGCCTGACTGGCAAGTTCCTTCCACGCCAGTCAACCTGCTCTATGCTCATGGTCACCAGCCACGCAAGATATCGGCGTTGCTCGAATTCCTGCGCGGCGCTTGTCCTGCCGAATGGCAGCATGGTGCCCGACAACATGCCTTGTGACGGGGCCTCGCGGCCTTCCTCGACGGCTGCCGTGCCCGCGCCGTCGGAAATTGCTACCATGAAGTCCTTCGCTAACGACTGATACAGGGGCGGCCATGGGCCTTCGTGAAATCGCCTTCGGCGGGATCTATCTGTCCCCCTTGCTGCTATACGCTCTGCTCGGATTTGCCTCGGCGCTGCTGATTCGTACTGTCCTGCACCGTCTGGTCGGCTCGATGCGACCCTGGTTCGAGGCCTGGTTCGATACTTCCCTGTTCGTCGTCTGTACCGCCGCCATTGCCTATCTGGCCTCCGCATCCGTGGGGATTCTCTGAACATGATGCGCACTTTTCTCCGCAGTCTCGTCACCCTGACCATCGTGGCCCTGGCCATCGCCGCCGGCCTGTGGCTCTGGCATTACTACCTCTACACACCCTGGACCCGCGATGGCCGGGTTCGCGCCGATGTCATCACCATCGCCCCGGATGTTTCGGGACAGGTCGTCGCCCTGCCGATCACCGACAATCAGCAGGTCGCCAAAGGCGATCTTTTGTTCCATATCGACGATACCCGCTACCAGGCTGCTCTGGAGAAGGCCAAGGCCGTGGTCCAGCAACGTCAGGCCGAGCTGGAGCTGAGCCAGCACGAGGCCTCGCGCCGCAGCCATCTGAGCCGTCAGGCGATCAGCGCCGAGAGCCAGGAGACGGCGCAGATCAACAGTCGTGTCGCTTCCGCCCAACTGGGACAGGCGCAAAGCGCCCTGAACAGCGCACAGATCGACCTGGAACGTACCACTGTCCAGGCCCCCGCCGACGGCCATGTCCTCAATCTGCAACTGGCCGAAGGCAATTACGTCAATACCGGCACCCCGGTGATGGCGCTGGTCAAGGCCGATTCCTTCTACGTCACCGGTTATTTCGAGGAGACCAAGACGCCACATATCCGGATCGGCGATCCGGCACGTGTCGTCCTGATGAGCGGCGATATCGAACTGGAGGGGCATGTCGCCAGCATCGGGCGCGGTATCGCCGACAGCAACACCTCGACCAACAACCAGTTACTGCCCCAGGTACAACCCACCTTCAGTTGGGTCCGGCTCGCCCAGCGCATCCCGGTGCGCATCGAGTTCGACGAGATCCCCGAGGATGTCACCCTGAGTGCCGGCATGACGGCCACCGTACGCATCATCGAGAACGCGGAGTAACGGCGCATGTCGCCCTGGCTGCAGGCCTACCTGACCCCCAACAAGCAGGCCGTCCAGTTCGCCGTAAAGGCGACCCTGGCCATGCTGCTGGCGCTGTACATGGCACTATGGTGCGATCTGGAACGCCCCTACTGGGCGTTGATCTCGGCGGCCTTCCTGCAGATTCGGCCGATGAGCGGCATGGTGGTCGAAAAGGGATTGAGCCAGATCGTCGGTACAGTGATCGGCTGCGCCGCCGGCATTGCCATCATGGCGCTGTTCGTCCAGGCCCCGGTTCCCGCCCTGGTGGTCCTGACACTGTGGATCATGCTGTGCACCTACGGCAGCTCCCTGCTGCGCAACAATGCCTCCTATGGCTGCATCATGGGCGCCGTCACGGCCATGCTGATCGTGGTCATCGGAGCCTCCCAGCCCAGCGGCATCTTCGGCATCGCCGTCGCGAGGCTCTCCGAGCTGGCCCTGGGCGCCATCTGCGCCACCCTGGTCAGCTCGCTGCTGTGGCCAATCAAGGTCCGCGATCACCTCGGTCAGCAGGCCGACGCGGTCGTCAACCAGGCCTTCCAGCACGCCGCGCACCGGCTGACGAATTCCTCCGACCTCAGTGAACTGCAAACCACCCTCACCGGCAGCCTGGAGCCGCTCACTCAGCTCGAGATCGACAGTCAGGCCGCCCGCTACGAGGGGCCTGAAGGCGCCGGGCGCATCCGCGCCAGCCACGTGCTGACACGCCATACGCTACGCCTGATGGCGACCCTGCACGCCCTGCAGCAACTCCTGCACCACTACGGTGACCGGCTTGACCCCGCCATCCACGAACTGGCTGACGAGATCGCCGAGGGATTTCGCCTGTCTGCGGAAGCCAGCGGCGTCGGCCAGGCGCACCGCCGCCTGCACGACCTGCGCCATCGCATCCTGGAATGCCCCGACGAGAATGCCTCGCCGCTACAGTTGCGGGTCATCATCGGGCTACGCGAGGCACTCGGCCACGCTCTGGTGATGCTCGACGCCCGCGACGCCATTTCCCAGCCCGGGCGCAAGCGCTTGCGCGGCGTGGCCCTGGCCTGGCACCGCGATCACCTGGCCGCGGGGCTGAACGCGGTGCGTGCCGGCCTCATCTTCGCCACGCTCGCCAGCTTCTGGATGGCCACCGCCTGGAACAACGGTCAGGTGGCCATGCTGCTGGGCACGCTGTTCTCGGCCTTCTTCGCCAGCCGCGACAACCCCGTCATGATCTGCATGATGTTCGCCAAGGGCATGCTGGCCGCCATCCCCAGCGCCTTCCTGTTCGGCCATGTGCTGCTCTCCCAGGCCAGCGGTTTCCCGATGCTGGCGATGATTTTTCTTCCTCCCCTGTTCCTGGGACTGCTGGGCGCCGCCAACCCACGCCTGATGGGCTACTGCCTGGCCTTCACTATCGGTAACATCCTGTTGACCATGCCCGGCAACGGCATGGATTTCACCTTCGATAGCTTCATCAACCGGGCCATCGCCGTGATGATCGGGCTGGCCACGGTGGTGACGGGCTTCCGGCTGATTCCCGGCTTCGGCCCTACCCTGCGCAAGAAGCGTCTGGTCGGCGCTATCGTCCGCGACCTCCGATACTTGCCGAACCGCCCCATTCACGAGGCAGAAACCCGCTTCATCGGCGGCATGGCTGACCGACTGCTGCATCTGGCCAAACACGACGACATGCTGCCCGAGGATCAGCGGCACCTGTTCACCCTGGGGCTGACCGGCCTGGACATTGGCTACGCCTGCTTGCAGCTACGTCGCCGGCTCGACGACCTGCCCGGCACGACCCTGCGCCACGCGCAGCGGGATTTCTTCGCGGCGTTGGCCCGGGCCTATGCCGCCAGCGCCCGGGGGCACGCCTCCGACGAGGTCCGCCGCACGGGCGACGCCCTGATCGAGGCACTGCACGACCAGCCATCGATCAGTGAGCGACGCCGCACCCTGCTCGCCGGCCTGGTGGAGCGACTGGATCTGTCGTTGCAGCGCCAGGCCGAGCGCGCCCGCACGTCCCGAATGCCCAGCAGCGCGGCACAGGCCGGCCCGGCCTGATTGGCATCATCCACTCTCACCCGACACTCCCCCCGCATGGAGGATGAACCATGTTCGCCGAACTCTTCGCCGTGATGGCGCCCGTTCTGGCCGGTGCCGGCCTCGGCTTTACCTGGATTCGCCTCGGTCACGACTATCCCGTTGCCTTCGTGACTCGCCTGGTCTTCAACATCGGCACGCCGGCCCTGGTGATCGCCTCGCTCTCCGGCGCCGACATCGATGCCAGCAGCTTCGGTCGCACCATGCTGGCCGCCGCACTGGTGATCACCCTCATGGCCGGCGTGTCCTTCATCCTGGCGCGCCTGCTGCGCAAGGATTGGCGCGTCATGCTGGCGCCGTCGATGTATCCCAACACCGGTAATATGGGGCTGCCGGTGGTGCTCTACGCCTTCGGCGAGGCGGGTTTCGCCTTCGGCATCACCGTGATGGTGACCGTATCGCTGTTCCAGTTCACCCTGGGCACGGTACTCGCCAGCCGCGGCAACCCACTGAAATCGCTGGCCAAGACACCGACGGTCTACGCCATCCTCATCGCCCTGACGCTGCTGCTCACCGACACTGAACTGCCGCTCTGGCTGGCCAACAGCGTCGACCTGATCTCCGGCTTCACCGTTCCCCTGATGCTGATCACCCTGGGCGTCTCACTGGCCAGCATCCAGGTCCGCAGCCTGCGCTCAGGCATCGGCTTCAGCCTGCTGCGCATCCCGCTGGCCGCCCTGGCCGCCTGGGGAATCGGCAGCCTGCTGGCGCTGCCGCCCATGGCGCATGGCATCCTGATCCTGCAGATGAGCATGCCGGTCGCGGTATTCAACTACCTGTTCGCCCAGCGCTCCCGGCGCGAACCGGAATACGTCGCCAGCCTGGTGTTCTGCTCGACCCTGCTGTCGCTGATCTATCTCCCCATATTACTGGCGATATTGATGTAGGCACTCGACCAGGAAGGGAACACGGCACCTTATCGACAGTCTCTATGGCGAGCCAGCCTTCACACCAAGGCCTTCATGCCAATGAGGATCGGATGCGCCACACGCCTTTGCTGCCCACCATGCTGCTGGGTACGACAACATTGTTTTTCGGCCCGGCCCAGGCCGACGATCCCCGTATCGAGCGGCTGACGACCGCACACCACGAACTGCGTCTGGAACGTTTGGCTACGGGTCTGGAACATCCTTGGGCCGTGACCGAGATGCCCGATGGTCGCTACCTGATCAGCGAGCGGCCTGGCCGGCTGCAACTGGTGACCCCGGAGGGCGAAAAGACCCGGGTGACGGGCGTCCCGGAGGTCTCGACCCGCGGCCAGGGCGGCCTGCTCGATGTCGCGTTGCATCCCCGGTTTGGAAGCGACGAGCATGGCGACGGCGAACACGACTGGGTCTATTTCACCTGGAGCCGAGCCGGTGATGACGGCACCGCCACCAGCCTCTCGCGCGCCAGGCTGGTGGATGAGCATCTCGAGGAGGTCGAACACCTCTTCACCCAGGATCGCTTCTCTGCGCCGGGGCGTCATTACGGCTCGCGGCTGGCCTGGCTCGACGACGGCACCCTGCTGATGAGCATCGGTGATCGCGGCGTCGATCCCGAACGTGCCCAGGACGGCAGCGATCATGCCGGCAGCCTGCTGCGCCTGACCGACGAAGGCAAAGCCCCCGGCGACAACCCCTTTGTCGACGATCCCGACATCAATGACGAAATTTTCAGCCTGGGAAATCGCAATCCCCAGGGCCTGGTCGTCACCGAGGATGGTACGCCCTGGTCGACGGAACATGGGCCTCGCACCGGCGATGAGCTCAACCGAATCGTTGCCGGCGACAACTATGGCTGGCCACAGGTCACTCAGGGCCGCGACTACGCCACCAACATGCCCCTCGGCGAAGACAGCGCGCCGGGCATGCGTGACCCTGTGCATGTCTTTGCGGGACGCTTCGCGCCTTCCGGGCTGACCGATGTCACCGGCGAAGCCTTCCCCGGCTGGCGAGGTAACCTGCTGGCCGGCGGACTCGCCAGCGAGAAGCTGGTCCGGCTCGCGCTGGAAGGCGACAACGTGACGGCCCGCGAGGTGGTTCTCGACGGCGAGATCGGCCGGATCCGCGATATCCGTCAAGCTCGGGACGGCTCACTCCTGCTGCTCAACGACGCTTCCGATGCCGGCCTATACCGCCTGACGCGCAGCGACTAGCTTCACTTTCCCTTTGCCACGGTATCGCCCCGGACACTCGATGCGCCTACGCAACCTGATACTCATCACCGTCATCGTGCCGTTGTGCGCCATCCTGACGGTCTTCAGCCTGGTGACGATCCACTCCCTCGAGGACAACCTCCGCTCCAAGCTGGAAACCGAAGTCCAGATCATCACCCAGGCAACCGGCGCCTCGCTCGGTTATGCCATCGATCGCGCCGAACCCAGCGCCCTGGAAGATGCCTTGCAGTCCGCCTTTTCCTTCCACCGCATTTACGGTGCCCATGTCTTCGATACCCAGGGCCAACCACTCTATGGCCTCGGGCTTGGCGAGGATCTATTTTCCGTCGACGACATCCGTGAGGTCGCCGAAAACGGACAACTGCAGACCGCCTACCGTAACGACGGCGACTGGAATTACTTCTCGGCTCTCAGGCCGTTGACCACACCTTCCGGCGAGATCGTCGGCGTGTTGCAGGTCAATCGCCTCAATACCGGTATCGAGAACTACGCCGACTTCATCGGCCTGGTGGCCCTGGGGGTTTTCGCGGTCGGCGTGGGAGGCATCATTCTGAGTATCTGGTGGGGATTTCGCCATCATATCGAGCGGCCACTGGAAAGGGTGCTGACAGTAATGGAGCGTGTCGCCGCCGGGGATCGACGCCAGCGAGTCGCGATTCACGGCTCAGAGGAGTATCGGCGCCTCGGGCTGGCCCTCAACGATATGCTCGACGCCATGGCCGAGAAAGACGACGACATCGAGTCGCGACGCCGCAAGGAGATCGAGCTGGAAAAGCGCCTGCGCAAGTCACGAAAACTCGCCGAGCTGGGCGTGCTGGCCGCGGGGGTCGCCCACGAGATCGGCACGCCCCTCACGGTGATCGAGGGGCAAGCCCAGCGCCTTTCCCGCCGCAAGAGCCTCGGCACTAAAGAGTACGATCATATCGAGCGCATTCGTGGCGAAGTCTCGCGTATCGTGGTCATCGTTCGGCAGTTGATGGACCTCGGGCGTCGCCACAACGTCGAGAAAGAAAGCGTGGCGCTGGATGAGACAATCGAAGCCGCCAGGACACTAGTAGAGGAAGAACTCACACGCCATGACGTTCACCTGGACATCCATCTGCCGTCACCGACACCCACCCTGCTGGCCAATGGACAGCAATTGGTCCAGGTGTTCACCAACCTGCTGCGTAATGCCGTCCAGAGCGATGGCGTATCCCGGGTCTGCCTGAGCGCCCGCGCCAATGACAGCGAACTCTCGCTCTGGCTCGAGGATGACGGTGGCGGCATCACCGAAGCGGACAAGGCCCGGGTCTTCGATCCCTTCTTCACGACCAAACCGGTTGGCCAGGGCAGCGGGCTGGGCCTCTCCATGGTGCACCGTATCGTCAACGATCACGGTGGCACCATCGGGGCCTATGACAGCCCGCTCGGTGGCGCCGGTTTCGAAATCACTCTACCGCGTGAGGACACCACGGCATGACGCCACACGATGCCAAAGGACGGATCGACGATACACCGCCCATCCTGGTCGTCGAGGATGACCCCGCCATTCTGGAGCTATTGTGCGAAGAGCTGCAGGACGCTGGCTATCCGACTCTGGGCATCGACAGCGCCGAACGGGCCCTGGCTCACCTCAGTCATAGCGAGGTCGCATTGATCATCAGTGACGTGCGCCTGCCCGGCATGGATGGCATGTCGCTGCTCGAACAGGTGAGAAACGACGACAACCCCGTCGGATTCATCGTGATCACGGCCTTTGGTACCATCGATCAGGCCGTGGAGGCCTTGAAACTCGGTGCCGATGACTTTCTGACCAAACCCCTCGACCTGGAAAACCTGCGCGCCGCTGTCTTTCGGGTACTGGAACATCAGCGCCTGGCCAATCGCATGCAACAGGCCACGCCCGCGGATAGCTTCCACGGCCTGACCGGGGATAGCGAGCCCATGCGCTTGCTGTTTCGCAATGCCGTCCGCCTGGCCGACAGCGATGCCCCCCTGCTGATCCTCGGCGAAAGTGGCACCGGCAAGGAACTCATGGCCCGTGCCCTGCACGCCGAAAGCGCACGTCACGACGGCCCTTTCGTCGCGGTGAACTGTGCCAGCATTCCTGCCGAACTGATGGAGAGCGAGTGCTTCGGACATGTCAAAGGCGCCTTCACTGGCGCGCACGAGGCCCGTCAGGGGCTCTTTCAAAGTGCCCGGAACGGCAGCCTTTTTCTCGATGAGATCGGTGAAATGCCAATGCCCCTGCAGGCCAAGCTACTGCGCGCGCTGCAGGAAAAAAAGATTCGCCCAGTTGGCGCTGAACGAGAGGAAAGCGTCGATGTGCGCATCATCGCCGCCACTCACCGCGATCTCGAGCATGAAATCCTGGCAGGCGGATTTCGCAATGACCTGTTCTATCGACTGGAAACGTTCTCGTTGCGCATCCCGCCACTACGCGAACGTCCCGGCGATGTCGAAAGACTGGTCATGTCCCTGCTCGACAAACACGCCGAACAGCAGCAAAAACCGATTGCACGAATCGAGCCCTTGGCGCTTCAGACCCTTCTCGATTACGACTATCCGGGTAATGTACGGGAACTGGAAAATGCCATTATCCGGGCTGTCACCCTGGCCGAGGAAGGCCTGCTACGCCATGACGACCTCCCCGAACGCATGCGCAGACACACGGCGGCCTCCCCTTCAGGAACGACCAGTACCGGCAACGCGGCAGCCGATACCTCCCAGGGCGACTGGCCAAGCCTCGAGGAAGTGGAGAAGCGTTATATCCACAAAGTGCTCGATGCCACGGGGGGCAACAAGCGACGCACTGCCGACCTGCTGGGCATCGCCCGACGCACGCTTTATCGTCGACTCGAGGAAAAAAGCGGCGACCCGCAATAGCGATACCCTGCCATAGAGATGCCCTGAAATTGGAAAGGCTCAAACTGGAAAGGCTCCCGCGATTTCGCGGGAGCCTTTCACACGCTTTCGGGTATCGACAACTCCGATAGCGTAACCACCTTGGAAGATCCTGACCGGGATCACCGGCCAAGGTTGGTGACCCCGCTGGCCTTACCAGCCACCACCTTCTTCTGTTTCACCTTGGCCTTCTTCCTCCCAGGTATCTCCTGCAGCTTCACCCTCATGCTCATACTGTCCGTTGGTCGCTGCACCATTGCCATTGCCGGCGCTCTCGTCATAGCCAGCGCCCGCCGAGTCGTTACCCGTGGCGTAGGGATCCTCTTGCTGAGCCGTACCGGACATTCCGGCATCACTTCCGGATGCCGCCGGGTCCGTACCTGCCGCCGTTGAGCCACCGGGCTCGGTCGACGAACTATTCTGAGTCGTCTGGTCGGCCGGTTCCTCGTATCCATCGGCGACCACGAAGGGGCTGGCGACCAGACCGAACGAAATGCCGAGAATACCGAGCTTCTTAATGAGATTCTGATCCAACATGTCATGTCTCCTTAATAGACCAAAACGTATGCTTGACGTTGTGTCACATCCGGTCTTCGCGACCGTGCGTGGGGAAAGTGGCGTGTTCAGAAGCCGCTCTGCTCCTGGTCATTGCTCATCTGGTCCTGGCTACCGACGGAACCGGACTCCTGCTCCATGGATGACGCTTCTTCCGCTGGTGCCTGTCCGCCATCGTTGCACCCGGTCATCGTCAAGGTGCCGAGAGTCAATGCCAGCATGGCGCACAGTGCCGTCAAGCGGCGCGCTCGCCTGCTGTTTTGCTGTTCATGGAAGTTGAATGTCATTCAGTGCGGCTCCTCGTTGATGGATGCGCACCCAGTTCCAAGCGATGAACATGCCAACTCGAGAGAAAAAACATAAAAATCATTAAAATCAGTAATATAAGAAAATCACGTTCGAGCATGAGCCGCGTCCCGAATCGCTCGAGGCATGGTTAATTCCGGCACATGGGTCAACTCGGCCCGTCTTCCTACATCATCGACTATCCTTTATCAGGATTTTCCTCCATGCACCTCAATCACTGATCAGCCCCCGAGCAATGAAAGAGAACCGAACAGCACTTGCCGAACTCTGCCTCGACCTCACCCAACGCCAGCAGTCTCCCGCCCCGATCCTGACGGGCCTCGAGGTCAGCCGAATCCGCTCTGTCCACCCGGGCTTCGAGGCTGGCCTGGTCTTGCTCAACGACGCTGCCAACGGTAGCCTCCTTCGGCTGTTGCCGATGGCACCGGCAATGGGAGGCGCGCCGTATCCCGCTTTTCCCGAGCGTTCAGGGCCACCCTGCGAATTTGAATCATCGTTCAAGCAACGCTAGGGTATGCCGCCTCGTGCCGCGTCAACACTGCCGTCTGGCATCCTGATGCGATCCCTCATCCCAACCAGGCACCGACCACGGCGTGTGCGCCACGGTCAGGGGCCACTAAGGCACAGCAATGAGTGACAACCGAAACGTCAAGATTCGGGTGCGCAATCTCAGCAAGGTCTTCGGCAACCAACCGAAGAAGGCGCTAGAGTTGCGCGACCAGGGCCTGAAGCGGCCCGAAATCCTCGACAAGACCGGCCAGACTCTAGGCCTCTCCAATATCGATTTCGATGTTCACGAGGGTGAACTTCTGGTGATCATGGGGCTTTCCGGATCGGGCAAGTCGACCCTGATCCGCTGCCTCAACCGGCTGATCGAGCCCACCGAGGGCGAGATCGTCATCGACGGCGAGAACATTCCCGATCTCAAGGAGAAGGAACTGCTGGAATGCCGCCGTCGCCATTTCTCCATGGTGTTCCAGAACTTCGCCCTCTTTCCCAACCGCACCGTGCGCCAGAACGCCGAATTCGGCCTGGAAGTACGCGGCATCGACACGGCAACGCGCCGGGCAGCGGCAGACAAGTCCCTCAAGCAAGTCGGTCTGGACGGTTGGGAGGATGCCTATCCCAACCAGCTCTCCGGCGGCATGCAGCAGCGCGTCGGCCTGGCACGCGCCTTGGCCAACGATGCCACCGTACTGCTGATGGATGAGGCCTTCTCGGCACTCGATCCGCTGATCCGCGGCGACATGCAACAAGAATTGCTGGCCCTTCAGCACCGCATGCAGAAGACCACCGTCTTCATCACCCATGATCTCGACGAGGCGCTGACCATCGGTGATCGCATCGTGCTGCTCAAGGACGGCGAAGTGGTGCAGATCGGCACGCCCGAGGAGATTCTCACCAAGCCGGCGAACGACTATGTGCGCCGCTTCATCGAAGGGGTCGACAAGTCGCGCATCCTCACCGCCGAGAGCGCCATGCGCAAGGTGCGCTCCACGGTTCGCGAGAGCGATGGACCACGTACCGCGCTGCGCAAGATGCGCGAGCACAGCCTCGACTCCATCTACATCCTCGACCGTGAACGCCGTCTGATCGGCCTGATCGACGCCGACGCCGCCAGCGAAGCGCTGGAGCGTGGCCAGGAGAGTGTCACCGAGGCCATGACCCAGGACTTCCGCAGCGTGACGCGGGAAGAGCCGCTGCACAATCTGTTCGCCATGTTCAGCGAGAACCGCTTCCCCATCGCCGTGGTAGACGACAACAAGGTGCTTCAGGGCGTGGTGGTCAAGGGCGCCGTCCTGGATGAACTCGCACAGGCAGGAGAAGACTGATGGCTATCGAATTCCCGCGCATTCCGTTGGGCGACTGGATCGAGGGTAGTCTGAACTGGCTGACCAGTGAATATTCCATCGTGACCCGCGGCATTTCCCGAGTGACGCAGACCGGCATCGATGGCCTCAATGATGCGCTGATGTGGCTGCCCGACTGGTCGCTGCTGGTGATCATCGTGGCGCTGTGCTGGTGGGTGGCCAACTCTCGTCTGGCCATCGGTGCGGCCCTCGGCCTGCTATTGATCTGGAACCTGGGCCTGTGGGATCCGATGATCGAGACCCTGACGCTGGTGGTGATCGCCACCCTGGTGGCGGTAGTCATCGCGTTACCGGTCGGCATCACCGCCGCGCTCTCCGAGCGTCTCTATCGCATCATCATGCCGATACTGGATTTCATGCAGACCATGCCGGCCTTCGTCTACCTGATCCCGGCGATTCCGTTCTTCGGCATCGGTTCGGTGTCGGCCATCTTCGCCACTGTCATCTTCTCCATGCCGCCTGCTATCCGCTTCACCACCCTGGGTATCCGCCAGGTACCAGTGGAACTGGTCGAGGCCGCCGACGCCTATGGCGCCACCCGCAGCCAGAAGCTCATCAAAGTCCAACTGCCGATGTCGTTGCCCACCGTCATGGCCGGCATCAACCAGACGATCATGCTCGCGCTCTCCATGGTGGTAATCGCCGCCATGATCGGCGCCGATGGCCTGGGCAGCGAAGTCTGGCGTGCCATCCAGCGCCTGCGCCCCGGCGACGGCTTCGAGGCCGGCATCGCGGTGGTCATCCTGGCCATGATTCTCGATCGCGTCACCCAGTCGCTGCGCAAGCAACGCAAGACCTGATCTCATGGCAACGCCGTAAGACGCGGATCGGAGGGAGGCGCCACTCGAGCGCCTCCCATTCCTGGTCGCCCGAGCGATCATGAACGCGACATGGCATAGCTATTCCCGCCCGGATGTGTTGCCAGAAGCAGACGATTCGCATGAGATGATGTACGGTAAGCAATGATTCGTGGCGAAACAGTCCGTTGAAAGTGACGACCGACGCGATCATCGCCAAACGGCCACACTTGTCGTGTACTTGCAGACGAGACGCAAGCAAGGAGCACCGAGTATGTTAAAGCGGATCACCATGCCCACGGGCCCGGCACTTGCAGAGCCTGTTGACGTGGTCGGTATCCACTGGCCGGCACTGTGTTCCTGCCGCCGAGCCGGCCCTTCGCCTGACGACTGTATCGCTACTCATGCCGAGGTGTTGAGTGCCCTCGCGCCCCGGCCGTGCGACTGAGGCTACTGCCCACTGTTCATCGACGCCAACAAGGAGAAGTCCCGTGACGAACGACGATAAAGCCCAAGAGGCCAACGCGGGATCCGAGGGCATTCCCGCCCCGGATGGACCCGCCAATCTCATCGACACAGATTACGTGATAGGACAGGACAATATCACCGCCTCCAAGTTCGGGGTGGACATGGACCTGCATGGCAAGGTCTTTACCATCTCCTCCCTGGTGATTCTGTTCTTCGTAATCATCACCCTGGCGATGCAGAACCAGGTCGAACCGATCTTCAACGCCATTTTCAGCGTGTTGACCGGCAACCTGTCCTGGTTTTTCCTGCTGGCTGCCAATATTTTTGTGATCCTCGCGATAGTGCTGATCTTCACCCCCATGGGCAAGGTGAGAATCGGTGGGGCTCACGCCAGCCCTGATTTCAGCTATGCGGGCTGGTTTGCCATGCTCTTTGCCGCCGGGATGGGCATCGGCCTGATGTTCTACGGCGTTTCCGAGCCGATGACGCACTTCGGTACTGCCATGGGTGGTACCACGGTGGAAAACGGTGTACGGACCGACTGGGCACCTCTGGGCGCCGCCGCTGGCGACGAACAGGGAGCCATCTCGCTGGGAATGGCCGCGACCATCTTCCACTGGGGCCTGCATCCCTGGGGAATCTACGCCGTCGTCGCCCTGGCCCTGGCCATCTTTTCCTTCAACAAAGGCCTGCCGCTGACCATGCGCTCGATCTTCTACCCGATTCTGGGTGAGCGCATCTGGGGCTGGGCTGGCCATATCATCGATATCCTGGCGGTCTTCGCCACCCTGTTCGGGCTAGCGACCTCACTGGGGCTCGGCGCGTCTCAGGCCTCGGCGGGGCTCGGCTACCTGTTCGGGGTACCCAACACGGATGCCACCATGGTGCTGCTGATCATCGGCATCACGGTAGTGGCTCTGGGTTCGGTAATGCTGGGCGTCGACAAGGGTGTACAGCGCCTTTCCCAGGTCAACATGGCGTTGGCCTTCATATTGTTAGTGTTCGTGATTGCCGTCGGCCCAACCCTGATGATCGCCACCGGCTTCTTTGAGAATCTGATGGCCTACGTCGTCAACCTGCCGGCACTCTCCATGCCCTTCGGGCGCGAAGATGCCAACTTCAGCCAGGGCTGGACCGCCTTCTACTGGGCCTGGTGGATCTCCTGGTCACCGTTCGTCGGCATGTTCATCGCGCGGGTCAGCCGCGGCCGCACCGTCCGCGAGTTCCTGGTCGCCGTGCTGCTCGTGCCATCCGTGGTCTCGGTGCTGTGGATGACCGCTTTCGGCGGTACCGCCATCGACCAGTACGTCACCGACGGCTTCGAGGGTGTACAGAACGCGGCACTTGAGCTGCAGCTGTTCGAGATGCTCGGCCAGTTACCGCTGACCGCTATTACGTCCTTCATTGGTATCGTGCTGGTGATGGTCTTCTTCATCACCTCCTCCGACTCGGGCTCACTGGTGATCGACTCCATCACCGCCGGCGGCAAGGTCGACGCGCCCCGCTCTCAGCGCGTGTTCTGGTGCCTCATCGAGGGCGCCATCGCCATTGCCCTGCTGCTGGGCGGCGGCTTGACGGCCCTCCAGACTGCCGTAATTACCACCGGTCTCCCCTTCACGCTGGTGCTCCTGGCAGCCTGTTACGCCATCATCAAGGGCTTGATGAGTGAACCGAAGAGCGTCTGATGCGCCCTCGGCCACCCACTCGGCCATCATCTGACACTATCTGACCGAATCGCCCCGCCTTGCGCGGGGCGATCACGTTTCTGGTCCAGGTTTCTGGCCCGGGAAACGAAAACGCCGCCCATCGGGCATCCCGATGGGCGGCGTTTTTTGGCCGGCGAGGCTGACGTTATTCGGCGAAGGGGTTGCGCAGGATGATGGTCTCGTTGCGATCCGGCCCGGTCGAGATGATATCGATGGGCGTGCCCACCTGTTCCTCGAGGAAGCGGATATAGGCGCGGGCATTGGCGGGAAGCTCTTCGATTCGCTTCACACCAATCGTCGACTCGTTCCAGCCCGGCAAGTCCTCGTAGACCGGCTCGATCGCTTCATAACCCTCGGAGTCCACCGGCGCGTCGAGGACATCGCCATCCTTGCTGCGGTAGCCGACGCAGACACGAATGTTCTCAAGGCCATCGAGCACGTCCAGCTTGGTAAGACAGAGCCCCGACACTGAGTTGATCTGCACGGCATGGCGCAGTGCCACGGCATCGAACCAGCCACAACGACGAGCGCGACCGGTGGTGGCACCGAACTCATGACCCTTCTCGGCCAGGTGACGGCCATGCTCGTCGAACAGTTCGGTGGGGAAAGGACCGGAGCCAACCCGCGTGGTGTAGGCCTTGGTGATGCCCAGCACATAGTCGAGATACAGAGGCCCCACGCCAGAGCCGGTCGCAGTGCCGCCAGCCGTGGTATTGGAACTGGTCACGAACGGATAGGTACCGTGGTCGATATCCAGCAGCGAGCCCTGGGCCCCCTCGAAGAGGATGTTCTCGCCGGCCTTGCGCACATCGTGCACCAGGCTCACGGTGTCGCAGACCATGTCGCGCAGTTCATCGGCCATGCGCATGGCATCGTCGAGCACCTGCTGGAAATCCACCGCCGGCTCACCGTGATACTTGGTCAGCACGAAGTTGTGGTAATCCAGCACCTCACCGAGCTTGGAGGCAAAGCGTTCACGGTGCAGCATGTCGCCGAGGCGCAGGCCCCGACGCGCCACCTTGTCCTCGTAGGCTGGTCCGATTCCCCGGCCGGTGGTGCCAATCTTGGCCACGCCACGCGCCTTCTCACGCGCCTGGTCGAGACGCACATGGTAAGGCAGGATCAAGGGACAGGCCGGCGACAGGCGCAGGCGCTCGCGGACCGGCACGCCCTTGGCCTCCAGTTCGTGGATCTCCTCGATCAGCGCTTCCGGTGACAGCACCACGCCATTACCGATCACACAGGTCTTGTCGTCTCGCAGAATACCGGAGGGAATCAGGTGCAGAACCGTCTTCTCGCCATCGATGACCAGGGTATGGCCAGCGTTATGTCCGCCCTGGAAGCGCACCACGGCATCGGCGGATTCGGTCAGCAAGTCGACCACCTTGCCCTTGCCCTCGTCACCCCACTGGGTGCCCAGTACGACTACGTTCTTGCCCATAGTGTTTCGTCTCTCGTTGCTGCACGCCGGCGGTCGGCCGGAGTCGAATAAAACGGTTCGCCTGACATCAGGTCAGATCGCCGAAGGCCGGCAATGCCTCCACTCGCCAACCGTCATCGGCCGGCACCAGATGTCGCTGACAGTAATGTTGCTCGGGGCCGGTCCGCTGTCCCGGCAGCGCTTGGACGACGCGCTCGCCTCGCTGGCGCAGCTCCTTCACGGCCTCGGCCAGCCCCTCGCCCTCGGCCGGTGCCCAGATGCCATTACCACGGGACTCTCTCGGCGTCAGCGTGGCCAGCAGCTTGAGTTCCAGGGAAAAGCCGGTGGCTGGTCGGGCACGCCCGAAGGCACGCCCGGTATCATCGTAACGCCCCCCTTTGGCCAGGGCCTGGCCGTAACCGGGCACATAGGCGGAAAACATCATGCCGGTGTGGTACTGATAGCCCCGCAGCTCGGCCAGGTCGAAATAGAACTCGACCTCCGGGTGCTCGGCCATCACGCCACGATGCAGCGCCCGCAACTGGTCAAGGGCCGCTCCTACCGCCTGAGGCGCTTCAGCGAACACCTCTCGCGCCTCGTCGAGCACTTCGGGACCACCGTGGAGCGTTACCAGGGCACGGAACATTTCCGCCAGGGCCGGGTCGGTGACGCATTCGTCGACTCGGCTCGACAAGGCGCCCGGCGATTTCAGCTCGAGCGCCTTGAATACCGCGCGCTCCTGCTCCAGCGACAGCTCGGCGGCCTCCACCAGGCTACGATAGATGCCGATATGGCCGAGCGCCAGGTGAACCTCGCCGGCACCGGCAACGGACAGGCTGGTCAACGCCAGTCGCAGGACCTCGAGATCGGCCTCCAGGCCGGCGTGGCCGAAGAGTTCCAGCCCGACCTGAACCGGGCTGCGTCCGCCCTGGTACTGGTCGGCCTTGGCACGCAGCACATTGGCGCAATAGCACAGCCGCACGGGCCCCTGCCGCTTGAGGGAGTGGGCGTCCATGCGTGCCACCTGGGGGGTGACATCGGCGCTGGCCCCCATCATGCGGCCGGTCATCTGATCGGTGAGCTTGAAGGTCTGCAGATCCAGCTCGGTGCCGGTGCCGGTGAGCAGGGAGTCGAGAAACTCCACGGGAGGCGGCATTACCTGATCGTAGCCCCAGCCGTGATAGAGATCGAGCAGCGCCCGGCGCAATTCTTCCATGCGACTGGCCTGGGGCGGCAGCACTTCGTCCATGCCGTCGGGCAAGAGCCAGCGGTCAGCGATGGTCATGTCGTTCTTCCTGCAAGACAGTGGTTGGCCTGTGGCAAGCCTCGCGGCATGGCGGAACATAAAGCATGGCGGGAAGCCAGGGGAAGCTCGCCGAGTGTGGGGAGGCCACAAAAAAACCGGGCCACGCCCGGTTTACCGATTCTAGCACGTTTGACGTCGGGATGAACCCTGGCGCCGATGCCAGCCTGGCACCGACGCCCTTCTCGGTTCATCGCCGACATCAGCCGGCCAATCGGCTCATTCGTCGGTCGGTGTCGGACTCTTGAGGTACTGGAAGAAGTCGCTGGACGGATCCAGTACCAGCATGTCGCCGTCACCCTTGAAGCTGTCGCGATAAGCATCGAGGCTACGCCAGAAGGAGAAGAACTCCTCGTCCTTGCCATAGGCCTGCGAGAAGATCCCCGCTGCTTCGGCATCGCCTTCACCGCGCAGGGTTTCGGAACGCTCCTGGGCCTGAGCCAGCAGCACCTGGCGGCGCCGGTCGGCATTGGCACGGATGCGCTCGGCTTCTTCCTGCCCCTGGGCACGCCATTCGCGAGCCTCGCGCTCACGCTCCGAGCGCATGCGATCGTACACCGCCGAGGAGACATCCTCGGGCAGGTCGATGCGCTTGACGCGAATATCGAGAACAGCCACCCCAAGCTCATCACGCATCAACTCGTCGAGCTCCTGGGTGGGGCCGGTCATCAGCTCATCACGCTGCTCTGAGATGATCTGCTGCAGGTTCAGGCGACCGAACTCATTACGCAGACTCTCGTCGACCCGCGGCTGGATCAGGCGCACTGCCTGCAACTCGTCGCCGGCGGTGGCCTCATAGTAACGGGTCGGATTGACCACCTGCCACTTGACGTAGGAGTCGACGATCACCGCTTTCTGCTCCAGCGTCAGGTAACGGCTGGCGTCGGTATCCAGGGTCAGCACCCGGGTATCGAACTTGCGGATCGTCTGGGTAATCGGAATCTTGAAGTGCAAGCCCGGCTGGATGTTCTCTTCAATGATCTCGCCGAAACGCAGCTTCACCGCGCGCTCGGTCTCGTCGACCACATACAGGCTGCTGCTGGCCAGCCAGGCGACGGCCGCCAGGCCGCCGACGATGAGCAGGGAACGATTATTGATCATTTCAGCGACCCTCCCTGCGAATTCCGTTGCTGCTGTTATTGCTGCCGCTCGGGCTGGACGATGACTGGATGCTTTGCAGGCGTTCGATCAACTGCGGGTCCACCTCGGTCTCGCCGCCACTCGACTTGCTGTCGGAGCCACTGCGCTTGAGGCGATCCATCGGCAGGACCATCAGAGGGCTCTGCTCGCTGACGTCGACCATCACTTTCGGCGTCTCGCTGTAGACATCGGACAAGGTATCCAGATAGAGGCGTTCACGCATGATCGCCGGCGAATTCTGGTACTGGGTCAACAGGGCATTGAAGCGATTGGCCTGACCGCGCGCCTCGGCCACCACCGATTCGCGATAGCCCTGCCCCTGCTCGACAATGCGCTGGGCCTGACCCTGGGCGGCAGGAATCACCGCATTGGCATAGGCCATGGCCTGGTTGATGGTGCGCTGACGATCCTCGCGGGCACGAATCACGTCATCGAAGGCATCCTGCACGGCATCGGGAGGCGAGGTGGACTCGACGTTCAACGTCTGCAGCATGATGCCAGTGCCATAGCTGTCCAGGTAGGACTGCAGGCGGCTGTTGACCGAGCTGCCGAGGATCTCACGGCCCGAGGTCAGGATATCAATCATGTCGGTACCGCCCACCACGTGGCGCAACGCAGAATCCAGGGCATTTTCCAGGCTGAGCTCGGGGTCGCGCACATTGAGCACGTAACCGCGCGGGTCGGCGACCTGATACTGGGCCGATATCTCGACGGAGACGATGTTCTCGTCCTGGGTCAGCATCGACTGGGTCTGGCTGACCGAACGCACCCGGGTCACATTGACCATGTGCACGTCATCGATCAACGGCGGATTCCATTGCAGGCCCGGCGTCACGGTTTCCTGATACTTGCCAAAACGCAGCACCACGCCACGCTCGGACTGATCGACCAGGTAGAAGCCCGAGGCGGCCCAGACTGCCACCGCCACGATCAGCAGCAGACCCGGCAACGCGAAAATATTGCGCGGCTTGCCACCGCCGCCGGAACCGCCACCATTGCCACCGCGCTTGCCGCGACCGCCCAACATGCCATTGAGCTTGTTCTGAAATTTCTTCAGGGCCTCATCGAGGTCCGGGGGACCCTGATTGCCGCCCCCCTTGCCTCCATCATTGCCGTTGCCACCACGGCGGCCCCCACCACTCCAAGGGTCATGCTGGTTGCCGCCACCGGGCTCATTCCAGGCCATACGTCGTCTCCACTATGCGTTGCGTACCGCCGCATCGCGACGGGCATCATTGCGATCCTTGTAGCGTCACCGATGTTGGCGGACACCGGTCGACGCCCGAAGGCGACTCACTGTTCCCAGACGGGACCTTCCTGCAACTCCTCCGGCAGGTAATCGTTGGCGCTCTCGCCAAGACGTGCCATCAGTTGCAGGAAATCACGTCGCGGCAGCCGTATCTCGAGCAGGGTATGCCCCTGCTCGTCGAAGCGTTCATCGCGAACCGCCCCTAATTCGTGCAGGCCAGCCCGCAGTTTGCCCTGGGTAGGTGCCAGGGTGATGTCAAAATCGATGATATCGTCGGCCAGGCACTCCGAAAGGGCCTGTTCGAACAACTCCAGTCCCCGGCCATCGCGGGCCGACAACCACACCGCCTCGGGCCGGCCCTCGACGTTGCGCTCGATGCGCGGCGCGCTGTCGAAAAGATCAACCTTGTTCATCACCTTGAGCGTCGGTACATCGAGCGCACCGATCTCATCGAGCACCTCCTCCACCTGGCTCACGTTGAGGTCGCGATCCGGGTCCGCGGCATCAATCACATGAACCAGCAAGCTCGCCTCGGCGGCTTCCTGGAGAGTTGCCTGAAAGGCTTCGACCAGCTTGTGAGGCAGATGCCGGATGAAGCCCACAGTATCGGCCAGCACCACCGGCCCCACATCTTCGACCTCGAGACGTCTCAGGGTGGGGTCGAGGGTAGCGAACAGCTGGTCCGCCGCATAGACCCTTGACTCGGTCAGAGCGTTGAACAGTGTCGACTTGCCGGCATTGGTATAACCGACCAGCGACACGCTGGGAATCTCGGCGCGCGAGCGAGCGCGGCGATTCTGGCCACGCTGGCTGCGCACCTTGTCCAGGCGCTTGTGAATGGCCTTGATACGGCCACGCAGCAAGCGACGGTCGGTCTCGAGCTGGGTTTCCCCTGGGCCGCGCAGGCCGATACCGCCCTTCTGCCGCTCCAGGTGGGTCCAGCCACGTACCAGCCGAGTCGACATGTACTCCAGCTGTGCCAGCTCCACCTGCAACTTGCCCTCATGGGTCCGCGCCCGCTGCGCGAAGATATCCAGGATCAGTCCCGTGCGATCCAGCACACGACACTTGAGCGCCTGTTCGACATTGCGCTCCTGGGAGGGGCTGAGGGCATGATTGAAGATCACCAGTTCGGCCTGGTGAACCGCCAACGCTTCGCGGACCTCTTCCACCTTGCCCGAACCGATGAAGAAACGCGGATCGGGCCGACCTCGACTACCGGTCAGCAGCGTGGCCGGCTCCGCACCGGCCGAGCGTACGAGCTCGAGAAATTCTCCGGAATCCTCGCGTTCGCTTTCGTCCTGGAAATCCACATGGACGAGTACCGCCGTCTCACCGGCGTCGGGACGTTCGAAAAACAATCAATACCTCACACGTTGCTATCCGGCTGCTCGGACACATCGGTCGTCGGCAGGCGCACATTCCGCGATGGCACCACCGTGGAGATGGCGTGCTTGTAGACCATCTGGCTGACCGTGTTGCGCAGCAGAATGACAAACTGGTCGAAGGACTCAATCTGGCCCTGCAGCTTGATGCCGTTGACCAGGAAGATCGACACCGGAATGCGCTCCTTGCGCAAGACGTTCAGGTATGGATCTTGAAGGGACTGTCCTTTGGACATGTTGCTCTCCCTAATTATCTCTTATGGGGTTAATAGTGTTATTGGGTGCCCACCTCATTTCCCGAGGTGGCACTCTTGCCCGGTGGAGCCCGATCGACCGGTCTCATGGAACGCTCATCTTACGCTAACTGCTGAATTCACGCACCAATTTCAAGACGCGATCGAGTGGCTCGCCGGCCAGGATGTCGACCCAATGCAGTTCTGGCCAGCCACGCATCCAGGTCAACTGACGCTTTGCCAGCTGCCGCGTGGCAACAATTCCCCGGCGCTTCAGCGCCTCTCGGTCGCCCTGTCCTTCCAGGAACTCCCAAGCCTGACGATAGCCCACGCTCTTCATCGCCGGTAGCCTCGCATGCAGGTCGTGCCGAGCCTTCAGGTTGGCCACCTCTTCGATGAATCCCGCCTCGAGCATGGCATCGAAGCGCGTCGCTATCCGTGAGTGCAACACACTTCGATCGGCCGGAGCGAGCCCTATCGACAGCACTCGCCAGGGAAAGGTTTCCGAGCCTTGCTCATCCCAGTGTTCGGTGAGTGGGCGCCCGCTGATTCGATAGACCTCCAGCGCCCGCGTCAGGCGCTGGGGATCGTTGGGATGAATGCGTCGTGCCGCACGCGGATCGACGCGAGCCAATTCTTCATGCAGCTCGGCCAGCCCGCGTCTTTCGACTTCCCGATCCAGTTCGGCCCGGATCGCCGGATCCCCCGATGGCAGATTAGGCTCGCCCCCCCAGAGTCGTTGGTAATACATCATGGTTCCACCTACCAGCAAGGGCACGCGTCCGGCTTCGGTGATGCGGCTCATTTCGCGGCGCGCATCCTCGCGAAACGCTGCCGCCGAATAGGGGTCGGCCGGGTCGCGGATGTCGATCAGGCGATGAGGGGCCCTCGCCAGCTCCGCCGGCGATGGCTTGGCACTGCCGATGTCCATGCCACGATAGACCATCGCCGAATCGACGCTGATCAGTTCGCAGCCCAACCGCTCGTGCAGGGCGATGGCCATGTCGGTCTTGCCCACGGCAGTCGGCCCCATCAGAAAGATGGCCGGCGGGCGAGTGTCACTCATGAAGTCTCCGTCGGATCACTGGCCTCTCAGGAACAATCGATCCAGTTCCTTGAGACTCATCTCGGTCCAGGTGGGACGGCCATGGTTGCATTGGCCACTGCGCTCGGTGCGTTCCATGTCACGCAGCAGCGCATTCATCTCTGCTGTCGTCAGCTGGCGGTTGGCCCGCACGCTGCCATGGCAGGCCATGGTCGACAGCAGTTCGTTGATATGGGCTTCGAGTCGGTCGGAACGTCCGTAACGCTCGAGATCGCTCAGCATGTCGCGCACCAGCAGCTCGACATCGGCATCGACCAGCAAGGTCGGCACCTGGCGCACCAGCAGCGTCTCCGGGCCGGCCACGTCGAGCTCCACGCCCAGTCGCGAGAAGGCATCACGCTCGGCCTCGGCAGTGGCCACCTCGGCGGCGCTGGCTGCCAGGGACACCGGCACCAGCAGCGGCTGAGCCTGCAGGCCGCCTTCGTTGCCGGCGGCGCCATGCACCTGCGTCTTCATGCGTTCGTAAACGATACGCTCATGGGCGGCATGCATGTCCACCACCACCAGGCCACGCTCGGTCTGGGAGAGAATATAAATGCCATGCAACTGGGCCACGGCATAGCCCAGGGGCGGCGCCTTGGTGGCATCTTCCTCCGGCATCGCTGCCGCGCTGGATGCCGCCACGGGCGATGCCTCACGCTCGGCCAGTGCCACCTCGGCGGCATTGCCGCCCGCTCCTGGCGCGGATGGCTGCGGGGTCAGCAGGCTCTCTTCGTGATCCGGGTGCAGGGCGCGATACCCCTCCATGAAGGCCCGCACCCGATCCGGCGTCACCTTCTGTTCGCCACTTTCGTCGCGCCCGTGCAGCGCCATCGGCTGTTGCTGCCAACGCCCGGCGGACTCGGCCACCTCGCTGACTGCCGACGCTGTCACCTGCGACGCGCTCTCCCCGGCCGGCGCCTCTTCCGTCACCGCTCCCTCTCCCGGCTGGCCGGCACGTGCCTCGCCAAGCGCCCGATGCAAGCTGGAGAACAGAAAGTCGTGCACCATGCGGCCATCGCGGAACCGCACCTCGTGCTTGGTCGGGTGCACGTTGACGTCCACCACCGTGGGGTCGACCTCCAGATACAGCACGAACACCGGATGCCGGCCGTGGAAGAGCACATCGCGATAGGCCTGACGAATGGCATGGGCCACCAGTCGGTCGCGCACGACCCGGCCATTAACGAAGAAGTACTGCTGGTCGGCCTGGGCCCGGGAATGGGTCGGCAGGCCGACCCAACCCCACAGGCGCAGACCGCCGGTCTCGATATCCAGGTGCAGAGCGTTTTCCAGGAAGGCCTTGCCGAGCAGCGCCTGCAGGCGCCGCTCGTGACCGATCAGATCACCACCCGGGCTCAACTGGTGGATGGTCTTCTGGTTGTGGCGCAGCACCCAGCCGAGGTCCAGGCGCGACAAGGCCTGACGGCGGAAGGCTTCCTCCACGTGACCGAACTCGGTCTTCTCGGTGCGCAGAAACTTGCGGCGTGCCGGGGTATTGAAGAACAGGTCACGCACCGTCACCGACGTTCCGCGCGGGTGCGGCGAGGGCGTGACCCGAGGCTCCATGCGGCGCCCTTCCACCACCACGCGCCAACCGCACGTCGGGTCGTCCTCGACATTGGACATCAACTCCAGGCGCGACACCGAACTGATCGAGGCCAGCGCCTCGCCCCGAAAGCCCAGGCTTGCCACGCCCTCGAGGTCGTCCAGGGAGGCGATCTTGCTGGTGGCATGACGCGACAGGGCTAGCGGCAAGTCCTCCTCATCGATGCCAACGCCGTCATCACGCACCCGGATCAGCCGCGCCCCACCGGACTCCAGTTCCACCTCGATGCGTCGGCTACCAGCGTCGATAGCGTTCTCGACCAGTTCCTTGACCACCGAGGACGGCCGCTCGACCACCTCGCCAGCAGCGATCTGGTTAGCCAACCGCGGATCGAGAACCTGGATATGCTGTCTATCTGTCATATCACTCCTTCCGGAAGCCAAGAGACGCGAGACGCGAGACGCGAGACGCGAGACGCGAGACGCGAGACGCGAGACGCGAGACGCGAGACGCGAGCAGGGTGGTGTCATCGCCCTTTAAGCCGTCAACCCTTCAGCTCGTAGCTCGTAGCTCGTAGCTCGTAGCTCGTAGCTCGTAGCTCGTAGCTCGTAGCTCGTAGCTCGTAGCTCGTA
>NZ_VTPU01000020.1 GCF_008274785.1 Halomonas eurihalina
CGAGCTTCGAGCTTCGAGCTTCGAGCTTCGAGCTTCGAGCTTCGAGCTTCGAGCTTCGAGCTTCGAGCTTCGAGCTTTAGACTTCGAGTGGCAGGTGACGAGCCGCGAGCAATGAAGCGCTCGCGACTCGAGGCTCGCGGCTCGAGACCCACGGAGTGGAATGATGCGTTATATCAGTACCCGCGGGCAGGCGCCCGCGCTTTCCTTCGAGGAGGTCGTGCTCACCGGCATGGCCAGCGACGGCGGGCTCTATGTGCCCGAGACCGTGCCTCAGCTCAGCCATGAGGAACTGGCCGACATGGCCGGGTGTTCCTACGCCGAGATCGCCTTTCGGGTGATGAAGCCCTATGTGGGCGGTGAGATCGACGACGAGACCTTCCGCGGGATCGTCCGTGATGCGTACAGCACCTTCAGTCATGACGCTGTGGTGCCGCTCAACCAGCTCGATGCCAACCATTTTCTGCTCGAGCTGTTCCATGGCCCGACACTGGCGTTCAAGGACGTGGCCCTGCAACTGCTCGGGCGGTTGCTGGATCACTTCCTTGCCAAACGCAGCGAGCGGGCGGTGATCATGGGCGCGACTTCCGGCGATACTGGCTCGGCGGCCATCGAGGGGTGCCGTCATTGCGACAACCTGGACATCTTCATCCTGCATCCGCATGAGCGGGTTTCCGAGGTGCAACGACGCCAGATGACCTCGGTGCTGGCCGATAACGTCTTCAACATCGCCATCGAGGGTAACTTCGATGATGCCCAGGCGATGGTCAAGGCGAGCTTCGCCGATCAGTCCTTCCTCAACGGGACCCGGCTGGTGGCGGTGAACTCGATCAACTGGGCGCGCATCATGGCCCAGATCGTCTACTACGTGGCCTCCGCCGTGGCGCTGGGCGCGCCGCATCGCAAGGTCAGCTTCTGCGTGCCGTCGGCTAATTTTGGCAATGTCTTCGCCGGTTACATGGCATATCGCATGGGGCTGCCGGTGGAACGCTTTGTCATTGCCACCAACGCCAACGACATCCTGCATCGCACGCTGGCCGACAACGACTTTTCCAAGCAGGAACTGGTCGCCACCCTGGCGCCCTCGATGGACATCGTGGTGTCGTCCAACTTCGAGCGCCTGCTGTTCGAGGCCTATCAGCGTGATGGCAAGGCCGTGGCCGAGCTGCTCGAGCGTTTTCAGGAGCAGCCCTCGGTATTGGCCGAAGCGCCGCTGGCGCGGCTGCGCGAGGTGTTCGCCAGCCACAGCGTTGACGATGCCACCATCCTGGAAGTGATTCGCGAGGCGCACCAGCGTACTCAGGAGATCCTCGATCCCCACACTGCCACCGGCTATCGTGCTGCCGAGCGCGAGCGGGGTGACGAGGCCGTACCGATGGTGACGCTGGCCACCGCTCATCCGGCCAAGTTCGCCGAGGCGGTGGTCAAGGCCGGTTTCCCCGGCGTGCCCTTGCCGCCGCACATGGATGATCTGCTGGAGCGCGAAGAGCGCTATGCGGTACTGCCGGCGGAGCTTTCCGCGGTGCAGGCGTTCGTTGCCGAGAACCGCCGTTAGCCCCGCCCGCTCGAGGCTGATCCGTCGACAGGTCTACGAGGGGGCGCTGTGAACCCTTCCTTGGGCGCTACCGATGCCATCCATGGCATCAGACCCCCTCTTCGACCTGTCCCCGGCGCCTCTTGCTAGGCTCGTTCCTGCGGGCCTTCATACTTCCCTCCCCCTTGCGGGGCGACGAGCGTAGCAATAGACCAGTGTTTCCCCTAATCAGAGGAGCCAGGCGTGAACGCCCCTGTCGATCTGCATGAATCCCTCAAGCCGCGTATTCTGCCGCGCCCGCGGGATGCCGCCGTGGAACAGCGCGCCCTGGCCGAGGGGCTGACGCCGCTGCAAGCGCGGATCCTGGCCGGTCGGTTGGGTGGCTACACGGACGAACTGGCGCCGCTGGTGGCGCCGAGCCTGCGCTACCTGGCGCACCCCGAACGCCTTCAGGACGGGCGTCGTGCCGCCGAACGCATCGCCCGGGCGGTGACCGAGGGCGAGCACATCGGCATCCTCACCGACTATGACGTCGACGGCATCACCTCGCATGTGGTGATTCGGCGGACGCTCAACGAGCTGTTCGGCATTCCCGAGAACCGCCTGCACAGCCTGATCGGTCACCGGATTCACGATGGCTACGGCATCAGCCTGCCGTTGGTGGAGCGCACCCTGTCGCTCTCGCCGCGCCCGAGCCTGGTGATCACCGCCGACTGCGGCAGCAGCGACGAGCCGCGCATCGCCAGGTTGCGTGAGGCCGGCATCGACGTAGTGGTCAGCGATCACCATGCCCTGCCGACGGAAGGGCCGCCGGCCTCGGCCTTCGCCACCGTGAATCCCACCCGCGACGACTGCACCTACCCTGACCCGACCATCGCCGGCTGCATGGTCGCCTGGCTGGTCATGTCGCTGACCCGCAGTGTGCTGATCGAATGGGGCGTGCTCGAGCCGGCCACGCCCAAGCTGTCGCCCTGGCTCTCCTATGTGGCGCTGGGTACGGTGGCGGACTGTGTCTCACTGGGCGGCAGTGCGGCCAATCGAGCCGTGGTCGCCCATGGCCTGACGCTGATCAATCGCATGGAGGCGGCCTGCTGGCGAACCATGGCCCAGCGGCTGGGGGATGACAGCCTGCCCTTCGACGCCGAGACCCTGGCCTTCCAGATGGGCCCGAGGATCAACGCCCGCTCGCGGCTCGACGATCCCTATGCCGCGCTGCACTTCATGCTGGCGGCGGACGACGCCACGGCGGCGCGTCACCTGGAAACGCTGGATCAGGACAATCAGTCGCGCAAGGCCATCGAGGCGGAAATGACCGAACGCGCCCGCGGCCTGGCCATGGGCGAGCTGGAGGCCGGGGCACCGCTGCTGGTGGTGCTGCTCGAGGATGGGCATCCAGGCGTGCAGGGCATCGTCGCCTCGCGGCTGGTCCAGGCCTTCGGGCGGCCCGCCCTGGTGCTGACGCCGGCCGTGCAACCCGGCATGCTCACCGGCTCCGGGCGCTCCATCGAGGCGTTGCACCTGCGCGATGCACTGCAACGGGCTTACGAGCTGGCACCGGCATCGCTGCCGCGCTTCGGCGGGCATCGGGGCGCGGCCGGTGTCGGCGTGCCCCGGGAAGCCTTCGACGACTTTCGTCAGGCGCTGCTTCAGGCGGTCAGCGAGCAATTGGGAGAAACGGAGCTGGGGCCGCGAGTCTTCACCGACGGAGAACTCGAGGCCGATCAACTGGCCCTGGAAACGCTGGACGAACTGGAAGCGCTCGGTCCCTTTGGCCGTGAGTTCGACGCGCCGCTTTTCGAAGGCGTGCTGCGGGCGGAGAGCCTGCGTACCGTGGGTGCCGACGGCAGCCACCTGATGCTCGAGTTATCCAGCGGCGCCACCAGCGTCAGGGCGATCTGGTTCCGTGCCCTGACGCCCGGCGAGATGCCGGCCTTCGATGCCGGCGACCTGCTGCGCTGCGCCTACAAGCTCAACCGCAACCGATGGCGGGGGCGGGAGTCGTTGCAACTGATCATCGAGCATGCGGAGCCGGTCCAGAACTAGGAAGATTTCCATATGATAAAATGAGCTGTACGTCCTCTTGTTGTCACCAACAGAGAAGAGTTTTTACAGCTCATCGTGAGAGCAATTCACTCCGTTCTCTTTATGTTGTTATTTTATGATTCAATTTTTCCAGTGATGGTTCGGTCGATCATCATTAGGCTTGCCGTAAGACATCCGTCAATATATCGCGGGCTTCAAGAATAAAAGGCGTAGCTGATGGGGTGGTCTGAAGAGTGAATGCTACTTCGGGCAGCGCTGGAAGGTTGTTGTCTAGGCGGACCAAGGTTTCGGGGACCGATGAAGCATTTAAACAGCCGACTCCCAATCCGGCGCTCAGTGCTATTTGTAGCCCGGCTACGCCGGTTGCAGAATGGGCAGTCTCATAAGGGTGCGAAACGTCGTTCAACTGTTGCTTGGCAAGGCGATTAAGCGCGCAATGTTCCGGCATCATCACCAGCGGTAGTGGCGTAGTTCCAAGAAGAGATATCTCTTCCGCCACCCAGTGCAAGGGTTCACGATACAACTCTATGCCACTGTCGAGTTCTATGTCTTCATTGTCGGTAAGGGGGCTCAGTGTCACGCCCAAGTCACAGCCACCATCCTTGACGATCCGGTCGATCGAGGCACTGGGTTGCACATCGACATGCAATGTTAGGCGTGGGTAACGATCGCGCAGGCGTCGTAGCACCTGGGCGATGTCGTTGGGGCGGAAGTAGTCGGTGATCGCCAAGCGTAGAGTGCCTTCCAAGTCCTTGCCCAATACCTCTTGATAGATGGAGTCATTGAGGGCCAGCAGCCGGTGGGCCTCAGCCAACAAGCGCTTTCCAGCTGGAGTGAGGGTTGCACCCCGCTTGCCACGGCTAAACAGAGGCTGTTCGCAGAAAGCTTCTAGTTTTCGTACCTGCTCACTGACTGCCGATTGGGAACGGCACAGTCGGCTGGCGGCTGCGGTGAAGCTGCCACAATCAGCGACTGTGACTAGGGCGTGGAGCAGGTCTAGATCGAAGCGGCGCATGTCTATCCATTCGATTTCGTGGTGGATAGTATCTAATATTCCCGTTTTTTCGATGAATTGGAAGGTGACACCATGATTTTCTCACACACTCGTTGGAGAAGATCTTATGCCTCGTATCACCCTGACCATTGCAGGCCAGCCGGATGACGGTCTAACCCGGAAGGCCGCTTCAGAACTAGCCCGACTGACTGGTTCTGTGCTTGGCAAAGCCCTTGATGCCACCCTGGTGATGATCGACTACTTCCCTAAGGAGCGCTGGTTTATCGCTGGCCAACCCTTGACTGACTGGGGACGCAACGGTTTCTGCCTGGAAGTGACCCTTACTGAGGGCACCAATACTCGGCAGGAAAAAGCCGACTATCATCGCCAAGCCTTCGAATTGCTTGCGGATTTGATCGGTAATGTTCATCCCCATTCCAACATCCATGTCCTCGATTGCCGGGGTGATGCTTATGGGTATGGTGGTGTAACCCAAGAATACCGCTATCAACATCCCCGTCACTTGAATGAAGGGGACAGCTAACTCGCCAAAATCCAGACACTGGGGCGCGTACACAGCAAGGAGTACGCCTCATCATGGGGGCCTGCCTGCAACTCTTGGCTGTTTGTGAGCAAAAAGGGACGGTCGAGGTTGCACCAATTGGAGTGACGCTGAAAGATTCTGGTCGTTTAGGTGGGGGCTATCCTACCGGGGTAGAAGAGATCTGAAAGTGTCTCATCACTATCACTATCGTCAGCGGATGGAGGACAGAGGTGCGTTCGAGACCTGGCCCGATCATCTATGCATTCACGGAGTCGATCAACCGACTGGCCAAAGTAAGAGTCATGAAGGTGGGGTTACTTGTCCTAGGTGATTCGAAACCGGGCGCCCATTGATCATTGTGTTCGGCGGCTCGATGGGAGTGGGAAGTACTCGGGCCCGGTGGAACGGGCCCGAGTGGTTTGGGCAGGTCAATAGGTCGGCCAGACGCCCGGGGTTGCCAGCTCCAGCAGGTGGCCGTCCGGGTCGCGGAAGTAGAGACTCTCGCCGCCCCGGGGCCAGTGCGTGCGCCCCTCGATCTCGATGCCATGACTCGTCAGGCGGCGTTCCCATTCCGCCAGTGCCTCGGCGCCGATGGCGAAGGCCATGTGCGTGCGCCCGGTGCCGTCGTGGGGCGGAATGGTGCCCATTTCATCGGGCAGGACCACGGTGTCGCGCGTCGCGCCTTCGAGAAACAGCAGCAGGACGGTACCGCCGCCAGCATCGTAGGCGGTGAAGCGCTGGTCGGCGGTGAAGGCCGAGAGTCCCATCACCTCCTCGAAGAAGGCCCGGGCACGGACCATGTCGGTGACATACAGGGCCGTTTCCAGCACACCGTCGAGTCTGGGCATGGTATCGCCTCCGTTCGTTCTTGCCTGCCTATCAGCCTAGCAGTCCCTGGGCTCAACCCAGCCAGAACCACCAGACGATCAGGGCGATCAGGCCGAGTCCGATGAGGTTGATGATCCAGCTCATGATGTCGTCTCCCGAGTGTCGGTCGCATCGCGCGGCGTGAACAGGCGCAGCCGGCTGGCGTTGCCGACCACGGTGATCGATGACAGTGACATGGCGGCGCCGGCGATCATCGGCGACAGCAGGGTGCCGGTGAGCGGGTAGAGCACGCCGGCGGCGATGGGGATGCCGAGCAGGTTGTAGCCGAAGGCGCCCATCAGGTTCTGGCGGATGTTGCGCAGGGTGGCGCGGCTGATCTCGATGGCGGCGACCACGCCGTGCAGCGAGTCGCGTATCAGGGTGATGCCGGCGCTCTCGATGGCCACGTCGGTACCCTGGCCGATGGCGAAGCCGACATCGGCCAGCGCCAAGGCCGGTGCGTCATTGATGCCGTCGCCGACCATGCCCACCACCTCGCCTTCGCTTTGCCGGCGTTCGATCTCGGCGTGCTTGTCCTCGGGCAGCAGATCGGCGCGGAAGTCGTCGATGCCGACCTCGCGGGCGATGGCCTCGGCGGTGTGGGCGTTGTCGCCGGTGAGCATGACCACCTTGAGGCCGTCGGCCTGCAGGCGCTGGATGGCTGCCACGCTGTCGTCGCGCAATGGGTCGCTGATGCCGAAGATGGCGGCGAGCCGGCCATCGACGGCCAGGTGGACGACGCTGCGGGCCTGGCGCTGCAAGCGTTCGGCAATGTCCTGGCCGGCGTCGAGCGCGACGTCCTGGTCCCGCAACAGGCGGGCATTGCCCAGCAGCAGCGCGGTGCCTTGCTCGGTGCGGGCCGTGACACCGCCACCGGTCACCGACTGGAAGTCATGGATGGTTGCGGCTTCCACTCCCGCTTCCTCGGCGTAGGCGAGAAGGGCATTGGCCAGCGGATGTTCGGAGCCACGCTCCAGGGCGGCCACCAGGGCAAGCACCTGATCGCGGTCGCCGTCGAGGATCTCGGCTTCGGTGACCCTGGGCTTGCCTTCGGTCAGGGTGCCGGTCTTGTCGACCACCAGCGTGGTCAGGCGACTGGCGGTCTGCAGCGCCTCGCCGGTTCTGACCAGCACGCCGTGTTCGGCGGCCTTGCCCACGCCGACCATGGTGGAGATCGGCGTGGCCAGCCCCAGGGCACAGGGGCAGGCGATGATCAGCACCGTGGTGGCGGTGACCAGCATGTGGATGACTCGAGGCTCGGCGCCGAGGTTGAACCAGACCAGGGCGGTGATCACGGCAATGATCATCACTGCGGGAACGAAGATGCTGGAGATGCGATCGGCGAGCTGGCCGATGGGCGGTCGCGAGTTCTGGGCGCTGGCCACCTGCTCGGTGATGCGACCGAGTCGGGTATCGGCGCCGACCCGGGTGGCGCGATAGACCAGGCCGCCCTTGCCGTTGACGGTGCCGGCGCTGACTTCGTCACCGACTGCCTTGGCCACCGGCAGCGGTTCGCCGGTGAGCATGGACTCGTCGATATGGCTGGCCCCCTCGCTTACCTCGCCATCCACCGGCAGTCGCTCGCCGGGGCGCACGCGCAGGTGATCGCCCTCGCGTACTGCCGCGATCTCGACCTCGCGCTCTTCGCCGTCGCGAATTACTCGCGCGGTGCGGCTCTGTAGATCGAGCAGGCGTCGCAATGCCTCGCTGGTGCGACCGCGAGCGCGCAGCTCCAGGGCATTGCCCAGCAGCACCAGGCCGATGACCATCGCCGAGGCTTCGAAATAGATGCCGCGCGCGGCCTCCGGCAGGGCGCTGGCAAAGGCCACCACCGCCATGGAATACAGCCAGGCGGTGCCGGTACCCATGGCGATCAGGGTATCCATGTTGGCCTGGCGATGGCGCAGGTTTTTCCAGGCATTGAGGAAGAAGTGGCGCCCGGGGAAGACCATCACGGCCAGCGTCAGCACGCCCACCACCAGCCAGTAGAGGCGACCGGCGCCGATCGGCTGGGGGTGGAAGACGAACATGCTGGCCATCAGCGGCACGGCCAGCGCCAGGGACCAGGCCGCGCCACGCATCAGGCGGCGATATTCGACGCCTTCCCGCTTGGCACGGGTATGCTCCGCCTCGCGCATGTCGAGCACTGGCTCGGCACCATAGCCGACGCCCTCCACGGCGCCGACCAGCGCATCGAAGTCGGCGTTGCCTTGTACCTGGGCCGTATGGGTGCCGAAGTTGACACTGGCCTCGGTGATGCCCGGCACATTTTCCAGTGCCCCCTGGACGGTACGCACGCAACTGGCGCAGGTCATGCCGGAAATCGAAAGTCGCCGGATGTCGCCGGTGTCCGATTGAGCTTCGTGCGACGCCGAGGCCGGCGCCGGGTAGTCGGGCGCCGAGGTATCGTCGGCGGCGGCAGGGCCGGGCGGATAGCCGGCCTCGCTCAGGGTCTCGTCCAGCACATCGTCGTCCAGCGAGGTGATGACCGTCAGGCGCTTGTCGACGGGTTCGCCGACCACCTCGGCCTCGCCGTCACGGGCCTGGATGGCGCGCCGCATGCGGCCGACGCAGCCCTGGCAGCTCATGCCGGGAATCTGGCGCTCATATCGGGTGCTCATGAAGAAGCCTCCTGACGAGGTGTCGTGGTGTCGTCTTCGGCCGCCAGTGATTCGGGAAAACTCTCGATCAGCCGGCACAGGCTATGGCCGTCCGGTGTGCCATCGGGCATGTCGGACCAAGCTTCCAGCGCTTGTTCCATGCGCGATGCCAGTGCCTCGAGTTCACGAATTCGGGCGCGGATTTCCGGAAGGCGCTCGGCCATCAGGTCGCGGACCAGCGGGCAGGGCGAGTCGCCATGGTCGGCATGTTCGAGGATCTGGCGGATCTCGGCCACGCTGAAACCAAGCGTCCTGGAGCGCTGGATGAAGCGCAGGCGCTCCAGGTCGGTACCGTCGTAGCGCTGATAGCCGTTGTCGGGATCGCGCTCGGGAGCAAGCAGTCCCTCGCGAGTGTAATGGCGTACGGTTTCGGCGGTGACGCCGGCGTGGCGTGCCAGTTCGCTGACTTTCATGCCGTCCTCGTCTAAGTGATGGCGTTGCCGGCAGTTTAAAACCTTTGTGTAACACAAGGGTCAAGAGGGCGGCACGAAAGCCAATCTCGCGGTTTGGGGCCTTCGCGTAACCGATTGAAAAGAAAGCGGTCAAACGGGTGTGTGACTAAAGTATGAGCATGTTTTGCGTTAAAACGAACGTTTGGACTTGATCGTCGGGATGGGTTTCGCAAACACTGAAGCCACGTGACTGCCCCCGTGGCTAGCGAGATAACAATCACCCATCACGACTAGGGATGTCTGCTCATGCAAAACCAGCTCAACAAGCTTACTGTCGCCGTGGCCTTGGCGTCTGCCGTGCTGGCGTCCAGCCAGGTCGCCGCGTCGGGTTTCCAGGTTCGTGAACAGAGCGCCAAGGCGCTGGGCAACGCCATGGCCGGGGCGGCAGCCGGTGCCGAGGATGTCAGCTACATGACTTTCAACCCGGCGGCCATCGGTAATGTCGACGGAACCCAGGTGGCCGGTGGCATTTCCTATATCGATGCCAACTTCGAGTTGACCGACGCCGCGGCGGGCCCCGCCGGGCTGCCTTTGAGCTATGACCGTGGTGGCTCTCGCGAAGGGGGGGAGGAAGCCTGGGTGCCCAGCTTCGCCTTCAAGACGCAGCTTGATGACCAGTTCGACTTCGGTCTGTCGGTATCGGCGCCGTACGGCCTCTCGACGGAGTACGACAAGGGCTGGATTGGCCGCTATCACGCCATCGAGACCGACCTGCAGACTATCGATATCCAGCCGACGCTGAACTATCGCGCTACCGATCGTCTCAACCTCGCCGTGGGGCTGAGGGCCCAGTATGCCGATGCAACGCTTTCCAATGCGATCGATCTCGGCGGAATGTCCGGCAGCCCGGCCTTGGTCGGCAATGCCGATGGCAAGGCCGAGGTCACCGGCGACGACTGGGGCTATGGCTACACCCTGGGGGCGCTGTTCCAGGCCACCGAGCGCACCCGTTTGGGGATCAGCTATCGCTCCGAGGTCGACCTGACGCTGGAGGGCGATGTCAACTACAGTGCCCGCAATGCTGCCGGCCAGCAGATTCTGGCAGGCGCCCAGGCCATGGGGCAGTTGCGGGATGCCGGGGGCACGGCGGATCTGACTACGCCGGCCAACATGAACCTCGGCGTCTACCATCAGTTGACCGACCGTATCGCCCTGATGGCCAACGCCGAATGGACCGAGTGGAGCAGCTTCGATGAGCTGGTTGTCGAGTCCGGTGGCCAGGACCTGAGCACTACGACCGAGAACTGGGACGATACCTGGGCCTTCTCGGTGGGTGCCAACTACCAGCTTAACCGGGAGTGGATCCTGCGCGCTGGCCTGGGGGTCGACGAGTCGCCAGTGCCGGATAGCGAGCACCGTACGCCGCGCGTGCCGGATGCCGACCGCCAGTGGGCGACGCTCGGCGCGACCTGGATGCCGACGCGAAACCTCGGCGTGTCGGCGGGCTATATGCGCGTGTTCGGCGATGATGGCGACATCAACCAGTCCGGCGCCAAGGCCGAGAATGCCACTCGCGGCGATCTGTCCGGCACCTACGAGGTCGATGCCAACGTCTTCGCGCTCTCGGTGGATTACCGCTTCTAACGGCGCGGCCTTCGCGCTGCGTGACCACGACGGGACCCGGCCAAGGCCGGGTCCCGTCGTTTCGTTGCCCTTTGCTGTTCTGTCTCCGAGGAATCGCCGCGCAGGGGCCGGGCCTCGTGCCCGGCCGTGATGCTAGAGCGGTGCTCAGAAGTTGTAGCGCACCAGCAGGTTCGTTTCATCGTTGCCGATGTCACTTGCGCCGTCGGCATCGACGGAGTCGTCGAACTTGCGCTCCAGGGCGATGATCAGGTTTTCGTCGAAGGTCAGCCAGGCCGCGCCGGCCAGGTAGAAGGCGCTGCGTGCTTCGGAGTCGCTGTCTTCCAGGCGGTTGAAGCCGGTGTAGAGCTGTACCTTGCCGGGCACCTGACCCTTGAGGTTGTACAGCGCCACCCCTTCGACGCCCCGGGCCTCGTCGACGATGCCGTCGGTCGTGTCGACGCCGCTGAAGTTGCCCTCGCGGATCAGGTTGTCGTAGCGGCCGCCGGTCAGCGCGAAATACCAGTTGCCCGGCGTCCAGCGTGCGGCGAGCAGGCCGGCATCGACGTTCTTCGAGCGCTTGCCGCCAGCGGCGGTCTTGGCGTCGATGGCGCTGTGGGTGTAGGTCGCGCCCAGCGACAGATCCTCGGTCGGCTGCCAGACAACGGCTCCCTGAGCGGTATAGTCGCGCTCGAAGCCGGTCAGGTTGCCGGTATAGCCGGCCCCGGTCGGCACATCGTCGCGGGAGGTCTGGTAGAGCACCCCGAGGCTCCAGTCGCCCCAGGTGTTCTTGTAGGACACTGCATTGTCGGGTCGGCCATTGCCCTCGAAGCCGCCGTCGCTGAAGGCGCCGTTGAAGCTGCCCTGGGCGGTGGCGCCGTTGTACCAGAACCAGTCGGTCCAGTAGGCGACCATGTCGTACCACAGCGAATATTGCTTGCCGATCAGAAGGGTGCCGTAGTCGTCATGGCGCACGCCGGCGTAGAGCATGCGCTTGTAATGACCGTCGTTGCCGTGCTCGAAGAAGGGGTCGAAGCCCCATTCGGCGCGTGCCACGGATGACCAGCCGTGCTCGAACTCATGCTCGTGGATCAGGCGAATGCGCGAGCCGGCATTGGTCGGGTCGTGGTCATCATCGACGTTGTCGATGAAGCTGCTGCCGGCCGCGATACGACCGCTGATGGTGAGCTTGTCCTTGTCGGTTTCGTAGGCCGTGAAGGCCAGTGCCTGCTGGGTGGCGAGGGTGGCGCCGATGGCGACGGCCAGCCCGGTCAGTTTGTAGTGATGGAACATGCCAAACCTTTTGGGTTGTTGTGTTTCTTGTGAATCCGCGGATGGCGGAGCGGCTCGTTGACGGTCGGATCGGCCGGCAGCGAGCGAAATGCTGCCGGGCGTGTCATGGCGGTATGCCAGTCGTGATCATGCCGTCCTGCATGAGCGGTCTCCTTTGCGGGTGAATGAAGGGCCGAGCCCTGGCGTATGGCCGCAGTCGCCTCTGGCGGGCGCCTGAGGGCGCCCGCGGCCGGATGGGAGAGTCGGAATCCGTCGCTCGTCAGGCGGCGTCGTCGACGAAGGCCGCCCGCATCAGTTCCCGGGTATAGGCGTCGCGCGGGTTGGCGAAGATCGCCTCGGTCGGTCCCTGTTCGACGACCTGGCCCGATTTCATCACCACCACGGTGTCGGCCAGGGCGCGTACCACCGCGAGGTCGTGGCTGATGAACAGATAGGTCAGGCCGTATTTCGCCTGGAGGTTGCGCAACAGCTCGATCACCGTGACCTGTACGGAACGGTCGAGCGCCGAGGTCGGTTCGTCGAGCAGCAGGAACTCCGGCTTGAGCACCAGGGCGCGAGCGATGGCGATGCGCTGGCGCTGGCCGCCGGAGAACTCGTGGGGATAGCGGTTGCGCATGGCCGGGTCGAGCGCCACTTCCTCCAGGGCCTCGATGACCCGGCGTTCGCGCTGGCGCCGGTCGAGTTCCGGGTGATGGACGCGCAGCCCTTCGCTGATGACCTCGCCGACGGTCAGGCGCGGAGAGAGCGAGCCGAAGGGATCCTGGAAGACAACCTGCAGGCGCGAACGCAGCGGGCGCATGCCGGCGCCATCCAGGGCGGTGAGGTCGCTGTCGTCAAAGCGGATGTCGCCGCTGCTCTTGAGCAGGCGCAGCAGGGCGCGGCCGAGCGTCGACTTGCCGGAGCCGGATTCGCCGACCACGCCGACGGTCTGGCCGCGCTGGATGGTCAGGTCGATGCCGCGTACCGCCTCGAAGTACGAGCTGGGCCGGAACAGGCGCTTCTTGAGAGCGAAGCGGACGCGCAGGTTCCGCGCCTCCAGCAGGACCGGTGCGCTGGCCTCGACAGGCGACTTGCCGCCGCGCGGTTCGGCGTCGATCAGCATGCGCGTGTAGTCGTGGCGGGGATTGGCGAAGACCTCGGCGGTGTTGCCGCGTTCGACCATCTCTCCGCGCTGCATCACGCAGACCCGGTCGGCGAAATGCCGCACGATGCCCAGGTCATGGGTGATGAACAGGATCGCCATGCCATAGCGGGCCTGCAGCGACTTGAGCAGTTGCAGGATCTGCGCCTGGACGGTGACATCCAGGGCCGTGGTGGGTTCGTCGGCGATCAGCAGTTCCGGCTCGCAGGCCAGTGCCATGGCGATCATCACCCGCTGGCGCTGGCCGCCGGAGAGTTCGTGGGGATAGCTGCCGATGCGCCGCTCAGGCTCGGGAATGCCGACCTGTTCCAGCAGCTCGATGGCCCGGGTGCGGGCTGCTCGACCCTTGGCCTTGTTGTGTCGGGTCAGGACCTCGATGATCTGGGCGCCGATGCGGTGCAGCGGATTGAGCGAGGTCATCGGCTCCTGGAAGATCATCGAGATGGCATTGCCGCGGATGCGTCGCATGCGGCGCGGTGTGGCGGCAAGTAGATCCTCGCCGCGAAAGCGGATCGCGCCGCGGGCCTGGGCCAGCTCGGGCAGCAGGCGCATGGCGGCGGTGGAGGAGACCGATTTGCCGGAGCCGGATTCGCCGACCAGCGCCACCGTCTCACCGGCACGGATGTCGAAGCTCACGTCCTTGACCGCCGGGACGGTGCCATCGGGAAGCTGGAAGTCGACGCTCAGGTTGTCGATCTCGAGCAGGGTGTCGCTCATGGCGTCCTCCTAGCGGGTCTTGGGGTCCAGGGCGTCGCGCAAGCCATCGCCCAGGAAGTTGAGACAGAACAGCGTCATCGCCAGGAACACCGAGGGCACCAGCAGCATCCAGGGGGAGCTCTGCATCATGTCGGTGCCTTCGGAAATCAGCACGCCCCAGCTGGTCAGTGGCTCCTGCACGCCGAGGCCGAGAAACGACAGGAAACTCTCGAGCAGGATGACCTTGGGCACGGTCAGGGTGACGTAGACGATCACCGGGCCGATGGCATTGGGTATCAGGTGGCGGGTGACGATCCGGGAGTCGCGCACGCCCAGGGCGTGGGCCGCCTCGACGAACTCGCGCTGCTTGAGCGCCAGGGTCTGGCCGCGCACGATGCGTGCCATGTCCAGCCACTCCACGGCGCCGATGGCGGCGTAGATCAGCAGGATGTTGCGGCCGAACACCACCATCAGCAGGATCACCAGGAACATGAAGGGCAGCGAGTACATGATGTCGACGAAGCGCATCATGATGTTGTCCACCCGGCCGCCGAGATAGCCGGAGATGGCGCCGTAGAGCACGCCGATCACCAGGCTGACGAGGCTCGCCACCAGGGCCACCGACAGCGAGACCCGGCCGCCGTACAAGGTGCGGGTGAGCAGGTCGCGGCCGTTGGCGTCGGTGCCGAGGAAGTGCCCGCCCTCCAGGCTCGGCGGAGCATTGAAGGCATTCCAGTCGACCTCCGCCAGCCCCCAGGGCAGGACATAGGGGCCGAACAGGCAGATCAGGGTGATCACGATCAGCATCACCAGGCTGACCATGGCCGCGCGGTTCTGCTTGAGTCGCCGCCAGGCATCGCGCGTCAGGCTCTCGCCGGCTGCCGGCGCTGCACCCGGAGCGAGATCATCGCCCGGGGCATGACGGTCGCCGTCGTGGGTAAGGGGTTCAGTGGTCATGGCTATCCGCTCCCTGCGGGTCAGTCGTCATGGCGGATCTGCGGATCCAGCGCGGAATAGAGCAGGTCGACGATCAGGTTCATCAGCACGATCAGCGCGCCGTAGAACACCACCGTGCCCATCACCAGGGTGTAATCACGATTGAGCGCGCCCTGCACGAAGTAGCGACCGATGCCGGGGATGCCGAAGATCTGCTCGATCACCACCGAGCCGGTGATGATCCCGGCGACGGCCGGCCCGAGGTAGGACGTCACCGGCAGCAACGCCGGGCGCAGCGCGTGACGCCAGATGACCTGGGACTCAGCCAGCCCCTTGGCCCGGGCGGTGCGGATGTAGTGGCTGCCCAGCACCTCGATCATGCTGGCGCGCATCATCCGCGCGATGTAGGCGATCTGCTGGATCGACAGGGCGATGACCGGCAGCACCAGATTGGGCAGGGCGCCGCCGTTCCAGCCGCCGGCCGGCAGCCAGGCCAGCAGCACGCCAAACACCAGCGCCAGGATCGGCGCGATGACGAAGTTGGGAATCGCGATGCCGGCCAGTGCCGTGCCCATCACCAGGTAGTCGATGGTCGAGTTGCGCTTGAGCGCGGCGATCACGCCCAGCGGCAGGCCCAGCAACAGGGCCAGCAGGATCGCCAGCCCGCCGATCTCCAGGCTGACCGGGAAGCCCTGCATGATCAGCTCGGTGACCGAGAAGTCCTTGTACTTGAAGGAGGGGCCGAAGTCGCCCTGCAACAGGTTGCCCATGTAGCGCAGGTACTGCATCGGCAAGGGCTCGTCCAGATGATAGGCGGCCATCAGGTTGGCCTCGATCTCCGGCGGCAGGGCCCGTTCGCCGTCGAAGGGGCCGCCGGGGGCGATGCGCATCAGAAAGAACGAGATGGTGATCACGATCAGCATCGTGGGAATGGCCTGCAGCAGCCGTTTCAGCGTATAGCTCAGCATGACGGCCTCCGGGGCATGGGGCGATGATGTGGGGCGGTAGGGAACATCACGGGGCTAGTCCTCGAGCTGGATGTAGCGCAGTGGGTGAACGTCGATGGCGGTGGTCTGCCAGCCCTTGACCTCGGGGGCGACCAGGTGAGCGCTGACATAGTCGTAGAGCGGCAGCAGGGCGTGGTCGTCGAGCAGCATCTGCTCGGCTCGAGTCATCAGCTCGGCGCGGCGCTCGGTGTCCAGCTCTCGGGTGCTGCGCTCGACCAGGGCGTCGTAGTCCTCGTTGCGATAGCCGGAGCTGCGCTGTGCGGAGCCGCCCTCGGCATAGGCGTTGAGAAAGTCGTAGGGGTCGTTGATGGTGGCGGCCATGCCGTAGCGGGCGATCTCGAAGTCGCCCTCGTTGACCGTCGCGAAGTGCACGGCTGCCTCGGCGTTGATCAGCTCCACCTCGACGCCCAGCGGCTTCCACATGGCGGCCACGGCCACGGCGATCTTCTTGTGGTCCTCGAGGGTGTTGTAGCGCAGCGTCACGCGCAGCGGGTTGTCGGGGCCGTAGCCGGCCTCTTGCATCAGGCGCTTGGCCCGCGCCAGTCGTTGCTCCATCGGCTGCTCGGCGAGCGCCAGCGAGCCGTGGGTGCCGCCCTCGGTGGCGCGCGGCACATACCAGTACGAGGCACGTTGCCCCATGCCGAGGATGCGATCGGTGATCACCTCGCGCCGCACGGCGAGGCTGAGCGCCTCGCGCACGCGTTCGTCGGCCAGTGGCTGGCCGTCACGCAGGTTGAACATGTAGAAGTATTCGGCGACCAGCGGCCCCACGCGGAGGGACTCGCCGAGATTGTCCTTCACCCAGTCGAAACGCGAGGCGGGCACGCCGGAGTAGGAGATGTCCAGGTCTCCGGCGCGAAAGCGGTTGAGGGCGGAACCGATGTCGTCGATGGGATAGAAGGTCACGCCGTCCAGGGAGACCGTGTCGGCGTCGTGGAAGTGCGGGTTCCGCTCGAGGTCGATGCGTGCCTGGGGGCGCCATTCCTGCAGGGTGAAGGCGCCGCTCGACACCATGGTGCCGGGGCGGGTCCATTCATCTCCGGCTTTCTCGACGAGATGGCGGGGCAGTGGTGCGGCCTCGCCCATGGCCAGCGCCTGCAGGAAGTAGGCGGTGGGCTCGTCGAGCTGGATGACCAGGGTGTGTTCGTCCGGTGCCGAAACGCCAAGCTCGCTCGGCTCGACCTGGCCGGTATTGACTGCCCGGGCGTTTTTTATCGGGTAATAGAGATTGGCGTTGTGGCTGGCGATGGCCGGTTTCAGCAGGCGCCGCAGGGCGAAGACGGCGTCGTCGGCGGTGATCGGCGTGCCGTCGGACCACTCGGCCTGGCGCAAGTGGAAGGTGTAGGTGGTGCCGTCGTCGCTGATGGTCCAGGACTCGGCGAGGCCGGGAATCAGGCTGCCATCGGCGGCATAGGTGACCAGGCGCTCGAAGAGGGCGCGGGTGATACGGGTCTCCCAGACACCGTTGGTCTTCTGGGGATCGAGCGTACCGGGTTCGGCGCCATTGCCGACCTGCAGGACGGCGGCAGGGGCACTCTGCGCCGCGCTAGCCACCAGGGTGGCCAGCAGCGCCGCACGCGTGAAACGGTGAGACAACATGGGGCATTCCTTCGCGAGAGAACATCGACGGTATGGCGCGCTCTACCGGGGGGGGAGCGCGCCGCTCACGGTTCGAGGATCACTGATCGAACGAGATCCAGCGCGAGGGATGGTCATCCTCGACGTTGTCTTCCCAGCCGTTGATGGCCGGGTTGACCAGGTTGCGCGACACGTAATAGAGCAGCGGCAGGATCGCGTAGTCGTTCAGTGCCGCCTGTTCGGCCTGCTCGAGAAGGGCTTCGCGTTCGTCGGCATCCAGGGTGCTGGCAGCCTGGTCCGTCAGGTCGTCGAACTCGGCATTGGAGTAGGCGCCGTAGTTGTTGCCGACGCCGCTGTGCAGCAGGCTGAGGAAGTTCTCGGCGTCGTTGTAGTCGGCGATCCAGCCGGCCCGGGCGATGTCGAAGTCACCCTCGGCGATGGTCTGGTAGTGCACCGTGGCTTCCGAGTTGATCATCTCGACTTCGACGCCCAGCGGGCGCCACATGGCGGCCAGGGCAACGGCGATCTTCTTGTGCTCGTCGTTGGTGTTGTAGCGCAGGCGCAGCTGCAGCGGGTTGTCGGGGCCGTAGCCGGCCTCCTCGAGAAGCTGGCGGGCGCGTGCCATGCGCTCGTCCATGCTGCCTTCCTGCGGCATCTGCTGGACGTCATAGTGGTGGACGCCCTCGGGCACGAAGGAGCGCGAAGGCAGGAAGGTGCCACCCATGATCTGCTCGGAGAGTACCTTGCGGCGCACCACGAGGCTGAGCGCCTCGCGCACCTTCGGATCGGCGGTCGGGTGGCCCTCGCGGTGGTTGAAGACGTAGTAGTAGCTGCCCAGGTAGGGCGCCATGTGGGTAGCCTCGGGCAGTTCCTCCTGCAGCATGCCGTACATGCTGGAGGAATATTCGCGCATGATGTCCAGCTCGCCCGAGCGGAAGCGCGAGACGCCAGCGTTGCGGTCCTCGACCGTGTAGTAGTTGACCCCGTCCAGGGCGACCTCGTCGGCGTCGTAGTACTCGGGGTTGCGGCTCACGCTGATGCGCGACTGCGAGACCCATTCCTCGGGGGTGAAGGCGCCGTTGGTGACGATGTTGTCGAGCTTGACCCACTTTCTCCCGTATTCCTCGACGGCGTGCTTGGGCGCCGGGTAGGCGGTGTAGTGGGTCAGCAACTGGATGAAGTAGGGCGTGGGCGCGGTGAGTTCGACCTGGAAGGTGCGACCACCGTCGAGGGAGGCCACGCCCAGAGCGTCCTGGGGCTTCTCGCCGGTGTTGACCGCTTCGGCGTTGACGACCGGATAGAGCATGTAGGCGTATTTGGAGGCGTTCTTCGGGTCGAGCATATGTTGCCAGCCGAACACGAAATCCTCGGCGGTGACCGGTTCGCCATCGGACCAGGCGGCATCCTCGCGGATGTGGAAGGTATAGGTCTTGCCGTCGTCGGAGACCTCCCAGGAGGTTGCCATGCCGGGCAGCACCTCGCCGTCCGGAGCCTTCTTGACCAGGCCTTCGTAGACGTCCATCAGGATCTGGGATTCCCAGATACCACCGGACACTTGGGAGGTATCGAAGGAAGCGAGTTCGCCGGTGACGCCCAGGTTGAGAGTCTGTGCCGCCACGGGCGACACCAACAGGGCTGAAGCGAGCGCGATGGCGCCCGCCAGAGGGGTACGAATCTGGGTCATGGATTTCTTCCCTGACGTTGTTGTTGTGGTCGGCACAGGATGTCGGTGCCGCTCTCTTCGACCTTCGGACGCGCCCGGCAATAAGTCCATGTGAAATTTCACATAGCGTGTTACGAATCTTGCATGGCCCCGCAGTGACGCCGTTCGTACGGGCGTTTGACCGGGACGGGATGACGCTGTGAGGGCATTTGGCTACAATGCTCCTCTTTCCCTGCCGCCGGGTTTCGTCCGGCGGACATTTCTTTGCGCAATCAGCAGGCGAACGCCATGCAGGAAGTCAATCCCATCAACCACCTCATCAAGGACCTGTCTGAGCGGACAGATGTCCTGAGGGGGTATCTTTGACTATGCCGAGAAGAAAGAACGGCTAGAGGAAGTCTCACGCGAGCTCGAGGATCCGGAGGTCTGGAATGACCCGGACTATGCCCAGAAGCTGGGCAAGGAACGGGCGACCCTGGAGATGGTGGTCGACACCATCGATACCCTGGAGCGCGGACTGAACGACAACCGCGACCTGCTCGAACTGGCTGAGATGGAGGAGGACGCGGATACCGTCGACGAGGTGAGCCGCGAGCTGGAAAGCCTCCGGGCCAATCTCGAGAAGCTCGAGTTCCGGCGCATGTTTGCCGGCGAGATGGACCCCAATAACGCCTATCTGGACATCCAGGCGGGCTCGGGCGGCACCGAGGCCCAGGACTGGGCCAACATGCTGCTGCGCATGTATCTGCGCTGGGCCGAGCACCATGGCTTCAAGGCCGATCTCATCGAGCTGTCCGCCGGTGAGGTGGCGGGGATCAAGTCGGCCACGGTGCATATTCAGGGCGAATACGCCTTCGGCTGGCTGCGCACCGAGACCGGCGTGCACCGGCTGGTGCGCAAGAGCCCCTTCGACTCCGGTGGGCGACGGCATACTTCCTTTGCCTCGGTCTTCCTGTCGCCGGAAGTCGACGACAGCTTCGAGGTCGAGATCAACCCGTCGGATCTGCGCGTCGATACCTATCGTTCCAGCGGCGCCGGCGGCCAGCACGTCAACACCACCGACTCGGCGGTACGGATCACCCACGAGCCGACCGGCATCGTGGTGGCCTGCCAGAGCCAGCGCAGCCAGCACGCCAACCGCGACTTCGCCATGAAACAACTCCGGGCGAAGCTGTGGGAACATGAGATGGACAAGCGCAACGCCGCCAAGCAGGCTGCCGAAGACTCCAAGGCAGACATCGGCTGGGGCAGCCAGATCCGTTCCTATGTGCTGGACGACCAGCGCATCAAGGATCTGCGCACCGGCGTTCAGTCGAGTAGTTGCGAGAAGGTGCTGGACGGGGATCTGGACCAGTTCATCGAAGCCAGCTTGAAACAGGGGCTCTGAAGCGCCGCGAGCCCTGGAAGGCGAGCTACGAGTCGCGAGAAACGAGATGCGAAACCCGAAAACCCAGCTCGTAACCCGCAGCTCGTAGCTCGCAACCCGAAGCCCGAAGCCCATTCTTACAGGTAGCAATATGGCCCACCAGGACAATTCGCAAGCCCCTGCGGGGACCCAGGACGAGAATCACCTGATCGCGGAGCGTCGGTCCAAGCTGGCCGCGCGTCGCGAGCATGCCGCCGCCAGCGGTGGCAGTGCCTTCCCCAATGACTTCCGTCGCGACAGCCTCGCCGCCGAGCTGGCCGCCGAATTGGGCGACAAGGACAAGGCTGAGCTTGAGTCGCTGGGGCGGTCGGCCGCCGTGGCGGGGCGGATCCTGCGCAAGCGCGGGCCCTTCATCGTCATCCAGGACGCCTCCGGCCAGATCCAGCTCTACGTCGACAAGAAGGGGCTGCCCGCCGAGACCCTCGAGGACATCAAGGGCTGGGACATTGGCGACATTGTGGCCGGCCGCGGTCCGGTGCACAAGTCGGGCAAGGGCGATCTCTACGTGATGATGGAAGAGGCGCGCCTGCTGACCAAGAGCCTGCGGCCGCTGCCCGACAAGTTCCATGGCCTGACCGACATGGAAGCCCGCTATCGTCAGCGCTATGTCGATCTGATCATGAACCCCGACTCGCGTCGGGTCTTCGAGACGCGCGCCGGCGTGATCAGTGCCATGCGCCGCTTCTTCGAGGATCACGGCTTCATGGAGGTCGAGACGCCGATGCTGCAGCCGATTCCCGGCGGCGCGACGGCCCGGCCCTTCATTACCCATCACAATGCGCTGGACATCGACATGTACCTGCGCATCGCCCCGGAGCTCTATCTCAAGCGCCTGGTGGTGGGAGGCTTCGAGAAGGTCTTCGAGATCAACCGCAATTTCCGCAACGAGGGGCTGTCCACGCGTCACAACCCCGAGTTCACCATGGTCGAGTACTATCAGGCCTACGCGGATTATCAGGATCTCATGGACTTCACCGAGGCCATGCTGCGTACCGTGACCCGTGAAGTGCTGGGCGATACCCGCGTGCTCAGCACTGTGCGTGACGCCGAGGGCGAAGTGCTCGAAACCTTCGAGTACGACTTCGGTCAGCCGTTCGAGCGGCTCAGCGTGTTCGATGCCATCCTGGCCCACAACCCGGACATCACCGCCGAGGCGCTGGCCGATGAAGCCGCGGCGCGGCAGATCGCCGAGCGCCTGGATATCGGCGTCAAGGATGGCTGGGGGCTCGGCAAGGTGCAGATCGAGATCTTCGAGAAGACCGTCGAGCATCGTCTCCAGCAGCCGACCTTCATCATCGACTACCCCACCGAGGTCAGCCCGCTGGCACGCCGCAAGGATGCCGATCCCTTCGTCACCGAGCGTTTCGAGTTCTTTGTCGGCGGTCGCGAGCTGGCCAATGGTTTCTCCGAGCTCAACGATGCCGAGGACCAGGCCGAGCGCTTCGCCGCCCAGGCCGCCGAGAAGGACGCCGGCGACCAGGAGGCCATGTACTACGATGCCGACTACGTGCGTGCCCTGGAGTACGGCCTGCCGCCCACGGCGGGCGAGGGCATCGGCATCGACCGCCTGGTGATGCTGCTCACCGACAGCGCCTCGATCCGTGATGTGTTGTTGTTCCCGGCCATGCGGCCTTCTGCCGACTGAAGGCGCTGCGCACCTGGCCTGGACCTGGCTCGCCGCCTTCCGTTTGCTTCGTAGGCGGCCGCTTTGGCCCTCATGCGGGTGATCGGTCGGGAAATGTTGGTAAGGGGCGCCCCTGGCGCCCATAATGGTCAGCGTTTCGACGTCGAGGAGACCACGATGAAACTGCTCAACCGCTCCGCCCTGAGTGTCAGGCCGACCCAGCATTTCGTCGACTGGATCAATGCCCTGGAGCCCACCGTTGGCGATGACGACTTGGCCCTGGAGGACGTCGAACGGGAAAGTACCGTCTACCTGATTCCAGAGATGGATACTCCCGAAAATCTCGAGGCCTTCGTGCGCGAGCGTTATCTCGAGATACTCGAGACCGAGCTACGCGCCTGGGAAGAAGACGAGCGCCAGTGGCCCGAAGCGCTGGACTGGGCGCTCTTCCAGCGCTTCCTGTGCATCGAGCACAGCTATCTGGCTATCGACCTCGACGATGAGGCAGCCCTGGAGATTGCTGAGGTGGATGATTCGATGCTGCTGGAGACCGACCAAGACTGAGCTCTTGACGAAAAGTGTCTGCACTCGGTGATGACGGCGTTGAAAGCGGCCTCAAAATGCTCATTTACTCTTTGTAAACTGCGCTTTTTTGACCGCTTTCGCCTTGCCTCACCTTCGTTCGCCAACTTTTCGTTCAAGACCGATGGGCGGTATGCAACGTGTTTCCCCAGGTGATGTATCCTGCGCTCTCCCTGGGAAGAAAGCGTCCTTTGCAAGACCCTCTGAACTCGTGACGAAAAGCGTCTGCTCTCGCCGACTTTTCGAACACTGACGGGCGGTATGCAAAGGCCGGCCCCGGCCGTCGAGTCTGATGAGGGGCTTGCCCCGGGCAGGCCCGGGCGTATCGCTTCCTGCGTTAGTCCTGTCCCCGCGCCGGTTTTTCCGTGGAATGGATCCTGGTTCATGAGTCGACTCTTCGCGACCCGAGAGGGTGATGATGGCCTGCCTGGCCCCGAACGCCGGCTGGCCGTGCTGGCGTTGATCTTCGGCACCACCATGGCAGTGGTGGACGCCACCATGATCAACCTGGCGTTACCCTCCATCGCCGCGGATCTCGAGGTGGCGTCGGCCAGCGCTGTCTGGGTCACCAATATCTTCCAGGTGACCTGCGCCGCCTTCCTGCTGGTGTTCTCCGGGCTGAGCGAGTTGGTCGGGCGTCGTCGTCTCTATGTCGCGGGGCTGGCGCTGTTCTCGGTGGCGGCGGCGGGCAGCGCGTTGTCCCGTGACCTGGATACCTTGCTGGTGTTTCGCGCCCTGCAAGGGTTGGGGGCCGCGGCGACTCTTTCAATCGGGCCGTCGCTGTATCGCACTATCTTTCCATCGCGGCTGCTGGGCAGCGCCCTGGGGCTGAGTTCCCTGGTAGTGGCCACCGGTTATACCGCGGGGCCGGCGATCGGCGGCCTGGTGCTGTCTGTGGCCGACTGGCCCTGGCTGTTCGCCCTGCCGGTGCCAATCGGTATCGTCGCCGTGATCCTGGCCTGGCGGGCCTTGCCCCGTGAGCCGGGCCGGCGCGGGGGCTTCGATGCGGCGGGAGCCGGCTGCTCGATCCTCGCTCTCGGTGCCCTCTTCCTGGCCATGGATGGCGTGGGCCATCAGACGCCCGCTTGGCAGTCCCTGAGCTGGCTGCTGTTGAGCCTGGTTGTTGCTGGACTCTTCGTGTGGTGCCAGCGGCGCGCTCCCCATCCACTGTTGCCGTTGACGCTGTTTCGCCAGCGTCGCTTCAGCTGGGCGGTGTCGGCCTCGGGGCTCGCCTTCGTCGGTCAGGGGTTGGCCTTCGTAGCCCTGTCGTTCCTCTATCAGCAGAGCATGGGCTTTTCGCCCCTGAAGACGGCCTGGCTGTTCACTCCTTGGCCGCTGGCGATCATGGTGGCCGGGCCGCTGGCGGGCCGACTCGCCGACAGGGTCAATCCCAGCCTGTTGTCCTGCCTGGGGCTGGTGGTGCTGATCGTCGGGATGATCGCGCTGGCCGACCTCGAGGCCGAGGCCAGCGTGGTCGACTGCCTGTGGCGCACGGCGCTGTGCGGACTGGGCTTCGGCATTTTCCAGCCGCCCAACAATCGCGAGCTGATGGCCAGCGTGCCGGCCGAGCGCAGCGCCAATGCCTCCGGCGTGATGAGTACCACCCGCACCGTGGGACAAGCTCTGGGCGTGGCCCTGGTCGGTGCTTGCCTGTCGGTGGGGGCGCCGGTCCAGACGGCGCTCTGGGGTGGCGCGGTGGCCGGGGGGCTGGCGTTGCTGGCGAGCTTCGGCCGGGTTTCGTTGGCTGGTGAGGCAGCGCGAACACGTCGTCGCGCCGCCAGCGAACGCGTACAATGAGAGCGACATTCACCATCGGGGAGCCGACATGAGCACCCAGTCGACCATCGAGGAAAAGCTCCAGGCCCTCGAGCCCACCTTGCTGACGGTGGAGAACGAGAGCCATATGCACAATGTGCCGCCGAACGCCGAGACCCACTTCAAGGTGACCCTGGTCTCGTCGCGTTTCGAGGGCATGATGCCGGTGAAGCGGCACCAGCAGATTTACGCCCTGCTGGCCGATGAGCTGGCCGGTCCCGTGCACGCCCTGGCGCTGCATCCCTATACCCCGGAAGAATGGCAGTCGCGGGGTGAGGCGCGTCCGGATTCGCCGAACTGCCGGGGCGGCGGCGCCTCGTGACCACCGAGCCGCATCGGCTGCAATATCTGGAAGCCATGGGCCTGACGGCCTGGGTGGCGCGCTATCGCCTGCCCAATGCCCAGCCGACCGAGGCCTGCGAGTGGGAGCCGGAACCGGCCGAGAAGGGCGGCTCCCGCGCTCCCGGCGAGCGCCTGCACGCCCTGTTGGAGGACGCCGCCGAGGCGCCTTCGACGTCACCCGAATCGAGCGAGTCGACGGCGCGCCCGCCGGCAGGACAGGGCAGGGCACGTGCCCTGCTGGGGGATCTGGTGCCGGGGGAAGCCGCCCCCGCTTCGACTACCAGCGTGCCGTCTCCGACCCCACCGGTTTCCTCGCCGGCCGAGCCACCCGCCGAGGCGTTGCGCTTCACCTGGCAGGTGACCTGCCTGGATGGGCGCTGGCTGCTGGTGTTGCCCCGCGATGCCGGTCCCAGCGACACGGAATATCGCCTGCTCGGCAATCTGTTGCGGGCGGCCGGTGTGGTGCCTTCTCGGCCGCCGAGCTTCGAGACCTTCCGCTGGCCTCAGCTTGAAGGGCTATCGGTCGAGGCGCCTCTGGAAGAAGCGCAGGAAGGGCTGCGGGCCTTTCTAAACGGGCGCCGACAGCGTGGCTGGGTGCCGGAGCGGCTGCTGGTGTTTGGTGGCGACGCTGTCCTGAGTGACCTGCTGGTGCTTACTGAGGGGCACAGTGGCCTGTTGTCGATGCCTGTTTGGCAGGGCCCCGATCTGAAGGAACTGGCGCATGGCGCCGAGGCCAAGCGCGCGCTGTGGCCCCGCATGCAGGACTGGAAGCGCGATTGGCGGGGCGGTGATGAGGAGCCTCGCAGCGATGCCTGAGCCTGCCCCGATCCCCCTGGGGCGCTCGGCTCTGGCGGCCCTGGTCGAGCTGGAACGCGTATCCCAGACCTATCCCTTGTCGACGGCCCGGCTGGGGGCAGCACTGACGGATAGGACCGATGTGGTGTTCGGGCTCGAGGAAGACGGCGAGTTGCTCGGCTATGCCATCCTCTCGCGTCTGCCTTTCGATGCTGAACTGCAGTCGATCCTGGTGGCACGTCAGGCGCGTCGTCGTGGTCTGGCGGTGGCGCTGATGGAGGCGGTGATCGCTCAGGCGAAAGCCTGGAAGAGCGAACGGCTGTTGCTGGAAGTCAGAGAAGCCAATGCGCCGGCGATCACGCTTTACCGGCGCATGGGGTTTGCCGAGGATGGGCGCCGTCGCGACTATTACCCGTCGCTGGACGGCGCCGGGCGGGAGGACGCCTTGTTGATGTCACGCCGTCTGGACGGGGCGTGAACCGGGGCTCAGCCGTGCTGCTGCTGGGGCGCCGGTTGTTCTTGCTGGGATGACTGCTCGGTCTCGATATCGTCGAACTTGCCCAGCAGCGCCGACAAGCGACGCTCCCATTCCTCGCGTTCCTGCTTGAGGCGGGCGTTTTCCTCGCGCAGCTCCTCGGCTTCCATCTTCATCAACTCCAGGGCCTCGACGGCGCTGGAGACTTTCTGTTCGAGCTGGTTGAAGAGTTCGATGCTCATCCGTTTCTCCTGATGATGTCCTGCTGAGTCGGGCCCGGCCCGGCGAAAGCGTCCTGCCATCGGCAGCGTAACGCCACCGAGGGGGCTCAGCAAGCGTCTTCGACAGGTGAGTCCTTGTCCGTGGGGCGGCGCTGATACAGCCGTCCGGTACTGTCGCCCGCGCGAACCTCCCGATGCAGGATCCAGTTGGCCGGTACTTCCGGGTCGAGGGTCGACTCGGTTTCCAGGTAGATGCTGGCGTCGTCGCTCAGCCAGCCACGCTCCAGCGCCGCACAGCAGGCGGCCGCCAGGTCCTGGCGGAAGGGCGGGTCGAGGAAGACGAGCGAATGAGGCGTCGGTTCGGCGTCAAGAAAGCGCATGACATCGGCATTGATCACCCGGGCCCGGGTAACGCCCAGCGTGGCCAGGTTGTCTTCCAGGGCGCGGCTCGCTCGGCCGTCGAGCTCGACCAGGGTGGCATCACGGGCGCCGCGTGACAGGGCCTCCAGGCCAAGGGCGCCGGTGCCGGCGAAGAGGTCCAGGACCCGAGTGCCGGCGAGGCCGGCCCCCAGCCAGTTGAACAGCGTCTCCCGGACACGGTCCGGCGTGGGGCGCAGTCCCGGCAGGTCAATCACGGGGAGCAGGCGGCGGCGATATTCGCCGCCGATGATGCGCAACTGGCCTCGGCCACGACCAGCGTCTCGGCGATGGGAGGCGGCGCGGGAGTGGCGCGATGGGCGGGAGGAGGAGCGGCGTCGAGTCATGGGGGGCGATTGTAGCGGGCGTCTTGTCCACAGTCATGGTGCGCGATGGTAGGATGTGACGATTCGTTCACCCGCGAGGCTGAATCCCCTCATGTTCGGTTTTTTCAAGCGCAAGAAGAAGCAGCAGGAAGAGGCGTCCCAGACGCCTGAGCAGGAGGTCGAGCGCGACGAAGCGGCGCTCGCCGAAGAGGAAGTGGCGTCATCCGACGTCGGGCCGGCATCCGAGGTGGAGCCGGAGCCCGCTTCCGAGGTCGAGCCCGAACCAGCGCCCGAAGTGGAGCCGGAACCCGCTTCCGAGGTCGAGCCCGAGCCAACGCCCGAGGTGGAGCCGGACCCCGTTCCCGAGGTCGAGCCCGAGCCGACGCCCGAAGTGGAGCCGGAACCCGAGGTCGAGCCCGAGCCGGTGCCCGAGGTGGAGCCGGAACCCGTTCCCGAGGTCGAGCCCGAACCAGCGCCAGAGGTGGAGCCCGAGCCGGCCGCTGCGGCGCTCCGGGAAAAGCCCCGTGGCGAGAAGAAGGGGTGGTTCGCGCGGATCAAGAATGGGCTCGGCAAGACGCGGGCCAATCTAGCCGATGGCCTGGCCGGGCTGTTTCTCGGTCGCAAGCAGATCGACGACGATCTGATGGAAGAACTCGAGACCCAGTTGCTGATGGCCGATGTGGGGATCGAGGCGACTACCGAGATCATCGATCGACTCACCGAGCGGGTTTCCCGCAAGGAGCTCAAGGACCCGGAGGCACTGTTCAAGGCGCTTCAGGAAGAACTGGCGGGGCTGCTCGAGGGCGTCACCCAGCCCCTGGAGCTGCCGCCCAAGGGCGAGGGTCCCTTCGTCATCCTGGTGGTCGGCGTCAATGGCGTGGGCAAGACCACCACCATCGGCAAGCTGACCCAGCGCTTCCAGCGCGAGGGACGCAGTGTGATGCTGGCTGCCGGTGACACCTTCCGCGCCGCTGCCGTGGAGCAGCTCAAGGTGTGGGGGGAGCGCAACGACGTGCCGGTGGTGGCCCAGCATACCGGCGCCGACAGCGCCTCGGTGGTCTACGACGCCCTGGCGGCGGCCCGGGCGCGCGGCGTCGACGTGCTGATCGCCGACACCGCCGGGCGCCTGCACAACAAGTCGCACTTGATGGAAGAGCTTAAGAAGGTGCGGCGGGTGATGGGCAAGCTCGATGCCGACGCACCTCACGAGGTGATGCTGGTGCTCGATGCCGGCACCGGCCAGAACGCCCTTTCCCAGGCCTCGACCTTCAACGAGGCGGTGCCGGTCACCGGGATTACCCTGACCAAGCTCGATGGCACCGCCAAGGGTGGCATCATCTTCGCGCTGGCCCAGCAGCTCGGTACACCGATTCGCTTCATCGGCGTGGGCGAAACGCTGGATGACCTGCGTCCGTTCGCGGCCCGCGAATTCGTCGATGCGCTCTTCGACAGGGACGATGCCGCGGCATGATTGCCTTCGAACACGTCGGCAAGCGCTATGGAGGGCGCTTCGAGGCGCTGGCCCATCTCAACTTCCGGGTCGGGCGTGGCGAGATGGTCTTTCTCACTGGTCACTCCGGGGCCGGCAAGAGCTCTCTGCTGCGCCTGATCATCCGCCTCGAGCGGCCTAGTCGGGGACGCATCCTGGTGGCGGGCCATGACATCGATCGGCTGCATCATACCCAGGTGCCCTTCTATCGGCGCCAGATCGGTGTGGTCTTTCAGGACCACCAGTTGCTTTTCGATCGCTCGATCTACCACAACGTGGCCCTGCCTCTGGAAATTCAGGGCATGGAGCTCCGGGAGACCTCGCGCCGTGTCCGGGCGGCGCTCGACAAGGTCGGGTTGCTGCATCGCGAGCGGGCCCTGCCCATCGAGCTGTCGGGCGGTGAGCAGCAGCGGGTGGGCATCGCCCGGGCGGTGGTCAACAAGCCGGCCCTGCTGCTGGCCGACGAGCCGACGGGCAACCTCGACCCTCAACTGTCGGCCGATATCATGTCGTTGTTCGAGGACTTCAATCGGATCGGCACCACGGTGATGGTGGCCAGCCACGATCTGGCGCTGATCGCCCGGCTGCGGCATCGCACTCTGCGCCTGCACGACGGACGCCTGGTGGCCGACGAGGAGGCTCTATGAGCCGTCAAGGACAAGAGCAGCCCCGACGTGGTGCCCGAACCCATCGGGCCGGCGCCGGTGGGCGCTGGCGTAGTTGGGGGCGTCACCATCGCGCCATGGCCCGGGACAGCGCACTGCGTCTGTTGCGCCATCCGCTGAGCAGCCTGCTGACCATGCTGGCCATCGCGATTGCCCTGGTGCTGCCAGCCGGCCTGTGGCTGGCCCTGGACGGTGCCCGGCTGCTCGACGCCGAGCTCGACGAGAGTGCCACCCTGACGGCCTATCTCGCCGAGCGGGTCGATGACGGCGAGGCGGGGCGTATCGAGGAAGCACTGGCGGCCCAGCAAGGCGTGGCGGATACCCGCTTGATCACCGCCGCCGAGGGCATGGCCGAGTTTCAGCAGTCGCTGGGGCTCGAGGATGCCCTGGCGCGCCTGCCTGGCAACCCGCTACCGGCCAGTGTGGTGGTCTCGCCTGTCGATCCTTCGCCGGAGGCCGTGCGCCGGCTGGCCGACGAACTTGGGGCCTTGAATGGCGTCGAGGAGGTGCGGCTCGATCTCGCCTGGCTGGAACGCCTGCGTCATCTGGCGGAACTCGGCCAGCGGGTCACTCTGGCGCTGGTCGTGCTGTTTGGTATGGGCGTGCTGCTGGTGGTGGGCAATACCATCCGGCTGGCCGTGGAGAACCGTCGCCAGGAGATTGAGGTGGTGACGTTGATCGGCGCCACCCATCCGTTCGTGCGGCGTCCCTTCCTGTACAGCGGTGCCTGGTACGGCTTGGGGGGCGGCATCCTGGCCTGGGGGCTGTTGACGCTCGGCGGAGACTGGCTGTCGGGGCCGGTCTCGGCGCTGGCGGCCAGCTACGGTGCGAGTTTCGTGCTGCCGACCCTGGGAGTCGGGGGCTCGGCAACGCTTCTGGCCTGTAGTACACTACTTGGCTGGCTGGGTGCCTGGATCGCGGTCAGTCGTCATCTGGCGCAGATCCGCCCCCGCTGATGCCATGAGGAAAGCTGTCACGGAGAACTGCCGTCACGAAAGCGTCATGGCAAATTCATTGCGAGCCGGAACCAAATCGGTCCCTTGCCGTCAAAGGCAGCGATTGCCGATTCCACTCATGGGTTTCGAGGGAGACAACCTGCAAATGAGCACCAGTCTTCTACCGGTGGGCCATCTTTCACCGGGTCACGACCTCAATGGTTATATCCAGGCGGTGAATGGGATTCCCATGCTCACCGTGGACGAGGAGCGTGAGCTGGCCTTCCGCCTGCACGACGAGGGCGACCTCGAGGCGGCGCGCCGTTTGGTGATGTCTCACCTGCGTTTCGTCGTGCACATCGCACGGAGCTATTCCGGCTATGGCCTGGCCCAGGCGGACCTTATCCAGGAAGGTAACGTCGGCCTGATGAAGGCGGTCAAGCGCTTCGACCCCAATCAGGGCGTGCGCCTGGTATCCTTCGCCGTGCATTGGATCAAGGCCGAGATTCACGAATTCGTGCTGCGCAACTGGCGGATCGTCAAGGTCGCCACCACCAAGGCGCAGCGTAAGCTGTTCTTCAACCTGCGCGGCGCCAAGAAGCGCCTGGCCTGGTTGAACAGCAACGAGGTCGAGGCCATCGCCAAGGATCTCGACGTCAAGCCCGAAGTGGTGCGCGAGATGGAAGGGCGTCTATCGGCCTACGATGCCGGTTTCGATGCCGCGCCCGGCGAGGACGAGGAGTCCGCCTATCAGGCGCCGGTCCACTACCTGGACGACGCTTCCCAGGATCCGGCCACGCAGCTCGAGGACAGCGACTGGGAGGAAGACTCCACTCAGCGCCTGCAGGCGGCCCTGTCCGAACTGGACGAGCGCTCCCGCGATATCCTCCAGCGGCGCTGGTTGAGCGACAGTAAGTCGACGCTCCACGACCTGGCCGATGTCTACGGCGTGTCTGCCGAGCGCATTCGCCAGCTCGAGAAGAACGCGATGAAGAAGATTCGGCAGAGTATCGGCGATACCTTGGCCGCATGATAGTGCGCTGATTTCCTGACAGTCGCTGCCTCGCCGTCGCAGGCGGCATGGAAAACGCCCTGGCCATTGGCCGGGGCGTTTGTGTTACAGGCTCTCGTGAGGTGTCAGGCGGGCTGGGGTGCCTCGCGGAGCAGGCAGGCGGAGAGTGGCTGCCACTGGTCTTCCCAGTGTTCGGTGGGGCGGCGCTTGAAGTCGCTGCGCACATACTGGGAGATGCGTCCCTCGACCTGGGCCAGCAGCATATTGGCAGCGGCTGGAATCGGCATCGCCGGGCGCCGTCCCTCGCGTAGCTCGGCCTCGCGCAGTACCTGCTTGAGCTGGGTTTCCAGACGTTCGAACAGCTGGTGGATGCGCTGTCGCAGCCGGGCGGTCTCGCCGGTCAGGGCGTCGCCGCCTAGCAGACGCGACAGACCAGGATTCTTCTCGGCGAAGCCCAGCAGCAGGGTGAGGATCTGGCCACAGCGCGGCACTGCTTCGGGCACTTCCTCGAGAATGCGGCCGATGCGTTCGAACAGGGTCTGTTCGATGAACTCGATGAGTCCCTCGAACATGCGTGCCTTGCTGGGGAAGTGGCGGTAGAGAGCCGCTTCCGAGACGCCGATCTGGCGGGCCAGGGCGGCGATGGTGATGCGTTTGCCACTGTCTTCCTCCAGCATCAGCGCCAGTCCTTGCAGAATCTGGTCGCGACGGCTGGAGGGGGAAGCTTCCTGCGTCATGGTGTGCTTTTCTTGTCGCTCGATGGGGAAAGGGTCAGTCGTCGTGGGGCTCGTCTCCGGCGTTGGTGATCAAGGTGCCGACACCGGCATTGGTGAAGATCTCGAGCAGGGTGGCGTGGGGCACCCTGCCATCGATGATATGGGCGCTGGCTACGCCGCCCTTCACGGCTTCCAGGGCGCAGCGAATCTTCGGCAGCATGCCGCCATGAATAGTGCCGTCGGCGATCATGGCATCGACCTGGGCGGTGCTGAGGCCGGTCAGCACCTCTCCGTCGGCATTCATCAGTCCGGCCACGTTGGTCAGCAGCATCAGCTTCTCGGCGTCCAGCGCCTCGGCCACCTTGCCGGCCACCAGGTCGGCGTTGATGTTGAAGCTGCGGCCCTCGGCATCGACGCCGATCGGGGCGATCACCGGAATGAAGTCGCGGCTGGCGAGCATCTCGATGAGATCGGTGGAGATGTGCTCCACCTCGCCCACGTGGCCGATGTCGATGATCTCCGGAGCGGTCATTTCCGGGCTCTGGTGCTCTACCTTCAACTGGCGGGCGCGAATCTGGGCGCCGTCCTTGCCGGTCAGGCCGATGGCCTTGCCGCCGCACTGGTTGATCAGGTTGACGATGCCCTTGTTGACCAGCCCGCCGAGCACCATCTCGACGACGTCCATGGTCTCGGCGTCGGTGACGCGCATGCCGTTGACGAAGCGCGACTCGATGTTGAGCTTCTCGAGCAGCTCGCCGATCTGCGGGCCGCCGCCGTGAACGACCACCGGATTGATGCCGACTTCCTTCATCAGGACCATGTCGCGGGCGAAGGAGTCGATCAGCGGGTCTTCGGTCATGGCGTTGCCGCCGTACTTGACCACCACGGTCTTGCCGGAGAAGCGCTGGATGTAGGGAAGTGCCTCGGAGAGGACTTCCACTACCTGGCGCGGGTCGCGAGTCTGTTCGGTCATGTCGGGTCCGTGTCGTGTCGGGGAAGCGTCAGAGCGTGATCTCGAGCGTCGGGTCGACCTGCTCGAGGGCCTCGGCGAAACGGTTGCGAATGCGCTGCAGCGCTGCCTCGCTCTTGCCTTCGAAGCGCAGCACCAGCACTGGCGTGGTGTTGGAGGCGCGGCACAGTCCCCAGCCGTCGGGGTAGTCGACGCGAATGCCATCCAGGGTAGTCTTGACGCCGTCGTCGCCGAAATCGCCTTCCCGGGCCAGGCGCTCGACCAGGTCGAACTTGGTCTCGTCGGTGACCGTGACGTTGATCTCGGGGGTGCCGATATCCTGAGGATAGCGCGCGAAGAAGGCGTCGGTATCGAGGGACTGGCGCGACAGCACTTCCAGCAGGCGGGCGGCGGCGTAGAGGCCGTCGTCGAAGCCGAACCAGCGTTCCTTGAAGAAGATGTGGCCGCTCATCTCGCCGGCAAGCTGAGCGCCGGTCTCTTTCATGCGTGCCTTGATCAGCGAATGGCCGGTACGCCACATCTCCGGCGTGCCGCCGGCCTCTTCGATCACCCGGGCCAGGTTGCCGGTGCACTTGACGTCGAAGATCACCCGGGCGCCGGGGTTGCGCTCCAGCATGTCCTCGGAGAAGGCCATCATCAGGTGATCGGGGTAGATCAGCTTGCCCGAGGGGGTGACCACGCCCAGCCGGTCGCCGTCGCCGTCGAAGGCCAGGCCGATGTCGGCGCCGCGAGCCTGGACCTCGGCGATCAGGTCCTTGAGGTTTTCCGGCTTGCCGGGATCCGGGTGGTGGTTGGGGAAGGTGCCGTCGATCTCGGCATAGAGCGGGATGGTCTCGGCACCGAGACGCTCGACGAGCTTCGGGCCAAGCTCGCCGGCCACGCCGTTGCCGCAGTCCACCACGGCCTTGATCGGTCGTGTCAGGACGACATCGCCGAGGATGCGTTCCAGATAAGCCTCGCGCAGGTCCTGCTCGCTCACCTGGCCCTGGCCTTCGGTCAGGTCGTCTTCTTCCAGGCGGCGGTGCAGGTCGGTGATGGTCTCGCCGGACAGCGTCTCGCCACCGAGCACGATCTTGAAGCCGTTGTAGTCGGGCGGGTTGTGGCTGCCGGTGACCATCACGCCGGAGGCGGTGCCTTCTACCACGTGGGTGGCGAAGTAGAGCACCGGCGTCGGCACCATGCCAATATCGATCACGTCGCAGCCCGAGGCAGTCAGGCCGCGGGTCAGCGCCGCGAGCATGCGAGGGCCGGAGAGGCGGCCGTCGCGGGCGACGATCACGCGGGTTTCGCCCTTCGCCCTGGCAGCGCTGCCGATGGCCCGGCCGATACCTTCGACACCGGGTTCGGTGAGGGTGTTGTCGACCACGCCGCGAATGTCGTAGGCGCGAAAGATGGAGGCGGGGGCGATATGGGCCTTGTCTGTCGTCATGTCATCAGTCCTTGATCGTGCGTGAAGTCAATGGCGCTGTCGGGTCAGTGGTGTTGGTCGGGTCAGTGACGGCCGGAGCTGCCGAAGCCGCCCATGCCCCGGGCGCTGGCGTCGAAGTCGTCGACGACCTCGAGGTCGGCCTGCACCACGGGTACCAGAACATACTGGGCCAGGCGCTCGAAGGGCTCCAGGGTGAAAGCGGTGTCGCCCCGGTTCCACACCGAGACCATCAACTCTCCCTGGTAGTCGGAGTCGATCAGCCCCACCAGGTTGCCGAGCACGATGCCGTGCTTGTGGCCGAGCCCCGATCGGGGCAGGACCATACCGGCCAGGCCCGGGTCGGCAATGTGGATGGCGAGTCCGGTGCGCACCAGTTCGCAGTCGCCGGGCTCGAGGGGCAGGGGGGCGTCGAGCAGGGCTCGCAGGTCCATGCCCGCCGAGCCGGCGGTGGCGTAATGGGGCAGATAGTCGCGCATGCGCTCGTCGAGCAGCTTGACGGCGAGGCGGGGACGGTCGGGAAAAGTCGGCATCGGGTGTCTTCCGGAATCGGGGTGTCAGGCGTGGTGAGTGGTGTTCAGGCGGCTCAGTGCCCGCTTCAGGACGGCCTCGGCCAGTCGTGACTTGGGTTGCGGGGGCTGGGCGTCGCGGTCGATGGCGTTGCCGTCTTTCCAGAGCAGCACGGCGGCGTTGTCGTCGGCGCCGAAGCCGAGCCCGGCCTGGGAAACGTCGTTGGCCACCACCATGTCGAGTTGCTTGCGCGTCAGCTTGTCGCGGCCGTAACGCTCGAGGTCGCGCGTCTCGGCGGCGAAGCCGATGACGAAGGGGCGGTCGTCCCGGGCGGCGATGCGGGCAATGATATCGGGATTCTTGACCAGACGCAGGGTCATGGCGTCTTCGTCGTCACGCTTCTTGAGCTTGTGCTCGGCCGGGGCTTCGGCGCGGTAGTCGGCCACGGCGGCGCAGCCGATGAAGAGATCGCAATCGTAGGCGAGACGTTCGGCGGCCGCCAGCATGTCGTCGGCGCTTTCCACGTCGTGCCGGGTCACGCCGTGCGGCGTGGCCAGTGCCACCGGGCCGCTGATCAGGTGTACCTCGGCGCCCAGGGCCGCGGCGGCAGTGGCCAGCGCGTAGCCCATCTTGCCGGAGCTGTGGTTGGAGAGATAGCGAACCGGGTCGAGGGCCTCGCGGGTCGGCCCGGCGGTGATCACTACCTTCAGCCCCTCGGCGGGGCGCTCCACCGCTCCGGACAGGCCGGCCATGATGTCCTCCGGTTCGAGCATGCGGCCAGGTCCCACGTCGCCGCAGGCCTGGTCGCCGCTGTCGGGGCCGAGCAGCTGCCAGCCGTCTTCGGCGAGCCGGTGGGCGTTGCGCGCGGTGGCGGGGTGACTCCACATGGCCTGGTTCATGGCCGGCGCCATGAACTTTTCGGCGTGGCTGGCCAGGCACAGGGTGGTGAGCAGGTCGTCCGCGTGACCATGGGCCAGGCGTGCCATCAGGTCGGCCGTGGCGGGCGCGATCAGGATGCGATCGGCCCAGCGGGCCAGTTCGATGTGGCCCATGCCGGCCTCGGCTTCTGGATCGAGCAGCGAGGTACGCACTGCTTCGCCGGTCAGGGCCTGGAGCGTCAAGGGCGCGATGAAGGCCTGGGCGCCTTCGGTCATGACCACGCGAACCTCGAAGCCCGCCTGCTTGAGCAGGCGCGCCAGGTGCGCGCTCTTGTAGGCGGCGATACCGGCGCCGATCCCGAGCAGGATGCGTTTTCCGGGCAATGTTCCGGGCAATGCAGACATGGCGGTGTCCAAGCGTGAATCCGGTCGTCTACCTTACCACTCGCGGTGTGGCTTGCGTAGCCGGCCTGCGTGGACGCCTCGTGGCGACTACACTGGGTGGCGAAGGGATGCCGTGAAGGGGCAGGGGCGGCGTGCATGGCCAGAGCGCTGGACATGCATGGGAGGCAAGGATGTCGATTCGCGATTGGCCGGAGGGCGAGCGCCCTCGGGAAAAACTCTTGGCGCTGGGCTCGGAGGCGCTTTCCGATGCCGAGTTGTTGGCGATCTTTCTGCGCGTCGGGGTGCCGGGACGCTCCGCCGTGGATCTGGCGCGGGACACGCTGTCGGTCTTCGGTGGTCTGCGTCCCCTGCTGGAGGCCGATGAACGGGCCTTTTGCGCCGGGCACGGGCTGGGGCAGGCCAAGTACGTGCAGTTGCAGGCGGTGCTGGAACTGGCGCGACGCCACTTGGCCAGTCGGCTAGACCGCGAGGCGGCCTTGACCTCGCCGGGGCTGGTCCGCGACTACCTGACGTCGCGTCTGCGCCACCTCGGGCATGAGGAGTTCGCCGCGCTGTTCCTCGACAGCCAGCACCGGGTGATTCGCTACGAGTCGCTGTTCCGGGGAACGCTGGACAGCGCCTCGGTTTATCCCCGCGAAGTGGCGCGTCGCGCCCTGGAACTGGGGGCGGGGGCACTGATCTTCGCGCACAACCATCCTTCCGGGGTGGCCGAGCCGAGTGACGCCGACCGGCGCATCACCGAGCGGCTCAGGCAGGCGCTTGAGCTGTTCGAGGTCCGGGTGCTGGATCACTTCGTGGTGGGAGATGGAGAAGTGGTGTCATTTGCCGAGCGTGGCCTGCTATAATCTCGTCTCTCGCTTGTCTGGCCCGGCCAACTCTGGTATAAAGTGCAGCCTTTGAATTCCCTTGGGTCAAATGACACGGGTCGTCCCGGTTTGCCCGACAGGTTTTGAACACTCAGGTTAATACCCTGGCCAAGCGGTTGGAGGCTCTCATGTCCAAAGTATGTCAGGTTACCGGCAAGCGCCCGGTGACTGGTCACAACGTATCTCACTCTCAGCGCAAGACCCCGCGTCGTTTTGTGCCGAACCTGCACACCCATCGCTTCTGGGTGGAAGCCGAGAAGCGCTTCGTCAAGCTGCGCGTTTCCACCAAGGGTATGCGCATCATCGACAAGAAGGGTATCGACGCGGTGCTCAGCGATATCCGTAAGCGCGGCGAGACTGTTTAAGACACTCCAGCGCCCGATCCATGAGGGAGAAGAGTCATGCGTGACAAGATCAGAATGGTGTCCAGCGCCGGTACCGGCCACTTCTACACCACCGACAAGAACAAGCGGAACACTCCGGACAAGCTCGAAATGAAGAAGTTCGATCCGGTGGCCCGCAAGCGCGTCATCTACAAGGAAGCCAAGATCAAGTGATCGCGATGCCGGTGCGCTGACGCGCTCGGCATCCTGGCCGTCGGCCCCGCCCGCGAAAGCGCGCCGGGTCGCTCGATGGCTTCCTTCCGCAGGTTAGAGCCTGTCCGCCCGAACCCGGCCCGATGGTCGGGTTCTTGCGTATGTCGTCCCGCTGCTGGATATCCCGCCATGCCCGAGCTTCCCGAGGTCGAAACCACCCGACGCGGCATTGCCCCGCATGTCGAGGCGCGCGAGATCCGCGAGGTGATCGTGCGCCAGTCGCGCCTGCGCCACCCAGTGCCCGAGGATCTCGCCGACCGTCTGGTGGGCGCGCGCCTGGGTCGGCTGGATCGTCGCGCCAAGTATCTGCTGATGCCGGTGGTCGGCGAGCGGGGCGGAACCCTGCTGTGCCACTTGGGCATGTCCGGCAGCCTGCGCATCGCACGGCTGGGCGAGTTGCCCAAGAAGCACGATCATGTCGACCTGGTGCTCGACGATGGGGCTATCCTGCGCTATCACGATCCGCGTCGCTTCGGCTTCATCGATTGGCTGGACGGCGATGTCGAGCAGGACCGTCGGTTGGCGAAGCTGGGGCCGGAGCCGCTCTCGGAGGCCTTCGATGGCGAGCGGCTTTATGCGATGTCCCGGAAGCGACGGCTGGCGGTCAAGCCTTTCCTGATGGACAACGCCGTGGTGGTTGGCGTCGGCAACATCTACGCCGCCGAGGCCCTGTTCCTGGCCGGCATCGATCCGCGCCGCGAGGCGGGGCGCATCTCGCGAGAGCGCTATACGCGCCTGGCCGATGCCATCCGCGAGGTGCTGGCTGCGGCCATCACCCAGGGAGGCACGACGCTGCGCGACTTCGTCAGTGGCACCGGCGAGCCGGGGTATTTCGCCCAGCGGCTCAATGTCTATGGCCGCGACGGCGAACCCTGTCGGCGCTGCGGCGCCGAACTGCGCCTGGTGACCCTGGGGCAGCGCGCCAGTGTCTTCTGTGCCGAGTGCCAACGTTGACTCGGATGGTGTCCGCTTCGCCCAATTCCTATTTCCAATCACGAGATTTCCGATGACCGCCCTACGCTCCCTGCGCCTCAAGAAGAACGCCGACCGTCGACTGAAAGCCGGTCATCTCTGGCTGTATTCCAACGAGATCGATATCGCTGCTACGCCGCTCAAGGACTTCGCGCCGGGCGAGCAGGCGGTGGTGGAAGCGGCGAACGGCAAGGCCATGGGTGTGGCCTATGTCAACGCCCATTCGCTGATCTGCGCGCGTCTGGTGTCCCGCGATGCCGGGACCGTCCTCGACCGTTCGCTGCTGGTGCATCGCCTCAACCAGGCGTTGTCCCTGCGCCAGCGCCTGTTCGCCAAGCCGTTCTATCGCCTGGTGCATGGCGAAGGCGATCTGCTGCCGGGGCTGGTGATCGACCGTTTCGACGATGTCCTGGTGGTACAGCTCAATACCGCCGGTATGGAAGCGGTACGCGAGCCGTTGCTCGATGCCCTGGACAAGGTGCTGTCGCCGCGGGCGGTGGTGCTGCGTCATGACACCAGCGGACGCCGCATGGAAGGACTCGAGGGGGGCGTCGAGGTGCTCGGTGGCGAACCGCCCGAGAGCGTCGAACTGGAAGAGAACGGCGTGCGTTTCGTCGCGCCGGTGCTGGACGGTCAGAAAACCGGCTGGTTCTTCGATCATCGTGCCAACCGGGCCTGGCTCAACGGACTGGTGGCCGGCAAGCGGGTGCTGGACCTGTTCAGCTATGTCGGCGGCTGGGGCGTGCAGGCGGCTGCACACGGCGCCAGCGAGGTGCTGTGTGTCGATGCCAGCGAGCGGGCGCTGCAGGGCGTGGCCGAGAACGCCGAACTGAACGGGCTCCAGGAGCGCGTCGCGGTGGGTGAGGGAGATGCCTTCGAGGCGCTGGCCGCCCTCAAGGCCGACGACGAGCGCTTCGACGTGGTGATCCTCGACCCGCCGGCCTTCATCAAGAAACGCAAGGACACGGCCGCCGGAGAGCGCGCCTATGGCCGACTCAATCGGGAAGCGATGCGCCTGCTGGGGCGTGATGGCCTGCTGGTCTCGGCCTCCTGCTCCATGCACCTGGGCATGGACCGGCTCACGGACGTGGTACGCGGCGCAGCCCGTCACCAGGATCGCCATGGCCAGGTGATCTTCCAGGGGCATCAGGGGCCGGACCATCCAGTGCATCCCGCGATTCCCGAGACGTCTTATCTGAAGGCGCTGGGGGTGCGGGTTTTCCGCGACTAGCCCCGGTAAAAGGTACCTTCGCTCGTCGACTTTTCAGACAGTGCTTGGGGCCTGTGAAAAGTGCCTGGACTCGTCGATGGTGCCGAGGAGTGCTCATCATGAGGAAGGTCGCGTCGTGAAGGATTTCGACTTCGTTTGCGTCTTCGCACATACGAATCCACTGCTGGTCAGCCATGTGGCCAACCTGCTCGAGTCGGTCGGCATCCCGGTGGAGCGTCGCAACATGACGCTGAGCGGTGCCTCGGGGGAGCTGCCGCCTGTGGAGTGTGAGCCCGAGGTGTGGGTGGCGCCGCATAATCGTGCCCGGGCCGAGGCACTGATTCGCGAGACCGAGAAGGACGAGGCGCGTCCCGGCTGGGTCTGCCCCGGCTGTGGCGAAGCGCTCGAAGGCGTCTTCGACCGCTGCTGGAACTGTGGTCGCGATCGGTCATAATGTCGCCGCCAGCCTGGACCTCGAATCCGCCAAGCGACAGGGAGCATGCCGTCATGTCCTGGGATCTGCCCGAGCCCTTCATCATCGACCTCGAAGTCGAGCCGTCGAGCATCGACGATTATGGCCACGCCAACAACGCCGAGTACCTGCGCTGGGTGGAACGCATCAGTTGGCGCCATTCGGAGCACCTGGGGCTCAGCCTGGCGCGTTACCGCGAGCTGGATCGCGCCATGGCCGTTCATCGTCATGAACTCGATTACCTGGCGCCGGCCTTCGAAGGCGACAGGTTGCAACTGGCCACCTGGATCGTCGATTGCGACGAGCGTCTGACGCTCACGCGCCGCTTCCAGCTCAGGCAGTGCGAGGGCGGCCCGACGTTGTTGCGCGCGCGCACGCGCTTCGCCTGCATCGAGCTTTCCAGTGGCCGCCCTCGGCGCCTCCCGGACGAATTCCGGCGTTGCTACGGGGCGGCCTTGATCAGCGAGTGATCGACGAGCGGAAGTCTTTCTGTTTGCTTTTCTTTTGGCAGTCGTATTTTCGATGTCGATGGCTTGTTTTCCGAATATTTTTTGTTTTTCTTGCGTGATCTCTGCGTGTATGCACTGTTGTGCTGTAATGAAGTAAATCCGCCGTCATCCACAGTTCATGCATCGGAGGAATCTCATGAAGATCGCCGTGCCGAAGGAAATCAAGAACCATGAGTATCGCGTTGCCCTGACCCCCAGTGGGGCTCGTGAGCTGGTCGGGCGTGGTCATGATGTCATCGTCCAGACCGCCGCCGGCGAGGGCGCGGGCTTCAGCGACGCCGACTTCGAAGCGGCCGGCGCTCGCCTGGAAGCCGATGTGGCCAAGCTGTGGGGCGACGCCGAACTGATCCTCAAGGTCAAGGAGCCCCAGGCCGAGGAAGTTGCCAGGCTGTCTGCCGGGCAGACGCTGTTCACCTATCTGCACCTGGCGGCCGAGCAAACGCTGACCAAGGGGCTGCTCGATAGCGGTGCCACCTGTATCGCCTACGAGACTATCACCGCCGCCGAGGGTGGCCTGCCACTACTGGCGCCGATGAGCACCGTGGCGGGTCGCATGGCCGTCCAGGCCGGCGCACACAGCCTCGAGAAGGCCCAGGGCGGTGCGGGTATCCTGCTGCCGGGGGTGCCGGGCGTGGCGCCGGCCAGAGTCACGGTCATCGGCGGTGGCGTGGTTGGCGAGAATGCCGCCCGCATGGCCCTGGGGCTGGGCGCCGAGGTGACGGTGCTGGACAAGTCCATTCCGCGCCTCGAGACCCTGGATGATCGTTATCAGGGCCGCATGAAGACGGTTTTCTCCACGGCCGATGCGCTCGAAGAGGCGGTCCGCGAGTCGGACCTGATCATCGGCGCCGTGCTGGTGCCGGGAGCCGCCGCGCCCAAGCTGATCACGCGGGAGATGCTGTCCGACATGAAGCCCGGCAGCGTGCTGGTGGACGTGGCCATCGACCAGGGCGGCTGCTTCGAGACCAGCAGGCCCACCACCCATGCCGAACCGACCTATGTGGTGGATGGCGTGGTGCACTACTGCGTGGCCAACATGCCCGGCGCGGTGGCCCGGACCTCCACCCAGGCACTGACCAACGCCACTCTGCCGTTCGTGCTGTCGCTTGCCGACAAGGGCTGGCAGAAGGCGCTGGCCGACGACGACCACTTCGCCGCGGGGCTCAATGTCCACGACGGCAAGCTCACCTACCGTGCCGTGGCCGAAGCCTTCGGGCTGGAGTATGTGGAAGCCGCTACCCTGATTGGCTGAGGGGGCCGACTCGTCGACGAAAGGCCAGGGCTACCGCGTGGAGTCCTGGCCTTTTCTCGATCTGAGGTTGGTCTCTCTCTGGCGATGACTGCGATGCCTCGTCAGGGTGATCCTGACGAGGGGCGCCGGCTTGTCGACGGATCAGCCCCGGGTAGATACTACTCTCTGCGCTAGCCCTGCGACTTGTTCCCGGCAGGTCGCCTTGACCGGGGCCTCGCGTTACCATGGCGGGCATTCCAGAGTCAGCAGAGTCCCGCTTTCATGACTGCAGCATCCGACAAGACCCGTGTGCTCACGGGCATCACCACCACCGGTACTCCCCACCTGGGCAACTATGTCGGCGCCATCAAGCCGGCCATCGCGGCGAGCCAGGACCCGAGTGTCCAGTCCTACTATTTCCTCGCCGATCTGCATGCCCTGATCAAGAGCCATGATCCCAAGCGGGTCCAGCAGTCGCGCCTGGAGATCGCCGCCACCTGGCTGGCCCTGGGGCTGGATACCGACAACGCCATCTTCTACCGGCAGTCGGACATTCCCGAGATTCCCGAACTGACCTGGATGCTGTCCTGCGTCTGCGCCAAGGGCCTGATGAATCGTGCCCATGCCTACAAGGCGGCCGTGGCCGATAACGAGACGGCCGGCCATCCGGACCCGGACAAGGGCGTGACCATGGGACTGTTCGGCTACCCGGTGCTGATGGCCGCCGACATCCTGATGTTCAACGCCCAACGCGTGCCGGTGGGGCGCGACCAGATCCAGCACATCGAGATGGCGCGCGACATGGCCGGCCGCTTCAATCACCTCTTCAAGGGCCAGTACTTTACCTTGCCCGATGCGGTGGTCGACGAGCGGGTCGAGGTCCTGGGCGGGCTTGATGGACGCAAGATGTCCAAGAGCTACGACAACACCATCCCGCTGTTCGTCTCCGAGAAGAAACTGCTCAAGCTGGTGCGCAAGATCAAGACCAACTCGCTGGAGCCCGGCGAGCCCAAGGACCCGGATAGCTGCACGCTGTTCCAGATCTACTCGGCCTTCGCCACTCAGGAAGAGACGGCCGAGATGCGCACCGAGTATGAGAACGGGATCGGCTGGGGCGAGGCCAAGAACCGGGTCTTCGAATACCTCAACGCGCAGTTGAGCGAGCCGAGGGAGCGTTATCAGGCATTGCTGGAAGATCCCGCCCACATCGAGGAGGTGCTGCGCCAAGGGGCCGATCGCGCCCGTGCCGAGGCCGCGCCTTTCATGGATCAATTGCGTCAGGCGGTGGGGCTGGGGCGCTTCGTCTGATTCGTCACGTGCACCCTGCATGATGTGCCGGCCTCCATGGTCGGCGCGTCGACGTGGTAGAGTAGCGCCCAAGTCGCCACAGAGCGTCACGGCCCGGATTCCAGAGACAGCAGAGACGAACCGATGACCAGAGAAGCCAAGCGCCCCCTCTATATCCCCTACGCCGGGCCCCCCTTGCTCGAAATGCCGTTGCTCAACAAGGGGAGTGCCTTTACCCGCGAGGAACGCCTCGAGTTCAACCTGATCGGCCTGTTGCCACAGAACGTCGAGACCATCGAAGAGCAGGTGGAGCGGGCCTATCGTCAGTATCGCCAGTGCCAGAACGACCTGGACCGGCACATCTATCTGCGTGCCATCCAGGATGACAACGAGACGCTCTACTTCCGCCTGGTTTCCGAACATCTCGAGGAGATGCTGCCGATCATCTACACCCCTACGGTGGGGCAGGCCTGCGAAGAGTTCTCGAATATCTATCGCAACCACCGCGGCCTGTTCATTTCCTATCCCGATCGGGATCGCATGGACGACATCCTGCGCAGCGCCACCAAGGACCGGGTCAAGGTGATCGTGGTCACCGACGGCGAGCGTATCCTGGGGCTGGGTGACCAGGGCATCGGCGGTATGGGTATTCCCATCGGCAAGTTGTCCCTGTACACCGCCTGCGGTGGTATCAGTCCGGCGAATACGCTGCCGATCACGCTCGACGTGGGGACCAACAACCAGGCGCTGCTCGATGACCCGATGTACATGGGCTGGCGGCATCCGCGTGTCTCCCAGGAAGAGTACGATGCCTTCATGGCGGAGTTCATTGCCGCGGTGAAGCGCCGTTGGCCTCAGGTGCTGCTACAGTTCGAGGACTTCGCCCAGGCCAATGCCATGCCGCTGCTCGAGCGCTACCGCAATGAGCTTTGCTGCTTCAACGACGATGTTCAGGGTACCGCTGCGGTTTGCGTGGGCACCTTGCTGGCGGCCTGCAAGGCCAGAGGCGAGGGCGTGGCCGATCAGCGCGTGGTGTTTGTCGGCGCGGGCTCCGCCGGTTGCGGCATCGCCGAGCAGGTCGTGGTCGCCATGCAAGAAGAGGGGCTTTCGGAGCAACAGGCTCGGGAGCGTATCTTCATGGTCGACCGTGAAGGTCTTGTCACCGCTGACCAGGGATGGCTGCGCGACTTCCAGCGTCGACTGGCCCAGGAGCCCTCGCTGGTCGACGACTGGGATGGTCAGTCGCTGCTCGAGGTGGTCAAGCAGGTGCGCCCTACGGTGTTGCTCGGTGTGTGTGGCCAGAAGGGCCTGTTCACCGAGGAGGTGATCCGCACCATGCACGCCGGCTGCGCCTCGCCTCTGGTGATGCCGCTCTCCAATCCGACCTCACGCGCCGAAGCGCTGCCGGAGGATGTGATCCGCTGGACCGACGGCGAGGCCATGGTGGCTACCGGTAGCCCCTTCGCGCCGGTGGAGCATCAGGGTCGCCAGTATCCCATCGCGCAGTGCAACAATGCCTACATCTTCCCGGGTATCGGACTCGGCGTGGTGGCGGCGGGTGCTAGCCGGGTCACTGACGGCATGCTGATGGCGGCTTCCCGCGCGCTAGCAGTCGAGGCGCCGGTGGCCAAGACCGGTGAAGGTGCGGTGTTGCCCGCGCTGTCGGATATCCGTGAGCTGTCCAAGGCGATCGCTTTCGAAGTGGCGCTGGAGGCGCAGCGTGAGGACGTCGCGCTGAAGAGTGACGAGCAGGCGATCCGTGACTCCATCGAGCGTCATTTCTGGTATCCGGAGTATCGGGATTATCGGCGCCGTTCGTTCTGACGAGCCACGAGTTTCGAGATGCGAGCAGCGAGCTTGAAAGTGCCAGGGCCGGGAATAGGCTTTCGCTCGTATCTCGTATCTCGTATCTCGTATCTCGTATCTCGTATCTCGTAGCTCGTAGCTCGTAGCTCGTAGCTCGTAGCTCGTAGCTCGTAGCTCGTAGCTCGTAACTCGTAGCCCGCCGACAAGAAGCCCCCGCCGGTTCCTCACCGGCGGGGGCTTTTGCGTCATGCGGGGCGAGTGACGGCGATCAGGCCGCGCCGATCATCTTGCGCAGTACGTAGTGCAGGATGCCGCCGTGGAGGTAGTACTCCAGCTCGTTGGCGGTATCGATGCGGCACAGAGCTTCAATGCGCTTCTCGCCCTTGGGACTGGCAATGGTCACCTCGACCTTGCCACCCGGGGTCAGCTCCGAGAGTCCGGAGATCGAGATCCGTTCATCGCCGATCAGCCCCAGGGTCTCGCGGGTGTCGCCTTCGGTGAACTGCAGCGGTACCACGCCCATGCCGATCAGGTTGGAGCGGTGGATGCGCTCGAAGGACTCGGCCAGCACGGCGCGCACGCCGAGCAATCGGGTGCCTTTGGCGGCCCAGTCGCGCGAGGAGCCGGTACCGTACTCCTTGCCGGCGATCACCACCAGCGGGGTGCCTTCCTGCTGGTACTTCATGGCCGCGTCGTAGATGGACATCTGTTCGCCGGATGGCACGTGGCGGGTCTCGCCGCCGACCACGCCGTCGAGCATCTCGTTTCTGATGCGCACGTTGGCGAAGGTGCCGCGCATCATGATCTCGTGGTTACCGCGGCGTGAGCCGTAGGAGTTGAAGTCCACCGGCTTGACGCCGCGTTCCTGGAGGTAACGACCGGCGGGGCTGTCGGGCTTGATGGCGCCGGCCGGCGAGATGTGGTCGGTGGTCACCGAGTCGCCGAGCAGGGCCAGGATGTGGGCACCCTCGACATCCTCAGTGGCGGCGGGTTCGCGCCCCATGCCCTCGAAGAAGGGCGGATGCTGGATGTAGGTCGAGTCATCGGACCACTGGTAGACCTGACTCTCGGGCACATCGATGGCTTTCCAGACGTCGTCGCCGTCGAAGACCTCGGCGTATTCCTTGCGGAACATCTCGGTCTTGACCTTCTCCACCGCCTCGGCGATCTCCGCCTGGCTGGGCCAGATGTCCTTGAGATACACCGGTTGGCCATCGTCGCCGGTGCCAAGCGGATCGTTGGCGATGTCCTTGCGCACGTTGCCAGCCAGGGCATAGGCCACTACCAGGGGAGGAGAGGCCAGCCAGTTGGTCTTGACCAGCGGATGTACCCGGCCCTCGAAGTTGCGGTTGCCCGAGAGCACCGAGGCCACGGTCAGGTCACCCTCTTCGACGGCCTTCTCGATGGCTTCAGGGAGTGGCCCGGAGTTGCCGATGCAGGTGGTGCAACCGTAACCCACCAGGTTGAAGCCCAGCTCGTTCAGGTCATTCTGTACGCCGCCGGCGGCGAGGTAGTCGGTCACCACCTTGGAGCCGGGAGCCAGCGAGGTCTTGACCCAGGGCTTGGTCTTGAGGCCGCGGGCCAGGGCGTTACGCGCCAGCAGGCCGGCAGCCATCATCACGCTGGGGTTGGAGGTGTTGGTGCAGGAGGTGATGGCAGCGATCACCACGGCGCCGGGATCGAGCCGGAAGGCCTCGCCTTCCATGTCGACCTCCTGGCTGTCGTGATGCTCGTAGCTTTCCTCGACGCCCACGGCGGTCTGGCCACCTTCGGAGAACAGGCGGCCTTTCTCGGTGGCCGACAATGGTTTGCCGTCGTCTTCCATCACCTTGGCGAAGGCCGTTGGCATGTCCTTGAGGGCGACGCGGTCCTGGGGACGCTTGGGGCCAGCCAGGCTGGACTCCACTTCGTCCATGTCGAGGTGCAGGGTGTCGCTGAAGATCGGCTCGTGGCCGGGTTCGCGCCACAGGCCCTGGGCCTTGCAGTAGGCTTCGACCAGCTCGACCTGGGCGTCTTCGCGGCCGGTTAGCCGGAGATAGTTGAGCGTCTCGTCATCGACCGGGAAGAAACCGCAGGTGGCACCATACTCGGGGGCCATGTTGGCGATGGTGGCGCGGTCGGCCAGTGGCAGGTCGGCGAGGCCATCGCCGTAGAACTCGACGAACTTGCCGACCACGCCGCGCTCGCGCAGCATCTGGGTCACCGTCAGCACCAGGTCGGTGGCGGTGATGCCCTCGCGGAGCTTGCCGGTGAGCTTGAAGCCGACGACCTCGGGAATCAGCATCGACACCGGCTGGCCGAGCATGGCAGCCTCGGCCTCGATGCCGCCTACGCCCCAGCCGAGCACGCCCAGGCCGTTGATCATGGTGGTGTGGGAGTCGGTGCCGACCAGGGTGTCGGGGTAGGCGAAGGTCTTGCCGTCTTCCTCCTTGGTCCACACCGTCTTGCCTAGGTATTCGAGATTGACCTGGTGACAGATGCCGGTGCCCGGCGGTACCACCCGGAAGTTGTCGAAGGCCTGCTGACCCCAGCGCAGGAACTCGTAGCGCTCGCGGTTGCGTTCCATCTCGATGGCCACGTTGTCGCGGAACGCGGTGGGGTTGCCGAACTTGTCGACCATCACCGAGTGGTCGATGACCAGGTCGACGGGCGATAGCGGATTGATGCGCGAGGGATCCTCGCCGAGACTCTCGACGGCGGCACGCATGGAGGCGAGGTCGACCACACCGGGCACACCGGTGAAGTCTTGCATCAGGACCCTGGCCGGGCGGTAGCCGATTTCGTGATCGGACGAGGCATCCTGCTGCCAGTCGACCAGTGATTGCATGTCCTCGCGGGCGACGCTGGGGTTGTCGGCGAAGCGCAATTGGTTCTCGAGCAGGATCTTGAGCGTCATCGGCAGGCGGTCGATGTCGCCAAGGGCTTCGGCGGCTTTCGGCAGGCTGTAATAGTGGTAGGTGGTGCCGGCGGCCTCGAAGGTCTGCAAGGTATCCGGTGTGGACTCGGTGCTCATTGCTATCCTCCTGTCACGGGGAGTGTCGAACCATCCTGGGTTCATGTTCTTACATGGTCATGATAGAAGCGCTTTTCAACCACTGCGCTCTGGGATTGGGCTTGATAACGAGGCGTGTCGTCCCCACATGCAGTAGGCGACATCATGCCTGGAGAAGCCGTGCACGAGGACGCATTGGAGAGTCGATCGGTCCGTTGTCCCTATTGCGACACGCCCTTCGCGCTACAGGTCGATGCCTCCCAGGGAAGTCACGCGACCTGGGAGGATTGCCCGCGCTGCTGCGCCCCCATCCAGCTACGCATCGAGGTATCCCCGATCAGTGGTGAACTGGAGTCGGTGACCCTGGGGCGGGATGACGACGTATTGTAGGGTGGCCATCTGGTGCAACCCTGTTGTGCACGGCACAATAGGTCGCGGCTATTTGCGCCATAGTGTCGAGCGAATGGTTCGACGGTGGTGGCTGGCCTAGTGTGGTATCCCATTTTTTCATCATCGATGACATTTCAACGACTGCAAGGAGACACCATGAGCGTACTGGTTGGACGTCAAGCGCCTGAATTCGAAGCCGCTGCCGTCCTCGGCAATGGCGAGATCGTCGAGAACTTCAAGCTTTCCGACAGCAACGGCAAGTTGCGCGTGCTGTTCTTCTGGCCGCTGGACTTCACCTTCGTCTGCCCCTCCGAGATCATCGCCCACGACAACCGTCTGGCGCAGTTCAAGGAGCTCGGCGTCGAGGTGATCGGCGTATCCATCGACTCCCAGTTCACCCACCATGCCTGGCGCAAGACGTCCCCGGAGAAGGGCGGCATTGGCGAGGTCGGCTTCCCGATCGTGGCTGACGTCAAGCATGAGGTCACCAACGCCTTCGGCATCGAGCATCCGGATGCCGGCGTGGCCATGCGCGCCTCTTTCCTGATCGACGAAGACGGCATCGTCCAGCACCAGGTCGTCAACAACCTGCCGCTGGGCCGCAACGTCGACGAGATGCTGCGCATGGTCAAGGCTCTCAAGTTCCACCAGCAGCATGGCGACGTCTGCCCGGCTGGCTGGGATGAAGGCCAGGAAGGCATGAAGGACACCGCCGAGGGTGTCGCCAAGTATCTGGGCACCCACGCCGAAGCGCTCTAAGCGCTTCCGGGCGAGTCCGGGGGTGGCCTGAGGGCCACCCCTGTACCGGCCCGCCCCGCAGTGGCCTGCGTCATGCCGATGGGGCATCGGCATCGCCTAGTCCGTTGCGTTACCCATTGCCAGAGTTGCGAGGTATCCCATGAGCGAAGCGCGCCACGAACGCCTGATTATCCTTGGTTCCGGGCCGGCCGGTTACACGGCGGCCGTCTATGCGGCCCGGGCCAATCTCAAGCCGTTGTTGATCACCGGCATCCAGGCCGGCGGTCAGTTGACCACCACCACCGATGTGGACAACTGGCCCGGCGACGACATCGGGGTCCAGGGCCCGGAGTTGATGGAGCGCATGAAGCGGCATGCCGAGCGCTTCGAGACCGAGGTACTGTTCGATCATGTCCAGGAGGTCGAGTTGCGTGAGCGTCCCTTCACGCTCAAGGGCGACAACGGCACCTACACCTGCGATGCGCTGATCATTGCCACGGGTGCCAGTGCCCGCTATCTGGGCCTGGAATCCGAGACCCGCTTCATGGGGCAGGGCGTTTCGGCCTGCGCTACCTGCGATGGTTTCTTCTATCGCAACCAGGATGTCGTGGTGGTTGGTGGCGGCAATACCGCCGTCGAGGAAGCGCTGTACCTTTCCAACATCGCGTCCAAGGTGACGCTGGTGCATCGCCGTGACAGCCTGCGCGCCGAGAAGATTCTCCAGGACAAGCTGTTCGACAAGGTCGAGAACGGCAACATCGAAGTGATCTGGAATCACACTCTCGATGAGGTGCTGGGCGACAATACCGGCGTGACCGGGGCCCGGCTCAAGTCCACCGAGGATGGCAGTACCCGCGAGCTCGATGCACCGGGCGTGTTCATCGCCATCGGTCATAGCCCCAACACCGGCATCTTCGAAGGCCAGCTGGACATGGCCGGCGGCTATATCAAGGTTCAGTCGGGGCTCGAGGGCAACGCCACCGCCACCAGCGTGCCCGGTGTCTTTGCCGCCGGTGACGTCATGGACCACGTCTATCGCCAGGCCGTGACCTCCGCGGGCAGCGGCTGCATGGCGGCCTTGGATGCCGAGCGGTATCTAGACGAGCTTTGACTCGAGATGCGAGATGCGAACCCCGACTTATACTGCTGGCTCGTAGCTCGTAGCTCGTAGCTCGTAGCTCGTAGCTCGTAGCTCGTAGCTCGTAGCTCGTAGCTCGTAGCTCGTA
>NZ_VTPU01000021.1 GCF_008274785.1 Halomonas eurihalina
TAGACGCTGATCGCCATGGCGACGAACACCAGCCAGGCGGCAATACGACCGCAGGCCACCACGCCGCGGTCGAAGGCGTTGCGTACCGGGTCGGGGGGCGTCTCGTGGGTGGATGACATCTTGACTCCGTGCCGACGTCGTCGGGCGGTGTGGTGACAATGACAAGGGGCCGGCGAGGCCGGCCCGGAAGTGCGTGGGTTATACCGCGCGAGCCCTTAGAGCTGCCCGCGCGCTTCGAGGAAGCTGGTCGCGGCGTCGTAGACCTTCTGGGTCATCTCGTTGCGACCGGCCCATTCCTTCCATTCCTGTTCGGCGGCTTGTCGGAATTTCTTGCGCTCTTCCGCCGGCAGGTCGAAGGGATGCACATCGGGATTCTCGCGAAGCTTGGCGAGGGTCTCGATGTCCTGCTCCTTGAGGCGGGCGATCAGGTCATACGCCATGGCGTCGAAGGCTGTCTCGAGCGTGGTCTGCAATTCTTCGGGCAGGCCATCCCAGATGTCCTTGTTGATGGAGACGGCGATCATCGGCATGGAATGGAAGCCCGGGTAGAGCGGATAGGGCGCGAAGGCGTGCAGCCCCTGGGCATCGTTGTTGGAGAGTACCGTGGAATCGGCGGCGTCGATCACGCCCTTTTCCAGGCCGGTATAGACCTCGGAGCCGGGCAGGTTGACCGGCGTGGCGCCGATACGCTCGAAGATGTTGTAGACCATGCCCTGGGGCGCGCGGATTTTGAGGCCTTCGAAATCCTCGAGGCTCTCGATGGGCACCGTGGAGGGAACGGACTCGAGCGGAAAGGTGGCAGCACCGATCAAGTGGCTGCCATAGGGCTCGGAGAGCTCGTTGTAGAGTTCTTCGCCGCCGCCCTGTTTCATGAATTCCAGAAAGTCGTAGGGATCGTTCCAGGCGCCGACCAGGTTGCCCAGCATGCCGAAGGCGGGGTTTTGGCCGGAGAAGTAACTCGGATCGGTCATGTGGCCCTGCAGGATGCCGGAGCTGACGGCCTGCAGCGTTTCGGTGGGGCCGACCACGGCATTGATGGGCAGCAATTCGATCTGGACGCGGCCATCGGTCATGGTGCCGATGCGTTCGGCCCACTCCTGCTTGACCTTGAAACTCGGTTCGCCGGCGGTTTCCGAGGCCTGGAAGGTCCACTCGTACTCAGCGGCATGGGCGCAGGTGACGCTCAGCAGCAGGGCGGAGGCGCCCAGGAGCAGTTTAGGGGTCAGGTGTGGCATCGAATCTCTCCGTAAGGGAGTTTGTTGTTGACGAGGGAAATGTTGCTCATTGACTAGATATGTTCAACATATACTTTCGTATGTGTGTACTTTGGGCGCATCTCGTCGTAGTGTCCATGACACATCATCGGTGGGCCTTGCCCATCGCCCAGGAATGCCGCGAGGAGTCACCTCAATGTCGTCATCGAAGACTTCCAGCAAGCCGACGCTGCGCAGTGCCGAGTGGTTCGGTACCGCCGACAAGAATGGCTTCATGTATCGCAGTTGGATGAAGAACCAGGGCATCCCCGACCATGAGTTTCAGGGCAAGCCGATCATCGGCATCTGCAATACCTGGTCGGAGCTGACGCCCTGCAACGCTCACTTCCGCAAGATCGCCGATCACGTGAAGAAGGGGGTTCTCGAGGCGGGCGGTTATCCGGTCGAGTTTCCGGTGTTTTCCAATGGCGAATCCAATCTGCGCCCGACGGCGATGTTCACCCGCAACCTGGCGAGCATGGATGTCGAGGAGGCGATTCGCGGCAATCCGATCGACGCGGTGGTGCTGCTGGTCGGCTGCGACAAGACCACGCCGGCGCTGTTGATGGGCGCGGCGAGCTGTGACATCCCGACGATCGTGGTCACCGGTGGGCCGATGCTCAACGGCAAGCAGGAAGGGCGCGACATCGGCTCGGGCACGGTGGTCTGGCGCCTTTCCGAAGAGGTCAAGGCCGGCAAGATCTCGATGCACGACTTCATGGCCGCCGAGGCGGGCATGTCGCGTTCGGCAGGCACCTGCAACACCATGGGCACGGCTTCGACCATGGCCTGCATGGCCGAGTCGCTGGGCGTGTCGCTGCCGCACAACGCCGCCATTCCGGCGGTGGATTCGCGTCGTTATGTGCTGGCTCACCTGTCGGGCAATCGCATCGTCGAGATGGTCGACGAAGATTTGCGCCTCTCGAAGGTCCTGACGCGAGGAGCCTTCGAGAACGCCATTCGCACCAATGCGGCGATCGGCGGTTCCACCAACGCGGTGATCCACCTCAAGGCCATTGCCGGACGCATCGGCGTCGACCTGGCACTGGACGACTGGACGCGCATCGGTCGTGGCACGCCTACACTGGTGGACTTGCAGCCCTCCGGGCGTTTCCTGATGGAAGAGTTCTACTATGCTGGCGGACTGCCCGCCGTGCTGCGCCGCCTGGGCGAGGCCGATCGCCTGCCGAACAAGGATGCCCTGACCGTCAACGGCAAGACGCTGTGGGACAACGTCGTCGAAGCGCCGCAGTACAACGACGAGGTGATCCGGCCGCTGGACAACCCGCTGGTCGAGGATGGCGGCATGTGCGTGCTGCACGGCAACCTGGCGCCCAAGGGCGCGGTGCTCAAGCCGTCGGCGGCGACCCCCGAGCTGATGACGCACCGTGGGCGTGCCGTGGTGTTCGAGGACTTCGATGACTACAAGGCGCGCATCAATGACCCCGACCTGGACGTGGACGCCGACAGCGTACTGGTGATGAAGCATTGCGGGCCACGTGGTTATCACGGCATGGCCGAAGTGGGCAACATGGGCCTGCCGGCCAAGCTGCTCGAACAGGGCGTCACCGACATGGTGCGGATATCGGACGCGCGAATGAGCGGCACCGCCTACGGCACCGTGGTGCTCCATGTGGCGCCCGAGGCGGCGGCCGGAGGGCCGTTGGCGGCGGTGCGCAACGGCGACTGGATCGAGCTGGATGCCTACGCCGGCAAGCTGCACCTGGACATCGGCGACGAGGAACTCCAGGCGCGCCTGGCCGAGCACGATCCCACCCAGGCCTCGCGACAGATCGCCAGCAGTGGGGGATATCGTCAGCTCTACATCGAGCACGTGCTGCAGGCCGATGAAGGCTGCGATTTCGACTTCCTGGTGGGCTGCCGGGGTGCCGACGTACCGCGCCATTCTCACTGAACACTGGAGATGCCATGACGACCCAGCGACCCCGCATGACGTCCGACCGGCTGCGTTCGCGCGACTGGTTCGACAATCCCGAACATCCGGGCACCACGGCGCTGTGCATCGAGCGCTACATGAACTACGGCATGACGCTGGAGGAATTGACCTCTGGACGGCCGATCATCGGGATCGCCCAGTCGGGCTCCGACCTGACGCCCTGCAATCGCCATCACGTCGAGCTGGTCAAGCGCGTCAAGGACGGGATTCGTGCCGCCGGCGGGGTGCCGTTCGAGTTCCCGTTGCATCCTATCCATGAGAATGTGCGTCGGCCCACGGCCGCGCTGGATCGCAACCTGGCCTATCTCGGGCTGGTCGAGGTGCTGCACGGCTACCCGCTGGACGGCGTGGTGCTGACCACCGGCTGCGACAAGACCACTCCGGCTTGTCTGATGGCGGCGGCCACGGTGAATATCCCGGCCATCGTGCTTTCCGGCGGGCCGATGCTCAATGGCTGGCACGGCGCGGAGCGGGTGGGCTCCGGTACCATTGTCTGGGAGATGCGCAAGCGCCTGGCTGCCGGCGACATCGATTACCCCGAGTTTCTGTCGAGGATTGCCGACTCCGCACCTTCCGTGGGGCACTGCAACACCATGGGCACGGCCTCGACCATGAACTCCATGGCCGAGGCGCTGGGCATGAGTCTGCCCGGTTCGGCGATGATTCCCGGCCCCTACAAGGAACGGGCCATGGTCGCCTATCAGACCGGCGAGCGCGTCGTCGACATGGTCTGGGAGGATCTGCGACCGAGCGACATCCTGACCCGGGAAGCCTTCGAGAACGCCATCGTGACCTGTTCGGCGCTGGGCGGCTCCTCCAATGCGCCCGTGCATGTCAACGCCATCGCACGTCATGCCGGCGTCGCGCTCGACAACGACGACTGGCAACGTCTCGGGCATGCGGTCCCGCTGCTGGCCAACGTGATGCCGGCGGGTGCCTATCTCGGCGAGGAATTCCATCGTGCCGGGGGCGTACCGGCAGTGATCGCCGAACTGCTGGCCAATGGCTTGATTCACGGCCACGCCTTGACCGCCAACGGCCGGTGTCTGGCCGACAACGTGGCGGGACGCGAGACTCAGGATGCCGAGGTCATTCGGCGTTTTGACAATCCGCTGGTAAAGAAGGCGGGCTTTTTGAACCTCAAGGGCAACCTGTTCGACTCGGCGCTGATGAAGACTAGTGTGATTTCCGCCGATTTCCGCCAGCGCTTCCTCGAGGACCCTGACGATCCCGAGGCCTTCGAGGGCAAGGTGGTGGTATTCGACGGTTCGGAGGACTATCACGCACGCATCGACGACCCGGCGCTCGGCATCGACGAGCGCACCATCCTGGTGATGCGCGGGGCCGGGCCGGTGGGCCATCCCGGCGGTGCTGAAGTGGTCAACATGCAGCCGCCGGCGGCCTTGATTCGCCAGGGCATCGAGTCGCTGCCGTGCCTCGGTGACGGTCGTCAGTCGGGCACGTCGGGATCGCCCTCGATCCTCAATGCCTCGCCGGAGGCTGCCACCGGCGGCCCCTTGGCATTGCTCGAGACCGGCGATCGGCTGCGCGTCGACCTGGGGCGCTGCGAAGTGACTCTGCAGATGGACGAGAACGAGCTGGCGAAGCGTCGCGAGCGTCTCGAGGCCGCCGGTGGCTATGACTTCCCGGCGCATCAGACGCCCTGGCAGGAAATCCAGCGCACGCTGGTGGAGCCGCTGGCAGATGGCATGACGCTGCGCGGTGCGCCCGGCTATCGGGATGTGGCGCGGCTCAGCCCGCCCCGCGACAACCACTAGGTCTTTACGAAACTAGGTCTGTACGAAAAGCGACGGCGCCCGGTGATTACGGCGTTAAGCCTCAACTCACAATGCCCATTTACCTCTTGTAAACTGCGCTTCTTCTTCACTGATGTTTGCCCGGTCTGAGCGTCGCTCGTCGACGTTCAGGCCGCATTTGGCAAACCCTACTCCATTCGTCGGTCAGGAGGTTTCATGTCTTCATTTCGCCTGGGGCTGGTCGGTGCCGGCAAGATCGTTCGCGACCAGCACCTCGCCGCCATTCAGGCCACGCCGGGTCTCGAGCTCGTCGCCGCGGCCGATCCACATACGTCGCTCGAGGGTGTGCCCGGTTATGCGTCGCTGGAGGCGATGCTGTTCGGGGAGCCGTCGCTGGATGCCGTGGCGATCTGCACGCCAACCCATCTGCGCCATGGCCTGGCCCGCCAGGCGCTGGAACATGGCAAGGCCGTCTTGCTCGAGAAGCCGCCCGGGGCGACCCTCGCCGAGGTCGAGGACCTGAAGGCCCTGGCCGAAGCGCGTGACAGCGTGCTCTTTGCCGCCTGGCATTCGCGCTTTGCTCCCGCCGTGCCGCTGGCCCGGCAGTGGCTGAGCGAGCGTCGGGTCACGGGTATCGAGATCGTCTGGCACGAGGACGTCAGGGTCTGGCATCCCGGTCAGACCTGGCTCTGGGAAGCCGGCGGCATGGGCGTGTTCGATCCCGGTATCAATGCCTTGTCGATCGTCACCCGGCTGTTCGACACCGCTTTCTTCCTGAAGCATGCCAGACTCGAAGTGCCCGACAACTGCCAGACGCCGATTGCCGCCAGGTTGCATCTGCGCGATGGCACGGGGGTGCCTCTCGACGCGGATTTCGACTTCCGCCACGAGGATCCGCCTCGCTGGGAGATGGCCATTACCACCGAAGAAGGGCGGCTCGAACTGTCGGGTGGCGGATGTCGCCTGGTGCTCGATGGCGAGGTGGCGGTCGACGAGCCGGAGCGCGAATATCCGGAGCTTTATGCCCATTTTCACGAACTGCTGACCACGGGGCGCAGCGATGTGGATATCACGCCGCTACGGCATGTGGCGGATGCCATGATGCTGGGGCATCGGGAGTCGGTGGCACCGTTCTCTTGAGAGCCCCTGTACTTTCGTTCGCCGGCCTTCCGTGCAAAGCCTAGGCACTGTCCGAAAAGTGCCTACGCTCGGTTATACGACGTTGAAAATCCGCTCAAATGCTCATTTACTCCTTGTAAACTCCGCATTTTCGCAAATTTTCGCCTTGTCTAACCTTCGCTCGTCGACTTTTCAGACAAGGCCTAGCCAGGCGCTCCGGCCTACCCCTCGGCGATCACCTCGCGCAGCAGGGTGGTCAAGGCGGCGGCACCGGGAGAGAGCCGCTTCTGGCGGAGGGTGATGAGGCCATAGGGCTGGACGCTCAAGGCCTCCTCGGTGGGCAACACTCGAAAACGCTGTGGGTCGCAGAGCAGCTCGGCGACTTCCCGACTGGTGACGGTCAGGGTGTCGGAGTTGGCCACCAGGGCCAGCGATACCAGAACGTCGGAGGTGTTGATGATGCGCGTCGGTGGCGACAGGTCCTGATACATCAGGAGATGGTCGACACGCTGCCGCATCAGGGCCCCCGGTGGCTGGAGCGACCAGGGGTAGGCCGTCATCTCGGCGAGCGTCGGCGAGGCGACATCCGCCAGGGGATGTTCGCGGCGGCACACCACGCTGATGGCTTCCTCGCCGATCTCCTCGAAGACGAAGTGACCGGGGTCGAAGCCCGCGGGAATGCGCGAGATGACCATGTCGAGCTCGCCTTCCAGCAGCCTGGGCACCAGGGCCGGACTGACATCCACATCGACGTTGACCTTGAGCCCCGGCAACTGGCGATGGACGCGCTCCAGGGCCCGGGAGAGCAGTGTCACCGCCGGTGCCATCACGGTGCCCACGGAGACTGCACCGGCATTGCCGGCATTCAGGGCATTGAGTTCATCGCCGGTCTGTTGCAGCGAGGAGAGGATGTTGCGGGCGTGACGCACCGCCACCTCGCCATACCAGTTGGGCTCGACGCCTCGCGAGTGGCGCTCGAACAGGCGCACGCCCAGGCGTTCTTCCAGCTCGCCGAGCAGCTTCGAGGCGGCGGGCTGACTCATGGAGAGGCTGGCGGCCGCGCGGTGCAGGTTGCGGTGATCGTCCAGGGCCAGGAACAACTGCAGGTGGCGTAACTTTAGTCTTACCTTGAGAAACCAGTCGGGTGGTAACTCACCCATGGCGGAGCGACGTGTCATATTGTGATAACCAAATGGGTATGGATAGCTCGATAAGTCATTATTAGCGGTTAATGTCTCGTCTGTCTAATGTGGTCGACATTCAGTGGGATGTTACAGCAAGGAGACAACAACAAATGACGGCATTCGACCTCTTCTCAGGTACCTCGACAGCACGTGGCTCAGGGGCTGAAATTCGAAACAGAGCATGGGCCTTGTTGGCAGCCTTGCCGCTGGTGGCCGGTATCGCTTTCGCTCAGGAGACAAACCAGGACGGAGTGGGAATGGAGCAACAGCGAAGTATCGAGCAAGGTGTTTTCGGCACCCTGCCGGATGGTAGCGAGGTGGCGCTGTACACCTTGACAAATGCTCAGGGAGCGCGTCTATCGGTGACGCCTTACGGAGGGATCATCGTCGCCCTCGAGGTACCGGATGCCGAGGGGGAATTCGAGGATGTCGTGTTGGGATTCGACCGATTGGAGGACTATCTGTCACCGGCCTATCGTCAGGTCAATCCTTATTTCGGGGCTCTGATCGGACGCTATGGGAACCGTATCGCCGGTGGTGAGTTCACCCTCGACGGCAAGGTGCATGCCTTGCCCACCAATGACGGCGACAACCACCTGCATGGTGGAGATCAAGGCTTCGATCGACGCCTCTGGAAGGCCGAAACCGTCGAGGATGAGCGTGGCGTTGGATTGATCCTGACACTGACCAGCCCCGATGGGGACCAGGGCTATCCGGGCGAACTGCAGGCCCGGGTTCGCTATACGCTGAGCGATGACAATGCCGTGATCGTCGATTATCAGGCGACCTCCGACGCCACCACGCCCGTCAATCTCACCCAGCACAGTTACTTCAATCTCGATGGCGTGTCCGGTGGACGGGCCGACGGCGCTGATATTCTCGATCACCGGCTGATGATCAATGCTGATGCCTTCACGCCGGTGGATGAGGGGCTGATCCCGACCGGTGAGCTGCGTTCCGTGGCGCAGACCCCCTTCGATTTCCGGGAGTCCATGGCCATCGGTAAGCGTATCGAGGCCGACAATACCCAACTGGCCAGAGGGCAGGGTTATGATCACAACTTCGTGCTCGACCGGGACGGTCTGGACGAGAACGAACTGGTGACGGCAGCTCGCCTGGAGGCTGGGCATAGTGGCAGAGTAATGGAGGTACTCACCACCGAGCCGGGGCTCCAGTTCTACTCGGGCAATTTCCTCGATGGCTCCTTGACCGGCAAGGGAGGGACGACCTACGGCCATCGCTTTGGCCTGGCCCTGGAAACCCAACATTTCCCGGACTCTCCTAACCAGCCTGATTTCCCTTCGACACTACTGCAGTCAGGGGAAACCTACCAAAGTCAGACCCGGTACGTTTTTTCTACCAACTCGACGACTGATAGTTCAGAGACGACTTTAAACTAACTTTTTAGCTCTGTACTACCCACGAACCAGTACGGTGATGGCGCCTTGAATCGAGAGGTTCAGGGCTAGCCAGCACAGCTGGATAGACTCTCGAGTGTGGTAAGTGCTGATAAAAATAATGTTCTCTTTTTTGAGGGCTTGACTGCCCCTCATGGGGAAGTTGTGTCGTTAATAAGCGTAAGGAGGTATTTGGGACAAATTGGCTGGAATGGATGCGATGCAGATGATCATCCAGGGAATGTAATAAATCCAAACGATGAAAGAGGTATCTAGTGCAAGTACAATTAAAACCATGTGTTGGAGTTCTGGCCGCTCTTTTGGCAAATTCAGCATTTGCTGATGTGGTCCATGAGTATGAGTCGGGAAAATTAACCTTTGGCGGCGATGTTGAGCTTGATGTCAATGCTCAGAACTCCCAGGAGGGGCCGATCTTCCTGGAGGGGGAGTTCGATAGCAACGACGAATACAACCAGACCGGACGTATCCTGCTCGAGGCCGCCGGCGAGCACACCAGCGGCCAGAACTATGCTGGATTCAAGGTACAGCCTCTGGTCGGCACCGACGGCGGGATGGGAGTCGATGATGCCTGGTTGGCCCTTGGTAATCGTGATAATGGCCTCGAGCTCAAAGTGGGGCGCTTCGAAGCCTTCGATCTCTTCCCGCTAGGCCAGGATGTATTCGTCGAATACAGCGGTGATACTGCCAATGACCTCTACTCCGATGGCCACGGTTACATCTATCAGGCCAAGGAAGGGCGGGGCCGTGGCGGAGACTCCGGCCAGGTACTGCTCAGCCAGACGCGCGGAGACTTCTATGCTGAAGTCTCGACTCTGTTTGGTGATCGCACCAACCTTTTTGCAAGCGATACGTATCATGGCTATGCCATCGATCCCGAGAACGAGGCCAAGAACTCCTTCATTGTACGACCGGTAATGGCCTGGACGCCGGGGCCCTGGACATTGGCAGCGGGGGTGGAAACTAACGTTGTCGATGATGCCATCGTCGATGAGCGCGGCGAGGATATTAGTGACCGTACTGGCTACGGCACGCGGCTCTCCTACTCCCTGAATGATTTCAGCGTCAACGCTAATCTGGCTTACCTGGACGCCCACGAGGAGGAGAACCTGACACTGGGGCTCAATACCCTGTGGCATGGCTTCGGTCTGGGGTATATCCATGCTCGCAACGAGATCGACAGTGTCAAGGAAAGCGCTGTAGCAGACGATGTTGTCAGTGTGCCCGGGACCTATACCTCCGACACACTGTACGCTTCTTATCGATTTGCCCAGGTAATGGGTATCGATAACTTTGATATCTACCTTGGAACTTATTATAGCAAAATCGATCAGGAAGATGGCGACAGTGGAGACGCCGATCGCTATGGTGGACGGCTGCGTTTCAAATATTATCTATAACCCTTTGTTGTCAATAAAACACCATGTTGGTCTATAGTATTGACCTGCCAGTAAACGTTAAGTGGTGAGTTAATGCTAACATGATGATTATGGCCCGGTCTCTGTGGTTCACAGGGATCGGGTCTTTTTGTTTTCTGTTCGACAGGCCTCTTAAGTGAGAGTTTTGTAGTCATGGTGGATGATAACAATATGTCGATAAACTTTAGTCGCAGTGTAGCTATTTACATGCTGATGAGGGTCTCATTGATTCGGTGATTTTTGTGCATTTGATATGTGTAAGTATATCGATCACTGACGATAATGGTATTGGATGGTTATGTCGTGGAACTGTAGTAATAGGGGGAGAGGCTAAAAAAGTGCGTAGGTCCGACGGTTTTAATGGGCCACGTGAGACCTGAATTGAATGTTGCCACTGGAGGAGCTTTTATGCTCGTTCGTGCGTCGCTGCACCGGGATTTTAAGATAAGTACTATCGATGATCGGCTTTATTCAGCGTTCATCGAACACATGGGCCGTGCAATCTATTCGGGAATCTATGAGCCCGGACACCCTGAGGCCGATTCGAACGGCTTTCGCCTGGATGTTCTTGATCTCGTGCGCGCTCTCAAGATTCCGGCGATTCGCTACCCGGGGGGGAACTTCGTGTCGGCGTATCGGTGGGAAGACGGTGTGGGCCCCAAGGAGCAGCGCCCCGTCCGTCTCGATCTTGCCTGGCGGTCCAAGGAGACCAACCAGGTTGGTATCAATGAATTTGCGCAATGGGCCGAGATGGCAGATATCGATATGATGCTTGCCGTCAACCTTGGCTCGAGAGGATTGGAAGATGCACGAAATTTTGCCGAATATGTACTCCATCCTTCCGGAACTTACTGGTCAGAACTTCGCCGAAGTCATGACGTAAATAAACCATATGATGTCAAGATGTGGTGCCTGGGTAATGAAATGGATGGCCCCTGGCAGGTCGGTCAAAAGAATGCCAGAGAATACGGCCATCTTGCCAATGAGACGTCCAAGGCGCTCAAGGCAATCAACGGGAACATCGAAGCAATCGTATGTGGCTCATCCAATGATGAGATGCCGACCTATCCCGATTGGGAGCGTGAGGTGCTCGAAGAGTGCTACGAAAATGTGGATTACATATCTCTGCATAAGTACTTCGGTAACTCGAGCAACGATACCCTTAACTACTTCGGGAAGATCGAGGAAACAGGGCGCTATATACAGGCTATCGGTGGCGTCATAGATTTCGTTAAGGCCAAGAAGCGTGCCAAGAACGATATCTATATTTGCTTCGACGAGTGGAATGTCTGGTATCACCAGCGTGAAGAGGATTCAAGACGCTGGAAAACATGGGATTGGCCAGAAGCGCCGGATCTTCTTGAAGAGGACTACAATTTCGAGGACGCATTATTCGTCGCCGGCCTGTTGAATGAATTTATTCGACGCAGTGACCGGGTTCGCATCGCCTGTATCGCCCAGCTCGTCAACGTCATTGCCCCGATTCGAGCTGAAAAGGGTGGGGTGGCCTGGTGTCAGACAATTTATTATCCCTATCAATTTGCATCTCTGTATGGGCGAGGAGTAGCGCTAAACGTCTCCGTCGATGGGCCTACCTATGATTGCAGTGTGGCTGATGATGTGAACTATCTCGATGTTGCCGCAGTGCATGATGAAAAGAATGAGAAGGTTACATTGTTCCTGGTAAATCGCCACCTGGAAGAAACTGCCGAACTCGATTTATCACTCCACGGATTCGATACGGCACAGGTGGTCGAACACAAGGTGATGGAGGGCTTCGGCTTGCGTGATACGAATGGGCCAGACAAGCCGTCTGCCGTTGCGCCCTTTGATGGCGTGGGGGTTGGTGTCGAGGGTTGTCAGGTCAAGGGCAAGCTTTCGCCATTGTCTTATCACGTTGTACGACTCGACGTGGGACGAGGAGTAATATCATGACCGGAGTTCGTCTTCATTCCGTTGATAAGTCATTTGGTGGTGATCAGATTATCGATGATGTGTCGATGAATATCTCCAAGGGGGAGTTTGCCGTCTTTGTCGGACCTTCCGGGTGTGGAAAGTCGACGTTGCTGCGCATGATTGCGGGACTCGAAGAGACAAGTGGAGGTGCCATCGACATAGAAGGGCGGGATATTACTCAGGTTGAACCTGCCAAGCGTGAAGTCTCAATGGTGTTCCAGTCCTATGCGCTATATCCGCACTTGAGCGTCTTTGAGAACATGGCGTTTAGTTTGCGCCTGGCGCGTACTCCCAAACAGAGGGTGGTTGAACAGGTTCGGGCGGCCGCCGATATTCTCAAGCTCGAAGGGCATCTGGACAAGAAACCATCCGCGCTTTCGGGCGGGCAGCGTCAGCGTGTAGCCATTGGACGGGCCATCGTTCGCCAGCCGAAAGTGTTCCTGTTTGATGAGCCACTGTCCAACCTCGATGCTGAGTTGCGAGTCCAGATGCGGCTCGAGCTATCACGACTCCACCAGAAAATCGGGGCGACCATGATCTACGTCACGCATGATCAGGTCGAGGCGATGACATTGGCCGACAAGATTTTCGTTCTGAACGAAGGAGTTGTTCAGCAGGCTGGGCCACCCCTCGAGTTATATGATGATCCTGACAACCAGTTCGTTGCCGGGTTCATCGGCTCTCCCGCCATGAATTTTCTTTCCGCCGTTGTCACCAGAAATACTGTGAAGGGCATCGTGGCCGAAATCGAGGGAACGAACGGTCAGTCGCTCGAAGCAGATATCACGCATAGTGTCATCGAAGAAGGACAGTCGGTGACGTTGGGAATCAGACCCGAGCATTTGTATATGCGTGATGGAGGTTTTACCTCCACTGTCGAGTTGACCGAGAACCTTGGTGGTGTCGCCTACTTGTATACACGACTGGCTGGTGGTCAGGAGGTCGTTATCGAGCGTCGTGGCGAGAGAGTTTTGCATGCCCGAGAGTCCGTTCAGGTCTGGGCTGATTCCAAGGATGTTTTGGTGTTTTCCGAGCGAGGAGAGCGCTTGCGGTAAAAGGCAGCCATATACGCAATATGCATGCCTGGGCTGACCAGGTAGTACGGAACTATTACAACGGAGGACGTATGAAAGCATTTAAATCCATGTTGATTGCCGCGATGGCATCTTCCATTGCCTCTCCAGCGTTTGCGGAAACCGAAGTCGTTTGGTGGGATTTTTTTGCTGGTGGAGATGGTGTGAGGATGAAGGCATTGATCGACCAGTTCAACGACGAGCATCCCGATATCACCATTGACGGTACGACATCTGAATGGGGGGTGCCGTTTTATACCAAGGTGCGTACGGCCGCTGCAGTTGGCCAGGGGCCGGATGTGGTGACCTATCACCTCTCTCGTCTTCCTCGTGCTCTTTCCGAAGGCGTTCTGACGCCGATTACCGATTCCGACCTCGAAGCCGTTGGCCTGTCACGCGGTGATTTCTTCGAGCGGGCGTCAAAGGCAGCATCTGACGAGGAAGGTACCCTTTATGCCGTACCCTTCGATATTCACTCGGTCGTTCTTTACTACAACAAGCGCTATCTCGAGGGCACCAAATATCTCGATGACAATGGAGAACTGACAGGCATCGAGAGTCTCGACGACTTCAATGCCGCTTTGAAAATTGCTCAGGAAAATGGTGCACAGCCTCCACTCTCTTACCAGACCGGGGGGCCTGGTGGTGTCTGGCGTATGTTCTATACGCTTCTCAGCCAGCAAGGAGGCACATTCATCGAGAACGGCGAGGTGTTGCCCGGCGACAACTTCGACAAGGCTGTGCAGGCAATCGAGATCATGCAGGACTGGGGAGATAAAGATTACCAGCCCGAGAATGCCGAGTATGAAGCTTCCGTAGCCCTATTTACATCGGGTAAATCGGCTTTCCAGTTCAATGGCGTGTGGGAGGTACCCACAATGGCCGATATGGAGAAGGCCGGAACACTCGGGTTCGAATGGGGGGCTGTACAGATACCGACCCTGTTGGATGAAGAGTCCGTATGGGCCGATAGCCATGCCTTCGCCATTCCTGTCCAGGGCGATGAAGAGATGTCGGAAGAAAAACGTGAAGCTGTGATGACGGTTATCGCCTGGATGGAAAAGCATGCCATTAGCTGGGCACGTGCCGGTCATATCCCGGCCTACACTCCCGTTGCTGAAAGCGATGAGTTCCGGCAGATGGAGCCCAATGCCACTTATTCCTCGCTCGTGGATATTGCCGCTTATGACCCCCGTTCCACTATCGCGGGTGTTGCTTCGCCGGTCTACGATGCGGCGCTCAACAACATAGCACCGGCGATTCATGGATTTCTCTCGCCTGAACAGGCTGCCGAGCAAATGAAGAGCGAGCTTCAATCATTGCGCGACTGATGAGTGTGGTACGTGTTCCGCGCCGACGTGAATGGCGCGGAACGGATGCTCAAGGGGAGTATTGACATTGGCTATGATAACAAATAGGCGCAGGCACATTGTGGTGGCGATGACACTCATTGCGCCCTTTGTCCTGATCTTTGGTCTTGTGTTTCTCTATCCCATGATCCGTGTGGTGGAGCTTAGCTTCACCAATGCGCCGCTGATCGGCTCTGGCGAGTGGGTAGGGCTGGAAAATTACAGACAACTGCTGACGGACAACCTTTTCTATACGTCACTCAAGAATAATGGCTATTTCGTTCTTCTGACGGTCATTCCCACGACGGTGATCGCACTGGCTATCGCGATAGCTGTTAACCGGCTGTCGGGAAGGATGCAGGCACTCGTCCTAGCGACCTTCTTTCTTCCTTACATTCTCCCAGTCTCGGTGGTAACCCAGATATGGGCATGGATGCTTGATTTTCAGTTCGGTATTTTCCAGCCGGTCATCGAGTATTTTGTCGGCGAACCGGTGGCTGTCTTTAAACAGCCTGCATGGGTGATGCCTACAATTGCAGTCGTCACTATCTGGTGGACCAACGGTTTCAATGTGCTGCTGTTTATCGCGGGACTACGCAACATTCCCAAGGAACTCTATGAAGCTGCGTCGCTTGATGGGGCCTCGCGACGTCAGTTGTTCATGAAAGTTACCTGGCCATTGTTATGGCCGGTTACTGCATTGGTCATGACCCTTCAGCTGATTCTGCAGCTGAAATTATTCGACCAGGTATATCTCCTCAGCGGTGGTGGCCCATTCAATTCATCGTATGTTCTATTGATGATGGTCTATCGCGAGGCCTTTCAGCTCAATAACGGCGGTTATGCTTCAGCAGTGGCGCTAGTGCTGTTCGTCATCATCATGGTTGTGTCGGTTCTACAGTTTCAACTCCTGAGAATGGGAGGGCGTAAATGAATGTCCGAAGGATGCAAGGCAGTGAACGGGCCGGTACGGCGCTGGCAGCTTCCAGAGGATGGAGGGTTAACCTCAATACGCGACGGATAGAGAACAAGATCCTGCTCGCTATTACGCTGATTGGTGCTGCGATCTGGATTTTTCCCCTTTATTGGGCCTTTGTCACATCGATTCGCGATGAAGACCATGTGGTAAGTGAGAACGCCGGCATTCTGCCTGATATGTTCAATCTGACGGCTTATGTCGAGTCGATTTTTAATACCAGTATTCTGAAATGGTACGTCAACTCGATCGGAACCTCGCTTATCATCACTATACTGGTGCTAATTTCGGGGATGATGTGTGCTTATGCGCTTTCACAGATGCGCTTCCCCGGTCGTCGGATACTCTATGCGGTAGTGATGGCCAGCTTCATGATCCCCACCCAGGCACTCGTTGTCACTCAGTTCGTGCTGATGAACGATATGGGGCTTGTCAATACCTGGGCGGGCATCATACTGCCGCAGCTCATCGTTCCGGTCGTTATCATCGTCTACAAGCAGTTCTTCGATGCGGTGCCCAAGGAGATGCGTGAAGCAGTATTACTTGATGGAGGGGGAGAATACACGCTTTTGTTCAAGGTCTATCTGCCACTCAATTGGGGGATCACCACTGCACTGGCAATCATCACCTTCATCATGGCGTGGAACCAGTTCTTCTGGCCTTTTCTTGTCATCACCTCGGAAGACATGATGACGATTCCGGTAGGTATCACCCAGGTCAGGGATACTTTTGGGGTCAGTTACGCGAGGGTCATGGCAGTGGCACTTCTTGGTGCGGCACCTGTCGCGATCGCCTACCTGATCTTTCAGAAGAAGGTGACGGAGGCGGTGATGATCTCCTCGGGGGTCAAGGGGTAGGCGCTGTCTAGCAAACGCTGGACGAAAATCTTCACTCCCTCGATCGTCGACGCCTCGGTAGATCCTTCTACCGGGGCGTCGTCGTATTCGTCATCGGCATATGGCGACACACTTTAGTCGCAGCGTGGTCGGCACCGTGGCGATGACGGCCTTGGTAGTCAGGTCCTTGCCGTGAAAGTGATATATAAATTTATATCGATTTACAACCATAAGCGCATTTGATGGTTATGTTGCAACGACATAGGGTAGTGGACGCACCCGGCACGAGGTAGACACGGCCGGAGACATCTTCCACAGCGCGCCACAACAACATGTCACAACGGCGCGTCACAACAACAAGTGCCCTCCCAGGGCGAAGGAGAGACGTCCATGTCCCGTTTTCCCGTCCTTGCTCCCCTCACGTTCGGTGTCTGCCTGGCACTGTCGCCACTGACGCAGGCTCAGGACGACGTCAAGCTGGGCTTCATCGTCAAGAAGCCCGAACAGGCCTGGTTCATCAACGAACAAGATGCCGCCACCCGGTTGGGTGAAGAGAAGGGCTTCGAGGTGGTCAGGCTGGCCGGTGAGGATGGCCAGGAGGTGCTCAGCGCCATCGACAACCTTAATTCCCAGGGCGCACAGGGGTTCGTCATTTGCCCACCTGATGTGCGTCTGGGGCCAACCATCATGCGTCGCGCCGAGCAATACGGCATGAAGGTGGTGACCGTGGACGATCGCTTCGTCAATGCCGAAGGTGAGCCCATGGAGTCGGTGCCGCATCTTGGCATGTCGGGCTATAAGATCGGTGAGCAGGTCGGTAATGCCATCGCCGACGAGATGGAAGCCCGCGGCTGGGATCCTGAAGAAGTCGCGGCATTGCGCATCACCAACTATGAACTGCCCACGGCCAAGAAACGCACCGACGGTGCCACCGAGGCCCTGCTCGAGCGCGGGTTCCAGGAAGACAACATCCTGGATGCTCCCCAGCAGAACACCGACACTTCCAGTGCCTTCTCGGCGGCCTCGCCAGTCTTCTCCAAGAATGGCGATTACGAGCATTGGGTGATCTATGCCCTCAATGAGGAGAGCGTGCTGGGTGGTGTGCGGGCTTCCGAACAGTATGGTTTGACCGCCGATGACGTGATCGGGGTTGGCATCAATGGTTCCGGCGCAGCCTTTGCTGAATTCTCCCGTGAGAAGCCGACCGGCTTCCATGGCACCGTGGCGGTCAGCTCCACCATGCATGGGCGTGAGACGGCGGAGAATCTCTACACCTGGGTCACCGAGGGTGAGAAGCCGAAGGCCAATACCGAAACCACCGGTACTCTGATGACCCGCGACAACTGGGAGGCGGTGCGCGATGAGCTCGGTCTCTGACAGTGCCGCGGCGGTCGTGCGGGAGGACGTCGGCGAAGCCGCCGACGCCTACCTGAGCGTGGAGAACGTGACGGTCGAGTTCCCCGGGGTCAAGGCGCTGGACGGTGTGAGCTTCTCTGCCCGGGCCGGCGAGGTGCACGCCTTGATGGGGGAGAACGGTGCCGGCAAGTCGACCCTGCTCAAGGTGCTGAGCGGCGTCAATCGGGTCAGCGAGGGTGCCCTATGGCTGGGGGGAGAGCGGCATGTCTTCGCCAATGCCCGCCAGGCACTGGCCGAGGGCATCGCCATCATCTACCAGGAGTTGACCCTGTCGCCCAACCTTTCAGTGGCGGAGAACTTGCTGCTCGGCCAGTTGCCGGAACGACGCGGCATGCTCGATCGTCGCCAACTCTACGCACGTGCCCGGGAGATTCTCGCCGAGCTGGGCGAGACCTCGGTGCATCCCGCTACCAAGGTTCGCGATCTTTCCATCGGCCAGCAGCAGATGATCGAGATCGGTCGGGCGCTGTTGCGCGACGCCCGGGTGATTGCCTTCGACGAGCCCACCAGCAGTCTCTCGGTGCAGGAGACCCGGCAGCTCAAGCGGATCGTCCAGCGGCTGCGTGACGAGGGGCGGGTTGTGCTCTATGTCACGCATCGCATGGAGGAGGTGTTCGAGATGTGCGATGCCGTGACGGTGTTCCGTGATGGCAAGCATATTCGCACCCACGAGAGCATGGCGAAGCTCGATCACGACGCCCTGGTCAGCGAGATGGTCGGCCGCGACATCGATGATGTCTATGGTTACCGGCCGCGAGCCACCGGCGATGTCTTGATGGAGGTCGACAGCCTGCGGGGCCGGGGTGTGAAGGCACCAATCAACTTCACGGTGCACCGTGGTGAGGTGTTCGGCCTGTTCGGGTTGGTCGGCGCCGGGCGCAGCGAGTTGATGCGGCTGGTGTGCGGCGTGGAATCGCCGGATGAGGGACAGGTGAGAATCGACGGCCAAGCGCGGCGTTTCGCGACGCCGGGCGAGGCGATCCGCGCCGGCATCGCCATGTGTCCCGAGGATCGCAAGTCCCAGGGGATCTTTCCCATCGCCAGCGTGACCGACAACCTCAACATCAGCTGTCGGCGTTTCTTCAAGCGGTTAGGTGGCTTTCGCAACCCCCGCCGCGAGTTGGCCAATACCGAGGATTACATCTCTCGGCTCAGCATCAAGACGCCGGGGCCGCGCACGCGCATCAGCAACCTGTCCGGCGGCAACCAGCAGAAGGTGATCCTGGGGCGCTGGCTGTCGGAACGCATCGAACTGTTCGTCATGGACGAGCCGACGCGCGGTATCGATGTCGGCGCCCGCCGCGACATCTACTCACTGCTATACGACCTGGCCGAGGACAACAAGGGCGTGGTGGTGATCTCCAGCGACCTGGCGGAGATCAGCGCCATCTGCGACCGCATCGGTGTGATGCGCGACGGTGAGCTGGTCGACATCGTGCCCCGTGACGAGGCCACGCCGGAACGCTTGCTGGGCCTGGCGCTGCCGGCCTGAGGGCCTTGACGAGAATAACGCTGGAGAGAGACTTCCATGACAACCCAAAAGACTGCCCAGGGCGATAGTGTCCAATCGCCCCTTCCCGAGGGACGCCAGGGGCTGGCCAAGCCATTGCGCACTCTGCTGGATACCTCGGGCCTGTTTGCCATCTTCGCGCTGCTGTTTATCGGTCTCGCGGTGATGATTCCCGACTTCCTGACCGGTCGCAACATGGTCGGGCTGCTGCTGTCGGTAACCCTGATCGGCACGATTTCCACCACCATGATGATGGTGCTGGCGCTCGGCGAGGTCGATCTATCGGTTGCCTCGATCGTGGCCTTTGCCGGGGTGGTGGCCGCCGTGGTCACCAGTGCCTCCGGTAGCGTGGTGATCGGCGTGCTGGGCGGCGTGGCCGCCGGCGGTGCGGTGGGTGCCTTCAACGGCTTCGTGGTGGCGCGTTTCGGCATCAATTCGTTGATCGCTACTCTGGCGGCCATGGAGTTCGTGCGCGGGCTGGCCTACATCACTTCGGGTGGCGACGCGGTAATGATCACCGTGCCGGCCTTCTTCGAGCTCGGCAGCGCCTCCTTCCTCGGCCTCACCCTGCCGGTGTGGACCATGATCGGCTGCTTCGTGGTCTTCGGCGTGCTGCTCAACATGACCTCCTTCGGGCGCAATGTGCTTGCTACCGGCGGCAATGCCGAAGCCGCGGCGCTGGCGGGGGTCAATGTGCGGCGTCTGAAGATCATAGTGTTCGGCCTTCAGGGCGTGGTTGCGGGTATCGCCGGCGTCTTGTTGACGTCGCGCATGGGCCTGGGTGATCCCAATACCTCGCTGGGCCTGGAGCTGGCCGTGATTTCGGCCTGTGTGCTCGGCGGCGTGGCGCTTTCCGGCGGGATCGCCTCGATCACCGGCGTGCTGGTTGGGGTGCTGATCATGGGCTGCGTGCAGAATGCCATGGGGCTGCTCAACGTGCCGACCTTCTATCAGTATCTGGTACGTGGCGCCATCCTGCTGCTGGCGGTGCTGTTTGATCGCTGGAAGCAGACGAGACGCAGCCGAGCTTAGTTTCGGACAGCGCCTGGTTTCTGGATCGAGGAGCCACCCCGGCGTTGATGATGCCGGGGTGGTTTTTTGTCGTCGGAGGCGGCCTGGATAGTGCGCTGTCGAGCAAGGATAATCGCCCCACTTTTGATGAGATGAATGGATGAAACGATGACAACGCCAGTGAACGTCGCCGTCGAGCTCGACATGAGCCTGGGCGAGAGCCCGGTCTGGTCCGCCGAGGACCACGTGTTGTACTGGGTCGATATCAATCACGGCCACGTCTATGCCTGGTCGCCGGATTCCCGGCAGGCGCCGCGGCGGCACGATTTCGAGCATACGATCGGTTGCGTGGCACTGACCGGAGAGGGGCTGCTGGTGGCCACCGCTCCCGGCTTGACGCACCTGGCACTGCCGTCCGGTGAGCGCCGGGAGCTGGGGACGCCCAACCCCGAATGGGGCAGCGACCAGGGCAACCGCTTCAACGATGGCCGCTGTGATCCGGCAGGGCGCTTCTGGGTCGGTACGCTGAATCCCGACGAGGGCGGCGCGTCCTTGTACCGTCTCGAAGACGGACGCCTGGTTGCCGCCAAGTGTGATCTGCACATTGCCAATGGTCTGGCCTTCAGCCCGGATGGTCGCTGGCTGTACCACACCGATTCACCGTCGCGCCAGGTAATGCGCCATGCCTTCGATGCCGCGACCGGCGAGATCGGCGTAGGCGAGATCTGGGTCGACCTGGAGGCTCACGACTTGCCCGGTGTGCCCGACGGCGCCGCAGTGGACCGCGACGGTCACTATTGGAGCGCGCTGTATGGAGGCGGCCGGGTGGCGCGTTTCGATCCCGAGGGACGCCTCGTGGCGCAATACCCCGTGCCGTGCCCGAACCCGACGATGGTGGCCTTCGGCGGTGCCGATCTGCAAACCCTCTATATCACCACCGCGACCCAGGACATGGACGAAGACGCGCGTCGCCGCCACCCGCTGGCGGGCAGCCTTCTGGCGCTCGAGGTGGCAACGCCGGGCCTGGCGGAGCCTTGCCTGACCCGGCGATGAGTGTCGTCAGGCAAGTACGCCTTCGAGCTGGAAGGTGCTGAAGCCCGGGGTGAACAGTGTGATGGTCATCATGTTCGCTCCTTGGGTCTTCGGCCCTTGCATGGGGGCTAGGCTCGTCGGGCTCAAGCGCCGGTCGTGGCGACGTCGACGAAGACCCCTTCCAGGTGCGCACGGTACTCGTCCTGATGGGTGTCGATGTCCGGTGCCTTGATCACATCGTTGGCCAGGTAGGTCGGCAGGGCACTCATTCCAAGAAACTCCATGGCCTTGTGCACGGGGAAATAAACGCCGTTGACGCCGCGCCCTTCGAAGAAGTTGCCGGGTTGGTCAAAGGCCTCACGCGGCGCATTCCAGGTCAGCGACAGCAGGTAATGCTTGCCCTGCAACAGGCCCCCGCTGCCGTACTGTAGGCTGGGGTCATGGCGCGAGCGACCGTCGCTGGCGTACAGGCTGCCATGGCCCTGGGTGAGTACCTCGTCCAGGTAGCGCTTGACGGTCCAGGGCGTGCCCATCCACCAGCCGGGCATCTGCAGGATGATGGCGTCGGCCCAGAGCCATTTCTCGACTTCGGCCTCGGTGTCATAGCCGTCATCGATGCGGGTCTCCTGCAGCCGGTGGCCCTGCTCGGCCAGGGTGCGGCGAGCCGTTTCGTGCAGGGTGTCATTGTAGCGACCGCCGGAGTGGGCAAAGGCCTTGGCACCGTTGAGTAGCAGAATATTCATAACATCCATTAAGTGGCTAATGAGTTGCGTGCCCGCTAGATGCGTGCGGAAGCGGTGGCCTTCAATGTTCGTCCAGCGAGAAACACCTTCTCGATGGACGCAAAGGTGTGGCTAAGGACGAGGCCATCACGCGAATATCACGGGCGATGATCGGGTCGTGGGTGGCTTGAGGGAGCGCCACGAAGCCTCGACGGTTGGGCAGTCTGCGCCGACTTTTCTGCATGATAAATGTAGGTAAAATGGAAACACTTTTACGGGAAGTGCAATAGCAAGCCATGCCCGGCGAGGAGAATCAGACTTGCGGAGTCGTACGGAAGATCTCGAGCTGCTCTTGGCGGTCGTCGACAGCGGTGGATTCAGTGCCGCCGCCCGACGGTTGGATATTCCGGTGGCGCGGGTGTCACGCGCCGTGCAGCGACTCGAGCGACGGCTCGATACACCGCTGCTTAATCGCACGACCCGTAGCGTGACGCTGACCAGTGAGGGCCGGGTGTTCGTCGATCAGGTCCGCGAGGGGCTGGGTCGGCTCGCCGAGGCCGAGGAAGCCATGCGCTTAAGCCGCGCTCGGCCGAGCGGGGCGCTGCGTGTCGATGCGGCCACCCCTTTCATGCTGCATCAATTGGTGCCACTGATCGGAGACTTCCGGGACTGCTACCCGGGCATCGAGCTGGAGCTGTCGGCCTCGGACGACATCATCAACCTGCTCGAGCAGCGCACCGACGTGGCGATCCGCATCGGTGGCCTGGAAGATTCCACCCTGCATGCCCGTTCGCTGGGGCGTTCGCCGTTGCAACTGGTGGCCAGTCCGCAGTATCTGGAGCGTCACGGCGTGCCGGTCAGCCCCGCGGCGTTGCGCGACCATCGGCTGCTGGGGTTTCTCAATGTCGACAACCTCAACCACTGGCCCGTGGAGGGCCTGTCCCGTCAGGGGGCCAATATCCAGCCCCAGTTGAGCACGTCCAGCGGTGAGGTCATGCGCCAGCTTTGCCTGGCTGGCGAGGGCATCGCCTGTCTGTCGCGCTTCATGATCCAGGATGATCTAGTCCAGGGGAGGTTGGTCAGCCTGATGGCTGATCGCATCATCAGTCCCAATCCGCGAGAGCAGGTCCAGGCGGTCTATTACCGCAACACGGCCCTGTCGGCTCGGATCAGCGCCTTTCTGGATTTCGTCGCGCCGCGGCTACGGCTGTAGACCGGCCGGTCGGCGGAGGGAAAGCCTATCCCTCACGGGCACTGGCATCCGCGTCGCGGCCCCGGCATCCTGTAGGGCATGACCATCGAGTTTCGCCATTGGCCTGGCAGCGTCGAGCGATGTTACCCGCCCGACTGCCTCAGCGACACCCATGACCACCACCAGTTGCTGGTGGGGCTTGACGGCCGCGTGGACGTCGAGGTGGAGGGGCGCGGTGCGGCCGTGGTACCTGGCGGTGTCTGCGTGATTCCCGCCGCCGCGACTCATCACTACCTGGGGCTGGGTATTGGCAACCGTTGCCGCGTGCTGGACTTGCCGGTCGGAGAGGACGCCGTCGATGCGTTGTTCGAGCGCATCCGTTTCCTGTGCCTGTCGCCGGAGGAGGCTCGCGGCCTGGACGATGATGCCCTGTTGGCACGGCTCGGTGGTGCGCCGCCCTGGTGTGGGCCGCGGCTCAATATGGCGCGGCTGACTCGGTTGGTGCGGGACGATCCGGCCGCGTCCTGGAGCCTGGCACGCCTGGCCGAGGCCGCCAGGCTTTCGGAACGCCAGTTGCGTCGCAGTATTCGCGACGCAACCAGCCAGCCTCCCTGGCAGTGGCTGCAGGGCCAGCGCCTGGCCCGGGCCGAACGTCTGCTGACAACCGGCGATGCCACGATCACCGAGGTCGCCTTGGCCTGCGGCTTTGCCGACGGGGCTCAGTTCAGCCGCCACTTCCGCCGTTGGCGGGGAATGACGCCAAGTGACTTGCGTCGCCGGCCATGATGGCCGAAATCGACAAGCCGTCGTCGTGTCGGGCGGCCACACTCGTCGGTCTATCCCGCGAATGGAGACATCGAGATGTCGGCCGCTTCCACCGCCGAGACGCATCGCGCCACCCTGTGGGGCGCCAGTACCGTTCTCAACTGGGCAACCCTGGCACTTTTCACCCAATGGGCCGGCCCGGTGCCGCCTTTCCTGCTCACCGCGCTGTGCTTCGGCCTGGCTGGCGGCCTGGCGCTGCTGGTATTCCTGGCTCGCGGCGATGGCCCGTCCCTGGCCGAGGCCTTCCGCCAGCCGCCAGCAGGCTGGCTACTGGGCGTCGGGGGGCTGTTCGGCTATCACCTTTGCTATTTCATCGCCCAGCAGAACGCCCCGGCCGCCAACGCCGGGCTTATCAGCTACCTCTGGCCCTTGCTGATCGTCATCCTGGCCGGGCTGGTGCTGCCGGGCGAACGCCTCAAGGCCATCCATCTGCTGGGCGGCATCTGCGGCTTCCTGGGTGCGGCGCTGCTGGTGGGCCCCGACGGTCTCGACTGGGCGGGGGAGTACACGCCGGGCTATCTGGCAGCGTTGCTGGCCGCCTTTATCTGGAGCGGTTATTCGGTGGCCTCGCGGCTGCTGGCGCGCATCCCCACCACGGCGGTGGCATGGAACTGCCTGGGCGCCGCAGCGCTGGCGCTCGCCTGTCACCTTGCCTGGGAACCGGTCGGCTGGCCGGAAGGCGCCAACCTGTGGGCCATCCTGGCCCTGGGGTTGGGCCCGGTGGGCAGCGCTTTCTTTACCTGGGACCTGGGCATGAAGCGCGGTCGGGTGCGCATGCTAGGGCTGCTCTCGTACGCCACGCCGCTGTTTTCCACCTTGGTGCTGATCGCCGCCGGCCTGGCAACGGCCAGCCCGACGCTGCTGCTCGCCGCATTGCTGATCTGCGGTGGCGCCTTGATCGGCAGTGGGGCGTTGGGACGCCGTGCGTCGGCTAGTCGGCACTCGACCGAGTGACGTAGCGGGTCTCCAGGTAGGCGTCGAGCCCCGATCGACCCAGTTCGCGACCGATGCCGCTGCCCTTCATGCCGCCCCAGCCGAGCCCCGGCGGGGCCACCTGATGGGTGTTGCACCAGACGTTGCCGGCGGTGAGTCGCCCGGCCAGCGCGTCGGCACGTGCCGGGTCGCCGGCGACCACGGTGGCGGCCAGGCCGAAGATACTGTCGTTGGCCAACGTTACCGCCTCGTCGTCGTCCTGAACGGTACGGGTGCATAGCACCGGGCCGAAGATCTCTTCTCGCCACAGGCGGCTGGTGACTGGTACGTCCCGATACACCCTGGGGGCAACGAAGTGCCCGTGCTCGGGCAGGGCAATCGGGGCCCTTGCGGTGGGTACGAGCCCTTCCGCTTCGGCCGTAGCCAGGTATTTCTCCACCCGCTCGCGCTGAGCGGCGTTGACCAGCGGACCCAGTGTGGTGGCGTCGTCCAGTGGGTCGCCGGCGACCAGTTCGGCGATGGCGGCGTCCAGCCGGGCATGCAGGTCATCGGCCAGCGATGCGTGTACCAGCAGCCGCGAGGTGGCCGAGCACATCTGGCCGGCGTTGTAGGCAAATCCCGCCAATACCAGCTCGGCGGCCAGCGCCGGATCGGCATCCTCGGTGACCAGGATCGGCGACTTGCCGCCGAGTTCCAGGGAAACGTTGCGCGTTCCCCGGGCGGCAGCGGCCATCACCGCCTCGCCCACGGCGTTGCTGCCGGTGAAGGACAGTTTGTCGACCCCGGGATGGGCTGTGAGCGCTTCGCCGACGTTGCCGCCGTCGCCGTGGACCAGATTGAAGACGCCGGGAGGCAGCTCGATCTCGAGGGCGATCTCGGCCAGTGCCTGCTCGGGCAACGGCGTGACTTCGGAGGGCTTGAAGACCACCGTGCAGCCGGCGGCGAGTGCCGGGGCGAGCTTCCAGGCGCTGCTGACCAGCGGAAAGTTCCAGGGCGTAATCAAGCCGGCCACGCCGACCGGGTCCTGGTAGCGACGCGACACCAGTCCCGTTTCGCCGGTGTCGACCGTCTCGCCCTGACGCGCGTCCAGCGCCCGTGCCTGGCCGGCGTAGTAACGGTAGCAGGCGATGGCGTCGGCCAGGTCCTGGTCGGCCTCGGCTCGTGGCTTGCCGTTGTTGCGGCTGGAAAGCTCGACCAGTGAGGTACGGCGCGCTTCGAGCTCCTCGGCGATGGCGTCGATGAAGGCACCACGACGCTTGCCCGAGAGCTCGCGCCAACCGGTCAGCGCACGACGGGCGGCGGCCACGGCGTCATCCACGTCCGCGGGATCGCCGACGGTGACCTCGGCGATGCGCGTCTCGCGGTAGGGATCGATGACGTCCAGGCATCGCGTGGCACGGCTTGCCACCCAGGCGTTGTCGATGAAGTGGCGTGTCAGTTTATTCATGAGGCTTCTCTCTGCCTGTGCGGGAGACGTCGAGGCAGCCATCCCCGGCCGCGCTCGGGCTGCATGCCGGGGAAGTGACGTTCCACCTGGCGCAGCACCAGGGTGAGCACCAGCGTCATGGCCAGGTAGATGCCGCCGATCAACAGCAGGGGCTCGTAGACCAGGAAGGTTTCGTCGCGGATGAGGTTGGCGGCCTGCAGCAGGTCCATCAGCGCGATGGTCGAGACCAGTGGCACGGACTTGAGCAGCAGGATCATCTCGCCGGTCAGGGTCGGCAGGCATAGCTGGATGGCGCGGGGCAGCCAGAGGCGCGTGAAGACCTGCAGGGGTGTCAGGCCGAAGGCGCGGCCGGCCTCGCGCTCACCCTGTGGCACGCTCAACAGGGCGCCGCGCAGGACCTCGCCGGAATAGGCACCGACACTGAGGATGAAGGTCAGGGCGCCGTAGAAGAAGGGATCGCGCAGCAGCGGCCAGATGACGCTGTCCTGAATGCCGGGAATACCTTCCAGCAATCGCCCCACGCCGTAGTAGAAGAAGAACAGCTGCACCAGCAGCGGCGTGCCGCGCATCACGATCGTGAAGCCCTGAACGGCCAGCGCCAGGGGGCGGGGCCCCTTGAGCCGCGCAATGGCGACGAGCACGGCCAGCGCAAGGCCGCCGATCGCGGACACGGCAATCAGCCACAGGGTGTTGATGAAGCCTTCGATCAGGTATTCCTGATAGAAAGGATCGCCAAGCCAGGAAAAGTCCATGTCAGGCCTCCTCGGTGTTCGGCTGGCCGCGACGCAGTCGGCGTTCCAGGCGCGCGAACAGCGCCGTGGACGACAGCGTCATCGCCAGGTAGATGACGCCGGCGGCGGCGTAGAACAGGAAATGCGCACGGGTGCTGGAGGCTGCCTGCTGGATGGTGAAGAACAGCTCGCTGTAGCCGATGACACTGATCAGGGCGGTATCCTTGATCAGGATCAACCAGAGATTCGACATGCCCGGCAGGGCATTGGGCAGCATGGCGGGCACGACGATGCGCTGGAAACGCGCCCAGGCCGAGAAGCCGAAGGCATCGGCCGCCTCGAGCTGGCCCCGTGGAATGGCCAGGATGGCGCCGCGTAGCACCTCGGTCATGTAGGCCCCCTGAACGAAGGCCAGCACACCCACGGCGGTCACGAAGCCGTTGATGGCCACCTGACCGGAAAAGCCCATGGCATTGGTCACGGCGGTGAGTGCCTGGGAACCGGCATAGTAGAGCAGGATGATCAGCAACAGCTCGGGCACGGCGCGCACCGCTGTGGAGTAGAGCGTGGCCAGGCCGCGTAGCGGCGCCCAGGGACTGAGACGCGCGCTGGCGCCGAGCAGGCCCAGCACCAGGCCGATGGCATAGGCCAGCACGGCGATCTCCAGGGTCGTCAGGGCGCCCTGTAGGATCGGGCCGGCCCAGTCGGCCAATCCTTCTTGAGAATGGTTGTTCATGGTCGAAAGCACCTTGTAAGGCACCGACTCAACGCCGGATCGGTGGATCTCCGTCCGGTGGCGTGGTCGGCGCCTCGCTTGTGATGACATGGTTGTGATGACATGGCAAAGCCGCCGGGGCGGTGTCGCTGTCCGGCGGCTCGGATCGCACGGGTAGCGGCGAGCTTAGCCAGTGCAGATGTCGGTGCCGAAGTACTCCTCGGAGAGCGAGCTGCAGGTGCCATCCTGCTCGACCCGTTCGATGGCCGCGTTGAGGCTGGCCTTCAGCTCGCTGTCGCCCTGGCGAATGCCGATGCCGACGCCTTCGCCGTAGGCCGCGTGATGCGGGGCGGTGCCCTTGATCGCGAAGCCTTCGGCCTCGTCGCGCTCGACAAGCTCGTTCATGGCGATCTCGTCGGCCAGGATCACGTCCAGGCGACCGGAGAGCAGGTCACGATTGACCTGCTCGGCCTGGTCGTAGAGGCGGATGTCGACGCCGGTGTCGCGCAGGGCGCGTCGGGCATAGGTGGCGTTGGTGGTGGCGCTCTGCACGCCGAGCACCAGGCCGTCGAGCCCTTCGGGCAGGCTCAGTTCCAGGTCGTCGGCGGCGACATAGGCACCGGGAGTGAAGTAGTAGGGATCGCTGAAGTCGATGACCTTCTGGCGGGCTTCGGTGATCGACATGGAGTTCATGATCATGTCGATGCGCCCGGCCTTGAGCGAGGGGATGATGCCGCTCCAGCCAGTGGGCTGGATTTCGCACTCGGCGTCCATGGCCTCGCAGATGGCCAAGCCAAGTTCCACTTCGAAACCGGTCCATTCGCCTTCGGACGAGGTGTAGGTGAAGGGCGGATAGGGTTCGGCGGAAATGCCGATCTGCAGCGGCTCGGCGGCCTGGGCGGTACCGCCGAAAGTGGCGATGGAAAGGGCGATGGCGGGGATGAGGGCGCGTTGCATGGTGTTCTCCTTGATCATTGTTGGAAAGGGAAGGCGATCAGGTGGCCGGCGCGGCGAAGCGCTGGCAGCGCGGATCGTCGAAAACCTCTTCGGGGGTGCCGGCGACGCCGATGACGCCGCGGTCGAGAAACACCACCTGATCGGAGACTTCCCGGGCGAAGGCCATCTCGTGGGTGACCAGCACCATGGTGCGGCCTTCGCCGGCCAGGCCGCGGATCACGCCGAGCACTTCATTGACGCGTTCCGGGTCCAGGGCCGAAGTCGGTTCGTCGAACAGCAGCAGGCGTGGCTCCATGGCGAGCGCACGGGCAATGGCCACGCGCTGTTGCTGCCCGCCGGAAAGAAAGGCCGGGTAGGCGTCGCGCTTGTCGGCCATGCCGACCCGCGCCAGATAATGCTCGGCCACCTCGGTGGCGCGTCGCCGCGAGAGCCCTTGGACTCGCATCGGGGGCTCAATGACGTTGCCGAGCACGCTGAAGTGTGGCCACAGGTTGAATTGCTGGAAGACCATGCTGACCTTGGCGCGCAGCCGTTGTAGCTGGCGCCGGTCCAGGCCAACGACGTCGCCCTGGGGATTGCGGTCGAAACGGATCGCCTCATCCGCAATCGCCAGGTCGCCCTGGTCGGGGCGTTCCAACAGGTTGAGGCAGCGCAGCAGGGTACTCTTGCCGGACCCGCTGGCGCCGATGATGGAGGTGACGCTGCCCTCGGGGACCTCGAGGGAGACATCGCGCAGTACCTCGAGGTCGCCGTAGCGTTTGACGAGGTGGCGCGCCTGCACCGCCGGGGCGGCGGTGGCGGTCGAAGTGTGATCGTCGAGCGATGATGTCATAGGCGACTCATTGAACGGTGGAAAGGGGGCCGGCCGTGTCGCGTGCCGTTTCGGCACAGCGGGCCAGGCGTCGGCAGGCGTCGGTCAGGCGGGCTTCGTCGACGGTCAGGCTCAGCCGGACGAAGCCGGCGGCGGAGGGGCCGAAGGCCTCGCCGGAGAGCACCGAGACGCCGTGGTCGTCGAGCAGCCGGTCGGCGAAGGCCTGGGACGACAGGCCGGTGGCGCGGATGTCGACCATCAGGAACATGCCGGCCGCCGGGGGGATGACCGCCACGGCCGGGCAATCCGCCAGGGCCGCGCAGACGGCATCGCACCGGGCCCGGTAGCTTGCGTGCATGGCCTCGAGTTCCGGGACCTCCCGAGTCAGGGCATCCCGGGCGGCGTCCTGGATGAAGTCCGGGCAGCCGTAGAGCATGCTCAGCGCCAGGTTGCCGAGGTGCGCGATCAGTTCCGGTGGGCCGAGAACCCAGCCCAATCGCCAACCGGTCATGGCGTGGGACTTGGAGAGGCTGTCGATCACCACGCTGCGCTCTTCCAGGCCGGGCAGGGCGGCGGCGCACTGGTGTGCTCCCTCGAAGACCAGGTTGGCGTAGACCTCGTCGGAGACCAGCCACAGGTCATGGCGACGGCACAGCTCGGCGATGGCGTGCCAGGTATCGGCGTCGATGAGCTGCCCGGTGGGGTTGTGCGGGCTGTTGAGCATGATCGCCCGGGTGCGCGGAGTGATCGCCGCCTCGATGTCGGCGGCGTCGAGGCGGAAGCCGGCATCGCTGCGCAGCGGGATGCGTACCATGGTTGCGTCGGTGGAGCGCAGCACGGCTTCGTAGGTGACGTAGCAGGGCTCGGGCACGATCACTTCGTCGCCGGGATCGAGCAGGCACTGGGCGACGGCATAGAGGCCGCACTGGGCCCCGGCCATGACGATGACACGCTCGGGATCGGCCTCGACGCCATGCCGACGGTAGCGTTCGACGATGGCCTCGCGCAGGCCGTGCTTGCCCTGGACGTCGGCATAGTGCGTCGCGCCGCCACGCAGGCTGGCCACGGCGCTCTCGACGATCGGCGTCGGGGTGTCGAAATCGGGATCGCCCACCGACAGCACGGTGATGTCCTCGCCGGCTTCCAGCCGCGCCAGGGCGCGGTAGTGGATATTCCAGGCGGCGGCACCTTCGCCGGCGATGCGATCAGTCAATCGGGAATAACGCATGGCAGTCTCACTGAATGGCCTGAGAGAGTGGTCTAATAGGTGGTGGCATCGGCTGTATCGAAGGCTCTGAGCCGTGTCACAGGCTGGCCTTGACGGCGTCGAGTGCATCGCCGCCGTCGCGGGTTTCGACGCCTTCGAGGAATTCGGCGACCCGCTCGGGGTGCGATACCAGCCAGTCATGGGCCACGGCCTCCAGCTCGCGCTCTTCGAGGCTGTAGTCGCGGATGAAGTCGCTCTGTTCGTCGGCGCTGAGCACGAACTGGTCGAGCAGTTGTATCAGGTTGGGGTTGGCCTCGGCGTAGGACTTGGCAACGATGGTCTTGACGTCGCTGCGGCCATTGTCGGGGCCGTAGACGCCTTCTGGGTCGTCGAGGATGCGGGTGTCGTACTCCGGCACCATCCAGTGGGGCGTCCAGCCGTAGAAGACGATCCAGCGATCTTCGTCCACGGCGGCTTCGACCTCGCTGAGCATGCCGGGCGTGGACGAGGACATGCTTTCCCAATCGCCGAGGCTGTAGGTGTCGGCCTCGATGGCCTTGTTCAGCATGTCGGTGACGGTGGAGCCGCTCTCGATGCTGTAGACGGTCTTGCCGAAGCGTTCGGCCACCTCGGGATCGGCGAGCTGTTCGGCGCTGGTGATGCCCGCCTCGTAGACGTAGCTTGGCACCGTGAAGCCCATGCGGGCGCCGTTGACGTTGTTGCCCAGGTCGACGATGGCGTCGGCCTGCATGGCGGCGTCGTAGCTTTCCTGCTGCGCGGGCAGCCAGCCGGCGAGAAAGGCGTCGCTGTCGCCGGTCTGTAGGGTGTTGTAGCCGACCGTGGAGCTGAGCTGCTGCTTGCTGGCGGTGTATCCCAGCGGCTCGATGAGCTGGGCGAGAAGCTCGCTCTTGACGGTCACGCCGGGCCAGGGCGGCACGACCAGGCGGAGTTCGTCGTCGCGATCGGCGGCCGTGGCGGGGCCGGCCAGGGTCAGGCCGGCGAGTAGTGTCAGGGTGATGGGGGGCCTGGTCGTCATATCTCGGATGTCTCCTTGGAAAACACTGATTTATTGCTGCGCTCGATATCCTGGCCGCCGGCGGTACTCAAAATCCTCATTTACGCCCGTGTAAACTGCGGTTTTTCTGTTCCGGCGGCGGCCAGCCTCTCTTCGCTCGCAACATAAATCAGCGCCTTCCTGATTGCCGGGAGGAGATGAAAACCATCTCCGCCTCAGAGGGAAAGGATCGGGACGTTCGGGTCGCTAAAGTGAGTCGGCCCAGCCGGCGGCGTCGACCTCGACGATCAGTGGCGAGGTGGTGTCGTTGAGGTTGGACAGGGCCTCGCCAAGCGTGGCCGGGTCGGCGACATGCCGGTAGCGACAGGCGAAAGCCTGGGCCAGGGCCTGGAAGTCGGGGGCGGCCAGGTCGACGCCGAGCTTGGGTATTTCGCTTGCGGCCATGTAGCGGCGTATCTCGTCGTAGCCATCATTGTTCCAGATCACTATCGCCACCGGGCGGCCCAGGTCGCGAGCGGTGCCCAGTTCGCCGAGCACGAACTGCAGGCCGCCGTCGCCGACCAGGGCGACCACCGGCCGATCGGGACAGGCCAGGGCCGCACCGAGGGCGGCGGGCAGGCCGTAGCCGAGGGTGCCGAAGCCGGTAGCGGCGTTGAACCAGCGACGCGGTGCCGGCAGCGAAGCCAGGAAGTTGCCGGCATAGACCGGGCCGGTGGAATCGCCGACGACAATGGCCTCGGGCAGCGCCTGGCGCAGCGTATCGAAGAGCGGTGCGTAGGAGACGAGTTCGGGATCCTCGGCGAGAGCCAGTTCCCGACGCACGGCCTCGGCGCGAGCGGCGCCATCGCGTGCTGCTGATTCGGGCAGTCGTTCGGTCAGGGCCGCCATGGTCTGGCCGGCGTCGGCGAGCAGGGCCAGGTCGGCGGCCTGGTTGCGACCGAGCTGCTGGGGATCGATATCGACCCGGATCAGACGGCCGTCGAGGACGAAGCCGCCATCGAATACCAGATCATAGTCGGTCTCGCCGAGCTCGGTGCCGATGGCCAGTACCACGTCGGCGTCGTGGGCCAGCCGACGGGCCGCGGGCAGGCTGGCGGTGGCGCCCAGATCCAGCGGATGGTCGAGCCCGAGCACGCCCTTGGCGTTAATGGTGGTGAACGTCGGGGCGTCGAGTCGTTCGACCAGGGCGCGGGCGGCACCCGGGGCATCGGCGGTGCCGCCACCGAGCAGCACCAGCGGACGGGACGCGGCGCCGAGCCATTCGGCGGCCTTCGTCAGTGCCTCGGGCGCCGGTGCCGGCGGGTAGCTGTGGGCCGGTGTGACGGGAGCATCGGATGACGGGGCGCCCATCACGTCCAGGGGAATCTCGATATGCACGGGGCCGGGACGGGCGCTGTCGAATATCGCGAAGGCGCGGGCCAGCACCTCGGGCAGTGCCTCGGGATCGTGCAGGGTGTGGCTGAACACGCTGACGCCGGCCAGTGTCTCGCGCTGGTGGGGCATCTCGTGCAAGCGCCCCTGACCGCGCCCCAGGCTGGCGCGCTGGTTGACGCTGGAGATCACCAGCATGGGCACCGAGTCGGCCAGGGCCTGGCCCATGGCGGTGGCGATGTTGGTCATGCCGGGGCCGGTGATGATGAAACAGGCGGCGGGCTTGCCGCTCGCCCGGGCATGGCCGTCGGCCATGAAGCCGGCTCCCTGTTCGTGACGCGGCGTGACATGGCGCAGCCGGCTCTCGCCCAGGGCGCGGTACAGTTCGATGGTATGCACGCCGGGGATGCCGAAGGCGGTGTCGACGCCGTAGGCCTCGAGGAGCTGGATCAGTCGCTGGGCACACGTCATTGGGGCTCGTTCTCCTCGATCGGGTCGGGCAGGCCGCCGAAGGGCGGGCGGCCCAGAACGCGCTCGACCATGGGCACGAAATGCTCGAGCGGCAGGGTGTCGTAGTCGGGATCGAAACTCGCCTGGTCCCAGTGGTCGCAGAAGCGCACCGTGCGGGCGTAGGCCGGGTGGTCGCGGAACTGCTCCCGGGCGTGGCGGTCCTGGCCGAAGAAGTGGCGGTAATGGTAACCCTGAAAGAGCTCGTGATGGCGGATCATCCAGGCGTTCAAGGGGTCGATGAACGGCTCGAGAATGCCCGCGGCGATCTCGGCATGATTGGCCGGTGCCAGGTCATCGCCGATGTCATGCAGCAGGGCGCACACGACCATTTCCGCGTCGGCACCGTCGCGCAGCGCTCGGGTGGCGGTCTGCAGGCAGTGCTCGAAGCGATCCACCGGATAGCCGTGATGGTCGCCGGCCAGGCGGTGGAGGTGCTCGAGCACGCGGCGCGGGGCGTCGGCCTGGTAGTCGCGGAAGCGGGCATCGATCAATTGCCACTCGTCGAGCCGGCTTTCGTCGAAACGGCGGAAACTGGCCTGGTTCATGCACTGGCCTCCTGCGATGGCTGGCTGGACATCTGGCGACGCAGTACCAGGCGGCGGCTGGCGGTGCTGTCGCGGTCGACATAGCCCTGGCGCAGGTGGCGCACGCCGCCGGCGAGCTGGTAGGCACGACGTCCGTGCAGCAGGCGATAGTTGTCCATGATCAGCATCTGGCCGGGATCGAGCTTGAGGTGAACGGTCAGCTCGTCTGAGGTGATCAGGCGATAGAAGGTGCGTCGCGCAGCGTAGTAGCGCTCGAGCGCATCGGCGGACAGGGCGCCGACACGCTCGGTGCGGTTGTTGAAGCGCACACGGGACAGGCGGCCTTGGCTGTCAAGCTCGATCAAGGGGCCTTCGCCTTCCAGGCAAGTGGTGTCGTCGTGGTAGCGAAAGCCCGGGGCGACGCGGGTCAGGCAGTCGAAGGCCTCGGGGTCGCGGGCCTTGAGCGTCAGCGCGGCCTGGTAGCCGTCGACCAGGGTGTTGTCGCCGCCATCGGCGGCATTGGTCAGGCAGTGCAGCCAGATGTAGCCGGGGATGGGGTCGCGATAGGGATTGTCGGTGTGCGGCTCGAGTCCGCGCTGGGTCATGGTCAGGTCATAGGCATTGGCCACCGACTTGACGTCGGCGATGCCACCCCAGTTGGTGCGACGCAGGGGGCCGATGCGGTCGATCAGCGCCTGCATGCCGTCTTCCTCGGTGGGCACGCCAGAGACCAGCACGAAGCCGAAGTGATGCAGGTTCTCGAGCATGTCGAGCAGGGCGGCATCGTCCTGGCGGGCGGCCGTGAAATCCGCCCTGGGTGGCTCGGCCAGGCTGGCATCCCAGAGGCGGCGGCCAGGCACGCTGGAGTCGATTTCGGCGCCGGCCTCGATCAGTTCGGCGAGCGGAAAGTCGGTGACGTGGCCGTCGCTGAAACGCAGCGCTACCCGCTCGCCGTTCAGTTCGGCGCTTTCCAGGGTCAGGTCGAGTGGCAGCTCGGCTGCCTCGATCAGGCGCTGGCCGGTGCGAGGGTCCAGAGTGTCGGGATCGGGCGCTCGCTCGCGCAGCCAGAGGGCGGCGAATTCGCGGGTCAGGCCCTGGGTTTCGAGGTTCAGGCGCTGTCCGGCCGAGGACAGCCACAGCTTGCCGCTTGCGGTCATGACGATCTATCTCCGGGTATTGCGTGGACCGTGACGAAGTGTCGCCACCGGCGCCGATGCGCGACTGGCTTTACCCTAACGCCGCTGCGCCGCTAGTATTTGCATAAATTCGCCTTTTATTTGATTTTTTTGGCCATCATGAGTGAGTTTGCCGATACCTGGCCCTATCCGCGGCCGGATTCACCGCCCTTGCTGGCGCCCGAACAGGCCGAGTACACCCTCGATGTCTGGCTGGTTCCCAAGTTCTCGATGCTGAGCCTGTTCTGCCTGCTGGAGCCGCTGCGCGTGGCCAACCGATTCGGCCGGGACCTGTTTGCCTGGCGACTCTTGTCCGCCGATGGCGAAGGGCTGGTGGCCAGCAACGGCGTGCGGATCGATGTGGACGGCGAGCTCGATGGCGTGGCCGATGACGCGCACCTGATGGTGGTGTCTTCCTATGAGGCAGAGGCCACCATCCGGGGGCAGGATCTCGCCGTGCTGCGGCGGGTGGCGGCGCACGGTGGCTGGTTGGGTGGGCTGGACACGGCACCCTTCATCCTGGCACGGGCGGGCGTGCTGGAAGGGCATCGGGTGGCGATGCACTGGGAAAGCGTGCCGGCGTTTCGCCGCGAGTTCCCGCATCTCAGGGTCAGCCCGGCGCGTTTCGAGCTGGATGCGTCGCGGCTGACCGGGTCGGGCGGTTCGGCGAGCATCGACATGATGCTGGCCTGGATGGAGCGGCTCTATGGTCCGGCGCTGGCCAATGCGGTGGGCCGTCAACTGGTACACCAGCGCGGCAATGACGATCCCTCGCCGAGCCGGGACGAGCGCTATGCGCACTTGCCGCGCAGCGTGCTGCGGGCCCTGGCGGTGATGGAGGCGAATCTGGCCCAGGCGCTGCCCATTCCCGAGATCTGTCGGCTGGTGGGACAGTCGCAGCGTCAATTGACGCGCCGTTTCATGGCGCATTTCGGCGAGACGCCCAAACAGTGCTATCTGGGCATGCGGCTGGATCAGGCTCAGCGCCTGCTTGCCGCCAGCCGCTGCCGGGTCACCGAGGCGGCGCTGGCCACCGGCTTCGCGCACCTGGCGCACTTTTCCCGGGCCTACCGGGCGCGCTTCGGGGAGGCGCCCAGCGTGACCGCCGAACGGGGCTGACGATTGACGAGCCGTTTGGGGCTGGCGTCGAACAAGCCTGCTCTATTCACCGGGTCGTGAGAGATGCGCCAGGCGTCTCAGGCGTGTGGTGAACCCCGGTTCTGCCCGTGAGGGTCATGGTGCGGCTACCCGGATGCCGGAAAGATGGTGGATGGCCAGCATGAGCGCCATGAGAAGTGCGGCAGCCATGAAGGGTGCGGTGGTGTGCAGTTGATATAGTGGCGCGGCAATCAAGGGGCCGACGATGAAGCCTACCGCCGGTGTGGCAGAAATTAGCCCGGTTGCCTTGGCCTGCTGCCGGGCACTCCCGGTCGCGGTTGCCGTGGCGGCGGCTGCCGGATAGCTCAATCCCATGCCGAGACCGATCAGCGCCATGGCAAGATGTACACTGGTCATGCTAGTGGCGAATGCCAGCAAGGCGTAGCCCAGCACCAGGGCTGGTAGCCCGAGCATCAGCATACGACCGGCCCCCCAGTGACTGCGCTGGACGAAACCGAATTGGACTGCGACCGAGACCAGGGCCAGCGTCATGAGGACGAAGCCGACCCGCTGGGCAGCATGCGAGGCCGAGAGTCCCCATACATCGATGAAGAAGAACCCTAGGGTCTGGTGAATCATGGCCATTGCCGAAAACAGGGAAGCCGCCACGATCAGATAGCACCAGGATGCCCAGGAGAGCCGCTCGCCGGTGGTATCGTGGTCGGTATGTTGTTCAGGCTGCCTGGGCAGGGTGCGATCGTCGGGCAGGTTACGCCATAGCCAGCCCAGTGCTAGAAAGGTCAGCAGCGCGACGGCATACAGGGGGACCAGCAGGCCAAGGGCTGCCAGCAAACCGCCGAAGGCCGGTCCCACGACCTGCCCCAGGCTGTTGGCCGAAGTGGTCCGACTGATCGCGGCCAGGCGCCTGTCGGGCGTCGTCAAGGCGATGGCATAGCCAAGTACGGCGGGCGGCGTGGCGGACATGACCGAGGATTGCAGCATGCGGCTGGCGAGGAGTGCGGCAAACAGCGGCAACCCGGCCAGGAACCCTCGCATGCCGAGTGAGAAGACGGTCGTGAACAGCAAGGTACCCAGTGTGTAGCCGGCTAGCCCGACAAGAATGATGCGGCGCCGGCCGAAGCGCAGGCTCACCCGTCCCCAGATGGTCGTCCCCAGGGCATAGATCAGCGCGGAAGAGGAAATGATGATGGCCACCTGGAATTCGCTTAGTGCGACCTCGCGGCCGAGCGGAGGCAGCAGCGTCATCACGACACCCTGGCCGGTGGCGGTGGCGAGTAAAGCGGTAAACAGTAACCAGAGAGTCATCCAGGATTACTCCAGCAAAGCGAGAGGCGCCTCGGTAACCAGAAAAAAGGGTTGTACCTGTTGGCACAACCCACAAAGCCCGTCAGGGCCGAGAGAGACGTTACGAGTGTGGCCGGCTGTCTTCAGGCGATCTCGAACAGGGCGGCCATGCCCATGCCACCGCCGATGCACATTGTCGTCACTACATGGCGAGCGCCACGGCGCTTGCCTTCGAGCAGGGCATGGCCAACCATTCTAGCGCCACTCATGCCATAGGGGTGGCCGATGGAGATGGCGCCACCATCGACGTTGAGCTTGTCGTTGTCGATCCCCAGTCGGTCGCGGCAATAGAGCACCTGCACGGCGAAAGCCTCATTGAGTTCCCACAGGTCGATATCATCGATCGACAGGCCGTGTCGTTTGAGCAACTTGGGGACGGCAAAGACCGGCCCGATGCCCATCTCGTCCGGCTCACAGCCGGCGACCACCATGCCGCGATAAATCCCCAGAGGGGAGAGACCGCGCTGCTCGGCCAACTGGCGGTCCATGACCACACAGGCCGAGGCACCGTCGGAAAGCTGGCTGGCATTTCCGGCACTGATCACGCCCTGCTCGTGCATGACGGGCGGGAGGCTGGCCAAACCCTCCAGCGTGGTCTGAGGGCGATTGCACTCGTCCTGGTCCAGTGTCACGTCGCGGTAGGAGACCGCTTGCGTCTCCTTGTCGACGACTGCCTGGGTGACCTCGATCGGTACGATTTCCTCGGCGTATCGCCCGGCTTGCTGGGCGGCGGCAGTGCGTTGCTGACTCTGCAACGCGTAGTGATCCTGCGCGTCCCGCGTGATGCCGTAGCGCTTGGCGACGACTTCAGCGGTTTCGATCATGGAGTAGTAGATCGCCGGATGGGCGGCCTTGAGCGTATCGTCCTGGGTGCGAAAGCGATTGAAATGCTCATTCTGCACCAGGCTGATGGACTCGATGCCGCCTGCGACCATGATCGGCACGTTGTCGACGACGATGCGCTGTGCCGCCAGGGAGATGGCCTGCAGGCCCGATGAGCAGAAGCGATTGATGGTGGCGCCGGCAGTGGTGACCGGCAGGCCGGCGGCCAATGCTGCCTGGCGGGCGATATTGCCACCGGTCGCCCCCTCGGGGAGGCCGCAGCCCAGGATGACGTCTTCGATCTCGTGCGGGTCGATGCCGGCGCGTTCGACGGCATGACGTATGGCATGTCCGCCGAGCTGGGCACCATGGGTGTTGTTGAGCGACCCCCGGTATGCCTTGCCGATGGGGGGGCGTGCGGTAGAGACGATAACGGCCTCTTTCATCTTTGAACTCCTTGTTGGCGACGGCTGGTGAGAGGCGTGGTCGAGGGCGACTCAGAGGTCGGCGAAGCACTTACCTTCGTTGACCAGCCGTTCCAGCAGCGGGGCAGGTTGCCAGATGTCGCCGTAGCGCTGTTGATACTGCTTGATAGTGTCGAGGATGGAGGCCAGTCCGATGCTGTCGGCATAGTGCATGGGGCCGCCCCGGTAAGTCGGGAAGCCATAGCCGTTGATCCAGACCACATCGATATCGCTGGGCCTTTGAGCAATACTTTCCTCGAGGATCTTTGCCGCTTCGTTGATCAGCGGATAGATCAGCCGCGGCAGAATCTCTTCTTCGCTGATGTCGCGGCGCTCGATGCCGAGATCCTTGGCGGCCTGCGCGATGATTGCCTCCACCTCCGGGTCGGGCAGCGGCTTGCGAGATCCAGGCTCGTAGCGGTAGTAGCCCATGCCGCTTTTCTGCCCCAGGCGCCCCTGTTCCACCAGACGGTCGGCCACGGCGCCGTCGGTGGGGGAAACGGCCTCCCCGCGCTGGCGGCGTTCTTCGCGCACTCGATAACCGATGTCCAGGCCGGCGAGGTCGCCCATCGTCATCGGCCCCATGGCCATGCCGAAGCGACTCATTGCGGCATCGATCTGGGCGGGACTGGCGCCCTCCATCAGCAGAATGCCGGCTTCACGGCCATAGCCCTTGAGCATTCGATTGCCGATGAAGCCGTCGCAGACGCCGGAGATGACGCCCACTTTGCCGATGGTGCCGAGCAACTTCATGGCTGTGGCCAGCACGTCGTCGGCGGTCTTGTCGCCACGCACGACCTCCAGCAAGCGCATGACATGGGCGGGGCTGAAGAAATGCAGGCCCAGCACGTCCTGCGGGCGAGAGGTGGCCTCGGCAATCTGGTTGACGTCCAGATAGGAGGTGTTGGTGGCCAGAATGGCCCCCGGCTTGCAGACGTCATCGAGCCTGGCGAAAACGTCGTGCTTGACGGCCATGTTCTCGAAAACGGCTTCGATGACCAAATCGACGTCGCCGAAGTCAGCATAGTCGAGCGTACCGGTCAGTTGAGCGAAGCAGGCATCGGCCTTTTGCTCCGATATGCGGCCCTTGGCCTTGCGATCGTCATAATAGGCCTGAATGGTGTTGATACCGCGCTCCAGAGCCTCGCCTTTCATCTCCAGCAGGGTGACGGGAATGCCCGCATTGAGGAAATTGATGGCGATGCCGGAGCCCATGGTGCCGGCACCGATGATCCCGACCCGGCGGATCTCCCGTTTCGGTGTGTCCCGCGGTAGGTCGGCCACCACGGGCGCTTGGCGCTCGGCAAAGAACACATGGCGCAGGGCGGCCGATTCGGCAGATGACAGGCGTTCCAGGAACAGCTCGCGCTCCTTCTTCAAGCCCTCGGCAAACGGCAGCCTGGTGGCCATTTCGATGGCTTCGATGCAGACTTGGGGCGCTTCGAGTCCTCGCTGTTTCTTGGCGATCTGGGCGCGATAGGTATCGAAAAAGCCTGACTCCAGTTCGACGGTATCTGCCTGCATTTCGCTGCAACGGCGAAGATGGGCCGAAGCGTCCACCAGTTCACGCGCATAAGCCAGGGCCTGTTCGGTCAGATCGCCTTCGGCGATTCGATCGATGGCCCCCAGCGACATGGCATCGGGAGCGGCAACCTGGCGACCCGATACGATAACGTCCAACGCTTCCTTGACGCCGATCAGTCGCGGCAAGCGCTGGGTGCCACCGGCGCCCGGCAGCAGCCCGAGCTTGACCTCCGGCAATCCCACTCGCGCCGATGCTTCGGCAATCCGATAGTGGCACGCCAGTGCCGTTTCGAACCCGCCCCCGAGAGGCGTGCCGTGTAGCGCGGCCACCACCGGTTTGGAAAGCGTATCGAGCTGAGCGAGAACTTCCGGCAGGGCCGGTGGCTGCATCGGCTTGCCGAACTCGGTGATATCGGCGCCGGCAATGAAGGTTCGTCCTTCACAGCGAAGAACGACTGCCTTTACGGAAGGTTCCTGCTCGGCGGCATCGAAGGCGTTGGTCAGTCCTTTGCGCACTGAGGCTGAAAGCGCATTGACCGGGGGGTTGTCGACGGTAATCAGCAAGATGCTGTCGTGCTGCTCATAGGTAACGGGTTCACTCATGGTGATCTCAAGCCCCTCTCTGGACGAATGACGATTGGCACCCAGGTTCTACAGGTCGATAGGCAGGGTCGCTGGGCCATCTTACGATACGCATGGTAAATTGCAAAACTTGATTTCGCATAGCGGTTCCGTGGTTTGAAAATGCATGGTTACAGCCAGGTCGCCGGCTAGCTCAGAGGGGCGTCGAGGGCGTTGTCAGGCACTCCCGCTGAGTGAGTAATGAAATATTTGAGCGCTATTGACTTTTGTTGTTTCGCTCTGCGAATGTATATTTCATTAAATCGCTCTGCAAGCCGCTGCCGCCTGACTGCCTTCTGTGCCTGGCACAGCTACCGCGGGACGGCATGAAGGGAAAATGAGATGAGTTCTAAGCTGATTTGTCGGCGTGACTTGGACTTCTTGCTCTATCAGGTAATGGGAGCCGATGGACTGGTATCGTTCGAGCGATTCGCCGAACACAGCCGCGAGACCTTCGACGCTACCCTCGATACGGCCGAGTCCATCGCTATCGATCACTTCGCTTCTCACGCGGCTGAGCTGGATGAGAACGAGCCTCGCTGCGTGGACCAGCAAGTGGCCTTGATTCCTCAAGTGAAGGCGGCACTCGCTCAGTACTACGACGCCGGCTTCGGAGCGGCGACTCAGGACTACGCCCTGGGTGGAATGCAGCTTCCTCTCACGATATCGGTTGCCTGCAAGGCGATCTTCAGTGCCGCCAATGTCTCGACATTGGCCTATGCCTCCCTCAGTGCGGCCAATGCCAATGTCATTGGCACTTTTGGGTCGGAGAGCCTGCGTCGTCTCTATCGTCAGCCACTGCTGGATGGGCGCTTCACCGGGACCATGGCGTTGACAGAACCTCAGGCCGGGTCGTCGCTTGGCGATATCGCGACCACGGCGCTACCCACGGATGACGGCCACTACCTCATGCATGGCAGCAAGATGTTTATATCTGCCGGCGACCATGAACTCAGCGAAAACATCGTTCATCTGGTGTTGGCGCGAATCAAGGGAGCACCGGCAGGCGTAAAGGGGCTGTCGCTCTTTCTGGTACCCAAATATCTAGTCGAAAAGGATGGCGCACTCGGGGCACGTAACGATGTGGTCCTGGGCGGTTTGATCCACAAGATGGGCTATCGCGGCACGACATCCACGATCCTCAATTTTGGGGAGCGCGGTGGAGCCGTCGCCTATCTCGTTGGCGAGCCTCACCAGGGCCTGGCCTATATGTTTCAGATGATGAATGAGGCGCGGATAGGTGTTGGCGTAGGAGCCGTGGGGCTGGGTTATACGGCCTATCAGCATGCGCTGGACTATGCGCAGGAGCGTCATCAGGGGCGCCCCGTCGGGAACAAGGATGCCTCGTCGCCGCCGCAACCGCTGATCGCCCATAGCGATGTACGGCGCATGCTGCTGGCGGCGAAGAGTTATGTCGAGGGCGGCCTGTGCCTGTCTCTCTATGGCGCCCAGTTGGCTGATCGAAAGGCCTGGAGCGGGGAGGCCGCTGAGCGGGAGAGAGCCAGAACCTTGCTCGATCTGTTGACGCCGGTACTCAAGTCCTGGCCGTCCCGCTATTGCCTGGAAGCCAATTCACTGGCGATCCAGGTGCATGGCGGCTATGGCTATACCCGCGATTACCCTGTGGAGCGGCTCTATCGAGACAATCGCCTAAACCCTATCCACGAAGGCACTGAAGGGATCCAGTCGCTGGATCTATTGGGCCGCAAGGTAATGATGCGTGAGGGGGAAGCCTTCGAGCTGCTCTGCGGCGAGATCGAACTCAGCATTCAGCACGCCCGCAGCTATGCACGAATGCGCGAGTTCTCCGATTCCCTGCACGCCGCTCTCGACATGCTCCGCGACACCACCAAAACGCTGTCGCGAGTGTTGCGCGCAGGCGATACGGAGCTTGCGCTTGCCAATTCGTCGCTTTACCTGGATGCCTTCGGTCATCTTGTCGTGGCATGGCTTTGGCTGCGTCAGGCCGAGGTCGCCTTGCGCGTGGAGGATACCTCCAATGATGAAGCTCGGGCCTTCTATCGAGGTAAATACATGGCCTGCCAGTATTTCTTCCGCTGGGAATTGCCCAGGATCGAACATGCCTGCCGGCTATTGAGTGCTCTGGATACCACCTGTCTTGAGGTGTCGGCCGACAATTTCTGAAACCTCGAACCACTCTTCTTCTGAAACCTTGACCCACCCTCCAATAGTAGGGAGCGAGCCCATGAAAGCTATCGTATGCGAGCAGTTTGCACCCGTAGAGCGCCTTCAGTATCGCGATGTCGAAGAACCTGTACCGCGTAGCGGAGAAGTACGGGTGGCCATTGAAGCCATCGGAGTGAACTTTCCTGATGGCTTGCTGGTGGAGGGCAGCTATCAGGCCAAGCCTGATCTCCCTTTCACGCCGGGCGTGGAGTTCGCCGGTACCGTGGATGCGGTGGCGTCGGACGTCACGGAATACACGGTTGGCATGCGCGTGATCGGCGTGAGCGATCACTACGATGCCTATGCAGAAAAGGTGTGTTGTTCGGTTCAACGGCTGATGGCGATGCCGAAGGACATGCCGTTTACGGATGCCGCCAGTCTGGTGCTGGCGCATGGGACGGCGCATCACGCGTTGAAGCAGCGCGGTCAATTGCAATCCGGCGAAACCCTGCTGGTGCTGGGGGCGGCAGGGGGCACCGGCCTGGCTGCGGTACAGATTGGCAAGGCCATGGGGGCCAGGGTCATCGCGGCCTGCTCCACCGATGCCAAGCTGGCGTTGGCAAAGGCCAATGGCGCCGATGAGCTGATCAATTATCAGACCCGGGAGCTGCGCGGGGAATTGAAGCGGCTCACCGATGGCAAGGGTGTCGATGTGGTTTACGACCCGGTAGGTGGCGCCCAGTTCGATACTTGTGCCCGCAGCATGGCGCCCTATGGCCGGCTGCTCGTCATCGGCTTTGCCAGCGGCGAGATACCCAAGCTTCCCGTCAACCTGGCGCTGGTCAAGGAATTCTCCGCCGTGGGTGTCTTCTGGGGCGCCTTCGTGCGTCGGGAACCAGCGACGTTCATGGCCAATATGCAGGAACTCTTCGCTTGGTACGAGCAAGGCAAGGTGCGTCTGCATATTGACCAGACATTGCCGCTGTCGCGTGCCCCGGAGGCCTTGCGTCGAGTACTCGATCGCCGGGTCAGTGGCAAGTTGGTACTGGTGCCCGACGCTGCCGAGCCGTGCTGACCTCCCTCTCACGTTTACGTCGGCCAGGCACATCGAAGCTGTTGGCCGTACAGGAGTCGAATGATGAACTTCGAATTCAGCGAGCGGACCCAGGCGCTGCGTACGCAACTGATGCAATTCATGGAGGAGCATATCGTTCCTCGCATCGGGCAACACCGCGACGAGGTTAGGGCCGGCCACTATCCGGTGTCCTTCATGGAGGATCTCAAGGCGCGGGCGCGTGCCGAAGGACTGTGGAATATGTTCCTGCCCGGGCTGCGCGACGATGAGCCCGGATCGCGGCTTTCCAACCTGGAGTACGCGCCCCTGGCAGAACAGATGGGCCGGGTGCCCTGGAGCGCCGAGGTATTCAACTGCAATGCGCCGGATACCGGCAACATGGAGCTGTTGCACATGTTCGCAACGCCGGCACAGCGCGAACGGTGGCTCGTACCCTTGCTCAACGGCGAGATTCGTTCGGCTTTCGCCATGACCGAGCCGGACGTAGCGTCATCCGATGCCACCAATATCCAGACGTTGATTACCCGCGAAGGCGGAGATTATGTCATCAACGGACGCAAGTGGTTCATCTCGAATGCCAGCCACCCCCGCTGTCGGCTCTTCATCCTGATGGGCAAGAGCGATCCGGACAATGTGGAACCTCATCGTCAGCAAAGCATGGTCCTGATTCCCCATGACACGCCGGGCGTGACGGTGGAACGCAATATTACGGTAATGAACCATACCAATCCCCATGGCCACTGCGAGATTACCTTTCGCAATGTCAGGGTGCCCGTCAGTTATTTGCTGGGTGAAGAAGGAGAGGGGTTTGCCATGGCGCAGGCACGCCTCGGGCCGGGCCGGATACATCACTGCATGCGCTCCATTGGCCAGGCGGAGCTGGCCCTGGAGCTGATGATCGAGCGTTCTGGGCAGCGCAAGGCTTTCGGCAAGCATCTTCATCAATACGGTGCGGTATCCGATTGGATCGCCCATTCCCGGCTCGAGATCGAGCAGGCCAGGTTATTGGTGCTGAAAGCCGCCTGGATGATCGACCAGGTCGGTGCCAAGGCAGCGGCTAAGGAGATCTCCCTGATCAAGGCGCTGGTCCCCAGTTTGCACACGCGGGTCGTGGATCGGGCGATGCAGACCTTCGGTGCCATGGGGTTGAGTCCAGACACACCGCTGGCGGATATGTGGTCTCAGGGGCGAGCGCTGCGTTTTGCCGATGGCCCCGATGAAGTGCACTTGCGCAAGATTGCGCGCATGGAAGTGAAGGAACGGCAGGCCTTGCAGGGCAAGGGGGCAGCGTATTTGACCCCGCCTCTGCGAAGCTGAATGAGTTTTTGTTTCGCTTTGCAGAACTTGATATCGCAATTTGATAGCGTGTTCTGTAAATGGTAGCGTTATTTCAATACTTGTCCTGAGAGGTTGCTGACGGCTATGAACATCGATTTGACAGACGAGGAGTTGGCGTTCCGTGACGAGGTGCGGGCCTTCTTTCAAAATGAGCTTCCTCCCCAGGTGAAGGAAAAGATCCAGCGGGGCCTGCGTATCAGCCGTGAAGACCAGATTGCTTATCAGCAGGCGCTCTATGCCAAGGGTTGGGCCGGGGCGAACTGGCCGGAGGAATACGGTGGTACGGGCTGGAGCGCTACGCAGAAGTACATCTTCAACAATGAGGCCGCAGCAGCCCGGGCACCACGCATCATTCCTTTCGGCCTCACCATGGTGGCACCGGTCATCTATACCTTTGGCAATGAGGAGCAGAAGCAGCGCTTCCTGCCCGACATTCTCGCCAGCAAGGTTTGGTGGTGTCAGGGGTATTCCGAACCCAATGCAGGCTCGGATTTGGCTGGGCTCAAGACCCGTGCCGTCCGAGATGGCGATCACTATATCGTCAATGGCACCAAGACCTGGACCACGCTTGGCCACTATGCCGATTGGATCTTCTGCCTGGTGCGAACCAGCGATACCGGCAAGAAGCAGGAAGGCATCAGTTTCCTGCTGATCGACATGAACTCCCCCGGTGTCAGCGTGACACCTATCATCACCCTGGATGGCCGGCGCGAAGTCAATGAAGTGAATTTCGATGAGGTGCGCGTACCGGTAGAGAACCTGGTGGGGGAAGAGGGCAAGGGCTGGACTTATGCCAAGGTTTTGCTGACCCACGAGCGCACCAACATTGCCGGTGTGGCGACATCAAAGCAGCGCCTGGAACGACTCCGCAACATGCTTGCCGAGCCGCCGGCCGGCATGCCCAGCCTTGTCGACAACAGCGTCTATATGGCCCGTGTCATGGAAACCGAGATCGAACTCAAGGCGCTTGAATTTACCGAGCTGCGAGTGCTTTCCGCGGTGGCGACGGGCAAGGCACCGGGGCCAGAGTCATCGATACTCAAGATCAAGGGAACCGAGGTACAGCAAATGATCGATGAGCTTTATCTCGAGGCTGCCGGCCACTATGCCTTGCCTTTCGTGCCGGAGCAGTACGAGGAAGGCGGCGAGGCGAACATGATAGAGCCGCACTTTGCCCCAGACACGGCACCCCATTACTACAACAATCGCAAGGTCACCATCTTTGGTGGCACCAATGAAATTCAAAAGAACATCATCGCCAAAGCGGTTCTGGAACTCTAAGGAAGACGACCATGGATTTTGCACTCAACGATATTCAGCAGATGCTCCAGGACAGTGCCGCGAAGTTCATTCAGAACGATTACGACTTCGAAACCCGTCGCCGTCTGAGCGAGAGCGAGCTTGGTTACAGTGAGGAAAACTGGAAGCTCTTTGCCGAACTGGGATGGCTGGCACTCCCTTTTGATGAGGAATATGGTGGCCTGGGCGGGAACCTGACCGACTTGATGGTGCTTCAAATCGAGCTCGGTCGTGGCCTGGTCGTAGAGCCCTTCTTTTCAAGCGTGGTGTTGGGCGGCAACCTGATCCAGCGCCACGGTAGCGCGAGCCAGCGGGCGGAGCTGCTTGAACCGCTTATTGCCGGTGAGCTCAAGCTGGCGTTTGCTTATATCGAGCCGCAGTCACATACGTCTATAACAGATATCGAAACATCGGCCGAGCGCAGCGAAGCCGGTTATCGCCTCACGGGGCACAAGGCCGTGGTGCTGGGAGGGCCAAGTGCCGATCTTCTGCTTGTGGCTGCCCGTACCAGCGGGAAGCGAGGCGATAGGAATGGGTTGTCACTGTTTTTGGTAGACCCCGCTCAGCCGGGTGTCACGCTGAAGAGCTACCCGACCAATGACGGTTTTCGCGCTGCTGATATTCATTTCGATGACGCTAAGGCGAGCCTTTTGGGGGAGGTCGACAGTGCCCATGGGGCCATTCAGGCCACGCTGGACGATGCCATTGTAGCGCTGTCTGCCGAGGCGGTTGGCGTCATGGAAAAGCTGCTCGATGCCACCGTCGAGTTTTGCAAGGTGCGTAAACAGTTCGGCCAGCCTATCGGCAAGTTCCAGGTACTCCAGCATCGCATGGCCGATATGTTCATGGAGTGTGAGCAGACACGCTCGATGCTCTATTTCGGCGCGATTACCGCCACCGCCGGTGGCGAGGAGGCCAGTCGTGCTGCTTCCATGCTAAAGGTGAAAGTGGGCAGTGCCGGTCGCTTGGTGGGGCAGCAGGCGGTGCAGTTGCATGGTGGCATGGGGGTGAGTGATGAACTCGATGTCGGCCACTTCTTCAAGCGCATCACCATGATCAATACCCTGCTGGGCTCCCGGGATGAGCACCTTCAGCGACTGATAGGTGACGCCCAGGTGGCGTGATGCCCCAGGGGCGGCAAAAGGTGTCTGCACTCGGTGATGTGATGGTGAAATCGATCTTGTGCGCGAGTCCGATCAAAATGCTCATTTACCCTCGTAAACTGTGCTTTTTGACTCGGGAGAGCCCTGTCGCGCGCGGGCCCGTTAGGAATGGGCCTGGCCATCACCTTCGCTCGTCGACCTTTCGTACAAGACCGCTGATCCGTTGCTCCCAAGACCGCAGAGGCCGGCACGATTTCGATCGTGTTGCGTCTCTGCGGCGTTGGTGTCAATAGCCGACAAGAGAGATCTGAAAATGAAAATAGTGGTATGTGTCAAACGCGTCATCGACTACAACGTCAAGATCCGGGTCAAGCCGGATAACTCCGACGTTGACCTCACCAACGTCAA
>NZ_VTPU01000022.1 GCF_008274785.1 Halomonas eurihalina
ATCAACAAGGACGAGGAGGCGCCGATCTTCCAGGTGGCCGATTATGGATTGGTCGCTGACTTGTTCGAGGCGCTGCCTGAACTCGAGCAGAAGCTGTAGAGTACCGTTCAGGCGCGTGAGAGTTACTAGCGCTGCAGGTTCAACGGCCGGCCTTCCCATTGGGGAGGCCGGCTTTTTCATGGCATCGTCACAACGATCAGAATATTGATAATAATTCTTGTTTGAAGTAATGTGCCAGGCGTTCAGTGCACCTTCCGGGAGACGAGCGTGCCGTATAGGAAACCATGGATTCGCTGGGGGGTGGCGGGTCTCGCCCTGACCCTGGCGGCTTCGGCGTCGGCCCAGTCGTCGCTTCGCGACGAGTCGCTAGACGCCCAACGCACCCAGGCCGAGTTGCAAGAGCGCATCGACAATGCGGACGAGGCGGTCCGCGAGCAACTGCGTGAACTTCGTCAGGCGCGGGAAGAGACCCGTCGCTTGCAGGCCTACAACGAGGAGCTGGCGCCGATCGTGGAACGCCAGGCCGCTACCTTCGATGAGCGCCGCTCCGGTGTCGAATCGCTGGCCGAGACCCGTGAAGCCCTGCCCGGGATGATGCGCGAGATGGTCGAGCGTCTGGGGAGCTGGGTCGAGCAGGACATGCCGTTTCTGCGCGACGAGCGCCTGGCTCGGGTGGCCTCGCTCGAGTCGACGCTTTCGCAAGCGGACCTGAGCAGTGCCGAGAAGCTGGAACGCGTACTGGCGGCGTGGCGCGCCGAGCTCGATTATGGTCGCGAGCTGGATGCCTGGCGCGGCGAACTGCCGGGCGATACGCCGCGAGACGTGGATTTCCTGCGTATTGGGCGGGTCGGCTGGTACTACCTGACGCCGGATGGCCATCAGGGTGGGGTCTGGAAAGCCGAGACCGGTGAATGGCAAACCCTCGAGGAATCGGCCTTGGCGGAAGTCCGCAAGGGACTGCGTATCGTACGCGAACAGCGAGCTCCGGCGATGCTCGACCTACCCGTCTCTCAACCGGTGGAGGACGCCTCATGATCGGTCGTCACCCCGTGCTCCGTGCCCTTGCCATCGTCGCCTTGGCGGTCTTGCCGTCGGGCGCCGCCCTGGCGCAGTCCAGCGATGAACCATTGCAGACCTTTCAGGCCGAACGCAAAGCGGCCGAGGCGCGCGACCGAGCGCGCCTCGCCGAGCTGGTGGATGACCGCCAGGCGCTCGAGTCCGCCTTGCAGGAAGCGCGTTCCGATCTCGAGGCGGTTCGCGAGCGGCGTCAGGAGCTGGAAGCGCAACAGCAGTCGCAAAAAGCCGAGCTTCAGGAGTTGGCCAGCCAGATCGATGAGCAGGGCGGCGATCTCGGCCCGGTGTTCGACGAAGTGGCGAGCGTGAGCGGCGAACTGCGCGACGACCTTGGCCAGAGTTGGCTGACGTTGGGTGCCGAGGCCTCGTTACCGCCGCGCCTGGACAGCGACGGGGTGCTGCGACCCGGCCAGGTCGAGATTCTGATGGATAGTCTGATGGGCATGACCCGCGAGACATCGCGGATCGTGAACTTGAGTGCGCCCGTGGCCGGGCAGGATGGCCAGCGCAGTGAGCGGGCGGTGACACGGATCGGTGACCTGTTGGCCTTCAGTGAAGGGCAGTTGTTGCAGCGCACTGGCAATGAGGGAGATCTGTCGGTACTCGACCATACGCCTGGCGCGGTCAGTGATCGTCTGAACGCTTTCCAGGCCGGGCAGGGCGATGTGATCTCCTTGGATCCCACCGACGGCCAGGTGCTCGAGGCCATGGCTCAGCAGCCGAGCCTGCTGGAACGCTTCCAGCAGGGTGGCGCCGTGGGCTATGTAGTCGTGGTGCTCGGTGTGCTCGGCCTGCTGGTGGCGCTGTTCCAGTATCTCTACCTGCTGCGTGTCACGGTCACGCTCAAGCGCCAGCTCGGCGATCTGGAGCGGTTGCGCGAAGACAATCCGCTCGGGCGGGTGCTCAAGCGTTTCCATGCCTTGGGCACCGGACATGCCCCCGAGGCGCTGGAGGCACGACTCGACGAGGCCATGCTGGCCGAACAGCCGCGTCTCGAACGGGGCCAGCCGCTGGTCAAGATGCTGGCGGCGGTGGCGCCGCTGCTCGGCCTGCTGGGCACCGTGACCGGCATGATCGTGACCTTCCAGTCGATCACCGTGTTCGGCACTGGCGACCCGCAGTTGATGGCCGGCGGGATCAGTCAGGCCCTGGTGACCACGGTGCTGGGCCTCATCACCGCCGTGCCCTTGCTGTTCGCCCATACCGCATTGAGCAGCCGCAGCCGTGCGTTGATCGGCACCATGGAAGGGCGTGCTAGCGCGGTGCTCGCGGATCGTCTGGAGGCCGACCAGGTTGCGGCCTCCGCCACTACGACGACGAAGCGCCATGTCGATGCCTTGGCTTGATCCCCTCATTCGGCTGATCGATGCCGGTGGCCTGGTCCTGGTGGTCATTGCCGGGGTGGCCATGCTGCTGTTCTCGGTGGCGCTCGAACGCTGGTGGTTCTTTCGCTTCCATTATCGCCCGGCGCGCCGCGCGCTGGTGGAACGCTGGGTGACGCGAGGCGACCGTGTCAGCTGGAGCGCCATGACCCTGCGCGAGGTCTGGGTGCGCGAGTTGATCGCCTCGCTGCGCGGGCCCTTGCCCTGGCTCAAGCTGCTGGTGGTCATCTGCCCGCTGCTTGGCCTGCTGGGTACCGTGACGGGCATGATTACGGTCTTCGACAGCCTGTCGATCAGCGAGGTCAATCAGGCTCGGGCCATGGCCGATGGCGTGGCGCGCGCCACGCTGCCCACCCTGAGCGGGATGGCGGTGTCGGTGGTGGGCCTGCTCTTCATCACACGCCTGGAACACATCATCCGGCGCGAGGACCAGCGGTTGCATGATCGTCTCGCCCGCGCCGCGGAGGACGCACATGCGTAGACGTCGACTCGGTACTATTGACGAGTCCAGCGAGGTCAATCTGACGCCGATGCTGGATGTGGTGTTCATCATGCTGATCTTTTTCATCGTCACCACCAGCTTCATCAAGGAAAGTGGCGTCGAGATCGAACGCCCCGAATCGAGCGCGGCCACGCCGCGTCCCGATGTTCAGGTTCTGGTGGCGATCACCCCGGAGGGGGCCGTCTGGGTCGACGGCGAGCCCGTGGATATCCATCGGGTCGGCCCCAAGGTGGCCGGTATGGTCAGCGACGAAGGCTCGGTGGTGATCCAGGCCGATCGTGAGGCCACTACCGGTGTGCTGATCGAGGTCATGGACCGACTGCGTGAGGCTGATGTCGAGCAGGTCGCGGTGGCGGCGCAACGGAGCGGCGCCTGATGCTGCGCGGTCCCTTTTCCCTGGTCGCCGGCGCGGCCCTGGCGCTGGTGCTCTTCATGTTGCTGGCGCTGCTGGTGGTGCCGCCGGAGGCCGAACCCGAGCAGCGCCTGGAAACCATAACCATGAACATGGCCGAGGCGCCGGCTGAAGAAATCGAGCCGAATCCGGCCCCCGCCACCAATGCTCCTCCTTCGCCACCACCGGCAGCAGCAACGCCGCCCCAGCCGGCGCCTGCACCCAGTGTCAGCAGCGATATCGCCTTGCCGGAACCCGAGCTGCCGCCAATGGAGGCGCCCGAGGTGCCGTTGGACGAGTCGTTGCCGGAACTGCAGGAGACACCACCCGAGCCTCGCCCGGAGCCCGAGCCGAAACCCGAGCCTGAACCGACTCCGCAGCCTGAGCCGGCTCCCGAGCCTTCGCCGGAACCAACCTCCGAGCCGGCGGCCGCCAGCACCTCTGCGGCGCCCAGCGAGTCGACGAGCGCATCTGCGGCTCCGGCAGCATCGCAGGAGCCCGTGGATGTGGGAACGTCGGCCCAGGCAACGCGGCGGGGCCAGCCGACATATCCGCCGCGGGCCCAGCGCCGGGGTATAGAGGGGCATGTCGTGGTGCAATTCATTATTCGCCCCGATGGCAGCGTGGACCCGGGTAGCGTCGAAGTGCTGGAAGCGAAGCCGCCCAGAGTGTTCGAGCGTGCCGCCAGGCAGGCGATCGTCGAATGGCAGTTCCAGACGGCCGATCAGCGTCGGCGTGCCCGTCAGCGTTTCGAGTTTCAGCTTGAATAGAGGTAGCCGCATGCGTCATGCCCCCTATGCTTGCATCCTGATCGCCGGCGCCTGCTTGTTCGCGTCGTCGGCCTGGGCGGCGCCGACGCTGTCCAGCGGCATCATCGATGATCTCAAGGGCCTCGAGGCTCGCCTCAAGTCGGGCGAGCATGCGGCCGTCGAGGCGGAAGCGACCCGACAGGCCGAGCGGCTCGCGGGCGGTAATGCCTCGGATCGCTGGGCGCGAGCGCTGTATCTGCAGCTCGCCGCCAATGCCGAGGTGCGCCGTGGCAATGTTCAGGCGGCTGTCGCGCATCTGGCGACCGCCCGTGGCATCCGCGGCGTCGAGCCTGCCCAGGCAGACCGCTGGCTGAGGCAGGAGGCCGGGCTGCGTGCCCGGCTCGGCGAGACGGAGCGGGCCAGGGAACTGTTGGGTGACTGGTTCGGGCGTCACGATGGCGACACCGAAGCGCATTGGCTGATGGCACAGCTTCAGGCCGAATCTTCCCGCTGGGAGCAGGCCGCCGATTGGTCGCAGCGTGCCCTGGCAGGCGATGCGTCACCTTCGCAGCAGCGTCTGGGGCTGGCGGCCACGGCCTTGCAACGTGCCGGTCGGCAGGAAGCAGCGCTGGCGGTGCTGGAGCGTCAACTGGCGGGTGCCGAGGACGATCCCCAGGCCTGGCGCCGTGCAGCGGGGCTGGCACAGCGCATGGGCGATCCGGGCCGTGCGGTGGCGCTGTGGGAGACGGCCTGGCGGCGGGGTATCCTCAGCGGCGCGGACGATCTGATGCAGCGTATTCGGCTGCATCTGGCGGCGGGCACGCCGGCTCGGGCGGCGGAGATCCTGAGTCGCGCGCTGGAAGAGGGCAGCCTGGACGATTCCCTGGAGAATCGCCGTCTGCTGGCCGAGGCCTGGCAGGCGGCTCGGGGGCGTGACCGAGCGCTGATCGCCTGGCACAAGGTCGCCGAGCGGGGCGATGCAGCCGAGGATTGGCTGCGGCTGGGCCAGTTGGCCGTCGAATGGGACCGCTTGGAGCTGGCCCGGGAAGCCCTGCAACGTGCCCGTCAGGGCGGTGCCACGGAAGCGAGCGACTGGCTGGCATCGTTGCCCGAGAACGAGGGCGAAACGTCGGGCAATCAGGTGAGCGGAGAAGCGGATAGTTGAGTGTCTGCGCTCGCTCGGCTATTAACCTGGCAATCAAATAGATCATCCTGAACGCTCTGATTGTCGCCCACCCTACGCTGGCGCAGATGGGGAGTCTGCCGGCGTGGTGTAGGCTCGCGCCGGCCTGTCGTCCGGCGGCGGCACGTCCCTGTACCGCGCCTGCCCTGGCCTGAATGCTTGCCGGGTTAATCGTTCAGATCGAACTCCGTCCATACCGGCGCATGATCCGACGGCTTCTCCATGCCGCGCAGGTCATAGTCGATCCCGGCATCGACGATATGTGTCGCCAGGGGCGCGGTGGTCAGGATGTAGTCGATCCGCAGGCCACGCTTGGGGTCGCGGTCGAAGCCCTTGGAACGATAATCGAACCAGCTGAAGCGGTCGTCGACCTCGGGGTAGCGGTGTCGGTAACTGTCCGAGAGCCCCCAGGCCTTGATGGCACCCAGCCATTCGCGCTCCACCGGCTGGAAGCTGGTCTTGCCCTCGCGCAGCCAGCGCTTGCGGTTGGATTCGCCGATGCCGATATCGATGTCCGCAGGCGAGATATTGAAGTCGCCCATGATCGCCAGGCGCTCGTCCGGACGATGTTGTTCCTTCAGCAATGCGCTGAGCTGGGCATAGAAGCGCCGCTTGTGAGGAAACTTCACCGGATGCTCGATGTTCTCGCCCTGGGGAAAGTAGCCATTCCAGACCGTCAACGGCTCGCCGTCGGCACCACGCAGGCGCACACCGATGAGGCGTCGCTGGGCATCCTCTTCGTCATCGGGAAAGCCGCGCAGGACGAGCTCGGGTTCATCCGGGCACTGTTCGCGGCAGCACATCAGGGCTACGCCATAATGCCCCTTTTGCCCATGGTAATAGACGCGATAGCCCAGTGCTTCCACCGCCTCGGCCGGGAACTCACTGTCCTGAACCTTGGTTTCCTGAAGGCCGATCACCGCCGGGCGATGACGCTCGACCAGGGCCTCAAGCTGGTGCAGGCGGGCCCGAATACCGTTGATGTTGAATGACACCAGGCGCATCGTCAGTCGTCCTTGTCGTGGGAATTATCGTGGGTGTTGTCGGTATGGATGTCGATCGACTGGCCACTCTCCTGGCGTTCTTGCTTGCGAGCGGCCTGCAGCTTGCGCTGCTGGCGTTTTTTCTGGGTAAAACGCCGTGACGGGCCGACCTGATCGGGATTGTCGTGACGCCACTGCTTGTAGTCCTTGCGTCGCCCGGTGCGGATCGTCACCTTGTCGGAAAGCGAGCGGGTCTTCTTTCGGCGTGTCATGACGCATGCTCCTTGGATAATGGCGGCATTCTAGCAGGCCCGGGCGTACCGTCGACAGCAAGGGGTGCGCCCTTGGCGCGTGAGAACTGGTACAATGGCGCTTTGTGTCACGCATCCATCCACAACACGGACGAGACAGCACAGCCTATGAGCGAGTCGGAACAGACCACAGCACCGGCCCAGAACCGCAAGCCAAAGCGTCGCCGCCGCAAGCCGCGCCGCCGCCAGTCGAGCTGGGATATTCGCCAGTTCCAGGTGCCCGCGGTGGCGGGCAAGTGGCGCTTTCACGACTTCGACCTGCCGCTGCCGCTGATGCGGGCCATCCATGCCCAGGGGTTCGAGTACTGCACGCCGATCCAGGCCGAGGCATTGACCCATACCCTGCTCGGCGGCGATGTGGTGGGCAAGGCCCAGACAGGAACCGGCAAGACGGCCGCCTTCTTGATCTCCATTTTGGCCTACTTCCTGGAGGAAGAGGCGCCTGATGGTCAGAAGCCTGGTGCACCCCGCGCACTGATCATCGCGCCGACTCGCGAACTGGCGCTGCAGATCGAGAAGGATGCCAAGGAACTGGCGCGCTTTACCAATCTCAATGTCGCCAGCGTCGTCGGTGGTATGGATTATCAAAAGCAACGCGAGGGTCTGGGCAAGAAGCTTGACCTGTTGGTCGCCACGCCCGGTCGGTTGCTGGATTTCCACCAGAAACGCGACGTCGATCTCACTCAGGTCGAGGTGCTGGTGCTCGACGAGGCGGATCGCATGCTGTCGATGGGCTTCATCCCCGACGTCAAGCGCATCATTCGCCATACGCCGAAAACCGAAGAGCGCCAGACCTTCCTGTTCTCGGCGACCTTCACCGACGACATCCTCAACCTGGCCGAGCAGTGGACCCAGGAGCCGGCCCATGTGGATATCGAGGTGACCGTCGACAACGCCGCCGACATCGACCAACGCGTCTACCTGGTCGGCGATGACGACAAGGAGCGCCTGCTGGTCAAATTGCTGCAGCAGGAAAGCTTCGATCGGGTGATGGTATTCGGCAATCGCCGCGACCTGGTACGCAAGCTCGATGGCTTGCTGCGCAAGGCGGACATCAATGTCGCTATGCTGTCCGGCGATGTACCCCAGAATCAGCGCATTCGTACCCTCGAACAGTTCCGTGAGGGCGAGATTCAGGTGTTGGTGGCCACCGATGTGGCCGGGCGTGGTATCCATATCGAGGATGTCAGCCACGTAATCAACTACACCCTGCCCGAGGATCCGGAGGACTATGTCCATCGTATCGGCCGTACCGGCCGGGCCGGCGCCAAGGGCGTGTCGATCAGTTTCGTGGGCGAGGAAGATGCCTTCTCGCTGCCGGAAATCGAGCGCTTCATCAACGACAAGCTGCCCTGCGAGCATCCGCCGGAAGGACTGCTCTGAAGCTTGATCTGAAGCTTGAAGAGCGGCGCCGTGCGCCTGGAAGCTGGAAGACAGCGGCTACGCCGCTTGAAGAAAGATTGCCGGGCTGCGTTGGCCCCTTGGTGAGCGGCGACGGGGACAGGCCAGAGCGGAGGTCCGATTCCAGGGAGGGAATCGGTAGCGCCCAGGGAAGGGTTTACAGCGCCTCCGCGTCGGCCTGTCGCCGGGCAAGCCGCGCTTCTCTATGGATGCATCATGCTTGACGAGGTCCTGAAGGACGAGATACAGACCGCCTATCGCCGTGTGCTCGAGGGCCTCGAACTCACGCCACGCTACGGGCAGCGGCTGATGATCGCCGAGATCGCCCGCACCCTGGCCGGTATCGAGACCGATGACGCCGGCCGGCGTACCAGTGATGAGCATGTCTGCGTGCTCGAAGCCGGTACCGGTACTGGCAAGACTCTGGCCTATCTGCTGGCGGCCTTGCCGGTGGCCAAGGCGCGGGGCAAACGGTTGGTGGTGGCCACCGCGACCGTGGCGCTCCAGGAGCAGGTGCTGCACCAGGATCTGCCGGCTCTCAAGGCACACAGTGGCCTGGCCTTCGACTACGCCCTGGCCAAGGGGCGAGGGCGTTACGTCTGCGTGGCGCGGCTCGATCAAGCCATGGACGGCGGTGAGGACAACCCGACCCTGTCGCTGTTCGAGCAGTCGCTGGACAGCGGTGGCGATGACTTCCAGAAACTGGTGCAGTCCCTCGGCGAGGCCTACGGCAACGGCCGCTGGCAGGGGGATCGCGACAGCTGGCCGGAGGCCATCGACGACGCCCATTGGCGCAAGCTCACTGTCGATCATCGGCAGTGCACCAATCGGCGCTGTGGGCATTTCGGCGCCTGTGCCTTCTTTCGTGCACGCCGCGACCTGGACAGCGCCGATATCATCGTTGCCAACCACGACCTGGTGCTGGCCGATCTCGCCCTGGGTGGCGGCGTGGTCCTTCCGGACCCCGGCGACTGCCTCTACGTCTTCGACGAGGGCCACCACTTGCCCGACAAGGCGCTCAACCACTTCACCCATCGCTTCGCCGTAGGGGGCGGGTTGCGCTGGTTGGGCACCCTCAAGAAGTCGCTCTCCGAGTTGAACCAGCAACTCGGCGTCCAGCCGACGCTCGCGCGACTATTGTCCGGCCTGCCTCAGGCCATCGAGGCGCTCGAGCCGCGCCTCGGCGAGATCTTTTCGCTGGGCCACCAGTTGGCTGGCCGACCGGAGGGGCTCGCCGACGCCGAGGAGGGCGCTCAGCATCGCTTCGAGATGGGCCGTGTTCCAGAGGCCATGCGCGAGGCGTCCGGAGGCCTGGTGACGATCTTCGCCGAGCTTTCGCGCACGCTGGAATCGATGAGCGATATCCTGCGCGAAAGCCTGGATCCCGAGAAATCCACCGGTTTGCCCCGCGAACAGGCCGAGCCCTGGCTGCCGCTGGTGGCACTGCTGCATGGCCGGGCGCTGGAGGCCCACGCCCTGTGGCTCGCCTTCGCCGAGCCGGATTCCGCGGACGAGCCGCCCCGGGCGCGATGGCTGACCCTGGAGCGCTTCGGTGGCGAGCCGGAGTTGACCTTCTCGGCCAGCCCGGTCTCCGCTGCGCGCACCCTGGCCAAGTCACTCTGGGGGCGCTGTCACGGGGCTGTGGTGACCTCGGCGACCCTGACGGCACTGGGGCGATTCGAGCGTTTGCAGGAACGGGCCGGGCTGGCCAATCGTTATCGCTATCAGCGCCTGCCGAGTCCCTTCGATTATTCCCGGGCGGTGCTCAGCGTGCCCCGCGAGGCGGTGGATCCCGCCGACCGGGAAGGGCACGAGCGCGCCATCGTCGAGTTCGTCGAAGCGCTCGACGACAAGGAAGCCGTTTTAATGCTGTTCTCCTCGCGCGCCCAGTTGCGCGGCGTGGAGCGAGCCCTCAGCCGTGAGCGTCGCGACAGGGTGCTGGCCCAGGATCGACTGCCCAAGCGCGAGCTGGTGGAGCGGCATCGCGAGCGAGTCGACAAGGGCGAAGGCAGTATCCTGTTCGGGCTGGCGAGCTTCGCCGAGGGTATCGACCTGCCGGGCGAGTACCTGACTCATGTGGTCATCACCCGGCTTCCCTTCGCCGTGCCCGACGACCCGGTGGGGGCGACACTGGCCGAGTGGATCGAGAGCCAGGGCGGCAACCCCTTCATGCGCATCAGCGTGCCGGATGCGTCCATCAAGCTGGTGCAGGCCTGTGGCCGACTGATCCGTAAGGAGGCCGATACCGGCCGTATCACCCTGCTCGACAGGCGGGTCCTGACCCGACGTTACGGCCGGGCGCTGCTCGATGCGCTGCCGCCGTTCACTCGGGAGATCGATGGCCTGGTGCAGGACTGATTCGACGCCTGCGTTCGCGATGAAGCCGGATGCCGCATGAAACTGATTCTGAGCCGCAAGGGATTCGACTCCGCCGCCGGCGGGGTGCCAAGCCCGATATTGCCCGATGGTCGCCTGGTCGTTCTGCCCATTCCGGATGCCCGCTCCACCATTTCGTATGCGGCCATCTCCCATGCCGGGGAGCCGCTGGGGTCGCTTGTCTCCGACCTCACGCGAGGGCGAATTGCGGCGGATACGAGGGCCCACCTGGATCCCGATCTGACCAGGGAAAGTCTGCCGCGCCAGCCAGGCTGGCGCCCCGTGTTCGGACAGATGGGCCAGGCCCTCGGTCACTTGCGCAACCAGGGCGTCGGGCCGGGGGATCTGTTTCTGTTCTTCGGGCTCTTCCGGCGTGTCGAGCGGGTCGCGCAGCGTTGGCGCTGGGTCAGCGATGCCGCCCCTTGTCATGTGCTGTGGGGCTGGATGCAGGTATCGGACGTTCTGTCGCTGGGCGAGGGGCTGCCGTCGGCATACTCATGGGCCGGCTATCATCCGCACTGTCAGCGGCTTGGAGAGGCCGGCAATGCCTTGTATATCGCGCGCCGTCGTCTACAGCTGACAGAGGGCGAGGGCAATCTGCCTGGAGCAGGGATCTTTTCGCACTATGCCGTGGAGCGCCGGCTGACGGCGGAGAATGCGGCGCGGGTGTCCGACTGGGAGCTGCCGGGCTGGTGGTATCCTGATGATGGGCGTAGCCCCTTGAGTTACCACGGTGATCCGAAGCGCTGGCGCCGCTCGGGCGGGAAGACCGCGTTGCGTGCCGTGGCGCGGGGGCAGGAGTTTGTGCTGGATACCGGGCAGTATCCCGAGGCGTTGCCCTGGGTGCGTGAGCTGGTACAGAACTGAGCGGGAATGGGCATGGTGTCAGCCACTCGCCCCGGCGGGATCATGGGGCGAGCGGCTCGAGACGTCAGGCGTTGTCGCGACGCGAGGCCAGGGTGGCCGTCAGCTTGTCGTTCATTTCCTTGAAGGCCTTTTCGGTGGTCTCCCAGTCGATGCAGGCATCGGTGACGGAGACGCCGTAGGCGAGCTGGTCGATGTCATCGGGAATCTTCTGGTTGCCCCAGTTGATGTTGGACTCGACCATCAGGCCGATGATGGAACGATTGCCCTCGAGCAACTGGTTGGTGACGTTCTCCAGCACCAGCGGCTGCAGGCCGGGGTCCTTGTTGGAGTTGGCGTGGGAACAGTCGATCATGATGTTGGGCGTGACGTCGGCCTTGCGCAGTTCCTGCTCGGCGAGCGCCACGCTGACGCTGTCATAGTTGGGCTTGCCGTTGCCACCCCGCAGCACGACATGGCCGTAAGCATTGCCGCGAGTGCGGATGATCGCCACCTTGCCGGCCTGGTCGATGCCGAGGAAGTTGTGGGGGTGGGACACCGATTGCAGGGCATTGACGGCCACGTCGAGGCTGCCATCGGTGCCGTTCTTGAAGCCCACCGGGCAGGAGAGGCCGGAGGCCATTTCGCGGTGGGTCTGGGATTCGGTAGTACGGGCACCGATCGCCGACCAGCTGATGCAGTCCTGCAGGTACTGGGGTGAGATCGGGTCCAGGGCCTCGGTGGCCAGTGGCAGGCCCAGTTCGGCCAGGTCCACCAGCAACTGGCGAGCGGTGTGCAGGCCCTGCTCGATCTCGAAGGAACCATTGAGGTGCGGGTCGTTGATCAGGCCTTTCCAGCCCACGGTGGTGCGGGGCTTCTCGAAGTAGACGCGCATCACGATATACAGGCTGTCCTGGACCTCGTCGGCCAGCTTGCGCAGGCGGCGGGCATAGTCCATGGCGGCATCCACGTCGTGGATCGAGCAGGGGCCGACCACCATCAGCAGCCGTGGGTCACGGCCTTCCAGGATGTTCTGGATGGTCTCGCGTCCCTCGATCACCGTGCGTTCCGCCCGCGCGCTCAAGGGGATATGCTGCTTGAGCTCCACGGGGGTGATGAGCACGTCCTCGCTAAGGACGTTGAGGTTGTTGACCTGTTGTTCGGACATGTTGCTACCTGTGTCGTGTCAGCGCTGATGGAGAAACAAGGCTACTCATGATGAATGGCGCCTACTATCGCCCGCGAGTCGTGTAAATTCAATCGTCTGGGAACCGTGATGCTCACCGGTTGTCAGACCGCCGGCAGGGCGGTTTCGGGGCCGCCGGCTTGATGGATGCCCGAGAAACAGGAACACTTGAGCACTTCTTTCACGGGCGCACAATGACATTGTACCCAGCGGCCAGGGCTTCAGGTTGATACTTATGCAAGCGACACCCGTTTCATTGCGATGCCGCAAACCGGCGCTTCGCCATGCTCCCGCCCCGGGGAGGTCTTGAATGGGGACGACTCGGGAGACCGATCAGCAACTCGTCGAGCGTGCCCAGAAAGGGGACACTCGAGCCTTCGATTTGTTGGTCAAGAAATACCAGCACAAGATCATCGGGTTGATTGGCCGCTATGTGCACGATCATGCCGAGGTTCAGGATGTGGCGCAGGAAGCCTTTATCAAGGCCTATCGGGCATTGGGCAAGTTTCGGGCCGAGAGCGCGTTTTATACTTGGATGTATCGGATTGCCATCAACACTGCCAAGAACCACCTGGTGTCCAAGGGGCGACGCCCGCCGGGCAGCGACATGGATATCGTGGATGCCGAGGTCATCGACCACAGTGGGCGGTTGGCCGACATCGAGACGCCGGAGGCGTCCATCGCTCGCGACCAGCTTCAGTCGGCTGTGTTCGAGGCCATTGAGGGCCTCCCGGAGGACCTGCGCACGGCGATCACGCTGCGCGAGCTCGATGGGCTCTCCTATGAGGATATCGCCAATATCATGGACTGCCCGGTAGGCACGGTTCGTTCGCGGATCTTTCGCGCGCGTGAAGCCGTGGATCAGCATATCCGCCCGCTGGTCACCACGTCCCGCAACCAGGAGACGATGACCGAATGAGGCGAATTTGCATGGTTTTTGTCGATTGGCTGAACTGTCGCGCCGTTGTGACGTCATATGCGGTGACCGGCCTGCATGCGGTGGGGCAGTGGCTCCTCGGCGCGACCGGCATGATACTTCGATGCCGGACTACCGGGCTTCCAATGGATGCAAGGCGGGCCAGCCTTGATGAGTGTGAGGGTGTGAAGAGATGAGTCAGAACGCACGGGAATCGCTTTCTGCACTGATGGACAACGAGGGCGATGAGCTCGAGTTGCGTCGTGTACTGAAGTCGTTGGACGATGAACCCGATGCGGCGGACACTTGGCGCCGCTACCACCTGATGCGCAGCATGCTGCGTCGCGAGAGTGACATCGATGCGAGCACCGATCTTTCGGTGGGCGTGATGGCACGCTTGCAGGATGAGCCGCTGCCGGTCGTCGAGTCGTCGACCCAGGGGTGGCGCTCCCTGCCGCTGGCACGCAGTGCCGGTGTCGCTGCTGCGGTATCGCTGATGGTCATCACCGGGGTGCAGTTCTATAACGGTGCCTCTCCGCTCGACAGTGACGAGGCTGCGCCACTGGCTTCCTCCGCCGATGCACCTGCCTCTGTCGGTGTCTCCGGCTCTGGTGGCGCCACGGCATCTACTGTCGCGGCCACTCCGGACGTTTCCGCCAACAGTGGTGCGATGCGGGCGAGCCAGGGGCCGTCGCTGGCCGACTTGCCGATGTTCCAGTCGTCGGGCAGCAACCGCGGCCTGATGACAGTGGGAGCGGATGCCTATCCGATGATGATATCGCCAAGCCAGCGCCAGTCGGTGCGCATGGATCAGCAGCAGGCCCGCTTGTTGCAGTCCTACCTGGACCGGCATGCCGAAGGTGCTGCCGCCAGTGGCGCCGATGTCTGGATGCCGCTGTTGCGTTCCACTGGAAGCGAGTCGCTGGGGCAACGCTGATGTGGTGCCGGCAGAAATGCTCGGAGCAGATGCGGTCGGGGGTGGTCTCTTGTGTCCTGCTGGCCGGTTGTGTCGCCTTGCCAGCGCTGGCTCAGGAAGACGTGTCGGCGCCTGATCGCGATCCTCTCGACTGTACGTCACTTGCCGAGCAGGAAGCGCCAGCGTCGGCTGATGCCTGGTTCGTGCGCAGTCGCTGGGCGAGTCACTGTTATGTCTTTCAGGCTCGCGCGGTACGCATCGGCGTCGATGGTGTTCGGACGCTGGCGTTGTCTCATGACGTTACGAACGGTATTGAGCGCGAGGTGGCTCGGTTCCTGGATGGTCCGCCGGTGGTCCATGAGCGAAACGGCGGCGTCGGTCGCCTCGGTGGTGAAACGGGAGCGGTACGTCTCGAATCCAGTGTCCGCCACCTTGAGGACCTCTATCGCCTCCGCCTGGCCGGCGAGTCGCGGATTGCCAGTCGTCAAGCGGTCCGTCTCGAGATCGAACCACTGGATGACCAACGCTACGGGCGTCGCCTGTGGCTGGATTCGTCCACGGCTCTACCGCTCAAGCAGGTGTTGCTTGATGAGAGTGGCCGCGCCGTCGAAACCTTCCAGATCACCGAGTTGAGAGACCCCGAGCTGTATCGAGGCGAAATCGAACGGTTACCCGGAATGGGCTCTCAGGTCGAGCATTCATGGCGTCCCGGCTGGTTGCCCAAGGGCTTCGAGCCGCAGGTCACTGAGGTGTCCGAGGTTGTGGACTCCGATGTCGAGCAGCGGGTGTACGGCGATGGGCTTGCTACCCTCAGCCTGTTCGTCGAACCCGTGTCCGGGCAACAGTTGCTCAAGCCTGGTGTACACCGCCTGGGAGTGTCTCATGCCGCCGTTCAGCACCGCGAGCTCGGCGGGCGTCCGCGCCAAGTCGTGGTCATGGGCGAGCTGCCGCCATCGGTGCTGCAGCGGGTGGCCGAGTCCGTCGAGTGGCGCGGCGAACAGAACACTGCCCTGAATGACGCTTCTTCTCCATGAATCCTCGTTGTACATGGTTGATGCCGCCGGTCGGCGGAGGCAGACGGCTGACCGTGATTTCATGTTCACGGACGTGTCATTCGGCCGCTGAACCTTTTCGCACCACTGTGGTTTAGAGGGATGCAAGATTCTCACCCAACTCAATCCTGTCACAGGAGTCTTTCATGACACGCATGACGCGACACCTATCCCTGTGGATGCTCCTCAGCCTGGCGGTTCTTGTCAGTCAGTCTGCCATGGCGCAGAAGTTGCCGGATTTCACCCGTCTAGTGGAGGACGCGGCCCCGGCGGTGGTCAATATCTCCACATCACGCAAGGTAGAAACCAGCAGCATGCCGTTCGACCAGTTCGGTGGTCAGGAACTGCCGGAGATCTTCAAGCGGTTCTTCGGCGAGCGCTTCGGCGACCAGATACCGATGCCGCCCGGGGCCCATGGCCGCAGTGAGGAGCGTCGTTCGCTTGGTTCGGGCTTCATCATCAGCGAGGATGGCTACATCATGACCAACGCCCATGTGGTCAAGGGCGCTGATGAGATCCTCGTGAGCCTCAATGATCGTCGCGAGCTCAAGGCCGAGCTGGTCGGCGCTGACACCAAGACCGACGTTGCAGTTCTCAAGGTCGATGCCGACAACCTGCCAACCCTGACCTTGGGGAGTTCCGAGGATCTGAAAGTGGGGCAGTGGGTTGCCGCCATCGGCTCGCCCTTTGGCCTGGATCACTCCGTGACTTCCGGGATCATCAGCGCCATCAATCGCACCCTGCCGCGGGATGTCTATGTGCCCTTCATCCAGACGGATGTGGCGATCAACCCGGGTAACTCCGGTGGGCCGCTGTTCAACCTGGATGGCGAGGTGATCGGCATCAATTCACAGATCTTCACCCGCAGCGGCGGCTACATGGGGCTGTCCTTCGCTATCCCGATCGACGTGGCCATGGATGTAGCGGATCAACTGCGCAATGATGGTTCGGTGAGCCGGGGCTGGCTCGGGGTGATGATCCAACCGGTGTCCCGTGAACTGGCGGATTCCTTTGGCATGGATAATCCCGAAGGTGCACTGGTTGCCGATCTCGATCCCGAGGGCCCGGCCGCGCGAGATGGTCTGAAGGCTGGCGATGTCGTTCTCGAGGTGGATGGTCAGGCAGTGGACCGCTCCAGTACCTTGCCGCGGCTGGTTGGTCGAGTGTCACCGGGCAACGAGGTCGACCTTGAAGTACTGCGCAATGGAGAACACCAGACCGTGACTGTCACCGTCGGTGACTGGCCGGATGCCGAGCAGGGTAATGTCGGGGCGGCCGGCGATACCGCGCCGGCGCGCCTGGGGCTCGCGGTCAGGCCTCTGGAGGATGGCCAGCACGATCAAGCCATCGACAACGGCGTGCGCGTGGTCGAAGTCGACCCCACGGGAGTCGCCGCCAAGGCGGGTATCCGGGCCGGTGATATCATGGTCAGCATTGGCGAGCATGCGGTGGAAAGTCCCGAACAGCTCAGCGAGCTGATCGGCGAACTGCCCGAGGACCGTGCGGTACCGGTGCGTCTCTATCGGAGCGGCCATTCCTACTATGTGGCGCTGCGCTTGGCACAGGAGTGAAGAAGCCTTCCCTTCTTCTCATTAAACCCTGAACTGCGCCCCGACGGTCAAACCGTCGGGGCGCAGTATTTTCAGGGCTTCCGCTACGGCTGTCCTTGCCTGCGTGCATGCTCGCGCCAGGTGTCGGAGAGACGGCCGCTGTCGTCGCGATTACTGATCCGACCAAGATGCCCCGCCGTGGCGGGGCAGTGGCGGAGCGTTAGCCTCCGACGAACGACATGGCCTTGTCGGCAACCATGCCACAGGCTTTTTCGCCGACCTGATCACCGAGAGACGCCAGATTGAATGTCTGGTCCTCGCCCTCGCCCTGGAGGATGCCGCTCAAACCTTGCTGGTAGTCGCTGTCATCCGTGGGCTCAGAGCTGACGCCCAACTGCTCCATCACCTGGTTCTTCGCGACATCGGCGGTACTGCCGAGATACCCGTTCTCCTGGCAATAGCTGATCACGCCCGTCAGGTTGGTAAGACTGCCGGGGTTGAAAGATCCGCTAGATAGTGTGCTCAGCAGGCTGGTGCCTCCACCGCTTCCGCCACCGGACAGCATGTCACCGGCCTGGTCTTTCATGCTGTCGAGAGATGAGGCCTGGGCTTGTCCGATGGACATGAGGCCGAACAAACCGGCGAGGGCAAGCGTCTTGAAGCGTGTGTCCATACAATCGTCTCCATATACGGGTAAAGGGTGGCCGCCAGAGTGGGAGTAGCCCGTGGGCGGCCATCCCTGTGACCTATCACTCGCCATGGTGTTCCTGCCCGTCCTCGCATCGGTGGTCATCCATTTCTATCGCCATGTCTCAGGCGTGGTGGGCCAGGGGCGCATTGATCGTGCAGTGTGTCGACTGCATTGAGCGAGAAATGTTGTCGAGAGGTGAACTCTCTTGGGGTAGGTCTGGCCTAATGCGGCAGGCGAATGGGAGGATTCATGCATGGACAATGGCCTTGGCCGCGCCATTATAGCGGCAAACCGCTTCGGGCTTGGTGCAGGGCCGGGAGAGATTGAGGATATAGCGCACGATCCCAAGGAGTGGGTATTGGCGCAGTTGGAGCAGCCAGAGCCTCCTGATGAGGCGTTGCTGGGGCTTCAGGGGAGCCCTGAGTATCTGGCTCGCTTCAAGCAGTATCGTCGCGAGCGTCGTGCCGCTCGGCAGCAGGATGAACAGGCGGCTGTGCCGAAGTTCGGCAAACGTTTCAATGGCGATATGTTGACCGAGATCCAGCTTCGCGCTCGGCAGCAATGTGGCACAGCCTCGCCGGTACATGAACGGCTGGTCATGTTCTGGAGCAACCACTTCACCGTCTCGGCCGAAAAGCAGATCGTACGACTGCTTGCCGGTGCCTTTGAGCGTGAGGCCATTCGTCCGCATATCAGTGATGACTTCGCCACCTTGCTGCTCAGTGCCGAGCAGCATCCTGCCATGTTGCTGTATCTGGATAACGTGAGTTCCATCGGTCCCGGAGCACGGATGGGCAGAAAGCGTAATCGACGTGCGGCAAAGGGGCGTGGCAAGCCGGCCGGCATCAATGAAAATCTCGCGCGCGAGGCTATGGAACTACATAGTCTCGGCGTGGATGGCGGATATCGTCAGCAGGATGTCCTGGAACTGGCGCGCGCATTGACGGGGTGGCGCACTCGTTTCCAGGTCCCTGACCGCAACAAGGGGCAGGCACTGACGCCGCATGGCAGCGTGTTTCAGCATCATGCTCATGAACCGGGCAGCCGGAAGTTGTTGGGTAAGACATTCAGCCAGCGAAATGCGACGCAGGGGCGTGCAATGTTGCGCTACCTGGCCGATCAGCCGGCGACCGCCGCCCATGTGGCCACGGCGCTTGCTCGGCATTATGTTGACGATGATCCTCCGCGCGAGTTGGTGGAGCATCTGGCGAAAGCATACCGCCGCCACGAGGGACGACTCCTGCCCGTGTATCGGGCGCTGTTCACGCACGAACTGGCATGGCAGGAGCAGCCTCGCAAGTTCCGGCGTCCCGACGAATATCTGGTTGCGCTGCATCGTGCTCTTGGCGAACTGCCCGCTGCGCAGGGCCCGCACTGGAAGCGCGAGTTACAGCTGCTCGGACAGCGAGCCTTTCGCCCCGGTTCACCCGCAGGCTGGGGAGACACTGCCGATGATTGGATCGGTGCCGATGCGCTATGGAAACGCCTGTTGATCGCTCAGCAATATGCCGAACAGCTTCCCCGGGAGCGTGATCCCATGGAGCTTGCGCAGGACAGTCTCGGCCCGACATTGCAGGAGTCGACGGCAATCGCCATCAGCCAGTCAGGCCGTCGCCAGGGGGCCGCGATCGTACTGGCGAGCCCGGAATTTCAGTGGCGCTGAACAGCGCTTTTTTAGCGTCACATGGAGAACCGCCTATGTTGACTCGACGCCAATTCCTCACTCGCCTGGCCGGAGGTTGCAGTCTGTTGCTCTGGCCCGGTGTGACGACGCTTGCCGACGGAGCCGGGCAGCCACAGCGCCTGGTGGTCGTTCTGCTACGCGGAGCGATGGACGGGCTGACCGCGGTACCCAGCTATGGCGAACCGCGCTTCGAGGAGCTGCGGGGCGAACTGGCGTTCCCTGACAAAGCGCAGGAAGTCATGCGCAAGCTGGACGATACCTTTGCCCTGCACCCTTCCCTGGAATTCTGTCATCAACTCTTTCGGCACCAGGAATTCGCCGTGGTGCATGCCTGCGGCTTGCCCTACACGGGACGCTCGCACTTCGCCGCACAGGACTGCCTGGAAAACGGTAGTGATTCGCCGGATGGCAGCCGTACCGGTTGGCTTAACCGTGCGGTAGGGGAATTGCAGGGGCAGCAGGGGCTGAGCATCTCTTCAGCAAGGCCGTTGTTGGTACGTGGCGAGGCACCTTTCGTGACATGGTCACCCACGCCAGGCAAGCATGGCCCCGAGGATCTTGCCCATCGCGTTGCCGATCTCTATGACGAGGATGAAAGGTTGTCCGAGCCCTTTGCCCAGGCGCTCACCTCGCAACAGATAGTGCCCGATAGCCGCGGTGGTGGTGAGCAGTTGGCAGGGGTCATGCAGTCTGCCGGACGTTTCCTGTCGGCGGAGAATGCGCCGCGGATCGCCATGGTGCAGGACGGAGGCTGGGATACGCATGCACGCCAGAATGCGGTGCTGAAGCGAAAGCTGAGGGGGCTGGACACCGGCGTGAAACGATTACGGGCCACCTTGGGGGATGATTGGCGGCATACGGTCGTCGTCATCGTCACCGAGTTCGGCCGAACGGTGGGCATCAATGGCACGCGAGGCACTGATCATGGTACGGCCAGCAGCGTCCTGCTGGCGGGTGGGGCCGTGCGGGGCGGCAAGGTGCATGGCGAGTGGCCCGGATTATCGCGGTTACGGGATAACCGCGATTTGATCGCTGCCCAGGATATGCGCAGCGTGTTGAAAGGCGTGTTGCGAGATCATCTGCATATCGATACTAAGGCGCTGGACGCCCGAGTTTTTCCCGATAGCCGTGATGCTCGACCACTGGACGGACTCATTGCATAGCGCTGTCGTGTTCCGTCTGGCGTTGGCATTTTGTGATGCAGCAGTCGAACCTTGCATTCCATCAATGGCACTTGATCCAGGCCATTTGCATCCAGAGGACGCCAGCGCCCCCTGGATGTACCCCCTCATCGGCTAAGAGTTGCCTACTCGGGGTAGGGGTTGGCGACATCCTGCCTCCCTCACGCTACAATGCGCGCAACTTTCTCGTCGCGCTCGTTCGATCGGCGGCAATAGCCAAGCCTGTACGAAGTGCGTACACGAAGCGGACCTTATTGAATGACAGATACTGATAATCGCAAGATAATCAACGGGATACGGAATTTCTCGATCATCGCGCACATCGACCACGGCAAATCGACCCTGGCCGATCGTCTGATTCAAACCTGTGGCGGGCTCACTGAACGCGAGCTCAAGGAGCAGGTGCTCGACTCGATGGACCTCGAGCGTGAGCGGGGCATCACCATCAAGGCTCAATCGGTGACACTCGATTACCACGCCCAGGATGGCAACGTCTATCAGCTCAACTTCATCGACACCCCCGGGCACGTCGATTTTTCCTATGAAGTGTCGCGTTCGCTGTATGCCTGCGAGGGCGCGCTGCTGGTGGTGGATGCCGCCCAGGGTGTCGAGGCCCAGTCGGTGGCCAACTGCTACACGGCCATCGAGCAGGGGCTCGAGGTTCTGCCAGTGCTCAACAAGATGGACTTGCCCCAGGCCGACCCGGCCAAGGTGGGCGAGGAGATCGAGGAAATCATTGGCCTGGATGCCACCGATGCCTGTCAGGTGTCCGCCAAGAGCGGCCTGGGCATCGATGAGCTGCTGGAGCGTCTGGTACGCGACATTCCGCCGCCCAAGGGCGATCCCGAGGCGCCCTTGCAGGCGTTGATCATCGACTCCTGGTTTGACAATTACCTCGGTGTGGTGTCGCTGGTACGCATCTTCGACGGTACCCTGAAAAAGAGCGACAAGATTCGCATCACCTCAACCGGTCGTGACTGGCAGGCCACCGAAGTGGGGATCTTCACGCCGCAGCGCCGCCAGACCGATGTCTTGCGTGCCGGCGAAGTGGGCTTCGTGGTTGCCGGCATCAAGGACATCCATGGCGCTCCGGTGGGCGATACCATCACTCACGCCAAGACGCCGGACGTGAAACGCCTACCAGGTTTCCAGAAGGTCAAGCCCCAGGTCTATGCCGGCATGTTCCCGGTCAGCTCCGATGACTACGAGGACTTCCGTGACGCTCTGGAGAAACTGGCCCTCAACGATGCCTCCCTGGATTACGAGCCGGAAAATTCCGATGCCATGGGTTTCGGCTTCCGGGTCGGCTTCCTCGGCACGCTGCACATGGAGATCGTTCAGGAGCGGCTCGAGCGCGAGTACGACCTGGATCTGCTGACCACGGCGCCAACCGTGGTCTACGAGCTGCTCATGAAGAATGGCGAGACCCGCTATGTCTCCAATCCTTCCAAGCTGCCCGACATGGCCGACGTGGAGGAAATGCGCGAGCCCGTCGTGCGTGCCAGCATCCTGGTGCCGCAAGACTTCGTCGGCAATGTCATTGCCGAGTGCGAGCAGCGGCGTGGTACTCAACTGGACATGCTGTTCTTGGGCAGCCAGATCCAGCTGACCTACGAGTTGCCCATGTCCGAGGTGGTCATGGACTTCTTCGACCGCCTGAAGTCCATCTCCAAGGGGTATGCTTCGCTCGAGTACAACTTCGAGCGTTTCGAGGCTGCCAATCTGTCGCGTCTCGACGTGCTGATCAATGGTGATCGCGTCGATGCCCTGGCAGTGATCATCCATCGCGATCATGCCCACTCTCGGGGACGGGCGCTGGTCGAGAAGATGAAGGAACTGATTCCTCGGCAGATGTTCGATGTTGCCATCCAGGCGGCGATCGGCGGCCAGGTCGTGGCGCGTTCCACCGTCAAGGCGCTGCGCAAGAACGTGACCGCCAAGTGTTATGGCGGCGATACGACCCGCAAGAAGAAGCTGCTTGAGAAGCAGAAGGCGGGCAAGAAACGCATGAAGCAGGTCGGCCGGGTGGAAATTCCCCAGGATGCCTTCCTTGCCGTGCTCAAGGTGAACGACTAGGGAAGGACCGAGACAATGGATTTTGCACTTCTGCTGGTGGTGGCAGTGGCGGTCACCGGGCTGATCTGGTTACTTGATCTGGTCTGGTGGCGCCCGGCGCGCCGCGCGCGCCTGACTGCCAGCGTAGAGGTCGGCACCACCGAGGGCATCGATCCGGCAGCGCGCGAGAAGGCGCTCAAGGATCCCTGGCCGGTGGATTACGCCCGCTCGTTTTTTCCTGTGTTGCTGGTGGTCCTGTTGCTGCGCAGCTTTCTGGTCGAGCCATTCCAGATTCCTTCGGGCTCGATGCGTCCGACACTGGAGGTGGGGGATTTCATCCTCGTCAACAAGTTTTCCTATGGTCTGAGGTTGCCGGTGGTCAATACCAAGATCGTCGAACTCGGTGAGCCCGAGCGTGGCGATGTCATGGTATTCCGCTTTCCCGAGGATCCGTCGGTGAACTTCATCAAGCGTGTGATCGGTCTGCCGGGCGATCATATTCGCTATGAGGACAAGCAGCTTTACGTCAATGGCGAACCAGTGCCCAAGCAGTTGCTCGAAGCGGGACCCAAAGGACAGCCTGATGAGCTGTTGATGGAAGAGCAACTGGGCGAGGCGACCCACGATATCTACAATAATCCTCGTGACCCGGGGCCTCAGGTGCGTGAGCTCGTGGTGCCGGAAGGTCACTATTTCGCCATGGGAGACAACCGCGACCACTCCAACGACAGCCGTTACTGGGGGTTCATCCCCGAAGCAAATGTCGTGGGCAAGGCCTTTGCCGTATGGATGCATTGGGATGGTGGTCTGCCGAGTTTCACCGACGTACGTGGTATCCACTGAAGTGCCAGGAACGGCATCGCTGTCATGACATAGCAGGAGCTTCGTGAGTAATTCCCTCGATATTTTCAGCCGCCGCATCGGGCACTGTTTTGCCCAGCCCGAACTGCTGGAGCTGGCCATGACCCACCGCAGTTATGGCGGTCGCAACAATGAGCGCTTGGAGTTTCTTGGCGATTCCATTGTCAATTTCGTCATCGCTGAAGATCTCTTCCAGCGTTTCCCTCAGGCGCGTGAAGGGCAGCTGTCGCGCCTGCGTGCTCGGTTGGTCAAGGGGCAGACCCTGGCCGAGCTGGCCCGGGAAATGGCCTTCGGAGAATGCCTTCGCCTGGGATCGGGTGAAATGAAGAGCGGTGGTCATCGCCGCGATTCGATACTGGCCGATGCCGTGGAAGCGGTGATCGGTGCCATCTACCTGGATGCCGGCATGGATACGGCGCGGACCCGAGTGTTGTCCTGGTTCGCCGAGCGCCTGGAAACCATCAACCTCCAGGATACCCAGAAGGATCCCAAGACCCGCCTGCAGGAATTCCTGCAATCCCGGCAGGTCGCATTACCGCGCTATGAGGTGGTCTCGGTGGAAGGCGAAGCCCATGCCCAGACCTTCACGGTCGAATGTCATGTGGAGATGCTCGATGAGCACACCCAGGGCATCGGCTCCAGTCGACGACACGCCGAGCAGCAGGCCGCCGAAAAGGCCCTGTCGAAGCTCGAGAAAAAGGGGCCGCAAGCATGACTCAGACCTGTGGTTTCGTGGCAATCGTCGGGCGACCCAATGTCGGCAAGTCGACACTGATGAACCATATTCTTGGCCAGAAGATCTCGATCACCTCGCGGCGTCCGCAGACGACTCGCCACCAGGTGATGGGCATCAAGACCGAGGGGGACGCCCAGTTCATCTATGTCGACACGCCGGGCATTCATGTGCTCGAGAAGGATCGCAACAAAGCGATCAACCGGTTCATGAATCAGGCCGCCACCCAGGCGCTGCGGGATGTGGACTGCGTGATCTTCATCATCGATCGCACCCGCTGGACCGCCGAGGACCAGATCGTCCTGGAGCGGCTGGCCACGGTCGAGGCGCCGGTGATCCTGGCGGTGAACAAGGTCGACCGGATCAATGACAAGTCGTCTCTGTTGCCCTGGCTGGACGAAGTGCGCGGGCGGCGCGAGTTCGCCGCCATCGTGCCTGTCGCCGCCAAGCATGGCACCAATGTGGCCGAGCTCGAGGCCGAGGTAGCCAAATATCTGCCTGAAAGCGTGCACTACTTCCCCGACGACCAGGTGACCGACCGCAGCTTGCGCTTTTTGGCCGCTGAACTGGTGCGCGAGAAGATCATGCGCCAGCTCGGCGATGAGCTTCCCTACCAGATGACCGTCGAGATTGAGGAGTTCCGGGAAGAAAATCGGGTCACCCATATCAGCGCGCTGATTCTGGTGGAACGGCAAGGCCAGAAGAAGATTCTGATCGGCGACCGTGGCGAGCGTATCAAGAAGATCGGTCACGACGCCCGGCTCGAGCTGGAGCGAATCGTCGGTACCAAGGTCATGCTCAACCTCTGGGTCAAGGTCAAGCGGGGCTGGTCCGATGACGATCGGGCCTTGAAGAGCCTCGGCTATGACCTAGATTGATTTCGAGCTTCGAGCTTCGAGCTTCGAGCTTCGAGCTTCGAGCTTGGGTTCGTAGCTCGTGTCTCGCAGCTCGTATTCAGAACGGCGCTCCATGACTCCTGAACCGGCTTACCTGCTGCATAAACGCCCTTACCGCGAGACCAGCGCCCTGGTGGAATTATTGACGTTTCACCATGGGCGTGTACGGGCCGTGGCGCGAGGCGTGCAGCGTCCGGGAAGCCGATTGCGTGCCGTGCTCCAGCCGTTCGCGCCCTTGTATGTCACCTGGAGTGGAAGTGGGGACCTCAAGCGCCTGGCGCTGATGGAAAGCCGTGGTTCGGCCTCCATGCTGGTGGGCGAGGGGCTGCTGTGCGGGCTATACGCCAACGAGCTGCTGGCGCGGTTGTTGCCGGTCGAAATGCCGGTCGACGATGTCTTCGCCTTCTACGCCGCCGCCCTCGATGCTCTGCCTCAGCCTGACGGCCGAGCCGCGGCCTTGCGACGCCTGGAATTGTCCCTGCTCGAGGCGCTGGATGCCGAACCGCGATTCGGCGGCCCGGATGGCCAGGCGCTGGACTCGCAGACGCGTTACATCTTCGACGCCACCTCGCGAGCCTTTGTCCCCGGAGAGCGGGGAATCGACGGGCGTACCCTCAAACTGCTTGCAACGGGCGACTGGCGCTCGCCTGGCCTCGCAGGACCGGCCAAGGCCGTGATGCGAGCGGCTCTGGCTCCCTTGCTGGGCAGCCGGCCGTTGCGCTCGCGAGAGCTGATGCGTCAACTCGCCACCACTCGGCTTCGCCGGGAGACATAAGGCGTGGCTTCGCCATATCCTTGTTCTTGTCTTCTCGCTTCCTGCTTGCTTTTTCCGTCTACAAGGAGAGTCTTATGCATCCCCCTCGCATCCTGCTCGGTGTCAACATCGACCATGTCGCCACGCTACGCCAGGCGCGTGGCACGCGCTATCCCGATCCTGTCCAGGCGGCCTTGCTGGCCGAGGAGGCCGGTGCCGACGGCATCACCGTTCATCTGCGCGAGGACCGCCGGCATATCCAGGAGCGCGATGTTCGCCTGCTGGCCGAGGTGCTCAACACGCGCATGAATCTGGAGATGGCCGTCACCGAGTCGATGGTGGCGTTTGCCGAACAGATTCGCCCGGCCCATGTCTGTCTGGTGCCCGAGAAGCGTGAGGAGTTGACCACCGAAGGCGGTCTCGACGTGGCAGGTGGCCTGGACGGCGTGAGCGATGCCTGTCGCCGGCTGGCGGCAGTCGGCTGCGAGGTCTCGCTGTTCATCGATCCGACGCCGGAGCAGGTTGAGGCGGCTGCCAAGGCTGGGGCGCCGACGATCGAGCTGCATACCGGCGCCTATGCCGAGGCGAGTGGCGAGGCGGCCCGGCAGGAGCATGCTCGACTGGTCGCCTCCGCGGAGATGGCCGCCGAGCTTGGCTTGATCGTCAATGCCGGCCATGGCCTGAATTATCACAACGTTGAAGCGGTCGCGGCGATTCCCGGCATTCATGAACTCAACATCGGCCATGCCTTGATCGCCCGGTCAATCTTCGTCGGTCTCAAGGAGGCGGTAACTGAGATGAAGCGGCTGGCCATCGCTGGTCAGGAGGCGGGCCTGCTGGCCGCGCTCGACGAGCATGGCCACGAGCATGACCACGACCACGACCATGACCATGATGATACGGCTGACGACAGCGCATGATCATCGGAATTGGGACCGATATTGCTAGGGTGGCGCGCTTCGAGCGCGCCATCGAGCGCCATGGCGAACGTTTCGTCATGCGCCTGCTGGGCGAGGATGAGCGCGCGGCGTTTCGGGACCGGGGGCAATCGGCGAACTACGTGGCCAAGCGCTTTGCCGCCAAGGAAGCCTTCGTCAAGGCATTGGGCACTGGCCTGCGTCACGGCATGCGCTGGACCGAGATCCAGGTGGTCAACGATGCGTTGGGGCGCCCCGCCCTGCGGCTGTCGGGCCGGGCCGAGGAACTGGCCACGGCCTCGGGGGTTCGGGGGCTTCATGTGTCGTTGTCGGACGAGGTTGCGTTTGCCGTGGCCTTCGTGGTGCTGGAGGCGTGAGAGCTACCCCGGGCGCGTAAGCTTTGCATGGCAGCGTAGAGGTCCGGCAACAGAGGGGCCACGGCGTTGCCGCCGCGTGAGCGTAGCCGGGTTTCGAGCGTTTCCACCAGCAGGGCCAAGCGTGGCACGCCGCAATAACGGCAGGCCCCGTTGAGAGCGTGGATGGCGTCGAGCAGGGCTTCGTCATCGTCCCGTGCGGTGGCGTTGCGGATCGCTGTCTCGGTGTCTTCGAGCGAAGCGATCAACTGATCGAGCAACTGGCGAGCCAGTTGCTCGCGTCCTCCTGCCAGGCGCGTACCGAGTGCCAGGTCGACCTCGGCCAGTTCGGCATCTTCCGCGCGGATCGCGCGTGGCAATGCAGCGGGTCCGGCCGTCTCGCCGTCGACGCCGACACCAAGATGATGTCGCATCATTTGAGACAACTGAGCGACGTCGACCGGTTTTTCCAGCATGCCATCCAGGCCGTTGTCCAGCAGGTCGCGGCGCTGATTCTCCTGAACGTGGGCCGTGACAGCAATGATCGGCAGGCGTCGCCAGTGACCGCCCAGGCGGCGTAGTTCGCGAGTGGTTTCCACGCCGTCCATGCCGTGCATGCGGATGTCCATCAAGACCATGTCGAATGTGGTGTGCCGGGCCATGGCCAGGGCCTCCTCTCCGCTGTCCGCCAGGCTGACCTCGAACCCGCTGCTGGCGCCCAGGATCAGTTCCTTGAGCAGCAGCCGGTTGGATTCGGTGTCGTCCACGCAGAGGATATGCCAGGGACGTGTGGCGTCGTCATGGGAGGTCGCGGTTGCCGTCGTCGCCGTCGTCGCTTCCGGGAGGGCGGGCGTCGTCGACTGTCGGGCTCGGCGGATCGCGTCGGCCAGGGCAAAGCGTGACAGTGGCTTGCACAGCAGTTCGCCACCATGAGGCAGCGGTGGGTCGTCAGGAAGGTCGTGGGGGCTGGCATTGGCCATCAACAGGGCGGGGCAGCCGAGCCGCGACAGTCGTTCTCGCCAGTTGGCCAGGGCATCGTCGTGCAGGTCTTCGCTGGCCAGGCCGATCAGGGCCAGGTTGGCGCCGTTGGCCTCGGCCTCATCGAGCTCGAGGGGGCGGCCTCCCCAGCGTGATATGAGGTGATGCAAGGCTCGCCGGGTCAGGGGGTGGGGCTCGACAATGGCCACGGTGGCGCCAGCCAGGTCCACTTCGCGAGGGCGCTCGCCGCTGACATGGCCGCCCAGGGGTAACGTGAAGGAGAAGGTCGCTCCCAGGCCGGGCTCGCTGTCGACGCTGATTTCGCCTCCCATCTGTTCGACGAGCTGGCGACAGATGGCCAGCCCCAGGCCGGTGCCGCCGAACTGGCGTTGGTGGCTGGTCTCTCCCTGGCGGAAGGCGTCGAAGAGTTGTTGCTGGCACGCCTGCGACAGGCCAATACCAGTGTCGCTGACCGAGATGCCCAGGGTGGTCTGGTTGTGGGCGGCATCCTCCACTGAGACGCGCACGATGACCTCGCCCTGGTCGGTGAACTTGACCGCGTTGTGGACCAGGTTGGTCAGCACCTGCCGGATGCGCAGGGGGTCGCCGACCAGTTCCTCGGGGACGTCGTCATACACCAGGCCAAGCAGTTGCAGATCCTTTTGCTGTGCTTGTGGCGCCTGGAGGCCCAGTACTTCATCGACCAGGGCGACCATGTCCAGCGGCCGGTGTTCCAGTTCCAGCCGGCCGGCTTCGATCTTGGAAAAGTCGAGGACATCGTTGACCAGCATCAGCAGGTTGTCGCAGGCGCGCAGGACATGGTCCAACCATTCGCGTTGTCGTGCGTTCAGCTCCGAGCGGTGCAGCAGTCGGCAGAAGCCGATAATGCCGTTGAGCGGTGTGCGGATCTCGTGGCTCATATTGGCCAGGAATTCCGATTTGGCACGGTTGGCGTCGAGGGCGTGTCGGTGGGCCAGGTCGAGTTCGATGTTCTGGACCTCGATGGTTTCCATGGATTCCTGCAGTTCCTGGGTTGCCTGCTCGACCTGGATCTGCAGGTCGTCGTGGGCACAGGCCAGGTGGTCCCGGAGAGTATTGAGGCGTTGCACGAGCTGGACGAGTTCGGCACCGACAGGCATTGGCAGTGGCTCGGGGGTCATGCCGGCGGCCAGGCGCGACAGGCTCTCGCTGGCCTCCTCGAGGGGCTGGATGAGTCGGCGGACAGTCGAGTAGGCAACCAGGAACAACAGCAGTCCGGTGAGCAGCAGCAGCAGGCCGCCACTAACCAACTGGCGGTAATAGGCCAGCGACAGCGACGAGGCATCGATATCGAGGAGCAAGCGGGCGTTGGCGCTCGACAATGGCAGGCGCAGTCGCCATTGGGTGCCGTCCTTGACCAGGGCCTCTTCACTGGAGAGGAGCTCGTCGGGCATGTCGCGTAGCCGACCCTGTTTTAGTGGAGCATTGCCCTGGGCGTCGCGTATGGCCAGGGCCCGTATTTCGTCGAGCTCGAGCAGCCGGGTGGCGATGGGTGACAGGGCGCGCTGTCGATTCTCGGCCAATGCCGCGTCGAGTTCAGGCGTCAGCATGCTGGCGGCCTGGGTCAGGCGCTGGGCGAGTTGCTGCTGATGATGCCGATGCTCCAGTTCGGTGACGGCGACGATAAGCAGCGTCAGCAGGATCAGCGGCAGGACGAGAATGCAGAGCATCAGGCGTGTCTTGACGGACATCGGCGCGTCTCGCGAAGAGTGTGTTAAAGAGATGTCGAAGCAAGTGTTGAAGCAAGTATTGAAGACAGTGTCGTGGCTCAGTATGCCATAGCCGGGGCACATGCCTGTCCACTCCGGGTGGCCAAGGATATAATGGGCCACAGACTTTTCCATAAGGAAGGCTGAATGCATTTCCCCACTCTGGAGGACACCATCGGCCATACGCCGCTGGTCCGCCTCACGCGTATCACCGCCGGGCACAACAATACGTTGCTGGCGAAACTCGAGGGTAACAACCCCGCAGGTTCGGTGAAGGACCGGCCGGCGCTGTCGATGCTCGAACAGGCTGAGAAGCGCGGCACCATCACGCCCGGGGACACCCTCGTCGAGGCGACGTCCGGCAATACCGGTATCGCCCTGGCAATGGCCGCCGCCATCAAGGGGTATCGGATGGTGCTGATCATGCCGGAAAGTGCCTCGAGCGAGCGTAAGCAGGCGATGGCCGCTTACGGTGCCAAACTCATCGAGGTCAGCAAGGAAGGGGGCATGGAAGAAGCCCGCGACCTGGCCGAGACGATGATCGCCCGGGGCGAGGGCAAGCCGCTCGATCAGTTCGCCAATCCCGACAACCCACTGGCGCATTACCAGACGACCGCTCCGGAGCTGTGGGAGCAGACCGGTGGCACCATTACCCACTTCGTCAGTTCGATGGGCACTACCGGCACCATCATGGGCGTGTCGCAGCGCCTCAAGGAATACAATCCCGAGGTGGAGATCGTCGGCCTGCAGCCCGAGGATGGCGCGAGTATCGCCGGCATCCGCCGCTGGCCGGAGGCGTACCTGCCGCGCATCTTCGACGCCGCGCGGGTCGACAAGGTGCTGGACATCGGCCAGTACGAGGCCGAGGAGCACATGCGGCGCCTGGCCCGGGAGGAGGGGATCTTTGCCGGCGTGTCTTCGGGAGGTGCCCTGGCTGGCGCGCTGCGCGTCGCTGAAACGGTCGAGAATGCGGTGATTGTCTTCATCGTCTGCGACCGCGGGGATCGCTATCTGTCCACCGGTCTATTCGCTCCGGAGATCTGAGGTGACGGGACTCGGCAAGCGTCGGCCCGCACGGACGCGCTCCGGTGTCTCTGGCTTGCGGGAACGTCGACAGCCTGCGAGCGTCGAGCGCTCCGCCGGCTCAGTAGGCTCCCGTGAGGTCGAGATTCAGGGGCTGGCTCACGATGGCCGTGGTGTGGCGCGGGATCCCGACGGCAAGACCGTCTTCGTCGAAGGCGCGCTGCCCGGCGAGCGTGTCGTGGTCAGCGTGCATCGCAGCCGCAAGCGCTTCGATGAAGCCCATGTGAGCGAGATCATCGTGGCGTCGACCTCGCGTGCCACGCCACCCTGTCGACATTACGGCAGCTGTGGTGGGTGCGATCTGCAGCATCTGTCGCTCGAAGCGCAGCGTGATCACAAGCGTGAGGTGCTGCGCGAGCTGCTGGTGCGACAGGGCATCGAGCTGCCCGGTGCGATATCGCTGCTGGCCGCGGCCGGCGAGGGATACCGTCGCCGCGCCCGGCTCGGTGTGCGCGTCGACAGCAGCGGGCAGGTGCGTCTGGGATTTCGGGCCCGGCACAGCCACCGGCTGGTGGATCTGGACGACTGCCCGGTACTGTTGCCGGCGCTGTCGTCGTTGCTGCGTCCATTGCGTGAGCAGGTCGAAAGCCTCGAAGCGCCGCGCCATGTCGGCCATCTGGAACTGCTGGCCAGCGATGGCGCCGTGACGCTGGTCGTGCGGCAGTTGCGCGAACATGTCGTCGATCAACGCCGCTGGCGGGCGTTCGCCGAGGCGCAGGGGCTGCATCTTGGCGCCTGGCTGGGGCGCGAGTCGCCGCGTTTCGAGTGGCTGACATCCGCACCCGCGCTGCATTGCCGCCTGACGGCGGAGCAAAACACGCTCGTCCTGGGGCTCGAGCCCAGCGACTTCCTGCAGGCCAACGAAGCTGTCAACCAGCGCATGGTCGACACCGCACTGAGCTGGCTGGCGTCGTCGCTGTCGCCAGAGGCACAGGGAACGCGGGTGCTTGATCTATTCGCCGGTATTGGTAACTTCAGTCTACCGCTGGCGACTCAGGGTGCCGAGGTCACGGCGGTGGAGGGTAATGCGGCGATGGTCGAGCGCCTGGCGAGCAACGCCGCGCGCAACCAGGTGGCGGTGACGGCGCGTCAGGCCGATCTCAACGATGCCGACGCCTGCCGGCGATTGCTGGAAACCGCCGCGCCCGAGGTGCTGGTCCTGGACCCGCCACGCAGCGGAGCCGAGACACTGTGCCGCCAACTGGCGGAACGTCCGGTGCCTCGGGTGCTCTACATCTCCTGCGACCCGGCGACCTTGGCCAGGGATGCGGCCCGGCTCGTGTCTGCCGGTTACGTCGTCCGGCGCAGCGCGGTGGCCGATATGTTCGCTCATACCTCACATCTCGAATCCATGCTGCTGCTCGAGCATCCGGACTCGGCGCGGCGGCGGCAAGGAGCGTCAACCGATGGTTAAAGTGCGGGAAGACCAGCCGCTGGACCCCAATGGACGGGTCGATATCGGCCGTTGGGTCGAACGCCTGGAGGAAGACGTCAAGCTGCGCGCGCCCGACGAGATGCGTGCGGCCTGCGATATCGCCCAGCGTCTGGAGCTGGAATCCGAACGCCCTCACAAGGCTTGGCTCAAGGATGGGTCGAGCTTTCGCATGGGGCTCGAGATGGCCGACATCCTGGGTGAACTACGTCTCGATCAGCCGGCGCTGGAGGCCGCTGTGCTGTACCGCGCCGTGCGTGAGCGGCTGATCGGGCTGGAAGAGGTCAAGAAGCGCTTTGGCGAGGAAGTCGCCGGGCTGATATCGGGCGTACTGCAGATGGCGGCGATCAGCACGACCCAGATGCCGACCCAAGGGCTTAGCCAGCACGATCAGCAGGACAATCTGCGCAAGATGTTGGTCAACATGATCGATGACGTGCGGGTGGCACTGATCAAGATCGCCGAACGCACCTGCGCGCTGCGCCAGGTGCGCGATGCACCGCGTGAGAAGCGCCTGCAGGTGGCTCGCGAGGTCTTCGATATCTATGCGCCGTTGTCGCACCGGCTGGGCATCGGGCACCTCAAGTGGGAGCTCGAGGACCTGTCGTTCCGCTACCTGCACGAGGACGACTACAAGGCCATTGCCCGCCAGTTGGCCGAGAAGCGCCTGGATCGCGACCGCTACATCCATGATGTGGTCGAGACGCTGAAGTCGCTGATGGACGCCCAGGGCATCCAGCATCAAGTCGATGGTCGTGCCAAGCACATTTACTCGATCTGGCGGAAGATGAAGCGCAAGCGGATCGACTTCTCCCAGGTCCATGATATCCGCGCGGTGCGCATCCTGGTGCCGGATGTCAGCGACTGCTATGCGGTGCTCGGCATCGTGCATTCGCGTTGGCATCACGTGCCCAACGAATTCGACGATTACATCGCCAATCCCAAGAAGAATGGCTATCAGTCGCTGCACACCGCGGTCTTCGGCCCGGAAGGCAAGGTGCTGGAAATCCAGATACGCACCTTCGCCATGCACGAGGAGGCTGAACTCGGGGTGTGTGCCCACTGGCGTTACAAGGGCCACGATACCAGCGCGCGCAGCGCCAGTTACGAGGAAAAGATCGCCTGGTTGCGCCAGGTGCTGGAGTGGCAGGAGGAGGTCGGCGATTTCGGCGACCTGCGCGAGGGGCTCTCCAGCGATGTGGCGCCGGACCGCATCTACGTCTTCACGCCGGATGGTCATGTCATCGACCTGCCGCGCGTGGCGACGCCCATCGACTTCGCCTATCGAGTGCATACCGAGGTGGGGCATCGCTGTCGTGGCGCCAAGGTCAACGGGCGCATCGTGCCGTTGACCTACCGGTTGCATACCGGCCAGCAGGTCGAGATTCTCACCGCCAGCAAGGGGGGGCCCAGCCGCGACTGGCTCAATCCCAGCCTCGGTTATGTCTGCACCTCACGCGCCCGGGCCAAGATCCAGTCCTGGTTCAAGCATCAGGCGCGGGACCGCAATCTCGAGGAAGGACGGGTGCTCTTCGAGCGAGAGATGAAGCGCCTTGATGTGGAGGACATGGATCTCACCCGGCTGGCCAACAAGGTCAATTACAGTGGCCCCGACGACATGTACGCCGCTCTGGGTGCCGGCGATCTGCGCATTGGCCAGGTTTTGCACCAGGCTCAGCAATTGTTCGGCGAGAGCGACGGTCAGGAGCAGCTCGACAAGCTGCTGGCCAAGCCCCGTCGTTCGGCGGACAAGGGCGACAGTGACATCACCGTGCTGGGGGTTGGCAACCTCAAGACCAGCATGGCCAACTGCTGTCATCCGGTTCCCGGCGAGTCCATCGTTGGTTTCATCACGCAGGGGCGCGGGGTGACCGTGCACCGCCAGGACTGCCCGAACATTCTGCAGCTACGCCTCGATGAGCCCCAGAGGGTGATCGAGGTGGAGTGGGGCGAGCGAGCGCGCACCCAGTACCCGGTGGACATCGAGGTACAGGCATGGGATCGCGCGGGACTGTTGCGTGACGTGACCGCCGTGCTCAGCCATGACCGTGTCAATGTGCTATCGGTCAATACCCTGACCGACACCGACGATGGCATCGCGCGCATGGCCATCACCGTGGAGGTCGATGGCCTGGAAACCCTGGGCCGGTTGTTCTCGCGCATCCAGCAGTTGTCCAATGTCATTGAGGTGCGGCGCCTGCGCTCGGGAGGCAAGGACAAGATCAAGGGTGGCGGCAAACGTGGAGGCAAACACTGATGAGCCGGCAGCGCCACACACTCGACGACCTGCTGACCCTCATGGCGGTGCTGCGCGACCCCGAGCAGGGCTGCCCCTGGGACGTCAAGCAAGACTGGGACAGCATCGTGCCGCATACGCTGGAGGAGGCCTACGAGGTGGCCGATGCCATCGAGCGTCGCGCCTTCGACGAGCTGCCTGGCGAACTCGGCGACCTGCTGTTCCAAGTGATCTACTATAGCCAGTTCGGCGCCGAGCAGGAGCGGTTCGACTTCCACGACGTGGTCGATGTGCTCACCGCCAAGATGCTCAAGCGTCATCCGCACGTCTTCCCGGACGGCACCCTGGCATCGCGCCGCAGGGACGTCAGTGCCGCCGAGGTACAGACCCACCAGGTGCATTCCCGCTGGGAGGCGTTGAAGGCCGAGGAGCGCGATGCCCGCGAGGCTCGTTCAGTACTCGATGACGTGCCGCTGAACCTGCCGGCGCTATCGCGGGCCGCCAAGCTTTCCAAGCGCGCCGCCCGGGTCGGCTTCGACTGGCCCGATACTCGCGGGGTGATCGACAAGCTGCGCGAGGAGCTCGATGAGGTCGCCGAAGCGCTGGATGCGGGGGATCACGCGCACGTCAGGGAGGAGATCGGCGATTTGCTGTTTGCCACCGTTAACCTGGCGCGTACCCTTGATGCCGACCCCGAACGCTGCCTGCGTGCCACCAACGCCAAGTTCGAGCGGCGTTTTCACCATGTGGAATCCGCGCTGGCCGAAGAGGGTGTGCCGCTCGCCGAGGCCGGGCTGTCGAGGATGGAGCGACACTGGCAAGTCGCCAAGCAGCAAGAAACCAGTCAACAAAACGCCAGTCAACAAAAAGCCAAGTAGCAAGCATCCAATCAACACGTCAGGCAACAAGAAACCATGCCAATGCCATCGTCAGAAGGAGAGTCTCGATCATGAGTCACGACCTGCACGAATCACTGCGCGACAATGTCCGAATCCTGGGTGACAGCCTAGGGCGCACCATTGCCGATGACCTGGGGCAGGGGTTCGTCGATCGCATCGAGACGATTCGCGGGCTCGCCAAGCGAGGGCGCCAAGGGGAAGCCGATGGGCGTCGTGAACTGATCGAGTACCTGCGACAACTGCCCGACAGCGAGTTGCTGCCGGTGACGCGGGCCTTCAACCAGTTCCTCAACCTGGCCAACATCGCTGAGCAGCATTATCGCGCGCGTTTCCGCCGGGTCGAGGACTACAAGCCAGGTAGCCAGCCGGTGTTGGGCGAGCTGCTCGAACGTGCCCGCGGCGAAGGCCACTCGCCGCGCAAGCTGGTGGAGAGCCTGGCCAACATGCGCGTGGAGTTGGTGCTCACCGCGCATCCCACCGAGGTCATCCGGCGTACGCTGATCCAGAAATACGACGCCATCGATGATTGCCTGACGGCCATCGAGTCCTCGGCGGACTATCCCGAACGTGGTGCCCGGGCCAAGGGGCGCCTGGAAGAGCTGATCGGCCAGGCCTGGCACACCGACGAGATTCGCCACGAGCGACCCACCCCGGTCGACGAGGCCAAGTGGGGCTTCGCGGTAATCGAGAATTCCCTGTGGCAGGCGGTGCCGGATTTTCATCGCGACCTGGACAACCTGCTGCTCGACACCGCTGGTGAGCGCCTGCCGCTGGATGCCGCGCCGATCCGCTTCGCCTCCTGGATGGGGGGCGATCGCGATGGCAACCCCAACGTCACCTCCAGGGTGACCCGCGAAGTCCTGCTTCTGGGGCGCTGGATGGCCGCCGATCTCTATCTGCGCGATCTCGACCAGCTCAAGACCGAGCTGTCGATGTGGAAGGCCAACAGCGCGCTCAAGGCCGAGGTCGGCGATGTCGCCGAGCCTTACCGTGAGCTGCTCAAGCGGCTGCTGGCTCGGGTCGAGGCGACCCGGGACTGGGCCAAGGCCGAACTCGACGGCAAGAGCTACGATGGCGGCCCGATCATCGAGACCCGGGATCAACTTTATGCGCCGCTGTTGACCTGTTATCGCTCGCTCTGCGACGTGGGGCTGGACACCATTGCCAATGGCGTGCTGCTCGACACCCTGCGCCGGGTGGCGGTATTCGGCGTGACGCTGACCAAGCTCGACCTGCGCCAGGAGGCTGGGCGCCACGAACAGGTCATGGAGGAACTCACCGACGGACTGGGGCTCGGTCACTATCGCGAGTGGGACGAGGAGCAGCGCCAGGAATTCCTGCTTGCCGAGCTGGCCTCGCGTCGGCCCCTGATTCCTCGGCGCTGGGAGTGTTCCGCCGAGAGCCGCGAGGTGCTCGATACCTTCCGGGTGGCGGCCGGCGAACATGCCGAGGCGCTCGGTACCTATATCATCTCGATGGCCGCGCAGCCCTCCGACGTGCTGGCCGTGGCGTTGTTGATGAAGGAAGTCGGCGGTGACGCCAAACTGCCCATCGCGCCGCTGTTCGAGACCCTCGACGATCTCAACCGGGCGGGGGATGTCATCGACCGCTTGCTGGCGCTGCCCGGCTACCGCGAACTGACGGGCGACCGTCAGGAAGTGATGATCGGCTACTCGGACTCGGCCAAGGACGCCGGCCAACTGGCGGCAGCCTGGGCCCAGTATCGCGCCCAGGAGGCCCTGGTCGAGGTATGTCGGCACCACAGCGTCGACCTGACGCTGTTCCACGGCCGGGGCGGCACCGTGGGGCGTGGCGGTGGCCCGGCCCACGCGGCCATTCTCTCGCAGCCCCCCGGCTCGGTGAATGGCAGCCTGAGGGTGACCGAGCAGGGCGAGATGATTCGCTTCAAGTTCGGCCAGCCCGAGATTGCCCTGCGTTCCATGGAGATCTACGCCTGTGCAGTCCTGGAGGCCTCGCTGTTGCCGCCGCCCACCCCGGAACCCGCTTGGCGGGAAGAGATGGACCGCCTGGCGGAAGTGGCGCATGGCACCTATGTGGACGTGGTGCGCGAGGATCCCGACTTCGTGCCTTATTTCCGTTCAGTGACGCCTGAAGGGGCCCTGGGGCGGTTGCCACTCGGTTCGCGGCCGGCCAAGCGCCGTCAGGATGGTGGCGTGGAGACGCTGCGGGCGATTCCCTGGATCTTCGCCTGGACCCAGACTCGCTTGATGCTGCCGGCCTGGCTAGGCAGCGGCGAAGCCTTTGCGAAACGTCTGGAAGACGAGGGCGGCCTGGCGGTGCTTCGCGACATGCGTGATCGCTGGCCCTTCTTCGGTACCTACCTGGAAATGCTGGAGATGCTGCTCGCCAAGGCCGATGTCAGCATCGCCGCCTATTACGAGCATCGCCTGGTGGACGAGCCGGCGCTGGAAGCGCTGGGCGAGCGGTTGCGCGAACGTTTCGGCCGATTGCATCAGGTCGTGCTGGAGATTCTCGATCAGCAGGAACTGCTCGAGAATACGCCGCTGATCCGTCAGGCCGTGGAGGTGCGCAACCCCTATATCGACCCGCTGCATGGTTTGCAGGCCGAGCTGTTGCAGCGTAACCGAGATGCCGACGGCGCCATCAGCGCCGACCTGTCACGGGCCTTGATGGTGACCATGGCCGGCATCGCCGCCGGGCTGCGCAACACCGGCTGATGCCCGAAGGGCCGGGCTGCGTCGCGCCCTGACGGCAAACCGTACGAAAACCCTCCGAGGCATGCCTCGGAGGGTTTGGTGTTTCAGGGCACTCGTCTCTGTCTAGGTTTCCTGCTCCCTCTCCTTGCCCTCTCGTATCGTGGCGTGCGCTTCCCGGTGTTCGTCGCGGTCGGCGTCAGGCGTCTCGTGTTCGTCGGCGCGGGAAGGGCGGTAACAGAGCGTGGTGAGAATCGGGAAATGGTCCGAGCCGAATCCCGGCAGGCGTCGCATGTCGCGTAGCGTGAAGTGTTCGCTGGAGAAGACATGGTCGAGCGGCCAGCGCAGTACCGGATAATGCGCATGGAAGGTGCTGAACATGCCGCGGCCACGACGTGGATCGAGCATGCCGCTGATGCGGCAGAAGAGTCGGGTGGTGCGCGACCAGGCCACGTCGTTGAGATCGCCAGCCACGAGGGTCGGGGCGGGGGCGTCATGGATACGTTTGCCGATCAGCAGGAGTTCGGCGTCACGCCACAGCGACTCCTCGCTTTCGTTGGGTGCCGGCGGGCGGGGGTGCACGGCGTAGAGCTGGATGCTGTCACCGCAGGGTAGCGTGATGCCGGTCGAGATAGACGGAATGTCGTCCTGGATCAGTCGTTCAACGCGCGGCGACACCAGGGGCAGCCGAGAATAGAGGTGCATGCCGTAAAGGTTATCCTGGGGAATGCGAACGGCGTGAGGCCATTGGCTGGCCAGGGCGGCGTCGAGATGCTGTCCCCACCAGTCGTCGGACTCGAGGGTCAGGACAATATCTGGCGAGTGCTGCTGGATAAGCTCGATCAGTCCTTCGGCATTACGGTTGGGCGTCAGCACATTGGCGATCAGCAGGCGTAGGCAGCGTTCGTCGTGGCCGGGCTCGGCACGCTGGACCTGGACGGGCCAGAGGCGTGTCCAGGGCAGGATATAGCAGGCCTGGACCACCAGGGTAACCAGGCTGCTCGACACGATCAGCCAGCGCCAGGGCGCCTCGCTGAAGGGAGCGAACAGTAGTGTCAGCAGCGCCAGTGTGGCGATCTGCAGGCGCGGAAATTCGCAGCTGCGTATCCACCACCAGTGAAACGGCAGGCGAGCCAGGATCGTGATGCCCAGGAGCAGGATAGCGAGAGTCGCGATGACGATGGACAGCATGGCTCGTCCTCCATGTCGATGCCAGCGGGTGCCCAGCGGAGCATACCCCGGATATCACGGCGATGGGAGAGCCGCCGAGTTGACGGTTGTCGTTATTTGCTGTCGTTACTCGCTGTCGTTGAAGTCATTCTATGTCATTGCAGTCGCTGTTGTTGCTGTTACTAAAGCACCTTGCGCCGCAGCAGGCTGGTCAATGCTTCACCGATCAATACCAGGGCGATGATCGCGACGAGAATGGTGGCCACGGTGGGCCAGGCAAAGGTGTCGATGGCGCCCTGGAGGATCACGCCGATGCCGCCGGCGCCGACCAGGCCAAGTACCGTGGACTCGCGGATGTTGATGTCCCAGCGCAAGATGAGGATGGCGAAGAAGGCCGGCATGACCTGGGGCACCACCGCGTAGACGATGATCTTGGCCTTGGAGGCGCCGGTGGCTTCCATCGCTTCCACCGGGCGGCGGTCGATCTCCTCGATGGCCTCGCCCATCAGCTTGCCGATGAATCCCACTGAGCGAAACATGATGGCGAGAATGCCGGCCAGCACGCCGGGGCCGAAGATGGCCACGAACAGCAAGGCCCAGATAATGGTGTTGACGGAGCGGCTGGCCACCAGGATGAAGCGGCCGAGCCACAGGCAGGCGCGATTGGGGGTCGTGTTCTGGGCCGCAATATAGGAGACCGGCAAGGCGATGAACACGGTCAGCATGGTGGCCAGGGTCGCGATGTGTACGGTTTCCAGCATGGCCGCGACGATCGCGCCAAGACGTGTCGGGTCGGGGGGCCACATGCGTGCCCCCAGGTTCGAGATCTGGTTCGGAGCATCCCAGACCCAGGGCCAGAAGATGTCGATGTCATGGACTGCCCAGACCACTGCCATCGTCACGGCCAGGACAACGGCATAGTGGATCAGTCGCTGGCGGCGATCATAGCGGCGCCATATACGGTCGGCGGGGCGCTCTGCTTGTTCTTCTACCATAGACGTTTCCTCACCCAGCCACTGATGCCTTCACTGACCAGAATCACGGCGATGATGACCAGCAGGATGGCGAAGGCGAAATCGTAGTCGTAGCGCCCGAAGGCATTCATCAAGGTGCTGCCGATACCGCCGGCGCCGACGATACCGACCACGGCGGAGGCGCGCAGGTTGCTGTCGAGTTGATACATCGACAGTCCCACCTGGCGGGGCAGAATCTGCGGAAAGACGGCATAGATCAGAGTGGCGAGATAGCCGGCCCCGGCGGCTCGAATGGCTTCCACCTGCCCCCAGTCGATCTCCTCGATTTCCTCGGCGAGCAGTTTGCCGACGAAACCGATGGAGTAGAGCGTCAAGGTCAGAATGCCGGCGAGAGGGCCGAAGCCCACGGCAGCGACGAACAGGATTGCCACGATCACCGGATGGAAGCTGCGCGACACGATGATCACCGCCCGGCCCAGCAGGTAGACGGGCAACGGGGCGATATTGCGCGCCGCCATGATGGCGAAGGGGATCGATAGGGCGACCCCGAGCAGGGTGGCCAGGATAGCGATCTGCAAGCTCTCGATGAAACCGGTCAACAACAGGTCGACCCGCGAGAAATTCGGCGGAAAGCCGCCACCGAAGATGCGTGCGGAACGCGGCAGGCCTTCGGCGATGCGTTGCCAGTTGAATGGCAGGGTGGCGAAGGCCCAGACGAGGTAGGTCGCGGTAACGGCAAGGATGCCGTAGCGCAACAGCGGGTTGGCGATGAACGGAGGCTTGCGCCAAGTACGTGGCGTGTCAGAACGGTTCATGGGGCGCCTCGTGCTTGCGTGTTGCCGCTGGCGGGGCAGGAGGCTCGTCCTGCGCGGCCTCGATGCCGCCATATATGGCGTCGAGAGCATCGCTGGTGAAATCGGCCGGCCGACCATCGAAGATCATCTTGCCATGGCGGAGACCGACGATGCGTTCGGTATAGGTCTTGGCCTGTGAGACGTTGTGAATGTTGATCAGGACCGGCAGTGACAACTCGCTGGCCAGGCTCTGCAGCAGCATCATGATCTGTTCGGAGGTGCGTGGGTCGAGCGAGGCGGTAGGCTCGTCGGCCAGCAGTACCTCGGGCTCCTGCATCAGGGCGCGGACCACGCCGACGCGTTGACGTTCACCACCGGAGAGTTCATCGGCGCGTTTGTTGGCATAGTGGGCAATGTCGACCCTTTCCATGAGCTGGAAGGCTCGTTCGATATCCGCTTGAGGGTAGCGTCGAGTCACGGCCTGGAAGAGGCTCACGTAGCCCAGGCGACCGGCGAGCACGTTCTCCATCACGCTTAGGCGATCGATGAGGTTGAAGCCCTGGAAGACCATGCCGATGCGGCGCCGAGCGCGCCTGAGTTCGGCGCCCTTCAGGCCGACCAACTCATGGCCGTTGAGCTTGATCGAGCCGGATGTCGGTTCGACGAGGCGATTGATACAGCGCAGCATGGTGCTCTTGCCGGCACCGGACGCGCCGACGATGGCAACCACGCTGTTGCCTTCAACCGTCAGGTCCAGGCCGGTGAGCACCGGGTCGTCCTGACCGTAGCGTTTGGTCAGTTGGGAAATCTCGAGCATGGCAGTATCCGACCGGGAAGGCGCAAGAAGTAAAGTGGGCGGCTCTGGCGAACCGCCCTGGGTGTCAATCGAGCAGGCTCACTGCAGGTTGTCGGGGGTATACTCGACACCGTTGGAAGCCTGAATGGTGCGTATCACCTTCCAGTGGTCCTGATAGTTGATCGGGATGAACTTCTCTACGCCCTCGAATTCTTCGCCGAGTTCGGTGCCCTTGAAATCGAAGCTGAAAAAGGCCTCCTTGATCTTGTCGACGAGATCGGGATGCAGATTGTGGGCGTAGGTATAGGAGGTGGTCGGGAAGCGGTCGGATTCGTAGATGATCTTCACGTCATTAGGGTCGTAGAGGCCCCGGTCGGCCATGCGCTCGACCACCTCAGAAGCCACAGGCGCGGCGTCGTAGTCCTGTGCGACCACGCCGAGCATCGACTGGTCGTGGCTGCCGGAATAGAGAACCTCGTAGTCCTCATCCGGGACGATGCCGAGCTCGGGGAACAGGGCGCGCGGTGCCTGATTGCCGGAGTTGGATGTCGGCGAGGTATGTGCCACGCGCTTGCCCTTGAGATCGGTGATCTCGTCGATGCCCGAGTCGACATGGGTATAGAGCTGCAGGGTATAACCGAACTGCCCGTCGTCGGAGCCCATCAGGGCGAAGGGCACAGCACCCGCCAGATTGACCGCGAAAGGCGTAGGGCCAGTGGAGAAGCCGGCAACGTGCAGGCGCCCGCTGCGCATCGCCTCGACCTGGGCCGAGTTGGACTGGACGGCGAAGAAGCGTACGTCGCGCCCTGTTACATCTTCCAGGTGCTCGATGAAGGGTTGCCAGATGTCCGAATAGATCGCCGGATCCTCGACCGGGGTATAGGCGAAAATCAACGTCTCGGGATTGGTCCATTCGGACTCGTCTTCTGGCCGGTCGGCGACCAGATCGCCGTCCCTGTCGCAGTAGATGGCATCCAGGTCGCCGCGGGGACAGTCTTCCTGGGCCATGGCAGGCCCCATGACCAGAAGAAGTGGCAGCAGGGCGGATGCGGCCAGCCGTGGCCGGACCGCAGAAGCGGGGAAGTATCGCATGGCGTACCTCGATGTTTGTTGTTATAAAAAAAGAATGCTTTTTTCGAAAATTGACATGAATGTCTCTTTTCGAAAGCCTCTTCTGCAATCTAGGGTTTGTTTCAGTTCGATGTCAAACACTTTACCGTTGGATCCGCTGAGCTGCCGCAATCGCTTCCTGGTGATGCGCCATGGTCACAGCGAAGCCAATCAACACGGCTGCATTGTCAGCTCTCCGGCACGGGGCATTGACTCATTCGGGCTGTCGGCCCGGGGGCGCAAAGAGATAAGCGAGGCCTTGGTCGCCTGGCGCTGGGCCAGGCCGACGCGGATCGTGCATTCCGATTTTTTGCGCACGACCCAGACGGCGATGCGTGTGGCGGAACACTTCGGCGTTGCCACGAGCATGGATACCGGTCTGCGCGAACGCGAGTTCGGCGAGCTCGAAGGTGAGCAGGATGCCCGCTATGCGGATGTTTGGGCCTGGGATGCCGTCGATGCGAGCCATCAACGATTCGGCGTCGAGCCCGTCGATGCGGTTGCCGAACGCATGGTCGCGGTCATGCAAGGTCTGGAGAAGCGTTACGAGGGGGAAGTGGTGTTGCTGGTGAGCCATGGCGATCCGTTGCAGATCCTGCTGAGCGCCCTGGCCGGTGTCGACCTGCGCCACCACCGCGACCGACCGCCGTTGCAGCCCGCCGAGGTGGTGGCGTTGTTCGAGTGACTATCATGGCGTGGCAACACGCCGTACCTAGGCGCTGTCTGAAAAGTCGACGAGCGATGACCAGGCAAGGCAAAAATTGTCGAAAGTCCGGAGTTTACGAGCGGTAAATGAGGCTCTTGAGATAATTTTTAACGCTGTATGGTCGAGTGCAAGCACTTTTCGGACAGTGCCTACGAGACATTGCACAAGGCTACGGTGGATCGGCTTTGCGACAAGTATTCCGTCAAGCGTTGCCGTTGGGCGGCCGTCAGCCGCAACCCCAGCTTGGTGCGTCGCCACAGGATGTCCTCGGCGCTGCACGCCCATTCATGTTCCACAAGGTAGTCGACTTCGGCGGCAGTCAGGCCGGCACCGAATGACTCGCCGAGGTCTTCGGCGCGACGCGCTCCGTTCAGAAATGCCAGACACAGGGTGCCGTAGCTGCGCGCGAAGCGCTGCGCCTGGGCCGGTCCGAGGAAGGGGAAGTCGGCTTCCAGTTGCGCAGCGAAGCTTTCCTGATCGCCGATATCACCACCGGGGAGCGCGCTGTTTGCCGTCCAACGCTCACCCATTCCGGGCAGGTGGGGAGATAGGGCGTCGAGAGCGGCTTCGGCGAGTTTGCGGTAGGTGGTGATCTTGCCACCGAACACCGACAGCAATGGCGCACCGGTGGTGTCGTCCAGATCCAGCGTATAGTCGCGAGTCATGGCGGAGGGGTCCGCCGATTCGTCGTCGCACAGCGGGCGTACGCCGGAGAAGGTGCGCAGGACATCCTGGCGCGTCAGAGGCGTAGTGAAGTGCTCGTTGACGACGTCGAGCAGATAGTCGATCTCTTCCTCGCTGGCCTCGACGCGCGACGGGTCGCCTTGATAACGACGATCGGTCGTGCCGATCAAGCTGAAGTCTTCCTCGTAGGGCAGGACGAAGACGATGCGCTGGTCGGTGTTCTGCAGGATGAAGGCCCGTTCGTCGGCGTTGCGGCGCGGTACGACCAGGTGACTGCCCTGGATCATGCGCACGCCGTAACGCGAAACACGACCTGCTTGACCGCGCACTACGCCATCGACCCAGGGGCCTGCTGCATTGACCAGTGTCCGGGCACGGCGGGTGAAGCGTCGACCGTTGTCGCCGTCTTCCAGCTCGATTTCCCAATGATCTCCATGATCATGTGCCGCCACACAGCGTGTTCTGACCATGATGTCGGCGCCATGTTGCCTGGCGTGCATGGCATTGAGCACCACCAGGCGGGCGTCATCGACCCAACAGTCCGAATATTCGAAGCCGCGTCGGATGTCCGGTTTCAGGCCCAATGATGATAGGCGGATACCCCGGGAGCCGGAGAGCCGCTGGCGTTTGCCGAGGTGGTCGTAGAGGAACAGGCCGGCACGCAGCATCCATGCTGGCCGCAGATGCGCGCGATGCGGCAGTATGAAGCGCAGGGGGCGGATGATGTGCGGTGCCTTGGCGAGCAGAACCTCGCGTTCGCGCAGGGCTTCCCGGACGAGCCGGAACTCGTGGTGTTCCAGATAGCGCAGGCCGCCATGGATCAGCTTGCTGCTGGCCGAGGAGGTGGCGCTGGCCAGGTCGGCCTGTTCGCATAGCGCGACCGAGAGGCCGCGGCCGCTGGCATCGGCCGCAATGCCGGTGCCATTGATGCCGCCGCCGATGACGAAAAGATCCAGGATGTCGTCCGTGGAAGTGCCCATCGCACAAGCTCCGACCGGCGAGCCGCCGGGTTCATAGGTGAACATGATGTGTTTGAAAGCGAAAATATAGCAATCGAAAACGAACATCAAGTCGGCCCGTTCCAGCAGGCGAGCGAGACGAGGGCGAGGGAGGCTGTCGATGGGCGATGATGCGAAGGGCGCGCCGCCGCCGGCGAGCGCCACGGAAATGAGGAGTCAGGCTAGGTAGAGTGTCACGTCGTGCTGCTTCAACAGTCGCTTGATGCTTGCCGGAGGCTCGCGGTCGGTGAACAGGGCATTGAGCTGAGAAAGGTTGCCCTGGCGGACCACGGGATTGCGCTGGAACTTGGAATGATCGGCGGCCAGGAAGACTTGCCGGGAATTGTGGATGATCGCCTGGGCGACGCGCACTTCCTGGTAGTCGAACTCGAGCAACGAGCCATCTTCGTCGATGCCACTGATACCGATGATGCCGAAATCGACCTTGAACTGGTTGATGAAGTCGATGGTGGCCTCGCCGATAATGCCACCATCCCGGGAGCGTATCTGGCCGCCGGCGATGATGACGTTGAAGTCCTCCTTGTGCTGCAGGATGGCCGCGACATTGAGGTTGTTGGTGATGACCTCCAGGCCGTGATGATGCAATAGAGCCTCGGCGATGACCTCGTTGCTGGTGCCGATGTTGATGAACAGCGAGGCATGGTCGGGGATCTGCCGGGCGAGAAGGGCAGCGATGCGTTGCTTGGCTTCCAGGTTCAGTGTCTTGCGGGTCGAGTAGGCGGTGTTGACCGTACTCGATTCGAGCCCGGCGCCGCCATGGACGCGGCGAATGCGGCCTTCGCTCGAGAGTTGGTTGAGGTCCCGACGTATGGTCTGCGGGGTAACTGCGAAGTGCTCGGTGAGCTGCTCGATGCTGGCATAGCCCTGGCGTCCTACCAGTTCGAGAATACTAGCCTGGCGTTGTTGTTGATTCATGGCGACTCCTTGATGTCGACGATTCTACTGTATCGGTGGCGGCGATGCAGCGAGTCGCCGGTATACGCCGAAGGTCGTAGGGATGACGGGCTTTCTTCAATTGAGTGGCCGGGATCACTGGAGTAGGCTTTGTGATCGCAAACGAACATTGCCGTTGCAAAACGAAATTGGCCGATCTGGAGGCGCGGAAGGGTGCGCTTCTCACAACGACAGGACGCTTTCATGGCTTCTCATCTGCTCGCCATCGATCAGGGCACCACCAGTTCCCGCGCCATTCTCTTCGATCGCGAGGGACATGTCGTCACTACCGCTCAGCGTGAGTTTCCGCAGCAGTTTCCCGAGGATGGTTGGGTCGAGCACGATCCCGAGGCGCTTTGGGAGACGGTAGTCGATACCTGTCGAGAGGCCATCGCAAGCATGGATATCTCCATCGACGATATCGTCGGTATCGGCATCACCAACCAGCGAGAAACCACTCTGGTATGGGATCGTGCTACTGGCAAGCCCCTGTACAATGCCATCGTCTGGCAGGACAGGCGCACCGCTGATGTCTGCGAGCGGCTGCGCGAGGAGGGGCATACCGAGGTGGTGCAGTCGCGCACCGGTTTGTTGATCGATCCCTACTTCTCGGCCACCAAGCTGGCCTGGATTCTGGATAACGTAGCCGGGGCCCGGGAGCGCGCCGAGCGAGGCGAGCTGGCCTTCGGTACCGTCGATACTTTTCTCATCTGGCGCTTGACCGGTGGGCGTGTGCACGCCACGGACGCCACCAATGCGTCGCGCACCGCCTTGTTCAATATCCATGAGCAGCGCTGGGATCCGTCATTGCTCGAACTCTTTGGCATTCCCGAAAGCTTGCTGCCGGAGGTCAAGGATTCCAGTGACGATTTCGGTCATGCCGATGCCGAATGGCTGGGGAGCGAACTGCCCATCGCGGGAGTCGCGGGCGATCAGCAGGCGGCGCTGGTCGGGCAGGCCTGCTTTTCCCCCGGTATGGGCAAGAGCACTTATGGCACTGGATGCTTCATGATCGTCAATACCGGCCATGAGGCGGGTGTGTCGCGCAATCGGCTGCTGACGACGGTGGGGTATCGGTTGAATGGTGTGACGACCTACGCCATGGAAGGCAGCATCTTCGTTGCCGGGGCCACCGTTCAGTGGCTGCGCGACGGCCTGCAGCTGTTCGCCGACGCCGCCGAGACCGAGGCCCTGGCGCGCAAGACGCGTCGTGGGCACAGTGTCTACCTGGTACCGGCCTTCACCGGCCTGGGAGCACCGTATTGGGACCCCAAGGCGCGCGGCGCGATCTTCGGGCTGACTAGGGATACCGGCATCGCTGAAATCGTCGCTGCCGGCCTGCAGGCGGTCTGCTACCAGACTCGAGACCTGCAGGTTTGCATCAATGACGACATGACGGCCGCGCCCGGCACCCTGAGGGTTGACGGTGGCATGGTGGCCAACAATTGGGTGATGCAGTTTCTTGCCGACATGCTCGGTGTGCGGGTCGATCGCCCCACGATTCTGGAGACCACGGCCCTGGGGGCTGCCTACCTGGCTGGGTTGCGGCTTGGCTGGTATCGGGACCTCGAGGAAATTGCCGATCTGTGGCGCTGCGAGCGTAGCTTCGAGCCGACGATGCCTGAAGAGGAGCGGAGCCAGCTTTACGCCGGTTGGCTGGAAGCGGTGGGCAGGGTACGCTCGGCGCCCGCGGAGCATGACTCAAGTCACTGATCCCCGGGCCCTTGCGGGGGGCTGTTCGTGCCGATCAGGGGTTGCATTTTGGCTCGGGATGGGTAGAATACGCATCCGTTGTCGAGGCGAACATTGCCTGGGACGTAGGACCATAGCTCAGTTGGTTAGAGCGCCACGTTGACATCGTGGAGGTCGGCGGTTCAAATCCGCCTGGTCCTACCA
>NZ_VTPU01000023.1 GCF_008274785.1 Halomonas eurihalina
AGAGGACTTGAACCTCCACGTCCGTAAGGACACTAGCACCTGAAGCTAGCGCGTCTACCAATTCCGCCACCTGGGCGAACACGAACGAATCAAGCTGATAAAGAGCAGGATACCCGAAGCTCGAATGATCAGAGTATCAATGGTGCCCAGAAGAGGACTTGAACCTCCACGTCCGTAAGGACACTAGCACCTGAAGCTAGCGCGTCTACCAATTCCGCCATCTGGGCAAGTGGCGCGTATGTTACCGAATTCTGGCGATAATGCAAGCCCCGTGTGCATGGTCGGGTGCGGGCTGAGGCGCGCTGGTCTCTCAGTATAGTTGCAGTATGGTTGGGTGATGGACATGGCGGCGCTATACTGCCGCCCATGACACCATATTTCTATTGCAACAATGATTGCCCGCGGCACCCGCGCGTCACGCAACGCATGCCGTCCCCGACCCTGCCAAGGATGCTCTCCGCATGACCCACTGGACGCTCGAAGACGACGCGCACGCCAGCCGCGAGGCTCACAAGTACGATAACCCCGCTCCCAGCCGCGAATACCTGTTGGCGCGCCTGGAAGAGTGCGGTAAACCCATCACCCACGAGGCCATGAGCCAGATGCTGGGCCTCGAGGACGAGGACCTCCAGGAAGCCGTGCGGCGGCGGCTGGCGGCCATGGAACGCGATGGACAGGTGTTGCGCAATCGCCGCGGCGCCTACGCCCTGATCGACAAGCTGGACCTGGTCAAGGGCAAGGTGCTCGGCCATCGTGACGGCTTCGGCTTTTTGCTGCGTGACGATGGCAAGAAGCCTGACCTGGTGATACCGCCGCGCCAGATGCGCCGCGTCTTCCATGCCGACCATGTGCTGGTGCGCATCAGCGGTCGCGATCGGCGAGGGCGTGACGAGGCGACCATCGTTGAGGTGCTGGCGCGCAACACCCAGACCATCGTCGGCGTGTATCGTCAGAACACGCCCGAGTTCGGGGTGCTGATTCCCGAGAACTCTCGCATCACCCAGGAAGTGATCATCCCACATAACGCCAATGGCGGAGCACAGGATGGCCAGGTGGTCTCGGCGAACATCGTCAAACAGCCTGCCACCCGAGTGCAGCCGGTAGGCGAGGTCAGCGAGGTGCTCGGCGAGCGCATGGACCCTGGCATGGAAATCGACATCGCCTTGCGCAGCTACGAGATTCCCTCGGAGTTTCCTCCGGAGGTGCTGGACCAGATCGCCAGCATGTCCGACGAGGTCGCCGAGGATGACAAGCAGCAGCGGGTCGACTTGCGTGACTATCCCCTGGTAACCATCGACGACGAATCCGCCAAGGACTTCGACGACGCTGTCTGCGCCTGGAAGACCAAATCCGGGAGCTGGAAGCTGCTGGTGGCCATCGCTGACGTTTCCCACTATGTGCGCCCGGGCAGTGCCCTGGACCAGGAAGCCATCGCCCGGGGCAACTCGGTGTACTTCCCGGGGCAAGTGGTACCGATGCTGCCGGAGTTGCTCTCCAATGGCCTGTGCTCGCTGAACCCCGATGTCGATCGCCTGGCGCTGGTCTGCGAGATGAACATCTCCAAGACGGGGGCCATCAGCCGCTATCGCTTCTTCGAGGCGGTCTTCCGCTCCCATGCCCGATTGACCTACAACAAGGTCTCCTCGATCCTCGGGGACGAGGGCGAAGAAGGCGATGCACTGCGCGAGGAATATCGCGAGCTGGTGCCCTCGCTGAAGAACCTGCATTCGCTCTACAAGCTGCTGCGCCAGGCGCGTGAGGAGCGGGGCGCCATCGACTTCGAGACCACCGAGACCGCCATCGTCTTCAATGACGAGCGCAAGATCGAGAAGATCGTGCCGCGTTCCCGCAATGACGCTCACAAGATCATCGAGGAATGCATGCTGGCGGCCAACGTCGCCACCGCTCGTTTCCTCGACAAGCACGACCTGCCGGCGCTGTACCGCATTCACGAACGGCCCTCGCCGGAGCGGCTCGACAAGCTGCGCTTGTTCCTGGCTGAACTCGGCCTGTCCCTGGGCGGCGGCGACGAGCCGACGCCACAGGATTATCGGGACCTGGCCGAAACGATCAAGGGACGCGACGACGCCGACATCATCCAGACGGTGATGCTGCGTTCCATGAGCCAGGCCGTCTATTCGCCCCAGAACGAGGGCCACTTCGGCCTGGCCTATCCGGCCTATGCGCACTTCACCTCGCCGATTCGCCGGTATCCGGACCTGCTCGTGCACCGTGCCATCCGCTCGGTGATCCGCGGGCCGCGCCAGACGAACACCGTGCTGCGCACCGAGAATCCCCCGGTGGAGCCGCCCAGCAAGTGGTGCCCCTATACCTTCGAGCAGATGCTGGAGCTGGGCGAGCACTGCTCGATGACCGAGCGCCGCGCCGACGACGCCACGCGCGACGTGGAAGGCTGGCTCAAGTGCGAGTTCATGTCCGACAAGCTCGGCGAGGTCTATGACGGCACCATCGCCTCGGTGACCCAATTCGGCATCTTCGTGCGCCTCGATGAGGTCTATGTCGAGGGGCTGGTACACGTTACCTCGCTGCCCTCCGACTATTATCACTACGAGCCGGAGAAGCACCGCCTCAAGGGCGAGCGCAGCGGCATGAGCTATCGGCTCGGTGATGGCGTGAGCGTCCAGGTGGCGCGGGTCGATCTGGACGACCGCAAGATCGATTTCGAACTGGCCGACGAAAAGCCGCGCCCGCGCCGCGCGCCCAAGCGTCGCTCGAAGCAAAATGACGTCACCGACAAGCCGAAGACCTCGTCGCCTGCCGAGGGCGGCAAGAGCGCCGGTGACGGCAAGAGTGGCAAGGCCTCCGAGGGCAGCAACAGCGAAGAGGGTGGAGGCAAGAAACGCCGCCGCCGTGGTCCGCGTCGCCGCTGAGCAGCGACGCCTCTTCCAGCGACGAGACCTTTCTCATGAGCAAGCAATCCCACCGCCGAGGGCCCAAGGCCCCCGGCGGGTTAGATGCGGTATATGGCGTTCACGCCGTGCGTGCGCTGATGGAACGTGGCGAGATGCCGCGTGAACTTTGGGTGCAGGACGGGGACGCCTCCGATCGCCTGGCCGAACTGGTCGCGCTTGCCCGCGAAGGTAAGGTCAAGGTGGTGACACAGCCACGCGACACCCTCGATCGGCTCGCCCAGGACGCTGTGCATCAGGGCGTGGTGGCCTTCTGCCGGCCGTTGGCGTTCGAAGCCGAAGCGTCGCTCTGGCACCGGCTCCAGGGCTGGTCGGCCGAGGCAGCGCCGTTGTTGCTGGTGCTCGATGGCATCACCGATGTGCACAACTTCGGGGCCTGCCTGCGTAGCGCCGATGCCGCCGGTGCCCATGGCGTGGTGGTGTCCAAGGACCGGGCCGCGCCTCTCAATGCCACGGTGCGCAAGGTGGCCTGTGGTGCCGCCGAGAGCGTGCCGGTCTATCGGGTCACCAATCTGGCGCGTTCGCTCGCGCGGATGAAGGAGCTGGGCGTCTGGGTAACCGGAACCGCCGGCGAAGCCGAGGCGTCTGTTTATGACGCCGATTTCACCGTGGCCACGGCGTTGGTGATGGGTGCCGAAGGCAAGGGCATGCGCCGGCTGACCCGCGAAGCCTGCGATAGCCTGGTCAAGCTCCCCATGGCGGGGCAGGTGGCCAGCCTCAATGTTTCGGTGGCCACTGGCATCTGCCTGTTCGAAGCAGTGCGGCAGCGGGGCTCGGGGCAGCGCTGAGCCACGAGCTTGGCGTCACGCACCACAAGCTACGGGCCTCGAATATCTCGCCTGCCGTCGGCGCCGGGCTTGTGATACCTTGTCGCGATCATCTGGACCTGGATTGCCAAGGATTTCATGGACGCACAAGCCAAGATCATCGATCGTCTCGCCGAGGAACTCGGCGTTCGCGCGCCCCAGGTGGCGGCTACCGTGGAACTGCTCGACGGTGGTGCCACCGTTCCCTTCATTGCCCGTTATCGCAAGGAAGCCACTGGCGGGCTGAACGATATCCAGCTGCGCTCCCTGGAAGAGCGACTGGGCTATCTGCGCGAACTGGAAGAGCGCCGCGAGTCGGTACTGGCCAGCATCGACGAGCAAGGCAAGCTCACCGAGGCGCTGGCCGCGAGCATCCGTGCCGCCGATACCAAACAGCGCCTGGAAGACCTTTATCTGCCGTATCGCAAGAAGCGTCGCACCAAGGCGCAGATCGCTCGCGAGGCAGGTCTGGAGCCGCTGGCCGAAGCGTTGCTGGCCGATCCGACCCTGTCGCCCGAGGAGCAGGCTGCTGGCTATCTGTGTGCGGCGGATGGCGATATTCCGGCCATCGAGGACGCCAAGTCGGCGCTGGATGGCGCCAAGCAGATTCTCATGGAGCGGTTCGCCGAGGAGCCCGAACTGGTCGGCCAACTGCGCGAGCGCCTGTGGAACGAAGGCGTGCTCAGTGCCCGGCTGATCGACGGCAAGGCGCGCGAAGGGGCCAAGTTCTCCGATTACTTCGAGCATGACGAGGCCATCGCCAAGGTCCCTTCGCACCGTGCCCTGGCGATGTTCCGCGGACGCAACGAAGGCGTGCTGTCGCTGGTCATTCGCCTGCCGGGCGAAGACGAGGCCGCCGTGCATCCGGCACAGGTGGCCATTGCCAGGCACTTCGCAATTCGAGATCAGGGGCGCGCCGCCGACCGCTGGCTCGCCGAGGTGGTGCGTTGGACCTGGCGGGTCAAGCTTTACACCCATCTCGAGACAGAACTGATGGGCCGCCTGCGCGAACGCGCCGAGGCCGAAGCCATCGGCGTCTTCGCCGCCAACCTCAAGGATCTACTGCTGGCGGCGCCGGCCGGCGCCAAGGCGACGCTGGCCATTGATCCCGGCCTGCGTACCGGCTGCAAGGTGGCAGTAGTCAGCGCCACCGGCCAGTTCCTGGGCCAGTCGACCATCTTCCCCCATGCGCCGCGCCATCAGTGGAATGAATCCCTGGCCGAGCTGGCCCGCCTGGTCGACGCCTATGACGTGGCCCTGATCGCCGTCGGCAACGGCACCGCCAGTCGCGAGACCGACAAGCTGGCGGGCGAGCTGGTCAAGGCCATGGCCGGGACGCGTCGCCTCTCCAAGGTGATGGTCAGCGAAGCCGGCGCCTCGGTCTACTCGGCATCGGAATATGCCTCCCGCGAACTGCCGGATCTCGATGTGACCGTACGTGGCGCGGTATCGATCGCCCGTCGCCTGCAGGATCCGCTGGCCGAGCTGGTCAAGATCGAGCCCAAGTCCATCGGCGTCGGCCAGTACCAGCACGATGTCTCCCAGGTGCAGCTTTCGCGCAGCCTGGAAGCGGTGATCGAGGATTGCGTCAATGCCGTGGGCGTGGATCTCAACACCGCTTCCTCGGCCTTGTTGTCGCGGGTGGCCGGCCTCAATGCCGGCCTCGCCGAGAACATCGTCGCCCGCCGTGACGCCGAAGGCGCCTTTCGTTCGCGTCGCCAACTGCTGGATGTCAGCCGTCTCGGCCCCAAGACCTTCGAGCAGTGTGCCGGTTTTCTGCGCATCATGAATGGCGACAATCCGCTGGACGCCAGTGCGGTCCACCCCGAGGCCTATCCACTGGTGGAGCGTATCGCCGCGCGCAGCGGGCGCGAACTGGCCGGGCTGATCGGCGACGGCGCGACTCTCAAATCGCTCAAGGCCGCCGATTTCGCCGACGAGCGCTTCGGTGTGCCTACCGTCAACGATATCCTCAAGGAACTGGACAAGCCCGGCCGCGACCCGCGTCCCGAATTCCGGGCCGCCGAGTTCCGCGAAGGCGTGGAGACGCTCAAGGACCTGGAGCCCGGCATGGTGCTGGAAGGCAGCGTGACCAACGTTACTCACTTCGGTGCCTTCGTCGATATCGGCGTCCATCAGGACGGTCTGGTGCACATTTCGGCGTTGTCCAACAAGTTCGTCGAGGATCCGCGCTCGGTGGTCAAGGCCGGTGACATCGTCAAGGTCAAGGTCATGAGTGTGGATCTCGAGCGCTCGCGCATCGGACTCTCCATGCGTCTCGACGATCAGCCCGGCGAGGCCGACAGCGATCGGCCGCGCAAGGGAGGCGAGTCCCAAGGCCGTGGCAAGGCACCCCGCAAGGGTGGCGGCAAGACGAAGGGGCAGGGTGGCGGCCAGGGCGAGGGCCAGCTCGGCGCCCTGGGAGCGGCGTTGCTCAAGGCCAAGCGCGATGGCTAGCATGTCGAGCTACGAGCTACGAGCTACGAGCTACGAGCTACGAGCTACGAGATGCGAGATGCGAGATGCGAAACCCGAATCTCGAATCCCGCGGTCCATTAGCTTGAATCGCCGTTTTTCGGCGCCATAATCTGAAATTCTATGGGTGCCACGGCGCCCGACTGATAACCGGGAAGTCGGCCAACGCCCGGCCGGCTGCCACGACATGGGGTGTCATCTTGTCCGAATCGCTCTCCACCCTCATCGAACGACTCAGCGGGCCGGCCAGTCAGGGGCGTTTCGGACGCCTGCGCCGTGGCATCGAAAAAGAAGGACTGCGTGTCGACGCCGACGGTCGTATCGCTCAGACGCCACATCCTGCCGATTTCGGCTCGAAGCTGACTCACCCGCATGTCACCACGGATTATTCCGAGGCACTGCTCGAGTACATCACGCCGGTTTACAGTCGGCCCGAGGATGCTCAGGCGTTTCTCGCCGACCTGCATCGGTTCAGCTACCGTCGCCTGAACGGCGAGTTCATCTGGCCGGCCAGCATGCCGGCCCGGCTCGACGGCAACGAAAGCATTCCCATCGCCGATTACGGCCGCTCCAATGTGGGGATGATGAAGCATGTCTACCGCAAGGGGCTGGATGTGCGTTACGGACGCATCATGCAGGCCATTGCCGGTGTTCACTACAATGTCTCCCTGCCGGACGACTTCTGGACACTGCTCAAGAGCCTGGATGGCGATGAACAGGCCTCCATGCAGGAGTATCGTTCGTCGCGCTACTTCGATCTGATCCGCAATTTCCGTCGTCACAGCTGGCTGTTGCTCTACCTGTTCGGCGCCTCGCCGGCAGTGGATCGCAGCTTTCTACCCGACGGACGCGTGCCGGAAGGACTGCAACCCCGCGGTGAGCACACGCTGGTGTCGCCCTACGCGACCAGCCTGCGCATGTCCGATCTGGGCTACCAGAACAAGGTGCAGGAGCAGCTCAAGATCTGTTTCAACTCGCTGTCCAACTACGTCAACACCTTGCGTCACGCCATCTCGACACCCTGGCCCGACTACGGTGCGCTTGGCGTGAAGGGCGACGGCGACGATGACTGGCGACAGCTCAATGCCAACATCCTGCAGATCGAGAACGAATATTACAGCGACATCCGCCCCAAGCGCGTCGCGCGGCACGACGAGACACCGAGCCAGGCGCTGGAAGCGCGGGGCGTCGAATATATCGAAGTGCGCTGTCTCGATCTCGATCCCTTCAATCCGCTGGGCTTCGATGCAACCCGCAGTCGCTTCGTCGATACCTTCCTGATGTGGTGCCTGCTGTCGGAAAGTCCCTGGATCACCGACGAGGAATGCGAGCATCTCGACGATAACCGCCGGCTGGTGGTGTCGCGGGGGCGCGATCCCGAACTGCGCCTGGACCATCATGGTCGCAAGCGCTCGATTGCCGACTGGGGGCACGAGATCTTCGCCGAGCTGCGCGACGTTGCCACCCTGCTCGATCGCCTGGAGGAAGGGGCGCCGCATGCCGAGGCCCTGGCCGAGTTGACGCCCTGGATCGATGATCCGTCGCTGACGCCTTCCGGCCGTCTGCTGGAGCGCCTGGAGACGCAAGACGAAGAGTTCGTCGACGCCATCATGGCGATGGCGCGAGAGCAGGCCGAGCAGTTACGCGATGAACCCATCGGGCCGGCTCGCTCGGCACTTTTCGACCAACTGGTCGAGACCTCCCTCCAGCAGCAGGGAGAGATCGAGGCGGCGGAAAGCGAAAGCTTCGCTGACTTCCTGGCCGATTACTTCGAGCGGGCCCGGGAAACCCGAGCCCTGACGCCATTGCGAGCCACGGGAGGACGGCCATGATCATGGAACTCGAGAACTGGAGCGTGCGCCGCTGGAGCCTGGCAGGGCTGGCCTTTTGCGTGCTGATGATGGCCGTGGCGCTGGGGCTGGAACATGGCGCGGGCCTGGAACCCTGCCCGCTGTGCATCTTCCAGCGGGTAGCGGTGATCGCTGCGGGCATGGTGTTCGTGATCGCCGCCTTGCATGACCCGAAGGGACGTGCCGGCGCGGTGGTCTACGGATTGCTGGGCGTGGTCGCGGTCGGTGTCGGTATCGCGCTGGCCGGCCGCCACCTGTGGCTGCAATCGTTGCCAGCGGACCAGGTGCCGAGCTGTGGCCCGGGGTTGGACTACATGATGGAGATCCTGCCGCTGCGCGACGTGCTGGCCACGGTGCTAACCGGCTCCGGTGAGTGCGCCGAGGTCGGCGCGACCCTGCTGGGCCTGTCGTTGCCAGGCTGGACGCTGATCGGATTCGTGGTGCTGATGCTGGCACCGCTGGGCCTGTTGGCCAGGTCGCTGCGTCGCGATCATGGATATCGTTGGCAGGGGGTGCCCGGTCGGGATTGACAGTGCCCCCGGCAGGGGTGAGTCTGTTGCTCAGGGTCGGCGGTCCATTCGAGGGAGACACCCATGCTGGAAGACTGCAAGAATGCGCAGGAACGCTGGGGGGGCGTTCACCAACTGATCGATCGTTGGCTCGCCGAGAGGCGGGCGTTGCTGACGAATTTTCGTGAGCTTCAGGACGCCTGCGACGCCGATCTGGAAGCCCTGAACAAGGCGCGCATCGATGCCTTCAGCGAACTGTTGATGGATTACATCAGTGCCGGCCACTTCGAGGTCTATCCCCAACTGCGTGCCGAGGCCGAGGCATTCAACGACAACGCCGCCCTGGCGCTGGCGGATAACCTGCTGCAACGCCTCGACATGTCCACCGAGCTGGTACTTGCCTTCGATGAGGACTACGCCAGCGCCACGCGTTGTGAATACCACATGGCCCGCCTGCCTGCCTGGCTCGACCGCCTGCAGAAGGGGCTCACCGAACGTTTCTCCCTGGAAGACCGGCTGATCGGCCGCCTGCACGCCGCCCATGCCCCCGACGCCGCCAGCGCCGAACTTCACGCCGGAAGCTCGCCGGGGGTCTGAAGTCCCCATTTGACCCGAGAGAGGTTGGGGGTACGTTGCCTTCGAGCTACGAGCTACGAGCTACGCTGCCTTGGGGTTGCCCTTCGAGTCTCGTAGCTCGATGCTCGCGGCTTACGGCTTTTCCTCCCTCCTGGCCCGAGCACCAGCATGCAGGGCGTCAGCAGTAGTGTCAGCCCCGTGGCGAAGGTCAGGCCGCCGGCGATGGCGCTGGAGAGCTGGCCCCACCACTGGGTCGAGGGGGCTCCGAGGCCGAGCCGGGGGGTGAAGAGGTCGACGTTGATCTCGAGCACCATCGGCATCAGGCCGAGCACCGTGGTCACGGCGGTGAGCAGTACCGGTCGCAGGCGCAGTCCACCCGCCTGGAGTGCGGCCTCGCTTGGCGAAAGGCCCTCGGCACGCAACTGGTTGAAGGTGTCGATCAGCACGATGTTATTGTTCACCACGATGCCGGCCAGGGCGATGATGCCCATCCCCACCATGACGATGCCAAAGGGTTGGCCATTGGCCAGCAGGCCGAGCAGCACGCCGGCAGTGGAGAAGATGATGGCCGAGAGCACCAGCAGCGTCTGGTAGAGGCTGTTGAACTGCGTGACCAGGATCAGTGCCATCAGGCAGACGGCGACCAGAAAGGCGGTCATCAGGAACGTCATGGCCTCCTGCTGATCCTCCTGTTCGCCGGCGACCTGGATGCTGACGCCATCAGGTAATTCTTCCATGGCGTCGGTCAGGGCGCGCAGGCGCTCGTCAGGACTTTCACCCTCCGTGACGTTGGCTTCCAGGGTAATGGCGCGACGGCCATCGATGCGGTGCAGGGTGCTGACCTTGGGTGCCGGCTCGATGCTGACGAAGTTCGAGATCGGCACCTGGCCGCGCGATGTGTTCAACGTCAGGCGGCCTAGCTGATCCAGGGTGCGTGAGCCCTCCGGCAGTCGAACGCGGATATCGACCTCGTCATCGACCCCAGCGGGGCGGTAACTGGCCACCTGCAGGCCGTTGGTGAGCAATTGCACGGCGCTGCCGATGGTGGCGACATCGTTGCCGAAGCGCGCGGCGGCTTCGCGATCCACCCTGACGCGCCACTCCACGCCGGGCAGGCTACGGTCGTCCTCGATGCCGCGGAAGCCTCCGAGTTCGTTCATGGTCCGGCGCAGCGACGCCACGGCTTGTTCGGCCTGCTCGGTCGTGGTGGCTCCGACCTCCAGCACGATGGGCTTGCCGGCGGCCGGCCCCTGCTCCTGTTCACGGAATTCCAGCTCGATACCCGGGATATCGGCCGTGCGCTCGGCCATGTCGGCGAGGATGTCACTGGCTGGCCGGCGCTCGTGCCAGTCGATCAACTGGAACTGCAGGACGCCGATGACATCGGCGCCGAGCTGCTGGTCGGCGGTGGCGAAGGAGCGGGCGTAGAGAGCCTGGATCTCGCTCATGTCGGTGAGACGTGCCTCGACCCGCTGGACGATGGCGTCGTTCTCCCGGGCGGAGAAGTCGCCCCGGGAATGGACGAGGATCTGGGCGCTGTCGGGCTCCACGCTGGGGAAGAATTCCACGCCGTGATTGAAGCGGGCGTAGGCGGTGTAGGTCAGTGCCATCAGCAACAGGGCGACCAGCAGGGTAAGGCCGGGGCGGGCCAGCAGGCGGGCCAGCAGGGCGCGATACAGACGACCGCCATAAGTGATCAGCTCGGTGTCGCTCAATGCCCGGCCGCTGCGGGCGCCGAACACGCCGCCCAGGGTGGGTAGGAAGACCAGGGCCATGCCCAGGGAGGCCAGCAGGCAGAGAATGACCGTGGCCGGCAGGTATTTCATGAACTCGCCCACCACGCCGGGCCAGAACAGCAAGGGGATGAAGACCGCCAGGGTCGTGGCCGTAGAGGCGATAACCGGCCAGCTCATGCGGCTGGCGGCATTGATCCAGGCATCATGGGGCGCTTGGCCCTGACGCAGGTGACGGTCGGCCAGCTCGCTGACGACGATGGCGCCGTCGACCAGCATGCCGGCGACCAGGATCAGGGCGAACAGCACGACCATGTTGAGGGTGAAACCGATCGCCCAGATCAGCAGGATGCCGGTGAGAAAGGCGCCAGGGATGGTCAGCCCCACCATCAGGGCAGGGCGCAGCCCCATGGCGGCAAGGATGACGATCAGTACCAGCACCACCGCGGTGAGGACGTTGTTGAGCAGTTCCGACAGCAGCGACTCGACCATCTCGGACTGGTCCATGATGGTGGTGACCTTGAGCCCTTCGGGTAACAGGCCGTCGGCCTCGTCGAACAGCTCGTTCACCGATTCGATGGTGGCGATGATGTTGGCGCCGGCACGTTTGGCGATTTCCAGTACGAGTGCCGGCTGGCCATCGATGCGGGCGAAGCCCTGGGGATCCTTGAAGGTGGGATGAATCCAGCCGACATCGCCGAAGGTCACCACCCGGTCGCCGTCGACCTTGACCGGCATCTTCATCACGTCCTCGAGCTGCTCGATTACGCCGGGCACCTTGAGCGCCAGGCGACCGGCGCCGGTATCCAGGCTGCCCGCCGCTACGAGCCGGTTGTTGCGGCTCACGCGGTTGAACAGGGTCTCGAAATCGACGCCATAGCTATCCAGCACCAGCGGGTCGACGACGATTTCCAGCAGGTTTTCCCGATCGCCGCCGATGTCGACCTCGAGCACCTCGGGTATGCCTTCGATTTCTTCCTTAAGTCGGCGTGCCACGGCGACGCGACGGCTTTCCTCGATGGGCCCCGACAGGCCGATGGAGAGCACCGGGAAGAGTCCGACATTGACCTCGATGACCCGAGGTTCCTCGGCCTCGTCGGGCAGGTCGGCCTTGGCGATGTCGACTTGTTCGCGTACGTCGGTGAGGGCCTGGTCGGGATCGAAGCCGGCGTCGAATTCCATGTTCAGGGAGGCATGACCTTCACCGGCCTGGGCGGTCAGCTTGCGCAGTCCCTCGATGCTGCGCAGTTCCTGCTCCATGGGGCGGACCAGCAGGCGTTCAGCGTCTTCCGGGCTGACGCCTTCCAGCGTCATCGAGACGTAGATGATCGGAATGGGTATGTCCGGATTGGCCTCCTTGGGAATTGCCTGCCAGGCGCCCAGACCCGCCAGCAACAGGGCGATCAGCAGCAGCAGGGTGGTCCGCGAGCGGTCCAGGGCGGCCGAGATCAAGGTGCGCATGTCAGGGGCGCTCCATGTCGACCGAGGCATCGGTTTCATCGGCAGGCACCGGCGTGACGACATCCCCGGGATCGACGAAGCCGCCGCCCAGGGTGATCAGGCGAATCCGCTCGGGTAGGCCGGCGACCCGGGCCTGTTCTTCATCGCTGCTGACCAGCTCGATGGTGTCGCGGGTGACCCGATTCTGGCGATCCAGGTGCTTGATCGTCAGTTGGCCTCGTTCGTCGAGCTCCAGCAGGGCCGACGACAGGCGATGTACGCGGCGTGATGGAAGCGTCAGCTCGACGGTAGCGCTGGCTCCGGCCAGACGTCGGTGCTCGGGATTGTCCAGCGTGACCTCAATGGCGAAACTGCGCGTGGCCTCGTCGGCGCGACTGGCGACATGGTCGAGTTCACCCTCTAGGGTGGAGCCATCGAGCAGGCGTATCCGAGCGGGCAGGCCGGGTTCCAGCGGCAGGGCCTCGCGCTGGGAAACCCAGGCCTTGGCGGTGAGCCGTGAATCGTCGACCAGCCGCCCCCAGGTCTCCCCAGCCTGCAGCAGTTCGCCCGGGTCCACGTCGATCCGATCCAGCACGCCGGGGAAGGGCGCCTGGGGGCGAGTGTCGTCCAACTGTTGGCGCAGGTCGGCGAGTTCGGCAGCGGCGGCGCTCGTTGCACTCTGGCGACGCAGGAGCTCGGGGTTGGAGATGAGCTCGCGGTCGCGTAGCCCACGGGCACCGGACAGCTCGGCGCGAGCCAGCGCCAATTCCGCCTCGGCCTGTTCCAGGCGCTCGGGCAGGGCGTCCTGTTCTAGCCGCAGCAACTCGTCGCCGCGCTCGACGCGCCCACCCTGAGAAACCGGGAGTGCTTCCACCCGGCCGGATAGCCGGGCGCGCAGCTCGAGTTCGTGATACGCCTCGAGGTGGCCCTGTACCACCAGGGTCGGTGCATAGGGCTCGGCATGATGCGTCTCGATCTCGACGCGAGGCGGGGGAGGCGTTTCGGACTCCGTCGCCGATGGTGGTTCATCGCGGAAGCTCGATATATCGCCGAAAGCGAGCCATAGCAACAGGGCCAGACCAAGTGCGATGGCCAGCAGGATGGGATTAGAGGGGCGTCGGCGTGGCATTCGGACCTTCCCTGGTGGGTCACGTAACCGTATGAGAGGAGAGTGAAATTCCCTCAGCATAGCGGAAGCAGGAGGAGAATTCTGTCGTGATGTAGGCGTCTAGTCTCAGGTCGAATTGAGTTTTGTGCACTGCAGGCATACCATTTCCTCGGTTCGAATCCCGGCCGAGGCGGGTCACTGGCCCGTCTGGCTCATCCTCACGGCGATAACCGAAGGAGCCACGATGAAAGACCCCGTCCGTATAGCCATTACCGGTGCCGCAGGTCAGATCAGCTATTCCCTGGCGTTTCGCATCGCGTCCGGCGACATGCTGGGCAAGGACCAGCCGGTCATCCTGCAGCTGCTCGAGATCCCGCCGGCCATGGACGCCCTCAATGGCGTGGTGATGGAGCTCAACGACTGTGCCTTCCCGCTGGTGCAGGACATCGTCGCCTCCGACGATCCCAATGTCGCCTTCAAGGATGCCGACTTTGCCCTGCTGGTCGGTGCTCGTCCGCGCGGTCCGGGCATGGAGCGCAAGGATCTGCTCGAGGCCAACGCGGCCATCTTCTCCGTGCAGGGCAAGGCGCTGAATGACCATGCCAGCCGCGATGTGCGTGTACTGGTGGTGGGCAACCCGGCCAACACCAACGCCCTGATCGCTTCCTGCAACGCGCCCGACCTGGACGCTGGTCAGTTCACGGCGATGATGCGCCTGGACCACAACCGCGCCAAGACCCAACTGGCCCAGAAGGCCGGCAAGCACGTCACCGATGTCGAGTCCATGATCGTCTGGGGTAACCACAGTGCCACCCAGTATCCGGATCTGGCGCATTGCAAGGTGGACGGCAAGCCGGCGCTCGAACTGGTCGACCAAGCCTGGTACGAGAACGATTTCATTCCCACCGTGCAGCAGCGTGGCGCCGCTATCATCAAGGCGCGCGGTGCTTCTTCCGCCGCTTCCGCGGCCTCCGCGGCGATCGATCACATGCGTGATTGGGCGCTGGGCAGCGACGGTATCGTCAGCATGGGGATTCCCGCCGATGGCAGCTACGGCATCGAGCCGGGCATCATGTATTCCTACCCGGTCGTCTGCAAGAACGGCAAGTACGAGATCGTCCAGGACCTGGAGATCGGCGACTTCAGCCGCGAGCGCATGAACGCCACCGAGCAGGAGCTGCGTGAGGAGCGGAGTGCCGTCGAGCATCTGCTTGGCTAAGGGACGCCCTGATTTATTGCTGCGCTCGATATCCTGGCCACCGGCGGTACTCAAAATCCTCATTTACGCTCGTGTAAACTGCGGTTTTTCTGTTCCGGCGGCGGCCAGCCTCTCGTCGCTCGCGATATAAATCAGCACATCCCTGGTGGTTTACAGAGCAGTATTCGCAAGACACGAAAAACCCCGAAGGTTGCGGCCTTCGGGGTTTTCTTGTGCCTTCTTTCTTCAAGGCGCGAAGCGCCGTTCTTACGGCTTACAGCTTGTCGCTTACAGCTCTGATCCGGCGACGCCCGGATCAGTCCCGCAGGCTGATGATTCGCCAGCCGCGTGCTTCGGCGGTCTCTCGCAGGGGCGCGTCCGGGTCCACGGCCACGGGGTGGTCGACCTTTTCCAGCAGCGGTAGGTCGTTGTGGGAATCGCTGTAGAACCAGGCGTCGTTCAGGGTTTCCTCGCGATCCGCCAGCCAGGCGTCGAGGCGTTCGACCTTGCCTTCCCGATAGCTCGGGATTCCGCTGACCCGACCGGTATAGCGGCCGTCGATCATCTCGGGCTCCACGGCGATCAAGTCGTCGATCCCCAGTCGCTTGGCGATCGGGCCGGTGATGAAACGATTGGTGGCGGTAATGATCAACAGGGTATCGCCGCGCGCCCGGTGGCGGGCCACCAGTTCCTCGCCTCGGGGCTGAATGCTGGGCTCGATCTTGCTGGCCATGAATTGCTGGTGCCAGGCCGCCAATTGTTCCGGCGTGTTGTCCGCCAGCGGCTTGAGGGCCACTTCCAGGAAGGCGTGCATGTCGAGGGTGCCGGCTTCGTAGTCGGCCATGAAGCGGTCGTTGGCCTGCTTGTAGGCGACAGGATCCACGGCGCCCTGCTCGAGCAGGAACTCGCCCCAGGCATGGTCGCTGTCGATCGAGAGCAAGGTGTTGTCCAAGTCGAAGATGGCGAGGCTCACGGCATTCCTCTTGGTGGTCGGGAGGTGGTTGGGGAGAGGCGGAGCCGCGATTATGTCAGACGTCAAGGGCGGATTCGAGAGTGGTTGTTTGTCGTATTGAACCCTTTCACGCGCTTGTGGAAGAATGACTTCAATACTGGATTCATAAGGTGAAGCCCGTGATCGACGCAGACGGCTTTCGCCCCAACGTTGGGATCATCATCACCAACGACCGAGGGCAGCTGCTATGGGCGCGTCGGGTTGGGCAGAATGCGTGGCAGTTTCCCCAGGGAGGCATCAAGTCGAACGAGACACCGCAACAGGCTCTGTTTCGCGAGTTGCATGAGGAAATCGGCCTCACGGCTGATGACGTCGAGGTGCTTGGTTGTACCCGGGGATGGCTGCGCTATCGCCTGCCACGACGCATGGTGCGAACACACTGCCGGCCGGTGTGCATCGGACAGAAACAAAAGTGGTTCCTGCTGCGGATCCGCTGTCGGGATAACCGGATCTGCATGGATAGCGGTCCGGCCAAGCCAGAGTTCGACGGCTGGCGCTGGGTCAGCTACTGGTATCCCTTGGGGCAGGTCGTGCCCTTCAAGCGCGAGGTCTACCGCCGTGCATTGCGCGAGCTGTCGCCTCGAGCACAGCGCCTGGCTCTCGAACGCAGCTGACGACCCCAGACGAGCCGAGGATGCCCTCGGTGCCATACTCCGCGAGGCGAGAGACAACAATGGAGAGAAGGACGCCGATGCTCGAGGTGTTGCGGCGCATCATTCTTGAGGTCAACGGGGCTCGCAACCTGGACGCCGCTCTGTCGACCATGGTGCGCCGTATCCGCAAGGCCATGCGTACTGACGTGTGTTCCTTCTACCTCTTCGACGCCGATCTCGATCGGTTGGTGCTGATGGAGACCATCGGCCTGCGCACCCAGGCGGTGGGGCAGGTGACCCTGCCGGTGGGGGAAGGGTTGGTGGGGCTCGTGGCCCAGCGCGAGGAGCCGTTGAATCTCGAGGATGCCCAATCCCACGCCCATTTCCGTTATTTCGAGGCCACCGGCGAGGAGCGCTATTCGAGCTTTCTCGGTGTGCCGATCATCCACCAGCGGCGGATGCTGGGCGTGCTGGTCGTGCAGCAATCCGAGAAGCGCCGCTACGACGAAGCCGACGAAGCCTTCCTGGTCACCATGGCCGCTCAGCTCGCCGGCGTGCTGGCCCATGCTCTGGCCACCGGCAGTCTGAATCGGCCGACCCTGCCGGGTGGGCAGGCGACCTTTACCGGGGTGGCGGCCTCGCCGGGCATGGCCATTGGCGAGGCTGTAGTGATCGCGCCACCGGCGGATCTCAACAGTGTGCCGGACCTGATTCCCACCGATATGGACTACGAGATCGAGCGTCTGCAGGAGGCGATCGGCAAGGTGCGCGACGAGATTCGCTCCGCCGGGGAGCGCCTGGCCAATCGCATTTCCTCCCAGGAACTGGCCCTGTTCGATGTCTACCAGCAGATGCTGGGCGAGGCGGCGTTGTCCCAGGAGGTGGTCAAGCGCATTCGTGAGGGGCAGTGGGCGCCGGGGGCGCTGGCCGACGTGGTGCGACGCCACGTCCAATACCTGGAACGCGTGGATGACGATTATCTGCGCGAGCGGGCCGCCGACGTTCGTGACCTTGGGCGCCGCGTGCTGGCACACCTGCAGGAGGGCGCCCGCTCGACGCCGGATGTCTACCCGGAGAGCACGATTCTGGTCGGCGACGAGATTAGTGTCGCCATGCTTGGTGAAGTGCCCCGTGAGCGGCTGGCCGGCCTGGTCTCGGTGCGTGGCTCCAGCACCTCACACGTGGCTATCGTGGCCCGTGCCATGGGGATTCCCACGGTGCTGGGCATGGTCGATCTGCCGTTACCGCGGCTCAATGGTGCCCGAGCGGTACTGGACGGGCACCGTGGCCGGTTGTTCGTGCGCCCCAGCGAAGAGTTGGAAAGCCGCTACCAGAGCATGATTGATGAGGAGCGGGCGCTGAGCGAAGTGCTCGAGCACGAGCAAGACCAGCCGAGCCGCACGCCGGATGGCCATGACATGCCATTGATGGTCAACACTGGCCTGGCGGTGGATGCGGTGGCGTCGCTGAAGTCTCGCATCGGTGGCGTGGGGCTGTATCGCACCGAAGTCCCCTTCATGATCACCGAGCGCTTTCCTGGGGAGCAGGAGCAGACGCGACTGTACCGTGAACAGCTCGAGGGGTTCTCGCCCTTGCCCGTGGTGATGAGGACCCTGGATATCGGCGGCGACAAGGATCTGCCCTATTTCCCCATCGATGAGGCCAACCCTTTCCTGGGGTGGCGTGGCATTCGGGTGACCCTGGATCATCCGGAAGTCCTGATGGTGCAGCTGCGGGCGATGCTGCGTGCCTCCCAGGGGCTCGACAACCTCCAGGTCCTGTTACCGATGGTGACCAATGTCGGTGAGGTCGACGACGCCTTGCGGTTGCTGGAGCGTGCCATCAGCGAGCTTGGCGAGGAGGGTGTCGTGGTGGCCAGGCCTCGGGTGGGCGTGATGATCGAGGTGCCGGCCACGCTCTACCAGCTCGAGGCACTGGCAAAACGTGTCGACTTCTTCTCGGTGGGCAGCAATGACCTGACTCAGTACCTGTTGGCGGTCGATCGCAACAATCCGCGGGTGGCGGAGCTCTATGATGCCTGCCATCCTGCCGTGTTGTCCGCCCTGGCGCGCTTGGCGGCGGAGTCCCGGGCGCTCGGGGTGCCGGCGTCGGTGTGTGGTGAGCTGGCTGGCGACCCGGCGGGCGCGCTGCTGCTGATGGGCATGGGCTTCGAGGCGCTGTCGATGAATGCCCCGAGCCTACCCAAGGTGAGAGCCGCCGTCAGGCGAGTGACGCTGGAGGCAGCGAAGCAACTGGTCGAGGATACCCTGCGTCTCGATTGCCCCTTGGCGGTGCGTCGTCATCTGGATGACCGCATGGGCGAGTGGCAACTGGGCCATCTGCTGCCGCCGAAGGATTGACCCTGCACTCGCCGAGTCGTGATTCACGGCTCGCGAGAGAGTCGGTTTTCTCCCAGCGCGATGCCTTGTGGGCCAAAGCGCCGCTCGCCGATGTCGAAGCGGCCGCTGGCGTGCCATTCGAGCCAGGTGGTGGCTCGCGTGCCATAGTCGCTGCCGATGATGAAAGGCGCCGAAAGCCGCCGCTCCAGTTCGCGTTCCACGCCGGTATCGGGCAGTTGATCGTCACTCGCCTGGCGGGTGTCGGCAAAGGCGGACAGGGCATCCTCGGGCCATCGAGCACGCAGGCTGGCGGCGAGCCCCTGGCGCGCGTGGACCAGCTTGGGCCAGGGCGTGTCGAGGGTGGCGTTGGACAGCCCGTGCAGCCCCGGGGCGACATCGGCCAGGGTAAGAGTCTCTCGGCCACGGTGCAGGTGCCAGAGGCGTTGCCCATCGCTTGCCAGCAGGTTGAAGCCGGCATAGCGGAGCGCGTCTCCCTCGGCCAGGCTGGCGAGCCAGCCCGGCAGGTCGTCGCACTCCAGGGCAGTGCGCACCAGGGAGCCGCGGCTGGGAGCGCCTTCCGCGACCTCGAGGCGTGGATCGCGAAAATTGGTCACGGCGGCGAAGCGGCCATGTTCGTGCATCGCCAGCCAACCTCCGCTGGCGGCCAGGTCGCGTCCGCCAATGATCGAGGGCGCGTCTTCCCAGGCACCAAGCGCTGCTGTCGGACGGGCATGGAATTCGTCGCGGTTGGCCACCAGGCGGAGTGGTACCGTGCTCGAGGGGCGGAAGTCGAAAGCGATCAGACACATGGCCGTGAGCGTAACCCGCCCACGGCGCGCTGGGAAGCGAAGCCATGACAGGCGCGTTATCCCGGCGTACACTCCTTTCACATCGTCGACCCGTCACAGGGATGAACATGCGAGTCGAGGCACGCAAGGAACGCTTCTGGTCACGGCTGGTTACCCCCATTCTTTGGCCGGTACTGCTTGCCCAGCTGCTGCTGGTGGCGGTGGGCCTGATCTACTGGTGGCTGGTGCCATCCCAGGCTTCCTGGAGTATCGCCTTCTGGTTGCTGCTGGCGCTGTTGCTGGGAGGCGGTCTCAATGTGGCCGTCTTTCTGATGCTGCTGAAACAACGCCTGCGCCACTGCGAGCACGACATCGAAGCGCGCCTCTCCAATCTGGCCGAATGCCTGGTTCGTCATGCCGATGCCACTGTCGTTCCCCATGATACGTCGCGTTCGCCGGTGACGCGGCTCGATGACATGGTGGCGGCCGTCGAGGGGCTGATCGGGCAGTGGCAAGAGGAAATGACCCGGACCCGCCAATCGGAACGTCATCTGTCCGAAGAACTGCAATCTCAGCGTGGCCGGGTGGAACGCCTGGAAGCCGAGCGTGAGAGAGCCAGGGAAGCATCGCGACTCAAGTCCGATTACCTTGCCCATCTGCAACAGACATTAATGCCATCGCTGACGGCGCTGGAGGAAACGCTGGACGACAGCACACGGCGCTCGGAGGCTGTCGAGACGTTGCGTGAACAACTGGCCGATGCCCTGGCATTGCTGGAGACGCTGGACGAGTCGCCTTCCCCGCAGGGCGAGTCAAGTGCCAGGGTGCTGATCGTCGATGATGGGCCAGTCAATCTGATGCTGGCGCGGCAGGTGCTGGAACGACAGGGGCTTGAGGTCGTCACCGCCGCGAGCGGGACGGAAGCCCTGCAGCGACTGGGAGAAATGCCGGTCGACCTGATCTTCATGGATATCTTCATGGCCGACATGGATGGCGTCGAAACGTGTCGAGTCTGGCGCGACAGGGAGGCAGCGATGCCGGAACGCTCGCGCAGTGTGGTGGTGGCGTTGACCGCCAATACCGGAGAGGCCGATCGCCAGCGTTTCGAACAGGCCGGGATGGACGATTATCTGGCCAAACCCTATCGCCCACAGGACTTGCTGGAAACCGTGCGCCACTGGCTGCCCGGCGTACTGGCGGAAGACGGGGAGCGGTCGTGAGTATCCTGGCGTTATGGCTTGGCTATCTGGCGCTGGGCGGTATCGCGGGCACGCTGGCGGGACTGTTCGGTATCGGCGGAGGGTTGGTCATCGTGCCGGCCCTGGTGTTTGCCTTCGACCTGCAGGGCGTGGCGCCCGAGGTCAGTATGCACCTCGCGGTGGGAACCTCCCTGGCGACCATCGTGGTAACCGGGGCATCCTCGGCCTGGGGGCATTATCGGCGAGGGAGCGTGCATTGGGCATGGTTCCTGGCCTTGTTGCCTGGTCTGATGCTGGGCGCCATTGCCGGCGTGTTCGTGGCTGGCAATTTGTCGGGTGGTCTGCTTGGCATGTTGTTCGGCATCTTCATGCTGCTGGTGGCGGCCCGGATGCTGCTGGGGCTGCGGCCCAGGCCCGGTAGCCTGGCGCCCGGGCGGGGCGCCATGATGCTGGCCGGTGGCGTGATCGGTGCGGTGTCGGCGCTTTTCGGGATCGGCGGGGGAACCTTGAGCGTGCCCTGGCTGTCTCGAAGCGGGGCGACGATGACCCAGGCGGTAGGGACGTCCTCGGTCTGTGGGTTGCCGATCGCCCTATTCGGCACGGCGACGTTCATCGTCGTGGGCTGGCAGGCCCCGGGATTGCCACCGGGAGCACTCGGCTATGTCATGTGGCCGGCCTTTCTCGGCATCGTGCTGGCGAGCGTGCCCTGCGCGCGTCTCGGCGTCTGGCTGGCGCACCGCCTGCCGGCTCGTCTGCTGCGCCTGGCGTTCGCCGCCCTGTTGGCGGCGGTCGGGTTGAAGTTTTTGATTTGAGACGCAAGAACGGCGCGATGCGTCTTGAAGAGGGAAGAGCGCGGCTTCGCCGCTGTATGAGAAAACCCATCCCCTGACCGGCAGGAGCAGCTTGTCTTCTGCCTTCCACCTTCGATCTTCCGTCTTCCGTCTTTCTTTCTATTTTTTCGAGGATTCCATGCTGACTTATCCCTCCATCGACCCCGTTGCCGTCTCCTTGGGGCCTTTTCAGGTGCATTGGTATGGCCTGATGTACGTGATCGGTTTTATCGCAGCCTGGTGGCTGGGGAGGCAGCGTGCCGAGCGTATCGGGCTGACGCGCGACGATGTGGGAGACCTGTTGTTCTACGGGGCGCTCGGTGTGGTGCTGGGTGGTCGCCTGGGCTACGCGCTCTTCTACGGCTTGGACCAATGGCTGGCCGATCCGCTCTGGATCCTGCGTATCTGGGATGGCGGCATGAGCTTCCATGGCGGGTTGATCGGTGTGCTGCTGGCATCCTGGATCTTCGCTCGTCGCAAGGGGCTGGCCTTCTTCACATTGACCGATTTCGTTGCCCCGTTGGTGCCCATTGGCCTGGGGGCAGGGCGTATCGGCAACTTCATCAACCATGAGCTGCCCGGTCGCCTGACCAACCTGCCCTGGGGCATGCCATTCCCGGGCATGGGGCCCGAGCCGCGTCATCCCTCGTCGCTCTACGAAGCGTTGCTGGAAGGGTTGGTGCTGTTCGTCGTGATGTGGTGGGTATCGGCCCAGCCGCGCCGGCGTGGTTTCGTGTCGGGGCTCTTCCTGGTGCTTTACGGCGCGTTCCGTTTCGCGGTCGAGTTCGTGCGGCTCCCGGACCCGCAGCTTGGCTTCATCGCCTTCGACTGGCTGACCATGGGCATGCTGCTGTCGCTGCCGATGATACTCGCAGGCCTGCTGCTGATGGGGTGGTCGCGTCACCAGCCGACGCCCTGAAGCTCAGTATCGAGCTACGAGCTACGAGCTACGAGCTACGAGCTACGAGCTACGAGCTACGAGCCATGAGGGCGTGATCGTCATTCGTATCGTGTAACGCGGGGTTCGTGTCTCGAATCTCGTGGCTCGTCGGCTGAAAGTGTCGAGCTTCAAGCGATGAAGACCTCTGTGTAGAATGAGTGTCCCATTTCCCTGCTGCGACGATGCCGTGACAGCCGATACTCTCCCTCCATTGGAACAGCCCTATCTCGACCTGATGCGCACCGTGCTCGAGCATGGTGTCGAGCGTGATGACCGCACCGGCGTGGGTACCCGCTCACTGTTCGGCCACCAGATGCGTTTCGATCTCTCGCGTGGCTTTCCGCTGATCACCACCAAGAAGCTGCATCTGCGCTCGATCATTCATGAGTTGCTATGGTTCCTGTCCGGCGATACCAACATCGCCTACCTCAAGGAAAACGGGGTGAGAATCTGGGACGAGTGGGCCGACGAGAACGGCGACCTGGGGCCGGTTTACGGTTATCAGTGGCGCAGTTGGCCGGATCCGCGAGGCGGCCACGTGGACCAGATCGCCGGCTTGCTCGAGCAGCTGCGACGCAATCCGCAGTCGCGGCGGCTGATCGTGTCGGCCTGGAACCCCGCTCTGGTCGATGAAATGGCGCTGCCGCCTTGTCACTGCCTGTTCCAGTTCTACGTGGCCGAGGGGCGTCTGTCCTGCCAGCTCTATCAACGCAGCGCCGATATTTTCCTCGGCGTGCCCTTCAACATCGCCAGTTATGCGCTGTTGACGCGGATGATCGCCCAGGTGGCCGGCCTGGAGCCGGGGGATTTCGTGCATACCCTCGGCGATGCCCATCTGTATCTCAATCATCTCGAGCAGGCCGAGTTGCAACTGACACGGACCCCCAGGCTCGCGCCGCGGCTGACGCTCGATCCGAGCGTCGACGACCTCTTCGCTTTTCGCTTCGAGCATATCGCCATCGAGGATTATGACCCGCATCCCCATATCAAGGCGGAGGTGGCCGTATGATCGATACGACCCTGGTGCCGGTGGCGATGATTGCCGCAATGTCGAGCAATCGAGTGATCGGCGTTGACAACCAGTTGCCCTGGTACCTGCCCGAGGACCTCAAGTTCTTCAAGCGCATGACCCAGGCCAAGCCATTGGTGATGGGGCGCAAGACCTTCGAATCGATCGGCCGGCCGTTACCCGGCCGGCTCAATATCGTGGTCACTCGGGACACCGGCTTTCACCACGAGGGCATAAAGGTCTGCCATGATCTGGTCTCGGCACTGACGCTGGCGGATCGACAGGCGACCATCGACGGGGTCGACGAGATCATGGTGATGGGCGGCGCTCAGATCTATGCTCAGGCACTGGCGCATGCCAGTCGTCTCTACCTCACCGAGGTGGCGGTCGAACTGGAGGGCGACGCGCACTTCCCGGTACTGGACATGGCCGAATGGGAAGAGTGTCAGCGTTTGCCCGGCTCGCCCGGTGAAGGGCAGCCTGCCTATGATTTCGTGTCATATCGACGTCGGGGTTTGCCAGAGGCAGGCGACTGACACAGACTGTCAGGATGACGCCGGCGCGTACTTGCCGTCGCCCGGCGTGTTCGGGAAGGCGCACTTGGAGGATCAGGACTTGATCGAGGAACGCTCAACGCGCCTGATGGTGGCGCTAGAGGGGCGCGCCGATGCCTTGCTGGAGGCGTTGCGGGACGCACGCGTTCAGCGGGAGGCGCTGTCCTCAAGGCTCGACGAGCTGGAACGTCAGCGGCAGTCGCTGGAGGCACGCAATGCCGAGCTGACGGCCGAGGCCAGGGAAGGTGGCGCCGAGCGCGAAGCGCTGGAACGGCGCATGGTGGAGCTGGAACGACGCCTGGCCGATGCCGAGGCCTCCTGCCTGGAACTGCTCGAGGAGAATCGCGAACTCGACGAACAGAACCGCGAGCTCGAGGCCCACAATCGGCACTTGCGTGAAGATCGCGAAGTGCCGAGCGAAGGGGATGCCGCTTCGGTCTTTTCGCGTCGGGGACGGCCCGCCCAGGGGCTTTCGGCCTTGATCGGGCATCGTCACCGAGACAGTGAAGCGCCGCGTGGCGAGACCACTTCCGATGAGTTCCCGGCCGCCGAGCCCACGGTTGCCGAGCCGGATACGGCGGCGGCGCCTGATACGTCGGGCCAGCAGGATGGGTTGCCGAGCATCGAGGAGGCGCCATCTCCCCAGGCGCTGCTCGAGCAGTGGTATCAGCGTTACCCGAATGCTTTCTTCAAGGGGCATACCCGCCCGCTTCAGGTAGGGATCCACGAATCGCTCGCCGAGCGTGAACCCTGGCCCGAAAAGTTGGTGCGGCGTGCGCTTGCCTGTTATGTGAACCTGCCGCGTTATCTCAAGGCCGTACGCGAGGGCGCCGAACGCATCGACCTGACCGGTGCGCCCGCCGGGGAAGTCGATGCGGGTGCCGCCGAACATGCCCACAAGAAGCTCGACCGATTGCAGTCTGATCGTCGCAAGGGCGCGAAACCCGCTCGCCGTACGCCACGCTCGAAAAAGTCGCATGGCAAGGAGGAGGCACGCTCCTCTCGTCACGACCGGCCCGACCATCAGGCTCAAGTCTCGACCCCACAGCGGGAGGTCGACGAGCGTGATGACGAGCCCGACGATAGCCGCCTGCAGCGCAAGCTGGGGGAACTGATGGCGCGCCACAACCCGCGTTGAGCGCGAGTACGAGGCCGATTCCACCTTTCGGTTGACTTGAAAGCGTCATATCAGCAGTGCATGATGATCCAGCACCGTGCCGATGGGGCGATTGTCCCGGTGGCGCGGCGGGCCCGCCGAGACGGCGCCTGACCGCCATCGTGGGGTAATGTGCGGTAACTTGGTTGCGCAACGAAGGAAAACAGTGTTTTTTCTTGTTGCGCTCTCGAGAATCCCGGTATAGAGTTGCCCCTGCGAGCATTGGATTATAACAAGGCTTGGCCGTGGTCTGGCTCACGCTGCCACTTCCCGGGAGGGACCCGAGCAGCGACGAGGACCGGCACCTGACAGGCAAGCCGGCTGCTAGAGCAGCAACGATCGAAACAGCAAGCTAGTCATAAGGAAGATTGCAATGAAAAAGACACTGTTAGCGACTGCCATCGCCGGTGCCATGGCTGCCTCCGGCGCCCAGGCTGCCACCGTCTATAACCAGGACGGCACCAAGCTCGACATCTACGGTAACGTCCAGATCGGTTTCCGTAACATCGAGGTGGGCCAGGACAATGGCTCCGTTCAGACCGAAAACGACGTTTTCGACAACGGTTCCACCATCGGCTTCGCCGCTGAGCATGTCATCTATGATGGCCTGACCGGCTACATGAAGATCGAATTCGACGACTTCAAAGCCGACGAGATGAAGACCGCAGGTCGTGATGCCGGTGACACTGCCTATGTCGGCCTGAAGGGCAACTTCGGTGACGTCAAGCTGGGTTCCTACGACACCCTGATGGATGACTGGATCCAGGATCCCGTCACCAACAACGAGTATTTCGACCTCAGCGACACCAGCGGCAGCGGTTCCTCTGACATTGCTGTCGGTGGCGAGGTCGAAACCGATCAGCTGACCTATGTCTCTCCGTCTTTCAATGGCCTGGAACTGGCCATCGGCACCCAGTACAAGGGTGACATGGAAGAGGAGAACGTGACTGGTAAAGGCAATGCTTCCGTCTTCGGTGGCGCCAAGTATACCGTCGGCAACTTCTCCGTGGCCGCCATGTACGACAACCTCGATAACTACGAGGTGACGCAGACTGGCGTGGACAACAAGCAGGATTTCGGCGATCGCTATGGCGTGACTGGTCAGTACCAGTGGAACAGCCTGCGCGTCGCGCTCAAGTACGAGCGCTTTGACTCCGATCTCGATAATGTCGACTCGACCAACTTCTATGGTCTGGGTGCCCGTTATGGCTACGGCAACGGCGACATCTACGGCGCCTACCAGTACGTCGATGTCGGTGGTGACACCTTCGGCAATGTCGTTAGCGATGTTGGTAGCGGCGATTCCCCGAGTGATACTGCCTCGGATCGTGGCGACGACACCTACAACGAGTTCATCATCGGTGGTACCTACAACATCTCCGATGCCATGTATACTTGGGTCGAAGCCGCCTTCTACGATCGCGAAGAAGATGAAGGCGACGGTGTTGCTGCCGGTGTGACCTACATGTTCTAAACCCCGGTTGCAGGGTAACCTGCCCGAAGGGTTGCAAAACGAAAGCCGATCCCCCGGGGTCGGCTTTTTTCATTGGCGAGAATGACGCAAGCGAGGTTCCATGAAACAGCCGATCGTAACCGCGGGTTTGCTGGCCCTGGGCTTGAGCCTTGTAGCCGTGCCGACGATGGCCAGCGAAACGCAGGACAGGTTCCGGGAAGAAGGAAAGGAAATGGACCTGACCGGCTTCTTCCAGGCGGAGACCGATGCCTATAGCCGCAGCTTCCTGTTCGGTGGTGTCAACGAGCATGACTTTACCGTGGAGCAGGCCGGCACCTATCGGTTCACCAGCGATGTGACCGGAGGCTATTCCAACGACTACCGTATCGCTGCGGTACTGCTGGATAGCCAGGGCCAGGAGCTCGCGCGCACCCAGGCACTGGGACTGAACGGTGGTCTGCAACTTCAGACGGAACTCGAACCCGGCGACTATGTGCTGCGCGTCGAGGCCCAGCGTCCTGGAAGCCGAGGCAAGGCAGGCGATGCCTACTCCATCAAGGTGGCAGGGCTGGACGAACAAGGAAGGCGTGTCGAGAACGCCGTCGATGATGGCGGTAATATTCAGTTCGTCGGCGAGAACCGTTCGGGTGGCCGCTCGGTGTTCGTACGTGGCGACGATGCCGTGGCCACGGTGCGTGCCAACAATGATGGCACGGCGGAGCGAGCGGCTGGCGCTGCGGCGGCGAGCGGTGCCGCCGCAGCGACCGGTGCGGCAGCAGGGGCTGTTGCTGGAGCGCAGGAGCATGACGAGGCGACGCCCGAGGCCAGCCAGACACAGCAGGCGTCATCCGAACAGGAAGGCTTCGAAACCATCGTCACCGATGTGAAGATCCGTGCCAAGGGCGAAGTGTTGACCTTCGATGTCGCTGAGCGCGGCACGATTGCCATCACCACTTCCACTTACCCGCCCGGCCAAGAGGATACCTACCGGCTCACCCTGGAGGTGCTGGATGAATCCGGTCGTGTCGTGGCCGAAGGTGCCGGAGAAGGCTTCGATGGTGATATCGACATGCAGACCGTGCTCGAGCCGGGACGCTATCGCGTTCAGGTACAGGGCCAGAAATTTGGCTCGGCGCATTCCGGCGTCAATAACTATGAGTTGAAGGTGGAGCAGCTCGACCGGCGTTGATCGTCGGTCAGGGCCTGGGACATCCACTGGTCATGCGTATCGGCATCCCGGCCGGTGATCGGGATGCCGATGTTTCCTGCTGGCATTGTGCCTCAACCCTGTACAAAAGAGGGAAAGGCTTGCCGGTCTGGCGGGAGATGTCAGGCTATTGCCCCGATAGGTGCGGAACGGCTTGTCTTCCTGGAGTGATCGAGATGGCCCTTGTCGAGAGGAGGTGAGATGCCGTCGTGTTTCTCCCGTTATCTTCATGGGGCGTTGTCACTCAAGGGGCGGTTGTTACTGGGCCTGCTGGTTACCTGGGGCGTGGTCGTGGCCTTGTTGCTGGGTCTTGGCTGGCGCTCCGGCGAGACGTTGGTCGGTGAGTCCAGTCGTACTCATCTGCGCTATGAAGTTCGGCTGATTGCCGATGAATTGACCCAGCAAGTGGATTCGAGGCTGTCGGCGCTGGAGCGTCTGGCAGCCCGGCTGGATGCCATAGACACCAATGGTGGGGCGCGCGGTGCCCTGCGCCAGAGCGATGCTCTTCTCGAATGGTTCGATGGTCTGGTGATCATCGATGCCGAAGGTCGCGTCGTCTCCGATTGGCCGGAGGTCGAGCGCCGAGCAGGGTTGAATATCGAGGATCGTGAATACTTCCGGCATGTCAGGGCCTTCAAGCGCCCGTATGTCAGCGAGCCTCTCCATGGGCGGGCCAGTGACGTCCCGCTGGTGGTGTTCATGGCGCCACGCCTGGACGAAAACGGCACCTTTCAGGGGTTGGTCGGCGGTATCGTCAATATCCGCGGAGGTGGCCTCTTCAACCGATTGGATCGCATTCGCTTGGGAGCCGAGGGAGAGGCCGTCGTCGTCACGTCATCCGGCAGGGTTCTCTATCATCCCGATGATTCGCTGGTGCTCGATTCTGTTCCCGACCCGCAGGACAACCCATGGGTGAATCTAGCGCTGGATGGTTGGGAAGGCGAGGCACTTGGCACACTGTTCAGCGGTGACATGGCCTACCAGGCATATCGCCAGATATGGCCGGCGAACTGGGTTGTCGGGGTCGTCCTGCCCAGGTCTCAGGCCATGTCGCCCTTGTGGGAGTGGGTGAGCCGGCTGGGTTGGTGGGCGTTGCTGGTTGCCAGCTTGCTGATGCCCGTCATGGGATGGCTGGTCTGGTTAGCATTGCGCCCACTTTATCGGCTGGAGACGCAGATCGAGGAGGTCGGGCGTGGCCGTCGCTCCCGGGTTGCCCTGACAACGCGGATGCAGGAGCTGCAGCGTGTCGCGCGGACCTTCAATCGGGTTGAGGTAGAGCGCGAGCACGCGATCGCCCGACTGCAGGAGCGCCAGGCCTTTCTCGATGCCACGCTATCCTCGTCGCCGGTCGGTATCTTCGTGACCGATCGAGACGGTGAGGTGTCCTATGTCAATCCGGCACTGGTTGAGCTGAGTGGTCTTGATCCCGAGGAGCATCAGGCTGCGGCATGGGTAGAGCGCATTCACGCCGACGATCGGCAGTCGGCGCTGGACCTGTGGCAATACAGCCTGGACAGAGGCGACGATTATCTCCAGCAGTATCGTTTTCATCGCTGTGGCGGCGAGCAGCTCTGGCTCGAAGTGCACGCTAGGCGAGTTGCGTCCGGCAATACCTATCTGGGGTTCGTGGGGACGGTGAAGGATATTACCGAGCGGCGCGAGGAAGAGGCGCTGCGCCAATGGGAGGCAGAGCATGACCCGCTGACCGGCCTGCTCAATCGCCGCGGCCTGGAGCGTCGCCTGGAGGAAGCGCTGGCCGACTGGCGCAAGACCGGTACGCCCTCGGTGCTGCTGATCTTCGATCTGGACCGTTTCAAGCCGATCAATGACATTGGTGGCCATGCTATGGGCGATGAGATGTTATGCCGAGTTGCCCGGGAACTCTCGCGGACGGTTCGCCGCAGTGATCATGTCGCTCGCCAGGGCGGTGACGAGTTCGCGGTACTGTTGCCGAGCTGTTCCTTCGAACGAGCGCGGGAAATTGCTGAAGCGCTTCGCGAGACTATCCGCGAACTACAGGTCGCTCACGAGGACCGAGTATTCAGCGTGACCCTGAGCATGGGTGTAACTTGCTTCGAGCGTGGTGATCAGCGCATCAGCGGCGTGATGCAGCGAGCAGACGCCGCCAGCTATCGTGCCAAGCGCATGGGGGGCGATTGGGTGATCATGCATGGGGAAGCATGACGGATGGCGCCCTCTGCAGGATTTGAACCTGCGACCTGCCGCTTAGGAGGCGGCTGCTCTATCCTGCTGAGCTAAGAGGGCGGGGCCAGCTTAAAACGGGCCATAGTATAAGCGCCTGACCGGGCAAGATAAACCCGCCGCGGCCATGAGTTGTTCGGCATTCTCGGTTAAAATACCGTCCATTCATGCACACGACGGGAATGACCGGTATCGCGACACATCTATCGCCGGACGGTGATCGCTATTTCGATGGCATGGCCGACAAGTTCGCCGACAGCCTCTACGGCAAATCGCGCGGTGAACTACGCTTGGCCCTGCTCGATCGCCTGTTACCCGAGATGCTGACGCTCGACGGCCAGCCGGCCCTGGATGTCGGCGGTGGCCTTGGCCAGTTGTCCGGCTGGCTGGCGGAGCGCGGACATGAGGTGACGCTATGCGAGCCCGCCGATGACATGCTGCGGCGAGCACGCGAGTCGCTTGCCGGCACCTCGGTGTCAGCGCTGCCGTTGCCGCTCCAGGCATTGCCCGAGCAGGTGCCCGGCCCCTGGCCATTGATCACCTGTCATGCCGTGCTCGAGTGGATGGCCGACCCGCGTGCCGCTCTTGCCATCCTGGCGCGCTTGCTGGCGCCGCAGGGGCAGCTGTCGTTGATGGTCTTCAATTATGACGCCCTGCGTTTCTCCAATGTGGTCAAGGGCAATCTCGACCGCGTGCTGGCCGACCGGCTGGCCGGTCAGGGGCGCGGCAAGCGGCTGACGCCCATCTCGCCGTTGCGTCATGACGAGATCCTCGCCTGGGCCGGGGAGAATGGTCTGGCCGTCACGCATTGCGCCGGGGTGCGGATCTTTCACGACTACCTGCAGGATCCACCGGCCGACGACGAGCAATGCCGCAAGTTGCTCGAGCTCGAGTGGCGTTACAGTCGCAGTGAACCGTATTGGCGGCTGGGCCGTTATTTGCTCTATACCTTGCGCGCCGTTCCTGCCAATACCGAGGAAACGCTTTGATGAGTGCCGAAACGCCTGTCTGCCAACTGCTTGAGCGCCAGTCGACCGATTATCGTGGCTGGCTGTGGGTGGCGCCGCCCCAGGACCGCTGGCTGGAGGAGGGCGAAGGTCATCTGCTGTCCGCCGATCAGACGCTGCTCTCGGCATGGCGCGAGGGCGGCAGGGGGGCTAGTTCTCCCTTCGCGGTGGACGAGCTGGCACCGGAGGGCGTGGTGCTGTTCTGGCCCAAGGCACACGCCCAGGGTGAGTGGTGGCTGCTGTGGCTGTGCGCTCGGCTAACGCCGGGAACACCGCTGCACGTCGTCGGCGAGAACCAGGGCGGCATCAAGCGCGTGCTCAAGGTGCTGGCCGCGCTGGGGCTTGGCTGTCGAAAGGTGGACAGCGCTCGCCGGTGCAGCCTGTTCGCCTCACGGCTGGATCGGGTCGATATCGATCCGGATGCCGCCTGGACGAGCTTCGAGGCCGAAGGGCTGACGCTGGTCAGCCATCCCGGCGTGTTTGGTCACGGCAAGCTGGATGACGGCACCCGATTGTTGCTGGCGCGGCTGGCGTCATGCCTGCCGGACCAAGGCAGGGTACTGGACATGGGGTGCGGCGACGGGATCATCGCCGCCTGGCTGGCGCGGCGCGGGCTCGCGGTGACGGCGGCGGACGTCAATGGCTTCGCGGTGGAGGCGACCCGGCGGACCCTGGCGACGAATGGCCTGGAAGGAGAGGTGTTTCACAGCGATGTCTATGCCGGCCTGCCCTCGGCGCGTTTCGATGCCATCGTCAGCAACCCGCCGTTCCATCAGGAGCGTGCCGTCGACTACGGTCCCGCCGGGCGGCTGATCGCCGGTGCTCCCGAGCGCCTTGAACCGGGTGGCCAGCTCGTGATGGTCGCCAATGCCTTCCTGCCGTATCCGGACCTGCTGGAACGCGCCTTCGGCGGCTTCGAGATCCTCGCCGACGACCGTCGTTTCCGGGTCTATCGGGCGGTCAAGCGCTGATCCTGCATGCGAGCTTCGAGCTTCGCATCTCGTGGCTCGTATCTCGTGGCTCGTATCTCGCGAGCCTCAGGCCCGAGGATCGCGATAGTCGATCTCGGTGATCAGATAGGTCGTCTCGCCGCCGGGGGCGGCCACCGTTGCTTCGTCGTCGAGCCCTTTGCCGAGCAGGGCCTTGGCAAGCGGTGCGTCGACGCTGATCCAGTGCTTGCCAGTGTCGGTCTCGTCGTGTCCGACGATGCGTAGCCGTAGCTCCTCGCCATCCTCGTCCTCTAGTGTCACGAAGGCGCCGAAGAAGACCCGGTCGGTATCCGCCGGCAAGCGGTCGACGATCTGCAGCTCGTCCAGCCGCTTGGTCAGGTAGCGGATGCGCGCGATGACCCGGTTGAGCTCCTTCTTGTTGTAGGTGTAGTCGGCGTTCTCGCTGCGATCGCCCAGGGCGGCGGCTTCGCCCACCTTGGTAGACAGGGCGGGGCGCTTGACCCGCGACAGATGATCGAGGATGCCACGCAGGCGCTCGGCCCCCTCGGCGGTGATCAGATTGCTCTTGGGTTCCTGGCGCGGGTCCTTGGCGGGATCGCGCCAACGGGTCATGTTACGGCCTTTCATGAGTCGCGCCTCTTGCTCGTCGAAGGCCGCAACATACGCCATGGGTCCGTTGGTAGGCAATTGCTCCGATGTGCAGAAAACCGTGTCGGGGATGATTCAGGTGGAGACTTAATCAAACGTTCGTTACATTCTGAGATGAAGGGCCATTCCGATACTCATAATCCGAGGAGGCCGTTATGTCGAAACGCCATCTGCTCGCCACCGCCCTGTGTTTGGGACTGGGCCTTGCGCCGGTCGTTCAGGCCTGGGAAAACGAAGTCTTTTCGCTGCGCAATCGTTGGGAGAACATCACCACCGCTATGGATGAGGCGCGCCGCGCCGATGCCTTGTCGTCGCTGGCCGGGGAGGCAGGGGCGCTGGCCGAGGCGAATCCCGACACCAGCGAGGTACTGGTTTGGCAGGGTATCATCCTGGCTTCCCTGGCGCGGGAAGTCGGTGGGCTGGATGCCCTGGGGCCGGCCAAGGAAGCGCGCCGGGTGCTGGAACGTGCCATCGAGCTCGACTCGGAGGGGTATCAAGGTTCCGCCTATGTCACCCTGGGTGCGTTGTATGATCGAGCGCCCGGTTGGCCGGTGGCCTTCGGCAATGACGACACCGCTGAGCGGATGTTCCAGCGTGCCCTGGAAATCCGCCCCGATGGCATCGATGTCCACTACTACTATGCCGCCTTTCTGGCGGATGAAGGGCGCGACGAGCAAGCTCTGAAGCACGCGCGTCGTGCCATGGAAGGGCAGGCTCGCGAAGGTCGACATGCGTCCGACGAGATACTGCGTCGTAAAGCGAAGGGCATGGTCGAGCGTCTGGAGGATTAGGCGGGCATTGGCGGCGGTCCCATTGAGAACCTGCCTCGGGACCACGATAATGGGGCTTTCGCGAACACCGGAGGTCCGCATGTCTCAGACCGATGCCGCCGATCCCTCTCATCGGTTGGCCAGCGCCGCTTTCGGCGTCGGCGATGTGGAGCTGATCGAACGCCGCTGCTTGCACGAGGGGTTCTTTCGTCTGGATGAGCTGCACCTGCGCCACCGCCTCTTCGAGGGTGGCTGGAGTGCGCCGGTGACGCGCGAGGTGCATCATCGCCATGACGCCGTGGGCGTGTTGCTCTACGATGTGGAACGAGATGCCGTGGTCCTGGTGGAGCAGTTCCGTGCCGGGGCCATCGACGATCCTGATTCGCCGTGGAAACTCGAAATCGTCGCCGGCCTGGTAGAGCGCGGGGAAAGCGCCGTCGAGGTGGCGCGTCGCGAAGCCATGGAGGAGGCGGGCTGCCCGGTTGGTGAATTGATCGAGCTGCACACCTACTATCCCAGCCCCGGCGCCTGCGATGAGCAGGTGTCGCTGTTCTGCGGCCTGATCGACAGTCGCGGTCTGGGAGGCGTGCACGGGCTCGCCGAGGAGAACGAGGACATTCGCGTGCATGTGCTATCGTTCGCTCGTGCCTGGGAACTCCTGCTGGCCGGGCGACTCGACAATGCCATGTGTCTGATCGCTTTCCACTGGCTGGCCTCGGAGCGGGCCTCACTGAGAGCAAGGAGGTAGCGTGTCGAAAAGCGCCTATGTCACCGACTTGAAAGGCCTCCAGGGCGAGTGCACTGCCAACTATGTGCGCCTGACTCGCCTGCTGGGCGACCTGGAGGCTGGCGAGACCCGTGAGGTGGTGTTGGCCAACCATGGCCGGCGCCTCGGTGTGCTGTGCCTCAAGCTCCAGGAGCGTGCGCCCTATACCAGCATCGTGCGTGTCTCCCAGCGGGGCGTTCTCGACGCGGTACTGGAGACGCCGCAGATGCGCGTTCACCTCTATCACGACGTGCGCATGGCCGAAGTGACCGACTTCCAGCGGCAGCGGCATTTTGATGGTCGCTACCGCTACCCCAATTCCCGGATGCATCAGCCCGACGAGAAACTCCAGCTTAATCGTTTCCTCGGCGAGTGGCTGGATCACGGCCTGGCACATGGCCATTCCATCGATCTGCCCGAATTGCCTTGATGCGACTGATCCAGATTTCCGACTGCCATCTGCACGCCGACCCCGCCGCCCGCTCCCGTATCGGGATTCCCCATCACCAGTTCGTCCGCGTGATCGAGGCGGTCGCGTCCTGGCGTCCCGACATGGTGCTGGTTACCGGCGATGTCAGCCAGGATGAAACGGCGGCCTCCTACGCGTTGGCCGCGCGCGAGCTGGCGCGGCTCGACTGTCCTTGGTACTGGTTGCCTGGCAACCATGATGAGCCGGCCCGAATGGCCGAGTGTCGTGCCTTCGAGGACAGCGTGACTCTGGGGCAGCGGCGCCTGTTGCTGCTCGATACCCAGATTCCCGGCCAGACCCATGGCGCCCTGGGGGCAGCTCGCCTCGAGGCACTGGCGGAACGCCTGGCGGAGGACGATCGACCGACCCTGATCGCCATGCATCACCCGCCAATCGGTGTCGGGTCGCGTTGGGTAGATGCGTTGGGGCTGGTCGACGCCGAGGCATTCTGGGAAGTCCTGGCGACGCACGAGCGGATCGAGGCGATCCTGTGTGGTCATATCCACCAGGCGTTCGAGTACCATCGGGCGACGCCTCATGGTGACGTGCCCGTCTATGCATGTCCCGCCACGTCCGATCAGTTCCTGCCCGGCGCCGAGACGTTCGCCGTGGATGCGGCGGCCTTGCCGGGGTTCCGGGTGCTCGATCTGGATGACGGCCTGAGCACTAGGGTGGAACGAGTGGCGTTCTGATATCTTCTTAAAGTATAAAAAGATAGATATTAATTCTTTTACGTTATTTTGCATGGCACGATAAGCTGGCCCGCATGATGCGCTTTCCTCCCAAGGCAACGCTGCATAAATCGACGAGCGTTGTGAGGCGCAAGCCGTGTTTCCCCAATTCATGCGAGGTAGTCGGGCCCATGACCAGTCTTGATGCCCCCACACACCAGCGTACCCCTCGGACCGATGAGCATGCCTCGGGGCTGACGCCGCGCCGGATGACTCACCTTCAGCAGCTCGAGGCCGAGTCGATCCACATCATCCGCGAGGTGGCCGCCGAGTTCTCCAATCCGGTGATGCTCTACTCCATCGGCAAGGACTCCTCAGTGATGCTGCACCTGGCGCGCAAGGCCTTCTATCCCGGGCCGCCGCCATTCCCCTTGATGCACGTCAACACCACCTGGAAATTCCGCGAGATGATCGAGTTCCGCGATCGCATGGCGGCGGAATCCGGTATGGAGCTGATTGAGCATATCAACCAGGAAGGCGTCGAGGCGGGTATCAACCCCTTCGATCATGGCTCGAGCGGCTACACCGACGTGATGAAGACCCAGTCGCTCAAGCAGGCGTTGGACAAATACGGCTTCGATGCCGCCTTTGGTGGCGCGCGTCGCGACGAAGAAGCCACTCGCGCCAAGGAACGGGTCTTCTCCTTCCGCGACAAGCATCACCGCTGGGACCCCAAGAACCAGCGTCCCGAGCTGTGGAACCTCTACAATGCCCGGGTCAACAAGGGCGAATCCATTCGCGCCTTTCCGCTCTCCAACTGGACCGAGCTGGACATCTGGCAGTACATCTACCTGGAGTCGATTCCCATCGTCCCGCTTTACCATGCCGCCCCGCGCCCGGTGGTGGAGCGCGATGGCATGCTGGTGATGGTCGATGACGAGCGCATGCCGCTGGAGCCCGGCGAGGTGCCCGAAGAGAAGTGGGTGCGCTTCCGCACCCTGGGTTGCTATCCGCTGACCGGTGCCGTGGAGTCCAAGGCCGCCACCCTGCCCGAGATCATCCAGGAAATGTTGCTGACCCGGACCTCGGAGCGCAGTGGCCGCGCCATCGACCACGACCAGGCCGGCTCCATGGAAAAGAAGAAGCGGGAAGGGTACTTCTAACGCGCCTTCGGCGCGTTAGAAAGCCGCGAGCCTCGAGCAACGAGATGCGAGCAAACACACAGTTGCGAGTCTCGAGTCTCACCGCTCTGAGGTGGGGTTTGGGGTTCGAGTCTCGCCGCTCGTAGCGCGCAGCTCATAACTGAAGTTCTCTCTGAGCACGGTCTGCTCGTAGCCCGAGTCTCGAGGCTCGCAGCTCTCGTGTTCCGCACCAGGATGGAGAAAGAAACGTGTCACACCAATCCAGCTTGATTGCCGATAACATCGAGCAGTATCTGCACGAACACGAGAACAAGGACCTGCTGCGCTTCATCACTTGCGGCAGTGTCGATGATGGCAAGTCGACCCTGATCGGTCGCTTGCTGCACGATTCCAAGATGATCTTCGACGATCAACTGGCGGCGATCACCCAGGCGTCGAAGACCAGCGGGACCACCGGCGAGGAAGTGGATCTGGCGCTGCTGGTGGATGGGCTGCAGTCGGAGCGGGAGCAGGGCATCACCATCGATGTCGCCTACCGCTTCTTCTCGACCGACAAGCGCAAGTTCATCATCGCCGATACCCCGGGGCACGAGCAGTACACGCGCAACATGGCCACCGGTGCCTCGACGGCGGGGCTGGCGGTGATCCTGATCGACGCCCGCCACGGCGTGCAGACCCAGACCCGGCGGCACAGCTTCATTGCGGATCTACTCGGCATTCGCCATCTGGTCATCGCGGTCAACAAGATGGACCTGGTTGACTACAGCGAGGCGCGCTTCGAAGAGATCGTCGCCGAGTACCGCGAGTTTGCCGAGCAGCTCGGTGCCGAGGATATCCACTTCGTGCCGCTTTCGGCGTTGAAGGGCGACAACGTGGTCAACAAGAGCGAGGCCATGCCCTGGTATGACGGGCCGACGCTGCTCGGACTGCTCGAGACCATCGAGGTGCGCCACGACCAGAATCTGCGCGATCTTCGTCTGCCGATCCAGTACGTCAATCGGCCCAACCTGGACTTCCGTGGTTATGCCGGCACCCTGGAGTCGGGCATTCTGCGCCCTGGCCAGGCCGTGCGCGCGCTGCCTTCCGGCAAGCGCTCCAGGGTCGAGCGCATCGTTACCTTCGATGGCGATCTCGAGGCCGCCTGGCCGGGGCAGGCGATCACCGTGACCCTGGAAGACGAGATCGACATTTCGCGTGGCGATTGGCTCGTCGCCGAAGATGCCGAGGTCATCCACGCCAGCGCCTTCGAGGCTGACATCGTGTGGATGCACGAGCAGCCGCTGGACCCGGGGCGGCAGGTCGACATTCGTCTCGCCGGACGTTCCGTGTCGGGGCGGGTCGAGGCCATCGAGTACCAGGTCGATGTCAACACGCTGGCCCGTCATCCGGCCGAGCGGCTCGAGCTCAACGCCATCGCGCGTTGCCGAGTGGCGCTGACCGAGGAGATTGCCCTGGATGACTACGCCGTCAGTCCGGGTACGGGCAGCTTCATCGTCATTGACCGCCTGTCCAACGTTACTGTGGGGGCTGGCATGATTCGCGGCGCGGCCGAGGCACAGGATACAACGCCAGGCGAGGTCGACTGGGCGAGTTTCGAAGTCGAGCTCAATGCCCTGGTGCGCAAGTATTTTCCGCATTGGGAGGCCAAGGACATCAGCCAGCTGATGAGCCGCTGAGCATCCGCGCTGCTTCCAGAGCGAGAAGGGGGAGCAGCGCTGGTCGAAAGCAACGAGGCCCCGCCGTGTGATTCGCGGCGGGGCCTCGTCATTTTAACGTAGCCTGGATCGAGCGCTGGTGGCTCAGGCCGGTCGGTTGGCGATCACCACGGCGCGGCGTGGCGCCGGATAGCCCTCGCGGGTGCGGGTCGCGTCCTCGGGGTCGAGGAAGTCGGCCAGGGACTGAAAGGTCATCCAGTCGGTGGCGCGCTGCTCATCGAGACTGGTATCGGCCTCGTCCACCACGCGGGCATTCTCGAAGCCGCAACGCTCGAGCCAGCCGACCAGCGCCGCGGAGGACGGCAGGAAGTAGACATTTGGCATGGCAGCGTAGCGCTCGCCCGGCAGCAGCACCGTGGTGTCGTCGCCGCGTACTACCAGGGTTTCCAGCACCAGTTCTCCGCCCGGCCGCAAGGCGGCCTTGAGTTGCAGCAGATGCTCGAGTGGCGAGGGGCGGTGGTAGAGCACGCCCATGGAGAAGACGGTGTCGAAGGCGGCCAGTTCGTCGGGAACGTCCTCGATGCCCACCGGCAGGAAGTGGGTGCGGCCGCTGTCGGCGTCACCGACGAAGTGGCGCACGGCCTGGAACTGCCAGAAGAAGCGCGGTGAGGGGTCGATCACCAGCGTGAAGGCGGCACCGGCACCGCTCATGCGCCAGGCGTGATAGCCGTTGCCGCCGCCCACGTCGAGCACTCGGCGTCCATGCAGTGGCGCCAGGTGGGGGGCGACGCGCTGCCATTTCCAGTCGGAGCGCCACTCGGTGTCGATGGTCACGCCACTCAGCCGGTAAGGCCCCTTGCGCCAGGGCGCCAGCGCGCGCAGCAGGTTCTCGCACTGGCGTCGCCGGGCGTCGTCCAGGCCGCACTCGACCGTCACGCTGTCGGCATCGAGCTGGACGCGGCGCGCCTCGGGTAATGGCGGCAGCTTGGCGACGGCCTTCTCCCAGGCCTTCAGATCGCCGTATCGCTTGGGATCGAGCCCCCGGGCGAGCTGCTCGGGCAGCCGCGCCAGCCAGGTGTCGAAGCCCCGGCTGATACAGGCCTGGTCGAGAAAGGCGTGATAGAGGGGGCGGTGAACGTCGGGAATGCTCAACGTCAGGCCTCCTTGAAGGCGATCAGTGACGCGAAGTTCAAGTACTGGAACCAGGTCAGCGAGCGGCTGAAGCCGGCGCGTTCGAGCCGCGCGTGATGGGCTGCCAGGCTGTCCGGCACCAGGACGTTCTCCAGGGCCGTGCGCTTCTGGCTGATTTCCAGCTCGCTGTAGCCGTTGGCGCGCTTGAAATCGTGGTAGCGTTCGACCAGCCAGGCGTTGTCCTGTTCGTCGTCGGCGACGATCTTCTCGGACAGGATCAGCACGCCGCCGGGCTCCAGGGCTTCGAAGAGGCGGGCGACCACGGCGTCGCGATCCATCGGGTCGAGAAACTGCAGGGTGAAGTTGAGCAGGATCATGCCCGAGGCATCATAGGCCTGGTGTCGGATGTCGCCCTCGATCACCGTCATGTCGTGCCCGGGGCATTCCTCCTTCAGGGTCTGGCGGGCGCGTTCGACCATCGTCGGTGAGAGGTCGATGCCGGTGTAGTGAAAGGCGTCCACCGGTAGCTGGCCGGCCAGCGCCAGGCCCGCGGCACCGAGCGAGCAGCCCAGGTCGTAGACATGACCGCCATGGCGCAGATGGCGGCGGGCCAGGGGGCCGAGCATGGCGAGTATCTGGCCGTATCCGGGCACCGAACGTCGGATCATGTCGGGAAAGCAGGCCACCACTCGCTCGTCAAAGGAGAAACTCGCCACCCGGTCGAGGGGTGTCGAAAAGATGGCGTCACGGTAAGATGCGTCACTCATGGGCAGGTTGAAGCGTTGGGCTGGAAGCCCGCCATTCTACGCTTCCCTGCCCCGGGCTGCACGATAGGATCACCAGGAGGGAATCCATGAGCCACTCCCCCGTCGAACAGCGGGATGCCTGGCGCGCCCTGGCCGAGCATGCTGACGACATGGGCCAGCGGCACCTGCGCGAGCTCTTCGCCGAGCACCAGGGACGCTTCGCCGATTTCAGCCGGCAGGCCGCCGGTCTGACACTCGATCTTTCCAAACAGCGCTGGGACGAGCGAACGCTTGCGCTGCTGCTGCAACTGGCGCGCGACGCCGGTGTGCCGGATGCCATCCAGGGACTGCTGGCCGGAGAGCGGCTCAACCTCAGCGAGAACCGACCGGCGCTGCACACGGCCCTGCGCCTGCCAGCCGATGCCAGGCTCGAGGTGGAAGGCGAGGATCTGGTGGCCTCGGTGCACGCGACCCTGGATCGCATGGCGGCCATGGTCGAGCGTTTCCACGCGGGTCAGTGGCGTGGCGCCACCGGCAAGCCGATTCGCGATGTGGTCAATCTCGGCGTGGGTGGCTCGGATCTTGGCCCCTTGATGGTTACTCATGCACTGGCCGACCATCGGCTCGAGGGTGTCCACCGCATCGATGTGCATTTCGCCTCGACCATGGATGGCTCGCAGCTCGCCGACTATCTGACGCGGCTCAATCCCGAGACGACGCTGTTCGTGTTGTCCTCGAAGTCCTTCACTACCATCGACACCCTGACCAATGCCCGTACCGCCCGGGATTGGCTGAAGGCCAGGCTGCTCGGCGGCGACCGGCAGGAGGGCGTCGATGAGGCACTGGTGATGCGTCAGCACTTCATCGGCGTCTCGGCCAGCCCCGACAAGATGCGCGAGTGGGGCATCGCTGACGAACACCAGCTCGAATTCTGGGAGTGGGTCGGTGGACGCTACTCGCTGTGGGGGGCCATTGGCCTGCCGGTTGCCCTGGTGGTGGGGATGGCGAACTTCCGCGAATTGCTGGCCGGCGCCCATGACATGGACCGCCACTTCAGCGAGGCCGAGCTGGGCGACAATCTGCCCGTGCTGTTGGCGCTGGCGGGGATCTGGAACGTCAACTTTCTGGATATTCGCGCGCATTCCATCCTGCCCTATGACGGACGCCTCGAATATTTTGCCGCCTATCTCGAGCAACTGGAGATGGAGTCCAACGGCAAGTCGGTGAACCATGACGGCGAGCCGGTGGACTATTCCACTTGCCCGGTGCTCTGGGGGCAGCTTGGCCCCAACGCCCAGCATGCCTTCTACCAATTGCTGCATCAGGGCACGCAATCTGTGGAATGCGACTTCATCGCGCCCCGGGTGCGCTATGATGACGTGGCCGATCCCGCCACCCGCGACCACCTGATGAGCCAGCATCGCCTGACGTTGGCTAACTGCTTTGCCCAGTCTCGGGCCTTGATGCTGGGCGATGCGGCGCTCGAGGACGAGGGGCCGCGCCCGGGCCACAAGCGCTATGCCGGCAACCAGCCGTCCAGTACCCTGCTGTTGGATCGCCTGACGCCCCGCACCTTGGGAGCGCTGGTCGCCCTGTACGAGCACAAGGTCTTCGTTCAGGCGACCATCTGGGACATCAACCCCTTCGACCAGTGGGGCGTGGAGCTCGGCAAGACGCTGGCCGGCGAGACGCGACGCATCCTCGAGCACCAGGCCGGGCTCGAGGGCATGGATGCTTCCACGCGCGGCCTCATCGAGGCTGTCTGGGAGGCCGAGTCGCGAGAGTCGAGTTGAGGGCCGATACTGATCGGCATGATGACGCTGGCCATATATACAGGGGTTCGGGTATGCTGAGTGCCATGCGATCGCCGATGCCTGCCAGTGGCGTACTCTATCTGCATGGTTTCAACAGCGGCAGTGCCTCGCCGAAGGCGGCACTGATGCGCGCGGCCTGCGAGCGCCTGTCGCTGCCCTATGCGACGCCCCAGTTGCCGCACCGGCCGGATCAGGCGCTGGCGGTAGCCGAGGCATGCCTCGAAGCGCTGGGCACGGCTCCCATGGTGGTGGGCAGCTCGATGGGCGGTTTCCTGGCGACCCTGGTCGCCGAGCGCCACGACCTGCCGGCCGCCCTGATCAATCCGGCCGTGACGCCTGCCCGCTTGGTGACGTCCTGGGTCGGCGAGACCTTCGTCAATCCGTACAGCGGCGAGCGTTTCCGGATTGAGGAGTCGCATCGCTGGGCCCTGGAGGCCCTTACTCCCGAGCGGGTCGAGCCACGACGCTATCTGCTGCTGCTGGGCACGGCCGACGAGACGCTGGACCCGCGGGATGCCTGGGCGTTCTACCGGGGTGCGGCAAGCATCCTGCATCCGGGAGGAGATCATGGGTTTGCCGCCCTGGCCGACTACCTGCCGGCGATTCTGGCCCACGGCGGCCATGCTCTGCCGGTCGGGGCGGTGGCGATGCAGCGTTGAGTGGTGGCGTCGCGCCATGGGGCATCTTGGCGCGTCAAGCATTCACGGAAGGGACGAGCCCGCGTCCAGGAGACAATCGAATGACCGTAACCAGTCTGGGTGACGCATGACACAGTACAGCGCCAGTTCGATCGAGGTGCTTGCCGGGCTCGAGCCCGTGCGCAAGCGCCCCGGCATGTACACCGACACTTCCCGGCCCAACCATCTGATTCAGGAAGTCATCGACAACAGTGTCGACGAGGCGCTGGGCGGCCATGCCAAGGCGATCGCCGTACGCCTGTTCGAGGACGGTGGCGTCGAGGTCAGCGACGACGGTCGCGGCATGCCCATCGACATTCATCCCGAGCACGGTGTCTCCGGGATCGAGCTGATCATGACCAAGCTGCATGCCGGCGGAAAGTTTTCGGCGTCCAGTTACCGTTTCTCCGGAGGGCTGCACGGCGTCGGTGTCTCGGTGGTCAATGCCCTGTCCCGGCGCCTCGAGGTGGAAGTGCTCAAGGATGGCAGTCGCCATCACATGGCCTTCGAGCATGGCGAGCGAGCCTCCGACCTGACGGTGATCGGTTCCGCCGCCAAGCGTGCCACGGGCACGTTGGTACGCTTCTGGCCCGAGTCGAGCTATTTCGACTCGCCGAAGCTGTCGCTGACCCGGCTCAAGCATTTGCTGCGAGCCAAGGCGGTGCTCTGTCCGGGGCTCCAGGTGACGCTTGTCGAGGCCGATGGCACCGAGAGCGTATGGCAGTTCGAGGATGGCCTGCGCGACTACCTCGCCCAGGCCACCGATGGTTACGAGGTGCTGCCGGCCTCGCCCTTCGTGGGGCACTTCGCCGATGAAGAGCAGGCGGTGGACTGGGCCATCCAGTGGCTTCCCGAAGGCGGCGAGCCGTTGCTCGAGAGCTACGTCAACCTGATCCCCACGCCACTGGGCGGAACGCACGTGAACGGTCTGCGATCCGGCATGCTGGAGGCGCTGCGTGAATTCTGCGAATACCGCAGCCTGCTGCCGCGCGGGGTGAAACTGACCGCCGAAGACCTCTGGGAACGGGTTTCCTATGTGTTGTCGGTGAAGATGCTGGAACCGCAGTTCGCCGGCCAGACCAAGGAACGCCTGTCGTCGCGCACCGTGGCCGGCTTCGTGTCCGGGGTGGTCAAGGATGCCTTCTCGCTGTGGCTCAACCATCACGTCGATCAGGGCGAGGCGCTCGCCGAGCTGGTGATCAGCGCCGCCCAGCGACGCCAGAAGAGCGCCAAGAAGGTGGCGCGCAAGAAGGTCACCTCCGGTCCGGCGTTGCCCGGCAAGCTGGCCGATTGCAGTGGCCAGGATCCCGCGAGCAGCGAGCTCTTCCTGGTCGAGGGCGACAGCGCCGGGGGCAGCGCCAAGCAGGCGCGCCAGCGCGAGACCCAGGCGATCCTGCCGCTGCGTGGCAAGATCCTCAATACCTGGGAAGTCGAGTCCCACGACATCTACGGTTCCCAGGAAGTCCACGACATTGCCGTGGCCATCGGCATGGAGCCGGGCAGCGACGACCTCTCCAAACTGCGCTATCACAAGATCTGCATCCTCGCCGATGCCGACTCCGACGGCCTGCACATTGCGACCCTGCTGTGCGCACTCTTCGTGCGCCACTTCCCGGCGCTGGTCGATGCCGGCCACGTCTTCGTGGCGATGCCGCCGCTGTATCGCATCGACCTTGGCAAGGAAGTTTTTTACGCCCTGGACGAGAGCGAGAAAGCCGCCATCCTGCGTCGACTCGAGGGTAAGCGCGGCACGCCCAACGTCCAGCGCTTCAAGGGCCTCGGCGAGATGAGCCCGCTGCAACTGCGCGAAACCACCATGGCGGCCGAGACCCGGCGGCTGGTGCAGCTGACCCGCGAAGTCGGCGACGGCACCCTGGAAATGATGGACATGCTGCTGGCCAAGAAGCGTGCCTCCGACCGCAAGAGCTGGCTGGAAGACTACGGCAACCTCGCGGAGATCGAAGTCTGATCCGGCTACGAGCTACGAGCTACGAGCTACGAGCTTCGAGCTCTTGGGTTGGCTCAGGACGGCTCGTGGCTCGAGACTCGCAGCTCGAAGCGAAAACTTCATGAGGCGTTGTCCTCGACGATTCCACGATCGTGAATAAGGTCAAGGTGCCATGACCATGGATATCCAGGTGGCGGAGGGCGACGTCGAGCGCTTGTCCCTTCGCGAGTATACCGAGAAGGCGTATCTCGATTATTCGATGTACGTCATCCTCGACCGCGCCTTGCCGCATATCGGCGATGGCATGAAGCCGGTGCAGCGGCGCATCGTCTATGCCATGCGCGAGCTGGCGCTCAGTGCCAATGCCAAGTACAAGAAGTCGGCGCGTACCGTCGGCGATGTGCTGGGCAAGTTCCATCCGCATGGCGATAGCGCCTGCTACGAGGCCATGGTGCTGATGGCGCAGTCCTTCAGCTATCGCTACCCGCTGGTGGACGGTCAGGGCAACTGGGGTAGCCCCGATGACCCCAAGTCCTTTGCCGCCATGCGCTATACCGAGGCGCGGTTATCGAAGTTCGCCGAGGTGCTGCTCAGTGAACTCGGCCAGGGCACCGTCGACTGGGCCCCCAATTTCGACGGCACCATGAACGAGCCGGTGGTGCTGCCGGCGCGCTTGCCCCATGTGCTGCTCAACGGCGGCACCGGTATCGCCGTGGGCATGGCTACCGACATCCCGCCGCACAACGTGGGCGAGGTCGTCGAGGCTACCTGTCATCTGCTGCGTCAGCCCGAGGCGACCACCGCCGAACTGATGGCCCATCTGCCCGGGCCGGACTTCCCCTCCGCGGCCGAGATCATCACGCCGGCATCCGACTTGCGCAAGATCTACGAGAGTGGCCGGGGCTCGGTGAAGGTGCGGGCCCGCTTCGTGCGTGAAGAGGGCAATGTGGTGATCACCGCCTTGCCGTACCAGGTGAGCGGCGCCAAGGTGCTGGAGCAGATCGCCGCTCAGATGCAGGCCAAGAAGCTGCCGATGGTCGCCGACCTGCGTGACGAGTCGACCCACGAGGAGCCGACGCGACTGGTGATCGAACCGCGCTCCAACCGGGTGGATATCGAGTCGCTGATGGCGCACCTGTTTGCCACCACGGATCTCGAGAAGAACATCCGCGTCAACATGAACGTGATCGGCCTGGACGGCCGCCCCCGGGTTCTATCGTTGGCCGGACTGCTCGGCGAATGGCTGGATTTCCGGCGCAGCACGGTGCGGCGGCGTCTCGAGCACCGGCTCGGCAAGGTGGAGGACCGGCTGCACATCCTTGAGGGGCTGTTGGCTGCCTACCTAAACATCGACGAGGTGATTCGCATCATCCGTGAGGAGGATGAGCCCAAACCCGCCTTGATCAAGGCCTTCGATCTCAGTGAGCGTCAGGCCGAGGCGATCCTCGAGTTGCGCCTGCGCCACCTGGCCAAGCTCGAGGAGATGAAGATCCGCGGCGAGCAGGACGAGCTGGAGGAAGAGCGCAAGCACCTGATGGAGCTGCTCGGCAACGAGGCGGCCCTGACCGATCTGATCGAGCGCGAACTGCGTGCCGCCGGCGAGGGATACGGCGATTCGCGTCGCGCGCCGATCGTCGAGCGCGAGGAAGCCCGCGCCCTGTCCGAGGTCGAGCTCGTCGGCGCCGATCCCGTCACCGTCGTGCTCTCCGAGAAGGGGTGGATTCGTAGCGCCAAGGGGCACGACATCGATCCCACCGGGCTCTCCTACAAGGCCGGTGACCGATTCGCGCTGGCCGCCAGGGGCAAGACCAACCAGCCGTTGGTGCTGCTCGACGACACCGGGCGTGCCTACACGCTGAGCGCTCATAACCTGGCCAGCGCGCGCAGCCAGGGCGAGCCAGTCTCCGGTCGGGTCAATGTGGCCGCCGGTGCCCACATGGCCGGCGTGATGCTGGCGCCGCCCACGACGCGCTACCTGCTGGCGTCGGATGGCGGTTACGGCTTCGTCGCGCCGATCGAGGCGCTGATCGGCAAGAACAAGTCGGGCAAGGGCGTTCTTTCGGTGCCTAAGGGCTGCAACGTGCTGGCGCCGTTGATTGTGCCCGAAGGAGACGGGGTCAGCGTGGCGGCGGTGTCCAACGAAGGACGCCTGCTGGTCTTCCCACTCGACCAGTTGCCTGAGATGGCCAAGGGCAAGGGCAACAAGATGATCGACATTCCCGGCGCCCGCGCCGCCCGTCGCGAGGAGTTCCTGCGCGACCTGACGCTGCTGGGCCCCGATCAAGCACTGGTGGTGCAGGCCGGCAAGCGCAAGCTGACACTCAAGGCCAGCGACCTGGACTACTATCGTGGAGAGCGTGGCCGCCGCGGCAGCAAACTGCCGAGGGGATTGCAGAAAGTCGACCGCCTAGAAGTAGAATCCTGAGCTACGAGCTACGAGCTACGAGCTACGAGCTACGAGCTACGAGCTACGAGCTACGAGCTACGAGCTACGAGCTAC
>NZ_VTPU01000024.1 GCF_008274785.1 Halomonas eurihalina
CTCTTCCCTCTTCCCTCTTCCCTCTTCCCTCTTCCCTCTTCCCTCTTCCCTCTTCCCTCTTCCCTCTTCCCTCTTCCTTCTTCTCTCTTCTAGCCGCCAAGCGGCGCTCTCCTCCTCCCCACCTTCCCGCCTGAGCTTGTTCGCGTATCATGGCTGTCTATCTTCATGAAACGGCAGGACGATGGACAGCACTCCGAAACAGAACCTCGGTATCGGCGCCTATCGCGGCCTCAAGCACGACATCATTCGCGGTATCTTCCAGCCTGGGGAGAAGCTGCTGATGAGTCGGCTCAAGGAGCGTTACGAACTGGGTGTCGGCCCCTTGCGCGAGGCGTTGTCGCAACTGGTCGCCGAGCGTCTGGTGGTGGCCATCAGCCAACGTGGTTATCGGGTCGCCTCCATGTCGCGGGAGGAACTCGCCGATCTTTACGATGCCCGGGCGCAGCTAGAGGGGCTGGTGCTCGAGCTCGCCATCCAGCGCGGTGACGATACCTGGGAAGCCGACATTCTCGCCAAGGCGCACACCCTGGCCAAGGTCATGGAGGTGAACAGCCCCGACGAAATGCTCGATGTCTGGGATACCCGGCACAAGGCGTTCCATACGGCCATCGCCGCCGGCTGCAACTCACCGCACCTGTTGCAGGTCCGCGAGAGCCTCTTCAATCAGGTCGAACGCTATCGTCACCTGTGGCTATGCGAGACGGTCTTCTCCGACGAGGCCCTCGAGCGCAAGCGCCAGGAGCATACCGCCCTGGTTGAGGTCATCCTGGCACGCGATACCGACACGGTCTGCCGGATGATGCGCGAACACCTGATGACCCCGGTACCGATCATCCTGGAAGTGATGGAGCGCCGCGGGCTGGCTTGAAAAAACCCGATTTATTGCTGTGCTCGACGCCCCAGATAGAGGCGGGAAGTACGCTTCCCTCCAACGCTTGACTCCCAAAACGGGAGTATCTATAGTTCTCCCGAAATGGGAGAACTCATGAGAGTCATCGCAAAACGGACGCTGCGGGAATTCTGGGAGAAGGGCTACGGCGATGCCGAAAGGCCTCTCACGGAGTGGCACAACATGATGCTGAAGGCCTCATTGGCGACTCCGCAAGAACTAAAGGCAGACATTCGCACTGCCAGCATCCTCAAGAGCGGCCGAGTCGTCTTCAACATCGGCGGCAACAAGTACCGGGTTATTGTCGCGATACGGTATACCCAACAAATCGCTTGGGTACGTTTCGTGGGCACTCATGCTCAGTATGACCAGGTTGATGCGGAGACCATATGATGAACATCCAGCCTATCCACACCGATGCTGATCTTGAGCGAGCTTTTGCCCGTATGGAAGAACTCTGGGCCGCGGAAGATAGCACTGCCGCAGCCGATGAGCTGGAAGTGTTGTCCATCCTGATCGAGAAGTACGAGGATGAGCGCTACCCTATCGGGCCATCAGATCCCATCGAAGCCATCAAGTTTCGTATGGAGCAACAGGGCCTTACGCCCCGCGACCTGGAACCCTACATTGGCCCGAGTGGCCGTGTTTCCGAGGTGCTCAACCGCAAGCGCAAGCTCAGCTTGCGTATGATCAGGCGGCTCCACGATGGGCTCAACATTCCTTACGAGAGTCTTATGAGCGAGGCAGCCGCCTAACAATCCTGACGTCATCATGCCCTGCATGTACTCCAGTGGCCGTCAACGTCTTGTCACAAAGTCGGCGCATACTGGGCATCATTGCGCCAGGAGACTGCACCATGCCGCACTTTCTGCGTTTTTCCCAAGGACTCGAAACCCGCCTGGAACGCCTCGCCGAGCGTACCGGACTCTCCAAGGCCGAATTGATCGAGCGCCTGGTGAGCGACGGCGTCGATGCGCTCGAGACTGAGCTGATGTTCGAGGACGCTCCTCGCCATCAGCGCGCGGAGCTGTCCATTGATCAGTTGTTGCGTGAAAGCGGGCTGGGAATATAAAAGGGAGTACTACCGAAAGCTGGCAAGAAACCGCCGGTACTCGTCATGAGCGCGTGCCCGTGAGGTCGCGACCAGTGACACTTCCTGCCCCGGCAGGCATTGCGCCAGCCGCCCGCAGGCGAGCGGCGTCAGCGCGCCCAGGCGCGGATAACCGCCGATGGTCTGCCGGTCGTTGAGCAGCGCGATGGGCTGGCCGTCCGGCGGTACCTGCACCGCGCCGAGCCCGATACCTTCAGAGATCATGCCGCCGAGCCGGCAACGCAGTTGCGGCCCGCGCAGGCGAACACCCATGCGATCGGCTCGATCATCGACCCGCCAAATCGTATTGAAGGCCTGGTAAAGACTGCGTCCTTCGAATTCAGCGATCTGGGCACCCGGCAACAGCGCCAGTCTCGGCATCGCCGCGTAGTCGGGGCGGACATCTTCAGGAGCCTGCTGCCCCGTCTGCGGCGTTGCTCCAGAGCGTCTGCCGCTCAGCGTATCGCCCTCTTCCAGCTTGCGCCCCAGGCCATCCAGGCCACCGAGCCCTTCACGCGGCACGCAGGCGGTACTGCCAAGGACCGGCTCGGCGGCGAATCCTCTGACCACGGCCAGATAGGCGCGCAGCCCGTTCACCGGCTGGGCGAACACCACCCGCTGCCCAGGCCGGACACGCTGGCTCTTCCAGAGCGGCAAGGTCTCGCCATCCAGCGTCGCTCCAAGGTCGGCACCACACACCGCGATGCAAGCCTCTCCCGTGCATTCCAGCTCGAGCCCGCCCAGCGTCACCTCGAGCGCCGTGGTGCCCCAGGCATTGCCGACCAGACGGTTGGCCCAGGCCCAGGCATGGGGATCGGCGGGACCGCCCTGGGTGACGCCCAAGCGCCGCACGCCGAAACGCCCGGCATCCTGCAGCAGCGCCAGGGGGCCAGCACGACGAACCTCGAACAGACTCTGCACATCACTCATTGGCTCGCCTCCACGCCCTGGGTATCACCGCCCAGCCGCTCGAACTCGGCACGCGAGACGGGCACGAAACGCACTCGATCGCCCACGGCGAGCAAGCTGAAGCCCTCGCGATGGCGATCGAACAAGACTGCCGAGGTCCGGCCGATCAGGTTCCAGCCGCCCGGCGACACCAGCGGGTAGGCCGAGGTCTGGCGCTCGGCGATGGCCACGCTGCCCTTGGGCACCCGGCGGCGCGGCGTCTCCAGCCGCGGGCCGGCAATGTGCTCATCGACACGCCCCATGAAGGCGAACCCCGGCGCGAAGCCCAGTGCGAAAACGCGGTACTCGATCTGGCTGTGTCGCTTGATGACGTCTTCGACCGTCATCTCGCCGCGCTCGGCCAAACGCTCGAGCTCCGGCCCCACCGAGGGGTCGTACCAGGTCGGCAACTCACGAGGCCCGACATCCTCGCGCTGTTCATCAGGTTGCAGGTCGGCCAACAGCGCCGTGAGCCGACGCCGGGCATCATCGGGCGCCATCGCCAGCGGGTCGAACACCACCAATAACGTGGTGTAGGACGGCACCAGATCCACCAGCGCATCACCGAAGCTCGCCTCACAGCGCCGCACCAGGGCAGTCAGCCAGGGCATGTTGGCCTCGTCGATGGTGTCGAACAGCCGGACCATCCAGCCATCCAGGCCGGCGGACTCGATCCTCGGCAGCATGCTCGTCATGGCTGTCCGCCTTCTTTCGCCCCACCCTCTTTTTTCGCCCCACGCTCCCTCGCCCGGCCTTCGGCCACCAGAGCCTCGCGAATAGCGGCGATGGCGGCAATGGACTCGGCATTGTCGCCATGCACGCAAAGGGTATCGGCCTCGAGCACCAGGTCGCTGCCATCGGCGGCGACAAGCGGTTCGCCACGGGCGATTCGCCGGGCCTGGTCGACGATGATGTCACGCTCGTGATGCACCGCGCCTGGTTCACGTCGCGAGACCAGGCGCCCCTGGGCGTCGTAGGCGCGATCCGCGAAGGCCTCGCGCCAGAGCGTGATGCCATGCTCGCCGGCCAGCGCCAGCTCGGCACCGTTGTCGCGGGTGGCCATCACCATCAAGGGCAGACGGGCATCGAAGGCCGTCACGGCGCGCATCACGGCGGCCAGGATGGCATGGTCGCGCATCATGTCGTTGTAGAGGGCGCCATGGGGCTTCACGTAGCCCAGCCGCTGCCCCTCGGCATGGCACATGCCAGCCAGCGCGCCGATCTGGTAGAGCACGAGGTTCTCGACCTCGGCGGGCGAGCAGGCCATGGAACGTCGCCCGAAGCCCGTCAGGTCGGGATAGGCGGGATGCGCGCCCACCGTCACGCCGTGACGCCCGGCCAGGCGCACCGTCTCGCGCATCACATCCGGATCGGAGGCATGGAAGCCACAGGCCACATTGGCCAGGTCCACATGCGCCATGACCTCGGCATCCATGCCCATGGTCCAGGCGCCAAAGCTCTCGCCCATATCGGCGTTCAGCAGCAGGCTGTGCATGTTGCCCTCCTCATGTCGTTGGCTCGATACGGGCTGGAATCTCCACGCTGACCAAGGCATCACCGAACCACTGTTGCTTGAGCCCACGCTGCTCATCGAGCAGGATCGCCAGATAATCCTTCAGTGAGTGCCCCGCTGGAAGCTGGTCACGGTAGCGGCGTAGTCTGGGCTGGAACAACACCTGCTTCTCAGGCACATGATTCACGGTCGCTCGCTCCCGTAACCAACTCAACGGCGGCAACAGCATCTGCGACGCGCCACTGCCGAGAATAATCCCGACACCCTTGGGATCGAAATCCCCGATGGCTAGAAACGCCTTGCCGGTGGCCCGCCACGCCTCGGCCAGCTTACTGAAACCACGGCTATAGTGCTCGTCACCACGATAAGTCACCAATGGCCGTTGATACGCGGCCATCTCCGGAATCTGCGATGTGAAGTCATAGAAGCTGTCGAGGTTCTCGATCATCAGCAGGACATCGAAGGCCGACAGGTCCAGGTCCCGCCAGTCGACATCGAGAATCTCGCGATCGCCTGACACGATTCCCGGACGGGAGCCCGCCGTAGCGGTGTTCAACAGCACACGACGGGTACGCGGACGCTCACCACGCCCCTTGTCTTCTAGGTCGCTCAGCGCGGCCTGCTCGGCGGTTGTCTTGCCCTTGGTGCTGGTGCCCAGCGGTGGATGTCCGAGGCTGTCGAGCCGATCCTGAACCCTGGCAATCAGGATGCGATCAAAGCGCACGACTTGGCCTCGGCGGTAGGCATCAAGATCAATCTCATGCTCACTGCACCATGTCCTGAACTCTTGCATCGTCTTGAGCTGGAGCTTCTTCTCGACACAAGATTGACGATGCAAGGTGTCGTGAATTTCGCTGAGCCAGCGATGGGTCTTGGGTGATAACGCTTCATTCATGCCGTGGCCAGTTGCAGGGTGACGTCGTGAATCAGCCGCAGATCGTTGAAACGGCTGGCGCGGCTCTCCTCTTGATGCAGCCGGAAGGCCCGTTGTTCGCTGCGCGGCAGGCCCTGGTATTCGGCGATCACCTGGAAGAGCCAGATTTCCTTGCCCCATTCCATGCCACTTTCTTCCAGATACGCCAGGGCACTGATGCCTGCCGAGTCGGGGTGATCGATCACTGTCAGATAGAAGCTTTCCACGTCCTGCTTGAGCGCCTGCTGGCGAGCCGCCACCAGGCTCTGCTCCACCACCCCCGCGGGACGTGCGGCGGCGACTTCCTGCGGTTTGTGCACCGGCGTCGGCAACTGGTGCACAAGCTCGGTCAGCACCCGGGCGTCCGGCTCGTGGTCCAGGGCCGGCGCGGCGGCGGCGGCCAGGGGTGTGGCCCGGTTGACCAGCTCCGGCACCTCGCTGCGACGCGCGTAGTTGCCCGGCACGAAATTGGGGTGCTCGCGCAGGAAGGCGGCCATGCCACTCACCAGCCGACTGCGCGATTGCTGTTGGCGGAAACGCGCCATCAGTTCGGTGAGACGGCTCTGCACTTCGCGCAGGCTGGTGTAGTGCTGGCTGAGCTGACGCTGCAACTGGCTGATCAGCAGCTTGCGCAGCGCGCCATCGCTGCCGACCAGTTCGATCAGTTCATCGAAGTCGATCAGCGCCAGGCCATCCAGCAGGCGGACGATCTGCTTCTGCGCCCGGTCGTTCTCGCGGATCTTGTCGTTCAAGCGGCTGACGAAGCCGAAGTCGCTGTTGAGACGTTGCCAGAGGCTGTCGATGGCGTCGGCGAAGCGGCCGTTGAGATCGTCCACCGCCTGACGCAGGCGCAGCAGTTGTTGCTCCTGCCGCCAGTGTTCGCCCTGGCTCATGGCTTCGCGGTAGCTCTGCACCAGGGTACGCAGCAGCTCCAGGGTTTCGCCGACGTCGGCGTTGACCTGGCGACGGGTTTCGTCGGCCAGCATCTCGGCGATCAGTTCGCGCACCCTTGGTGCGAGTTTCACGCCGCCCTGCTCGTCAGGGCGCCAGACGATGCGGGCCGCCAGCAAGCGACGCAACGCCGTGTCGCTCAAGGCCTCCAACGGTATCTCGTCACGACTGTAGCCCTGCATCAGGGCCTCGGCGTGCTTGCCGAGCAGCGCCAGCCGCTCGACGCCCGTGCCGAGCAAGCGGCTTTCCAGTTGATGCTCGTCACTCACAGCAGGGTCTCCTGGGCCGTCGGCGTCTCGTCGTCGACGGGAAGGTTTTCCTCGTCGCGGATGAAACGCACCAGGTCGACGAGGTAGTCGATCTTGCCGGTGACCAGATAGACCTGCCGGTCGGCGTGGGGCTGGAGCAGGTAGCCGTGTTCCTTGAGCCGTTTGAAGACCTGCTTCATCTGGGCGTCGAGCTGCTCGCTCTGGGAGCCGAAGAAGCTGTCGCCGGCCAGACGCTCGAGATGCTCGCGCAGGCTCTGGTTGTCCTCGCAGCGAGCGCTGAGCTCGGCCGGCTTGAGCACATCACCGGGCGCCACCACGGCATCATGGCCGAGCGCTTCCTGCATCAACTGTAGCCATTCCAGCATCGGCATCAGGCTGTGCAGGGTCTCGCCCAGTTGTCGGGAGAGTTGCTCGCGAGCCTCGTCGTTGAGCTGCCGCCAGGCCAGGAAGTAGACGCTGCCTTCATCATTGGTGGCCAGCCGGCGATTGAGCGGACGCAGGTAGGTGTCGATCTGCTCGCGCACTTCCTCATCTGCGAGGCGACGAAAGGCTCGGTCGTCGCTGACCGCGCAGATGAACTCGCCGGCCAGCAGGCGTTCCAGCAGTGGTCCGTGTTCGATCATGCCGGGGCCTCCTCGGTCGTGCGTTCTTGCAGGCGCTCGGCCAGGCGGCTCAGGCGCGGCTCGATGCGCTTCAGCCGACGCCGGTTCGGCTGCTCGGCGTCGCGGTCGATCAGGTAGCGGTTATGGAACAGCAGCAAGACGTCGGATTCCGGGTTGGGAAAAGCGCCGACGATGTGGATGCGATTGCTGTCGCAAGCCTCGAACAGGGTCTCGACGTTGTGATAGGCAAGCGTGCCGATCTCGTCGATGGGCCAGTGGATGGCGATCTCGGATGGCCCGCGCAGCAAGCGCGTGAAGGCAAGCAGGAACTTGCACAGGATCAGATACGCCATGCCATGGCTCGATGACTCGAGCAGTTGGCGGTCGTTCTTGATCACCAGGTCGGTACCACCCTCGTTCAGGTGCAGTTCGAGACGCAGCAGGCTCTCGAAACTGTACTGCTGGTCGTGGCGCAGCAGGTCCACCACGTCGGCCAGGGCGTCCAGGTAGTCGTCGCTGGGCAGTTCCTGTGACGAGTTTTCCCACTCGTGATAGCGCTGGGCGAACAGCTTGAGGGGTTCCCAGAAGCCCAGTTCGTCGATGGTCGACTGGATGCGCACCTCGGCCTTGCCGATGCCGTCGAGGCGCAGATCGTCGGCGACCTCCTCGGAGAGCCGACGACTCTGGGCGCTGATGCGACGATTGAGGTCGCGAAAGACGGTGAAGAACTTGTCGAGATCCGCACCGAGGTTGCGGCCCTGCTGGATCAATTGCTGCTGCTGATCCTCGAGCAGTTGGAGCATGCCACGCAGCAGCGGCAGTTGGTGGCGCGGGTTGACGCCCTGCTCCGAGCCGTCGTTGGCGAGCTTGGCTCGTTCGGCGTCCAGGGTCTCGACGAAGCCCTGGCTGGCGCCCTTGATCAAATCCCCTTCAACCTGCTCGCAGCCCTTGCGCAGTGACTCCAGTTCACGAGCGCGGCTGCTCAGCGCCTGGCGAGTGCGCTCGATGCGCTCGTGCACGTCGCCGGGCGCCTCGTTGAGCGGCTGGCTGGCGGCATTCAGGCCCAGCCCCTCGACCTGACTCAGCAAGGGCTTGAGGGCCTCGATGACCTCTCGTTCGCCGTCGCGCCGGGCCTTCAACGTCTTGACCGCGTCCTGGTGCGCGACCTTGGCGGCCTGGAAATCGCTGCGGCACTGTTCACGCTCGTGCTGGGCAGCCTGCTTGTCGCGCGTCAGCGTCGCTTCCCGGTCGACCAGTTGCGGCTTGCGCTCGCCCCATTCGACGCGCATGAACCGGCTGTAAGCATCGAGCTCTTCGCGCCGGCTCTCGGTGCTGCGAATACGCTGTTCCAGATCGGCAATGCGCTGGCGAGTGGAGCGCAACGTTTGCGGGTCGACGCCTTGCTCCTGCAGTTCCTGATCGAAGGCGGCTTCCAGCTCCTTGCGCTGGCGCCGGTGTTCGGCCTTGAGGTCCTCGAGCTGCTGCTTGTGCTGGTCGATACGGGCATCGAAGCTCGCCAGTTGGCTCTGTCCGTCGGCCTTCAACTCCAGCAGTTGCGCCTGGTGGGTATCGTCGAGCGTGCTCAGCGCTGCGCGCTTCTCGTCACGCAAGGCCTTGTCGGCGGCTTGCTGACTTTCCAGCGCCTCTTCGGCAGCACGCCGACGCTCTTTTTGCTGCCGCGCATGTCGCTCCTGGCATTGATGGCGAGCGTCCAGGGCATATTCGACCTCATCGTCGGCCCGCTTGAGGGCAATGCGCGCTTGCCCGAGTGTTTCCTCGGCACCCTGAACCCGCTCGTGGCAAGCCTTCAATTGCTTCTCGGCGGCCTGGAGGTCGGCTTCGGCACGCGCCTGCTCGACCTCGGCGGCTTCGATGGCGGCACTGAGACTGGCCTCGTCACGAGCGTGATCAGGCAGCTCGATGGCAGCAAGATCAAGCGCCACGCCGAACAAGTCGTCGTGGTCGGTATCCGCTAGCTGGGGCGAGAGATCGCGACGCTCGAGCAGCTCGGGGGCAATGACCTTACCCAGCTGCTGCTCCCAGCCGGGACGGTGGTAGCGCATGAAGTGACGCAGGCTGCCCTCGGCCGGATCGCGCTGGCGCTGGAGCTCCTGACAGCGCTGCTCGGTACGGGTGAGCTGTTGCCGAGCCTGTTCGCGCGCCTGTTCAGCGGTGTCGCGCTCGCGACGCAGAGTCTCGTGCTCGCGGCGCAGGCCTTCGAGCCGACCGGCGGCGGCGTTGCGCTCGCTCTGCGCCTGATCGACCCGGGCCTGGGCCAGCTCGGCCTCCTGGGCCTCTTCGGCCGATTGACCGGTGGAGGCCAATTGGGCCTTGAGATCGGCCAGGCGCTCGATGCCTTGCTCGAGCCGTTCCTGATAGGAGGCATCCAGCTCGGCGCGCTGCATGTGGTACTGGGCATCTAGCTCGCGCTCGGATGCCCACTGCTGTTCCTGGCGCGCTGCCTTCTCGTCACCCAGCTCATCGATGAGCCCTTGGATTTCATCGCTCCGACGCGACAGGTTGTCGGCGAGTTCGCGCAGCCGCCCGTCCAGGCGCGACTGGTTCTGCTGGGCGGCGTCCTGCATCAAGGCCAGATGCTGCTGCAACTCCTGCACCTGCCCGCGCCATTGGGGCAGTTCGGCCAGGTCACGCTCCAGGGCCGGCATGTCGGCCTCGGCGTACTGTTCATATTGCTGCTGGAGGTCATTCAAGCTGCGCTGAGTACGATCCAGCTCGCTGGCAAGCTCGCTGATGCGGTCGTTGAGAGTGTCGCGGGCCTGTTCGTAGTCGCTCTCGCGGGCCTGGAAGGCTTCCTGCTGGGTGTTGAGCTCGGCTTCGGTGTCGGCCAGAACACGCTCGGCACGATGACGGTCGGCGTCTAGCTGAGGCTTGAGCTGCCACAGCGTCGATTCAAGATCGGCGATATCACGATCCACCTCCTCGAGGCGGGTCAGTGACCGCTGAAGCGGCTCGAGGCGCATTGACTGGCGCATCTGGGCGATCCATTCGCGGGCCTTGGTATTGCGAATGCGGGTCACCGGCAGTTCGACGCCATCTTCTTCGAAGATCGCCGCCAGCATGGTCTTGAGGGTATCCATCTTGCCCTCCTTGGCATGCACCGCCGAGATCAACTTCTCCATATGGCGAATGCGCCGTTCGGGCTTGACCAGGCTGAACTGGGCGGCGATCTGGCGAAGCTTCAAGGCCTCGCGACGGTTGCCCTGCTGCTGGGTGAAGTCGTTCTGGATCACCGAACGATATTCGGAGGTCGCACCGAGCTTGGACGAGACGCTGATGCCGGCACGCCGCAACCCGCTTACCCAATCGGAATAATCCAGTGCCACGACGCCGTCGTCGCTTTCCACCAGATAGTCCTCGGGCCGGTACGGCGCACCGACGAAGCGATATTCCAGCCCGCCTTCCTTCTTGCGCGTGAGCACGGCCTGGCAGACATTGCCGGCTTCACGGCGGTATTCGTAGATCAGATAGCTGTTGCGATGCGGCAGATAGAAGGCATCGAACTTCATCCGCGTCTTCGGCACGACCTTGTTGGGCAGCTCGCCGTAGAACACCGGTACCAGGCGCTGCAGGGTCGTCTTGCCCGAGGCGTTGGTGCCGCAGATATTGGTGTGGCCATCGACATCCAGTTCGACCACGCCTTCCAGGTGACCGTGGATCATCACGATACGTAACAGGTGGGCCATGCCGCGTCCTTGATTCTTGCTGATAACCGAGCGTCCCGGCGCGCTATTCCATCGACGCCGGGAGCGTACTTTGACCCACTATCTTGCCAGACTGCAGGCGCGACCACATGCCCGATAGTGCATGGTTCCACGACCTGCGACCCGCGAACCTCATCCCTTACTCGATGACCGAGGCGAAGTAGTCGTTCATCCGTTGCAGTGCCGGCTTGACCAACGGCACCGGCTTGCCACGCCGCATCAGCGCTTCTTCCCCGGCATAGCTGAACGTGATCGCTTGCGCGGCGAGCCAGCGCAACGGCTCGACCTCCCAGCGCTTGATCAGTTGCCGGTGGGAAGCGTCGACAAAGGCCCAGGGCATGCGCACCAGTTCGGTATCGCGCTCGAGGATCATGTCCGCCAGGGTACGGCCGAACAGATGCGAGGTGGCCACGCCTTCGCCGGCATAGCCTCCGGCGGTGGCAAGGCCGTGGCGGCGGTCGAGAATCGCATGCGGGCGGAAATTGCGCGACAACCCCAGCGAACCACCCCAGCCATGGGTGATCCGCACACCTTCCAGCGCCGGCAGGAGATCCACCAGCAGGTCGCGCCGCATCCGCATGGCGGCCTCGCCGATCGCCTGGTCGGCCTTGGACTTGGCGCCAAGGCGATAATTGCCACGCGCGCCGAACACGATGCGCCCATCGGCCGTGCGGTGGCCGTAATTGATCAGCCGGCTGGCGTCGGCGAAGGCAGGACGCTCGGCCATGCCGATCTCCTGCCACACCGATTCCGAAAGCGGCTCGGTAGCCACCACCAGGCTCTGTACCGGCAGCACGTGGCGTTTGAAGTCGTGGAAGCTGTCGGCGTAGCCCTCGGTCGCGCAGACGATCGTCGATGCCTCGACACTGCCCTCACCAGTACTCACCTTGTGGCGTTCCAGCGTCTCGGCGCGGCTGTGCTCGTGGATCGTCACGCCCAGGCGCTCGACGCATTCGGCCAGGCCGGTGACCAGCCGGGCCGGGTTCACGGTGGCAACCTGGCGATGGTAGATGCCGCCATAGCCGTCGCGGAAGCGCGCCTTCTCCGCCAGTTGACCAGCATCCAGCCAGTAGCAATCCGTCTCGCGGTGACCGAGATCGTGCAAGTGCTGCAAATAGTCGCGCTGGATGGCGACCTGGTCGCGATAGCGGGCCGCTGCGTAGATCGCGCCGCCCTTGTGGAAGCCTGCATCGATTGCCTCGCGCGCCAAGACTCCGCCTAGCTCGTCGACGTTGTCGGCGACCACGCCACAACAGTCGCGCCGCTCGGCCAGCGACAGGCTACCGATATGCCGCGCCAGCCCGGCCATATTACCCACTACCCAACCGCCATTGCGGCCCGAGGCGCCATGGCCGACACGCTGGGCTTCCAGCACGACGATGTTCAGGGTGGGAGACAGTCGCTTCAGGTAATAGGCGCTCCAGAGCCCGGTGAAGCCGGCGCCGACAATGGCGACATCGGCCTGCAAGTGCTCGGCCAGGCGCGGACGCGCTGGCGGCCGCTCACCCAGAGTGGAAGTCCAGAAATTGCAAAGCGCGTCGTTGTGCATGGCGGCGGGTTCATGAGTGTCTTGTGACGTGGGCGGCCGGCATCGCTGCCAGGGCGGCACGCGGATCGCGGGGATAAAAACGCTCGGGCTGTCGCGCCACATGGGGAAAGAAGCGCGTGTCCTTGTAGGGCATCTTCATGAAGCCCGAGACCCCGAGTCCTTCGATCAGCCCGACCGCATCGAGGATGTCGTCGAGCCGCCGGCGGAACTCCGCCTCCCGGGACGGATCGAGCAAGCGGTAGTGGCTATGGATCTTGAGGTGTTCGGCCAGCGCCTCGAAGATGATCATACCGGTGTGATGAATCTCGTTCAGCGCCTCGAGCGAGGTGATGATCGCCTCCGGCAGCACCAGGAATTCGTCCGGGTCCGGCCCGTCCTCGAAGTAGCTGTGCAGCCGGGAGCGGTCCTCCAACTCGGGCACGGCACTGACCTCGTACTCGAGCCGCATGTTCGGCGTGATCACGAAGGGCCGATCCGGCCCCTCTCGCTCCAGGTGAAGGGTGTCGCGGGCATTGAACAGACAGCTCTTGAAGATACCTTGGCGGTGAATGGCCCGGGCCAGGCTGACCATGTTGTTGACGGCGGCGACGAAGGCCGGCTTGAGCGATGGGTCGTGCAGGTTGAGCGAAGTGTCGATGTAGACACCCTCGGCCTCCCAGCGGACCGCCAGCCCGCCCACCACCGGATAGTTGCCCAGCCGACTCACCGCCGCCAGGAAGGCTTTTTCGGTCTCCCCCATGCCCTGCATGAAGTTCTTGTAATAACGATCGAGCTGGACGTCGTTGACCTCGCTGAGCGTCTCACGGCCGCCCTCCTCACGCAGGAATGACTTGCGCGAACTGTAGACCACGGTGTCGATCTCGCGACCGGACGTGCGGCTCCATACCGGAACCAAGGGCGTCTCGGCAGGCTCCGGCAGGTCGACCATGACGAGCCTCGCCAGGCGAGGCATCTCGCGAATGAAATAGTCCCCCGCGCGTTGGCGCACCTCAGGCTCCGGGTCCAGCATGCCGTCGAGCATGCGCGCGAATTCCCGGGGCAGGCCGAGCGAGGTGGCGGGGATGGCACGGTGACCGAACCGACACGACTGGGCCGAGGCCAGTGCGTAGAGCGTGCCGGCCGCGCCCTGCTCGTCGAAGCGCGGCGACGACAGGGCGCCGTTCAACTGCTCGTCGCCGATGAAATAGACATCGCCCAGCCGGGCATTGGTCTGTTGCAGGTTGTCCGACATCAGCTCCATGACGTTGGCGGCGACGAACTGCTGATTGGCGTCGAGCTGGGCGAACACCGAGGAGCCCCAGTCGATCAGGGCGATCGTTTCGGCCTGCTCGTCGAAGACCAGGTTGGACGGCTTGATGTCGCCGTGCACCACCGGGCGCCCCGCCGGCCCGGACTCGCGGCGCAGCGCCCGCAGGATGCCGGCGAGCTGATCGGCAATGCGCACGATCAGCCGGGGCGGCAAGCGCCCTTCGCGCAGCGAAAACTCTTCTAGGTTGATGCCCGGTGCGCGCTGCATCACCAGGATCGACTGGTTGCGCACCCGCTGGAAGACGATCAACTGGGGAATGCGCGGATGGGCGACCTGCTCCAGCATGAAGGCCTCTTCCTCGAGGCGATCCTGGATACGCTGGGGCAGATTGACCCGGGTGAACTTGAAGACGTATTCCTCGCCGAGCGCGGTGACGCCGGCGAATACGAAGCCATAAGCGCCCTTGCCGATCAGTTCGATATCCCGGTAGCCGAGCTGCTCGAGCTGCGCCTGGCACAGTGCCACCCACTCGCGCAGCTTGCGCGCGTCGTGGTGGCTGAGCAGATAGACCGACTGGTCCTCCGGAATATAGAACTGCTGCAGGGGCGCCTGGGTCATCGGCGTTTCAAGGCAGGCCCTTTCAGGCCACCTCCAATGGTTTTGCCTTTTCGATGCGTTCGCGCCGCTTCGCATCATGGGTCGCTTCCCAGAGATCCGACTTCTGCTGCAGGTTCAACCAGAATTGTGCAGAGTTGCCGAAGACACGACCCAGCATCAGCGCAGTATCGGCGGTCACGGCCCGCTTGTTACGACATAGCTCATTCACCAGACGAGGCGACACTCCCATCCGTTCGGCCAGCTTGGTCTGACTCAAACCCAAAGGCTCAAGAAACTCCTGAGTCAGCACCTCCCCGACCGTTGTCGGCTTGCGGTTGGTCAGGATCATGACGTTCACCTGTAAGTATGGGGATCTAGATAGAGGTCGTGGGCCTTCTCACCATTCCATTCGAAAATCAGGCGATACTGCCGATTCACGCGAATGGCGCATTTGCCCGCCAGTTTTCCTTCCAGGTATTCGAGACGATTGCCTGGCGGGACCCGCAAATCGCCGATATCCGTGGCCGCATCGATGATATCCAGCTTTCGCATGAGCGCCGTTTCGATGGTTCCGGGAATTTTCTTATGCCCCGTACCATCGACAAAAAACGTTTCAAGCCATGAGTCACGAAAGCTGCCGATCATGCCCACCTCTTTTTTACACTATACCACCATACGGTATAGAGCACATCAACGACAGCGACCGCTCCATGGACAAAGCTTCCCCAGCCATAGAGGCATCCCTGCTAGCGCAGCTCGAGCAACATCGTTTCCGGCTCCTCCAGAAAGCCCTTCCAGACATTGCAGAACCGCGCGATGGTGCCACCATCGATCAGCCGGTGATCGCCAGCCCAGGTGGCGGTCATGATGGCCCGCGACACCACCTCGCCCTGATCGTCGAAGCGCGGCAGCCACTGGGTCTTGCCGATGGCGACGATGGCCACCTCTGGGGCATTGATGATCGGCGCGGCATAGGTGCCGCCCAGGGCACCGATGTTGGAGATGCTGATGGTGCCATCGCGCAGGTCCGCCTGAGACACACGGCCGTCTCTGGCATCGGCGGTCAGTCGCTGGACCTCGCCGGCGATCTCCAGCAACGAAAGCTGCCCGACGTTCTTGACGTTGGGCACCATCAGGCCCGCCTTGCCATCCACCGCCATGCCGATATTGCAATGTGGCAGGTAGTGAATCTCCTCGGCCTCGGCCTCGGCGTCGAGCCGACTGTTGAGAATCGGGAAGGCCTCGACCGCCAACGCCAGGGCCTTCATGAAGAAGGGCATCAGCGTCAGGCGCATCTCGCTGGCCTCGGCACGCGGCTTGAGCCGCTCGCGCAGGGCCAATAGCTCGGTGACGTCGATCTCCTCGCCATACTGGAAGTGCGGAATGGCCGAGGCGGATTCCACCATCCGTTTGGCCATGGCGGCACGCACGCCGCGTAACGGCTCGATCCGCGCCTCGGCCGTCTGGGTTCCAACGGTACTCAGCGACGCACCGGCAGAAGTGGCCGCCGTCTCGCCGCCGACAGCGCCTCCCGCCTCCAGGTAGGCCAGCACGTCGCCCTTGAGCACTCGGCCATCCTTGCCGGAACCGGGCACCTGCTCCAGGCGCAGGTCGTTCTCGCGCAGCAGGCGACGCACGGCAGGACTGGCCGGTATCCGACCATAGGCGCCCTGCCCCTGACCGTGACCGCCCTCGCTTCGACGCTCGCTCGGGGACGGCGCTTCGGCGCGGGGCGACTCGGCGGAATGCTTCGCCTGGGACGAACGGCTCTCCTGTTCGGGTTCCCGCGAGGACTCCGTGTCATCGACATCGGGAATGTAGGCGAACAGCGGTGCGTGCACCCGAGCCGTTTCGCCCTTGGCCACATGCAGGCGACTCACCCGCCCCGATGCCGGCGCGGTGATCTCGACCATGGCCTTGTCGGTCATCACGTCGACCACCGGCTGGTCCTCGGCGATGGTATCGCCTTCCTTTATGCGCCACTCGACGATTTCGCATTCGACGATGCCCTCGCCGATATCCGGCAGAATGAACTCCCGGGCCGGCCCTTCGGATGGCGGCTCGCTGGCGGGTTCCTCGCGGCTCACTGGGGCTTCTGCCACGCCATGGTCGCTTTCCTCGCTGTCGGCCTCACCCTCGGGCTGGTAGGCGAACAAGGGTTCATGCACCCGGGCGGTCTCGCCCTTGGCCACATGCAGCCGGGTCACCCGACCTGATGCCGGCGCGGTGATCTCGACCAGCGCCTTGTCGGTCATCACCTCGACCACCGGCTGGTCCTCGGCAATCTCATCGCCTTCCTGGACACGCCACTCGACGACTTCACACTCCACGATACCTTCGCCGATATCGGGCAGCTTGAACTCGGTCATGATATTTCTCCCGTCCTTAATAGTTCACGCTGGCGCGTATGGCTTCGTGGATCTTGAGATGATCGGGCAGATATTCCTTCTCCAGTGTCAGCGGGAAGGGAGTATCCAGGCCGGTCACGCGCATGACGGGCGATTCCAGGTACAGGAAGCAACGCTCCTGGATGGCGGCGGCGATCTCGCCGGCGAAGCCACCTGTGAGCGGCGCCTCGTGGGTCACCACCAGGCGACCGGTCTTGAGCACCGAGTCGGCCACGGTGTCCTCGTCCCAGGGCAGGATAGTACGCAGGTCGATCACCTCGCAGGAGATGCCGTCCTTCTCGGCAAGCTCCACGGCGCGCTCGATGACTTCCATCTGGGCGCCCCAGCCCACCAGGGTGACATCGCTGCCCTCCTTGGTGACCTCCGCCTCGCCGAGTGGCAATTGGTAGTCCTCCTCGGGCACCTCGCCGGTCGAAGCGCGGTAGAGTCGCTTGGGTTCGAAGAACAGCACGGGGTCCGGATCGCGGATCGACGCCAGCAGCAGGCCCTTGGCCTCGTAAGGGTTGCGCGGGATGACGACTTTCAGCCCCGGCGTATGCGCGAAGTAGGCCTCCGGCGACTGGGAGTGATAATGGCCACCCGAGATGCCGCCACCATAGGGCGCGCGAAGGGTCAGGCCGCCAACGTTGAACAGATCGCCCGAGCGATAGCGGAACTTGGCGGTCTCGTTGACGATCTGGTCGAAGGCCGGAAAGATGTAGTCGGCGAACTGGATCTCCGCCACCGGCACCGAGCCCTGGGAGGCCAGGCCATTGGCGAAGCCGACGATGCCCTGCTCAACGATCGGAGTATTGAAGCAGCGGGCGTGCCCGTATTTCTCCTGGAGATGGCTGGTGGCGCGAAAGACGCCGCCGAAGCTGCCCACGTCCTCGCCGAAGCACAGCACGCGCTCGTCCTCGGCCATGGCGGTATCCAGGGCATTGTTGATGGCCTGCAGCATGTTCATGTTCGGCATTTCAGGCCCCTCCCTGATCGGTCGATGCATCGGCGCGACCCTTCACATCCAGGTCCAGCGAACTCGCCCCCTTGGGGTAGGCATCGGGATAACGACGGATGTGCGCCTCCAGGGCATCAAGCTGGCGTTGCAATGCCGGGGTGACATCGGCGTAGACATCGGTCACCAGGGTTCCCAGGGCGGGCGGCGGACGCTTCTCGGCACGCTTCATGGTCTCCAGCACCTCGCGACGCAGCTCCTCCTGGAGCGCTTGTTCCTCGTCATCGCTCCACCAGTCGCACTCGGCCAGCCAGCGCTTCATGCGCAGGATCGGATCCTTCTCGCGCCAGGCCTCTTCTTCCTTCCTGGAGCGATAGCCGGACGGGTCGTCAGACGACGAATGCGCCGCCAGGCGATAGGTCATGGCCTCGATCAGCACCGGCTTGTTGTGTTCCACCGCGATGCGACGCGCCTCCTCGGTAGCCCGGTAGACCGCCAGGATGTCGTTGCCGTCGATGCGGATCACGTGCATGCGATAGCCCAGTGCCCGAGGCGCCACGCCGTCGGCAGCGAACTGCTCGATGCTCGGCGTGGAAATCGCATAACCGTTGTTGCGGCAGAAGAAGATCACCGGGGCTTCGTGTACCGCCGCCATGTTCAGGGCCGCGTGGAAATCACCCTCGGAGGCGGCACCCTCGCCGAAGAACACCAGGGTGCACAGGCCTTCTCCGGCCAGCTTCTGGCCATAGGCGTAACCGGTGGCCTGGGGAATCTGGGTGCCAAGTGGCGACGAGATGGTCATGTAATGTAGCTTGCGGGACCCATAGTGGACCGGCATCTGACGACCCTTGCCATAGTCGAGCTCATTGCCGAACAGCTGGTTCATGAACTCGTCGAAGCTGAAGCCCCGATAGACCAATGCCCCCTGCTCGCGGTACTGGGCCATGATCATGTCGGCGTCGTCGAGCGCCGCGGTGGCGCCGACCACGGCCGCTTCCTCGCCGGTACACTGCATGTAGAAGCTGAGTCGCCCCTGGCGCTGCGCCGCCATCATGCGTTCGTCCATCACTCGGGTGGCGAGCATTGCCTGGTAGATGCGGCGCGCCTTGTCCCGCTCGAGCTCCGGTGCTTCGGCACCCTCGACGAGCCGACCGTCCTGGGACAGGACACGATAGGTGGGGATGCTGTACTCGTCCCCGGCCAGGAAGGCCAGTGAGGACGTCTCTCGCGTTGTTGTCATCGTCATGATCCTTACCCCTTTTGAGGGCAGTGTTGTCTCTCCGGAAGCACTGATTTATTGCTGCGCTCGTTATGCCGGTGCGGCATAAATCAGTGCCTCCCTACTTCTACAGCACCAGGGGATTGCCCCGGGCCGATCAACGCAACGAATTGACGTTAACGTAAACTGCGACACAAGAATAGTCCCTCATAGCGACAGCATAGCGCATGCGTGTCGGTTCAGGATGAGGCGACCGGCTGCAAGCGGGCAAACAGGCTGTCGACGCACAGTGCCAGCAGGCCGATCAGCAGCGCCCCCTGCAGGACATAGGCGGTGTTGCCATTGACGATGCCGGAGATGATCGGGTCACCCAGGTTGCTCGCCCCTACCGTGGCACCGATGGCGGCCGTGGCGATGTTGATGGTCACCGAGGTACGAATGCCGGCCAGGATCACCGGCGCCGCCAGTGGCAGCTCCACTTGGCGAAGCCGCTGGCCGCCGGTCATGCCCATGCCGCGAGCCGCCTCGGCCACGCCGGGATCGATGCCCTCGAGCCCGGCCAGGGTATTGCGCACGATGGGCAACAGCCCGTAGAGCAACAGCGCCACGATGATCGGCAGCGTACCAAAGCCCAACACCGGCACGGCGAGCGCCAGCACGGCAACCGGCGGGAAGGTCTGGCCGATGGAAGCCAACTGGCCGACCAACGGCAGGAAATCGCGCCCGCCGGGGCGTGTCACGGCGACCGCCGCGCCCACCCCCAGCAGGATCGCCAGCAAGGCGGCCACTCCCACCACCAGCAGATGGCGCCCCAGCAGGACGAGGAAATCGGCCCGCTCATAGATCACTGCCTGGCTGTCGGGCTCGACGAGACGAAACAGCCCCTCGAGCTCCTCCATGCCCAGGCAGGCAAACAGCAACAGCACCAACCACACCAGCGGGGCGAGCCAGCCAAGCCGGTGCGAGAGCCGTGCACTATTCATGATCCCGACACTCATGGTCCTGGGCTCTCATGGCCACGAGCCCCGACCAGCCGACGCAGGGAGAGCTCGCCGATGGGGATATCATCGTCATCGACCACGGCAAGGCGCTCGACATGGCGCCACAGCATGATCGACAGCGCCTCGCGCAGGGTGGCGTGCTGAGCGACGCGCTCCTTGGCCACCAGGCGCGGGCCGAGTGGCGTCATCCGCTCGCTGACGGGCAACAGCGCAGCTTCCTTGAGGCCGCGGTCCTCGCCGCCGAGCAGGGATTCGACGAATTCGTCGGCGGGCTCGCGCAGCAGTTCGATCGGATGGCCCTGCTGGACGATGCGCCCCTGATGCATGACCACCAGTCGGTCCGCCAGCCGCAGCGCCTCGTCCATGTCATGGGTGACGAAGACGATCGTCTTGTGCAATCGGGCCTGCAGGCGGGCCAGCTCATCCTGCAGCGACTCGCGGGTAATCGGATCCAGAGCACCGAAGGGCTCGTCCATCAGCAGGATCTCGGGATCGGCGGCCAGCGCCCGCGCGACACCAACGCGCTGGGCCTGCCCGCCGGAAAGCTGGCTCGGATACTTGCCGGCAAATTCCCCCATGGAAAGATCGAGCAATGCCATCAGCTCCTCGACCCGCTCGCGCACCCGACTCGCCGGCCATTTCAATAGCCGCGGCACCAGGCCGATGTTGCGCTCGACGGTCCAGTGCGGAAACAAGCCGGTACTCTGGATGGCATAGCCGATGCGTCGGCGCAGCACTTCCTCACGAAACTCCCGTACCGGCTGTCCGTCCAGGTGAATTTCGCCGTCGCTGTGCTCGATGAGCCGATTGATCATGCGCAGGGTCGTGGACTTGCCACAGCCGGAGGTGCCGACCAGCACGCATAGCTCACCCTTGCCCACGCTCAGTGAGACATCGTCCACCGCCACGACATCGCCGAAGCGCTTGGTCACGTGGATCAGTTCGATCATGTCGCCCCTCCCGGGCGCAGCAGGTCGGTCAGAGCACCCAGCAGCGCATCCGCCACCAGCGCCATGACGAGAATCGGCAAGGCGCCGAGCAGCACCAGATCCATGGCGGCCTGCCCCAGCCCCTGGAAGATGAAAGTACCCAGGCCACCGGCACCGATCAGGGCCGCCACCGCCGTCAGGCCGATGGCCTGCACGGTGGTGATGCGAATGCCCTCCAGGATGACCGGCAACGCCAGCGGCAGGCGAACCTGGCGGAACACCTGGCCACGACTCATGCCCATGCCCCGCGCGGCGTCGATGACATCGGGGTCGACTCCATCCAGCGCCACATAGGTATTGCGCACCATGGGCAGCAGGCTGTAGCCGACCAGCGCCAGCAGCGCCGGCGCCCAGCCGATGCCGCTGACCCCGAGCGCAGCGAGCCACTCGAAGCGACCAGACAGCCAGGCCAGTGGAGCCAGCAGCAGACCGAACAGGGCCAGACTGGGAATCGTCTGCAGGAAATTGAGAATCGCAAAGCCCATCCGCTGCGCCCGTGGCCAGTGCCGCATCGCCATGGCTAGGCCGATGCCCAGCATCAGGCTGAGGGAGACGGCCACGCCGACCAGCATCAGGTGTTCCCCGATGGCCGACACAAAGGCCGCGCTGCGCCCTTGATACTCCTGTCGCAGCGCCAGGGGCTCGAGCCCTAGCGCGAGGCAGGCAGCGAGGCTCGCCAGGGGAACGAGCAGCAATGCCCAGCCCAGCACGCGGGACAATGCCAACCGGGTCCGCAGCTCGATGAGTGCCAGCAGCAACAGGAACAGCGCCACCCAAACACCTCCGCCAATTCCCATGCGCGCCTGAGGCATGTCCGGATCGACCGTGAGTGCAGCCGCGACGACCAGCCATACCGGCAATGCCGAGAGCATCAGCACCACCAGCCCCGTCGCCCAGCGCAGGCGGACCGGCGTCGGCCGCCAGGCCAACCCCAGGACGATGAGTATGGGAGCGATACTCGCCGCCACGCCGCCCCACCCGGCGACACCCAGCACATCGACACCCTGACCGGGCACGATGCGATTGGGCGACACGCTCACCGTATCGAGCCCCAGCCAAACGACCAGGGTGGCAAGCAGCAGACTGACGAGAGCGCTATTCGGGCGTATGGCTTCCCTGCGCACACCTGGCCTCAGTTATCCGAGTCGTCGTGGAGGCTGTCGAGAAAGTCGGACGCCACCTGAGCCGGATCGAGCCCCTTGACCGCCACGTCGCCATTGAGCCGCTGCAGGGTATCGCGATCCAGCGCCTCGAAGACCGGAGCCAGCAGGGTCTCGATCTCGGGGTGCGCTTCCAGCACGCTCTCGCGCACTACCGGCGCCGGCTGGTAGACCGGCTGCACGCCGAGGGTGTCGTCCATCACCACCAGGTCCAGGGCCTTGAGGCCACCGTCGGTGCCATAGGTCATGGCGGCATTGACGCCGCTGGTCTGCTGGGCAGCGGCCCGCATGGTCGCGGCGGTGTTGCCGCCGGAAAGCACCAGCAACTGGTCCTCGGAGAGATCAAAGCCATAGGCCTCCTGGAATGCCGGCAACGCCTGGAGCGACTCGACAAACTCGGCGCTGGCCGCCAGCTTGAAGTCGCCGCCTCCGTCGAGGTAATCCGCCAGGTCCTCGAGGCTGGCGAGATCATGCTCGCGGGCCACCTCGCCCCGCACACTGATCGCCCAGGTGTTGTTGGCCTCCGCCGGGGTCAGCCAGACCAGGCCGTTGCGTTCGCGGTCTTCGGCCTTGACCATCTGATAAGCGCGCTCGGCATCCTTCCATACAGGGCGATGGGTCATGTCAAAGAAGAAGGCGCCATTGCCGGTGTATTCCGGGTAGAGGTCGATCTCCCCCGCCGTGAGCGCCTCACGCACGATGCTGGTGGTGCCGAGTTGCAGGCGATTCTCTACCTCGATGCCGCCATTCTCCAGGCGCTGCAGGATCAGTTGTCCGAGCACCGAACCCTCGGTATCGATCTTGGAAGCCACCACCACCGGCGAATCATCGGCCTGGGCCACGGAGAAGGCCATCATGGTGCCGGCCGCGGCGGCGGCGAGACGCGTCAGTACAGGGTTCATCATTAGCACCTGTTTGCTGGGTATGTATCCTGAGAGTATAAGGCCCGACTCAACAAACTGTCAGAACGGCATCTCAACGCCGCAGCGAGGGCGCATGCCACCTCACGATACCGACTTTCTGGAACGCTGGCAGCACCCGCAGGTCAGGGATCTCGCCTGGCTGCTGCTGGCTCCGGACTTGCTGGCCCTGGCCTGGCCGGGACGCCCGACGCGGTGCGCCCTGGGCCTCGGCGGAATCGAGGCGCTACGCGGCTATCTCGATACCCAGGAAGCCCACCCCGGTGCCCTCGAGGCCAAGACGGGCGCGCCCGGCGCAACACGCCTTGGCCACTACCACGAACGCCTGTGGCAGCACCTGCTGGAGACCGCACCGAACACGCGACTATTGGCACACAATCTGCCGATCGTGCGCGAGCGCCTCACCCTGGGCGAACTCGACCTGCTCTATCGCAATAACGGCGAGCGCCCCCCCGTACATCTCGAGGTGGCCATCAAGTTCTATCTGGGGCTGCCGGAGGGGCCTGGCGATGCTCGCGACCAGGCCCGCTGGGTCGGCCCCGGCGGCCTCGACAGCCTGGCCATCAAGCGTACTCATCTCGAGCGCCATCAGTTGCCCATGGCGGATATCACCGAGGCACAGCGCGCCATGTCGCAACGGCTCGGCGAGGCCTTCGGCGGGCGGCTGCAACAGCGCCTGGCGATGCCCGGCGTGCTCTTCTACCCCTATCGGCACCGAATGCCGGCGCCCCGCCAGGCGCATCCCGCGCATCGCCGCGGACAATGGCTGGATTGGCAGGACTGGCCAGCCTTCGCTGCCACGCTGCCGCCGCACACTCGCGGAACCTATCTAGGCAAGCCCCACTGGCTGGCTCCGCCTCGCCAGGAAGCCCTGATGCCACTCACGGCGCTTTCGGCATGGCTCGAGGCGCATTTCAGTAGCGGCGGTGCACCGCGACAGCTCGCCCTGCACGACCCTACCCGCGGCTGGCGACGCGTCTTCGTGGTCGATGACGCCTGGCCGCGTCAGATCCCCTTGCCGCCAACGGGCTGAGCCGTCCAGTCGAAGTGATGAACGAGATGGGAGCGGGCATCAATCGCCGGCAGAGCGCCGCGACCATGTACGCTCCAGGGTACCGAAAGCCAGGGTGATCAGGCCGGCCAGGATCAGATAGATCAGGGCCATCAGCAGCAAGGGTTCATAGACCATATAGGTCTCCTGCCGAATGCGCCCGAACACGGCATAGGTATCCACGGCGGCAATGGTGGCGACCAGCGGCGTGGCCTTGAGCTGGATGATCAACTCGCCATTGAGGGTGGGCAGCACGCGCTGCACGGCCCGGGGCAACCAGATGCGTCGCAGAATGGTCAGCGGGTGCATGCCAAGCGAGCGGGCCGCCTCCAGCTCGCCTTTCGGCACACCGGCGAAGCCACCGCGCATCACCTCGCCCTCGTAACCGGCAAACGACAGCGTCAGAGCCACGAAGGCATAGGGCCAGGCTTCGATGAGGTAGGGCCACAGCCAACTTCCGCGCACGCCCGGCAGGTAGGGAAATAGCGAGCCGAGCCCGTAGTACAGCAGCCAGATCTGCAGCAGCAGCGGCGTGCCGCGAATCAGGGTACAAAAGCCCCGGGCCAGCCAGGCCAGCGGTCGAGGCCCTGTCACCTGCACCAGCCCAAGCGGAATCGCCAGCAGGAACCCCGCCACGCTGGTGGTCACCAGCAGCACCAGGGTCAGCCAGAGTCCGCCCAGGATGGCGTCGCGGTAGTCGAGCAACCAGTCCCAGCGCATCTGCAAGGCCATCATCGTGACGACCAGCACGGCAGCGGCAATCAACCCGAGGCGATGCGGCGACAGGCGACGTTCAGCCATGTGACATCCCCCTGGTGGCCCGGCGCTCCAGCATCTTGAACACGCGATTCGAGATCAGCGACACCAGCAGGTAGAGCACGCCGGCCGCGCACAGGAACAACAGGTGGTGCTTGGTCGCGCCGGCCGCCTGACGTGCGGCCAGGGTCAATTCGGTGAAACCGACCACCGCCAGCAGCGCCGTGTCCTTGGTGGCGATCAGCCACAGGTTGGAGAGCCCTGGCAGCGCGCCGGGCAGCATGGCCGGCAAGGTGATGCGCCGGAACGTCTTGGCGGTTGACATGCCCAGCGAATAGGCCGCCTCGATCTGGCCATAGGGAATGGCACGAATCGCGCCACGCATCACCTCGGTGGCATAGGCTCCCTGGACCAGGGCGATCACCGCGATGCCGGCGGCGAAAGGGCTGACTTCCACCTCTCCCAGCCCGACCACGGCCAGCATCTGGTTGAGCGCCTCGGGCATGGCAAAATAGAGCAGCAGGATCAGCACCAGTTCCGGCACCGCACGGATGATCGTGGTATAGCACGCCAGCAGGTCACGGATGACGGGGCCACCGGAGAGTTTGCCGGCGGCCCCGGCCATGCCGATCAACAGTCCCAGCAGATAACCGCCCCCGGCCACCTGCAGCGACAACCAGAGCCCATCGAGCAGAGCGCCGCCCCAACCGGGCGGTGCCAGCGCGAGCAACTCCCCCATGCTCATGTCGCGATAATTCATGGTTCAGGACGACTCCCTGCCAGCTCTGCCATCGCCCTTCACCTCAGGTGTCAGGCTCACCGTAGATATCGAAGTCGAAATACCGGGCGGTAATCTCGTCATAGGTGCCGTTGGCTCGAACCTCGGCGATCCCCTCGTTGAGCCGCTCACGCAAGGCATCGTCGTCCTGGCGAACGCCGAAGCCGATGCCGTCGCCCAGGGTCTGGGGATCGTGAGCCACATCACCCGTCATCTCACAGCACAACTGGCCTTCTTTGCTCTCCAGGAACTGCTCGATGATCAGCCGATCGGCCAGGGTGGTGTCCAGGCGGCCAGCGAACAGATCCTGGTTGGCCTCGTCCTGGGTCTGATACTCACGCAGGGTTGCCTCGGGGAAATGCGCCTGGGCATAGGCCTGGTGGATGGAAGCGGACTGCACGCCGAGTGTCTTGCCGGCGAGCCCCTCTGACGTTGGCTCCAGTTCGACGCCCTTGGCACCGGCCAGCGCCGCGGGTGTCTGGTAGTACTTGTCCGAAAAGGCGATGGTTTCGCGACGCTTGTCGGTGATGCTCAACGAGGCGGCGATGAAGTCGATCTTGTCGCCGGTCAGCGCGGGAATCAGGCCATCCCAGGAGGTCGTGACGAGCTCGCACTCCAGTGCGGCGGCTTCACAGACCGCTCGAGTGATGTCCACTTCCCAGCCATGCAGTTCACCACTCGCATCCGTCGTGGCAAAGGGCGGATAAGGTTCGGTCGCAAAGCCAACACGGGTCACCTCGGCCTGTGCCAGCGGTACCAGGCAAAAGGGAGTCAGGGTAGCCATCAGCAGTCGTTTCATTGTCATTCTCCTTGGGATGGGCTGACCGAGCCCAGAAAGCGTTGCAGTCGCTGGGCTGTCGGGGCGCCGAACACCTGTTCGGGCGCCCCCTGTTCGGCGATCTCCCCCTGATCGAGGAAGACGACCCGGTCCGCCACGTCGGCGGCGAACGCCATTTCATGGGTCACGATGATCATGGTGCGCCCCTCCTTGGCAAGGTCGCGCATCACCGACAGCACCTCCCCTACCAGCTCGGGGTCCAGCGCCGACGTGGGCTCATCGAACAGCAGCGCTTCGGGCCCCATCGCCAGCGCCCGGGCAATTGCGCCACGCTGCTGCTGACCGCCGGAAAGCGTCGTCGGATAGGCTTTCCGAAGGTGGTAGAGGCCGACGCGCTCCAACAGCGCCCCGGCCTCGTCGCGCGCCTCGGCTCGCGAGCGCTTCAGTACCTGGATCGGCGCCTCCATGATGTTGGCTTCCAGGGTCATGTGTGGCCACAGATTGAACCCCTGAAAGACCATGCCCAGGCGTGCTCTCAGGCGACGCAACTGTCGTCGATCGGCGGTCTCGCGCCGAGCCCCCTGACCGCGGAAGGGAATCGCCTCCCCCAACAGGCGCAACGAACCGGAGGTGGGTGTCTCGAGCAGGTTGAGACAACGCAGCAAGGTGGACTTGCCCGAGCCGCTGCTGCCGATCAGCGCGACGACGTCTTCCCGCCCGGCGGAGAGATCGATGCCCTTGAGCACCCGCGCGTCGCCATAAGCCTTGTGCAGATTCTCGACCTCGATGACGGCGTCGCCACGAGAGGCGGTGGTGGTCGATGCATTGCTCACGTCGGGGCTCCGAATTGTGCCTGTTGTTATGCGCTTGCATAAACTATGCATCTGTATAAGATGCGAGTCAACGACCCCAACCAGCCATGGAGCCAGCCCATGTCCCGCTATGGATGCCAGTCAATGGCCGCCCCCATGACCCGCGTACTGATGCGCCGCCCCGGGGCGAGCCTGAGGCAAGCCGACCCCGCCGAATGGCATTACAACGACCATTTCGATGCCGAAAAGGCCATCGCCCAGTACGATGCCTTCGCCGAACTGGTGCAGGCCTCCGGGGCCGAGATCGTATGGATCGAGGACAATGGCGACGGCCTCTCGGATGCCATGTTCACCCGCGACGCCTCGCTGATCACGCGTGCTGGCGCCTTGCTGTTCAAGATGGGCAAGCCACTGCGTGCCGCGGAACCCGAACTGCACGGGCGGCATTACGAGGCGGCGGGCATCCCGGTGCTCGGACGCCTGACCGGCGACGCCTGCATCGAGGGCGGAGACACCTTATGGCTCGACGACAGTACCCTGATCGTGGGCATGGGCTTCCGCTCCAACCGCGAGGGCGTGCGCCAGTTGAATGCGCTGCTCGGCCCGCATGGCATCGAGGTACTGGGCTTCGACCTGCCGGTATGGGACGGTGAAGCCGCCTGCCTGCACCTGATGTCGGTCATCTCGCCGCTCACCGATGACCTCTACCTGGTTCACCCAAAACTGATTCCGGCTGCCCTGTGGACCCTGATGAAGGCCCGTGGTATCACCCTGGTGGCGGCCCCCGAAGCCGAATTCCATGACTCTCTGGGCCTTAACCTGAACGTCATGCCGCTCTCGCCCGGCGACTGCCTGATGATCGACGGTTTCCCCGGCACCCGGGCGGTGATGGAGCGACACGGCATTCGCGTGCGAACCTTCGCCGGCGATGCCCTGTGCATGGCCTGCGAGGGTGGCCCCACTTGCCTGACCAACCCGATCCTGCGCGAGGCCTGACCCATGGCGACCCGGCGTGCTGGCAACGACCGCGAGAGCGTCCTGATCGACGCCACCCTCACCTGCATCGCGCGGGAGGGCATCTCCGCGGCCACGGTACGCAATATTGCCGACTATGCCGGCGTCACCAATGGCCTGATCCGCTTCTACTTCAAGAGCAAGGACGGCATTCTCCAGGCCGCCTACCGGCGCTTCCTGGAACGCCTCTTCGAGGCGGCCCACGGCACCATCGACGGCGACGACATGACGGCTTGCGAGCGTCTCGAACGCTACCTGCTGGCCAATCTCTCGCCACCCATCGTCACTCCAGACAGCCTGCTGCTGTGGGCCAACTTCCTGCCCCTCACCCATCATGACAACGCCATGGCCGACATCCGCCGGCACTGGTATGCCCGCACGACGCTCGCCTTCCGCGACCTCATTCATGAGGCACTGAAAGAACACGGCCACGCACCGAACGATACCGAATTGCGGCGCTTATCCGTCGCCGTCAACGGTCTCATTGATGGCCTGTGGATCGAGGGCGCCCTTTCCACCGAGCCCCCCGACATCCACGAGCTCCAGGCCATCGGCCTGGATGCGGCCTCGCGGCTACTGGATGTCCCGCTTGCCCACTCGACGGAAAGGTAATTGCCCTGAAAGGTAACTGCCATCGCGACATGCCAGTAACCGACAGTTTGGACAAAGTTTAAGAACAGTGTTTGCAAACAGCGTTTTTATACTACGCTGGAAGTCGAGGGCCGAGAACTCGGGCGGCGCAACATCGGATGAATGCCCGCTTTCCGCCTTGATGACCGGCGACCGAGAGTCGCTGACCGCCAAGCCGTTCGGAGGGATGCAATATGACCCCGGTATTGCTGTTGACCCATACCCCCTTTGAGAAACACTCGCTCCCCAAGGCGCGTCCGATGCGTCGTACCGCACGCATCGAGTTGCTCTCACGGATACGCCCCCGGGCCCATGACAGGATGAAAGCTGACAAGGTGAAGGTCGGCTGCCTCTCCCACGCCCCACACGAAGACCTGGGGCCAGTGGATCTGGCCAACGCCAAGCGCAGGGTCGATTTCTACTCGCGCTGGCACGGGCTGGAAGAGCCCCTCCTGCAGATCTGGAAGGCCCCCTGAGAGGGGGCACAAATGACGGCGCTCGCCCATACGGCGTTGGAGTTCGGCTCGAAGTGCTCACCTGATGCGGAGCACCTGATTCAGAGCCGAAGGAGAGACATCCTCATGAACACCGGAACACCGTTCGCCTCTCGCTGGCAGCATGTTCACGCCGACTGGTGGCAGGACAATCGAGGCAACGACATCCATCGCATCGAAGTCGATGGCGATGCCCTCTACCACTGTCACCTCGCCGGCTCGCCACTGCCATGGAGTGCCGTGGCCAAGAGCCTCGACGAGGCCATGTCCGTCGTCGACGAGGGGCAAATGACCGAGGGGCAAATGATCGAGGGGTGAATGACAGTGAAGAATGACTCGGAAGGGTACGGCGGAGGATCATGTCCCCCGCCGCTTCAGTCGATCGGGCGCCAGCCGCTCAGACGCCGGGCGCCTCGAACACCCAACTGGTGCCTTCTCGGCTATCCTTGAGCACGATGCCGAGCGCGGCCAGCTCGTCACGGATGGCATCGGCGCGAGCGAAATCACGCGCCTGCTTGGCCTCGGCGCGTTCGGCGATGCGAGCCTCGATCTCGGCCTCGGACAGCGGCAGCTCGCCGACTCCCCCCTTGAGGAAGACAGCCGGTTCCTGCTGCAGCAGACCCAGCACGCTCCCCAGTCGCTTGAGCTCGGCAGCCAGTGCCGGGGCCTGCTCCGGCGCTTCCTTGCGCGCCCGGTTGAGTTCTCGGGCCAGGTCGAAGAGCACCGAGATCGCTCCGGCGGTATTGAAGTCGTCGTCCATAGCCTCGATGAAGCGCCGGTCGAAGCTTGGATCCACATCACCCGGCGTTTCCACGCCCTCCAATGCCACCCCATCGAGGGCATTGTAGAAGCGCTCCAGTGACTTTCGAGCGTCGGCCAGCGAGTCCGGGGCGTAATTGATCGGACTGCGATAGTGGCTGGCCACCAGCAGGTAGCGCACCACTTCGGGGTCGTGATGCTCGAGCACCTCACGGATGGTGAAGAAGTTGCCCAGCGACTTGGACATCTTCTCGTGCTGTACCCGCACCGCGCCGGCGTGCATCCAGGTATTCACGTACGGCTTGCCGGTGGCCGCCTCACTCTGGGCGATCTCGTTTTCATGGTGCGGGAAGGTCAGGTCGGGACCGCCGCCATGAATGTCGAAGGTCTCGCCCAGGCAGCAGGTCGACATCGCCGAGCACTCGATGTGCCAGCCCGGCCGCCCCGGCCCCCAGGGCGAAGGCCAGCTGGCCTCGCCGGGCTTGGCGGCCTTCCACAGCACGAAGTCGAGGGGGTCCTCCTTGAGCTCTTCCACATCGACCCGGGCCCCGGCGCGCATGTCGTCGGGATCGCGGTTGTTGAGCTTGCCGTAGCCGGCGAACTTGCGCACCCGATAATAGACGTCGCCATTGCTCGCCGCGTAGGCGTAGCCCTTGTCGATGAGCGTCTGGATCATGGCGACGATCTCGGCGACGTGCCGGGTGGCACGGGGTTCGGCATCGGGCCGCAGCACGCCGAGTCGCCCTTCGTCCTCGTGCATGGCATCGATCATGCGGCCAGTGAGGGCTTCGATGGACTCACCGTTCTCCTCGGCCCGCTTGAGGATCTTGTCATCGATGTCAGTAATGTTGCGCACGTAGGTGACGTCATAGCCCCGCGCCCGCAGATACCGGGTAATGACATCGAAAGCTACCATCACCCGGGCATGGCCCAGGTGGCAGTAGTCATAGACGGTCATGCCGCAGACGTACATGCGAACCCGGCCAGGCTCGATCGGCGTGAAGGTTTCCTTGCGCCGCGTCAGGGTGTTGTAGATCTGCATATCAGCCCTTCTTCTTGATCTTCGCCCAAGTGTCCTTGAGTCCCACGGTGCGGTTGAACACCAGGTGGTCGGGGCGGCTGGCGTAGCGGTCGGCGCAGAAATACCCCACGCGCTCGAACTGGTAGCGACTCTCTGGCCCGGCATCGGCCAGGCTCGGTTCGCCGAAGCCTTGCACGGTGACCAGCGACTCGGGATTCAGATGCTCGAGGAAGTCGGCATCCCGATCCTTGTCCGGCTGCTCGACCTGGAACAGGTTGTCGTAGAGCCGAACCTCCAGCGGCACACCGTGCGTGGCGCTGACCCAGTGCAGCACGCCCTTGACCTTGCGGTCCTCGGGATTCTTGCCGAGCGTGTCGAAGTCCACCGAGCAGCGCAGCTCCGTCACCTCGCCCTCGTCGTCCTTGATGACCTCGTCGCAACGAATCACGTAGCTGTTGCGCAGGCGAACCTCCTTGCCCGGCGCCAGACGGAAGAACTTCTTGGGCGGATCTTCCATGAAGTCGTCGCGATCGATGTAGACCTCGCGGGTGAAGGGCACACGACGCACCGGCATGTCGTCCCGAGCAGGATGACCGGCCACCTCGTACACTTCCTCGTGATCCTCGGGCACATTGGTCAACACCACCTTCAGCGGCTTGAGCACGCACATGGCACGCGGCGCATTGTCCTCGAGATCCGAACGGATCGCATGGTAGAGCATGGCGATATCCACCAGCCCACCGTCGGCACGTGTCACGCCGATCATCTCGCAGAACTTGCGAATCGAGGCCGGCGTGTAGCCGCGGCGACGCATGCCCGAAATGGTCGGCAGGCGCGGATCGTCCCAGCCATCGACATAGCCCTGCTCGACCAGCAGCTTGAGCTTGCGCTTGGAGGTCAGGGTGTAATTGAGATTGAGACGGGCGAACTCGATCTGCCTCGGCCGGGATGGCACCGGCAGGTTTTCGAGGAACCAGTCGTACAGCGGTCGATGATCCTCGAATTCCAGCGAGCAGAGGGAATGCGTCACCCCCTCCAGGGCATCCGACTGGCCGTGGGTGAAGTCGTAGGACGGATAGATCTTCCACTTGTCGCCGGTCTGATGATGGCTGGCGTGCCGGATGCGATAGAGGATCGGATCGCGCAGGTTGATATTGGGCGAGGCCATATCGATCTTGGCTCGCAACACCTTCTCGCCCTCGGCGAACTCGCCGACGCGCATGCGCTCGAGCAAATCGAGGTTCTCCTCGACGCCGCGCTCCCGATACGGGCTGGGCCGGCCAGGCTCGGTGAGCGTGCCACGATATTCGCGGATCTCGTCGGGCGAAAGGTCGTCGACATAGGCCTTGCCGTCACGCACCAGGTGCTGGGCCCAGGCGTACAGCTGATCGAAGTAGTCAGATGCGAAACGCACCTCGCCGGCCCACTCGAAGCCCAGCCAGTTCACGTCCTCCTTGATGGCATCGATGTAGGCCTGCTCTTCCTTCTCCGGGTTGGTGTCGTCGAAGCGCAGGTTACAGTCGCCACCGAACTGCTCGGCGAGCCCGAAGTTCAGACAGATCGACTTGGCGTGGCCGATATGCAGAAAACCGTTGGGATGCGGCGGGAACCGGGTGACGATCTTGTCGTGCCGGCCGGCCTCGAGTTCCTCATGGATCTGGTTGCGAATGAAGTTCGGCGCGCTGGTGGTCTCGGTCATGTTGATAGTGCAACCTCTGGTTGAACGCGGGCCTGTCGGGCGTCACCGGACCTGCCGGCTTCGCGCATCGACGCAAAACCGCTATTATAGCGCCACGCCCATGCACGGCGCCAAGGCGTCTGCCCAGAAGACAGGAAATCGTCATGATCACGCTGCAAACCAACTTCGGCGATATCGTCATCGCCCTGAATCACGACAAGGCCCCGAAGACGGCGGCCAACTTCGAACGCTACGTGCGCGAGGGCTTCTACGACAACACCCTTTTTCACCGGGTGATCGACGGTTTCATGGTCCAGGGCGGCGGTTTCGACCTGGACTTCAACCAGAAGCCGACCCATGAGCCGATCGACAACGAGGCCGATAATGGCCTGGAAAATCGTGTCGGTACCCTGGCCATGGCGCGCACCCAGGATCCACATTCGGCCACCGCCCAGTTCTTTATCAACATCGCCGACAACGACTTCCTCAACCACCGTGGCAAGAACCTGCAAGGCTGGGGCTATTGCGTCTTCGGCGAAGTGGTCGAAGGCATGGATGTGGTCGAGCGCATCAAGTCGGTCAAGACCACTCGCCGCGGTATGCATGCCGATGTGCCCGCCGAGGATGTCATCATCCAGAGCGCGCGCCTGCAGGAAACCGCTGACTGAGCCACCGCTCCGGTTGTCCCGCGCCCGCTCTAGCGGGCGTGGTGTCTTCGCACCCGTCCACGGAACACGACATGGCCACCCTGCTGATTTCCGATCTGCACCTGCATCCCGGCGCCCCGGCGGTCACCGAAGGCTTTCTGCGCTGGCTCGACGAGCGCGCCCGCGGTGCCGATGCCCTCTACATCCTGGGCGACTTCTTCGAAGCCTGGATCGGCGATGATCTGCTGGATCTCGGCGACGCCGACCCGACCGGCACGGCCGCCCTGGCTGGCCGCGTGGCCTCGGCACTCAGGTCACTCGCCGATGCCGGTACCCGCCTCTACCTGATGCATGGCAACCGCGATTTCCTGCTCGGCGAACGTTTCGCCCGGGAAGCCGGCGCTACCCTGTTGCCCGACCCGAGCCTGGTGACCCTGGGCGACGAGCGGGTACTGCTGATGCATGGCGACAGCCTGTGCACCCGCGACGAGGCCTACATGGCCTTCCGTGCCCAGTCACGCAACCCAAAATGGCAGGAACAGATTCTCGCCATGCCGATTCCCGAGCGCCTCGAACTGGCCCGCCAGCTACGCGAGCGTTCCGGCGAGGCCAACTCCAACAAGGCCGAAGACATCATGGACGTGACGCCGGACGAAGTCGTGAAAGCCATGCACGAGCATGGCGTGGCCACGATGATCCATGGCCACACCCACCGCCCCGACGTGCACGACCTCGAAGTCGACGGACAGGCCGCCCGCCGCTTCGTGCTGGGCGACTGGCAACCGGGCATCGGCTGGGAAATCGAAGCCGCGACGGGGCACGACCTGGAATTGCGGCGTCTCGACCTTTCGAGCTGACGCTCAACTCGATGCCGTGGCCGGCAGATCACCGGCTGCCTCCGGCGCTTCCGGATTGAGTTCAGCGGGATTGTCGCGACCGGGGTACCAGGGCACCCGCCCTTCGAGTACTCCGGTTTCCTCGATGATCCGCGCCACCGTGGCCTCCTGCCGGTAGGCCATGATATGAGCACCGCTGACGCCTTCGATCTCGCGCACCTCCTGGAGGATGTCCCGACACAGGCGCGCGCCCTCCTCGCGTTGATCCTGCGCGCCTTCAAGGCGCTCGATCACCCTATCGGGGATATGGATCCCGGGAACATTATCGCGTATCCAGCGCGCACTGCGTGCCGAACGCAGGGGACCCATGCCAACCAGCACATGGATGCGATCGGGCCCTTCCAGCAGGCCAAAGTCGGCGATTTCGGCCATGAAATCCCGCAGGACGGCGGTATCGAAGCAGTACTGGGTCTGGATGAAGCGCGCGCCGGCCGCCACTTTCTTGGCCAAACGCTGAGCCCGCCAGGCTCGGGGTGGCACGAAGGGATTCGCCGCCGCGCCCAGAAACATCCGGGGCGGCGAATCGATCGGGCGACCGCTCTCGAAGCAGGACTCGTCGCGCATCCGGCGCGCTATCCCGAGCAACGACAACGAATCGAGATCGAAGACCGGCCGGGCATGCGGATGATCCCCCGCCTGGACGCCATCCCCGGTCAGGCACAGCAGGTTGCAGGCACCCATGGCCGCCGCCCCGAGAATCTCGCCCTGCATGGCGATCCGGTTACGATCCCGACAGGACATCTGCAGGATTGTCGCGTAACCGACTCGCGTCAGCAGTGAACAGACGCCGACGCTCGACATGTGGCAGTTGGCCCCGGAGCCGTCGGTGGCATTGATGGCATCGACATAGCCATCGAAGATCGCGGCACGCCGCAGAACCTCCGCCGGGTCCGCGGAATCCGGCGGATCGATCTCGGTGGTCACAGCGAAGCGTCCGGCCCGCAGGACCCGCTCGAGCCGACCGGGCGACACATGCCCCGGCAGCACGGGAAGCGAATAGCCGGGAACCGGCTCATCATCGAACTTCATTGGCGCCTCCTGCGTCATGTTCGCCACGCGCCACCCGCAGCCAGGAGGAAGTACCTTCCAACGAAGCGTCCACCGGCAACTGCACGGCATGGATGCGATCGCCATGCCTCATGCGCTGACTGCCCTCCCAGGCATCCAGCCACACGCAGCGCATCTCCGGTTTCACCTCGCAGCCGCCATCCTCGCGCACCCCGCCGCAGGGGCCGTTACGCAGCCGCTTGGGGCAATTCATCGGGCACGACATGCCGGTCGAACTGAGCACGCAGTGGCCGCACATCTGGCAGTCGAACAGCAATCCCTTGATGGCCCGCTCGAGCCCAGCCACCGGCGCCTCGAGACGCGCATAGCCAACCCGCTCCAGCAGTGGCGCCGAGCGCTGAAGCACAACCTCGAGCCCCGCATAGAGAAGCTCGAAGGCGCGGGCGTGACGCACCGCCCAACGTCGCACTCGATACATGGTGACATCCTGCTAATTCGCGGAATTTTCCCACCGAGACGCCTCTTGCTTCATAGCGTAAGAAGATCAGGCCGGAGCACATCCATCACAACGACAACGGCGTGTGCGTCACCGTCGCACCTCGAGACAGGCGGCCAGGGACGCTTCCAGGCTCTTGGCATCGGGCATGACGTCCGGCTCGCCGAGCAATTCCAGGCGCGAGTCATGCCGCCAGACACTCGGCCGAACCTCGATGCTTGCTCCTCTTCCCGCCACCCGGTTGTAGAACAACCACCCCCGGTCAGTATGCAACACGCCCTTGACCCTTAATGCCGCCGGCAGGGATTCCAGCCGCGCCTCCAGGGCGTGACGGTCGAAACGGTCCCGGGAGTGCCAACGCCAGCCCAGACTGGCATGTCCCAGGGCCTCGCCCCACTCGAGCACCGGCTTCCCCGGCCTCGGTTCGGTCGAGGCGTCCTGGTACGTCGTCTCGGCGTGGTGTCCGGCGTGGTGATGGGAAACCGGCATCGCGCGCGTCTCGCCGACGCCGGGCTCGGCCGAGAGCAGCACTTCGCTGGGCAATCGACCATATGGCGCATCACACACCCAGCGACGCGACGGCCAGAATCCCTCGAGCCAGTGTCGCGCCGCCGCTACCTGGCCAGTGGTGGCGAGATCGGTCATGGTCAACGCCACCGCATCAGCCATGTGCAACTGATCGAGAAAGGTTCCATGGGTCATGGCACGCGCATCGTCCAGCCGGCGCGGATCCAGCACGGCCACCACGCCACGGATATCGAGTACGTCGGCGAACCCCTCTCCCCTCAACAGGTCCAGCAGGCCCGCAGGATGCCCCAGCCCCGAAGGCTCGATGATCAGCCGATCCGGACGATGACGGCGCAGCAACCTGACAAGCGACGTGCGTAGCACAACGGCTTGCTGACAGCAGAGACAGCCACCGGGCAACGACTCGACGACCAGATCGTCGCGCGCCTCGAACATCGTCTGGTCGATACCGACACGACCGAATTCATTGATGACCACGGCCCAGCGTTCCCCTGCCGGCTTATGGACCAGCAGATGATGGATCAGCGAACTCTTCCCGGCACCGAGAAAGCCGGTGATCACATGGACAGGCACCGATGACAGTGTCGCTTGACTCACCACGAAACTCCTTTCCACCCTCTCGCCATCCTCCTTCCCGCCATTCTCCTTCCACCATTCTGCTCTGCATGATGGCATCTATGCATGACGACATCCGGATAGCGGCATGAAGGAATGAGAACGCAGAAGCAAGATAACGGTATAAATGTTCAGCACAAGAACGGGGCAGCAAAAAGCGCCCATGAAAAAGGGGCCGAAGCCCCTTTTTTCACGATCGATTCGGTTTCACGATCGATTCGGTCGATCAGAATCGTTCGATTTCCGCCTGTTCGCGCAGGTACCCAAGCAGGCCGTTGACGGCCGCCTGGGAGCGAAGCTGCTGTGCCATGCGTGCCACGAAGGCTTCACTCTGCTCGTCGACCTGGCCTTCGGTGACCTCGTCCAGGGCGATCAGCACCACTCGCTGCCCATCGACCGCACGGCCGAAGACGGTTTCGTCTTCCTCGGGATGCGGCAAGCGGAAGGCTGCATCCACCACCGGTTGGGCATCACCCTGGCGGTTCAGGCCTTCGGTACGCTGCCAGTCGATCGTCGGCGACTCGCCGGAGCGCAGCGCCTCGATCAGCCTGTCCGCCTCGTCTTTCAGCGCTTCGCGCGTCATGCGCTCCTGAACGGCCTCGGCCACCTGCGGACGCACTTCCTCGAGCGGCAAGGTCGTGGCTTCCCGATGGTCGAGTACGCGCAGAACCATGCGACGGTCCTCGTCGAGCTCGATGACTTCGCTGTTGAAGCCCTCCTCGAGCACGTCCGGAGTGAAGGCCCGGCGCATCACGCCCGGCTCGGCGAGAACACCAGAGACGTTTTCGCGGCTGACCCAGTCGGAGGTCTCCCGCTCGAGCCCCAGGTCCTGCGCCACGCTCTGCAGATCCTCGGCGGCGAAACTTTCATCGATCAACCGCTGGGCACGATCGTCGAAGTCGGACGACACCTGCTCCCGAGCAACCTGGCGTGCCAGCCGGTCGCGTGATTCCTCGAAGGATGGCCGATCCAGCTCGGTCACTTTGATCAGGTGCAGGCCATTATCGGTTTCGACGATGTCCGATACTTGCCCCTCTCCCAGGGAGAATGCCGCCTCGTCGAAGGCATCACCGAAGAATCCACGACTGATGACGCCGAGATCGCCCCCTTCGCCACTGGTCGATGTATCATCGGAGTACTCGGCGGCCAGGTCGTCGAATGAATCTCCATCGGCGAGACGTTGATTCACTTGCTCGAGTCGCGCCTCAGCCTCTTCCCGGGTCCGCTGATCACCGAACTGGACCATGATGTGCGACACACGACGATCGGCATCGGCGGCTTCGGCATTCCAGGCGTCGCGCAAGGCTTGCTCGCTGACATCCGCTTGCTCGGCCATCTGTTCGCGATCCAGCACGACATAGGCCAGCTTGACCTGTTCCGGACGTTGATAGTCGTCGACATGCGCCTCGTAATACGCCTGAAGCTCTTCGTCGCTGGCTTCGGGGAGACTCTCGAGGTCGTCGACGGTCAAGACATGATGCCGGAAGCTACGGGTCTGGCGCTGCAAGGCAGCCAGGCGTCGCTCTTCGCTCTCCAGAGTGAATTCGCTGACCGCCAGGCCTTGTTGCAGCTGCCGGCGCTTCATGTCCGCACGCAACTGGTCGCGGAACGCCAACGGCGTGAAACCGGCGCTGGAAAGACGATTGCGGAACAGCTCCTGGGAGAACTTGCCGTCCTGGCTCTGGAACTCGGGCAGGTTGACGATCAATTGGTCGATCTGGCTCTCCGAGAGGTGCAGGCCGCCTTGCTCGGCATACTGGGTCAGCAGTTGCTCGGAGATCAGGCTGTCGAGCATCTGGCTGCGCAGTTCGCGCTCCTGCTCGGGAGGCACCTGGCCGCTGCGAATGGCACGTTGAACCTCGAGTTCCAGTTGCTGGCGCGGGATTGGCTCGCCATTGACCTTGGCAGCAGCATCCCCGTCATTGCCCCCCAGCAATCCGACCAGCGACTCCGCACCGAATAGTGCCATGGCCACCACCACGGCACCGATGATGATCTTGGCGCCCCAACTCGCGGAGCGGTCACGAATACTTTGCAGCATGCAGGCCTCTGCTGAATGAAGTGTGTCGGAACGCGCCTCATTATACGCATCCTCGAGGACCTGGCGACCCTCGACATGCAAGGTAGCCACCGCCCTTACGGCCCGAACCGGAGGTCAGAAACAAGACAGGCGCACCGCGAAGCGATGCGCCTGCATGAGACCTGACGTCAACGGTGGTCGGCGATACGCGCTACCTTAGTTGACGGAATCCTTGAGCGCCTTGCCGGCTTTGAAGCTCGGCACCTTGGCGGCGCTGATCTGGATCGGCTCACCCGTCTGCGGGTTACGACCAGTGCGTGCCGCACGCTCCTTGACGGTGAAAGTACCGAAACCCACCAGGGATACGCTATCGCCTTTCTTCAGGCTATCGGCCACGGCATCCACCATGGCATCCAGTGCGCGCGAGGCAGCAGCTTTGGGAATATCGGCAGACACGGCAATGGCTTCGATCAGCTCGGACTTATTCACACTTCACCCCTTGACTGTTTCGTAAATTGGCTCTAATCGGCGAGACTTACGGCTGAATGACGCGATCACAGCATAGCGTTAATTTATAGCAATGCGATGAAAGGCGTGTCAAGCGACCATCCCTGATAATCCCCATCATGCCGGGGTTTTCGCCTCGGCATGATGGCGAAAAAAACGTCAGTGCGTACTGATCATCGAGTGAGAAGAGGCCGTTTCCTCCGCTCGTGCCTCTTCGTTGTCTGGACTCACTTTTTCGGCTAATGCGACGTCGAGAACCTCATCAATCCAACGAACGGGTCGGATATCCAGAGCATCCTTGATGTTATCAGGAACCTCTTTCAAGTCGCGGCGGTTCTCCTCCGGGATAAGCACCGTCTTTATACCACCCCGTCTGGCCGCCAGCAATTTCTCCTTGAGACCGCCAATTGGCAAGACTTCACCGCGCAGATTGACCTCGCCTGTCATCGCGACATCACAACGCACAGGTCGCCCAGTGTAGGCCGAAATCATGGCGGTTACCATGGCGACCCCCGCACTCGGTCCGTCCTTGGGCGTAGCACCCTCGGGGACGTGGATGTGCAAATCTTCCTTCTCGAAGCGCTCTGGGTCGACACCGAGCGATATCGCCCGGGCTCGCACCACCGTCTGGGCGGCACTGACCGATTCCTTCATCACATCGCCCAGCGACCCGGTCTTGTCGAGCCGCCCCTTGCCCGGCGTGACCACCGACTCGATGTTGAGCAACTCACCGCCCACCGAGGTCCAGGCCAGGCCCGTCACTCGGCCGACCTGGTCTTCCTGGTCGGCCAGACCATAACTATAGCGACGCACGCCAGCATAGGCTTCGATATCCGCCGCCGACAAATGATCGGGGGCCTGGGCACCTTCCTTGCCCTCCTGTTCGAGACGCTGACGCAGCACCTTGCGGCAGACCTTGGCGATCTGGCGCTCGAGCTCGCGCACACCGGCTTCCCGACTATAGTAGCGGATCAGCTCCAGCAGGGCCTCGTCGGAAAACGCCAGCTCACCTTCCTTGAAACCATTGGCCTTGAGCTGCTTGGGCACCAGGTAGCGCCGCGCGATAGCCTGCTTCTCGTCCTCGGTATAGCCCGGAAGGCGGATGACCTCCATCCGGTCGAGCAAGGGACCGGGGATATTCATCGAATTGGCGGTGCAGATGAACAGCGTCTCCGAGAGATCGTAATCCAACTCGAGGTAATGATCGCTGAACTTGTCGTTCTGTTCGGGATCGAGCACCTCGAGCAGCGCCGAGGCCGGGTCACCGCGATGATCCATGCCGATCTTGTCGACTTCGTCGAGCAAGAACAGCGGGTTCTTGACCCCCGCCTTGCTCATGCGCTGCACCATCTTGCCCGGCAGCGAGCCAATATAGGTCCGGCGGTGACCGCGAATCTCGGACTCGTCACGCACGCCGCCAAGCGCAAGCCGCACGTACTTGCGGTTGGTCGCGCGGGCGATCGACTGCCCCAGTGAGGTCTTGCCCACCCCGGGCGGGCCAACCAGGCACAGCACGGGCCCCTTGAGCTTCTTGACCCGCTTCTGCACGGCCAGGTACTCGAGAATACGTTCCTTGACCTCTTCCAGGCCATGGTGATCCTCATCCAAAACTTTCTGGGCGTGCTGGATATCGTGGCGTACCCGGGTCCGCTTCTTCCAGGGCACCGAGGTCAGCCAGTCAAGGTAGGAGCGCACCACCGAAGCCTCGGCAGAAGACGGCGACATCATGCGCAACTTGCCAAGCTCCTGCCGGGCCTTCTCCGCTGCCTCCTTGGGCATGCCGGATTCTTCGATGGCCTGCTCGTACTTGTCGGCCTCGTTGGGCACGTTCTCGAGCTCGCCCATCTCCTTCTGGATGGCCTTCATCTGCTCGTTGAGATAGTACTCGCGCTGGGACTTCTCCATCTGGTCCTTGACCCGCGAGCGGATGCGCTTCTCGACCTGGAGCAGATCGATCTCGGATTCGATCAGCGCCATCAGGTGCTCGACCCGGTCGCGCACCCGATCCATCTCCAGCAATTGCTGCTTGTCGTCGATCTTCAGCGACAAATGAGCACAGATGGTATCGACCAACCGGCTCGGATCCTCGATGCCGGACAATGAGTTCAGTACCTCGTTGGGCACCTTCTTGGACATCTTGACGTACTGCTCGAACTGGTTCAGCAGCACGCGAACGAGGGAATCCTGCTCGCGCTCGGTCAGGGGCTCGCTCTCGCGCAGCACCACCTCGGCACGGCTGTAGCCCTCGTCGACGGCCTGAATGTCACGGATGTCGGCCCGGGATTCCCCCTCGATCAACACCTTGACGGTGCCATCGGGCAGCTTGAGCAGCTGCATGATCTCGGCCACGGTGCCGATGGAAAAGAGGTCCTCGTTGTCCGGATCGTCCTTGCTGGCCTCGCGCTGCGCCACAAGCAGCACACGCTTGTCGGCTTCCATCGCCGTTTCCAGCGCCTGGATGGATTTTTCCCGGCCAACGAACAGCGGAATGACCATCTGCGGGTAGACAACCACATCCCGCAGCGGCAAAAGGGGCAGACTCAAGGTCTGTTCGGCGTTCTGCTGCATCGCAGACGTTCCTCAAACGATTCGGGTGAATACCAAGGGAATGGGGACGATCCCCCGGCATTGCAAGGCCGGGGCGACAGCGCGGCACAGAAAAGGGCCGCCAGGCGGCCCTTGTCGTGACGACTTCCTGTCCGGGTCCCGGTACGGGATCGGCTCTACCGCGGCAGACTAGCCGCTGGTTCCGTCGACCCGCGATTCATCCTGCTGGGAATAGATCAGCAGCGGCTCGCTCTCGTTGGCGATTACCGAAGCATCGATCACCACCTTGGAAACGCCCTCGATGGAAGGAATCTCGTACATGGTGTCGAGCAGTACCGACTCGAGAATCGAACGCAGCCCACGAGCGCCGGTTTTGCGCGCCATGGCCTTGGCCGCCACCGCCCGCAAGGCATCCTCGCGGAAGTCGAGCTCCACGTTCTCCATGTCGAACAAGCGAGCATACTGCTTGATCAAGGAGTTCTTCGGCTCGGTGAGGATCTGGATCAGGGCATCCTCGGTGAGCTCGGTCAGGGTCGCGATCACCGGCAGTCGACCGACGAACTCGGGAATCAGGCCAAACTTGACCAGGTCCTCCGGCTCGACATCGAGCAGCAGATCACCAACACCCTTGGTCTCGTCCTTGGTCTTGACCTCGGCATTGAAGCCGATGCCACCCTTTTCGGCACGATCACGAATAACCTTGTCGAGACCGGCGAAAGCACCACCGACGATGAAGAGCATATTGGTAGTGTCGACCTGCAGGAACTCCTGCTGGGGATGCTTGCGGCCTCCCTGAGGCGGCACCTGAGCCGTCGTGCCCTCGATCAGCTTGAGCAGCGCCTGCTGGACCCCTTCCCCCGAAACATCACGGGTAATGGAGGGGTTGTCAGACTTGCGCGAGATCTTGTCGATCTCATCGATATAGACGATGCCCCGCTGGGCCTTGTCCACATCGTAATCGCACTTCTGCAGCAGCTTCTGGATGATGTTCTCGACATCCTCGCCTACGTAACCGGCCTCGGTCAGCGTGGTCGCATCGGCGATGGTGAAGGGAACATTGAGAAGTCGCGCCAGGGTCTCGGCCAGCAAGGTCTTGCCGCTACCGGTCGGGCCGATCAGCAAGATATTCGACTTGCCGAGTTCGACCTCATCCTTGGCGCCATAACGCAGACGCTTGTAATGATTGTAGACCGCCACCGACAGCACCATCTTGGCGCGGTCCTGGCCGATCACGTAGTCATCGAGAGTGTGACGGATATCACGCGGGGCGGGCAGACGCTCCTCATCGCTCTCGGCATCGGCATCGAGAACTTCCTCGCGAATGATGTCATTGCACAGGTCGACACACTCATCGCAGATATACACGGACGGACCGGCAATCAGCTTGCGTACTTCATTCTGGTTCTTGCCACAGAACGAGCAGTACAGCAGCTTGCCGTCTTCGTCCTTGCCTTTGCCGTCGGCCATTCGCGTACCTCTCTCACAGCGGCGGCCTCGAGGCCGCCGGGAATCACGTAATCAGAGCGTGGTGATTATCACGCTATCAGGATGTCGGCCGCTTATCCAGCACGGCATCGATCAGGCCATATTCCGCCGCCTGCGCGCCGTTCATGAAGTTATCACGGTCGGTATCCTTGGCAATCGTTTCGAACTTCTGTCCGGTGTGATGTGCCAGGATCTCGTTGAGGCGTTCGCGGATACCGAGAATCTCGCGTGTATGGATTTCGATATCGGACGCCTGCCCCTGATAGCCCCCGAGGGGCTGGTGGATCATCATCCGCGAATTGGGCAGGCAGTAACGCTTGCCATGGGCGCCGCCGGCCAGCAGCAACGCTCCCATGCTGGCAGCCTGACCAATGCACACCGTGGAGACATCGGGCTTGATGAACTGCATGGTGTCGTAGATCGACATCCCCGCCGTGACGGAGCCACCCGGTGAATTGATGTACAGATGGACGTCCTTGTCGGGGTTCTCGGACTCCAGGAACAGCAACTGCGCCACCAGAAGGTTGGCCGTGTAGTCTTCGACCGGGCCAACCAGGAAGATCACACGCTCCTTGAGCAGGCGGGAATAGATGTCGTAGGACCGCTCGCCCCGGGCGCTTTGCTCGACCACCATCGGCACCAGGCCGCCGGCGGATTGGATATCGAACTCGTTACTCATCTGGGTGATGTCCTTGCATCCGATGTATGAAAGCGGCGGCTGACGCTCCGCTCAACCGAGGCCGAGCGGAGCTGTCGGGAAGGATCAGGCCTGATTCTCGTCAGCCTCTTCGGCTTCCTCGTCACCACCACCTTGTTGCTGGGCCGCGGCGAGCGCCTCCTGGTAGCTCATTTCCACGTCCTTGACGCTGGCCTGCTCGAGCAGCACATCGACGGCCTTCTCTTCCAGAATGGCGGATTTGACCTGATTCTTCATCTCGTCGTTGCTCATGTAGTACTCGACGACCTGCTCCGGCTCCTGGTACTGCTGAGACAGCTCTTCGACCTTGGCCTTGATGTCGTCATCGCTGGCATCGAGCTCGTTCACCTTGATGACTTCGGCCAGCAACAGTCCGATCTGGACCCGGCTCTTGGCCTGCTCGGCAAACAGCTCGTCGGGCAGCTGGCTGACATCGAAGTCCTCGCCGAGACCGAACTGCTGGGCCGCCTGGCGCTTCAGGCCATCGGTTTCCTGCTGGATCAGCGCCTGGGGCACCGGGATATCGTTGGCCTTCTTCAGCGCCTCGAGCACCTGCTGCTTGACGCGGTTGTCGACGGCCTGCTCGGCCTCACGACTCATGTTCTTCGAGATTTCCTCGCGGAACTTGTCCAGATCGCCGTCCTCGACGCCGAACTGCTTGACGAACTCGGCATCCACCTCGGCCAGCGTCTGCGCCTTGACCCCATGGACCTTGACCTTGAAGGTCGCTTCCTGGCCAGCCAGTTGCTCGGCCTGGTAGTCCTCGGGGAAGGTGACCTTGAGCTCCTTGTCGTCACCAGCCTTGGCGCCAATCAGCTGCTCTTCGAAGCCGGGGATGAAGCTGCCGGAACCGATCACCAGTTCGTGACCCTCGGCACTGCCGCCTTCGAAGGGCTCGTCGCCCAGGTAGCCCTGGAAATCGATGGTCAGCTGGTCGCCATCCTCGGCGGCACGCTCGACCTCTTCCCAGCTGGCGTTCTGCTTGCGCAGGGTCTCGATCATCTCGGCGACGTCTTCGTCGCGCACCTCGACGACCGGGCGCTCGACCTCGGTGCCCTCGATGCTTGACAGCTCGACTTCCGGATAGACCTCGAGGATCGCCGTGAACTCCAGGTCCTTGCCCGTCTCGTTGACGTCGGCCTCGATCTGCGGATAACCGGCCGGATTGAGATTCTCGTCAGTGATCGCGCGGACGTAACGCTCACGCATCACCTCGCCGACCACCTCGTTACGCACTTCGCTGCCGTAACGCTGACGGATCACCGACATCGGGATCCGACCCTTGCGGAAGCCATCCATGCGCACGGTCTTGGCGGCGTCCTTGAGACGGGCAGCGACGGCCTCATCGATTTCGGCGGCCGGCACTTGCACCTTGACGCGGCGTTCAATCTGGGAGGTCGTATCGACGGAAACTTGCATGAATTGTCCTCTACACCGACGGGGGCGTTGGTTCTGTGGATAGCGTTGAAACGTTCAAAGGAGGGAATTCTATGAATCCCGCTACGCACTGGCAAGCGCCATGCCCTGACAAATGGGGGCTAACCAGCATACTTCAAGGGGAATCCGGGTAAAGAATTGTCATCGGAACCACGAAAAAGCCTGCCCGATCAGGCAACAACCGTCACCATACCGAGCCTGCCGGAAAAAATCGTGAAATATATCGGAAACACATCTAAAGAGGGAGGCAATGGGGTGGATGATGGGGATCGAACCCACGACCACCGGAGCCACAATCCGGGGCTCTACCACTGAGCTACATCCACCA
>NZ_VTPU01000025.1 GCF_008274785.1 Halomonas eurihalina
CTCGTAGCTCGTAGCTCGTAGCTCGTAGCTCGTAGCTCGTAGCTCGTAGCTCGTAGCTCGTAGCTCGTAGCTCGTAGCACATTATCGATCGACATGCCCCAGGTCGCGCTCCGGATCCAGCCGGTCGCGCACCATCCGCTTCAGGGTCTTGCTGTCGGGAAAGCCCTCGTCGCGCTTGCGCTCCCAGAGGCTCTCTTCATCGAAGAAAATCTCGAAATGGCCGCCATGAGACGGCGCCAGCGCCACTTCCTCGAGCGCCTCGCCGAAGGTGGAAAGCAGCTCCTGCGCGTACCAGGCACTGCGCAGCAACCACTGGCACTGGGTACAGTAGTGAATGCGAATACGGGACATACGACCTCGACTGCCGCGTGGATTTCACCCCATGTTACCGCCAAGCAGAGACGCCGGCACAGCGTCAATCGAGCTCTTTCCGGCCACCTCGTCGCGCGCCTTTCCACAACGGGGCTTGCACTGCGCGAGATCTCGTCTTATATAGCCGGCAGATGCCCACGTTGATCGCCGGCTTGAGGCCCGGCACAGCGGGTGGCAAAGACCGCGATTGGCCATGGGAGGAGTTCGCATGCGCCCCGATTCTCTTCACGACGAGTACTACGACGATTCCGAACAGGACGTCGACGACGATGCCGACACCACCCCTGAACGCCCGGCCAGCCGCGCCGAGCGACTGCGTGCCCGACGACGCCTGGAAGATCTACTTGAGGAGCGGCGCCTGCAACGCGCCATCGGTGACGACTGGAGCCTGGACGAAGAGGAATGACGACCGCCCTACATGGCAGGAGCATTGCGGGATACGCAGGTAACGAGCAGTCGATGCGGTCTAGCCTTTCCATCGCCCGACCACTATCATCAGGGCCAGCGAGTGCTCCAACCCCGAACCTCCAACCCTAGTGAGATTCCATGGCGCAATACGTCTACACCATGAATCGGGTGGGCAAGGTCGTGCCCCCCAAGAAACAGATTCTCAAGGACATTTCCCTGTCCTTCTTCCCGGGCGCCAAGATCGGCGTGCTCGGCCTCAACGGTGCCGGCAAGTCGACCCTGCTGCGCATCATGGCCGGTGTCGACACCGAATTCGAGGGCGAAGCCCGCCCGATGCCGAACATGAAGGTCGGCTACCTGCCCCAGGAGCCCGAACTCGACGACGACAAGAACGTCCGCGAGACCGTGGAGGAAGCCCTGGGCGACATCAAGGAGGCCCAGGAGAAGCTCGACGCCGTCTACGCCGCCTATGCCGAGCCGGATGCCGACTTCGATGCCCTGGCCACCGAGCAGGCGCGCCTGGAGAACATCATCGAGGCCGCCGATGCCCACAACCTGGAGCGCAAGCTTGAAGTGGCCGCCGAAGCCCTTCGCCTGCCGCCCTGGGAGGCCAGGGTCGGCAATCTTTCCGGTGGTGAACGTCGTCGCGTGGCGCTGTGTCGCCTGCTGCTCTCCAGCCCCGACATGCTGCTGCTGGATGAGCCGACCAACCACCTTGATGCCGAATCGGTGGCCTGGCTGGAGCGCTTCCTGCACGACTACAACGGCACCGTGGTAGCCATCACCCACGACCGTTACTTCCTCGACAACGTGGCCGGCTGGATCCTGGAGCTGGACCGCGGCGAAGGCATTCCCTTCGAGGGCAACTATTCCCAATGGCTGGAAGCCAAGGAAAAACGCCTCGCCCAGGAAGCCAAGCAGGAAGCCTCCCGCCAGAAGGCCATCAAGCACGAGCTCGAGTGGGTTCGCTCCAACGCCAAGGGGCGCCAGGCCAAGAGCAAGGCGCGCCTCAACCGCTTCGAGGAACTGCAGTCCGGCGAGGTCCAGCAGCGCAACGAGACCAACGAGATCTACATCCCACCGGGGCCACGTCTCGGCGACAAGGTCATCGAGTTCCATGGCGTCTCCAAGCGCTTCGACGACAAGCTGCTCTACGACGACCTGAGCTTCACCGTGCCCCCCGGTGCCATCGTCGGCCTGGTCGGCGGCAACGGCGCGGGCAAGTCGACCCTGTTCAAGCTGATCGAGGGCACGGAAACGCCCGATGCTGGCGACGTGATCAAGGGCGAGACCGTGGACATCGCCTACGTCGAGCAGTTGCGCGACGATCTGGACAACAAGCAGACGGTGTGGGAGGCGGTCTCCGACGGCCAGGACATCCTCAACATCAACGGCTATGAAGTCTCGTCACGCGCCTATGTGGGACGCTTCAACTTCAAGGGCAACGACCAGCAAAAGCGCCTCTCGGACCTCTCCGGCGGCGAGCGCGGTCGCCTGCAGCTCGCCCAGACCCTCAAGCAGGGCGCCAACGTGCTGCTGCTCGACGAGCCGTCCAACGACCTGGACATCGAGACCCTGCGCGCCCTCGAGGAAGCCCTGCTGGCCTTCCCCGGCTGTGCCCTGGTGATCTCCCACGACCGCTGGTTCCTCGACCGCATCGCCACGCACATCCTCGCCTTCGAAGGGGATTCCCAGGTGGTGTTCTTTGAAGGCAACTACACGGAGTACGAGGCGGATCACAAGAAGCGTGTGGGCGACGACACACCGCACCGGATGAAGTACAAGCGCATCGACGCTTGACCGGCTTCGCCAGTCGGTAGCCTTAAGCGGCAAGCTTTAAGCCGTAAGTTGTGAACCCCCAAGGCCTCGTGCCTTTGGGGGTTTTTCTATGGTTACCGTCCCCTGGCGGCCTCGCCATGACAGTCGCCGTGTTCACACCATTATTCCTCCAGCCCTCTGGCATTCATTGCTGTGCCGTCACAACCGTTCACTTGCGCTCGATCACAACTCACTGCATAAGAGAGACACTGCCTATCAACGGCTGACCACGCCCTGCCCGGGGAGGGAACCTCATGCTGTTGTTTCACCCCATCATGCTGTTCAAGCGCTTTGCCAGTAGCATTGCCTACCTGCCGACACTGGCGGCACTGTTCTATGCCGTCCTCGGGCTGCTGGCATTGCTACCGCCGGTGACCAGCGACTTCCTGCCGACGGTCATCAAGGAGCTGGGCCTCGAAGACCCTGGTGGTGCGCAATCGCTGCTCACGGCACTGCTCGGCGGCATGATCTCGTTGGTGGTATTCAGTTTCTCGATGGTCATGTCGGTACTGTCCCAGGCCGGAGCCAATTTTTCCCACAAGCTGGTGTTCGGACTGATCTCCGCCCGCCGCCATCAGCTGGTTCTCGGCCACTATCTCGGCACCATCCTGTTTATCCTGATGCTGCTGATCGTGCCCTACTCGCTCGACGGTGACCGCATGTGGCGCTCCATTGCCGTGTATGCCGCCTGTGTCATGGTGCTGCATTGTCTGGCACTGTTCGTCTACTTCATCCACAACGTGTCACAGTCGATTCAAGTCGATGCCGTCATCAGCAGCCTGCATACCGACACCCTGTCCTCGATGAAGCAGCGCCATGACAGAGAAAAGGAAGACCGATGGCAGTACCAGCCCATCACGCCGTCCCTGCAAGCCCCCTGCCATGAGCTGCATGCCGGCGAGGCCGGATATATCCAGAGCGCCGACTTGCCCGCCATGGCCGAATTGGCCGAACGTATCGGCGGGGTCATACACCTCGACTTCCAGTTTGGCGACTATGTGCTGAAAGGCCAGCCGATCGCTCGCCTTGAAGGCGAGCAGGCGCCTGATGAAAAGTGGCGCACTTCCTTTCTCGAGACACTGATCCAACTGGACGGAGAGTCCGTGGGGGAGCACTTCGCGCACGGCATGAGCCAACTGATGGAGATCGCCATCAAGGCGCTGTCTCCCGGCATCAACGACCCCGGCACTGCCCGCTTGTGCCTCCATCGCATCACCGACCTGCTGAGCCATTACCTGGACACGAGGATGGCCAATCGATTACTGGACAGCCATGGTAAAGTGCGTGTCTGCTGGCGACTGGAGTCCTTCGACAGCCTTCTACATCGCCTGCTGACGCCCATTCTCCATTATGGAATGGAGGATCAGAGCATTCTGCTGGGGCTGCTCAAGGCATTGAAATCGCTCTCGGTCACCACCGATTCGCCATACCTCGCCACCCTTCAGCAATTTGCCGATCGGGTCGTCGAGTGCCTCGACGAGAACAGCCGACACGCGCTGGACCGAACGTTCGTCAACCAGCGGTTGAGCCAGGGCTACCACCGGCTGAATCTGCCAGATAGCCTGGACGCACGGTCACCGTGACCGCGGCGCATGCCATCGACCGGCGTAGCGCCACGGGCCTGCCCATAAGCGGCCCCTCAGCTCACACATCATATAGCTTGGGGTCGCTTTTGTTGGGCCGTGTCTTGAAGCGCCGATGCAGCCACAGGTACTGCTCGGGATGGCGGCGGATGGCGGCCTCGATGACGGCGTTGATGCGGGCAGCGTCTGCCACTTCGTCGCCGGTGGGGAAATCTTCCAGGGCCGGCAGGTATTCCAGGCGGTAGGTGTAACCGTCGGGATTGCGGTGGAAGATCAAGGGCATGACCGGTGCTCCAGTCATGCGGGCGATCTTGGCGGTGAGCTTGATGGTCGCCGCTTCCACACCGAAGAAGGGCGCGAACACACTGGCCTCGCGGCCGAAGTCCTGATCCGGCGAATACCAGACATGATGTCCCGTCTTGATGCGGCGTACCACGCCCCGCAGGTCGTGGCGGTCGATGGCGGTGCCGAAGATGCGATTGCGCGCCCGGGTCATGAAACGTTCGAACAGGGCGTTGTCGTGGGGCCGATAGACCACGTCAGCGGGAAAGAACAGCGAATGCAGGGCGCCGCCGAGATCCAGGGTCGAGAAGTGAATGCCGATGATCAGCGCGCCCTTGCCCTCGGCCTGCACTCGGGCCATGTATTCCTGCCCTTCGAAGACGACGCGATGACGCAGGTGCTCGGGGTCACGGCACCAACCGGTGGCCGTCTCCAGGATGCCGATGCCGTTGGCGATGAAGGCATCCTTGACCAGCCGCTGTTGCCGCGTCTCATCGAACTCCGGAAAGCACAACCGGATATTGGTCTCGGCAATGCGGCGTCGCCGCTTGGCGAAGCGCCAGGCAGCAAGCCCGATGAGCTTGCCGACCCATAGCTTGAGTCGCCAGGGCAACCAGGCGCCGACATGCATGGTGCCAATCGCCACCCAGGTCAGCCAGTAACGGGGATGAAGAAAGCGACTCGAGGAAACTTGCTCGGACATGGGGCTCTCACACTCGGATTCAGCCGCCATGATACCGCCTGGGCACCCTCGGCAGCACCCCGGTCAGCAGCGTGTAGCTGATGGTGTCGCAATGGTGGGCCACCTCGTCCACCGAGAGCACCTCGCCATTGGCGGCGCGGCCCCACAGCACCACCTCGCTGCCGATATCGGCCTCGGGAATGTCGGTGAGATCCACCGTGAGCATGTCCATGGAGACCTTGCCGACAAGGGTCGTACGACGCCCGGCGACCAGAGCCGGCGTGCCATCGATGGCATGACGGTCGTAACCATCACCATAACCGCAGGCCACCACACCGATGCGTGACGGGCGCGGGGCCCGCCAGCGACCGCCATAGCCGACCGGTTCGTCCTCGTCCAGGTCGCGCACGGCAATGAGTTCAGATCGCAGCGTCATCACCGGCTCCAGCGCGCGACTCGCCGAGTTGGAGTCCTCGAGGGGATCGCTGCCATAGAGCATGACGCCCGGGCGATTCCAGGCACCGTGACTCTCCGGCCGGGCCAGGGTCGCCGGCGAATTGGCCAGGCAGGTAGGCGCGTTCAGTGTCTCGGCAAGCGCGTTCAGGGTGCGCATCTGGTGCTCGAAGTAGGCCGTGTCAGCATGATCGGCAGTAGCGAAGTGGCTCATCAGATGCAGGCCGCACACCTGCGCCGGGGCGGCGCTCAGGCTCGCCCAGACCGATGCCGCCCGTTCGGGAGCAAATCCCAGGCGATGCATGCCGGAATCGACCTTGACCCAGGTGGGAATCGGCTCTGCCGGTAGATGGGAGAGCAACGCCTCGACCTGCCAGTCGCTGTGCACCACCGTCCCCAACTTCAGCGCTTCCACCCGCGCCAGCTCATCGGCCGAGAAGATCCCCTCCAGCAGGACGATCGGTGCCGTGACACCGCCGTCGCGCAGGGCTTCCGCCTCTTCGAGGCAGGCCACGGCGAAGGCTGGCGCCAATCCTTCCAGCGTACGGGCGCAAGGCACCAGGCCGTGGCCATAGGCATCAGCCTTCAGAACCGCCAGCGACCGGCTGTCCGGCGCCAGATCCCGGGCGAGACGATAGTTGTGGCGCAGGGCATCGAGGTCGATGTCGGCACGCAGGGGTCGAGCCATGGGGCACTCCATTGGGGTGGGATACGAGAGAAAATCCTGATTGGCGATCGGGCATCAAGATGCCACACCTATTGCCGAACAAGACACCAAATTACCAACACCAGGTAGGCTATCAACCTAATATCCTAAAAATTTCCAGTCTATTATTCTTTGTAAAAGAAAAAAGCCAGGACAACGTCCTGGCTTTTCTTGGCGCTTCGCAACGTTCGATTATTCGAAGATGGCGTCCAGATCGAGCCCTTGCTTGTCGAGCATGCGACGCAGTTTCTTCAGCGCCTCGACCTGAATCTGGCGAACACGCTCACGGGTCAGGCCAATCTCCTCGCCAACCTGCTCCAGCGTCGAAGCCTCGTGGCCACGCAACCCGAAGCGTCGTACCACCACTTCGCGCTGCTTATCCGTCAGTTCGGCCAGCCAGTCGTCGACATGCTGCTTGACGTCGCCATCCACCAGAGTGGACTCGGGCCCCAGGTCATTAGTGTCGGCGAGCGTCTCGATCAATGGCTTGTCGCTTTCGCTGCCCACCGGGTAATCCACCGAGGAAACCCGCTCGTTGAGCCCCATCATTTTCTTGACACTTGCCACCGGCTTGTCGAGGTGGTCGGCGATTTCCTCGGCGGTGGCTTCATGATCGAGCTTCTGGGTCAGCTCTCGCGCTGCCCTCAGGTAGATGTTGAGCTCCTTGACCACATGGATGGGCAGGCGAATGGTGCGGGTCTGGTTCATCAAGGCCCGCTCGATCGTCTGACGAATCCACCAGGTGGCATAGGTGGAAAAGCGGAAACCACGCTCAGGATCGAACTTCTCGACGGCGCGAATCAACCCTAGATTGCCTTCCTCGATCAGGTCGAGCAGGGTCAGGCCACGATTGAGATAACGCCGCGCGATCTTGACCACCAGGCGCAGATTGGACTCGATCATCCGCGAACGCCCCTGCGGATCGCCCTGGCGAGCGAGACGCCCGTAGTGGACCTCCTCCTCGGGCGTCAGCAGTGGCGAGAAGCCGATCTCGTTGAGGTAGATCTGCGTGGCATCCAGGCTGTGATGGTTATGACGATCCTCGCGGCTAAGCGCCTTCTCGAAGGCCTCGTCACTGTCATCGGTGGCGCCGGCTTCTACCTCCACCGTCTCGACGGCGTCGTCATCCGCCTCGGCGGCCGACTCCAGATTCACATCCTGAAGGTCCCGTTCAAGCATGCTCATCGATTACTACCCCATGGTTGCGGCTGGACATCGTTCATCACGCTGCTCACGATCAATGCCCGAGATTATTATTGTATGACGCTCCGGTGGCGATACGAGGGAAACACTGTATAAACGCCTACGCATGCAAATCGCTGCGTTACGCGGTGCTCAAAAGCTCGCCTAACCTCATGTTATGTCTCGCTTTCTGTGCTCCGGACGCCTTGCGCTTCACTATGCTCGGCTATTTATTCAGCATTTCCCGAGAGAGGCTCGCTGGACACGCCATTCAACGTGCGGGCAGATACTCCAGGGGATCCTGAGGCTGGCCATCCTTGCGAACCTCGAAGTGCAGCCTGACATCCTGGGCATCGCTGTCGCCCATGGTGGCGATCACTTCACCGGCCTGGACCACATCGTTCTCCTTCACACGCAGGGTGTCGTTGTGGGCATAAGCACTCAGGTACTCGTCATTGTGCTTGAGCAGGATCAGGTTGCCGTAGCCGCGTACCCCGCTGCCCGCATACACCACGATACCTGGCCCGGCTGCCTTGACAGGTTGCCCCTTTTGACCATCGATATCAATGCCGGCAGTGATACTATCGCCCTCACCGTAATTGCCCACGACACCGCCATCCGTCGGCCACTGCCAAGCGACCTTGTCGGCCGGAGTGTAGCGGCGCGGTTCTTCGCTTTGCGTATCCCGGGAAGCCGCAGCGGGCTCTTCGGTCGCGGCGGTCTCGCTCGCCTGTGCCTCGGCGTCGGAGGAACTCTCGTCAGCTTCGGAGTCGGCCGACTCGCTATCGCTGTCACCGTTACTATCGCTTTCGTCGTCGTCCGCAGCGCGGTCATCCGACGCCGCATCATCTTCGGAGGATGACGCGTCTTCCCCATCCTCATAGACGGGGCCAGGTACACCGGCATCCGCTCCATCGGCGCTCGCCGAGCCGTCAGAGGCGGCGTCCTCGGGCAGCAGCCAGTCCAGCGAGCCATCCTCGCCGCCACTGGTTCCGCCACCCTGGGTGCCGCTGGCCACGGCACCGGCAGCCGCCACGCCACTGGCCACGGCGGCCCCCTCGGCACCATCACGCTGGGCATCGGCCGACGCCGTGCCTTGACGGACCGGGCCGCCTTCGCCGCCCAGCCTCAACCGCTGGCCGGGCTGGATGCTGTAGGGAGGGCCGATGTCGTTCATCTCGGCCAGGTCGCGATAATCCATGTCGTGTTGCCAGGCGATCCCATACAAGGTATCACCGGACTTGACGGTATATTCAGCGGGTGTCGACGCCGCCCGGCCGGCCGACAGATCCTCGACCTGTACCGGCGGCGCCTCGCTCTGGGATGTGGCACAACCGGCCAGTGCCAGCGCGAGCCCCGAGATCAGCAGCCCCTTATGCATTGGAACCATCCTCCTTGTCCTTGTCTACGCTATCACGCCCACCGGTTCGTGATGTATCACCGCCGCGGTTGAAGCGATCAACGCACAGCACCAGTCCGGCCCCAACCAGCATCAAAGCCAGCACGGCCGGTAACTGGACGGGATCACCGGTAACTACACCGAAGTTTCCCGGGGTAAGATAATGATACTCCAGCGGGATCATCTGCCCATCCGGCCCAAGTTGATAAGACGCCAGTTGACGCCAGGGCCAGAGGGTCGGCAACGATCCCAGAATGAAGCCAACCAGCATTTGCAGCGTGGCGCCGCGGCAATGCCGAAGCAACCTGGACAGCAAACGCGAGAAGACGAACAACCCGACCAGGCAGCCACTACCGAACACGGCGAGCAAGCCCACGTCGAAACTCCGCACGCCTTCCATCACGGTGCCATAAAGTCCCATCGTCAGCAGCAGAAAACTGCCGGAAACCCCCGGCAGCAGCAATGCACTGATGGCGATGGCACCTCCCGCCGCCAGCATCAGGTTCATGCTGCCCAATTGCGATACCCAGGGCATCAGGGCAGGCAACCATTGCGCCAGCAGCAGCCCGAGGACCAGCGGCACCAGGTACCACCATCGCCACGCCACGGGATGACGCCAGACAACCAGCGCCGAAGCGGCGACCAGGCCGAAAAAGAAGCCATCGAGCAACCTCGGCTGCACATCCATCAACCACACGACCAGATGCGCGATGCTGATCAGGCTGAGCGCGATACCGACCAGCAGGGGCACCAGAAAACGCAGGTTGAGATACTCGACCAGAGCGACCAGCCCATGGCGGCGCCATACGCCAATGGCCCCCGGGCCGAAACGCTCGATGGTGTGGATCAATTCTTCATAGATACCGGTAATGAAGGCGATGGTACCGCCCGAGACCCCGGGCACCGCATCGGCGGCTCCTATGCCGGCCCCCTTGAGCAAGAGACTAAAATGACGCTTCAACGAATGACTCCTTCCAGCAACGGCACAAAACGTACCGGCTCCAATCTCTCTCGCTCGAACTGATTCCCGTTGCGACGTACCCGCACGAGCCATTGACGCCCGCCTTTGTCCGCCACTGGCGCAATCATGACACCGCCATCGGCCAGTTGAGCCAGCAATGGCATGGGCATTTCGCTGGCGCAGGCCGTCAGCAGGATGACATCAAAGGGTACCGCCTCGGGCCAGCCGTGGCCCCCGTCGGCCAGTCGCAACTGGACATTGCCCGCTTCGAGCAGCCGCAGCCGCTCGCCGGCGCGGCGATGCAGTGCATTGATGCGCTCCACCGACCAGAGTTCCTCGACCAATCGTGACAATATCAATGTCTGGTAGCCAGAGCCGGTACCGATTTCCAGCACCCGGGTCGGCTCGGCCTGGACGACCAGCTCGCTCATGCGTGCCACGATCCAGGGGCGCGACAGGGTTTGGCCATGCCCGATGGGCAGGGACGTATCCTCGTAGGCGCGGTGAGAAAGCGCCTCATCGAGGAACAAGTGGCGCGGCGCCCGGGTCATCACCTCCAGCACGCGCTGATCGCGAATGCCCTGATAGGCCAGGCGCTCCACCATGCGATTTCGGGTCCGCTGCGAGGTCATGCCGATGCCTTGCAGCAGGCCGGGGTGAAGGTCAGGTAAGTGCATTCAACCAATCCTGCACGTCGTCGCGCGCCGCATGCCGGGTCAGGTCGGTCTGCAGCGGCGTGATGGACACGAAGCCGGCCTCCACGGCGGCGAAGTCGGTATCCGGGCCATCATCGGCGTTCTCGCCCACCGGGGCAATCCAGTAACGCTTGCGGCCACGCGGATCCTCTACTTCCAGGGGGCGCGCTGCCGGCCCTCGATAGCCCATCCGGGTTACCCGGAAGCCGCGCAACTCCTCCCAGGCCAAGTCGGGAACATTGACGTTCAACAGGCTGCGTGGCGGCAACGAGAGCTGATCGGCGGCGCCGACCAGGCTCGCCGCCACCCGGCCGGCCGTGTCGAAGTGGTGGCGCCCCACCAGTGACATGGCGATAGCCGTCATGCCCAGATTGCGCCCTTCCATGGCCGCCGCGACGGTGCCGGAATAGAGCACATCGTCGCCGAGGTTGCCGCCATGGTTGATGCCGGAAATCACCAGATCCGGGCGCTCCGCCCAGACGCCGTTGACGCCCAGGTAAACGCAGTCCGCCGGCGTGCCGTCGACGCTGTAGAAGCCATTTTCCAGGGCGGTCAGCGCCAGAGGTCGCGTCAGGGTCAGCGAGTTGCTGGCACCGCTCTTGTCGCGGTCGGGCGCCACCACGCGCAGGCGGGCATGCGAGGTCAACGCATCGTACAGCGCCCTCAGGCCGGGGGCATGGACACCATCATCATTGGACAGCAGCAGTCGGCGCATCCGCAGCTCCTCGTTCGTCGCCCCCGTCCGGGGGCGGCTGGAAATTCAGGGTCGGGTGATCGATCAATTCACGCAATACCGAGGTGGCGTAGGCACCGGGCGGCAACTCGAACGACAGCCATATCGCGCCTTCGGCGTCGCGTTCGAGGCTTGGGGAGGCCAGGCGTAGACGCAAGGGACGCCGTGCCAGGCGTGCCCCGGCGCGTTCCAGGCCCTCGCAAAGCACCTGGTGCGTCGCCAGTGACTCGTGCTCGAGCGCCAGGGCCGCCTCCCGGGCCACCGATTCGCCGCGCCCCCACAGCACGCCGCTGGGGTGGATATCCAGGCGCGCCGCCCTGTCGCGAAGCTCATCGTCGAGCCGTTCGATGACGAACTGGCTACTCGTGCCCTCCAGGATCACAGCCTCGCCCTCGAGCGGCGAGCCCCATGTATCCCGCTCGATACGTGCCGCCAGTTGAACGTTGAACAGATAACTGCGCGCCGCCGAGAGTAGCATCCCCTGGGGATCGTCACGCTTTCGCCAGCCGCGCGACAGCAACGATGCTGCCCGGTGCAGGTTGCGGCCATCGGGGCCAAAACGCTGGGGGCCGAAGTAGTTGGGCACCCCGTGCCGGCATAGCCACGCCCAGCGCTCGTCGAGTTCAGGGTCAGTCGTGACCTCACCGGTCAGTCGCAGGCGAAAGCGGTTGCCGCGATGCACGCCGCGCTTCAGTTTACGCGGATGGCGATGGGTCTCCAGCAGCGCCAGGGACTGCCCCGCCAGGCGAGCCGGCAGGTCGGCCGGTGTCTCGCGGCCGGGCAGATGGACTGAGAACCATTGCCGGGTCACAGCTACGCGATCCTTCAGGCCCGCGTAGCCGACCGCTCGAGGCGCGACCTCGCAGGCCCGTGCCAGCTCCCGCGCCACCATGGCAGTGGTCATGTCACGCTTCTCGACCCATAGCCAGAGATGCTCCCCCTGCCCTTCCGGCGCGAAGCCGAGGACTTCCTCCACCTGGAAGTCCTCGGGACGTGCCCGGTAGGCCCCGGGGCAAGGCGGACCGAAACGGGCATCGAGGGTACGCGGCCAGCATGGCGGCCAGACGGGGCGCGTCTCAGTCATGCGCGTGCTCCACCAACAGGATCACCGCCTCGGCGGCAATGCCTTCTCCACGGCCGGCGAAGCCGAGTCGTTCGGTGGTGGTCGCCTTGACGTTGACTGCACCGCGCTCGACGTTCAGGTCCTCGGCGATATGGGCGGCCATGGCGTCGATGTGCGGCGCCATGCGCGGTGCCTGGGCGATCACCGTGGCGTCCAGGTTACCCAGGCGCCAGCCCCGCTCGGCGACCAACGCCATTACATGGCGCAGCAGCATGCGGCTGTCGGCACCGGCCCAGGTTGGGTCATCATCCGGGAAATGGCGGCCGATGTCGCCCAGGGCACAGGCGCCGAGCAGGGCATCGCAGATCGCATGCAGCAGGACGTCGCCATCGGAGTGGGCAACGAAGCCATGCGAGTGGGGAATGGCGACGCCACCGATCTTCAGGTGGTCGCCGTCGCCGAAGCGGTGCACATCGAAACCGTGGCCGATTCGCATCATGATGTCAGCGGCACTCCTCATGGCCGGTTGGAACCACACCCGACGCCTGGGCGGCCAGGATCTGCCCAGCCAGGGCAAGGTCTTCGGGATGGGTGATCTTGAGATTGTCGCGGCGCCCGGGGACCAGTCGCGGCGACAGCCCCAGGGCTTCCACCGCCGACGCCTCGTCGGTCACGACCACGCCATCGGCATGGGCGCGTGCCAGGGCACGACGCAGCACACCCAGGCGAAATCCCTGGGGCGTCAGGGCATGCCACAGGCCGGCGCGATCCTCGGTACTCGCCACCTGGCCGGCGCCATCATCGCGCTTCATGGTGTCGGCCACCGGCGCGGCCAGCAGGCCTCCGACAGGATCGTCGCTCACCACGGCGAACAGCCGCGCCAGGTCAGAGACATCCACGCAGGGGCGTGCCACGTCATGCACCAGCACGAGCGCCTGCTCGTCGGCGCCCTCGGCAACGATGGCCTCCAGGGCATTCACCACTGAGTCGACACGTTCCGCGCCACCGTCAACCCGGCGCCAATCGCTGAATGGCACCCAGGCGGGGTCGAAATGGTCATCCTCGGCATCCAGGCAGAGACACAGGCGAGCTTCGGGAAAGGCGGCATGCAGGCGTGACAGGGTATGCGCCAGGACGGTTCTCCCTCCCAGCGTCAGATACTGTTTAGGCCGATCGGCGCCCATGCGACGACCGCATCCCGCGGCGGGTACCACCAACCACGGTGTCGGCATCACGGAGCCGCCTCCCCATCTCCCGCATCGGGCACCCAGAAGAACTGTTCGTCGCTGCGCACCATCCCCACTTCGTTACGCGCGCGCTCCTCGATGGCATCCAGGCCGGTCTTGAGATCCACGACCTCGGCGGCCAGGCGCTCGTTGCGCGCTCGCAAGGGCGCATTTTCGGTTTCCAGGTTCTCCACGCGCTGCCCCACGTCGGCGAGCTCGCGCACACTGCCCTCGCCCAGCCACAGGCGATACTGCAACAGCACCAGGAGTGCCACAAGCACGACGGCCAACCACTTGAGCATGCGAGAATTCCGTCAGCAGTTTGCGATGGCGGCATTATGCCATCTTCCCCCGCCGGCCTCATCCACGAAACGGTGCTCTTGCCTCACCAGGCACAAGACGGCGACCAGGGCATGCCCTGATCGCCATAGTGACATCACGTTTCAAAGCGCCACGTCTCGTCTATCACAGACCGAATATCATGGCCTGACTGTCATAGCGTCATAGCTGGAAGGGCATTCGGAAGGTCAGGCTGATGTCGGACGCGTCATCGGTCAGGCCGATGCCCAGATTGGTCACGATGGAAGTCGAGTCGTTCAATGCATAGGTACCGCCAATATTGAAGACACCAACGTTGGCGTCACTGTCGATGACCTTGCTGGTACTGCCATTGGAAGTGATTTCGGATTTGCGAATATGCTCATGGGAGTAGGAAAGTGCCAGGCTGAGTCGCTCATTGAGCGCGAAGGCCGTACCGAAACCGACCTGAATACTGTCGCCCAGGTCGACATCGCCGGGTTGATCGCCCGAGGATGCCGAAATATCGTCGAAGGATTCCTCGAAATTGTAGGTATATCCCAGGCTACCGAAGACGATGGCCGGATCCAGCGTCTTGAGTAGCGATATACTGGTTGTCGCCGCCCAGACGCCATTACCGGTAGGCAGTTCGGTCGGCACTACCAAGTTCGTATTGTCGTCCTCGCGCAGGCCGATGCCGTAAGGATCCTTGCCGGTCGGTGCACGAACCCCGGCACTGATCACGACATCGGGACGTGTCGAGGTTTCCGGCAACAAGCGATAGGATAATATCGCCGAAATATCCCCCAATGCCGCCTCATCGACATTCACTTCGCTTTCCCGCTCCGTGGAAAGATCATCGCCGATGGACTGATAGGTCGTACTGCGATACACGAAAGGTACCGTCACCCCCAACTCCAGACGGTTGGAGAAGCCATAGCGCATGTTGAGATCGAAGGTGGTGATATGCGTTTCCACCCCGTCCAGGTTCAACTCTCCCAAAAAGATCGCATCCAGGGCGAGAAAGCCCCTCAGTGCAAGTTTGGAACGATCGGAATAGGAGTAATTGATACTCGGTTCGATGGAGAACCGATTATCGAACAGAGTGTGTTCCTCACGTAAGACATCTTCAACGCTCTTGCTGGGTCGCGCCTCTCTCACGATCCCACCGTCACTTTCCTGCGCCACGGCCGGTGTGGCCGAGAGACCCGCAATGCCGATGGCGACCAGGCTCCATTTCACCCTTGCTTCCTGGGCTGACATATTATTATTCACGATCACCCTCCTTCCCCCTCGGAATATGATCCCAGGCATACTATTCGAGCACCCCACCGGATGTCGGGGCATGCCTTCCTGAATCAGCCTAGTAGTCCCTGGAAAATTTGTTCGCCCGCCTCTTTTACGGTGTCTTCAACGACGCAATTGCGAAGCCATCCTCATGGCACCTCTGACCCCCACCGATCGCTCCATCCCCGGTCTATTGTTCATATAAAGCTGTAGACGTGTCAGGTTGTGCACGCGCTGCAGGTTGCTGGAAAGCTGGATACGCTGATGCAGCCCCTGCCCTGGCAGGACGGCCTGCGACACATGGCCGATGCCAGGCACCTTCATGTCGACACTGAAGTCATTGCCCGACGCATTGACCGCGACGCGCGTCCCCGAGGCCAAGCGCCGCTCGACGCGGGAAACGCCCGCCGCCCCTGTCGGCACGGAAGTGCCGGCGGCATCCAGAATATCGACCTGCAACTCGTTGGCCGCCGTGTTGAAATCCCCTCCGGCCTGGATCGACTGCACGACCCCCCTGGCATTGGGGGTTCCCCCATCGATCACGACGGCGCCATTGCCCATCGTGGCCGCCAGAGCGGGACCGTCGATCACCGAAATGACCGGCTCGAACGACACACGTGGCGTGCCACCACTGAGATCGCCCATCACCCCCGCTCTGGCCCGGATATGCTCACCGGCTGCCGTTCGCCATTCACTCGACATCTGCACCCCGAAGTACATGAGCCTCCCCCGATCTACGAAGCGTCCTCGCATGGTGCTCAATTCATCATCGCTGAGTTGCCGGGCCTCGGAGAACGGCTCGAAGCTCGAGGTGGCCGCCTGGGCCGAAGGTATGCCCTCTTGCGACATCGCCAACAGCAGCGGCGTGGAGAACGCTAAAATACGCCAGGTATTTGTGCCCCTTTTATATTTGCCGATCATGACCGTATCCCCTTGAGTGGCATACCAAACCGACGAGCCCGAAGCTCAGAAAAGCTCGGCGTGCCGAAAACCAAAATCGATCAGTTGGTCTCGCGGTGCTGGAGAGAAGACGTCCTGCAGACGATGCGCGGTCAATGGCTGACGCGGATCGAGCAGAACCGTATAACGGTCATAACCTTCCCCCACCACGGCAAAGATGATGTTATTCCATGCAGCCATGAAGTCGTCGCGCGACATCATGCGATTGCCCAGCGCCGGATCACCGACGTAGATGCGATCCCCCCGGGCCTTCTTCATCACCACGAAATGCTTGTAGCCTTCCAGGTCGAGCAACACGATCACCGGAATCGATATCTCATCCAGCGTATCGGGAGCGACCTCGTAGCCACGCCCTCGGTATCCGTTCGTTTCCACATAGCGCTTCAGGTCAAGCAAAGAAAAGCCGCGCTGACGCACGACTTCGGGATCGGATACTTCGAGCATGCCCGCCAGGACATCATTCTCGGTAATTTCCGTCCGCCCATAGGCATATTTGAGCACCGTGGCCAAGGCCGCGGCCCCGCAGGAAAAATCGGTATGCTGTTCGACCAGATCCTCGTAGCGCCTCTCGCGTATGGATTGCACATCCTTTCGCACCATGGTGTCGGACAGGACATTGCCCAGGCTCATGCTGGCCGCCAACGCCATGTTGTCAGATGCCACACTGATAAAGATGCCCGTCACCATCGCCGTGAATAGCCGCAAACGCTTGAAGCTCATGCGCTTGAAATTCATGGTGCGCTCCCGGTACTGCATCGTCGGAGGGCCAGTGCCACCCGGCGAAGAATAGAGTCTCCCGACCCGCATCGCGGGCCGGGAGTGTTGAACTGTCATGACATCTCGCTAGAGGTCATGCAGCGACGGCCGTATTACATTTCGCCGCCACCGCCACCTGCCCCGCCACCTGCGGCGGACGAAGCAATGGACAGGGAGTTGCGTTGCAGGTTGTTGGTACCGGCGGCAACGTTGACGCCGATGTTGCCGACCGCGCCGCGCAGGGCATTGCCGGTCAGTTCGGCGTTGTTCTCATTGGCCACGTACACGGTATTGGTCGCCGTGACGCTACCGGAGAGCGTACCGCCCATGGCCATCAGGCCCGCTTCACGGAAGGCCAGCCGGCCACGATATTCCCCTTCTGTAGTGCCATCCTCGTTGAAGGCGAAGGCGCCGCCATCGTTGTTGAGATCCTGAGCACCTTGGGCAGCGGAATCGATATCGATGTGTCCGGTGGCATTGCCCGAGGTATGCACGCCGCCATCACCGTTGTCGGTACCATTCCAGGTATCGGGATACAGGTTGCCAATCTGGTCGGACTGACCGGTATAGGAGCCATCGTAAGTACCGGACTCGCGACCGCGACCGACACCGGCATAGCCGCCCACCATCACGCCGGACACAGTGACGTCAGTGGTATTGGTGAAGGTCTCGGTATGGCCACTATTGGCGGTGTAGTTGCCATAGGTGGTCTGTACCCCACCGGTCGTGGCATCGGCCGAGCCGCTGGAGGTATTGACCGCAGCCGCCAGGCTGTTCTGCTGGCCATTGCCGACACCGGCGGCAACGTTCACCCCAATGTTGCCGCTGGCGCCACGCAGTGCACTATCACCCATGCGAGCATTGTTCGGGCTGCCACTGTTGATGGTCACGTTGTTCGAGCTGGACTGAGCCGAAAAGGCAGCAGCCTGACCGAACACCCGAGCCGCATCCGAAGCGGCAAGTGCCGCATCATTGGCTTGCTGGTTGTTGTCGCCCGCCGCCACGTTGACGCCGATATTACCGGCGGCATTGCGCAGGGCACTGCCATCCAGGTCGGCGTTGTTGGTGGAGACGGTATTATCGACACCGTTGCCATTGATCAGCTGCTTGCTGTCCACGGTGGCACCGGCATAGTTGGGGTCACTGGTCCGTACCCGGACATCGACCTTGAAGTCCTTGTAGGTATCGCTGTCATGGTTGAGCTCGACGTCGATGTTGTTATCGAACTTGGAGTCGATATAGCTGTCGGTGTCGAAGTCATTATTGCCCCGGTTCCCGTCGGCGAAGGCTGCGGGAGCGGCCATCAGTGCGGCGACAGCCAGAGCGAGCGGAGCTTTTTGGAATGTTTTCATGGTCCTTCTCCTGAATGAGCCATTGGTGATGCATTTTTGCTTCTTGATTTACGCTACTGCCCCAGCGCCATGTTCATGCGAAAACTGTTGCGTGTAGCGTTCCCCGTACCAGCTGACTGGTTGACCTGAATCACTCCGCGGGCACCACCGAAGGTCGTGTTTTCTATCTCGACCCTGCGACTGGTATCCTCGGCGGAATCATCACCGCCACCGTTCAGCCCCTGCTGACTTGCCAGCACCCGTTGCAGGTTCCTGTCATCCAGGCTGCTGACGTTGATGCCCAGAGCCATGCCGAATGCATTGCTCTGCACATTTCCTTGGCCCGCCGCCTGATTGATCGACATCCAGCCGCTCGCCTGACGGAAGGCCTTGTCCTGTATCTGCACGTTGTCCTGCAGGCTGGTCAGGCTGTCGTCGATACGCGCCTGCTGAACCAGTTGACCGGACGTGCTGGACGCTCTCCCGATGGATAAAGCGCCGCTGTTGGCTTGCCGATTTCCCTCCCCGGCTGCCATGTTGGTATTCGCCACGCCGCTGATATGACTCAGGGCGTCGCCTTGCAGAATCGTGCTGTTGCGTAGCCCGATGTCCTGGGCACTGGCTGTATCGAAACCCGCCATCAGCAGTCCCAGGCAAGTGGCGAAGAGTGTGTGCCGCACGAGAACTCGAGCCTTGGGAAGCCCGGCCATCGGTTGAGGTGTCGCGATGGGTCGCAGCATGATCAGCGCTCCCCTGTGAGAGGCGACAGCGCGCCTTTGATGGTGCCGGCAAGACCCGAGGTAATACCGACCACGCCACCACCTGCCGAGCCGCCACCAAGGCTACCCGCAGCCTGCCCGGACCTGACCTGAGCGGCGTTCGAGCGCCCCGATACATCCGTCCCCAGGGCCCGATGCAACTGGGGCATTCCCAGGCTATTGCCACTGCTGATCCCCGCCGCCCGTGCATCAGTCAAGGCCACGGCCCTGACGCCGGAAAGCTGGCGTTGCGTCTCATGCGTAACCGTCTCATTGAGCTCGGTATTGCGGCGCAGATCCGCCCGGGCCCTGATCGGCCCGCCGACACGGTCCGACTGGCCAAAGGCCGCCGGCTCGACCTCGCGCAGGATGATCACCTCGCCAGGCCGGACCCCGGGGCGCAGATTCTGCTGCCCCTGGGCCTCCTCGACTCCCATGCCCACCAGCATTGCCGCGACCATGCCGACTGCCCCCAGCACGATTCGCCCCCTCACGACACTGACGGTGCTATTTGTTGCCATCCCCTGCGTTGTCATGTCGTTCACCTGTTGTTGTCTCGTTGACTCATGGTGTGGTTACGTTGCAGGTTGCCGGCGCCTTCCATCAGTTGTGCCTGCCCGCCACGATCGACGCCTCCCGCATCGTGTCCGGGACGTTCGTCCCAGAGGATGACCTGCCCCGCGCGCCGCACTTGCCATTCCGGCGTATAGCGCCCCTGGATCCCATCGAGTGCTTCGTTCGTCAGCGCCACCTGTTGCACGGACGCCGACCGCTCGAATACCTCGGGTACTTCCGGGCCACGCTGTTCGGCCGCAGCGCTCGATGCCAAGCCCAGCCCCGCGAGGACGGCATACCGCCATAGCCAGCACGTCTTGCGAACTCGATGAGTCATGGTGGTGTCCTCGCATCAGCCAGGGGCCAGCATCGTTTCCCATTGAATAAAGCAAGGAGCATGCCAACCCTGTTTTTTCTTTATTTACAAAGGGTTATAAAAACCATGCAGCGAGCATGCGGCGAGAAAGTGTTAACCCCGTGAAACATTCCAGGCTCGAGATGTCGCCCTGGACCGGGGAACTCTTATCAATGCCTTGTTGAATCAACGCATTACGATAAGTGTTAGGGGGCTGAAACAATGGCGGGTACGAAACAGCAGCGCGGAACACAACACACGACGCCCGCCGGAGAAGTGGCGGGCATCAGACGTGATCGGAGGATGGGGATTTGACGTGAGAAGCGGCGAATGCCCGGTATGGACTACGGGTGTGCCGGGGAGGTTGACGTCCCGAGTCCACTTGCCGATTCCCCCGGTGAGCGGGGAATACCATGCTTGTTGAGCAATCGATACATCGTGACGCGCGACACACCGAGTTCGTCGGCGGCGGGATGAATTCGATACTTGTTGCGCGCCAGGGCTGCCAGCAGGGAATCGCGCTCGGCACGCTCTCTCGCTTGCTCCAGCGTCAGCACATGACGATGGATACGGCGGCGCTCGATGCCCAGGTCCTCGGGCTGAATCAGTCGCCCTTCGCACATCACCATGGCGCGTCTCACCCGATTGATCAGTTCACGGACATTGCCCGGCCAGGCGTATTGCTGCATCACGGCGAGCGACTCTCTGGAAAAGCCTTTCAGGCATGCCGGCTTGTCGCCAGCAAAACGCTTGAAGAAGAAGTTGGCCAGAATCTCGATATCTTCGGGATGCTCCCGCAATGCAGGCACCGTGATCTGCAGGACATTGAGTCGGTGGTAAAGATCTTCACGAAAGCGCCCATCGTCGACGGCCTTGGCGAGATCGACATGGGTAGCAGCAAGAATCCGCACATCCACGCTGATCTCGTTCAGTCCGCCGACACGTTGCAAGCGTCGCGTCTCGAGAAAGCGCAGCAGGTTGACCTGGAGTTCCAGAGGCAAGTCGCCGATCTCGTCGAGAAACAGCGTGCCTCCACTCGCGGCCTCGATACGCCCGATCTTGCGTTGTCCGGCTCCTGTGAAGGCCCCCTTCTCGTGGCCGAACAGCTCGGATTGAATCAGGTTATCGGGCAAAGCCCCGCAGTTGATCGCATGGAAGGGCCCGGCCGCCCTGGGAGAACGTTCGTGAATCGCCTGGGCGGTCAGTTCCTTGCCGGTACCCGACTCGCCATGAATGCAGACGGAAGCATCCACTGCCGCAATCTTGCGAATCGTCTTGAACAACTGCCACATGGCCGGCGTGGTGCCGACCATTTCATACTCGCCCGAATCCGCCCCCGCCTCGGTCGCAGCCTGCTGCTGAGACTCGCTTTCCCGGCGTTGCAGGCGCATCAGGTCGGTCGCCATCCATAACAACCCATCGATCCGGTCGGCATCCACGGGCTGCATCGCATAACCCAGGCAAAGATTAATGATCAGCCGGCGCGTATCGCCATCGGCCAATCCCGACTCGTCCACCAGGCCGACCCATGGGCAACGGCTCTTGATCATCGAGGCCTCGAGCCGCCGCAGCTCATCGGATGACAGGGCATCGAGCGCAACGAGCCCTACTTCGTTCTCCGCGACATGTTCATGACAGCAACAGGAACCGGATGACTCGAAAATACTGCCGTTGCGTACCTGCCAGCCTCGTTGTCGCAATGTATCGCCAAGTGACGCATCCCCGCCACTGTCCCTGCAAAACAGCCTCACACTTGCTGGAGACTCCATCGATCACCCCTCCCCGCGAGCCGGGCGAATCATGAGGCACTTCCACTCGCTGTCGGATATGCCTCGTAGAGCGTCAGGAATGCACTTCGCCAATGCCATTGCGTGAAAATTGTCACATTGCGACGCGATAAACCCGCCGTACAGGTCCTGACTTATTGTTATTTATCGTTTGCCCGCCTTGTGGCTCAGCGTCTCGACCGCCACGACGTGCGGCGATTCACCACGTATCGTCGTGGCCAAGTGACATGTCACTGGTTTTCTAGACCACGTGGAACGCACTTGCCACCCATGCGGAGCAAACTCATGTTCATACTAGCCCTTGTACCGCAGTCACCATTGTTTAAATTTTAAACGGCAGTGCCCGCGCGGCGGCATCATGGTAAGCCGCCACGTGAGAGCTTTCCTCATCGCAGAAGCGCGCCACACCATCGCGCAGACGCGGGTCCACGATATGGTGCAGCGATGTCAGGCGGCGCGGCGCGAACCCTCGCGTCAGCTTGTGTTCACCCTGGGTACCGGGATCGAACAGGGTCAGCCCCGTCGCCAGGCAATGCTCGATGCCCTGGTAATAGCACGCTTCGAAATGCAGGCCATCGGCCATCACCTCGCTGCCCCAGTAGCGTCCGTAAAGCGTCCGGGCCCCCTGCAAGCACAGTGCCGCCGCCACCGGGCGCCCCGCCAGGCGAGCCTGGATCAGCAACAAGGATTCAGGCAGGTCGCGGTGCAAACGCTCGAAGAAACTCTCATCGAGATAACCACGCTGCCCGCGTTCCAGGTAGGTAAGCTGATAGCAGCGAAAGAAGTGCGCGAGATCCTCGTCACCGATCTCGTCTCCCTGGAGACGATGCAGGGTCAGCCCCTGTTCGGCGATGCGCCGACGTTCCCGCCGAATGGCCTTGCGCCGCTTGGAGGTCAGGGTCGCCAGGAAGCCATCGAAGTCGCCGAATCCGCGATCCCGCCACTGGAACTGGACACCATGACGGGGAATCAACTCGGGACACGCCTGTCGCCAGGCATCGACCTCGGCCTGCTCGGCGAACAGTAGGTGCCAGCTCGAGACCTCCCCCGCCTCCCAGGACTCGGCCAGCAAGCGACGCGCCTGCTGCGGATCGACGTCCTCGGCCAGCAGCAGACGAGGCCCCGGCGCTGGCGTGAAGGGAATGGCGCTGAGCGCCTTGGGATAGTAACGTCCCCCGGCACGCTCCCAGGCATCGGCCCAGGCCCAGTCGAAAACATACTCGCCGAAGGAGTGATACTTGAGATAATGCGGCAGGGCACCGACCAACTCATCCCCGTGCCATAAGGTCAAATGACGCGGCACCCAGCCGGTATCGGCGGCCACGGCCCCGGTATCCTCGAGGGCAGACAGGAACTCATGGCGCAGGAATGGATAGTCATCGCCGACCAGGGCATTCCAGGACGCCGGTGAGATCGCCCCGATGGGCGACGGCATTCCAAGGCGTAATCGAGTCATCGTATCTCCATACCGATGGGCGAGCCGGCTGACAAGCAACCAACGCAACGCCTACATTGTGCGTAGCCCTACCCGACTCTCGCCACCTCGCGCACCCCGCGACGATGCGACGACCCGGGCGTCAGCCACCGACCACTGAGGAAAGGGCTCAACGCCTCATCCTTTTGGGTAAAATAATTACAAAATTCACCCCAAAGGCCCTATCATGGCCGAGTAACTGGTAGGATTTTTGTTAAATTTACCAAAATTCTTAACCATCCTCTTATAACGCTGCAGAGGTGTTCCATGGCCCAAGCCCCCACGCCCCTCAACGCCACCATCCAGCAGGTAACCGAGCGTATCCGTGAGCGCTCGAGTGAGCGCCGCGCCCTCTACGAGCGGCGCATGGATGACCAGCACCGCCGCGGCGTGCACCGTGCCGAGCTCTCCTGCGGCAACCTGGCCCACGGCTTCGCCGCCTGCGGCACCGAGGACAAGAATTCGCTGAAGATGCTGAACAGTGCCAACCTGGGCATCATCTCCGCCTACAACGACATGCTCTCCGCCCATCAGCCGCTGGAGACCTTCCCCGAGACAATCAAGTCCGCCGCCCGCGCGATGGGCTCCACCGCTCAGTTCGCCGGCGGCGTCCCGGCCATGTGCGACGGCGTGACCCAGGGCCAGCCGGGCATGGAGCTGTCGCTGTTCTCCCGCGACGTCATCGCCATGGCCACCGCCGTCGGCTTGTCTCACAACATGTTCGACGCTGCCCTGTATCTGGGCGTGTGCGACAAGATCGTCCCGGGACTGTTCATCGCCGCGGCACGCTTCGGCCACCTGCCGGCGATGTTCGTGCCCGCCGGCCCCATGCCCAGCGGCCTGCCCAATAAGGAGAAGGCGCGCATCCGCCAGCTGTTCGCCGAGGGCAAGGCGAGCCGCGAAGACCTGCTGGAGGCGGAGTCCGAGTCCTATCACAGCCCCGGCACCTGCACCTTCTACGGCACCGCCAACTCCAACCAGTTGATGATGGAGATGATGGGGCTGCACCTGCCGGGCACCTCCTTCGTCAATCCGGGCACCGAAATGCGCGAGGCGCTGACCCGCTTCGCCACCGAACAGGCGATCCGCAACACCGAACCCGGCGGTGACTATCGCCCCTTCTACCGGCAGATCGACGAGCGCGCCATCGTCAACGCCGTGGTCGGCCTGCTGGCTTCCGGCGGCTCCACCAATCATACCCTGCACCTGGTGGCCATGGCCGCGGCGGCGGGCCTCACCCTGACCTGGGAAGATTTCACCGACCTCTCGGCGGTGACGCCCAGCCTGATGAAGGTCTATCCCAACGGCCAGGCCGACATCAACCACTTTCAGGCCGCCGGTGGCATGAGCTACCTGTTCCGCGAGCTGATCGGCGCCGGCCTGATCCACACCGACATCCCCTCGGTGTTCGGCACCGACATGACCGCCTACACCCAGGAACCCTTCCTCGAAGACGGCAAGCTGATCTGGCGCGAAGGCCCGGAGCAGAGCCTGGATGAAGACGTCCTGCGCCCGGTTGCCAATCCCTTCACCCCCACTGGCGGCCTCACCGTGCTCGACGGCAACCTGGGGCGCGGCGTGATCAAGGTCTCGGCGGTCGACGAAGAGCATCGCCTCGTGGAAGCGCCGGTCAAGATCTTCGAGGACCAGAACGAACTCAAGGCGGCCTTCGAGGCCGGCGAGCTGGACCGCGACGTCATCGCCGTGGTGCGCTTCCAGGGGCCCAAGGCCAACGGCATGCCCGAGCTGCACAAGCTGACGCCCTACCTGGGCGTGCTGCAGGACCGCGGCTACAAGGTGGCGCTCGTCACCGACGGACGCATGTCCGGTGCCTCCGGCAAGGTGCCGGCGGCCATTCACATGAGTCCCGAAGCACTGGACGGCGGCCCGCTCGCCAAGCTACGCGACGGCGACATCGTGCGCCTGGATACCAACGCCGGCACACTGGAAGCCAAGGTCGACGCCCACACCTGGGCCGATCGCGAGAAGCACGTCGCCGAGCTTGACCACTACCATGTGGGGCTCGGTCGCGAGCTGTTCTCCGGCTTCCGCCACCTGGCCATGCGCGGCGAAGAGGGCGCTGGGGTCTTCGGCGGCTTCGAGGCCGACGACCTGGCCCGGCAACAAGGACAGATCCACGACGAAGACGCCTGAGACGCCCCATGACCCGACCCGCTCTGATCGGCGGATCTTGTGAAGCGCGGCGGCACCAGGCCCCGCTCGTGCGACTGCTTGACGATACGAGTTCACCATGACCCGACCCGCGCTTATCGGCGGACCTTGTGAAGAGCGGCGGCACCAGGCCCCGCTCATGCGACTGCTTGACGATACGAGTTCACCATGACCCGACCCGCGCTTATCGGTGATATCGGCGGCACCAACGCCCGTTTCGCGTTGGTGACGCCGGGCGCCTTCGCGCCCCACGACATCCATAGCCTGCCCTGTGCCGACTATCCCGGCATCGTCGAGGCAGCTCGCGATTACCTGACCCGCGTCGGCGCCACCGGCGACCAGGCCCCTCGCGAGGCCTGCCTGGCCTTCGCCTGCCCGGTGCATGACGAACGCGTGGTGATGACCAACAACCACTGGGACTTCACCAAGACGGCCGTGCGCGAGGCACTGGGCCTCGACCTGTTCAAGGTCATTAATGACTTCATGGCCCAGGCCCTCGGCGTACCCCACGTCGCCGACGACGAACTGGTCAGCCTGCAGGAAGGCACGACAGCCCCGCACGCCACGCGCCTGGTGATCGGCCCTGGCACCGGCCTCGGCGTGGCCGGGGTCTTCCCCGGCCGCCACGCCTGGATCCCGCTGCCCACCGAAGGCGGGCACGTGACCTTTGCCCCCACCGACGAGCGCGAGCAGAACCTGCTGCGCCACTTCCGCAACCGCTATGGCCGCATCTCGGTGGAACGCCTGCTCTGCGGCCAGGGGCTGGCGGATCTGTATACCGCCCATTGCTCGCTGAAGGGTACCCACCCGCGCTACCAGAAGCCCGCCGAGGTCACGGAAGCAGCCGGCAGCGGTGACCCGGTGGCACGTGATACCCTGCTGCGTTTCCTGAAGATCCTCGGCGACGTCAGCGGCGACGCCGCGCTCACCATGGGCGCACGTGGTGGTGTCTACCTGTGCGGTGGAATACTGCCCCGCCTGCTGGACTGGCTGCCGGAGAGCCTCTTCCTGGAGGCCTTCGCCAACAAGGGCCGGATGAGCGACTACACCGCGGAGATCCCGGTGCATGTGGTCACCGCCCCCTGGACGGGCCTGCTGGGCGCCGCCGAGGCTCTGCACAATCCAGAGGTCGAATGACCCTCGAGGAGGTCACATGATTCCCAAAACGCTGCGCGCCCTGCTGGATGCCACCCAAGGCCAACGTCGCGCCGAATGGGCCGGCCGCGAAATCTGGTTGGCCAACGAAGCCTGGGGCGAACTCGTCGTGTCGCTCCAGGGGGCCCAGGTGCTGCACTATCTACCAGCGCCCGAAGCCGCGCAAGCTGAAGGCTCTTTACCAGCGCCCGAAGCCGCGCAAGCTGAAGGCTCTTTACCAGCACCCGAAGCCGCGGCAAGCGAAAACGCGCTACCGGCCGAAACGCCGGAAGGCATGGCGGCCGGTGGCTGGTTGTGGGTAACGCCCACGCCCCAGGAACTGCCCGGCGCGATCCGCGGCGGTATCCCGCTGTGCTGGCCCTGGTTCGCCGATGAACACACCGCCGACGAATCTCCCGACCGCTCGGGTCCCATGCACGGCCCGGCGCGCAAGGCTGACTGGCGCCTCGATGCCGTGGACGAGCACGAGGAAGGCGTGGAGCTGCACCTCAGCCCGCTCGAGCGCCTGCACACCCAACTCGTGCCCCGCGCGGTGATCCAGGCCAACGCCCAGCGCCTGCACGTCGAACTGATCACCGAGCATACCGGCGAGACCCCGGTGAAGATCACCGGCGCCCTGCACAGTTATCTCGCTGTGAACGACGCCTTCGCCTGTCGCGTCGAAGGTCTGAGGGGCGCCCGCTATCTCGACAAGCTCCAGGACTTCTCCGAGAGCGAACAGCAAGGCGAGCTCGGCGTGCGCAGCGGCATCGACCGCATCTATCACAGCAACGAAGAGACCGTGCTCGACGACGGCCACCGACGCCTGCGCATCGCCCGCCAGGGCAGCGACTCCGTGGTGGTGTGGAATCCCGGCGATGCACCACCCGACGACACCTCACTGGCCGCCGCGCGGCGTTTCCTGTGCGTCGAATCGGCCAATACCCGGCTCGACCCGGTGTGGCTGGTGCCCGGCGCCCATCACCTGCTGGGCACGACGCTGTCGCGAGCGAGCTGAGCATGTCGACCCTCGGCACTTTCGACTCCCCTTTCGCCCTGGGCATGATGAACCTGCTCGAGGCGCCTGGGCTGCAGCGTCCAGCGGCACTCGCCGACTGGATAGAAGCACGCCTGGATCAGGGACTCCACTGGTTCGATCACGCTGACATCTATGGCGATCGCCGCTGTGAGATGCTGTTCGGCGATGCCCTGCGCGTCCGCCCCGGCCTTGCCGCACGTCTTCGAGTAGTGACCAAGACCGGCATCGTCACGCCCGAACGAGACGCCTTGCGCTTCGGCATCAAGCACTACGACAGTTCGCCGGCCCACATCACGGCGGCCATTGACGCCGCCCTCGGGCGCCTGGGCGTCGAGCGGATCGATCACTTCCTGCTGCATCGCCCCGACCCATGGATGGCGTCGGAGGCCACCGCCAGGGCTCTGGACGAGGCCATCGACGCCGGCAAGATCGGTGCCGCAGGCGTCTCCAATTTCCTCCCCGAGGCCTGGCGACGCCTCCAGGCCGCCATGCGACGCCCGCTGCAAGTGCATCAATTCCAGCTCTCGCTGACGCACAACGCGCCCCTGTTCGACGGTCTTTACGATGCTGTGATCGGCGATGGCCAACGCCCCATGGCCTGGTCGCCGCTGGGCGGTGGAGCCTGCCTGTCGGGCCCGATCGGCAAGCAACTCGAGACACTGGCCACGGAGTGCAATGCATCACCGGCCGGGCTCGCCCTGGCCTGGCTGCGCGCCCTGCCCGGCCAGCCCTTGCCAGTCATCGGGAGCCTGCGCGAGCAACGCATCGCCCAACTACTCGACGATGCCGACCAGGTTCTGGATCGCCCAACCTGGTACGCCCTTCTCGAGACTGCTCGGGGCCATGAGGTCGCCTGAACGTCAATACCCAACAATCACAAGCCAAGAGGGATACACCCGATGCACCGACTGATCGCCTTCGGCGAGGCCCTGGTCGACATGCTCTCCAGTCGATTGGGCGACACCCAAGCGGGACCGGAAACCTTCACGCCCTACGCCGGCGGCGCCCCGGCCAACGTCGCCGTGGCCTGCGCGCGGCTCGGCTTGCCGAGCCAGTTTCTCGGCATGCTCGGCGAGGACTACTTCGGCGACTTCCTGGCCGACGAGCTGGCCACCCACGGCGTCGACGTCTCCGGCATACGGCGTACCCGCGAGGCGCGCACGGCACTGGCCTTCGTCTCGCGCGATGCTCATGGCGAGCGCACCTTCGACTTCTATCGCCCACCCGCTGCCGACCTGTTGTATCGCCTCGACCACCTGCCCGCCGGTGTATTCAGCGAGCCAGCCCTGCTCCACCTGTGCAGCAACAGCCTGACCGAACCGGACATCGCCGACACCACCCTGGCCATGGCCGACATGGCCCGCCGCGCCAGCTGCCTGGTCAGCGTCGACGCCAACCTGCGCCACAACCTCTGGGCAAGCGGCACGGCGGACATCAGCCTGGTCACTCAGCTACTGGATAGCGCCGACCTGCTCAAGCTCTCCAGCGATGAGCTCGCTTACCTGCGTGCCGATCACCCCGAGGATGACTGGCTCGCCCAACGCCTGGCCGCCGGGGTACGCCTGATCGTGGTCACGGATGGCCCAGGGCCGGTAGCCGCCTACACCGCCCAGGGCATGACATCCATGACACCGCCGAAGGTGGAAGCCGTGGATACCACCGCCGGCGGCGACGCCTTCATCGGAGGCCTGCTCGCCGCTCTGGCCGAGCACGACTGGCAAGCGGATGGTTGGCAATACGACACCGACTTCCTCAACCGCGCCCTTGAGCTAGCCTGCCGCTGCGGCGCCCATGCGGTGACACGCCCCGGTGCCTACGCGGCCCTGCCCACCCGCGACGACATGAATTGACCAGGCGATGCCTGTGACAGCGTAGTGCCAAGCAGGAAGCAGGAAGCAGGAAGCAGGAAGCAGGAAACCGTAACGCCAAACAAAAAAAGCCGGCCCTGTGGGCCGGCGAGAAAGAGACAGCGCCAGGCTGTCGAGAGAGATCATGAAACCACGATCCGCATCATCGCGGTTCAGTGGTGAAAACGTTGCGCCGCTTCCTTGGCCAGTTCGCGAATACTGTTCCAGTCCTCGGCTTCGACCAGCGGAGCCGGCGTCAGCCAGGACCCCCCCACGCACATCACGTTGTTGAGCGCCAGGTAATCATCGGCGTTGTCCAGGGTGATGCCACCGGTGGGGCAGAAACGCGCCTCGGGAATCGGCCCGGCAAAGGCCTTGAGCGCCTTGACGCCGCCACTGGCTTCAGCCGGGAAGAACTTGAAGCGGCGATAGCCGAACTGCCAGCCGATCATCAGTTCGGACACGGTGGCCACGCCGGGCAGCATCGGCACCGGGCTGCTCACGCCATGGCGATACAGCGCCTCGGTGGTCCCCGGCGTCACCACGAAATCGGCACCGACCTGCTCGGCCTGACGATACTGGGCGGGCGTCAGCACGGTCCCGATGCCAACGCTGGCCTGGGGAAGCGCCTCCTTGATACGTTGCGTGGCTTCCAGAGCGCAGTCGGTGCGCAGGGTAACCTCGAGTACGCTCAGTCCCCCTTCGACCAGTGCCTTCGCCAGCGGCACGGCATCTTCCACACGGCGGATGGCCAGCACCGGAATCACCTCGGCCTTGAGGCAGATGCTGTCGAGTTCGGTGGTCCGCGTGGATGGCAGTTGCTTGTCGATGGTCATGTAATTCTCCGTGATGCGGGGCCGGTGACGGGATGATTCAAGGGGCCCAGTAGATACCCAGCGGGCTGGCTAGAAAGGCACGGATCGGCAGCGCCCGGGTGTCATCGCCGGCGAGCGCCTTGCCCAGCACGTCGCGCTTTGCCTCACCAGTGATGTGCAGAAAGTGTCGGTATGCCTGGTGCAACCTGTCGGCACTCAGGCTGATGCGGGGCTGCGGCTGGCTGGGCGTGCGCACCGCCACCACCGGCTCGTCGGTGGACAGCGCCAGGTCCAGCTCGCGGCTGTCAGGAAACAGCGAGGCGGTATGGCCGTCGCCGCCCATGCCCAACACCACGGCACTGGCCGGCCAGGCCAGGCCGCTGATGCGTTCGGCCACCTCGGCCACACCTTGCTCGGGTGTGGCAGCGTCGCTGGTCAGGGGCACGAAACGCGCTTGACTCGCTTCGCCCTGCAGAAGGTGCTCGCGTACCAGCCGTGCATTGCTGTCGTCATCGCTCTCCGACACCCAACGCTCATCGGCCAGAGTCACCTCGACGCGCGACCAGGGCAGCGGCATGTCCGCCAGGGCGCGCAGGAAAGGCACCGGGGTCGAGCCGCCGGATATCACCAGGAGCACGCTTTCCCGCTCCGCCAGGTCAGACCTCAAGGCCTCGCCCACGGCTTCGGCGAGTTGGCGCGAGAGTCGTTCGCGTGGAGCCTGCTCGAGTGTCATGTCAGTAATCCTCATACCAGCTACGGCCATCCTGGGTGATCATGGCGATCGAGGCCACGGGCCCCCAGGAACCGGCGGGGTAACGCCGAGGCATCTCGTCTCGATTCCGCCAAGCATTGATCAGGCTGTCGCACCAGTGCCAGGCATGCTCGACCTCGTCGCGACGCACGAACAGATATTGCTGTCCCTTCATCACCTCCAACAGAAGACGCTCGTAGGCATCGGGAATCCGCGTCTTGGCGAAGGCGCTGTTGAAATCCAGGTGCAGCGGCCCGGGACGCAGCCGCATGCCCTTGTCCAGCCCGCTGTCCTTGGTCAGCACCTGAAGGGCGATCCCCTCGTCCGGTTGCAGGCGAATCACCAGCTTGTTGGAAGCCAGGGCGCGCTGGTCGGGGTCGAAGATATAGTGCGGCTGCTGGCGGAAGTGAATGACAATCTGCGAGAGCTTCTCGGGCATGCGCTTGCCGGTGCGCAGGTAGAAGGGCACGCCGGCCCAGCGCCAGTTGGACACCTCGGTCTTCATCGCCACGAAGGTCTCGGTATGGCTCTCGGTATTGGCATCGGCCTCCTCGAGATAGCCCGGCACGCTGACACCATCGCTGGTGCCGGCGATATACTGGCCACGCACCACATCGCGCCCCAGCATGTCGTCGGTGAACGGCTTGAGCGCCTTGAGTACCTTGACCTTCTCGTCGCGAATGGCATCGGCATCGAGGTTGGCGGGCGGGTCCATGGCGATGAGGCAGATCAACTGCAACAGGTGGTTCTGCACCATGTCGCGCAGTTGGCCGGCCTGGTCGAAGTAGCCCCAGCGCCCTTCGATGCCGACCTTCTCGGCCACAGTGATCTCAACATGGGAAATGTGGTTCTGGTTCCACTGAGTACCGAACAACGGATTGGCAAAACGCAGTGCGATCAGGTTCTGGACAGTTTCCTTGCCCAGGTAATGATCGATGCGATAGATGCGGGACTCGGGGAAGACTGCGCCGATGGCGTCATTGATCTCGGCGGAGGACGTCAAGTCATAGCCGATGGGCTTCTCGACCACCACGCGACTGCGCTCATCGAGGCTGCCGCTGTCCTGGAGGTGACGGCAGATATCGCCATACAGGCTGGCGCCTACCGCCAGGTAGATGGCCATGGGACGTTCGCCGGCATCCTGACGCCATTCGCGAATTCCCGCGTAACCTTCAGGCTGGGTGGCATCCAGGCAGCGATAGTCGAGCCGGTCCAGGAAGCGCTTGAGCGATGCACGATCCAACTCCTCGCTGGGGACGTACTGCTTGAGTGCCGACTCCACGCGGGACTTGAAGCTATCGAGGTTCTCCTCCTGGCGTGCCACGCCAAGCAGCCGGGTGCTCGTGGCCAGCAGGTTTTCCCGCTCGAGATGATATAGCGCGGGGTACAGCTTGCGCTGCGACAGATCGCCCAGCGCACCGAACAGCACGAAATCGACTTCCGTTCCGGCAGCGTCGGAAGACCGCGCCGACCGGGACCGCGTGTCTTGACTCATGTCCGCCCCCATCTGGTTAACTTAGCAAAATACTAGCGCAAACGAGCGCCAGTCACCAAAAATATTCTGTAAAATTACTACTAAAGACAAAGCGCTCATCGCTCATTCAGTGCCCCACTATGGCCTCCTCCGGCACTCCCGCGCTAGGATACCGACCAGAATGTAGTTAAATCACCACCTGGGAAGTGCCGCCAGTCCAGGCATCGGCCCGCCATCATGGAGACTCCCCTGCCCATGGTCAGTCACGATCTGCTGGACCGCATCCGCCGTCGCCTCGATGAGCTCAACCGCTCCGAGCGCAAGGTCGCCGACGTCATCCTCGCCGATCCCGGCGCCGCCACCAGCATGAGCATCGCCAGTCTGGCGCATGCCGCCTCGGTCAGCGAGCCCACGGTCAACCGGTTCTGCCGCAGTTTCGATGCCAAGGGCTATCCCGACTTCAAGATCAAGCTGGCACAGAGCCTCGCCGGCGGAACGCCCTATGTCAGCCAGGCGGTGGAACCCGGCGATAGCGCCGAGGGCTACACCAGCAAGATCTTCGGCGCCACCATCGCTGCCCTCGACCTGGCCCGGCGCGAGACCGATTCGGCGCGAGTCGAACGCGTCGTCGACTACCTCACCCAGGCCAAGCAATTGCACTTCTTCGGCCTCGGTGCCTCCGGGGCCGTGGCCCAGGATGCCCAGCACAAATTCTTCCGCTTCAATATTCCCGTCTCGGCCTATATCGATGTGCTGATGCAACGCATGGTAGCCGCCGCCTGCCATACCGGCGATGTCGTGGTCGTGCTCTCCTACACGGGACGCACCCGCGAGCTGGTCGACATCGCCGCCCAGGCCCGTGAAAACGGCGCCATCGTGCTGGGCATCACCGACCCTAACTCGCCGTTGGCCGACCAATGCACCGAGATCCTGGCGGTCAGCGCCCCGGAAGATACCGACCACTACATGCCGATGACCTCGCGCATGATCCAACTGGCACTGATCGACGTCCTGGCTACCGGCGTCACCCTGCGACGCGGCGAGGACTTCCTGCCGCACCTGAAGAAGATCAAGGACAGCCTGAAGGAAACGCGCTACCCGGTATCGCGTTGAGGAGCGCTTGCCAAGTTGCCGGCGAGCCACAACAATGGCGGCCTCTTTCCCTTCAGGAGACCGCCGATGCGCTGGATCGCCGCCACCGCCGCTGCCCTCGCCCTGCTCGCCCAAGGGGCGCAGGCCGAGGAGACCTTCCGCTTCACCGCCATTCCCGATGAGGACCAGTCACGCCTGGTCGAACGCTTCTCGAAGGTCGCCGACTATCTCGAGGAGCAACTGGACGTCGAGGTGGAATACGTGCCGGTGAAGTCCTATGGCGCCGCGGTCACGGCCTTTCGCAACGATCAGGTGCAACTGGCCTGGTTCGGCGGCCTCTCCGGCGTTCAGGCACGCCGCCTGGTGCCGGATTCTCGGGCGCTCGCCCAGGGCAGGGAAGATGCCGAATTCAAGAGCTACTTCATCGCTCACCGGTCCACCGGCCTGGAACCCGCCGATGAGCTGCCGAGCGACATCAATGAGCTGAGCTTCACCTTCGGCTCCAAGACCTCGACCTCCGGCCGGCTGATGCCGGAACACTTCCTGCGCCAGCGCTTCGAGGAGTCACCCGAGGCGATCTTCTCGCGGGTCGGTTTTTCCGGTGACCATTCGCGCACCATCGCCCTGGTCGAGTCCGGCACCTACGAGCTCGGCGCCGTCAATTACGCCGTCTGGGAGGCCGCCGTCGAGGACGAGCGCGTCGATACCGACAAGGTCGAGGTGATCTGGTCGACACCCAGCTACCCGGACTACCAGTGGACCCTGCGCGGCGATGCCGATGAGCGTTTCGGCGAGGGCTTCGGCGACCGGGTTCGCGATGCCCTGCTGGCGATGGACGACCCCGAACTGCTCGAGAGCTTCCCGCGTTCGGCCTTCATCCCTGCGGACAACGACATGTACGCGCCCATCGAGCAGGTGGCGGAATCGCTCGGCCTGCTGCGCTGACATGCCGGAACGTCACGCCCCGCTCCTGGCCTTGGAAGGCATCGACCTCGGCCACGGCGACCAGGTGGTGCTGCCGCGCCTGAGCCTGACCCTGCGCCCTGGCGAGCGCGTCGCCCTGCTCGGCCCCAGCGGCGCCGGCAAATCGACGCTGCTGGCAGCGCTGCGCGCCCGGCTGGGCGATGACGTTGCCTGGTGCCCGCAACATCATGGCCTGGTGCCGGGGCTGGCGGTGTATCACAACATCTACATGGGGCGTCTGGCCGAACATTCGGCCCTCGCCAACCTGTGGAACCTGGTGCGCCCGTTGCGCGAGCCCTGGCGAGAAATCGCCGAACTCTGCGAGCAACTTGGCATCGCCGAGCTGATGCGGCGTCCGGTGGGGCGGCTGTCCGGCGGCCAGCGCCAGCGCACCGCCATCGGCCGCGCTCTCTACCAGCGACGCCGCCTGTTCCTCGGCGACGAGCCGGTGGCCAGCGTCGACCCTCACCAGGCGCTTCGCCTGCTTTCATTGATCGATGCGCAGCACGACACCTGCGTCATCGCCCTGCATCAACGCGAACTGGCACTGTCCCATTTCGACCGGGTCTGGGGGCTGCGGGATGGCCGTCTGGTGCTCGACGCGCCGGCCGACGAACTGAGCCTCGACGATCTGGATGCACTCTATCCCGACGCCGAAACGCCGGTGCGTTCCGACCAACAGGAGACACCGGCGACGCGCCCGCTGCCCTGCTACCGGGGGCGCGTGTGAGCTCGAGCGCCACCCCGCCCGCTCGTCCGCGCTGGCTCACCGGCAACGCCCTGGGGCCTCGCCTGGCCCGCCATACCCTGACGCTGGTGGCACTGGCGCTGCTCCTGCTGCCCCTGGCGGACCTGTCAGTGATCACCCGGGAACCATGGACGGAACTCGCGCGCATGGTCCAGGGGCTCGCCTGGCCGGCCTGGGGCGCCGTGGAATCGCCCTTTCATGCCCTGGGCCTGACCATCGCGGTCGCCCTCTGGGGCACACTGGCCGGGGTGGTGCTCGGCTTTCCCCTGGCATTGCTATTCGCCCGGTCGCGCCTGGTGCGCGCCGGCTGTGCCTTCCTGCGCGCCATTCACGAGCTGTTCTGGGCTTTGCTGTTCCTGCAGGTGTTCGGGCTCTCGGCCCTCACCGCCCTGGCCGCCCTGGCCATTCCCTACGCCGGCATCTTCGCCAAGGTCTATGCCGAGATTCTCGAACAGACACCCCGGGCGCCCGGCGATGCCCTGCCTCCCGGGGTCGGTCGGCTCGTCCGCTTCGCCTATACCGAGTTACCGCTGGCCTGGCCACGACTGGCCGCCTATACCCGCTACCGCTTCGAGTGCGGCCTGCGCGCCAGCGTGCTGCTGGGCTTCGTCGGCCTGCCGACCCTGGGGTTCCAGCTCGAGACCGCCTTCCGCGAGGGCCGCTACCACGAGGCCGGCGCCCTGCTCTGGCTGTTCTATCTACTGATCGCCAGTCTGCCTTGGTGGAGCCACCGGCGATTGTTGCCGGTGCTCGCCATCGGTGGCGCCTTGTTGCTCGGCCCCTGGCCGTCGGTGGACGGCGCCTTACTGTGGCGCTTCGTCAGCCAGGATATCTGGCCCCGCCCGCTGCTCGAAGGCGACTGGCCTGGGCTCGTCACCTGGCTGACGCGGATCCCCGACCTGGCTCCGGCCATCGGTAACACCCTGCTGCTCGGCCTGCTCGGGACGGTGGGCAGCCTGCTGGTGGCACTGGTCATGTGGCCCTGGGCCAGCCGCCACTTCGGCAATCGCGTCTCGCGGCTGGCGAGCAAGGGGCTACTGGTGCTGCTGCGTTCCACGCCGGAGCTGATGCTGGCGTTCATCTTCCTGCTGCTGCTGGGCCCCTCGATGCTGCCGGCCTGGCTGGCACTGGCCCTGCACAACGGCGCCCTGATCGCCTTTCTCATCGCACGTCATGCCGACAGCCTGACGCCCGGCATGGCCAACCTGCCCGCCTCAGGGCGCCTGGCCTACGAACTACTGCCGCGCCTCTACCCGAGCCTGCTGGCACTGCTCTACTACCGCGCCGAGGTGATCCTGCGCGAAACGGCGATACTCGGCATGCTGGGCGTGGCCACCCTGGGCTACTACATCGACGAGAACTTCCAGTACCTGATGTTCGACATCGCCTGCTTCCTGCTGCTGGTGACCGCCGCTCTCAATATCGCCGTGGACGCGCTGTCGCGACGCTTCAGGCCGAAGGAAGCTCCACTGGACGTGCCCGGGATGGATGCTTAGGCCTTTACCAGGGCGGTGACGGTAATCTCCACCTTCAACTCATCGGCGGGCATCGGCGCGCAGACACAGGTGCGAGCCGGGGCGTGGCCTTCAGGCACCCAGGCGTCCCAGACGGCGTTCATGGCGGCGAAGTCGCCGCCATCCTTGAGATAGATGGTGGCCGAGAGCAGGTGCTCGCGGTCGGAGCCGATCTCGGCGAGCAGGGCATCGACGCGGGCCAGCATGCTTTCGGTCTGGGCGGTGATGTCACCATGGCGCGCCTCGGGACCGGCTACCTGGCCGCACAGGTAGGCGACGCTGTTGTGGATGACGGCGCGACTCATGCGTGCCTTGGTGTCGTGGCGTTGAATGCTCATTCAGGTTTCTCCTGGATAAAGTGGGTCGAGGCGGCATATTACCCTAAGCACTGCCTGAAAGTGTCTACGCTCGGCTATACGACGTTGAAAATCAGCTCAAAATGCTCATTTACTCCATGTAAACTCCGCGTTTTCGCAGATTTTCGCCTTGTCTAACCTTCGCTCGTCGACTTTCCAGACAGCGCTTGGAAAAGCACGAACAAGCAGCGCATATCACCCGCTCAATCGGCACAGTCGATGCATTTCAATACCAGCGGATCCCAGTTCAGGCGCTTGGCGCCGATCCACTCGCCGCACTCGATGCACTCGCCATATTCGCCGCGTTCGATGCGTGCGAAGGCAGCGGTTATCCGCCGCAAGGCCAATTGCCGCCGCTCTTCTTCGGCCTTGGCCATGGCCTGGCCCTGCAGGGCATCCATACGCGACAGGCGCCCCACCGAGGTCTGATCCAGCATCACGGTATCGCGCGAGTCCTGACTGGCTTCGCTCTGTGCCTGCAGATCGGCTCTCAGTTCATGCAGCCGTGCCTGGACGGCCTCTATATCCAGTTCGGGGTGATTCATGATGTCCTCCAGGCGCTGACGGGATAGCGCCCAACCTCTCGATGTATGAATGATATCCTGTGGGGCTTCGGGGACGAATCTTTCATCGTGCCATTTCACCTTCGATAGCGCATGCGTCGTTTCAGGGAGGAACGTCATGGGGTACCGCACCCTGCTCCGCGAGCATCGGGGCCTGCTGGCCATCGCCTTTCTGGCCATGTTCTCTTCCAGCCTGGGCCAGAGTTTCTTCGTCGGCCTCTTCCAGGCGCCGATCTCCGAGCGCCTGGGGCTCAGCGCAGGCCAGTTCGGCACCGCCTATTCGCTGGTCACCCTGGTTGCCGGCTTCGCCATGCTGCGCTTCGGTCCCAGTATCGACTGGATAGCGCCACGGCGGTTCGCGCTGACGGTCTTCGCCGCCTTGCTGCTAGGTGTGCTGCTGCTGACGTTGTCGCCCTGGTGGGGCCTCGGGCTGCTCGGCCTCGGCCTGGTGCGGCTATGCGGGCAGGGCATGATGTCCCACCTGGGCAATACCCTGGCCGGGCGCGAGTTCACCACCATGCGCGGCCGGGCCCTGGGGCTGGTGGGGATGGGCATCATGCTCGGCGAGACCGTGCTGCCTCCGGTGATGGCGGCCCTGCTGGTGTGGCTCGGCTGGCGCGAGCTGTGGTGGCTGTTCTGCCTGCTGTTGGCCGGTCTGTGGATCCCGCTGCTGTGGCGCGGCAACTGGCCAGCTGCCCCGGGCAAGCGCCCGAGCCGCACTCGACGTCGTGATGGCCCGCGCCCCTTTCGTGAGCGGCGTTTTTGGCAACTGCTGCCCTTGCTGATGATTCTGCCGGTCACCATGACGGGACTGTTCATCTACCAGGCGCGCATGACCGAGGATCTGGGCAGCAGTCTGGCTGTCTACGCCCTGGCGCTGACCGGCATGGGGCTCGCCAAGCTGCCCGGTGCGCTGCTCGGCGGGCGCTGGGTCGATCGTCTGGGCCCGGCGAGGGTGGCACGGCTCTATCTTCTGCCCTATGTGGCGGCACTGCTGGTCGCCATCCTGCACGGGGGAGACGCGGGCATCTGGGCGCTGATGGTCGGCGGCGGACTCGCCATGGGAGCCCAAGAGTCCATTGCCACCAGCCTACTGGTACGCATCTGGGGCGCCGAGCACCTGGGCACGCTGCGCTCGACGCTCAGCGCCTGCATGGTCTTCTCCACCGGCATCGCGCCCGCCATCCTCGGCGTGGCCCTGGACCTCGGCGCCTCCTTTACCAGCGTGCTGATCGGCATGCTGTGCCTGCTGGCCGGCGGCTGGGGAATCGCCCAGCCGATACTGGCCACACCGGAAGCCCGGGGCGCCTGACGCTCGTCGACTAACGCAGCAGCAATACGGGAACCTCGGCCCGCTGCAGCATGACCGTGGTGGTGCTGCCCACCAGCAGATGTCGAATACGGGAATGGCCGTAGGCCCCCATCACCAGCAGGTCGATGTTCTGTTCTTCCTGGTAGGCGTGCAGGGTCGG
>NZ_VTPU01000026.1 GCF_008274785.1 Halomonas eurihalina
GGCGCCCATCGGCTGGTGTTCGCCGACGATCCCCAGGTGCTCACCGGGCTCGGCGAGCGTCCTTACCACCATCGCGCTGGCGGCACCGCGCCGCAGCGTCACCTGCGCCGGCTGACCCAGACCGCCCGGGTGCGCCCGGCCCGGGCCCAGCTCAAGGACTATTCGTTCAAGCAGCCGGCCTACGCCCAGCTTCACGACCATCAGGGCCAGGGGCTAGAGCAGCACAGCCAACGGTCGGACTACGAACACTACGACTACCCGGGCCGCTACAAGGCCGACGCCTCGGGCCAGGCCTTCACCCGCCACCGGCTGGAGCACCTGCGTCACGACGCCCTGACCCTGGCCGGCGAGAGCGACCTGCCCGAGCTGGCCCCGGGCACGCGCTTCACCCTGGCCGACCATGACGTCAGCGAGCTCAACCGCGGCTGGCAGGTCGTCAAGGTGGTTCACGAGGGCGAACAGCCCCAGGCGCTGGGCGAGGACGCCGCCCAGGCCGACGGCATGACCCGTTACCACAACACCCTGACGCTGACCCCGGACGACACCGCCTGGCGGCCTGCGCCCGAGCCCAAGCCCAAGCCTCGGGTCGAAGGTCCCCAGGTGGCCTTCGTGGTGGGCCCCGAGGGCGAGGAGATCTACTGTGACGAGCACGGTCGGGTGCGCTGCCAGTTCCCCTGGGACCGCTACGCCGGGGCCAATACCGCCGGGGCGAGCGGCGAAGCCGCTATAGAGGGGAGTGCCAGTGCCTGGCTGCGCGTCAGCCAGGGCTGGGCCGGCGGCGGCTACGGCATGATGGCGATTCCGCGCATCGGCCACGAGGTGATCGTCTCCTTCCTGGAGGGCGACCCCGACCAGCCGATCATTACCGGACGCACCTACCACGCGGTGAATACGCCGCCCTACGAGCTGCCGGCGCACAAGACGCGCACCGTGCTGCGCACCCAGACCCACCAGGGGGAGGGCTTCAACGAACTGCGCTTCGAGGACCAGCACGACGCCGAACAGATCTGGGTGCACGCCCAGAAGGCCCTGGAGCTGCTCACCGAGAACGACCGCACCGAGGAAATCCGCCGCGACAGTCACCTGGCCGTCAAGCGCGACCGGGTGAGCGAACTCGACCGCGACGACCACCTCACCGTACACGGCGAGCGGCGCGAGAAAAGCGATGGCGCCCAGCACCTGACTATCGATGGCAGCCTGCATCTGAGCGCAGGCCAGGCCTGGCTCACCGAAAGCGGCCGCGAACTGCACATCAAGGCCGGCCAGAAGGTGGTGCTGGAGGCTGGCAGCGAGCTGACCCTCAAGGCCGGCGGCAGTTTTCTCAAGATCGATGGTGGGGGTGTCACCGTCAACGGCCCCGGCGTGAAGGTAAATGCCGGCGGCAGCCCCGGCAGCGGCACGGGGCAGGAAGCGCAGCCTCCGGTGATTCCCGGAGGAGTCGAGCCGAAACCGCCGTTCAAGCCGGCTGAGGCGCCACAGCATGCTGCCCTGTTGCAGCAGCAGGCGCTGTGCCCCATCTGCGAACAGCAGAGTGATGGAGCATCATCATGAGCCGTTGGCCATGGTGTCGGGGCCTCGAAGGTGGTGACTGGCAATGGCCGACCGAGCAACGGGTGTTCCTGCTGCTCGATGGCGTGCGCGTCGCATCGCTGCCGCGCCGACTCTACGAATGGGTCGAAGGAGATCTGGCCGCTGACATGCTGTATGCCGGTACCCCTTGGGCCGAGGTCGGCGATCTATCTCCCTGGTTGGTGACGCTGGAAGACCAAGATGATCCCATTCTGCGGGCGTTTCTGGAAGAAGGCCTGGGAGCTGAGTGGGGGTATCTGATGCTTAGCCGGGCGGAACGGAGCGAGGTCACCGATCATCTGCGTAACCTGATTCAAGTCGAGCATCCTGCCGGCACTCCCATGCTGCTGCGTCTGGCTGACCCGGCGATCATCTCGGCGTTGTTTACGGATGGCAGCTCACCGGAGCAGGTGCCTTGGGGGCCCATCGAGCGGCTGATATTGCCGGATGCCGTGCAAGAGGCATGGCAAGTGAATGCACCGCAGGAGAAGGCCGCGAATGGCCAGCCAGTCGGAGCATCGGATTATCGACTCTCGGAGTCGCAGTTGGCCCGCCTGGAGGCATGTGACCGGCGGCGGGACATTCGTCGTCTGATGGAATTCGTCGATCGGCACTGTGACGGTTGGTTGATGGCAACGGATCGTCCCCAGCGCCACGCGCAGCTGGCCGGTATCGTGCAGGAGGCACGGGATTTCGGTTTTTCCGCTCCGCGGGAGTGGGCCCTGTTCTGCACCCTTATGCAGCGCCTCGGGATCACATCCTGGCGAGAGGTCGACAACTCGGAAGGGTGGACGAACCTGCTGTGTTATCCGGGCCAGTGGAGCGGCATGGCGCGCCTCGAGGCCGCCTTGTCAGCGGCTACCACATCATCACGGATTGACGTTACGACATAGGGAGAATGTCACATGGCTGTGTTCGAGCGACCCGCCGATGATCGTAACGACGCCTCGCTGGCGGCGTATGAAATGTCGAGCCGCGGCAGTGAGGAAGGTGCCACCTGTCCGCTGCAGGGGGGCAAGGTGCAATTGCTACCCTTGCGCTATGGGCTGGTCGAGGAACTCGAATCGGAGGTGGAAACCCCCTACTCGCTGACGGCGCGGCCGCTGGGTATCCGGCTGCTGCGCAACGGCTACCTTTATGTCTTTGATGGTGAGACCCAGCAGCTCGACGAGTACGAGTTTCGCGACTTCGGTGACACTATCTCCGGCGGCAAGCTGGAGTACGAGACCGACCGTACACTCTACGTGTGTTTCTCCGAGGTGCAGTGGACCGCAACCAAGCGCGCCCAGGTGGTGGAGAGAGAGGAGGATCGGGATGCCTTCATGCAGGCGGTCGATCTCTCCGGCGCCAGCCCCGTCAGCGGCGGGGGGCAGCATCTGATCACCACCACTCAGGCCGAGGAGTGGGTGGCGGAGTTCGCCGAAGATGCTCAGGCCGAGGTGCCGGAAGAAGGCTACGAGCACGAGGCTGAGCCCTATTTCTGGGAGAACGAGCCCTACTATCACAAGTCGCGGCTCGGCAAGCTGCTCAAGCAACATGACGTCGAGGATCGCGACGAAGCCCTGTGCCTGGTTGTGCGCGACGATATTGGCGTGATGCGTGACCTGGCCCACTTCCAGGACGAGGTCGTGGGCTGGGTGGAAGACTGGGCAACGGGAGATAAAGGTAATACCGAGCGGGATTACCTGTTGGCCTGTTACATCGAATCGCTTTCCCAGCTCAAGGACAACTCGCTGGAAGACCTGCGCCAGGTCTCGGAGGATCCGGCCGTTCAGGCCATGTGGGACGACGTTGCCGCGATGGAGGAGCCTCGCCAGGGGGAGGTCCGTCAGGCCCTGCTCGATTTCCTCAATCGGGACAGCAACACCGGGGAATTGCCGCAACCATACGATCCGAACTTGCCCCCTGAGCTTAAGGAACGTCTGAGCGAGATACGTGGCGAGGCAAACCGTAGCAATGCCTATGACATCGCCGATCGTTTGCAAGGAGAGGTGCGACGCTACTACGTCGAGGAGAGTCTTAGCGAGAGTCTGGGGCGTGACTTCGTGGAGCAGCATGACGATGCTCTGCTCGCCATGAAACAGCAGCACAACGAGCGGCTCAGGGCCCTGCTGGAAGGCAGCAGCATCGGTGAGCGGGGCATCAATGAACTGATCGATCGCGAGCGAATGGACGCCTTTCTCGCCGAGCAGCGCCCGCGGCTGCAGCGCTGGAATGCCACGCTCGATAAATTGTCCGACGATCGCGCCGAGATGCTCTGCAGCAACCGCTTCCACACCGCCGCCTGGTATTTTGATGCGCAGAATACGGATCAGGTCCATGAGGGCTTCAAGGCCCAGTATGGATGTCTGAAGGATATCTGCCGCAGCGATGAGGCGACCGAGCGGGTCGCCGACTGGCTGGAAGAGGTCCCACACTATGATCGGCCGTTGTTCCATACCCTGCCGCTCGCCGACCAGAATGACTTCATCGGTCAATTCTCGACGATTGCCAACGCCGGCTACGGGACCGTGCTCAAGGCCGAGGACCTGTGGAATACACTCAACTCGGTCGAGTCAGGACGACTGCCAGCGGTCGATCAGCTATCCGAGGATACCCAAGTCATCGCCGAGAGCGCTCATCAGCCCTTGGCGCCGGCGATCTCGCGGGGCATTGCTCAGGTCATGGACGAGTTCTACCAGGGTATCAATCGTGACACGGTGCCCGACCTGGAGGAGTTGTTTCGGCGCCTTCCCAAGGCGCTTCCCGCGAGGATCCTCGATGCCGCCCATCGCACGGGCGCCAGTTTCGTCGTGGCATCACGCGAGGAGTTGGCGAGTTTCCAGCGCACCATGCAGCGTGTCCTGGCACTTCGGGAAGAACTCAGCGCCATTCGCAAACGGCGCAATACGGTCAAGGCGACCGCCGGGCATCGCTCCCCCGAAGCGCAAACCCTGCTCGAGGAGTTCAAACGTGTTCGCCAGGAACTGCAGACGGTGCATGAGCCGGCACTCGCCCGTGCGCTAAGCCCGATCGAGGAACTCCCCGAGGACGCAGTTCGGATCGCCGGTGCCGCACCCGGACGGGCCGGCCTGACGCTGGTGCTGCCGGCGGCGCAGCAGGCCGAGGTGGGCGGGTTGATTCGTAACATTCGACAAGGCGTTGCGGCAGCGCCCAAGGCTAATGTGGTCGGGGATGGGCTGGGGTTGTTGGTGTTTGCTGTGCAGCTTTCGATGTTGTGCAGTTCTTCAAAGATGTTGGTGGAAAATTATTTTAATGGAGAAGAACTTGATTGGTCCCCTATTTTAAATGGCTTTGTCGCGACAGGTAGCGCGGGTTTCCTTGCCGCTCAGGGTATTATGGATACAGCGTTGAGCAATAGGGCGAATGCTCTAGCGAATGCTCTCGATGCGGGCGCTGCCCAGAGGGTGGGAACTTCACTGGGTAAACTGCATATGTTTTTGGGAGGCCTGGCTTACTTGCTTGGTTCTCGAGCTTCTTACTTAAGCCTTGCTAACCGATATGGCACATGGCAGGAGGCCGTTCGTAGTGGCGACCAAAGTGCTCAGAGTGCCGCTATGGCCAGTATGGTTGGTGCCGGGGGGATGCTGGGGGCCAATACCTACGGCTTGTTCAATACGGCCCATGCGGGCTTTTCGGTAGCGTTCCGCGGTGTGGAGTGGGCCGCCGCAGGTGCTCGACTGGGATCGGTATTCTGGCGTTTCAACCTCGCCGGGGCGCTGTTTACCGTGCTCGAGCTTGGTGGGAGCTGGTTCTATAACCGTTACAGTACGAGCCGCCATGATGAGTGGCTGCTCGCCACCCCCTGGAGCCAGAATGCAGAACAAGTCCGCGATGATGATTTTGAAACCTATCAAGAGCGGCTGAAAGAAATCGTTCAGGCGCCGAAAATTGCCGTCAGCGTCGAAGAGTTCGATAGCTGGTGGAAGAATCGGCTCGAAGGACCCAAGTCGGTGGATTTCGAGCTTATCCTGCCCTCATTCGGTCGTCAGGATATGGTCGCGCCCTTTGGTGGTAAGCCACCATATACCTTGTCGGTTGCCTGTTATCAGGTGCGCTCGAATGCTGGGCCGGGGCCACGGGAATCCTGGTCTCCGATAAGTGATCGAGTCGATGGTCAGCTTGAGCAGGAGGATGGGCAGCCTTTAACGCTCGGCTTTTCCAGGCCAGAGCCGGAGGGCTCAGGACACTGGCGCTCCTACGATACCGTCGTGGCGATTCGCGTCGAAACGCTGGATAACGACGGCCAGTATCGACCTACTGATTACCATATACGGGTCTCCCTGGCTGGCGGCGAGGGTGTCTATACGCCATCGGAAGTAACCGTGCTTGGCGAATCGGCTACTTGGCAGCGTATTGACCCGCTTCTTCTTACTTGATCCAAGGTATTACCATGGCAGCTAACAAGCCCAAGACGCCCCGCCCCGATATGGCCCAGCCCCATCGGGCCGGCGATATCAGATCCTTTCCCGGTGGTAAGGTCAGCTATCTGTCACCGGTTCCCTTGCCCACGGGATCTGCACCCGTTGACTTTAATCAGGCCATCGGGGAGATGAATGATGCCTATCTGGACTTCGGTGGAAGCCTCCCTACACCCTTTACCTGGCAGTTTACTCTAGGTATTCCCTTTATCGGTTTCTTGATGATGGCTTTTCTTATCCCTGTGATGGGGGGGGGGGTGATGTGGGCTATTAGCAAGAAGGTAGAGCTTTTTTATGTTGGGTTTGATGGACTTTTTAATGAGTCTTTTTCGTCTTCCTTAGTTATCTGCACCTTGGCACTAATAATGGCTTTGGTGATCAAGTGTCAGTACCACTTTAAATTTCGCAACGACGTTCCAACCCGCTTCCACCGCCAGCGCCGCGAGGTAGCCTTTGCACCTGGTGACGGTAAGCCGCCGATCATCGTGCCCTGGGAAAGCATAGCGGCCTGGGTGACACAGGCCCAGGGCGCGACCCAGTATGGCGTGCAGCGCCAGTATGGCTTGGGGCTCGGCTTTATCGATCCCGAGACAGGGCAGCAGCACTTCCTCGAACTGCCACAGCCCGGCTTGTCGCTGGCGATGGGGCTGTGGGAATCGGTGCGGGCCTATATGGAATACGAGGTGCATACCCGCGAGGAGATTCAGGACCCCAACGGTCTGCATCGCCCCGGTGATCCGCCCTACGAGGGCGTGCATACCTTCCATAACGCCCGCCGCCGGCTGCATCGCCGCCATCGCGACGGGGAGATCGGCCTGTTCAAGGTGTCCATGTGGTACCTGTGGCACATCCTCGTCCTGTGGACGCTTCCCTTCCATCTCACCGAATGGGAAATCCGCGCCATCCACAAGGCCGGGCGCAAGACCCTGCCGGCGAGCCTCGATGAATGGTCGCAGCCGCTTCCGAAAGAGCAGTGGGCCGAGCCCAGTGAGGAGTTGAAGCGCCTCTCGGCGGAGGTCCGGCAGCGCCACGCCCAGCAGCCGAACCGGCCCATCACCGCCATCTTTGCCGAGGTCTACGCCGAGGAAACGACGCTCTCGGCCTGATGGGACAGTCGTGGCCCTAGCCTCTCATCGAGGAACTGGTTTCAGTGATCGATACCTCGCGCGGCACGGATGCCGCGCCTACTTATTTTCGCCTGGGAAGGTGCGTTGTCGTCTGCCCCGGCGGTAGCGTGCCCAGACGGGGAGGCGGTCATCCACCCGTCAAAGCGGCCGCGAACTGCACATCAAGGCCGGCCAGAAGGTGGTGCTGGAGGCAGGCAGCGAGCTGACCCTCAAGGCCGGCGGCAGTTTTCTCAAGATCGATGGTGGCGGTGTCACCGTCAACGGCCCCGGCGTGAAGGTAAATGCCGGCGGCAGTCCCGGCAGCGGCACGGGGCAGGGAGCGCAGGCACCGCTGTTGCCGGGCGAGGCCACCGCCGAACATCACGAACGAATTGATCCCAATCAGCGCAAGGCCACATTGGCTTCCACGTTAGTGCCGCCTGACGTATGCGAGGAGTGCTGGAAGAAGGCTCTCGCTGAGGGGCAGTCACTGATACCGGGGGATGGGGCATGAAGAGGGGGATAAGGCCCAATGCCTGGCGAAATATCGAGGACTCTGACAGCAATCGATATGCCTTGATAGAGATGGGAGCGCTGCCGGGGGAGACCCGGACGTCATTGATCGAGGCCGCCGATGGGGATTATTGGCCATTGATACGTGACACTCGGCAGGAGCACTTGATCAGAGAGGGACCTTGGCTGATGGCGTTGCCTGATGGTGATCTGGATGGGCAGGGCTTGGGCGCGATGGGGTGTGGGGTGATGGCATGGATTGAAAGTCCGCAATCCGGCGATTCGCTAGCTCGACAACTGGCGCCCGCCATGACTGTGATATCGCCGGAGGGTAAAACCTGGCTAATGCGCTTCTATTTGCCATCGCTCATCCAGGCCCTCCATGGGGCGAACTCATGGGCTTGGCATCGGGATCTCTTCAATGGCATCGAGCGATGGTGGTATCCAGCTCAGGAGGAGGGGTGGCAATCCTTGGTAGGCCTGCTGGATGATGGCTTGAGGCACGATACCTGGCGGCTCGACTGTGATCTAGACCTGTGGACTTCACTCCGGGGAGACACCGAGGCCACGGCATTGACCGCACATTTTGTGAGCGAGATGCCGGAGCTATTCGAGGATATCTGCCCTTGTGACCGTCTCGGAAGAGTTGCCAAGGCCCTCTTCGCTGCCGATGAGAAAAAGCTTTTTCGCCCAGAGGACCGCAGGATATATGTTTATCTCTGGTTAGAGAAAGGAGAGAGCTTCTTGCAAAGTGACTCGATGAAACGCTGCCTTGAACAAGCAGTATGTGGTGATAAAACACTGCTCGAATGCCTTCAAACCCAAGGGGAATATTAACCATGCTGGTGCGTTGGGTGATTCGGCGGGTGTTTCGGGATGTGCCCACCTGGATTCAGGTGACAGGCGTGGTCGCGATTCTTGCTTACGTCGGCTGGTATAACTTTCTCCGGATGCCGGAGGGAGGCTCACTAAGAGGGTATAGTTATATAGATCGGCCGATTTATAGTTACTGGGTCAACGATAACTGGGGAGGTAATTTAGCAGCTTTTGGAGGGGGAACTACTTGCTGTTGGTCCTTAGGGGGGGGGAGTGTCGAAGTCGTCTGGATCCTTAGCATGTCCAAAGAACAGCAAGAACAAGGAATGGAGCAGGAACGTCATAGTGTGACGTTGCCCATGCCGGAACGTAGCCGGGAAGATCGTTATCTACATGTACACTTTCTTCCCGAGAATAGGGTCGAGCTGGTATGGAGCCCAGATTTTGGCTCTCCCTTGACGGATAAGCTGGAGCAGGAGTATCCCCGGGATGGTTGATTCGCAGACGTTGGAGCGCTGTCAGGCGATTAATGCTCGCTCGGAAGGTCAGTCTTCTTCACTCATCGGGGTGGATTGCCAGTTGACGATGGAAATAGGTATTTTCTTCGATGGTATGGGGCGCCATCTTGAGCAGGACCTCCGTGACGGGCGAGTAAGTAATATTGGACGATTATATTCTGCTTTTCCTGACCAGGAAAAAGACAGGCTTGGCCAGGCATTTCGTAGGTTGTATCTTCCGGGTTTGGGGGCTCCATATGAAGAAAACGTGCAGGAAAACTTTGAGGCAACTCTACGTCGTGCTTCCAGCGAAGCAGTAGATGGGGTTGAGGGGCATCTCCGTGGTGGTATTACTGGAGCTGTCAAAGATGCCGCTTTCGATACCAAAGGCGCATGGTGGGAAGTTTTTGGCCGCTCATGGAGAGGCTCGCTGACCAAGCCATGGGAATGGGCCAAGAGCCTTAAAGAAGGAGCCATCCGCACTGGTACCGAGGTCTTCGAGCCGATTCGAGACACTCCCCTGCTCGCCAATTTAATCATGAGTGGCGCGGCAACGCGCCAGTCTGCCGCCATTGAACAGTTTCGCGGCGCGGTGGGTGACGCGTCCGCTAGTAGTGAGATGCCTCTGGGCAAAATCCGTGTCTCCGTCTTCGGTTTTGACTTTGGCGCCGCTATGGCCAAGTCCTTCGTTCGAGAGTTGCTGGAGGAGGTCTGCGAGCAAGTGGACGATCGCTATGAGTTCGATGGGAGCGAGGTGCAAGTCGTCTTTGCAGGGCTCTTCGACTGCGTCGACCGTACTCTGCCCGAACTTGGCCCTCTGGATTCGTATCATCCGTTGGCGCCCGTTCTCGATGATGGCGGGCCGCTCCACTCAGGCTGCCGTCGAGCCTTGCATCTCGTTGCCGCGCATGAGCGACGCTTCTATCGTCGCTGTCGCCCGCTTGGACCGTTGCAGGATGACTGGCGAGAAATCCTCCAGCCCGGGATTAGTGACGATATCGGTGGCGGTTTGAAACCTGATGAGCAGAAAGTCAGTGCCGAACTATCATTGGCGGCGCTTCATCGTATGTATCGAAATGCCCGGAGATCAGGTGTTCCCTTTCCCAGTTTGGAAGATTTGCAAGAACAGGATGTTGTTACGTCAAGGTTGTTTGAGCTCAATGACCAGGTTGATGGTTACTCAATAGTCTCTCTGCGACGCTACTATGAACGGCTTGCTGACGGCGCGTTAACTCCCAGCGAGGAAAACTTCCAGAAGCATACCGAACTTTATCTGGCTTGGTTGGCCCATCGCTATCGCGAGTATCAGGCGACTCGCCAAGCGCTAGAATCCCAGCTAAATGAGTTGCCTGATCGGACAGCGAGTGGTGTATTGGGAGTGCCGGTAGCCTCTTTGGCGGTCTCACCTGATGAGTGGGAGGGCATAGAGGTTGAGGCAGAGGAAGCAGAGCATGGGCTGGAACGGTTGGAGACAGAGTGGGGCTGGCTGGAAGATGTCGATCAAGAAGCCCGTCAAATTCGCACGCTATTCCTGTCGAGCGATGGCATGACGCGACGCCAGGCGCGCGTGACAATGAAGTATGAGTATCGTATGGCCGAGGCTTGGTGGCACTGGACACGGGAATCAGAGCCACCAGCATTACCTGAAGCAGTGGAACTGTTGTTTGCCTATGGGTTGCATGATAAGCGGCCTGAAGAACAGCGGATGCGTAATCGGCAAATGACGCTCGGAGGCTATCACTTTTTCGCTTGGCGGCACTTAGATGTTCCAGATTCCGAGGAAGGTCTTAACCTTGATTCACTTGTGGGGCTAATGGATACAACTGCTCCAGAATGATGGACCGAACCATGCGCTGCGCCTCGAGCCGGTGGCCAAGGTATTCGCCGGCGTCTCGGTGGGCGGGAAGGTCGCCGTCGAACTCGACCTTCAGCAGTTGGACCTCTGGCTGATGATGATCGGCCAGGCCCTGCGCGACAATGACTATGGCTTCGTCGACTGGGTCGACCAGGACGCCTTCGAGAGCATCAGTCAGCTAACCTATCTGGCCACCACCACGTTGCTGGACGTGGGGCTGCTGGCCGCTCGAGGCCGGGATGGCATTCGTCGACTCTACAACCAACTGACCCAGAGCGACCGCGCCGAGCTTATCGCCAACGCCCAATGTCTTGAGTGGATCGAGGAGGGCCTGAAGATGGGCTTTATCGTCGCAGCGCCGCCCAGCGATTGTTCGAGAAGGCCGTGGCCAGGATGTCGGCGGATGGTGAGTATACCGGTGCCGACAACGGCGAAAATGGCAGCAATAATAGCGCTGCCCTCGGACAGGCTTATTGCGAGAACCGCTATCGTTTGGATCAGTTTATGTCGCAATCTTTAACTAATGATGGTCAAGCTGCAGCGGCACGCAAACTATACCGCAGTATCGCTAACAATCTTGGCCAGGATATTGATGCCCACTGCCAGCTGGTGACGATACCGGGTGGCACACATGTAACCTACCGGGAGTCGTAAGGATGCGCCTGGCCCACCATTTTTTCGCCATTATATTGTTGACTCTTCCCGGCCTCGCCACCGCACTTGAGCCTGAGGTTCAGGCTGCCAAGGACGAAGGTATGCGTCTGTACGGCCTGGGTATCTCGGGGGAGATAATTCCCTACTTGGAGCCCGCTGCCGAAGCCGGTGACGTGGAGGCCATGTACTACTTGGGAGAGGTGCATCGGCTACGTCATATGGGCCTGACCGAGGAGGCCATGGGATGGTATCTCCAGGCCGCCGAACAAGGCGATCCCTATGCCATGTTGCGCCTGTTCGAGGGCGGCGCCTGCATCGCCGGTGACGAGTGTCCGGAGGATGCTGAGGGCTGGCGCGAGAAGGCCCTGGCCGAGACCCCTACCTAAGGCCGAGGCGGGTGATACTGAGGCCATGGTTGCGCTCAACTACGTCTATCGCGCCCTGGACGAGGATGGCGAGGCTGAGGACTGGCTGGAAAAAGCTGCCGAGCAGGGCAACCTGGAGGCCCAGACCCGTTTGGGCAAGTATATCCTCGATGGCCAGGGTTGGTACTTCCTGGAATCCAGGCGCCTGGAGGCTGCCGAGGAATGGTTTCGTAAGGCCGTTGAGCAGGGCTATGTGCCGGCGATGAGTGACCTGGCGGGAGCGTTGGAAAAGAAAGAAAAGCTTGAGCAAGCTTGGGAGTGGACAGTAAAAGCCTCTGAACATGGCGATGTCGAGGAGCGCTTCGGGATAGGCTGGTGTTATTTGAATCCAGAAGAGCTTAACGCCGCGGCTGGAATTGATATGTGTCAGAATAAGCAGGACGTTGTTCTTGGGTGGGGTATCCTGTTGGCGATGGTAGAAGAGGCTGACAATCATTCTGCGCGGAGTGCAATGAAGCGTAACAAAGGCGAAATAACCCCTGAGGAAATTGAGCAAGCCAAGGAGGTAGCAAGAGAGTGGATCAATAAAGAGCCTCCTCTTTCAAACTTCCCACCTCGTTTCGGGTTCTAAAATGCGGCGACCATGGTTCACAGCCTTGCTGATCCTGCCATGGCTGGCATGTTCCCTATCGGCCTCCGCCCTCGAGCCCGAGGTTCAGGCCGCTAAAGACGAAGGCATGCGGCTCTGGGGCCAGCACGAGTGGATCAAGATGCAGCCCTATCTGGAGCAAGCCGCCGAGGCCGGTGATGTGGAGGCCATGTATTATCTAGGCGAAGCGACTCGCCTGTTGGGGAGAGGCCTAACCGAGGAGGTCATGGGCTGGTATCTGAAGGCCGCCGAACAGGGCGATCCCTATGCCATGTTACGTTTATTTCAAGGTGGTGCCTGCATCGCCGGTGACGAGTGTCCGGAGGATGCTGAGGGCTGGCGCGAGAAGGCCCTGGCCGAGACTTTACCCAGGGCCGAGGCCGGTGATACCGATGCCATGCTGGCGCTCTACCATGTCTATCGCCTGATGGACGATAGAGGAGAGGGCGTCGATTGGCTGGAAAAGTCCGCCGAGCAGGGCAACTCTGAGGCCCAGACCCGTTTGGGCAAGTCTATCCTCGATGGTCAGGGTTGGTACTTCCTGAAATCCAGGCGCCTGGAGGCTGCCGAAGGTTGGTTAAGAAAAGCTGCTGAGCAGGGCTATGTCCCTGGAATGATAGCCCTAACCTCGGTATTAGATGATTTAGATAAAAACAAAGAGCTTTGGGAGTGGATATTGGAAGCCTCTAAAAGAGGTTCGCGTATCGCGCGAGTGGTCTACGGAGAGTGTTTGGTTAATCCTGAAAGAGAGGCATACTGTCAGGCGAAAAAAGACGTTGTTCGTGGGTGGGCGATACTACAAGCCGTTGTAGAAGAAGTGGATGATAGAACGGCTCGATATATTATGGAGAGCAATCGAGATAGACTTACTCCCGGACAGCTTAGTCAAGCTGAAGCTATGGTCGATGAATGGCTTAACAGGCAGCCTCCCTTGTCTAACTTTCCCCCACGTTTTGGCTTCTAGGATGCAGCGTTCATGGTGCATGGCCTTGCTGCTGGTGGCATGGCTGGTATGTCCTCTGTCGGTTTCTGCCCTCGAGCCTGAGGTTCAGGCTGCCAAGAAAGGAGGTGTGCGGCTCTATAGTGTCGGCGAGTCAACGAGAGTCTTGCCTTGTTTACAAAAAACGTCGAGGATGGAAATGTAGAAGCGATTTTCGATCTCGCTTATCCTGCTTTTGGAATGTCCGTAAGTTTTCTTTCAATAAGGGAAGAAAGAAATGTCGGAGAGGTGTGAAAGATTCTACTTTGCAGTTGATGAGGCCTGAAATAAAAAATCCATGGAGAGATGGATGAGTGGAGAGCTAGAAGACAGTGTTATCTTGGAATATTCCTTCACAGGTATGCACATTGCGCCGACTAGGGAGCCTGATACTTATCGTGATGATTGTAGTGTGAAGCTTACACATGATGGTGTAGAAAAAATATCATCCAGTGTTATCAGGAATAATTCTGTTTCTATTCTGTATGAAGATGTCGGGAAGATTGTTTTATCTTTTAATAAGGTTTCGCCTGGTTACAGCTGTTCTGTATTTTCACAGCATAAGGAGGGCGGTTTCATAGAGTTTCATAGCTATAATTATGTCAATGGAATAAATCAAGACCCGTTGGAGTGTGATTCTGAATACAGTGAGGTCGTGAAGCTTTTGCATTCTAAGATTTCTGGGGATGCAAGTGTTAGGTGTTTGTATGAGGATAAGGGGGTTATGGTTAGGCAGAGCCTGGTCGGAATCTTCTTGTTTCTTGTTTTCCTTCCAGTTGTGGTTGTGTCGTTGATTTTGGTAACTGGAAGCCCTTTTATAACCGCAATTTTGGGAGTGGTGGTTATTCCAGCGATTTTCCCTTTCGCCGATAGGTTCATGCCTGAAGGGAAAGAGTATTCGCCTTCTTGTATACCCAGCCAATTCCTCCCGTCACTTGAGGAGAAAGTATGAGCCTTCTCTCTTGGAGAGCGTTGCTTTCAGCCAGACGGTGACACACAAGCAGGAAGTCCATGCTCAGTGGGACATGCTGCAGCGTTACATGGATGTCTCTCAGCCACTGCCCGACGTGCCGCGCCTAGAGCCCTTCCGGGACCGTGACCCCGTGACGGCGGAGCACGACCGCCAGACGGGGCGTGATCCGCGCTATTGGCGCGATCTCGATATCGAGGCTTGGAAAGAGGGAGAAGGGGCCGCCTTGCTCAAGGCCCAGATGGATTATCCCTGGCAACAACAGCGGTGTCTGCTGACTCCCAGGCTTGGGCAGGTCGAGATGGCGGTGTATCGGGAGCAGCGGCCCACTTCCATGGCGTAAGCCAAGGTTGCGGTGTCGTCCGTATGGTTCGGGCCGGGGGAATGGGCACGCTGTAGTGGAGGTAGCACTTCATGACCTGTCGCAGAATTTCTTCGTGTAAGTGATTTCATTTTTCTTTTGTACGATATTTCCTACATGGGCGATCGAGGCTATAGGTCCGTGCAATGATCCCTGCAAATTCGGTGATATTGGGAGATGTTGGTGATATTTGTGGAGGACGGAAGTGTATTAGATAACGTTGTTTTACATTCCGGTGGCGTTTGATATGGCATTCTACAGCGAGGCGATGAATGTTATGCTCGCGGGCTTTCAACGGGCCGGTTGATCGGCCCATCCTCGCCGTTCGACGGGCTGAGGCACATTTGTCGCGGTCGTTTGTTCCGATCCAGCCGGTTCGGGGCGAGTGGTCGGGGCAAGCCCGAATCGAGTCATCATTTGCAGAGAGAAGGTTCGCCATGTCCAAGGAAGGGTCCGTTGCGCCCAAAGAGCGCATCAATATCAAGTACGTTCCCGCCACCGGAGATAAGCAGGCCGACACCGAACTGCCCCAGAAGCTTCTGGTGGTCGGTGATTTCAAGGGCGGCGTCGAAGAGACTCCTATCGAGGAGCGCGAGGCCGTCTCGGTGAACAAGGGCAACTTCCAGTCCGTGATGCGCGAGGCCGGTCTCGGGCTGCGGACCAGCGTGCCGAACCGTCTCGAGGAAGGGGATGAGGTCCGCGAACTGGGGGTCGATCTGGAGTTCAACTCTCTGCAGGACTTCGCGCCAGACAGCGTGGCGCGCCAGGTGCCTGAGCTGCGCAAGCTGGTTGAGCTGCGCGAGGCGCTGGTAGCTCTCAAAGGTCCCCTCGGCAACGTGCCGGCCTTCCGGGAACGCCTGCAGGCCTTGATTGAGAGTCCCGAGACCCGGGACCAGCTGTTGAACGAGCTCGAACTTCTCGACAGTGAATCCCCCTCAAGCGATTCCTGATTTTTCCTGCATGGAGGCGAGGCACGCATCATGACCGAATCTACCCAGTCCCAGGCTCAGAGCCAGGCTACCGAGAGCACCGAAGACGTCTCCCTGCTTGATCAGGTGATGGCCAAGACACGTATGGCGCCTGCTGATGAAGGCTACGACGTGGCCAAGCAGGGGGTTGCAGCCTTCATCAGTGAGCTGCTCAAGAGTGATGAGGGGCAGCAGCAGGTCAACAAGTCGGTCGTCGATCGCATGATCGTCGAGCTGGATCGCAAGATCGGTCACCAGGTCGACGAGATTCTCCACGATCAGGAGTTCCAGCATCTGGAATCGGCCTGGCGTGGCCTCAAGCTATTGGTCGATCGCACCGATTTCCGCGAAAACATCAAGCTCAACGTGCTGCATGCCACCAAGGAGGAGTTGCTCGAGGACTTCGAGTTCGCCTCCGAGATCAGCCAGAGCGGGCTCTATCAGCATGTCTATGCCGCCGAGTATGGCCAGTTCGGCGGCGAGCCGGTGGCGGCGATGATCGGGCACTACGATTTCACGCCTTCGGGCCCGGACATCAAGTTGCTGCAGTATGCGGCCTCGGTCGGGGCGATGTCCCACGCACCCTTCCTGTCCTCGGTGGCGCCGAGCTTCTTCGGCATCGACAGCTTCGAGGAACTGCCCAACATCAAGGACTTCAAGGCGATCTTTGAAGGGCCGAAATACGCCCGCTGGCGCAATCTGCGCGAGTCCGAGGATGCTCGCTACCTGGGGCTGACGGCGCCGCGCTTCCTGCTGCGCACGCCCTACGATCCGGTAGAGAATCCGGCCAAGTCCTTCCATTATCAGGAGTCGGTCAGCGAGAGCCACGACGATTATCTGTGGGGCAATACCGCCTACCTGCTCGCAGAGCGCCTGAACGACAGCTTTGCCAAGTATCGTTGGTGCCCGAATATCATTGGCCCGCAGAGCGGCGGGGCAGTGGAGAATCTGCCGATGCACACCTATGAAGCGCTGGGTCAGGTGCAGAACAAGATTCCCACCGAGGTGTTGATTACCGACCGTCGTGAGTTCGAGATGGCCGAAGAGGGCTTCATCTCGCTGACCATGCGCAAGGGCAGTGACAACGCCGCCTTCTTTTCCGCCAACTCGGTGCAGAAGCCCAAGTCCTTCCCCAACACGCCCGAAGGGCGCGAGGCCGAGACCAACTACAAGCTCGGCACCCAGTTGCCTTATCTGTTCATCGTCAATCGCCTGGCACACTACATCAAGGTGCTGCAGCGCGAGCAGATAGGCTCCTGGAAGGAGCGCCAGGATCTCGAGCGTGAACTCAACACCTGGATCCGCCAGTACGTCGCAGATCAGGAGAATCCGCCTGCCGACGTGCGTAGCCGACGCCCGCTGCGCGCCGCCTCGGTGCAGGTCTCCGACGTGGAAGGCGATCCGGGCTGGTACCAGGTGTCGCTGGCAGTACGCCCGCATTTCAAGTACATGGGTGCCAACTTCGAACTGTCGCTGGTGGGCCGCCTCGACAAGGATTGAGTCCATGACCGCTTTCAGGGATCGAAGCGGACTGCTCGGCGCTCGGTTGTTCGAGCGCCTGTCGTCACCGGCGCGTCCGGCACCGGAGGGCGACGAAGCAGTCGAGGCCACCCTGGCCTCCATCAAGCGACACCTGGTCGACCTACTCAACAGCCATCCGGGGCACAGCGAATGTGCCCCGGAGCTGGGTCTGCTCGACTTCAATGACGCCACGCTCGGTGTGCTTGACCTCGAACTCAAGGTCGAGCGTGCCATACGCGAGTGCATCGAACGCTTCGAGCCGCGGGTGAGTCGCGTTCAGGTCGAGACACTGCCCAACGAGGGTGCCCCGTTGCAGCTGCGCTTCCAGGTCCTGGCCACTCTGGACCTGGGGCATGATTCGACCCAGACCACCATCGACCTGCTGCTCAACGACAAGCGCTACCAGTGCCTGAACTGAGACCGACATGCTGAACCGCTACTACCGGGACGAACTGGACTTTCTGAAGCGTCAGGGGCGGGAGTTTGCCGAGGGCAATCCCGGGCTCAGCCGTTTTCTGTCCGAGCAGAGCACCGATCCCGATGTCGAGCGCCTGCTCGAGGGCTTCGCTTTCCTGTCGGGCCGGTTGCGGGAGAAGGTCGATGACGAGTTCCCCGAACTGACTCACTCGTTGATCGGCATGTTGTGGCCCAACTACCTGCGGCCGGTGCCGAGCATGACGGTGATGCAATTCACCCCGCACTGGCACGGGCTGAGTGGCGCCCAGACCGTACCTCGTGGTACCAGCCTGGCCAGTCGCGAGGTCGAGGGTACGGCTTGCAGTTTTCGTACCTGCCACGAGCTGACGCTCTACCCACTGGCCCATGATGGGGTCACGGCTCACCATTCCCGTGAGGCCTCGGTGGTCGAGCTGGATCTGGCGGTGCACAGCGATCAGCCCCTCGATGCTCTGGGCGTGGGCGACCTGCGCCTGCATCTGGGCGGCAATGGCTATACGGCCCGTACCCTTTATCTGTGGCTGAGCCACTACCTGGCCGGTATCGAACTGGAAGTCGACGGCCTGCGCCTGCCGCTGCCCACGCGCCTGTTGGCGCCGGTGGGCTTCGCTGCCGAGGATGCGCTGCTGCCGTACCCGCGCAACGTCTACCAGGGCTATCGCATCCTGCAGGAATACCTGTGCTTCCCCGAGGCCTTCCAGTTCTTCGACCTGCAGCGCCTGGGCGATTACCTGCCGGCGCGTCTGGCCGAGCGGGTGACGTTGCGCTTCACCTTCTCGCGTACCCTGCCGGCGGATGCCCGGGTAGGGGACGATAGCCTGGCGCTGTACTGCACGCCGGCGATCAACCTCTTCGCCCATGACGCCGACCCGGTGGACCTCAGCGGCGAGCGCAGCGAATATCGTATCCGTCCCAGCAGCCGCTTCCCGTCGCACTACGAGGTGTTCAGCGTCGATGACGTGGAGGGATGGCTTGAGAGCGAAAGCGGGCGCATCCGCGGAGAGCCGCGCCGATACGTGCCTTTCGAGAGTTTCGAGCACCAGATCGAGCGCGACCGGGGGCGTGAAGCCCGCTACTACCGGGTACGTGTGCGCGACAGCCTGCGTGGCGACGGTTTCGACCACGACATCGCCTTCGTGCGAGGCGACGAGCAGGCTTGCCTGGGGCTGCGCGAGACCATCTCGCTGAGCTTGACCTGCAGTAATCGCGAGCTGCCCGAGCGGCTGACGGTCGGCGATATCTGCGTGCCCACCGAGGACAGCCCGGCCTTTGCCGAGTTTCGCAATATCACCCGGCCGACCCCGACCATGCGACCGACCCTGGACGGCAGTCTGCTGTGGACGCTGATTTCCAATCTGTCGCTGAATTACCTGTCATTGCTCGACCGCGACGCCCTGCGGTCGGTGCTGCGGGTCTACGACTTCCGGGCGCTGGTCGACCGCCAGGCCGAGCGCATCGCCCAGAAGCGCCTGGCCGGCATCATCGATATCCAGACCGAGCCGGTGGATCGGCTTTACCGTGGCCTGCCAGTACGCGGGCTGCGCTCCGAGATGACCCTGGATCAGGAAGCCTTCGGCGACGAGGGGAGTCTCTTCCTGTTCGCCAGCGTGCTGTCCCGGTTCTTCTCGCTGTACGCCAGCATCAACTCCTTTCACGAGTTGCACGTCACCAACCTTCATAACCGCGAGCGCTACGCATGGACCTTGCAGTCGGGCCAGCAGCCCCTGATGTAGCGCTCGCCCCCCTGGTCGACGGGGCCCGGCGCTACGACTTCTATCAACTGGTGGAATTGCTTCACCGGCACTACGGCGACGATCTGGAAGGAGATCGGGAGGCCGATCCTGCCGCCGAGCGAGTGCGTTTCGAGGCGTCGGCCTCGTTGGGCTTCCCGGGCAGCGACATTCTCGCCCTGGAGCCCCAGGATGCCGAGCGTTACACCATGCGCGTCAGTTTCCTGGGGCTCCAGGGGGCCCAGTCGCCATTGCCGGGTTACTACCTGGAGGCCATGGCCCATGCCGAGGCGCATCGCGAAGGCGCGGCCGGGGACTTCCTGAATCTCTTCAACCACCGGGTGCTATCGCTTCTGCATCGCGGCTGGCGCAAGTATCGCCACCATGTGCGTTACCAGGACGGGGCCGAGGACGGTTTCTCGGCGGCAATCTTCTCCCTGGTCGGGTTGGCCGATGAGCGGTTGCGCGGCGAGACGCCGATCAACTGGAGCAAGATGCTGGCCTATGCCGGTCTGCTGGCTGGCCGTTCGCGCTCGCCGGATGTGGTAGCGGGCATCGTCGGCCACTGCTTCGATCTCGATGGCGTCGAGATCGAGCCCTGGGTGCACCGGCGGGTCGAGATTCCATCGGACCAGCGCACCCGAAGCGGCCTGAGCGGCTCCACACTGGGCCAGGATATGGTCGCCGGCGGCTGGGTCGACGATATCAGCGGCAAGTTCGCACTGCGTATGCGCGGCCTGGATTTGACCCGCTTCCGCGATTTCTTGCCCGACGGCCGCGACCATCAGGCGCTGCACACCCTGATGGAATTCGTGCTGCGTGAGCCTCTGGCCTACGACCTGGAACTCGAGCTCCTGGAGCGCGACGTGAAGCCCATGCGCCTGGGCGAAGGAGGCAGTTGCCAACTGGGCTGGACGACCTTCGTCAAGCCCGAGGCAGGCACGGCGGCCCAGCGGCGCCGGGTGCGCATTCAGATGACACGGTGAACCCATGAACGAGACGTTTTCCCAGCAGCAGGCCATCACTCTGGTGGTCACCAACAGTGAACGGCTCGAGGGCCGCTCGACCAGCAGCCACGTCTTTCCGGCCGAGGGCGGCACCCTGGGCAGCGGGTCGTCCGACGACTGGCTGTTGCAGGATCACGCCAACCGGGTACGCCCCGGACATGCCGAGATCCAGCGCTTGGACGGTCGTTTCTGCCTGATCGACCGCTGTGGCCAGACCTTCGTCAACCGCGCGACGCTGCCGATCGGTCGCGAGCGCCGTGTAGCGCTGCGCGACGGTGATGAGTTGCAGGTAGGGGAATACTGGCTGCGGGTGCACATGGGCGACCGTCAGGCCGCTGTCGCCGGTGTGCAGCCACTGGCAACCCTGGTCGACGAGGAGCACGAGACGCTGGAGGGCGCCGAGCCGGTGTCGGCCACCGCTGTCGTGACACGACCCCAGCATGACCCGCTGGAGGCACTGGGCGAGGTTTCATCGGCGCAGCGCCATCAGGATCCCATGGCCGCGCTGGCCGACGAGACCATCGCTGGCGAGGACGATCATCACGAACTGCTCGATGCCCTGGACGGGCAGGGCGCTACCGCAGGTGCGCCGGCCGCACCAAGGCAACGAGGTTACGAGGACCCCGACATGAATGAACACCTGCTGAACGATCTGGAACGCTCGGTCGGCGAGCAACTCGAAGAGCGCTGGCAAGATGAGCCAACAGGAGAGGTCGGCCACGTCGGCGCCTCACCGCTGCTGCAGACCCTGGGCGGCGAGTTGCGCTTCCGCGACAGTGCCGAGCAGCACGCCTTTCTCGAAGAGGCGGGGCGTACTCTCAAGGCCACAGTGGAAGGCCTGCTGGCGCTACACCAGGCCCACGACGGTAGCCGCTATCCGCTGCGCGACCGTCGCCTGCAGCCCATCGAGGACAACCCGCTGCGCCTGGGGCAATCCTATGACCAGACACTGACGACACTGTTTGCTGCCCAGCGCAGCCCGGTGCATCTCTCGGCGCCGGCGGCGGTGTCAGAATGCCTCGAACACCAGCAACAGCACCAGGCCGCAGTGGAGGAAGCCATCGGGACGGCTCTCAAGTCGATTCTCGATGCCTTCTCGCCGGATGCCTTGCTCAAGCGTTTTCATGCCTATCGTGGCGCAGGTCGCCAGGGTGAGGACGAAGGCGGCTGGGCCTGGGAGATGTATCGCCACTACTACCAGGAACTCAACTCGGGTCGGCAGCAGGGCTTCGAGAAACTGTTCTGGGAAGTCTTCGAACAGGCCTACGACCAGTCGGTGCGCCGCCAGCAGCGGGAGGACGCATGATCCCCCGGCGGGTCGGGGCCGCGTCGCTGATGCGGTGCCTGGCACTTGGCAGCATGCTCATGGCACTGGCCGGATGTGCCTCCACCTTCGAGGCCACCGGCAAGACCTTCCAGGTGCTGAAGGACCCTTCGATCCCGGTGGGATATCCGGAGGATCGTCCGTCGCGGGTCGATCTGAGCATGCTGGCCGCGCCCAGCATGAACCCCAACGCCGAAGGCGAGGGTACGCCACTGCGCTTTCAGATCCTGCAGCTCAAGGACGACTCGATGCTGATGTCGGCCGATAATCACCAGCTTCAGGCGGACCTCGAAGAGGCGCTCGGCACCAACTACCTGACCCATGACGACTTCACCCTGCTGCCCGGCCAGTTCAAGTTCTACGAGCCGTTTGAGGTAGAAGAGGACACCCGCTACATCGGCATCATCGCCTTCTACTCCAACCCCAACCAGGCGCAGTGGAAGAAGGTGGTGGATATCGACGACCGGGGGCGTGACTACCACCTGCTGGTGCATCTGCTGGAGCGCGAGGCTGCGCTGAGGAAGGAAACCTGATGGCCAGTCGCAATCCCGTGGTCTGGAGTGAAGGGCTGTTCATCAAGCCCCAGCACTTCCAGCAGCAGCAGCGCAGTCTGGAAGGGCTGATCGACACCCGTCTGCGCGGCGTCGGCGGCCACCTGCACGGTTTTTTGACCCTGACGCTCAATACCGAGTATCTGAGCTTCGGGCGCATCGCCCTCAGCCAGGCCAGTGGCGTGCTCCCCGATGGCACCCCCTTCCGCCTGCCCGACGACGACCTGGAGCCCCCGGCGCTGGAGATTGCCGATGCCTCGGTGGCCAATCAGGTGGTCTACCTGGGCGTGCCGCTGGCGACCGACGGCGTGGCCGAAGTGAGCTGGGAGACCTCGTCGCTGCCGTCTCGCTACCGCGCCGAAACGCGTGGCGTGCGCGACCTGCACTCTCGGGCCGGCGACCTGGCCGATCTCGATCTGGCGCGTGTCGCCCCGCGGCTGCTGCTCGAGCAGGACGACCGCAGCGCCTACGCCTGTTTGGCGGTAGCACGGATCCTCGAGCGACGTCCGGATGGCAGCCTGGTGCTCGACGAGGCGTTCCTGCCGACCCTGCTCAATGTCCAGGCAGCGCCGGTGTTGCAGCGTTTCGTCGGCGAAATGGCCGGCTTGATGCGCGAGCGGGCCCGCAATCTGGCCCAGCGGCTGGCCACTCCCAATCAATCCGGAGTCGCCGACGTTGCCGACTTCATGCTGCTGCAGTCGCTCAACCGCGCCCAGCCGCGTTTTCAGCACCTGGCACGACTCGGTCACCTGCATCCCGAGCGGCTCTATGCCGACATGCTCGAGGTTTGTTGCGAACTGACCACCTTCACCGCCGAGTCGCGGCTGCCACCGGAGTTTCCGGCCTATGACCATGACCGGCCGGAGGCCGCTTTCCGGCCGCTGATGCAGAGCCTGCGTCAGTCGCTGTCCACCGTGCTCGAGCCGCGCGCCATGGCCATCCAGCTGCAGTCGCGCCGCTTCGGGCTCAAGGTTGCCACCCTGGCCGATCACAGCCTGCTCGACGACGCCGACTTCATCCTGGCAGTGCGGGCGGACCTGCCGCCGGAACGCTTGCGCAAGCTGTTCGTGCAGCAGACCAAGGTGGCCAGCGTCGAGCGCATTCGCGACCTCATCAGCCTGCAGTTGCCGGGCATCCCGCTCGAGCCTCTGCCGGTAGCGCCGCGCCAGTTGCCGTTCCATGCCGGTTACACCTACTTCCGTCTCGACCGCCAGAGCGAGGCCTGGAGCATGCTGCGCGGCGCCAGCGGCTTCGCCTTCCACGTTGCCGGTGACTTCCCGGGGCTGGAAATGCAGTTCTGGGCGATCAGGAGCTAAGCCATGAACGAACTCGCCACCCACGACGACGCCCGTCGCCATGAGGACAGCATCGATATTCAGGGGCTGGAACGGCTGATCCACAGCGATGCCGACCATCTGGATGCCGATGAGGATTACTGGTTCCGCTTGCGCGGTCATAACCTCAATCCGCTGGTGGACGCCGCCGGTTCGCTGTTGGGCATGGTGGTGCGGGTCCGCCAGCTCGACCGGCTCGACGATATCGAGCGCCTCTACCGCCAGGTGGTCGACGAGATCGCCGCCATCGAGGTCGAACTCACCGAGCAGGGCTATGACCGGCCGACCCTGCTGGCTTACCGCTATGTGCTGTGTTCCTTCATCGACGAGGCGGTGATGAGCACCGACTGGGGCCAGCAGAGCCAGTGGGCCGGCCACTCGTTGCTGACGCGTTTCCACAACGAGACCTGGGGTGGCGAGAAGGTCTTCTCGATCCTCGCCCGGCTGCGCCAGGAGCCGCGTCGCTACCGTGACCTGCTGGCCTTCATCTACCTGTGCCTGTGCCTGGGCTTCGAGGGCCGCTACAAGGTCATGCCCCATGGCCGCGAGGAGTACGAGCAGGTGCTGCGCGAGCTGGGCGACCAACTGGTGGCCCTCGACGAGCCCGGCGAAGAGGGCCTGACTCGCCCGCTGGACAATGTGCTCGCCGATGCGCGCCGCCAGGGCGACGGCCTGCCCCTGTGGGGCATCTTCGCGCTCTTCGCGCTGACCATGGTGGTGGCCTACGCTGGCTTTTCCTTGTCGCTGGAGCACCAGGCCGATCAGGTCGGCCTGGCGCTGGAACGCATCATCAACTCGTAATCTACGGCAACTCCGAGGGAGAGACTATGCTCAGGGTAGAGCTTCCGGCACTGATCGGCCGACTCAACGCCATCGCCCGCCAGGGACTGGAAAGGGCAGCGGCACTGTGCGCCGAACAGCAGGCGCCCGAGGTAGGCGTCTCCCATCTGCTGCTGGCCTGCCTCGACCAGCCGCTGTGTGACCTGCGGGTACTGCTCGACGCCGAGGCGATCGAGCCGGAGGCGCTGCGCCGTGCACTCACCGAAGACGCCCGACCGTCCCGCGACCTGGAAGTGGCCACGCCGAGTTTCTCGCCGTTGCTGGTCGAGCTGCTGCAGGACGCTTGGCTGCTGGCGAGTACCGAGCTCGAGCATCGCGAACTGCGCACCGGGGTGATCTTCACCGCTCTGCTGCATCATGCCGGCCGTTACCTGGGGCCACAGGGCGAGCGACTGCTTTCCGGGATCAATCGCGAGCGGTTGCGTCGCGACTTCGTCCGGCTGACCCGCGACTCCGCCGAGGCCGCCGTGGCCGAGGACGTACAGCCGGCTCGCGGCCGTGGAACGGCCGGCGATGACAGCGCCCTGGCACGCTTTGCCACCTCGCTGACCGAGCAGGCGCGTCGCGGCGAGCTCGACCCGGTACTGTGCCGCGACCCCGAGATCGACCAGATGCTCGATATCCTGGGCCGGCGCCGCAAGAACAATCCTATCGTGGTGGGCGACGCCGGCGTCGGCAAGAGCGCCGTGGTCGAAGGGCTGGCATCACGCATCGTCGAGGGTCGCGTGCCCGCGGCCTTGGCCGGCGTCGAGCTGGTGTCGCTGGACCTCGGCGCCCTGCAGGCCGGGGCCTCGGTCAAGGGCGAGTTCGAGAAGCGCCTCAAGGCGGTGATCGAAGAGGTCAAGGAGGCCGCCGTCCCGACGCTGCTGTTCATCGACGAGGCCCACACGCTGATCGGCGCCGGCAATCCGGAAGGCGGTGCCGATGCTGCCAACCTGCTCAAGCCGGCACTGGCGCGTGGCGAGTTGCGTACCATCGCCGCCACGACCTGGCGCGAATACAAGAAGCACATCGAGAAGGATCCGGCGCTGTCGCGGCGTTTCCAGCCGGTCGCCTTGGGCGAGCCGGACGTCGAACAGGCGCTGGTGATCCTGCGTGGCCTGCGAGATGTCTACGAGTCGACCCATGGCGTGCTGATCGGCGACAGCGGTCTGCGTGCCGCCGCCGAACTCTCGGCGCGCTACCTGGCTGGACGCCAGTTGCCGGACAAGGCCATCGACGTTCTCGACACCGCCGGTACCCGGCTGGCCCAGGCGCTGGATACGCCGCCACGCCGACTCAGCCATCTGATGAGCGAGCAGTTGGCTGCCCAGCGCGAGCACGACCAGCTCGAACGCGAGGCGCTGCTGGGCCGCACCCCCGATGCCACGCGACGCGATGCCCTGGCTGAACAACTGGCCCGGCTGGACGAGGAACGCGAGACCCTGGAGGCTGCCTGGCGCGAGCAGCGCGATTGCGTCGATGCCATCCTGACGCTGCATCGCGAACTGCTCGATGACGAAGGCGACGACGATGAGAGCGACGCCGCCGAGGCACGCGAACGGCGGACAGCGGAGCTGGCCGGGCACGAAGCGCGCCTTGCCGAACTGCAACGCGAGTTTTCCCTGGTCAATGCCAGCGTCGAGGAGGCCCAGGTCGCCCAGGTGATCGGCGACTGGACCGGCGTGCCGGTGGAGCGCATGACCCGCGACGAGCTGGCGCGACTCACTGAGCTGCCGGATGAACTGGGACGGATGATCAAGGGCCAGGACACGGCCATCGAGCGCCTGCACCGCCATCTGCTCACCGCCCGCGCCGATCTGCGTCGCCCCGGCCGCCCGCTGGGGGCCTTCCTGCTGGTCGGACCCAGCGGGGTAGGCAAGACCGAGACCGTGGTGCAGATCGCCGAGAGCCTCTACGGTGGCCGCCAGTTCCTGACCACCATCAACATGTCCGAGTATCAGGAGAAGCACACCGTCTCGCGGTTGATCGGCTCGCCGCCCGGTTACGTGGGCTTCGGCGAGGGTGGCCTGCTGACCGAGGCGATTCGCCAGCGGCCCTATTCGGTGGTGCTGCTCGATGAGGTCGAGAAGGCCCATCCGGACGTGCTCAATCTCTTCTACCAGGCCTTCGACAAGGGCGAACTGGCCGATGGGGAAGGGCGCGTCATCGACTGCCGCAACGTGTTGTTCTTCATGACCTCGAATCTCGGTTACGAGGCCGTGGTGCGCCATGCCGACGACCACGAGGCCATGGATACGGCGCTCTATCCAGTGCTGGCCGACTTCTTCAAGCCGGCGCTGCTGGCGCGCATGGAGGTAGTGCCCTACCTGCCGCTGTCGCGGGACATTCTCCACGATATCGTCTCCGCCAAGCTCGAAACCCTGGCCGGGCGCATTCGCGACCGCCATCGCCAGGCCGAGGTGGTGCTGGAGCTGACGCTGGCCGAGGCCATCTGTGCCCGGGCCACGCGCAGCGAGAACGGGGCCCGGATGCTCGAATCGATCATCGACGGTGAGCTGTTGCCGCCGGTATCGCGGGCACTGCTCGAGCGCATGGCGCGCCAGGAGCCGGTGACCCGGGTTGCGCTCGGCGTGGATGAACACGGCTTCACCGCGGAGGTCGGGTGACGTGAGAGGTGACGGCGTGCGCGACGAGACGAAGGCGCTCGCACCGGTCCCGGCGCTGGCTGGCATGGCCGAGGCGCTGCGGCTGGTCGAGGGCGGCTCGCCTGCCGAGCTGCGGCGGCGCAGCGTTTCGCTGTTGCGCGAGCGCCTGGCGTTGCCCTGGGTACGTTGTCTCGCCCTGGACGCTAGCGGTCGTTGGCTGGAAGAGGAGGGCGAGGCGCCGAGCCTGGCCTGCGACGACTTCCGTCACCCCTATGCTCATGCCATCCGCAATGGCCGGCCGCTTGCCCTGGGGCTCAGCGAGGCCCGTACGCGGCTGGACCACGAGGTCTTCCAGGCAGCGACGGCCGGGCTGCCCGCGGCCTGGCGGCTGGTGGTTCGCCCGCTGCGCGCCTGCGACGGCAAGCGCGAATGGCTCGGCGTGCTGGCCGTCGCAGGCCCCGCCGAGCGCGTCGAGGCGTTGATCGAGTGCGACGACTATCTGGCCTTCGAAGCGCTGCTGTGTCGCCTCTGGGCCTGGCTGGTTCGCCAGCACGATGAGCGCCGTGACCAGGCAAGGTTGCGCGACTCGCTGGCCGAACTCAATGACGGCGCACGCCGGCGCACCCTCAGCGAACGTCTCGGGCGGCGCATTCTCGGTGAGTCGCCGGCCATCCGCACGTTGCGCGATCAGTTGGTGCGTGCCGCCGAAACCAACCTGGCGGTGTTGCTGCAAGGCGAAACCGGTACCGGCAAGGAACTGGTGGCGCGTGGCATCCACGAGGTCTCGGCGCGCCACGAAGGCCCTTTCCTGGCGGTCAACTGCGCGGCGATCCCCGAGAGTCTGCTCGAGGCCGAGCTGTTCGGCCATGTACGGGGAGCTTTCTCCGGCGCCGAGCGTGACCGCGAGGGACTGTTCGGCGAGGCCGATGGCGGCACCCTGTTCCTCGACGAGATCGGCGACATGCCGCTGGCACTACAGGCCAAGCTGCTGCGTGTGCTGGAGACGGGACGTTATCGACCCTTGGGCGGGGACCGCGAGCGGCGGGTCGACCTGCGCCTGGTGGCGGCGACCCATCAGCCGTTGCATCGTCGCATTCGCGAGGGCAGCTTCCGTGCCGACCTCTACTACCGGCTCGGCCAGTTCCCGCTCACGCTGCCCGCGCTGCGTGAACGGCGCGAGGACATCCCTGTGCTGGCCCAGGCCTTCATTGACGATTTCTGTCGGCGCGAGGGCCGCGAGGACATCGGCCTCGGCCGTGCCGTGCTGCGTGCGCTCGACGACCGCGACTTCCCCGGCAATGTGCGTGAGCTCAGAAACCTCATCGACTATGCCTGTGCCATGACCCGCGATGGCGAAAGCCTCGTTCCCGAGGCACTGCCCGTTGCCAGTGTTTCGCCGGGTGCCGAGGAGGCGATGGGCGAGCCGCCCCAGGGCGGAGAGGCCAGCCTCGATCCTGTTGCTGGAGGCGAGCCTGGTGGTGGAGAAGTCTTCGATCTGCGCCGAGCGTTGCGCGACTACGAGGCGACGTTGATCCGCCAGCGGCTGGCCCGTTTCGACGGCAACCGCACCCTGACTGCCGAGAGTCTGGGCCTGCCCAAGCGCACTCTGGCCCACAAGTGCCGACAGCTCCAATTGGATAGCCCATGAACGCGATCGATCTTCTTCCCGGCCTGCGCCCGCTGGCCGGCATGGCCCTGGTGTTGGTCGCCGGACTGTCTCCGGCCCTGGCCGAGGAGCAGGATTCCCGGCTGTCGGCGGCCGAGGCCTGCGCCGAGGAGCCTTCCCGGCTGGGACGGCTCGAGTGCTACGACGCGCTGTTCCGTGAGCGCCCCGCAGCGCAAGAAGCGGAAGGGACGCGCTCGCCGCTGTGGCAAGCCGTTGCCGATCAGGAGGCTGATCGGGGCGACGAGGATGTCGGCGTGTTGGTACGCGAGACCCCCGACACGGTGCTGATGAGTGCGCCGGCGCTGGGCACGGTACCGCCTCGCCCGCTGCTGGTGATCAGCTGTGACGACGCCATTACCCGCTTTCAGCTGCACCTGAACGAGCCCCTCGAGGCCTCGCGGGTGTCGCTCACGCTGCACGGCAATGGCGTTGACCTCGAACAGACCTGGCGGGTGCTGGACGACGGCCATGTGGTCAGCGGCGGGCGAGGGCTGCCGGCTATCGGCACCCTGAAGCGCTTGCTCGGCAGCGAGCGGCTGCAACTGGGCAGCGAACAGGCCGCCCTCGACGGGCTACGTTTCGATCTCGAAGGCTGGCGCACGGCGATCGAGCCGCTGCGCACCCAGTGCCGCTGGTAGCGAGGAGGATCATGCGCATCACCCAATCCAATCAGCTCGAGCCATTGCTCGCGCCTCTCGCCGAAGGCGTCGGCGAGCCGGTGACCTCGCACGAGGACTATGACTGGCTCGACGAGGAGATGATGAAAGTCGGCTCGCTGCAGCATGGCGAGGTCGACTGGGCCGGCGCCGAGACGCGGGCCACGCGGCTGCTGGCCGAACACGGCAAGGATCTCAAGGTACTCGGCCACCTGCTGCATTGCCTGCAGCACGACGCCGATCCGGTGCGTTTCGCGCTGTCGCTGGAACTGCTGGTCGGTGCCCTGGATGGCTGGTGGAACGAGGCTTACCCCTTCGCCGGGCCGCGTGGCAAGCGGGCTCGGCCCAAGCTGTTTCAGCAGTTCGCCCAGCGCGCACTGAAGCTGGCCGGTTCTCTGAACTTCCTGGGGGCCGCCGAGGAACATACTGCCTGCCGCGAGGGATTGGCACGACTGCGTGACCGGGCCGCCGACCACGAGCTGCCGGATGAACCGTTGGCTGATCTGGCCCGTCTGCTGGAGCAGGCCACGCCCTCGGCGTCGGAGCCCACGGCAGCGACGTCTTCGGGCACTGCCGTGCCCAGCGCTGATACGGCCGGCGCGGCGACGCCTCCCCGGGAGGCCGACATCGAGGTGCCTCGTGCGCCGGAAGCACGGCTCGAGGCCGGCAATGAGCGCGGCAACCGCCAGGCATTGCTCAAGATGGCCGACTTTCTCAATGAGCAGTCGCCGGGCGAGGCGCTCGGCTATCGACTGCGCCGGCATGCGGTCTGGCACGCCATCCAGGGGTTGCCGATGACGCGCGATGGCCAACGTACCGAACTGGCGCCGGTGTCTGCCGATCGGGTCACGGAGTATCGCGAGGTCGCGACAGGTCGACCGACGCTCGAGGACTGGCAACGCATCGAGAACAGCCTGGCGTTGAGCCCTTACTGGTTGGAAGGGCACCGGTTGAGTGCCGAACTGGCCCGGCGACTCGAGCATCCTCGTTGCGCCGAGGCGATCCGCGAAGAGACGGCCCGTTTCGTCGATCGTCTGCCGGGTATCGAGGCGCTGACCTTCAGTGACGGCACCGCCTTCCTCGATGCGGAAACGCAGACCTGGCTGGCGGAGACCTCCGGTCCAGGCTCGCCCGTGGCCCCGCTGGGCGACGGCGACCCCTGGCAGGCTGGTCTCGAGACGGCCCGCGAGCGGCTTGCCGAGGAGGGGCTGGCGCCGGCGCTTACGGTACTCGACGAAGGCCTGGCGGCCTCGGGGTCGCCCCGCGAGGAAGTCTACTGGCGCCTGGCCAGCGCCGACCTGCTGCACGAGGCCGGGCTCGTTGCCCTGGCCCGGCAGCACTATCAGGCATTGCATGATGTCGTGGCGGGCCTCGAGCTGGAACGCTGGGAACCGGCACTGCCGGTGCGGCTGTCGGCGGCGCTCGGGACATGAATCACGACGATGTGACGGAATTGAAGGGATGAGGGAGCAAGGCACATGTGGAGACGAGTGAAGGCCAGGCTGAGTCGCTGGGTGCCAGGCATGGCCCGGGCGGACAGCCAGCTCAACCAGGCGCGGGGACACGCGAACAGGGCTCAGGGGCTGAAGCGTCTGGGTATCTGGCTGTGGTGGCTGCTGGTCATCGCCCTGTTGGTGGCGATCTGGTGGCTGGGGCCACAGTGGCAGGCCTTCGGGGGACGGCCGTTGGGGCCTTGGGTCAATCGCCTGCTGGCCAGCCTGGCGTTGGCCGGGGTGGTGGCGGTGGTGTGGGGCATTCGCCTGGCGCGACGCCTGCGCACCCTCGATGACGAGCGTCGCCAGGAAGAGCAGCGCCAGGTCGATCCGGTGCTTGGCCAGCTCGAGCGCCAGGAGGAAAGCCTCAATGCCACGCTCCTCGAACTGACCGACAGCCTGGGCGGTGGCGCCAACGCTCGATACAAGCTGCCCTGGTATCTGGTGATGGGCGTCGAGAACGCCGGCAAGACCAGCCTTATCAACCGCTCGGGGCAGAACTTCTCCCTGACCCACGTGATGAAGGCCTCCGGGCAGGGCAAGCGTGGCCGACTGGGCTTCGACTGGTGGATCGGCGACAAGGCGGTGCTGATCGATCCCGACGGCGAACTGCTGACCCAGGGCGCCCTGCAGGGCGGTCAGCCGGCGGAACTCGAGAGTCGGCTATGGGACCACTTCGTCGACTGGCTCGAGCGCCATCGCTCGCGTCGTCCGCTGGACGGCGTGGTGCTGGTGCTCGACCTGGCGCGGCTCAGCGACGCCGAGGTGGCGGTGCGCAAGGCCTATGCCTCGCTGCTGCGCGCCCGGCTGCGCGAGTTGATGGAGCGCCACGGCAGCCGACTGCCGGTCTATGTCACCTTCAGTAAGATGGACCTGCTGCACGGGTTCGACGACTTCTTCCGTCACTACTCCCGGGCCGCCCGACGGGCACCGCTCGGCTTCACGTTCTCCGCCGCTTCCCTCGAGCGTCCCGGCCGTTGGGAGGAGGAGTTCGCCGAGGGTTACGACGACATGCTCGAGCGTCTCAACCAGACGCTGCCGACCCTGCTTGTCGAGTGCCGTGATCGCGATGAGCGCGAGGCGGTATTCCGCTTCGTGCGACAGCTCGCCGGCTTGCGCGACGTGCTGCTGGGCTTCCTCGGTGAAGCGTTGTCCAGTGATCGTTTCTCCACGGCGGCGTTGGTACGCGGGGCCTACTTCACCTCGGTCTATCAGCAGGGCGTGCCGGAAGATCCCTTCGTCGATGCCGCGGCGCGGCGCTACGGGATGACCGACGGTGTGCAGGCGGCCCATCGGGCGACACGCTCGGCACTGTATTTCACCGAAGAGCTGTTCGAGCGCATCATCTATCCCGAGTCGGGGCTGGCCGGCGACAACGCCCGGGCGGCACGGCGTCGCCGTCGTATCCGTCGTGCCAGTGCACTGGGCTGTCTGTTCGTTGGCGCCGCCCTGATCGGCGGCTGGTACCACTTCTACGAGAAGAACGCCAAGGCCCTGGCGGCCGTGGAAAACAAGGCCGAGGCCTTTCTCGCCGTGCGCCCGAGCGACTGGCAGAACGACGACCCTACCGGCTATGCGCTGCTCGAGCCGCTGGACCGCCTGCTCAGCGCCACGCAGGAATTCGGCGATTACCGTTCGCGCCCCTGGCTGCTGGCCGATATGGGCCTCTATCAGGGGCATGAGCTGGGCGTCGAGGTCGACAATGGTTACCTGCGGTTGCTCGAGGAGCAATTCCTGCCGGCACTGATGATCGGCATCATGGACGACATGAACCGGGCACCGAAGGGCAGCAACGAGAAGCTGGCGCTGCTGCGTATCCTGCGCATGATGTCCGATGCCAGCGGTCGTCAGCCCCAGCGTGTCCATGACTTCATGGAGGATCGCTGGCAGGAGGCCTTCCCGGGTCGCGGCGAGGTCCAGCGCCGCCTGTTGGCGCATCTCGACTACGCCCTGGCTTACACCGACCTGGCTGGCCACGCCGAGGCCGACCAGTCCGGCGCTCGTCAGGCCATGGCGCCGCTCGATGGCAGCATCGAGGCCGCCCAGCAGGAACTCGCCCGCCAGCCGATGGCCGAGCGAGTATATGCTTCACTCAAGTCCGGTATCGATGAACAGAGCGCCGCACCGCTGGATTTGCGTTCGAGCGTCGGCTCGACCTTCAGCCTGGTGTTCATGGCTCGCGATGACAATCCCGAACTGGTGCGCATTCCCGGCCTGCTGACGCGCAATGGCTTCGAGGATTACTTCCTCGACCAGCTCGACCAGGCCACCGAGCTGGCGCTGGTCGATACCTGGGTACTCGGCCAGCGGGACGACATCGACTTCAGCGAAGCCGACCGCCGCCAGCTTCAGGAAGCCCTGCGCGAGCGCTATATCAGCGACTATCACGTCACCTGGCGCGAGGCGCTGGCCGACATCCGCATGGTGCCGCTGCCCGATATCCATCAGGCGGTGGTGGTCGCCGACGGTCTGCTCGGTGCCAGTCGCCCGCTGGATCGCCTGCTTGGCGAGGTCGCCAACCAGACCCGGCTTTATCCGGAGCTGCCGGCGGACGACGAAGCCGCTCGAGCGGCCCTGAAGAAATCGCCACGCTATCACCTGGCCAGCGAGATCGAGCGTCATTTCGCCGCGCTCAACGAGCTCAGCGAAGAGCGGGGCGACAACCCCTCCAAGCTCGACGAGATCAAGTCTGCCATCGGTGACCTGCGCGACTATCTGCGCCAGGTCGATGAAGCCGACGAGCGTGGTCAGCGCGCCTTCCTGTTGGCCCGCGACCGCATTTCCCTGAAGGGTGAGGATCCCATCGCCCGCCTCCAGCGCATTGCCGAGGACGTCCCGGCGCCGGTGAGTGGCATGCTCGAGAGCCTGGCCGACCAGAGTTGGCAATTGCTGATGGCCAGCGCGGTTCGACACCTGGAGCACCAGTGGGTGGATGAGGTCGTGAGACCTTTCCAGCAGGACCTTGCCGGCCGCTATCCGCTGGCGCCCCAGGCTTCCCGCGAGGTGGCGCTGGCCGACTTCGAGGACTTCTTTGCCCCGGACGGCATTCTCGATGCCTTCTACCAGCGCAACCTCAAGCCTTTCATCGAGGGCGCGCCGGAGGCCCTGCGCACCGACGGGGGCGACTCGCTGCTGCGCCAGGGAGTGCTCGATGCTGTGCAGCGCGCCGAGCGTATCCGCGAGGCCTATCTCAACCGCGACGGTGTGCTCGACGTGGCCTTCAGCCTCGAGCCGCTGAGCCTCAGTGCCGACAAGCGTCGCGGGGTGATCAGCGTCGACGGCCAGTTGATCGACTACGCCCACGGCTCCAGCCGTCGGGTGCCGATGATCTGGCCCAACGGCCTGCGTGAGAGCAACGAAAGCCGGGTCACCCTGGTGCCGAGCGAGGTCAACCATTCTCCGCGCACCCTGCGTCGCGACGGTCCCTGGGCCTGGTTCAGGCTGCTCGACGAGGCCCAGTTGACCGGCACCGGCGAGCGCGAGCTGGAGCTCAGCTTCGAGGTCGATGGTGGCAGCATGCGTTACCGGCTGACCGCCGATGGATCCCGCAATCCCTTCACCCGGTCGCTGGTGGCGGGCTTTAACCTGCCCACGACCCTCTACGCGGCAGGAGGGCCGGACGATGCTGACGACGCTTAAACGCTGGCTGGCCGCGAGTTCGACCGAGCCGGCTGAGGCGCCCGCTGTCGAACCCGCGCAGCGAGACCCGGCACCGGAGCTGGTCGAGGCCTGCACGGATGACATCGGGCTGCTGCTCGGGGCGGCCCGGCGCGCCGAGGAGGAGGGGCTCTCTCCCTGGGTGCTGCGCGACGAGACCCGTCTCGAGACCCTGCGCCGCTCGCTCGAGTTCGTGGTTCATCGTGGCCTCTGGCTGCAGCGCGAGGCGGACCGGGTAGCCCACTGGCAGGGTCGGCTGCTGGCCCTGCGCCATGGCGACGGGCCGGTGCTCGGCATGCTGCTGGTATGTCGGCGGGACGACGAGGCTGCCTGGCAACTGCGCTTCTTCTTTATCGCCCCGGAGTGGCAGGGTCGCGGTCACGGCGCCCGGCTGCTGATGGCCGCCCGGCGCGAATTCCGTGGCACGCCGCTGCAGACCCGGCTGCCACTCAAGGGCGCCGCTCCGGCGAGTCTCGAGGCGGCGGGTTTCAAGCGCATGCACGTGGACGCCGGTGGTGTGGCCAGCTTCGAGGCCCCGGCGCAGTGGAACGACCAACGCGAACGCACAAGCGGCGCCTGAACGGCGACGCGCAGCGGCAGGAGGACGACGCATGGGACGCAAGTTCGTATTGCTGGGGGATCTCGGCACCGACCACGAGGGTTTCCCCCCCACGCCGGTGACCGCCGGCAGCCCCACGGTGATGATCGACGGCAAGCCGGTGGCGCGCCAGGGTGACCCTCTGGCGCCTCACGACAAGCCGGACCATGGCCCCCACCCGCGCGCCATCGCCGGCGGCTCGGGCAGTATCCTGGTCGATGGCAAGCCGGTGGCGCTCACCGGTCATGCCGTGGACTGCGGGGGCGTGGTGATCGGCTCCTCCAGCGGGGAGGGTAGCTGAGATGGCCGATCGCAGCGGACTGCAGTTCACCCTGAGCCTGACCGGTGCCGGTCAGGCCGACCTGGCAGTGGTCGACTTCACCCATGAAGAGGCGCTGTCGTCGCCGTTTCATCTTCATGTGCGCTTTGCCAGCCGCGCCGCCGACCTCTCGCCGGAAGCACTGCTCGACCGCCCGGCGAGCCTCACCGTGTGGCAGGACGGCGTGGCCCAGCGGCGGGTCCACGGCATCGTCGCCGAGTTCGGTCGCGGCGACCGCGGCCATCGGCGCAGCCACTACGAGGTCGTGATCCGTCCCTCGCTGTGGCGGCTCTCGTTGCGCCAGAACTCGCGGATCTTCCAGCGCGTCTCGCCGCTGACCATCCTCAACAC
>NZ_VTPU01000027.1 GCF_008274785.1 Halomonas eurihalina
CCGAACTCAGCAGTGAAACCGCTCAGCGCCGATGGTAGTGTGGGAGTTCCCATGCGAGAGTAGGTCATCGTCAGGCATCTATCCCGAGAAAACCCCGACTTCACTGAAGTCGGGGTTTTTTCATATAGGGCTCGTTTTTCCTTCCGATCTTTTCTCTTTTCCATATCCGCTGCCGGCCGGCCATAACGTGTTTGGCAGTGGCGCCATATTCATCCTTCCCGGCTGAATGACACTCTCGCCAGCAAAAGGAGGCAGGTCCGCTGAGGCCAGGCCATCACGCATGAGCAATACGCAGATAAACGACGATACACGAGCCAGCCGCGGGCTTGGCGATCCATTGGTATTCGCCCTGAGTGTGGGTTTCATATTGGCATTCATCGCCCTGTCCTTGTATGACCTCGACATGGTGGCAGAGGGGATTGCCTCCGGCTTCGCCTGGACCGCCAAGACCCTGGGGACATATTTTCAGCTGCTGTTGCTGCTGACCTTCCTGGTTGCCATGGGATTAGTATTCACGCCAGCGGCGAGCGCCAGGGTCGGAAATCTCGAGCGCCCCGAACTGAGCACCTTCAAGTGGCTCTCGATCATTATGTGCACCCTGCTGGCGGGAGGTGGCGTCTTCTTCGCTGCTGGAGAGCCGGTTTATCATTTCATCGTGACGCCACCGGCCTTTGATACTGAGGCGGGGACGACGGAGGCGATCGCCGGGGCCCTGGCGCAGTCCTTCATGCATTGGGGATTTCTGGGCTGGGCGGTACTGGGTTCCTTGACCGCGGTGGTGCTGGCCCGGGCCCACTATGACGAGGGGCATCCCTTGCAGCCGCGTACCCTGTTGATGCCGGTACTGGGCAAGCGCCTGGTGAGCGGCTGGCTGGGAAGTGTTATCGATGCCTTGTGCGTGATCGCCGTGGTGGCCGGTACGGTGGGACCGATCGGCTTTCTTGCCACCCAGGTCAGCTTCGGGCTGCATGAGCTCCTTGGCCTGCCGGGAGGCTATGGTACGCAGTTGGTCATCCTGGCGGTATTGGGGGCTATCTATGTTACCTCGGCCGTCACAGGGATCCACAGAGGCATTCAGATTCTCAGTCGTTTCAATGTTTTCCTGGCCTTGGCCATTGCCGCAGTGATCTTCATCTTCGGGCCGACACTGTTTCTGGTCGATGCTTACACCCAGGGCTTCGGGGAATATCTCTCTTCGTTCTTCACCATGGCGACCATGACCACGCAGACGGCGCCTGCTTGGTGGATGCAGTGGTGGACGGTGTTTTTCTTCTCCTGGTTCATCGGATACGGCCCCTTGATGGCGATCTTTGTGGCGCGTATTTCCCGGGGGCGGACCATTCGCCAGATGATCCTGGCCGTCGCCGTCATGGCACCGATTGCCACGACTGTCTGGTTCACCCTGATGGGCGGCTCGGGCATTCATTATCAGTTGACCGGCGCCGTCGAGCTCACCGAGGCATTGAAGGACTTCCAGTTCGACGTGGCGACCCTGACCGTGGCCCAGGCCCTGCCTGGCGGTACCCTGATGGCCCTGGCCGTACTGGTGCTGACGACGATCTTCGTTGCCACCACGGGCGACTCGATGAGTTACGCCATTGCGGTGGTTGGTTCCGGGCATGATGAGCCCAGTGCGCTGATTCGTGCCTTCTGGGGCATCATCATGGCGCTGATGGCGGCGATCCTGCTGCGCATGGGGGCGGGGCAGATCGGTGCGCTCCAGCAGTTCATCGTGATTACCGCCATTCCGGTATCGCTTGTGCTGTTGCCGTCACTGTGGACGGGGCCTCAGGCGGCTCGTGCCATGGCGCTGGAGCAGGGAGTGATCGGTGATAACCGTCGACCGCATCCAGCTCGCTGATGTTCGCGGCGAACGTCGTCCCGTCAGAGCTCGGCCTGCTAACATAACGGCCTTGCGGACGCGCTGCCCGGGTAGAGGCGGCGTTTCCATGCCAGTCGGGCAGGTAAGAACGTTGTGATCAGAGGAGTTCCGTCGTTGAAGATCGTCCCCAATGAGCTGCTGCTCTATTGTCGCCCTGGCTTCGAGACTGATCTGGCGTCGGAGTTGCTGGAAAAGGCGGCTCTGTCCGGCATCAGTGGTGCTCCACGCTTCGAGCGTGGCGGTGGCCATGTACGCTTCGAGGTGACCGACGGGCGCCCCGCCAATGACTTGCACCGTGCCCTGCCGCTCGCGTCACTGGTCTTCGCGCGACAGAGTCTGGTGGCTTTGCCTCCGTTGACTCTGGATCGCTCGGATCGTCTGAGTGCCATCATCGCACAGGCCCGGGACAGCGCCTGGAGTTGCGAGACGTTCTGGCAGGAAACGCCGGACACCAACGAGGCCAAGGCGCTGGCGGGGCTGATCAAATCACTCAGACGCCCCCTTGAGGCGCAGTTGCGCAAGGCGGGCGTGCTGCGTCGCAAGGCGGGAGGACGGCGCCTGCATCTGTTGTGGAGCGAGGGCCATCGAGTTCAGCTGGGCATGAGTTTTCCCGGCAATCGCAGCGAACAGCTCGGCGGCATTCGTCGGCTGCGATCGCCTTCCCGGGCGCCGAGTCGCTCGACGCTCAAGCTCGAAGAGGCCTGGCACGAGTTCGTGCCTGCCGAGCAGTGGTCGACCAGGTTGAGCGAGGGCATGCAGGCGGCCGATCTCGGTGCTGCCCCGGGTGGTTGGACCTGGCAATTGGTCCAGCGGGGCATGCAGGTCTTTGCCATCGACAATGGACCAATGGACCGCGATCTGATGGCCTCCGGGCTGGTGGAACATCTACGCGAGGATGGTTTCGTCTGGGCGCCACCGGCCCGCCTGGATTGGCTGGTCTGCGACATCGTCGACAAGCCGTCCCGGGTGATCACCATGGTCGAGCGCTGGCTCATTCGACGCTGGTGTCGCGAGGCGGTATTCAATCTCAAGTTACCGATGAAGCGTCGCTGGGAAGCGGTTACGGAGGGGCTGTCGCGCCTGGCGGACTCCCTGGAGCGTGCCGGGGTGAAGGCCGAAATCGCGTGCCGCCACCTCTACCATGATCGGGAAGAGGTGACGGTGCATGTGCGGCTGCTCGATTGAGGAAATACAGCTTACGGCGAAGTATTCAGCGTTTCCTCGAGGGGAGGGAAGTGGAAGGAGCCGGTTGGCGAGTCAGTAGCTGGGCTCGTAGATGCGGATGCGTTCTTCTTCGGTCAGTAGGGGCTGCAGGCGTTGCATGGCCCTGGCGCGATGTTCGCTGTTGACCCATTCTTTCCAGGCGCGCAGGTCGCGCCATTTGGTGATCACCAGGCGTCGGTCGCTGTGCCCCTTCTCGACGAGGGTCTCGCCGCTGACGAAGCCGGATGCACCAAGCGATTGGCGTATGGCCTCGCGGGCGGCTTCCTCGTATTCTTCTTCGAGTCCGGGCATGATATGACGCTCGATAATGACCTTGATCATCCAGCTACTCCCTATGCTTGTTCTTCGACACGATGAGGTTATCGATGGTTGATTCTGCGGATTCCTTGCCGAGTTGTCATGCCGAACTGGATACCACGGGCCTCTACTGCCCGGAACCGATCATGTTGATGCACAACAAGGTGCGCGACATGCAGGCAGGCGAAGTCCTCAAGGTGATCGCCAGCGATCCGGCGACCACCCGGGACGTTCCCAAGTTCTGCGGCTTCCTCGGCCATGACTTGTTGCATCAGTGTGAACAAGAAGGGCACTACCTTTATTTCATCCGTCTCGGTCACTCATGACGGTGTGACCCCGTTCGCGTAATCCCGGCTTCCCTAGTCGTCTTGTTGATGGTCCGGCATGACTATCAATGCCAGGGCCTCCAGGGTCGCGGGATCTTCCCGGCGAATGCGGTTGGCGATCTGTCGCTGGAAGAAATAGACCACGCGGTGGCGGCTGTGTCCGGTATACAGGCAAGGGTCGCCGGGCAGGATCGGCGTGGAATCGATCAACTGCTCGTCGGCGAGCAGGGCTTCCACGGCGCCGTCGCTGTACAGCCGCCAACCGAAGACCTGCTTCAACTGCCAGGGGGCATCGCTGTCGTCCATGCATAGCGCATGTGTACCCTGGGTTTCGGGGAGCTGCTGGATCAGGGTCGGCTCGCTGGTCGCCTCATACTCGAAGTAGGCTGCGGCCTGTTCGAGCTCGAACACCTTGTGATCCGGCGCCTCCTCGAACAACTCCTCGGTCTCCGGGTCGCGATAACCGATGAAGTGGCCATGTTCTGGATCGTCGAGCTGCTGGCAGGGGGTGAGGCTTTCCATCCACGGCACCAGGCCGACGACATGGCCGTCTTCTCTGAGTCCCCAGGCGAGCAGCGGCATGCCGTAGTAGGCATCGGGTTCGGAAGGCAACTGATAGACCATTTCCAGGCCATCGAGCTCCGGCGAGAGGCGGATCAGGCGTCGCCTGGCCTCCTGGCGTTGGCGCATGGCGTCCAGGTCGATGACCTGGGCGGGGCGCGGTGACAGCGGGATACCCATGAAGTCCCTCCTGCTGCTGCGTGGTCACGTCATTGGCATTGGAGGGGCGGGCAACGAGGCGGGCGTCATCCGATGCCCATTCCCTGTTGCGACGTCCCCCGGCCGGTCGGCAGCGCACAACGTCACTGTTCTTCCATCAATAGCACAGAGTGATGACCCCGTTAAGTCCTTCCCGTCATCGGCAGGACTCCGATAGTCGCAGGCGGAGTGCCTGATGTCGTTGTCGGGCGTTGACCATCGCGGGCCAGGGGGCTTTCGGATTGTCCAGGGAAAGCCAGCGCTGGCGGTAGGCAGCGACTGCCGGCGGGGGCTCCAGCGGGTGGGCCTCGAGCAGGTCATGAATAGCGCCCAGCCAGAGGGCCGACTGGTCTTCGAGCCGTGTCAGCCAGCGATTCAAGGACATCATGTCGGGCAGTTGGTCGGGTGTTTCGGGGGCGCTGCAGTCCTCGGCACGGGCCAGTGTCGTCTCGAGCAGTGCGGAAGCTTCCGTCAGGCGCTGTTCGGCCAGTTGCAGGGCACGCAGCAATTCCGCCGTCAGCGGGCGCTGACGCAGCGTGTTCAGGTGGTGCTCTAGCGTCGCGGAGTCTGGCGTCCAGCCAGGATCGAACTGGCGCTCCGCCGCCTCGCGCAGGTAGGCGAGGGCAGGCAGTTGTGCATCCACCGTGGACAGGGCGTCCGGGGGCAGCGGCGAGCTGGCCCGTGAAAAACTGTCGACCCATTCACTCGAATCGAAGAGCGCATTCCAGCTCGCACGGGGCAGGCGCTCGGTCTTGAGTTGCGTCAGCCGAGCCAGGCGCTGACGATCGTCGGCGTCGAGGGAGTCCGGTACTTGCGTGTGCCAGCAGGCGTTGAGACGCCGCCAGAGCTTGAGCTCATAGAGCCAGCGTTGGCTGGGGGCCGCCACGCGGCCCAACTGGTTGTTGCGCTTGGCTACCAGGTTGCTGATATGACAACCGCGCAGGGCATAGACATCGAGCAGGCCCTGCCGAAGGTCCTCAAGTGGAAAGCGCCGCGCCTGGTGCTCCGGAAAGGCGCCGATGTTGTCCGGGGCGGTGGGCTCGGGTGGTGGCAACGCCAAGGCGGCGGCAAGGCGTTGCTGGTAATCCTGCAAGCGCCGTTCGGCTTCGCCATCGCTGCAGCCGGCGAGCCAGCCGCTCAGCAGCAGTGCAAGGGTGAGTCGCCACCACAGTGGGCGGTACTCAGTCGGTATCGGGAATCGCTTCATCGCCACGTGCCACCGCCTTGCTGCGTCGTCGCAAGCGCTCTCCCAGCAGGATGGCAGCCACCGTCAGGCCGGCGATCAGGCCGGTCCAGTAGCCATGCACGCCCATGGGCGCCAGGGCGTCGAACAGCCCGTACACGCCCAGCCAGTGGCCACCGCCGAGCCCCACCAGCCAATAGGCCAGCATGGTGATCAGCATGATCACGCGGGTGTCCTTGTAGCCGCGCAGGGCGCCGGCGAGGCTGACCTGCAGGGAGTCGGACACCTGATAGATCATGGCTAGGCCAATCAGCGACAGTGTCAGTTGCTGAACCGCGGTATCGTGCGTATAGAGCTCGATCACGGGAGCCGCCGTCAGCCACAGTATCAGGCTGTTGATCAGGGCCACCACCAGGGCGATCAGGATACCGTTCCAGGCGACCAGCCGAGCGAGGTCGGGCCTTCCCTGGCCGAGGGTGTTGCCGACCCTGACCGTGAGTGCCATGCCCAGCGACAAGGGCAGCATGAACAGCAGGCCGGTGTAATTGAGCGCTACCTGGTGTGCGGCCACGGTCACTTCGCCGAGGCTGGCGACGAACAGGGCGATCAGCGTGAACAGCGTGACCTCGACGAAGATGGCTACCCCGATGGGAACCCCGATATGAAGTAACTCGCCGATCAGACGCCAGCGTGGCGGTGATGGCTCGCACCACAGTTCGACGTCGCCATAGGCTCGGCTGCGACGCGTATAGGCGGCCATGCTCAGGCCCATGACCCACATGGAGATCGCGGTGGCGATGCCGCAGCCCGTTGCGCCCAACGCGGGCAGTGCCTGCAGAGGGGCGGGGAGTCCATCGCCCAGCAGGGTCGTGAGGCCTTCGCCGCCGTAGATCAGGACGTAGTTGCTGGGAATGTTGACGGCCAGCCCGATCAGGCTTATCCACAGCGCGGGGCGAGTATGGTTCATGCCGTCGGAGAAGGCACGCAGGGCCTGGAAAATCGCCACTCCGGGCATGCCAAAGCCGATCGCCGCCAGGTAGCCGGCCGAACGCCTGGCGACCTCATCGGGCACATCCATTGCCGCGAAGATCGGCATCACCGCCGTCCACAGCAGCAGGGCCGAGAGGATCCCCAGGACGAGGCCGATCCACAGGGCTTGGTGTACCTGAACGCGAATACCCGCCTGACGCTGGGCGCCAAGCAGATGTGCGACGACTGGTGTCAGCCCCATCATGGTGCCGGTCATGAACAGCATCAGCGGCATCCACAGGCTGGAGCCTACCGAGACCGCCGCTAGATCGGTCGCGCTGAGGCGACCCGTCATCATCACGTCCACAACGCTCATGCCAGCCTGGGCGAGCTGGGCGCCGCAGATGGGCAGGGCGAGACGGATCAGGGGACCGGTGTCGCGGCGTGACACCTCGCACAAATCGGTGATGAATCGAGCCACGGCTCATGCTCCATGCGAATAACGGGAGGCCCCGGGCGTCATGCATGCGGGGGAGCAAGATAGTCTATCAGCGAGTGGCGGTTTTCGCTCCTGGCAGCGGCTCGATATACTACGCCCTCGCCACGCCGATCATTCACTGTTCTGGAGTTCGTGTGATACACCGTCTCGACGATGTCATCGCCTTGTTCGACGGCCTGTTCATGTCGAGCCACCGCACCCGCCTGGTGCGCGGTGACGACGAGCCGATCTACCTGCCGGCCGATGCCTCGAATCCCTGGCATCGGGTGATCTTTGCTCATGGCTTCTATGCCAGCGCCCTGCACGAGATCAGCCACTGGTGCATTGCCGGCACTCGTCGACGCCAGTGGGAGGATTACGGCTACTGGTACCAGCCCGATGGTCGGGATGCCGGCCAGCAACGTGAGTTCGAGTCGGTGGAAGTGACGCCCCAGGCCCTGGAATTGCTGTTTTCTCGGGCCTGTGGTTTGCCATTCAACGTCAGCGTCGACAACCTCGGCGGCGAGGCAGAGGTCGATCGTGACGCCTTCCGGTCGCGGGTCGAGGCGCGGGCCGCACGTTACGAGGCAGAAGGGTTGCCGCGGCGCGCCGAGGCCTTTCGCACTGCACTGGCAGCCTTCTACGGCGAGGGTACCTCACTCGAGGAGGCGCTGGCCGTGGGGCGTGACTGCCTGCGCGAGGCGCCCGAGCCGGCGTGAGAGGCATCAAGTGTCCTCATTGATCCTCAGGTGCAGGGCGAGCATTACCTGAATTTCTTCCTCAGGCCGCAGTGGCTCGAGCCCCAGTTCGCCGAACAGATCCCCCCTGGCGCGTGCCCATTCTCCCGGAGCCAGGCCGTTGTACAGGCTCTCGGCGGGAGCCAGTTCGACGAAGGGGTCCAGTCCATAAGTCTCGAAGAGCCGTGACAAGGCCGCTTCGTCGTCGCCGACGCCGGCGGTGTAGAGCGTGGCATTGAAGTGATCGGTCTCCAGTTCGCGGATCACGTCCAGGGGGCTCACGCCCATGCTGTTGAGTTCTTCCAGGCTGTAGTCGCCCAGCGAGACCAGTTCGTCCTCGAGCCAGTTGTTGTCCGGCTGGATCAAGGTGTGTTTGACGCGGCCATCCGGCAGGGTCCAGGCAATGGAGAGCGGCAGATCTCCGTCGTTGCCGGTCTCGATCGCAATGAAAGCGGGCAGCTCATCCATGGTCAGTGCCCCTCCTCGAGGGCAGGGTGGTTATCGTCCGCCGCGTCGAGCCGGAAGAAACGGCGAGCGGTCGCGGTGGTAGCCCGAGCCAGTTCGACTTCGGTCAGATTACGCCAGAGGGCGATCTCGCGCACGATCCACGGCAGCAGTGCCGGCTCGTGGCGTCTGCCCTTGAGTTTGGCAGGTAAATTGCGTGGCAGCAGGTAAGGGCAGTCGGTTTCCACCATCAGGCGCTCCAGGGGAATGTCGCTGACCAGCTCGCGCAGGTGATGGCCGCGGCGCTCGTCGCACAGCCAGCCGGTCAGGCCGATATGCAGGTCGAGATCGAGATAGCCGTGCAGCGTGCGACGCTCGCCAGTGAAGCAATGCACCACCGCCTGGGAGATGTCGTCGCGCCAGGCATGCAGGATATCGTGCAGGCGCGCCCCGGCATCGCGTTCATGAATGAACAGCGGCAGACCGCTTTCGGCGGCGAGGCCAAGCTGGGCCTCGAAAGCGCGTTCCTGCTCGGCGGGCGTGGAGAAGTTGCGGTTGAAATCCAGCCCGCATTCTCCCACTGCGACCACCTCGGGACGACGATGCAGCTCGCGCATGGCAGCCTCAAGCGACGACGACCACTCGCTGGCGCCATGGGGATGCAGTCCGGCGGTGGCGTAGAGGCCGGCGCGTTCGCGGGCCAACTCGGCGGCCTGCTCGGCGTGTTCGCGATCCGTGCCGGTCAGGATCAGTGTCTCGACACCGGCACTTTGGGCCCGGTCGAGGGTCGCATCCAGGTCATGGGCGAAGCTCGGGTGGGTCAGGTTGGCGCCGATGTCCACCAGCGGCGCCGGTGAGTGGAATCTCAAAGCCTCGGGCAGGCCATCATCGCGGGGGGCGGCGGTATCGGCCAAGACGGTATCCTCCTGTACAGCGGTCGCATATTGTACCCGGCGAGTGCGGGATGGGGCCACGTCGGGGCGGTCATACGTTACACTAGCGGCCTCGATGAACCTGGAGGTGTGTGAGTGACCCTGCTACGTCTGGAACGGCTGCAACTGGCCTATGGCCCCCAGGTGCTTCTCGATGGCGCCGACCTGGTGCTGGAAAAGGGCGAGCGCCTGGCACTGGTGGGCCGCAACGGCACCGGCAAGTCGACCCTGCTCAAGCTGGTGGCCGGCGAGATCACCCCCGATGGCGGCGATATCTGGCGGGCTCCCGGGCTCAAGATCGGCGTGCTGGCCCAGGAGCTGCCCGATGCCTCCGGCTCGACCATCTTTGATGTGGTGGCCCAGGGGCTGCCCGAGGCCGGTGAACTGCTGTCCGAGTATCATCACCTGGTGCAGGCCGATGATCCCGATATGTCGCGCATGGCGCAGCTTCAAAGCCGCCTGGAGGCGATCGATGGCTGGTCCTTCCATCAGCGCATCGATGTGGTGCTGACGCGACTCGGGCTACCGGAGGACGCCGAGATGGCCTCACTTTCCGGCGGCTGGCGGCGGCGAGTGGCATTGGCCCGCGCCCTGGTGGCCGAGCCCGATCTGCTGCTGCTCGACGAGCCCACCAACCACCTCGACCTGGACACCATCGCCTGGTTGGAAGAGCAGCTCGCCGCCTTCAATGGGGCGGTATTGTTCATCACCCACGACCGGGCCTTCCTTTCCCGGCTGGCCACGGCGATTCTCGAACTCGACCGCGGTCGGCTGGGACGTTATCCCGGCGATTACGCCAAGTATCAGGAACAGAAGACCCACGAACTGGAAGTCGAGGCTCGCGAGAACGCCGAGTTCGACAAGAAGTTGGCACAGGAGGAATCCTGGATCCGGCAAGGCATCAAGGCTCGGCGTACTCGCAACGAAGGACGCGTGAGGGCCCTGGAGCAGATGCGTCGCGAACGAGGCGAGCGCCGTGAGCGCCAGGGGCGTGCCAACCTTGCCGTGGACAGTGGCGAGCGCAGCGGCAAGCGGGTCGTCGAACTCAAGAACGTGACGCAGCACTTCGGCAATGAAACGGTGATCGATGATTTCAGCATCGAGATCCAGCGGGGTGATCGGATCGGCTTCATTGGCCGCAACGGTGCCGGCAAGACGACCCTGCTCAAGATCCTGCTCGGCGAACTCGAGCCAAGTGAAGGCAGCGTGCGGGTCGGTACCAAATTGCAGGTAGCGTATTTCGACCAGTTGCGTGCGGGGCTGGAGCCGGAGAAGACGGTCTATGAAAACGTCGCCCAGGGCAGTGACCGGGTGGAGGTCGGTGGCCGTGACCGCCATGTGATGAGTTATCTGCAGGACTTCCTGTTCACCCCGGAGCGGGCGCGTCAGCCGGTCAAGGCGCTTTCTGGTGGCGAATCCAATCGTCTGCTGTTGGCACGCTTGTTCACCCAGCCGGCCAACGTGCTGGTACTCGACGAGCCGACCAACGACTTGGATGTCGAGACCCTGGAGCTGCTCGAGGAGTTGCTGCTGAGCTTCGAGGGCACCCTGCTGCTGGTCTCCCACGACCGGGCTTTCATGGACAATGTGGTGACCAGCGTGCTGGCCTTCGAGGGCGAGGGAAAGGTACGCGAGTACGTCGGCGGGTACAGCGACTGGGTGCGTCAGGGAGGCAAGCTGCCGCCGGCGCCCTGGGAAGGGGCGGCGCGACAACGGGCCGAACCGGTCGCCGAGGTCGAATCCGGCGGCTCCCGCAAGTCGTCGGAGACGGCATCGTCCGCCTCAGCGCCGGCATCCCGGCGCGTCAAGCTATCCTACAAGCTGCAGCGCGAACTGGACGGCCTGCCGGCGGAGATCGAGCGCCTCGAGGGTGAGATCGCCGAGTTCGAGCGCCAGGTGGGCGACCCGACATTTTATCAGCAGGAGCCCGACACCGTCACCGCGACGCTGCAAGCGTTGAACGACAGGCAGGCCGAGCTGGATACAGCGATGGAGCGGTGGATGGAGCTTGAGGCGATGGCGGCCGGGGAGGGGTAGGCGGCGCCATGGCGGCTTCCCGGAAGTGCCTGGCCAGAGATGGCCAGGCGATCGGTGATGAGCTGAATCCGGCAGAAGGCCGATGGAAGGCGTTAGAACGATTAACAATACGCTCCGCCAGGGGCGGCATCAGAGGCAGGGTGAAGCCCATCCCTGCGGAGCGGTAAAAAGGCTCTTACTCGGCACTTTCCTTGCCATCCTCGCCGGTGCCGACGCGCACGGCCAGGACATCGCACTTGGCGCCATGTAGAACGCCAGTGGAGGTCGAGCCCAGCAATAGAGCGAAGCCGTGACGGCCATGCGAGCCGACCACGATCAGGTCGACCCCTTGATCATCGGCGAAGCGGTGAATCTCGGTATCGGGCATGCCGACCATGACGTGCTGGTTTTCGCGCGGCACCTGGGAATCGGCAATCTCGGCGAGGCGCTGCTTGGCGTGTTCGTCGAGCTGGTCCTGGATGCTGGTGAGATCCATGGGAATATCACCGCCATAGGCGAAGCCCAACGGCTCCAGGGTGTGCATGATGGACAGCTTGGCGTGGTTGCGGTCGGCGATATGCATCGCGCGTTCCAGAACCTTTTGGGAGTCCTTGGTCAGATCGACGGCGACCAGGATATGACGATATTCGTTGCTCATGTTGCATTCTCCGCGGCGGTGTCCAACGGTGTTGGTGACTGCCTTCCACTCTAGGATGCCAGGGACGACAAGACAACGACTTGCATCAATACGGAAGCGCGGAATAACGACGCATTATTCCCACTTCCCGGACAAGCAGGATGAACGAATGCTCTGGTTGATCATTCTTGGAGTGGTGGGGCTGGTGTTTGCCCCGGCGATGTGGCTGCGCCCCAGCCCGCGGCAGCAGCGCGTGACGGGGCTGCGTGACCTCGCCCGGGAACGTGGGGTCGCCGTGCGACTCGAGAGATCGCCGCTGCACGAGGGCGGCGATACCCTGCCGGCCTACCGGTGGCGCTATCCGCCCCAGCGTCCTGGTCCCGATTTCCTGCTGGTACGCGATGCCGTGGCCAGCCAGGCGCTCAAGCCCTTCCTGCCAGGATGGCGCTGGCGCGTGGAGCCGCTGCGGCCACTGCCGGAAACGGCGCATCATCGATTGGAGGTCCTGCTGGAGAGCCTGCCGGAAGACACCGTGGTGGTCGAGTCGAGCGCGGCCAGTCTGACGCTGTGGTGGGATGAGTCCTGCCCGAACGAGGCGTTCGCCGATCTCGACGAGCGCATGAAAGCGTTGAGCGACGACCTGGGTGGGCGCCCGGACTATCCCGAGGCCCATCGTCGTGCGCAGCTACCCAACGTACCGCCCTCCGTTGGCGGTTAGGCGATTAGCCTTCCTCGCGCTCCTGGATCGCCAGCCCATTGGCCTCGATGCGCGACAGCAGGTCGATGAGCTGGTCGACCTCGGCCTCGTCGAGGCCCTCCAGCATTTCCTTCCTTGCTTGGGTGACGACGGTCTCTATGCGCTCGAGCAAGGGCGTGGCCTTGTCGGTCAGGAAGATGCGCTTGGCGCGCCGGTCCTGGCCACAGGGGCGGCGCTCGATCAAGCCCTGTTCGGAGAGCTGGTCGAGTGTGCGGACCAGGGATGGCGCCTCGACACCGATGGCCCTGGCCAGGTCGCACTGGGCCTGGTCATTACCCATCTTCCATAGGTGATAGAGCGTGACCCAGCGCGTCTGAGTCAGGCCGTCGGGGGCCAAGCGCCGGTCGATGATGGCGCGCCACAAGCGTGGCACGCGGGCGAGCTGAAAGCCGATGTTCTGATGCATGGCACGTCTACGTTGAAGAAACCTGTCGGGATTGTCTGAAGCCCTAGCGTGGAATGCAACCTTATGGTTTGAAGGCTACTCACTATCCTCCGGGGTAGGGGTGGCGTCGTCAACGGTATTTTGACCATTGGAAGTGGCGGCGTCCTCGGGGCGCGCCACCAACCGGCGCACGTCCAGGCCGGGAAGCCCAATGGGAGAGTCGATACGTCCGTCGGCCAGGGTGGCTGTTGTCGTATCGGTTGCCACCTGGAATCGCAGCACGCCAAGGCGTTGACCGCTGGCCGTCATCACGTCGATGCGCCATTGGCCGGCGCTGTGTTCAGGGAAATTGCGCTTATGGGTCCAGGCTCGGTAGCCCTGCTCGCGTCCCCCCTGGATCTCGATCGGGATGCGGTCGATCAGTTCGCCGTCGTGGCGCCATTCATGCACGATCTCCTCGCGCAGCCCCCTGGGAGCGTGGATGGCGGTATAGGCATACAGGCCATGACCGCCCAGGGCCTCGGGTGTCAGGCGCAGCTGGCCTTGTGGCGATCGGGCCTCGACATTGAAACCTGGCGAGAGGGCGCTGCCCGAGATCCATAGACTGGCCGGCGGGACCCAGACCCTGCCGGCCCAGGCGACTCCGGCCAGCAGTGGCAGCAGGGCCAGCATGAGCAGCCAGCGGCGTGCCGTCATGGGGCGCAGCAGATGCAGCAGGCTCGGCAGGCTGAAGATCACCGTGGCCGCGAGCGCCAGCAGCAGGCTCTGGCCGGTGGTCAGATGCAATAGCGTTGGCAGGGTTACCAGAACCACCAGGAAGACGCACTGGGCGTGGAAGGCGAAGTAGAGTCCCCGATGGCGCTCGGCGAGTCTATAGTAGAACGGGTCGAGTATCGAGAATATCGCCAGCGCCACCATCGACAGGGTGAAGAGCGCCTGGCCGCTGGTCCATACCGTGGTTGCCAGCAGAAAGGGCAGGGTGAAGAAGAGTGTCTCCTGGTGCACCATCTGGGCGATGAAGGTTGTCACGCCGCGCGGCAGAGTCGGGTAGCCACGTTGGGCCAGAAAGCGGCCGATCAGGCTTTCCGAAAGCAGCAGGAGCCAGGTCAGCAGCATGCTCAGGGTCAGCATAGCGCCGAGCCATTGCTGGCGCTCGACCAGGAAAAAGCTGCCGGCACCGGCCAGGAAGGCCATCGGTGGCCAGAGCCAGCTCCAGGGACGGATTCTCGCGGCGATGCGCTCGATGCGCTGTTCCCAGGCACCCACTCGGGAGGCGCCGGCGGGGCCTGGCTCTGGGCGGTGAGGCGGTCCGCTAATGGGACGATTCGGTGACATGGGCGCAGTCTAACAGCTTGTCGTATCGATCGGGGAAAACGCCGCCGACGCGGCGTTTGGGGGCTTGACGTGACGCTGGTAGTGGACCAAGCTGTCACGAATCAAACGGCCGTATGAATTCCTGCACGGAGATTCGTGGATGATCTATCAAGGCAATGCCATCTCGGTGGCGCGCGATGACGAAGGCATCGCGACCCTGACCTTCGACTTGAAGGATGAGTCGGTCAACAAGCTGTCCAGCGCTGTGGTCCAGGAACTGGAGCAGGCGCTGGAGGCGCTGCGTGGCGAATCCGACATCGCAGGCCTGGTGCTGGCCAGTGCCAAGGACGCCTTCATCGTCGGCGCCGACATCACCGAGTTTCACGGCTTGTTCGCCAAGGGCGAGGGTGAGATCCAGAGCATGCTCGAGCAGGTGCACGGGATCTTCAACGGTCTCGAGGACCTGCCTTTCCCCACGGTCAGTGCCATCAACGGCCTGGCCCTGGGGGGCGGCTGCGAGGTAACGTTGGCCACCGATTTTCGCGTGATGAGTGAGACCGCCAAGATCGGCCTGCCCGAGACCAAGCTCGGCATCCTGCCCGGCTGGGGCGGCTGTGTGCGCCTGCCGCGGCTGATCGGCGCTGACAACGCCATCGAGTGGATCGCCGGCGGTACCGAGAATCGTGCCGATGCCTGCCTGTCGGTCGGCGCGGTCGACGCCGTAGTGCCGCCCGAGTTTCTCGAGGCAGCGGCGCGCGACATTCTGAATCGGGCCCGGAGCGGCGAACTCGATTACCAGGCGCGTCGCACGGAAAAATGCAGCCCCCTGGGCCTCGACGCCATCGAGCAGATGATGGCCTTCGAGACGGCCAAGGGCTATGTGGCCGGCAAGGCCGGGCCGCATTATCCGGCGCCGATCGAGGCGATCAAGGTCATCCAGAAGGGAGCGGGCGAGGAGCGCGCCCGGGCCCAGGCCATCGAAGCCAAGGCGTTCGGCAAGCTGGCGCTCACCGATGTCTGCTACAACCTGGTGGGCCTCTTCCTCAACGATCAGGTGGTCAAGAAGAAGGGTGGCCAGTACGCGAAACAGTCGGCGCCCGTGGAGCGAGCCGGGGTGCTCGGCGCGGGCATCATGGGCGGCGGCATCGCCTACCAGAGTGCCTCCAAGGGCACGCCGATCCTGATGAAGGACATCAAGGACGAGGCTATCGAACTGGGGCTCAAGGAGGCCCGCAAGCTGTTCGCCAAGCAGGTGGAGCGTGGCAAGCTCTCCAACGAGCAGATGGCCGAGCAGCTCAGTAACATCCGGCCGACGCTTTCCTATGGCGACTTCGCCCACATCGACCTGGTGGTCGAGGCGGTGGTCGAGAACCCCAAGGTCAAGGGGGCGGTGCTCGCCGAGGTCGAGGAGAACGTGGGCGAGGACACCATCCTCACCTCCAATACCTCGACCATCTCGATCACCCGACTCGCCGAGAACCTGAAGCGGCCCGAGAATTTCTGCGGCATGCACTTCTTCAACCCGGTGCATCGCATGCCGCTGGTCGAAGTCATCCGCGGTGAAAAGACCGGAGACGGCGCCGTGGCCGCGACCGTGGCCTACGCCCGCAAGATGGGCAAGACGCCCATCGTGGTCAATGATTGCCCGGGCTTTCTGGTCAACCGCGTGCTCTTCCCCTATTTCGGCGGCTTCAGCCAACTGATGGCCGCCGGGGCTGACTTCCAGCGCGTCGACAAGGTGATGGAGAAGTTCGGCTGGCCGATGGGCCCGGCCTACCTGCTCGACGTGGTGGGCATGGACACCGCCGTGCACGCCGGTGAGGTGATGGCCGAGGGCTTCCCGGAGCGCATGGGGAGCCTGGGCGGCGCCGGGAATGAGGGCAAGAGTGCCATCCAGGTGATGTTCGACAATGAGCGTCTGGGGCAGAAGAACGCCAAGGGCTTCTACGCCTACGAAGAGGACAAGAAAGGCAAGCCCAGGAAGGTCCGCGACGAGGCGGCCATCGAACTGGTCAAGGGCATTGCCGAGTCGGGCCGCGAGTTTTCCGACGAGGACATCATCGCGTGGATGATGACGCCCCTGTGCCTGGAGACCGTGCGTTGCCTGGAGGATGGCATTGTCGGCACGCCGGCCGAGGCCGACATGGCGCTGATCTATGGCATCGGCTTCCCGCCGTTCCGGGGTGGTGCGCTGCGCTATATCGACGCCATGGGGCTGGAGGCGTTCGTTGCCCAGGCCGATGAGCTGGCCGCCGAACTCGGGGCGCTCTACGCGCCGACCGACAGGCTGCGCGAGATGGCGCGCAACGGCGAGCGCTTTTATCAGGATGCCGCCGAGGCCTGATTTACCACGTGCCATTCACCACCTGCTATTGATCAAGTGCCGGGGAGAACGAATTCGATGAGTGTGAATCCGAGAGACATCGTGGTAGTCGATGGCGTGCGTACCGCCATGGCCAAGGCCAAGAACGGCGCCTTCCGCCACGTGCGTGCCGAGAACCTGTCAGCCGGCGTCATGCAGGCGTTGTTCGATCGCAATCCGAACCTCGATCCCGCCGAGGTCGACGACGTCATCTGGGGCTGCGTCAACCAGACCCTCGAGCAGGCCATGAACATCGCGCGCAACGCGGCGATCATGACCGGCATTCCGCGCAGCGTGCCGGCCCAGACCGTCAATCGTCTGTGTGGCTCCTCGATGAGCGCCCTGCACATCGCTGCCGCCAACATTCGGGCCGGCATGGGGGACTTCTACATCATCGGCGGGGTGGAGCACATGGAACATGTGCCGATGGCCCATGGCGTTGACGTCAACCCGGCGGCCAGCAAGCACGCCGCCAAGGCGGCCATGATGATGGGCCTGACCGCCGAGTTGCTGGGCAAGATGCACGGTGTTTCCCGCGAGGACCAGGACGCCTTCGGGGTACGCTCCCACCAGCGTGCTTATGCCGCCCAGCAGAACGGCGGCTTCGATAACGAGATCATCGGGATCGAGGGCCACGATGCCCAGGGCTTCCGGGGTCGGGTGGATCGCGATGAGGTCATTCGCGCCGATGCCAGCCTGGAAGCGATGGCCGAACTCAAGCCAGCGTTCGACCCGCGCAACGGCACCGTGACCGCCGGCACCTCTTCGGCGCTCTCCGTGGGCGCCAGTGGCATGGCGGTGATGAGCGCCGAGCGGGCCAGCGCCCTGGGGCTGGAGCCCATCGCTCGGGTGCTGTCGACTGGCGTGGCGGGTTGCGACGCCTCGATCATGGGCTATGGCCCGGTGCCGGCGTCGAAGAAGGCGCTCAAGACGGCGGGCCTGACCATCGACGACATCCAGACCGTCGAACTCAATGAGGCCTTCGCCGCCCAGTCGCTGCCGGTGCTCAAGGATCTCGGCCTGCGCGACCGGATGGACGAGGCGGTCAACCTGCATGGCGGCGCCATCGCCCTGGGCCACCCGCTGGGCTGCTCGGGCTCGCGTATCTGCACGACACTGCTCAACGTGATGCAGGAGCAGCGCACCTCGCTGGGCCTGGCCACCATGTGCATCGGCATGGGGCAGGGCGTGGCCACGGTGTTCGAACGCCTGAGGTAGCGGCAGGCTCGCGGCTTCCGGCATCGCGCTCCGCGCACGAACGGCACTCCAGTGGGGTGCCGTTTCTTCGTGAGGCGATGACAGGAAGAGGCGCCATCAGGCATGCCGCGACCCTCTGGGAGGCGCCGGACCGGATGAAGGGAAGTGGAACGAGGCTGCCCTGACGAGCGTGGCGCCTCAGGTGCCTTGTGACTGTCGCGGCGTCCTCGGGACGCCGCTCGAGCAAGGGAATGCCATGGACATCATTTCGCCTGATAAGCCTCGAAGGCCTGGCTCAGTATCTCGCGGGCCTCGCTGGCGTCGCCGAAGCCGTTCAGCTCGATGTCGCCGCCCTCCGGCAGGTTCTTGTAGACACGGAAGAAGGCGTTGAGCCGTTCGACCTGCATGTCCGGAAGATCATCCATCCCTTCGACATCGGCATAGGTGGGGTCCACATCATCGGTGGGGACGGCGATGATCTTGTCGTCGGCCTCTCCGTCATCGACCATCCGCAGCACGCCGATGGCCCGGACCTCGATCACCGCTCCGGGGTAGATGCTGTCGCGGGTCAGCACGAGCGCATCCAAGGGGTCGCCGTCTCCCCCGGCCGAGCTTGTGATGGAGCCATAGTTGGCGGGGTAGCGGACCGGCATCGAGACGTAGCGGTCGACGATCAGCTGGCCGTGTTCGGCATTGATCTCATACTTGGTGAAGCTGCCGGCCGGGATCTCGTTGACCACATGAAAGCTGGCCGGGGCGTCATCGGGTTGTGGGTAATCGAAGACATTCTGGGCCTGGATAGAAGGGGCGACCAGAAGGCTGGCGGCGATCAGGCAAGACGCAATGGGCTTCATGGGACCTCGCGAGGTGGTGAACGATTCGGGTGTCACACCCTAGTGCCTCGCGATGACAGGGCCATGACGTCGGGGCTACAGAACCCCCGCCTCCAAACCGGCGGCCAGGGTCAGGGCCAGTTCTTCTACCCGGGCCTCGAAGTCATCCTGCCATTCGCCTCTCAGCGTCAGCGGTTCCTGCACCCATCTCCAGCCCAGTCCGGTGACGATGCTCTCCACGGCGCGCCGTGTGCCGGTGCCGTCTCGGCCGGCCCGGATGTAGAGCGCGCAGGGCAGGCCTTGTTGCTTTTCCAGTACCGGGTAGTAGCTACGGTCGAAGAAATCCTTGAGGGCGCCGCTCATGTAGCCGAGGTTTTCGGTGGTGCCGAGCAGGAGAGCGTCGCATGCCAGGATATCCTCGGGTCCGGCTTCCAGCGGAGGCCTGGTGATCACTTCCACACCTTCGACATCGGGATGGCGAGCCCCTCGGTCGGCGGCATCGCGCAGGCGTCGGGTATTGTCGGAAGGCGCATGGGCCACGATCAGCAAGCGTTTCATTGGGCGCCTCCGGGTTGAAGAGTGTCGCTTGCGCCATCATGCCATGGGTGGAGGTCGTTGACAGGCTAATGGCATTTGCCGAGCCTTAAGACGATCAGAAACACGGCGCTGTGTTTCCCATCACGACATTATCTCAGGGAGATCAACGATCATGGCCTTTGCATTGACGAACATGCGGGTGGAAAGCCCCGCCTTCACCGATCAGGGCGAGATTCCGGCACGCTACACCGGCGAAGGGGAGGATTTGTCGCCGGCGCTGTCCTGGCACGATGTGCCTGAGGGCACCAAGGGCTTTGCAGTGATCTGCCACGATCCCGACGCGCCCCTGGTGGAGCATGGCGGCTACGGCTTCGTGCACTGGGTGCTCTATAACCTGCCGGGCTCCACCACCTCGCTCGAGGAAGCCACCTCCGAGGGGACCCGCGGGGTCAACCACTTCGGGCGCAACGGCTATGGCGGCCCCATGCCGCCGGAAGGGCATGGTGTTCATCAGTACTATTTCTGGGTGCTGGCGCTGGACAAGCCCACCGCCTTGCCCGAGGGCATTACCATGGCCGAACTGCTCAAGCAGGTCGAGCCACACCTGCTGGGCATGAACCGCCTGGTTGGCACTTATCGCCGCGATTGAAACACGTGGCCTAAGGAAATAGCGCAAGGAGTCAGCATGTACCAATCGATACGCCATGCGTTGATCGCCTGCCTCGCCACCGGCCTGATGAGTGGAGCGGCCATGGCCGGTGATGACGAGCCTACCGTGTTCGGGTGGGTGGAGAAGGCCACCATCGAGGAACCCTGGGGGCCCAAGGTCAAGGTCAAGCTCGATAGCGGCGCCTTGACGTCCTCCATGCAGGCGGAGGACATCGAGAAATTCGAGCGTGATGGTGAGGAGTGGGTGCGCTTCGTCGTCGAAGTCGAAGATGAAGCGACCGAGGAGGTCGTCTCGAAGACCTTCGAGCGGCCGATTTTCCGCAAGCTGCTCCTGAGCGGCGCCGGAGGCCAGGATCGCCGACCGGCGGTACTGATGACGCTTTGCATCGGCGACACCCGCTATGAGGAGCAGTTCAGCCTCGAGGATCGCGACGACATGACCTATCCGGTCCTGCTCGGGCGGCGCACCATTCAGGATCTGGGCTTGCTGGACGTGACCCGGACCTTCGTGCATGACCTGGAGTGTGACGAAGATACGCCGCTGCGCCAGCATGAGGACAAGGAGCTCGACGACGATATCGGTATTTGAGGGACATCCTCGGGATGTCCCGGCCGTGATGCTGGCGAATTAGGGCCGGCTGACGATCAGCGACGCATTGACCCCGCCGAACCCGAAGCCGTTGCACAGGGCATGCCGGGTCGCCTGCGCGCGCGAGGCGCCCGGAATAAAGTCCAGGTCGTTCATGTCGTCGTCGACGTCGTTCAGGTTGAGGGTCGGCGGCAGTTGGCCGTGTCGTACCGCCAAGGCGGTGATGATGCTCTCGACTCCGCCGGCAGCACCCAGCAGGTGGCCGGTGGCCGACTTGGTCGATGAGATGGGAATCGCGCCGAGCCGTTCGCCGAACACGGCCCTGAGCGCGGCGATCTCGGCCCGGTCGCCCACCGGTGTCGAGGTGGCATGGGCGTTGACGTAGCCGATCGCCTCGGCGGGCAGGTTCGCCATGCGCAGGGCAGCCCGGATGGAGGCGGCAGCACCGGCGCCATCCTCGGGACCAGCGGTGATGTGATGGGCGTCGGCGCTGGTGCCGTAGCCACTGAGCATGGCGAGGGGCGTGGTGCCACGTGCCTCGGCATGCGCCAGCGTCTCGATCACCATCAGGCCGGCGCCTTCTCCCATGACGAAACCATCGCGTGCCTTGTCGAAGGGGCGGGAGGCGCGTGCGGGATGCTCGCGTTCCGTGGAGAGTGCCTTCAGGGCATGGAAGCCGGCCAACGAGAGCGGGTCGACGCACGCCTCGGCGCCTCCCACCAGGGCGACCTCGGCCTCGCCGCTACGCAGCAGGCGCATACCGTCGCCGATAGCCTGGATGCCTGCCGCGCATGCCGTGACGGGGCAGCCCAACGGCCCGGTGAAACCATGGCGGATCGACAGGTTGCCCGCCGCCAGGTTGGCCAGGAAGGCCGGCACGGTGAAGGGCGAAAGGCGCCGATGGCCGCGCGTTCTCAGCGTGTCCTGCGCGCGGGTGATGGTGGGAAACCCGCCGATACCCGATGCCACGATGGTGGCGGTTGCGCTGCGGTCGGCGGCATTTTCGGGGAACCAGTCGGCCTGCTCCAGGGCCTGCTGCGCGGCAGCCATGGCATAGAGGCTGAAAAGGTCGAGCTTGCGCCGCTCCTTGGCGTCGGCGATGGTGTTGGGGTCGAAGCCGGCTTGCGGATCCTCGGCGAGGTCGGGAACCAGGCCGGCGATGGTGACCGGCAGCTCGCCGGTATCGAAGCGCGTGATCGGCCCGATGCCGGAGCGACCCGCCAGCAGGCGCTCCCAGGTCGTCTTGACGCCCTTGCCGAGGGGGCCGATCATGCCCATGCCCGTGATGACGATAGGGGCGTTCATGGTGCCTCCAGAAGGTTCGTGAGTCGTGGCCAACCTAGCACCGGGCTATATATGATCAAGATAATATTCTGTCGCGCGAGGGTGAGGATTCCATGCCGTATTCCGCAGCTCACAAGACGCGGTCCCGCGAGCGGATTCTGAACGCCGCCACGGAAATGTTCTGTCGCCATGGCTTCGAAAAGGTTTCCATCGGGCAGATCATGAAACGGGCGAAGATGACCCATGGCGCCTTTTATGCGCACTTCGCCTCGAAGCAGGCCCTCTACGATGCTTCCATCCGCGAGGCGCTTCGCAACAGCCGCGCGGCGCGCCTGGTCAAGGGCCCCTTGTCGGTGAAGCACCTGACGGCCCTGGCGGCCAACTGCTGGAACCTCCAGGAACTGGAGCGCAAGCGTTCGCCGGGACCGGAGACGGTACTGTTCAACGAGATTGGCAACGACACGGCCGAGGTCAAAACGCTCTTCGAAGCCTCCTATGTGCGCATGCGCAAGATGCTGGAGACTCGTCTGATCGCCCTGAGTCGCCTGAAGAAGCTCCCCTTCGAGCCGGATCGCGAGCTGCTCGCCGAGAAGTCCCGGACCATTCTGGCCTCCCTGGTAGGGGCCGTTGCCATCGCCAAGAGCCTGCCCGACGAGGAAGAGCGGCGTCAGTTACTGGAAGCGTCACAGCGGCAGATATTGCGGATGCTGGGCGTCGACGAGCGTGAACTGGATGGATCGCTCGGCGCCACCGAATGAACCGGCTTGCGGAGGTCTCGTGAGCGACTCGTCCCCGTTGAAGGTCTACTATGACGCGGCCTGTCCGATCTGCCGTCGAGAGCGCCGTCGCTATGAGCGTCTGGCGCGGCACGCGGAATCGGTGGAGTGGCTGGATGCCAACACCCATGAAGCCGTGTTGAGTGAGCACGGCGTCACGGTGCAAGAGGCCCTGCTCTCGCTGCATGTGGAAGACGCCGAGGGTGGGCTACATCGCGGTATGGATGCCTATATCCTGCTGATGCAACGGATCCCGTGGCTGCGCCCCCTGGCCGTGCTCATCGGCCTGCCTGTGATCAAGCCTGTGTTGACCTGGTGGTATGATCGTTGGGTCCGGCGGCGACTGGCCCGCCAGGGGCGGTTATAGCCGGCGTCATGCAGGCGCCCGCCGGCAGGCATTCGGTCGATATCGCCCGTGGGTCCGGCTTCATGGGGCAAGTGCAGTTTGCCAATCCCTGACCATGCCGGGCGGAGCTAGAGGATGACGATGCGATACCTGTCCAGACGCTTGCCCTCCACGCGACAGTTACAGTGCTTCCTGGCGGTGGCCGAGGAGCTCAACTTCCGTCGTGCCGCCGAGCGTCTGCATATGTCGCAGCCTCCCTTGTCGCGACAGATCAGTGGGCTGGAAGCCTTGCTGCGCGTCAAGCTGTTCGAGCGCGATACTCAGGGGGTTAGCCTGACCTCGGCCGGCGAGCGCTTCGAGCATGATGCCCGTCGAGTCCTCGAATCGCTCAATGTCGCATTGGACAATCTGCGTGAGGCGGTGTCCGCCGACGCGAGCGATGTTCGGCTTGGTCTGACGAGCGTGATCGACTTCAGCCTGGTAGCCGGCATTCGCGATGTCCTGACGGATTCGGGCCTCCCCTCAGGTACGCGAATCGAGGAGGCCTATTCGAAGCATCTGGTCGAACGCTTGCTGAGCGGTGGGCTGGATCTTGCCCTGGTCGGTGAGATCGCCGATCCGGGCGAATCGCTCCAGGCTCGGCGCATTGCCCTCGATCCGCTGATGGTGGCGTTGCACGCGGACCATCCGGCGACCGAACGCGAGAGGGTATCGTTCGACGACCTGGGCGATACCCGGCTTTTCTGGTTTCCCCGTCACGACAACCCGGTCTTCCATGATCGTTGCGAGCGCGTCTTCGCGGATCACGGCTATGCGCCGCCTCGCCGCCCCGAGCCGAGCGAGCACATGACGCTGCTGGCCCGGGTGGCCGCCGGCGAAGGCGTGGCGTTTCTGCCGACGTCACTGCGGGCGGCCAGCCGTCTCGGGGTCATGTATCGCCCCTTCACTCCCGAGCTCGAGGCGAGCCTGACCATCGAACTCAAGCTGCTCTGGCGGACCGACGAAACGCGCGAAGACGTTCTGGACGCCGTCGATGCGCTGCTCGAAGCGGCCGAGTCAAACAGCGATCTCAGGTGTTGACGCCTTTCATGCCCTCCTCCGTATAACGCTCGCCACGGGCTGCGTCCGGGGGCAGGGCGCTGTCGAGGTCGTCCAGGTCTTGCTCGTCCAGCCGCAGGGCCAGAGCACCGAGATTTTCGTGCAGGTAGGCCGAGCGCCGAGTGCCCGGTATCGGCACGATATGCTCATCCTGGGCCAGCAGCCATGCCAGGGCGACCTGGCCCGGTGTGGCATCGTGGCGCTCGGCCACGTGGTGCACTGTCTCGAGCAGTGTCAGGTTGTGCGAGAGGTTGTCGGCCTGGAAGCGTGGGTTGCGGCGCCGGAAGTCATCCTTGGAAAGATCGTCCTGGCTGGTGATGCGACCGGTCAGGAAGCCGCGCCCCAAGGGCGAATAGGGCACGAGTCCCACGCCGAGCCGGCGCGCCATGGGCAGGATCTCGGCCTCGACATCACGCGTCCACAACGAGTACTCCGTCTGCAAGGCGGTGATCGGGTGGATGGCATGGGCCTTGTCCAGGGTCGACGCCGAGACTTCGCACAGCCCCACATGAGCGATCTTGCCTTCCTTGACGAGCTCGCTCAGGCACTCCATGGCGGCGGTGATGTTGCCTTGAGGGTCCACGCGATGCAGGTAGTAGAGATCGAGGCGTTCGATGCCCAGGCGCTTGAGCGAAGCTTCGCAGCAGGCCCGGATGTACTCGGGGCGGTTGTTGATCTGGCGTGCATAGTCGGCATCGCCGCGGTCGATGCCGCACTTGGTGGCGATCTTGATGTCGCTGGCGCCGAGTGACCGGCGTCGTTCGGCCAGGAACTCGCCGATCAGCGTTTCGTTATGGCCGCGACCGTACATGTCCGCCGTGTCGATCAGGTCGATGCCGGCATTGGCCACCTCGGCGAGCAGTCTCAGGGAGTCCTGGTCGTTCGATGGTCCGTAGAACTCGCTGATCCCCATGGCACCATAGCCCAGCGCTGAAACGCTCAGTCCTTGTCCCAGGGTGCGGTGGTGGAGAGTGGTGGATACGGTGTGGTCGTGTGTCATGGTGTTGCCCTTGTCGTGGGGGGAGTGCCGGCGGCAGCCGGATGCCACACAGGATGGAAGGGCTTCGGCGTGCGTGGAATGTCATTCATGGCAATACCGTTTGGGTATCAGGCCGTCAGTCGCGAATCACCGTGGAGAAGCGCCGCGGGTCGAAACGCAGGGCGATGAGTGCCATCAGCAGGGTGGTACCCGCCAGGCCGGCCCAGGCCCATTCAAAGCCGCCGAGCTGGTCACGTATCACGCCGGCGATCAATGGCGTCAAGGCGCCCAGGCTATAACCGGCTCCCTGTGCAATGGCGGTGATGTCGCCAGCACGCTGGGCATCGGGATGGTGGTCCATGCTGACGATCAGGCTCAGGGGGAAGAGGCCGCCGAGTCCGATGCCCAGCAAGGTGGTGATGAACCACGGGGAGGATTCGGGCGTGTGCCACAACAATAGGAAGCCGGCCAGAGAGCAGGTCAAGGGGATGAACAGAACCGGCCGCCGGTCCGCTCGACGCTGGGCCAAGGCCGGCAAGACCAGCCCGGCGACGACTTCGATAGAGGTGAGATAGCCCAGCAGCAGGCCGGCGGCGGATTCCGTCCAGCCGAGTTCCATGTAATAGGGGGGAAGCCATGCCAGTACGCAGGCGTAGCCCGAGGCGCATAGGCTGAAGAAGATAGCCAGCGTCCAGACGCGTGGCTGGCGATACAGGGAGGCGTGACGATCGCGTTGCTCCTTGCCTTTTCCGGTATCGGGCAGCACTGGACCGCGTCGCTGCCAGGCCAGGAATGCCACGAGGGCCACCAGTCCCCACAGTGCCAGACTGGCACGCCAACCGCCTGTCAGGTCCGCCAGGGTCGCCGCCAAGGTTGCGGCGAGCGCTGCACCACCCATGATGGCGGCGATATACCACCCCATGACCAGTGGCGTACGTTGCCTGGCCTGCTGCTTGATCAACGCCGGTAACAGAGCCTGGATGCCGGCGATACCGATACCGGCGACCAATGCCGTGATCAACAGGGTGGCCACGCCGTGTCCGGCCAGGCGAAGACCGTCGGCCAATGCGATCATCAGCAAGGAACCGCCAATCAAGCGGTCCGCGCCGAAGCGTCTGGCCAGTGCAACGGCAATGAAGCAGCCAGCCCCCATGGCGAGCACGGGCAAGGTAGTCAGCAGAGCGAGCTGCGCGTAGCTGATGGCGATATCAGCCTGGATGCGTTCGACCAGAGGACCGATCGCGGCCATCGAGGGGCGCAGGTTCAGCCCCACCAGCATGGCTAGGAGAATGGCAGGCATCAGAGGCAAGGCGCGTTGTGTCGAACGATCGGGCAGGGTGGTTTCCATGATGGTCACTCGAAAGGCAGGGGGATGGCCGGGCTTGTGCCGGGGGCTGACGTTCGGCACGATATTTCCTCAACCAAGCTTTAGGTCAAGGCGGGAGGTACGATGAGCCATCGCAAGCTGAACCCACAGAAACAGTCGCTGACGGTAGGGGATGTCGCCCGGCGCAGCGGTGTGGCGGTGTCCACCGTGCATTACTACGAGGCGAAGGGGCTGATCGAGAGCACGCGCAATGCCGGCAATCAGCGGCGTTTCTCCCGGGATGTGCTGCGTCGCGTGGCCGTGATCAAGATCGCCCAGCGAACCGGCATGCCGCTGGCGGAGATCAAGGCCTCGCTGGACGATCTACCCACGTCCCGCACTCCGGACGCCGAGGACTGGCGTCACCTCTCGGAGCAATGGCGTGGCGCGCTGGATGAGCGGATCCGTTGCCTGATCGCGTTGCGCGATCAGCTCGATGGATGCATCGGCTGTGGTTGCTTGTCGTTGAAGAGTTGCCCGTTGCGCAATCCCGAGGATGTACTGGGCGATGCCGAGGAGGGGGAAGCCTCGCCCTCGGTCGCCGGCACTGGCGTGCCCGGCCGATGACGAGGCAATGCGGTGTCAGTCGGCGTGTTGCCGATCCAGGGTGGTGACCAGGCGCTGGCAGAGGGCGTCCAGCATATCGCCCTGGGCGGTGTTGGTGAGGTTGCCTTCGGCATCGAAGGCGTCGCTCGCGCTGCCGACAGCAAGCTGGTCGGGTAGTACCGTCACGCCGATATTGGTGAGCAACTGGCGCAGGTGGTTCAGGGCGCGCAGGCCACCCAAGCCGCCGGGAGAGGCGGAGATGAGCCCGGCATGGCGCCCCTTGAACAGGGCGAGCCCGCTTTCGCCCTGGTGGGGGCGAGTGAGCCAGTCGATGGTGTTGACCAGCAGCGGCGTGACGAAGCCGTTGTATTCCGGCGAGGCGATCAGCAGCCCTTGATGCTCGGCCAGCAGTTTCCGCAATGCCAGGGCATTGTCGGGCAGGCCTTGCGCGTCTTCCAGGTCGCCGTCATAGAGCGGCATGGGGTAGTCGCGCAGATCGACGAAGGTGGGCTTTCCTCCGAGCGCTTCGATGCGTGCCGCGGCAAGTCGCGCGAGGCGCTTGTTGAAGGAGGCCTCGCGGGCGCTGCCGGCGAATACCAGAATACGTGGAACGGCCATGACTACACTCCTCTTTCAGAATCACAGGGTCAGGGGGTGATCTTCCAGAGTAGTCGAGGCGGTGGCAAGCGTGGTCCGTTGACGTTGGGCTTTCTGCTGTAGCGCGTCAACGTTCTCCCGTACGGAAGCACATGGACGCCACGGCCCTCGCGTGGCGTCCATCGAGCGGGATCAGGCCTTGTCGGCGCCCCGGGGCCAGGCCTTGGGGTCGACTTGGTGATTCAGTCGCGAAAAGCGCCGCGGATCGAAGTTGGGCTCCAGGCCATCCTTGAGCTGGCGCTCATAGTCCCGGAACAGGGCGATGGCCACCGGCGAGAGCAGCAGGATCGCCACCAGGTTGATCAGCGCCATCATACCCATCGACAGGTCGGCGAAGCTCCAGATTGGGCCGAGGTTTGCCACCGCGCCGATCATCACCATCGCCAGCACTGCCAGGCGATAGATCAGGATGGCGCCAGGCGCGTATTTGGCGCCGGCCAGGTATTCCACATTGGTCTCGCCATAGGAATAGTTGGCGATCACCGAGGTGAAGGCGAACAGCAGGATCGCCACGGCGACGAACATGCTGGCCCAGTCGCCGACCTGGTGCGATAGCGCGATCTGGGTCAGTTGGATGCCGTTGGCTTCGTCACCGGTGAGCAGTTCCGGACCGGCCATGATGATAATGGCGGCGGTAGCGGTGCAGATTACCAGGGTGTCGAAGAAGACACCGAGCATCTGGATGAAGCCCTGGGCGGCGGGATGGTTCGGTTGCGTGGACGCGGTAGCGGCGGCGTTGGGGGCCGAGCCCATGCCCGCCTCGTTGGAGAACAGGCCGCGCTTGATACCATTCATGATGGCCTGGGAGATGGCGTATCCGGCGGCGCCGCCGGCGGCCTGGTCGAGGCCGAAGGCACTCTTGAGAATGGTCATGATGGCCGCCGGCAGCTCGGTGATGTTGAGTAGCACGACTACGACGGCCAGCAGCAGGTAGATGACGGCCATCACCGGCACCACCAGCTCGGCGACCCGGGCGATGGACTTCAGGCCGCCGAAGATGATCGGTGCCACTGCCACGACCAGAACCAAGCCGACCACCCAGGGTGGCAAGGAGAAGGCTTCCTCCATGGCCAGGGCGATGGAGTTGGACTGCACGCTGTTGAAGGCCAGGCCGAAGGCGATGATCAGGCAGATGGAAAACAACACTGCCAGCCAGCGCAGCCCCAGCCCCTGCGAAATATAGCGGGCGGGGCCGCCGCGGAAGGTGCCATCGCCGTGGTCCGTCTTGTAGGCCTGGGCCAGGGTAGACTCGACGAAGCTGGTGGCCATGCCCACCAGGGCCGTCATCCACATCCAGAAGATAGCGCCGGGCCCGCCGAAGTAGATGGCGACCGCCACACCGGCCAAGTTACCGGTACCAACCCGGGCGGCAAGACTGGTGGAAAGTGCCTGGAACGAGGAAATGCCGCCATCGGCACTGCGCGAATGGCGCAGCAGCTTGAACATGTGCCCGAAGTAGCGGAACTGGATGCCACGCGTCATGACGGTGAAGTACAGGCCTGCCCCGATCAGCAGGTAGATCAGCAAGGAGCCCCAGATGAGGCCATTGCCGGCGGCCATCAGGTCCTTGAACAGTTCGGAAATAGAGAATTCCATGGTGTCGATATGCTCGTGATCTCAATGAATGCGGGGGCCATTCTTCATGGATGTCATAAAATGGCAAGGATTGCTGTCGATATGGCCTTTGATGGGGAATCATTTCGTGAGACATGGTTGTGTTGGCCGAGACATGGTTGTGTTGGCCATTGGCACTGTCATGGCGTGCTGAGTCAGGGAGCGAGGCGATGAACTGGTGCTTAAAGCAGCCCCGACGTAGGCTGGTGAGGGTCAGTTAACGAGGAGAGTGTCGATCATGGACCATTTCATGCAGGCCGCCCTGGACGAAGCGCGCGCCGGGCTCGGTGAAGGCGGTATCCCCATCGGCTCAGTGCTGGTCCATCGAGGCGTGATCCTCGGCGGTGGCCGCAATCGACGCGTTCAGCTCGGCAGTACCGTCCTGCATGGCGAGATGGACGCGCTGGAAAACGCCGGGCGCCAGTCGGCGGATATCTACCGTGAATCAACGCTCTACACGACGCTTTCTCCCTGTGCCATGTGCACGGGGGCCATCCTGCTGTACGGCATTCCCCGGGTGGTGATCGGCGAGAACCGAACCTTCCTCGGTGAGGAGGCATTGCTGCGTTCGCACGGTGTCGACGTGGAGGTGCTCCAGGAGCCGGAATGCATCGCCTTGATGGAGGATTTCATCGCCGCCTCGCCGGACCTCTGGTTCGAGGATATCGGCGAATCTCCGGGCCCCCGCGCGTCTTGAAGCGCCCGAGGATGTCGATACGGAGGGGCATCGAAGCTCCCTGAACGGAGTCGCACCATGCTGGCTGAAACCCCTGATCCACCGTATTACGCGGTCATCTTCTCCTCACAACGTAGCGATGTCGCGAACGGCTATGACGAGACGGCCGAGCGCATGATGCACCTGGCCTCTCAGCAGCCGGGATTTCTGGGCGTCGAGTCGGCGCGCGAAGAAGTCGGTATCACGGTGTCCTACTGGGCGGATCTCGAATCGATCAAGCGCTGGAAGGCCCAGGCCGAGCATCGCGAGGCACAGCGCATGGGGCGCGAGGCCTGGTACGCGAACTATCGTGTGCGTATCGCCCGGGTCGAGCGGGAATATGGCCTCGGTGACTGAGGCGTCGCCAAGGTGCAGGTTCGCGTCGGATCGTGTAGGCTCGCCGGCTCTTTTGGATCTCCAGGAAAACTGCCATGAGCGTGATGCCTGCCTGCCCCGAATGCGCTTCTACCTACACTTACGATGATGGCCTGCAGTTCGTCTGCCCCGAGTGCGGCCATGAATGGTCGCAGCAGGCCAGTGACACGGCCGAGGACGAATCGGTGATTCGCGATGCCCACGGCACCCCGTTGGCCGATGGCGACAGCGTCACCGTGATCAAGGATCTCAAGGTCAAGGGCGCTTCATCGGTGGTGAAGGTGGGCACCAAGGTGAAGAACATTCGCCTGGTCGAGGGGGATCACGACATCGACTGCAAGATCGACGGCATTGGTGCCATGAAGTTGAAGTCGCAGTTCGTCAAGAAGGCTTAGGACTCCCTTCAGAAACCAGCAGGTGGAGGTGGGCTTTTCCGGCGACAAGCTCCGAAGTGTCGAACCATCTCTAGGGCGCTGTGAACCCTCCCCTGGGCGCGACATCCGCCTTCTATGGCGGATGACCCTCGCGCCGTCTTCACTCCTGCACCCACTACCATTGAACATTTGGAAATGCGCTCTTGGACGCTGTTTGAAAGGTCGGTGGGTTTTCGACCTGGCTCAGGCGCGAGTGGACGCGAGTGGCAAACAGGCCGGCAGGCTTTCCCGCAATGTGCGGGGCTGCATGCCGAGGTCGGCGAAGGTGCCGACGCCTTCGCTGACCAGGTTGTCGCTCTGCATGAGGATGACCTGGTCGCGGGTCAAGGGTGGTTCGGGCAGCCAGCCGAGTCCGTGGGCCAGGGCGTGCCAGGCGGCGAAAGGCAGAGGCACGAGAGGGCGCTCCCGCCCCAGGTGCTGCATCACCAGGGTGAGCACCTCGCGATAGCTGAGAATATCGGCACCGCCCAGTTCGAAGAGGTAACGTCCTGGCCGGTCGGCGCTGGTGAGTCTGACGATGGCGCGGGCCACATCCACGACATGCACCGGTTGCAGGCGATTGTGGCCTTGCCCGAACAGCGGAATCGCGGGAAGGCGGGTGAGCCTCGCCAGGTTGGATAGAAAGGCGTCATTGCGCCCGAACAGAACACTGGGACGCAGGATGACAGCCTTGGGCAGGGCATCCATGACCGCTATCTCGCCATGTGCCCGGGCGCGGACATAGGCCGAGGCCGAGTCGCGGGAGGCGCCGATGCCCGAGAGTTGCACCAAGCGCTCAATGCCGGCTTCCCGCGCCTGGCGGGCCAGCGCGGCCGCCGCGGTGACGTGGATGTCCTCGAAGCCGACGTTGCGCGAGGCCACGTACAGACTCGTCGCGTTGACCACCGCGCCGGCGCCTTCCAACGCCTCGGCGACGCGTCGCGGATCGCGGATGTCGGCCTCGAGGATTTCCAGAGGATCGCCATCTTCCGCCCACGACGGCCAGCGGGGGCGGCGTGCTACCAGGCGGGTCGGCCGGCCGCTCTCCACCAGCTCGCGCACCAGGACGGCACCGAGAAACCCGGTGCCGCCGAAGACCACGGTGGGAGGTGTCGTCATGGGCATTGGCGACATGATGCCTTAGAGGCGTACCAGCATCTTGCCCTGATTGGCTCCCTGGAAAAGATCGAGGAAGGCGTCGGGCGTATTTTCGAGCCCTTCGACGATGGTCTCCTCGTAGTCGATCCGGCCGGCACTGACCAATGGGCCGACCTCCTCGAGGAAGTGCGGGTAGCGCTCCCAGTGCTCGAAGACGATAAAGCCCTGCATGCGCGCGCGGCGAATCACCATCATGGCCAAGTTGGAGGGGCCGGGTACCGGCGTCTCGTCGTTGTAGTGGGCGATCATGCCGCACACGGCGATGCGGGCGCCTACCCGCAGGGTATTCAGCGCCGCTTCCAGACAGACGCCGCCGACGTTCTCGTAGTAGACGTCGAAGCCCTCGGGGCAGGCGGCCTGCAGGTCTGCCGTCAGAGTGGCGGCGTCCTTGTCGCGATAATCCACCGCCACCACACCACGAGCTTCCAGCCAGTCGCGCTTGGCCTGCGTGCCGGCAATGCCGACCACGGTGCCGCCCTTGGCCTTGGCGAGCTGTACGGCCAGCGAGCCGACGGCACCGCCTGCGGCGCTGACCAGTACATTGTCGCCGTCGTTCATGCTGGCGATGACGTTGAGGCCGGTCCAGGCCGTCATGCCGGGCATGCCCAGCACGCCGAGAAAGGCTTGGGGTGGCACATCGATGTCCGGCAAGGGCTGAAGGGCGTCGCCGGGCAACTGGGCGATGTCACGCCAGCCCCCCATGTGCACCACTCGGTCGCCTTCCTGGAAACGCTCGTCCCTCGAGGCAATCACCTCGCCCACGGCGGCCCCTTCCAGTGGCGCATCGAGAGCGAAGGGATCGATATAGGTCGCCACGCCGCTCATGCGCCCACGCATGTAAGGATCCACCGATAGCCAGGTGTTGCGCACGCGTACCTGGCCGTTGTCGAGTTCCGGCAAGTCGGCTTCGTTCAATGTGAACAACCCGCGTTCCGGGGTGCCGCTCTGGGGATATTCACCGATGCTGAAGTAGCGATATTTCACTGGTTGCTCCCGGTGATTGGCTGAATCTTGAACCCTACACCCGGCTCCGAACGATGGGAAGCCAGGGAATTGGCTGTATGGGGACTAAAGTCTAAAAGCATTGTGTCCGATTTTATCCGAAGCTATGTCCGACATAGAAAATTCATAGTCAGACACTACGCCCGCTCCTCAATCCGTACAGGCATGCCATGTCTTCTGCCGCTTCCGATACTCGACGTGCATCGAGCCCCGATATTGCCGACTTCCTCGCCGAAGCCATCTTCGCTGGGGAGTATGAGCCGGGCGACTTCGTGCCCAAGGAGCTGGATCTCTGCGAGCGCTTCGGTGTCAGCCGCAGTACGGTGCGCAGCGCCTTGCAGACCCTGGTGGCGGCGGGCCTGTTGACGCGTATTTCCGGGCAGGGTTCGCGGGTGCGCGCCTTGCAGGAATGGCACTTGCTGGATCCGCGTGTCAGCAGCTGGATGGCGCGCTTCGCCCAGCCGAATCCGCGCATCCAGCGCGAAATCTTCGCCTTTCGGGTGGCGGTGGAGCCCTATGTGGCACGCCTGGCAGCAGAGCACGCCACGGCGGCGGACCTGCTGGCCATCGAATCCGCCCATGAAGGAATGATCCGCGCCCTGGAGCATGATGACCTGCATTGGCAGGACATCTCCCATAATGACTATGACGTGGCCTTTCACGAGGCGATCTTCGCGGCCTCGCACAACCTGGTCTGGGCGCAGATCAGCCACGTCCTCAAACCGGCCATCGCGCTGTTGGTGGAGAAATCCAACCATAGTGCCGATGAACTCAACGACAGCATGGAACGCCATCGCCGGGTGATGGAGGCGATTCGCCTGCGTCAGCCCCAGCGGGCCGCCAAGGCGGCCCTGGCGGTGCTGGAACGCACCGGTCGGGATCTGGGGCTCGAGGAATTGATACCCAGCATTCCCGCTATCGAAGTCCCGTCAACCGTTGCAACAACAAGCGATAAGGAAGCCTCATGATGTCTCGCATGCCTCTCAAGACCCTGACTGTCGCCGTGCTCGGCGCCCTGGCCTTCAACGCCCAGGCCGCCGAGTACGAGTGGACGTTCCAGACCTCGGAAACTGCCGGGGAGCCCCAGTTCGAGATGAAGAAGGCTTGGGCCGAGAATGTCGAAAAGATGTCCGATGGTCGCATCGCCATCGAGATTCTGCCGGTCGGCTCGGTGGTTCAGGCCAACCAGACGCTGCAGGCCGTGAAATCCGGCATCCTGCAAGGTCATCTGACCGATCCCAGCTATTTCACCGGCCAGAACCCGGCTTTTGGCATGATCGGCAACCTGGTGGGGGCCTGGAGCGATCCCTACGACTTCCTCGACTACATGAACAATGCCGGTGGCGAGGAACTGTACAACAAGCTGGTGGAGCCCTATGGCCTGCATCTGATTGGTGCTGCCGCCACTGGTCTGGAGTCGCTGCCTTCGACCAAGCCGATCCGCTCCGTCGAGGACATGAAGGGCCTCAAGCTGCGCGCTCCCGAAGGCATGGTCTACAACATCTTCGAGGCAGCCGGCGCCACACCGGTCAACCTGCCGGGCTCTGAGGTCTATACCGGCCTGGAGAAGGGCGTGATCGACGCCGCCGACTACACGGTGTTTGCGACCAACCACGCTCAGGGGCTGCACGAGTTCGCTCCTTATCCGCTCTATCCGGGCTTCCACTCGCTGCCGATGGTATCGGTGTCGCTGAACAAGGAACTCTGGGACGGCCTGCCGGAGGATCTCCAATCGATCCTCGAGACCTCCGTGAACAGCCTGGCCTACGAGATGGTGGCCCAACTCAAGACCCGCGATCTGGAAGCCGTGCGTGAAGCGCGTGACAACCCGGATATCGAGATCATCGATCTGCCGGCCGAGGAGCGCGTCAAGTTCCGCAATATCGCCAAGGACGAGTGGGCGAACTGGGCCGAGAAGAACGAGATCACCCAGGAGTTCTATGACTCCGTGGTTGGGTATCTGGAAAACCATAACCTGATGTGAAACGCATCGGGCCGACGCAGAGCGGTCCGATGACATGACCGGACGCGGCGGGTCCTGCGGGGCGCGCCGTTTCGTTGAGGAGTTCCCATGACTCGAGATTCCCGTCGGCCGGAGGAGTCGGTGGCGCCTGCCGAAACCGCGCCCCCCGACCCGGTACGCAATGCCTTCGACCGCGGCGTGGTGGCCTGCGGTCGTATTGCCGCCTGGCTGGTGTTCGTCGCCATGGCGATCAGCGTCTA
>NZ_VTPU01000028.1 GCF_008274785.1 Halomonas eurihalina
GTAGCTCGTAGCTCGTAGCTCGTAGCTCGTAGCTCGTAGCTCGTAGCTCGTAGCTCGTAGCTCGTAGCTCGTAGCTCAGTATATTAAGAGCTGGGGATCCTCAGCACCTGCCCGACCCGGATGACATCGCCATTGAGCTCATTGACCTGGCGGAGCTGACCCACCGGCACGTTGTGGCGGGCAGCGATCTCGGACAGGGTATCACCGGGCTGAATCCGATACTCGTCACCGGCCCCTCCTCTGCCCTGATCGCGCTGCCAGGCCAGCAGGCTGGCCGGCGGCGGGTTACGTTCGAAATGCGCGCGAATGCCGCCGAAGACCGCCTGCATCATACGCTGCTGATAGCCGCCATCGCGCAACCGTTGCTCTTCCTGAGGGTTGGAAATGAACCCGGTCTCCACCAGCAACGAGGGAATGTCAGGTGACTTGAGCACCACGAAGCCCGCCTGTTCCACTCGCGGCTTGTGGAGGTCGTTGATACGTCCCATGCGGTCCAGCACTCGTCCCCCGATGGTCAGGGAATCGTTGAGGGTCGCGGTCATCGTCAAGTCAAGCAACACACCGCGCAACACTTCATCTTTGTCGTCCAGCGACAGGTTACCATCCACGCCGCCGATCAAGTCCGAGCGGTTCTCCGTCGCCGCCAGCCACTTGGCGGTCTCCGAGGTCGCACCGCTCTGGGAAAGCGCGAACACCGAGCTGCCATGCGGCCGAGGGCTGTTGAAGGCATCGGCGTGGAGCGAAACGAAGAAATCGGCCTTCTGCTCCCGGGCGATGCGCGTACGCTGACGCAACCCGACATAATAATCGCTGTCGCGGATCATCACGGCCTTGAAGCCTTCGGTGGCATTGATCAGTCGCGACAGGCGCTTGGCCATCTCCAGCACCACGTCCTTCTCGCGGGTGCCGCTTGGCCCGGTGGCACCGGGATCCTCACCGCCATGCCCGGCATCCACCGCAATGATGATGTCGCGCTTGGGATGCGGCTGGGCCTTCTTGACCACCGGCGTCACGGTATCCGGGTCGCGCCCTTCGGCCACCGCTTCTTTCTGGGCGCGCTCGACGGCAATCTCCTGCTCACGGATCTTGGCCTCGATGGGATCGATGGGGTCTTCCACGGCGCTCTCGCCGGGATACTCCAGATCCACCACCAGGCGGTGGCCATACTGCTCATTGGGCTCCAGGGTGAAATGGCGCGGCTCCACCGCCCGCGAAAGTTCGAGCACCACCCGCAGGTCGCCACCGTCACGCACGCCGGTACGCACCTCGCTGATGGCGCTGCCGGACAAATCCAGGCGATCGACATCAGTATTGAAACGACTGTCATCCAGGTCGATGACCAGTCGGCGCGGGTTATCCAGCGTGAACACCTCCGCCGAGGCCGGTGACGACAGGTCGAAGACCAGACGCGAGTGGTCGGGGGCTGCCCAGAGACGCAGGTTATCGACGCTGGCCGCCTGGGCACACAACGGCACCAACAGCGCCAGCGGCAACAGCCAGCAAAGCATGTTACGACGCAATATCCTTTTCCTCATGAAACGTCTTCATCCGTGCCGGCAAGAGAACTATTGATCCGAGCGACATCCGCCGCCAGCCGCTCGAGCACTTCGCGCCCCTTCTCGGTCTCGGCCGACAACCTGGCCAGGCGCCCCTGCCCTTCCAGCGTCAGGTGCACCCTCAGGTCGGGGGCGGGTAGCCAACCCTCGCCCCTGCCGGGCCACTCGATCACGCATAGTGCGTCTTCGCCGAGCAGGTCACGCCCGCCGATGAACTCCAGCTCTTCGGGGTCACCGAGACGATAGAGATCAAAGTGATGCACTCGCGCCTGCGCCAGTTCATAGGGTTCGACCAGCGTGTAGGTAGGGCTCTTGACCGCTCCCTGGTGGCCATAGGCACGCAGGATGCCCCGAGTCAGCGTCGTCTTCCCGGCGCCGAGTTCGCCTTCAAGGTAGACCCGCCCCCGGCCAGCCAGCGCCCGGCCGAGGCATTCGCCCAGCGCGACCTGACGGTCTTCATCAGCGAGTTGCAACCGCATCGTCTTCGTCCATCGTCGGGTTGACCAGAATTCGCGCACAGGATGCCAGATCGCCGGCCAGCAAGCCACGCTCACCGCCTTGCCGAGCGGCCATGTCAGCGGCCAGGGCATGCACCAGCACACCGAGACGCGCGGTCATCTCCAGCGGCAGCCCCTGGGCCACCAGCGCGCCCAGCATGCCGGAGAGCGCATCGCCCATGCCGCCACTGGCCATGCCCGGATTGCCGCTGGGGCACACCGCCAGCCCATCGGGACCAGCCACCAGGCTGCCGGCACCCTTGAGCACCACCACGCCACCGAAACGCTGCTGCAATGCCTGGGCCGCCGCCGGTCGATCCGCCTCCACGTCGGCCGTGCCGATGCCCAGCAGGCGAGCCGCCTCACCGGGATGCGGAGTGAGGATCCAGTCATCGCGCCGCTGCCCGGCAAAACACTCGGCGAGCAGGTTGAGAGCGTCGGCATCCACCACCAGGGGTCGTTCGGTGGCCAGGGCCGCCTGCAGCATGGCCTGCCCCCAGCTGCCACGCCCAAGACCCGGGCCGACGATCAGCACATCCGCCTTTTGCGGCAACTCGCCGAGATCGGCGAGGCCACGCACACCGTGCGCCATCACCTCGGGCCGGCGAATCAGGCTTGCGGCAACATGGGCGGGATCGGTAGCCAGGCTCACCTTGCCAGCACCGAGCCGGGCACATGCCTCGGCGGCCAGCAGACCAGCGCCACCCATGCCGGGCGCGCCGCCGAGTATCAGGGCGTGTCCCATCGCTCCCTTGTGGGCATCGCGCTCGCGAGGTGGCAACAGCGCCGCGATCAGGGCCCGGTCGAGCAACCATGCCGTCGGCACCATGCCCTCGAATGCCTCGCGGGGCGCCGCCAGATCATCCACAACCAGTTTGCCGCCCCGGGCCGGCCCCCGCCCGGTATGTAACCCGAGCTTGTCGCCAATGAAGGTAATGGTGCGCGTGGCGCGCACCGCCTCGCCCAATTCGGCCCCCGTGTCGGCATGCAGGCCGGAGGGAATATCGATGGCCAGCACCGGCCGACCGCTGGCGTTGATGGCCGCGATGGCCGAGCGGGAGGCCCCGCGCACCTCGCCGGTCAGCCCCGTGCCGAGCAGAGCATCCACCACCAGCTCGCCGCTCAGCGCCATGCCGTCCTTCCATGGCTGACGGCCAACGCCAGCGGCATCGGCCATCTCAGCGGCCCGGCGGGCATCCCCCTCGAGCGCTTCCACAGGCTTGACGAGGATGCGCTGCACCGAGAGCCCCTCGGCGGCCGCCAGGGCGGCCAGCACATGGCCGTCGCCGCCATTGTTGCCGCCACCGCACAGCACGCTCAGATGGCGCGCCTCCGGCCAAGTGGCTCGCAGGTAGCACCAGGCCGACGCCGCGGCACGCTGCATCAGCGCGAACCCCGCCACGCCGGAGGCGATGATACGCCGGTCCAGCTCGCGCACCTGCTCGGCGCGATACAGCGCTCGGCCCTTGTGATCCTCCGGTGGCGCTTGTGTCATTCGCTATTCCCCCAGCACACGATGCTTTACCATGTGAAGTGTGTCGTTTCCCCCGCCGGACGCCAAGCGTCGTGGCGCCATTCTGCGTGGTGTTTGCTCGATCATGTCCCAGCCGTCTGCTCAAGGCGACGCCTCTCCCGACCTCCAGGCCCTGGCCGAGTCGATCAAGACCTGGGGCCGTGAACTCGGTTTCCAGCAAGTCGGCATCACCGATGTCGACCTGGCCGAGGACGAGGCCCGCCTGCAACGCTGGCTGGACGAGGGCCACCATGGCGAAATGCACTTCATGGCCAAGCACGGCACCAAGCGCACACGCCCCGAGGAATTGGTACCCGGCACGGTGCGAGTGATCAGTGTGCGGCTCGACTACCTGCCGCCCGAGGTCGAGACGACCCGGATGCTGGCCCGTCCCGAGAAAGCCTACGTCTCGCGCTATGCCGTGGGGCGCGATTACCACAAGCTGATGCGCAAGCGCCTGGCCACACTGGCCAAGCAGATCCAGGACGAGATCGGCCCCTTCGGCTATCGCGCCTTCGTCGACTCGGCACCGGTGATGGAACGCGCTCTGGCGCGCAAGGCGGGCCTGGGCTGGGTCGGCAAGAATGCCATGATCCTCAATCCCAAGGCGGGCTCGCTGTTCTTTCTCGGCGAACTCTACACCGACCTGCCCCTGCCGGTGGATCCACCCTACGAAGGTGCCCATTGCGGTAGTTGCAGTGCCTGCCGCACGGCCTGCCCCACCGATGCCATCGTCGAGGATGGCGTCGTCGACTCGCGCCGTTGCATCTCCTATCTCACCATCGAGCTTCACGGGGCGATTCCCGAAGAATTCCGCGCCGCCATGGGCAATCGCGTCTTCGGCTGCGACGACTGCCAACTGGTGTGCCCCTTCACCCGCTTCACCCGGGTCAGCCGCGAGCGTGACTTCGCGCCCCGCCACGACCTCGACCGCGCCGACCTGGTCAGCCTGTTCGCCTGGAGCGAGGAAGAGTTTCTCGACAAGACCGCCGGCAGCCCCATTCGACGCATCGGCTACGAGCGCTGGCTACGCAACCTGGCCGTGGGGCTGGGCAATGCGCCCCGGAGCGAAAGCGTCGAATCCGCCCTGCGGGCGCGGCTGGCCTATCCTTCGGATCTGGTTCGCGAGCACGTCCGCTGGGCCCTGGAGCGCCAGCGGGAGAAGCGTAATGATGTGATCGCCGTCGAGGCTTCACCCCTCACGCAACATTGATCGTTTCCATGCCACCCATGTAGGCGCGCAGTGCTTCGGGCACGCAGATCGAGCCATCGGCGTTCTGGTGATTCTCCATCACGGCGATCAAGCAGCGCCCCACTGCCAACCCGGAACCGTTCAGGGTGTGCAGCAGCTGCGGCTTCTTCTCGTCCGGATGACGGAAGCGGGCCTGCATGCGGCGGGCCTGGAAGTCCTCGCAGTTGGACACCGAGGATATCTCGCGGTAAGTCTCCTGGCTCGGCAGCCAGACTTCCAGGTCATAAGTCTTGGCGGCACCCGCGCCCATGTCGCCGGTGCACAGCGTCACGACGCGATACGGCAGTTCGAGCGCCTGGAGGATCGCCTCGGCGTGACCGCGCATCTCCTCGAGGGTGTCATAGCTGGTCGACGGCTCGACCAGTTGCACCATCTCGACCTTGTCGAACTGATGCTGGCGAATCATCCCCCGAGTGTCGCGACCGTGGGATCCAGCCTCGCTGCGGAAACACGGCGTATGGGCGGTCAGCCGCACCGGCAACGCCTTGTGCTCGATGATCTCGTCGCGCGCGAAGTTGGTCAGCGGCACCTCGGCGGTGGGAATCAGGCGATAGCCGCGCTCGTCCTCGAGGCGGAACAGGTCCTCGCCGAACTTGGGTAGCTGACCGGTTCCGTACAGCGAGTCGTCGTTGACCATGTAAGGGACATAGCACTCCTCGTAGCCGTGCTCGAGGGTCTGCTTGTCGAGCATGAACTGGGTGAGAGCGCGATGCAGGCGGGCGATGGTGCCTCGCATCACCGCGAAACGGGCGCCAGTCAGCTTGGATGCCAGGTCGAAGTCGAGCTGGCCGGTCTGGGCACCCAGGTCGACGTGGTCGCGGACCTCGAAGTCGAAGGTGCGCGGCGTGCCCCAGCGATGCAGCTCGACGTTGTCGTCCTCGCTCTGCCCCTCCGGCACGCTCTCGTGAGGCAGGTTGGGCAGGCCGCTGACCTGCTCGTCCCACTCCGCCTGTACTTCGGCGAGGCGCGACTTGGCCGCGTCGAGGCGCTCGCCGAGATCGCTCACCTCGTCGAGCAGCGGCTGAATGTCCTCGCCATTGGCCTTGGCCTTGCCGATCGACTTGGAGCGCGTGTTGCGCTCGTTCTGCAACCGCTCGGTCTCGGCCTGCAGTTCACGGCGCCGGGACTCCAGCGCGGCAAGTCGTTCGGTATCGAGAGCGAAACCTCGCTTGGCCAGTCGTTGGGCAACGCCCTCGAGGTCGCTGCGCAGCAGTTTGGGATCGAGCATGGAATCCTGTCCGTCGATGAAGAAAGCGGCAAACACAAGGCGCCCATTGTAGGCAAAAGCCCGTCCTCGCGCCACGCTGCCAGGCGTTCAGGCACTGCGGCATGGTACGCGATCAACATACTTCATCGCGCCGATGGATTGCATGTCGGAGTCGACGACGCTAGGCTGCGCGGCCCCCTGTTCTCCCCGACTTGTTTCCCGAACCGATGGAGCACGACTCTCATGGAGCATGCCGGCTTCGACCTGGCAATGATCGGCCTGCTGGCGCTGGTCTGCCAATGGCTTGCCTGGCAGCTTAAGCTGCCGGCCATTCTGATGTTGCTGGTCGCCGGCATCGCCGCCGGTCCCGTTACGGGCCTGCTCGATCCCGACGCCATGTTCGGCGATCTGCTGTTTCCGCTGGTCTCGCTGGCGGTGGCGGTGATCCTCTTCGAGGGCAGCCTGACGCTGGACTTCCGCGAACTCGGCGGTCATGGCCGCACGGTACGGCGCCTGGTCACCTGGGGCGCCCTGATCACTGCGGTGATCGGTACCGTCGCCGCCCATCTGCTGCTGTCGCTGTCATGGGAGATGGCCAGCGTGCTGGGCGCGCTGCTGGTGGTCACAGGACCAACCGTGATCCTGCCCATGCTGCAGACCCTGGGCGCCCGCCAGCACCTGACCCAGATCCTGCGCTGGGAAGGCATCCTGATCGACCCGGTGGGCGCCATCGGCGCCGTGCTGGTCTATGAGTACGTTGCCCTGGGCTCGGGGTCGACGGGAGCCGCTACCCACACCCTGGTGCTGTTCGGCAAGACGGCCCTGATCGGCTTCGGCCTGGGGGTCGGTGGCGGCTATCTCTGGGGACTGGTACTGCGCCGCCACTGGCTGCCGCGTCAGTTGCACAGCTTCGGCACCCTGATGATGATGCTGACGCTGTTCTCGATCTCCAACCTGCTGTTCCATGAGTCGGGCCTGCTCACGGTCACGGTCATGGGCGCCTGGCTGGCCAATATGCGCGGCGTGCCGACCCGCCCCATCATCGAGTTCAAGGAAACACTCTCGGTACTGCTGATCTCGGGCCTGTTCATTCTGCTGGCCGCGCGACTCACCGTGGAACAGTTGGCACTGCTGGGCTGGCCGGCCTGGGCCTTCCTGTTCGTGCTGGTCGGCGTGGCGCGCCCGCTGATGGTCTGGGTCTGCACCCTGGGCAGCCACCTGAATCTTCGCGAAAAGGCCCTGCTGGCGTTCATCTCGCCGCGCGGCATCGTGGCCGCCGCCACCGCTTCGCTGTTCTCCCTGCGCCTGGAAGAGATCGGCATGCCCGGCGCGGAGATGCTGGTGCCGGTGACCTTTCTGGTGATCATCAGCACGGTGGTCGGCCAGAGCCTGCTCTCCCGGCCGCTGGCGGACTGGCTGGGCGTACGTCGCCCGTCGCCGGATGGCGTGCTGATCATCGGGGCCAATCCGGTGGCACGGCAGGTCGGCCAGCAATTGCGCGCCTCGGGTGTCAGCGTGGTGCTCACCGACAGCAACTGGGACGCCATCCAGGAAGCCAAGGCGCTGGGGCTAACCACCTACTACGGCGATCCGCTGTCGGAACACGCCGCCCAGCATCTGGAGCTCAGCAACATCGGCTACCTGCTGCCCCTGTCACCCTATCGGGAGCTCAACGACCTGGCAGCCCTGCACTTCGAGCATCTGCTGGGGCGCGATCGGGTATTCCGACTGGCCGTGGATGAAGGACGCAGCGCCAACCGCCCTCACGGTCAGGCCCTGAGTCACCTGCCGCTGCTGTTCGGTCGCGACGTAACGTTCGCCCGACTCTCGCGACTGGTCGCCGAGGGCGGCGAAGTGCAACGCATCCACTTCGGCGAAAAATGTCGTCTGGACAAACAGCGGCGCCGCCATGCCGGACGCTGGCTGCCACTGCTCAGCATTAGCCAATCGGGGCGGGTACGCTTGGCCACCGCTGAAAGTGGGGTAGCCCCCAAGCGCGGCGATACCCTGGTCAGCCTGATCTTCGCCGACTCGCCGGCACTCGATGAACCCCTGATGTCCTGACCCGCGATGACCGGCCGCCGATGGCGGCCGGCTCGCTTGGCAAGACCCGGCAGCTTAGAAAAACAGCCGCCGCAGCGCCTCGCCCGGATCTTCCTCACGCATGAAGGCCTCGCCCACCAGGAAGCCGTGGACGTCGTGCTCGCGCATGCGCAGGACATCGTCGCGGGTATGGATGCCCGACTCGGTGACCACCGTGACCTCGCCCGGAATACGCCCGAGCAGATCCAGTGTCGTTTCCAGGCGGGTCTCGAAGGTGTGCAAGTCGCGGTTGTTGATGCCCACCAGCGACAAATCAAGCGCCAACGCCCGCTCCAGTTCATGGGCGTCGTGCACCTCGACCAACACGTCCATACCGAGTTCGCTGGCCTGGCGATGCAGATCGGCCAAACGAGCATCGTCCAGGGCGGCAACGATCAGCAGGATACAGTCAGCGCCGATGGCGCGGGCCTCGCTGACCTGATAGCCGTGGGTGATGAAGTCCTTGCGGATCACCGGCAGCGAACAGGCCTCGCGGGCCGCGATAAGATCGTCCTCATGGCCCTGGAAGAAATCGGCGTCGGTGAGCACGGAAAGGCAGGCGGCGCCGCCTGCCTCATAGCGCACGGCAATCTCGTCGGGCCGAAAGTCCTCGCGAATCACGCCACGCGAGGGCGAGGCCTTCTTGATCTCGGCAATCACCGCCGGGTCGCCGTCGAGCATGCACGCTTCCAGGGCGCCGATGAAGCCGCGCGGCACGCTCATCTCACGTGCCAGGGACAGCAGCTCGGGCTCGGATACCGCGCGACGGCGCTCGGCGACTTCCTCGTCCTTGCGGGCCAGGATGCGGGTCAGAATGGTGGGTATGGTCATATCATGCTCCGGGCAAGCGGCCCTACTGGGCGAAGACGCGCGTGAAGTTGGCCAGTTCCTTGAGTTTTTCCAGGGGCAACTTGGAGGCCTGGGCATCCTGGGCCATGGCCACCCCTTCCTTGAGGGTGTCGGACACGCCGGCGGCATAGAGCGCCGCGCCGGCATTCAGTGCGACGATGTCCGCCGCCGGGCCATCGCCCACCAGGGCCTTCTCGACCAGGCGCAGGCTGTCCTCGGCCGTCTGCACCTTCAGCGTTTCCAGCGACTGGCGCTCGATGCCGAAGTCCTCTGGGGTAATCGTGTACTCCCTGATCTCGCCGTCCTTGAGCTCGGCGATCCGCGTCGGCGCGGCCAGCGAGATCTCGTCCAGCCCATCCTCGGCCCACGCCACCAGCACGTGCTCACTGCCCAGGCGTCGCATGACGTCCGCCATCAGCGGCACCAGCTCGGATGAATACACGCCCAGCAACTGATTGGGCGCTCCGGCCGGGTTGGTCAGCGGCCCGAGGATATTGAACAGGGTGCGCACGCCCATCTCGCGACGCGGCCCGACGGCATGGCGCATGGCCGGATGGTGGTTGGGCGCGAACATGAAGCCGACACCGACCTCCTCGATGCAGCGCCCCACCTGGACAGAATCCAGATCCAGCCCGATGCCCGCCACGGAGAACAGATCGGCACTGCCCGAGGACGAGGAAACACCCCGATTGCCGTGCTTGGCGACATGGGCGCCGCCGGCGGCGGCCACGAAGCTGGAGGCGGTGGAGACATTGAACAGGTTGGCGCCATCGCCGCCAGTGCCGACGATGTCCACCACATTCTCGGCGTTCAGCGTCACCGGCTTCATCAGCTCACGCATCACCTGGGCGGCAGCGCTGATTTCTTCGGCGGACTCGCCCTTCATCGCCATGCCCATCAGGAAGGCAGCGACCTGAGCATCCGAAGCCTCACCGGTCATGATCGCCATCATCACCCGATGGGTCGCGTCATAGCTCAGATCTTCCCGGCGCATCACCGCGCCGATGGCATCTCGCATCTGCATGGCAGGTTCTCCTTGCCTTTCCTTGATCCGACGTATCTCGGAGGATAGTCAGATTGGTCGCTCCCCAGAGAAAGCGCTGATTTATGTCGTGAGCGATGAGAGGCTGGTCGCCGCCGGAACGCAAAAGCCGCAGTTTACATACCAGTAAATGAGGACATTGAGTACCGCCGGCGGCCAGGATCTCAAGCGCAACAATAAATCGGTGTTTTCCTAACCGCGCTCGAGAAAGTTCATCAACAACTCATGCCCCTGGCGGGTCAGGATCGATTCGGGATGAAACTGCACGCCCTCGATGTCCAGCTCGCGATGACGCAGCCCCATGATCAGCCCCGGCGTAACGTCGTCCTCATCGGTCCATGCCGTCACCTCCAGGCAGTCCGGCAGGCCGTCGCGCCCCACCACCAGGGAGTGGTAGCGCGTGACCTCCAGGGGATCCTCGAGCCCGGCGAACACGCCGCAGCCATCGTGGCGAATGCGCGATGTCTTGCCATGCATGACCTGGGGCGCCCGCTGCACCTCGCCGCCATACACCTGGCCGATGGCCTGGTGGCCAAGGCAGATACCGAGGATCGGCAGCCGGCCGGCAAAGTGGCGCACGGCCTCCATGGAGATCCCCGCCTCATTGGGCGTGCAGGGGCCCGGCGAGATCACCAGATGGCTGGGTGCCAGCGCCTCGATCTCCGCCACGCTGATGGCATCGTTGCGATGGGTGACCACTTCCGCGCCCAGTTCGCCGAGATATTGGACGATGTTGAAGGTGAAGCTGTCGTAGTTATCGATCATCACGATCATGTCGGGCATAAGCTCCTGATTCTAATAAGCCATTCGGCTCGATCACTGGGATCTTACTCACATTCTTACCCACAATGCCCGAATCATCCTTTCCGCGAGCCGACAGGTACAAAAATGCCGCCTCGCGGGCGGCATTGTTGTTCAGACACGTCAGACACGCGAAAGCCGCCCCTTCAATCGTAGAGGCGCCACTGCTTTGCGGAGGTCGTCGTGGAATTCATCATGCTGGCTATAGTGTGCGGCACGGCCGACCCTGTCAAGACGCTCACGAGAGGTTGTCCAGGCCGCGCTCGGCCATGGCCACGGCACGGAACAAGGCACGACGCTTGTTGATGGTTTCCTGCCACTCATCATCGGGGTCGGAGTCGGCGACAATGCCGCCGCCGGCCTGGACGTGCAGCTCACCATCCTTGATCACCGCGGTGCGGATGGCGATGGCGGTATCCATGTTGCCATGCCAGGAGAGATAGCCCACCGCACCGGAATAGATGCCGCGCTTGACCGGCTCCAGCTCGTCGATGATCTCCATGGCACGCACCTTGGAGGCCCCGGACAGGGTCCCCGCCGGGAAGGTGGCGCGCAGGGCGTCCATGGCCGTCATGCTCGGCCGGAGACGACCGGTGACCTGGGAGACGATGTGCATGACATGGGAGTAGCGCTCGATGGCCATGTTGTCGGTGACCGTTACCGACCCTGGCTCGCAGATGCGCCCCACGTCATTGCGACCGAGGTCGATCAGCATGACGTGCTCGGCAATCTCCTTGGGGTCGTTCAGCAGATCGTCTTCCAAGGCCTTGTCCTGCTCCTCGGTAGCACCACGCGGCCGAGTACCGGCGATGGGCCGCACCGTGACTTCGCCTTCCTCGAGCCGCGTCAGGATCTCCGGCGACGAGCCGACCACATGATGGTCGTCGAGGTTGAGGAAGAACATGTAGGGCGATGGATTAAGACTGCGCAGGGCGCGGTAAAGATCCAGGGGCGGCGCCTGATAGGGAATGGACATGCGTTGCGACGGCACGCATTGCATCACGTCGCCGGCCTTGACGTATTCCTTGATGCGCTCCACCGCCGCCTTGTAGCCCGCCTCGCTAAAGCTGGCGTGAAAATCGCTCTCTGAGATGTCATCACGGCCGGTACCGGGGCTACGGCTCTCAAGCACTACGCCACGTAGCTTCTCCTCAAGCGCCTCGAGCCGCTCGACCGCCCGGGCATGGGCGTTCGGCTTGGAGGGGTCGGCGTGGGTCCACAACGTCAGGCGACCGGAGAGGTTGTCAAAGACCACCAGATCGTCACAGACCATCAGCAGGATATCCGGCACGCCAAGCGGGTCGGGCTTCTCCACACCGCGCAGCCGTGGCTCGATGTAGCGGATGGTGTCGTAGCCGAAGTAGCCCACCAGGCCGCCGTCGAAGCGCGGCGTATCATCCAGTTGGGGCACCTTGAAGCGTGCCTGGAACTCCTCGATCCAGGTCAGCGGGTCCTCAACCTCGACGGCACCGCTACCCTGGCCATCGACGATGTGTTCGACGCTGAAACCGCGCACCTCGATACGTTCGCGACACGGCAGGCCGATGAACGAATAGCGCCCCCACTTCTCGCCGCCCTGGACGGACTCCATCAGGAAGGTCCAGGGCGCGTCGGCGAGCTTGAGATAGGTGGAGAGCGGCGTGTCGAGATCCGCCAGGACCTCGCGGGTGACGGGGATGCGGTTATAGCCGGCGTCGGCCAGCTCCTGAAAGCGTTCGGGGGTCATCATCTGCCCTGTGCCTCACGGTGGCGAAAACTCGCGGTGGAGAAAAAACGTGATGAGTCGAGCGACAGCCATGCTGTCCTCAGAGTGCGAGCGTCACCATCGCCAGGCGCCCTTCAGCATGCAGGGCTCGAGTGGTCTTGTGGTGTCACGGAGGGCAAAGGCATCCAGCGTCATGCGGGTGTCCATACGGGCGGATAATCCGGAAAACCCGGGGATAATGGTTGGGCCCAAGGGCTCATGGCAGGGGCCAAAATCACCCTAAACGAGTTCTTTCAGCGATTCAACCACACCATCCGGCCCACTGGCGGCCACCGGTTCACCGTGATTGTAACCGTAAGGAACCGCCAGGGTGCGAAAGCCCGCCGCCCGCCCGGCGGCGATATCGTGTCGCGAGTCGCCGACCATCAGACAGCTCGACGGCGGCACCGCGAAGCGCTCTGCGGCATGGGTCAATGGCATGGGATCGGGCTTGCGGCGCGCCAGGCTGTCGCCGCCCAAGCAGAGCGAGAAATGCCCGCCCAGCTCGAAATGCTCGAGGATCGGCGCGATGAATGCCTCGGGCTTGTTGGTCACCAGCACCAGAGCCCTCCCCGTGCCGCACAAGGTATCCAGCGCTTCGCGCACGCCGGGATAAAGCCGGGTAGCACTGCAGGGCCGTTGTGCATAGTGCGCCAGGAAGCGGTCATGGGCCTGCCGGCAGCGTTCGGGAGCGGCATCCTGCCCCTGGGCATCACGCAGGGCACGCTCGATCAGCACCATCGAACCATTGCCGACCCAGTCTCTCACCTTCTGCTCTCCCGGCGCAGGTATGTCCAGATCACCCAGGGCGTCATCCACCGCCGCCGCCAGATCGGGCACGGAGTCCACCAGAGTACCGTCGAGGTCGAAGGCGACGAGTCGAATCCCGTCAAGCAGTGGATGCATGCCAATGTCTCCTTTCATTCGGCTATATCCCGGATGGGGAATGGGCAGGACCCGTCCGGGCGCTCAGGAAGCGCTGAGAATAAATCGCCGAGCATAGTGAAGCGCAAGGCGCACGGAGCACAGAAAGCGAGACATAACATGGCGTTAGGCGAGCTTTCACGCACCGCGCAACGCAGCGATTTACATGCACAGGCATTTATGCAGTGCTTCCTTTATGCTGGTACTCCCATTTTTGCAGGAGCTTATCAAGATGAGCATACCAAGAATCGTGGTCGTCGGCGGTGGTGCCGGTGGTCTGGAGCTGGTGACCCGCCTGGGGCGCCGCCTGGGTCGCCGCGGACGCGCCGAGATCGTGCTGGTGGATCGCCACGCCACGCACATCTGGAAACCCTTGCTGCATGAGGTGGCCACCGGCGTTCTGGATTCCGGGCTGGACGAGATATCCTACCAGGGTCATGCCCGCGCCAACGGTTACCGCTTTCAGCGTGGCACGCTGGAGGGGCTGGATCGGGAAGCGCGCACTCTCACCCTGGCCCCGATTCTCGATGACGACGGTCAGGAAGTGCTGCCGTCACGTACCCTGCCCTACGACGAGCTGGTCATGTCGGTGGGCAGCGTCAGCAACGACTTCGGCACGCCGGGCGTCAGCGAGCACTGCCACTTCCTCGACAGCCCCGGCCAGGCCGAGGCGTTCCGCAAGGACATGCTCAATGTCTTTTTGCGCTACAACGCCCCGCAACAGGACACCCAGACCCGCATGGTTGTCGGCATCGTCGGCGCCGGCGCCACCGGGGTGGAGCTCGCCGCCGAGCTCTACGACGCCTCCCAGATGCTGCACAGCTACGGTTTTACGCCCCTGGAGAGCGAGCATCTCGAAGTCCATCTGATCGAGGCCGCACCGGGCATCCTGCCTGCCCTGCCCGACCGCATCAGCCAGGCGGTGCACACCGAACTCGAGCGCCTGGGCGTGCGGGTCCATGTGTCGACCCGCGTGACCCGGGTAGAGCCCTCGGCGATCATCACTGCCGACGACCAACGCATCGAGACAGACCTGAGCGTCTGGGCGGCCGGCATCAAGGCGCCCGCCTTCCTGTCCGAGCTGGGTCTATCCACCGAGCGCAACCATCGCATCAAGGTCGAGCCGACGCTGCAGAGCATCGACGACCCGCACATCTTCGCCTTCGGCGATTGCGCCAGTTGCCCTCAGGAGGATGGTTCCCTGGTACCGCCGCGTGCCCAGGCCGCCCACCAGCAAGCCAGCCGGCTGTACAAGAACCTGCTCGCCCGAATCGAGGGCAAGCCGCTCAAGCCCTTCGTGTTCCGTGATCGCGGCTCGCTGATCTCGCTGGCGCATTTCGACGCCGTCGGCAGCCTGATGCGCGGCGCCTCAGCGCGCAGCCTGTTCATCGAGGGCCATCTGGCGAAGTTCTTCTATGCCTCGCTGTACCGCATGCACCAGCGCGCCATCCACGGCACCCTGAAGACCGGCCTGATGGTCGTGGTAGACGGCCTCAACCGCTTCTTGAAGCCGCGCATGAAGCTCCACTGAGCGCGACGCTCGGCATCATACGACAAGGGCCGCCGGGATAGCCGGCGGCCCTTGTCATGCAGGGTCCGGAGACCTCAGCCGCTCACATCGGCGCCGCCCTTCTCCTCTCCATGGTGATAGACATGCACGTCGCGCTGGGGAAAGGGAATGTTGATGCCTTCGCGATCGAAGCGGCGCTTGATCTCCTCGGTCATCTCCCAGTAGACATCCCAGTAGTCGGCGGCCTTGACCCAGGGGCGCACGATCCAGTTGACGCTGGAATCCCCCAGCGAGCCGATGCGAATATTCGGCGCCGGGTCGGCCAGGACCCGCGCATCATCGGCGACCACACCTTCCAGTACACGCCGCACGGTATCGATATCGGCGCCATAACCGACCCCGACGACCAGATCCACACGCCGGGTGGCATGCGCCGAATAGTTGGTGATGGCGTCCGACAGCATCTGACCGTTAGGCACAATGATCTTGCGGTTGTCGGGCGTGCTGAGCTCGGTGGTAAATATCTGCACTTCCTCGACGGTGCCGGATACCCCGCCACCCTCGATATAGTCACCGACCCGGTAAGGCCGGAACAGCACCACCATGACGCCTGCGGCAAAGTTGGCGAGCGAGCCCTGCAGCGCCAGACCGATCGCCAGGCCGGCGGCACCGAGCACCGCGATCAGCGAGGTGGTCTGAATGCCGAGCTGACCGATCGCCGCCAACACCACGGCAAACATCAGCAACACATAGAAGATGTTGCCCGCGAACGTCACGATCAGCGGATCGGTCTTGGCCCGCTTCATGGCCTTGGTCACCAAGCGATGCAACAACTTGGCGATCCAGCGGCCAATCACGAAGATCGCGATGGCCGACACCAGGTTGATCACGAAGCTCGTTCCCTGCACCTGCAGGAACTCCACTACCTGCTGCAATTCCATATTGCCTCCCCTGCCTCAATGAAAGAATGGTTCCTGCGGACGGCGTTTTCTCAGGCGTTCACGCGGCGCTCCGCCACCCAGCGCCGCTTGCCCTGTGCCGACAGCCGCTTGACGCCGGCTTCGAGTCGCAGCGCCTCGCCGCGCGCTCCCACAACCTGTTGATATACCAGATGCAAAGGTCCCTTGCCACGCAGCGCCTTGGCGCCACGCCCCGCTCGGTGCTCGGCGAGACGCCGCTCGACATCCGTGGTAATGCCGGTATAGAGCGCGCCACTGGCGGTCTCGATCATGTAGAGATGCCACTGTCGAGAAGTCGCATCCTCCACACTCCCGCCCTTCACGCTCACGCCCCGGCCAGCGCCTGACGGAAGTCGTCGATCACGCCATCATAACGATGTGGATCCTCGGGGTTACTCGCCTTGAAGACCGCCGACCCGGCAACGAAGGTATCGGCGCCCGCCCGGGCGATCTCGGCGATGTTATCGATCTTGACGCCGCCATCGATCTCCAGGCGAATATCACGCCCCGAGGCGTCGATACGACGGCGCGCCTCGCGCAGCTTATCGAGGGTTCCGGGCAGGAATGACTGGCCACCGAAGCCAGGATTGACACTCATCAGCAGGATCATGTCGACCTTGTCCATCACATGATCGAGAAAGCTCAGGGGCGTGGCCGGATTGAACACCAGGCCCGACTTGCAACCGCCATCGCGAATCAACTGCAACGAGCGGTCGATATGTTCGGAGGCCTCCGGATGGAAGGTAACGTAGCTGGCGCCGGCATCGATGAAGTCGCCGATCAGACGATCCACCGGCTTGACCATGAGGTGAGCGTCGATCGGCGCGGTCACGCCATGGCGACGCAGCGCCTCGCAGACCATCGGCCCGATAGTCAGATTAGGCACGTAATGATTGTCCATCACGTCGAAGTGCACGATATCCGCCCCCGAGGCGAGTACATCGTCGACCTCTTCGCCAAGCCGGGCGAAATCGGCGGAAAGAATCGAGGGGGCGATCAGGTAATCGGAGGTCGCTGCAGTCATGGGGCTCCCTGGCCAAAGGTTGAATGACACGGTGACAGCCATTCTAGCAGGATCGTGGCGCGACTCGTGACTTGCAGGATCGTCGCACACCATCAATAGTGAATTGCCGTCATACACAACAACGCGACAAGGAAAGGTCATGATCCCAAACTGGCTACAACACCCCCTCAACGCTGGCCTGCTGGCCGGCACCCTGCTGGCCACCCCCATGGCGCTGGCCCAGTCGGCGATCCTCGAGGGCGAACGCTTCCATCCCGAGGAAAGTACCGACGGCATGGTAGCGACCAGCCATTTCCTCGCCTCCCGGGTGGCGCGCGATGTCATGGCTGAAGGCGGCAACGCCGTGGATGCCGCGGTCACCGCCGGCTTCGCCCTGGCCGTCACCCAGCCCCGCTCCGGCAATATCGGCGGCGGCGGTTTCATGCTGATCTCCGACGAGAACAGCGACGAGGTCATCGCCATCGACTATCGCGAGACCGCTCCGTCCGCCGCCACCGAGACCATGTTCCAGAACGAAGACGGCGATGCCGTCGCAGAATGGTCGCGCTTCACCCATCGTGCCGCCGGGGTGCCCGGCACCGTAGCCGGCCTGGCCCTGGCGCTCGAGAAATACGGCACCATGAGCCTGGCCGACGCCCTGGCACCGGCGATCCGGCTCGCCGAAGAGGGCTTCGAGGTGCCGCCACGCTTCGTCTCCGGCGTCAACGACACACGCGAGCGCCTGGAGAAGTGGGAATCGAGTCGCAAGATGTTCTTCAAGGAGGACGGCAGCGCCTACGAGGTCGGCGACACTTTCCAACAGCCGGAACTGGCCGCAACGCTCAAGCGCATCGCCGAGCAAGGCGCCCGGGAGTTCTACGAGGGCGAGACCGCCGAGCTGATCGCCGCCGAGATGCAGCGCCACGATGGCCTGATCACCCTGGAAGATCTGGCCGGCTATCAGCCGGAGATCCGCGAGCCCAGCCACGGCACCTACCGCGGCCATGACATCTACGCCATGAGCCCGCCCTCCTCGGGTGGCGCCCACATCGTGCAGATGCTCAATATTCTCGAGGAGTACCCAATCTCGGAGATGGGCTTCAATTCTGCCGATACCATCCATGTGATGGCCGAGGCGATGAAGCGTGCCTATGCCGACCGTTCGGAATACCTGGGCGATACCGACTTCGTCAATGTGCCGCTCAAGGGCATCACCTCCAAGGCCTATGCCGACGAGCTGCGCGAACAGATCGACATGGACAGCGCCACGCCGAGCAGCGAGATCGCCCCCGGCAAGCCGCTGCCTTATGAGTCCAACGAGACCACGCATTTCTCCATCGCCGATGACGACGGCCTGGCGGTTTCCAACACCTACACCATCAACTTCAGCTATGGCTCCGGCATCGCCGTGGAAGGAGCCGGCTTCTTGCTCAACAACGAGATGGACGACTTCTCCGCCAAGCCAGGCGTGCCCAACGCCTATGGCCTGATCGGCGGGGCAGCCAACAAGATCGAGCCCGGCAAGCGCATGCTGTCGTCGATGACGCCGACCATCGTCAAGCGCGACGGCAAGAACTTCCTGATCACCGGTAGTCCGGGTGGCTCGCGCATCATCACCACCACGCTGCAGGTGTTGATGAATGTCATCGACCACGACATGAACATCCAGTCGGCGGTCAGCGCGCCGCGCATCCATCACCAGTGGCTGCCCGACGAGATCCGCACCGAGGCCGGCATCAGCCCGGACACCCTCGAACTGCTGGAAGACAAGGGCCATACCATCAGCCAGCAGGCCGCCATGGGCGCCGCCCAGTCGATCATGATCGATGACGGTCGTTTCTTCGGCGGCGCCGATCCTCGCCGCTCCACGTCATCAGCCATCGGGCTTTGACGCTCCCTGCCCCCGGCCCGCGCCGGGGGCTCGGTCACAGCCCCAGTGCCGCATTGCCGCAACTCGCCCTCTTCCCTCTTCCCTCTTCCCCTCGCAACCTCGGCTCTTCCTTCGATATTAATAGACCAAAAAAGAATAAACCAAATACTTGTAATTCCATTTGGCGATTATTACCTTAGCGATCTAAGTAAATCCATCAAGGATCCAAGGAGTCGTCATGTCGCCGCTGCCCTTCGTACGTCGTACCTTTACCGCCTCCATCGTCGCCGCCGGTCTGGGCATCGGTTTCGCCACCCCAGCCATGGCAGCCGAACGCGAGTTGCTCAACTCCTCCTATGACATCGCCCGCGAGCTGTTCGCCGAGATCAACCCGGCCTTCAAGGAACACTGGGAGGCGAACCACGACGATACCCTGACCATTAAGCAGTCCCACGGCGGCTCATCGGCACAGGCCCGCGCCATTCTCCAGGGACTCCGCGCCGACGTGGTGACCTACAACCAGGTCACCGATGTCCAGGTACTCGCCGATGCCGGCCTGGTGGCCGAGGACTGGCAAGCGCAACTGCCCAACAATGCCTCGCCCTACTACTCCACCACCGCCTTCCTGGTGCGCAAGGGCAATCCCAAGGGCATCGAGAGCTGGGCCGACCTGGCCAAGGAAGACGTGGAACTGGTCTTCCCCAACCCCAAGACCTCGGGTAACGGCCGCTACACCTATCTGGCCGCCTGGGGGGCCGCCGAGCGCACCTTCGACGGCGACGAGCAGAAGATCAAGGACTTCATGCGCACCTTCCTCGGCAACGTCAAGGTATTCGATACCGGCGGTCGCGGCGCCACCACCAGCTTCATCGAGCGTGGCATCGGCGACGTACTGATCAGCTTCGAATCCGAGGTCAACAATATTCGCCAGGAGTACGGCAGCGACGACTACGAGGTGATCGTGCCGCCGGTCAGCATCCTCGCCGAATTCCCGGTGGCGGTGGTCGGCGAAAATGCCGAGAGGAATGGAAACACCGAACTGGCTCAGGATTACCTGGACTACCTCTACAGCGAAGAGGCCCAGCGCCTGCTGGCCGGCTTCAATTACCGCGTGCATGACGAAGCCGTGGTCGAGGAGTTCAGCGATCAGTTCCCCGAGACCGAGCTGTTCGAGGTCCAGGATGTCTTCGGTGGCTGGGACCAGGCCATGGAGACGCATTTCGAGAGCGGTGGAATGCTCGATCAGTTGCAGCGCCGCTGAGAGCGTGTCTACAAATTACTGCGCTCGACCATATGGCGTTGAAATTCGGCTCGAAGTGCTCATTTAGTAGTCACACATAACAGCATGAACGAGACTCTCTCATGAAAGCAGCGGCTTTCTCCTTGCCCTTTCCCCGGGCCCGGCAGCGTGTACTGCCGGGCTTCGGCCTGTCTCTGGGCATCAGCCTGACCTTCGTGTCGCTGGTCCTGCTGCTGCCGTTGACCGGGCTGGTCGGCCAGCTCTCCGGCCTGTCGCTGGCCGAGTACTGGGCGATCATCAGCGAAGGCCGTGTCGTCGCCAGCTATGTGACCACGATCGGCGCAGCGGCAGTCGCCGCGGTGATCAACGCCATCTTCGGGCTGCTGCTGGCCTGGGTGCTGGTGCGCTACGACTTCCCGGGCAAGCGCCTGCTCGACGCCCTGATGGATCTGCCCTTCGCGCTGCCCACGGCGGTAGCCGGCATCACCTTGGCCACGCTCTACTCCAGCAGCGGCTGGATGGGCAAGGCATTGGCACCGCTGGGCATCGAGGTCGCCTATACCTGGATCGGCATCGCGCTCGCCATGGCCTTTACCAGCATTCCCTTCGTGGTGCGCACCGTGCAGCCGATCCTCGAGGATCTGCCGGGAGAAATCGACGAGGCGGCCATGGCCCTGGGCGCCCGCGATGGCGTGGCCTTCCGCCGCGTGATCCTGCCCCACCTGTGGCCAGCGCTGGTCACCGGCACAGGGCTGGCCTTCGTGCGCTCGCTCGGCGAGTTCGGCGCGGTGATCTTCATCGCCGGCAACATGCCTTACGAGACCGAGATCACCTCGCTGATGATCTTCGTCAAGTTGCAGGAGTACGACTATGTCGGCGCCTCGGCCATCGCCTCGGTAGTGCTCGCTACCTCGCTGATCCTGCTGCTGGCCATCAACCTGTGGCAAGGCCGCTTCATCCGCCGCCTGCACGGAGGTAGCTGATGCAACGAATCGGAGATGCTCCCGTCCTGCGCCGTACCCTCATCGGCGCCGCCGTGGCGCTGGCCGCGCTCTTTCTGCTGCTGCCGCTGGTGGCAATCTTCGCCCAGGCCTTCGCCAAGGGCCTCGGCGGCTTCTGGAGCAATGTCAGCGACACCTACACCTTGTCCGCCATCGGCCTGACACTGTTCATCACCGTCCTGACCATTCCGGTGAACCTGGTGTTCGGGGTGATGCTGGCCTGGCTGGTGACACGTTTCCAGTTCCCGGGACGCCGCCTGCTACAGACGCTGATCGACATTCCCTTTGCCATCTCGCCGGTGGTAGCGGGCCTGGTCTATCTGCTGCTGTACGGCCGCAATGGCTGGGTCGGTGGCTGGCTCGACGCCCATGACATCCAGTTGATGTTCGCCTGGCCAGGCATCCTGATGGTCACCATCTTCGTCACCTGCCCCTTCGTGGCCAGGGAGTTGATTCCGTTGATGCAGGCCCAGGGCTCGCGAGAAGAAGAAGCGGCGGTCACCCTGGGCGCCTCGGGCTTCACACTGTTTCGCCGGGTCACCCTGCCGAACATCCGCTGGGCATTGCTGTACGGAGTGATCCTGACCAACGCCCGGGCGGTGGGCGAATTCGGCGCCGTCTCCGTGGTCTCCGGCGCGATCCGCGGCGAGACCAACACCCTGCCGCTGCACGTCGAACTGCTGTATCAGGACTACAACACCGTGGGCGCCTTCGCCAGCGCCGCCCTGCTGGCCCTCATCGCCCTGTTCACGCTGGCCGCCAAGGCCGGCCTGGAGTGGCGCGCCACGCGCCGGGAGGCTTCCGCATGAGCATTCATCTCGAGAACATCGCCAAGCACTATGGCCGTGGAGGGCGCCATCAGGCCCTGGCGCCGCTGGATCTCGATATTCAGCAGGGCGAGTTGATCGGGCTGCTCGGCCCCTCCGGCTCCGGCAAGACCACCTTGCTGCGCATCATCGCCGGGCTCGAGGCACCCGACCACAAGCCCGCCGGTCGCATCCTGTTCGGCGAGCGCGATGTCACCCAACTGCACGTGCGCGACCGGCGCATCGGCTTCGTCTTCCAGCACTATGCGCTGTTCCGGCACATGACGGTCTACGACAACGTTGCCTTCGGCCTGACGGTGATGCCGCGTCGCCAGCGGCCCTCCAGCGGCGAGATTCGCGCTCGGGTGCACCGCCTGCTGGAAATGGTCCAGCTCGAAAAGCTGGCGGGGCGTTACCCGGCACAGCTATCCGGCGGCCAGCAACAGCGCGTCTCGCTGGCGCGTTCCCTGGCCCTGCGCCCCGATGTCCTGTTGCTCGACGAGCCCTTCGGCGCGTTGGATGCCAAGGTCCGCCAGGAGCTACGCCGCTGGTTGCGGCACCTCCACGATGAGCTGAACTTCACCAGCGTCTTCGTCACCCACGATCAGGAAGAGGCGCTGGAACTCTCCGACCGCGTGGTGGTGATGAGCGATGGCCGCATCGAGCAGATCGACACGCCGGAGGCCTTGTATCGCGCCCCGGCCAATCGCTTCGTGTTCAAGTTCCTGGGCGATGCCAACCATCTCGAGGGCGAGGTGCGCGACGGTGTGCTCACCTGTGGCGACGCTCGACTCGATGTCGACCTGCCCGACGGGCCGGAGGACCTGCTGCTGCGCCCCCATGAAGTGGCATTGGATACCGCGCCACGCGAGTCGGCCCATCTGCCAGTGACCGTGACCGCCATCTCGCCGGTCGGCGCCGAGGTGCGCGTGGAACTGGCCGCCGATTGGTTGCCCGGCCCCTGGCTTGCCACCGTGCGTCACGCCGATTTCGAACGCCTCACCCTCAGCCGGGGCCAGCGACTGTTCGCCCTACCGCGCCGCTGGCATCGCTTCGAGGACAGTGCCCCAGCGGCACACGACAGCGCGGCCCTGCTCGCCGGCTGAAGGGAATGCACGTGCTGTGGCGACGAGGCTATACTCGGTGCCTCGTCGCCATTTCAGGAAGGAAAGTGCCATGCAACGTCGACGTTTTTTGAAGCTCACAGCCTTGATGCTGACCCTTGGCTGGCTCGCCGGCTGTTCGTCGCCTCAATACCTGCAGCCGACGCCCGAGCGCACCGCCACGGTGCCGAGCATTGGTCAGGGCCAGGCGGTGACCGTGGCGGTGTTGGATGGCCGAGACAGCCCGCAGATCGGCACCCGCAGCGGCAATGCCATGTCGACCTCGGTGATCACCGTGGAGGCCGAGCCCTTGATGCCGAAACTGCAGGCGGAGGCCGAACGCGCCCTGCGCGACATGGGCTTCCAGCCGACCACGCAGGCCGCCCAGGGGCGCCCTCGCCTGACGCTGACCCTGCAGCGCCTCGCCTACGGGCGCGGCCAGAGCCAACCGTTGATCGATGAAGCGCGCCTCGAGTCCGTGCTGGTCGCCAACGCCGAAAACGGCGGCGCGACCTACACCGGAACCTACACCTCACGGCGCACCCAGGGTTATGCCGTGCGTCCAAGTTTCGAAGCCAACACGACCATGGTCACCGAGCTGCTCTCGGACGGGCTGAACCGTGCCTTCAGGGATCCTGAGCTGGGGCGTTTTCTGGCGCGCTGACCCGGTGGCGCAAGGCACTGCCCGGTTTCAGCGTCCGGGCCCCCGCCGCACCAGCTTCCAGACGCTCTCCCGGAAACCGCTGCCCGGCTCGCGCTCGCCATCCTCCAGATGGGTCACCTCGAAGTTGGGCGAGAAGCGCTCACGCACCTCGTCGGCCGTCACCTCATAGGGCGGGCCTCCCGAGTCGCCCGGCGCTCGGGTCAGGGTGATCAACAGCCCCCGAGCATCGGGCGGGAGCAACTGGGCCAGATGAAAGGCATAACGCTGGCGTGCAGCGTCAGGCAGGGCGATCAAGGCCGCCCGGTCGTAGAAGGCACCGATCTCCGCTGCCTCGTCGATGTGAAAGTGAAAAAAGTCTCCACACCATAGCTCCACGTTCGCCTGCCGGCTGACGGCAAAATGCGCGTGATGGTAGCGGGACACCTCGCTCTCGCCTTCCGACAGGAACTGCTCGATGGCCACCTCGGCCAGTTCGATGCCCAACACCGGGTGGCCTCGGTCGGCCAGCCAGCGCATGTCCAGGCTCTTGCCGCACAAGGGCACCAGCACCTTGGTCCCCTCGGCGACACCGAGACAGGGCCAATGGCGTTCGAGCGCAGAGTGCACCGCTTCGCGATGAAAGCCGATGCGTCCTTCCTGCCAGCGCTGTCGCCAGTCCTCGACCATGCTGCCCCCTCGCTCAGAACCAGCGGTCGCGCTTGCGCCGACGCCGCGGCAGGTGCGGCACGATCAGCCCGACCAGTAAACCGGCGCCCGCCACGCCTCCGCCATACATGAAGTAGCGCATCAGCAGGTCCTCTTCCTGTGTTTCCAGGCGAGCCTGCAGGTTACGGATGGTGTCGCGGGACTGCTCGGTTTCCGTGGCGAGCTCCTGATTGCGGCCTTCCAGCTCGGCGATACGCTGCTCGCGCACCGCAAGCGTCTCGCTGAGCGCATTGATGCGATCTTCCCAGGTGTCATTGATGCCGGACAGTTCAGCACTCAACTCCTCGACCCGGGACTCCAGCGCCGGCAACTGGACCTGAGCGCTGGGCGTATCCTGAAGCTGATCGCTCGGCACCCAGACCTCATCGCCGCTCTCGCTGCGCACCTGGGTATAATCGTCCTCGGTATCGAGCACCTCCACCGGCTCGCCAGCGGTCAGGTTGCCGACGATGCGATAGCCATCGGTAGGCCCGCTGCGGACATAGGTGGTCAACTCATCAGACACCCAGCGCGAGGTATTGTCTCCGCCATCATCCTGTTGGGCGAGCGCCGGCAGGGCCAGGGCCCCGAGCAGCACGCCCAGTGTCACTTTCTTGCTTCGTTGCATTGTCATGCCGTCATCCTGGCTATCCAAGGCTCTGTGTGCGGTGTCCCAAGGCAATGGTGGCTAGCGCCGACCTCCCTTCCAACCCGACCCGCGATAAACGCAGCACTCCCGACGTCATCCACAATTGCTGTGGACAAGTGTCGGGAAAACCGCTGGAAACCACCGGCCAGGCAGCATGCCGCCGGCATGATCGCGGTATCGATCACATCATGACCACCCACGCGCCCCGCCGGGACCGGCACAAGCGCCAAAGGTACCACAGACATGCCGCCGTCGGCAGCGCACGACGCTGGCCCCCGGCGTCGTGCGCGCGTATAATTCGGCCCTCATCGGACGACTCCAAGTCTGCCCGCGAACGATCATCCACCGGTGTTACCCGTCGGGCCTCGACGCCACGACCAGACTCTTATGGCGAAGAAACTCTTCATCAAGACGCACGGCTGCCAGATGAACGAGTACGACTCCGCACGCATGGCGGATCTACTCGGCGAATCCCATCAGCTGGAGCTCACCGACGACGAGCATGATGCTGACGTCATCCTTCTCAATACCTGCTCGATCCGCGAAAAGGCGCAGGAGAAGGTCTTCCACCAGCTCGGCCGCTGGAAGAAGCTCAAGGACGCCAATCCGGACCTGGTTATCGGCGTTGGCGGCTGCGTGGCCAGCCAGGAAGGCGAGGCATTGCGCAAGCGCGCCCCTCAGGTGGACATGGTGTTCGGCCCCCAGACCCTGCACCGTGTGCCGGCCATGCTCGACGCACGCCAGGACGACAAGATCTCGGTGGTCGATGTCACCTTCCCGGAAATCGAGAAGTTCGACCACCTGCCGAAACCAACCTCCGACGGCGCCACCGCCTTTGTCTCGGTCATGGAAGGCTGCTCCAAGTACTGCACCTTCTGCGTGGTGCCCTATACCCGGGGCGAAGAAGTTTCGCGTCCCTTCGAGGCGGTGATGGACGAAGTGATCCATCTGGCCGACCAGGGCGTTCGCGAGATCAACCTGTTGGGGCAGAACGTCAATGCCTATCGTGGCGAGAACCAACTCGGCGACGAGATCGACCTGGCCGAGCTGATCAGCTGCGTGGCCGCCGTCGACGGTATCGACCGCATCCGCTTCACCACCTCGCATCCGGTGGAGTTCTCCGACAGCCTGATCGAGGCCTACGGCGAGATTCCAGAACTGGTCAGCCATCTGCACCTGCCCGTGCAGGCTGGCTCCGACAACGTCCTGGCGGCCATGAAGCGCGGCCATACCGTCGAGGAATACGTCGACAAGCTGGAACGCATCCGTGCCCTGCGCCCGGACATCAGCTTCTCCTCGGACTTCATCATCGGCTTCCCCGGCGAGACCGAGGCGGACTTCGAATCGACCATGGACCTGATCCATCGCATCGGCTTCGATGTTTCCTTCAGCTTCGTCTACTCGGCACGTCCCGGTACGCCGGCGGCATCACTGCCCGACGACACCCCGGAAGCGGTCAAGAAGCAGCGCCTGGCGATTCTGCAGGAACGCATCAACCAGCAGGCCATGCAGATCAGCCGGCGCATGGTGGGCACCACCCAGCGCATCCTGGTGACCGGCTTCTCGCCCAAGGACCCGGGCCAGTTGTCCGGGCGCACCGAGAACAATCGGGTGGTCAACTTCCGCGCGCCCAATCCCACCGAACTGATCGGCTACTTCGTCGACGTGGAAATCACCGAGGCGCTGCCCAATTCCCTGCGGGGCGATCTGGCCTCTCCGGAGCGCTTCTGATTCCTTCTGCGGCCGGGGACGGCTCATGAACGTGCAGGCTCAGGCCAGGCGACATCGTGATCGACGTGCTGTTCAGCATGCTGAATGAACACGCCGATCACGATTTCAACGCTGCATGGCCGACGCCCGGCCCGTCATGAACCGTCTCCCGCGCATTGCTCCGCCCCCCAAGGTGGCAGTAAGCTGACGACGACACTCATCAACCCATGGACCCGCCTGTCTTGAGCCAGTCATCCACACCGGCCAATCGCATCATCACGCTGAATCTCGAGCCCAACGACCCGCGCCGCCTGGCCAACCTCTGCGGGCAACGCGACGAGCACCTCAAGCTGATCGAAGCGCGGCTCGGCATCACGCTGCGCAATCGCGGCAATACCTTCCAGCTGGCCGGCCCGGGACATCGGGTCAAGGCCGCGTCCAACGTCGTTGAACACCTCTACCGCGAGACCGAGGCCAGCGACCTGACCCCGGATACCGTTCACCTGTTCCTGCAGGAATCAGGGCTCGAGGCACTGGAAGAAGAGGAAGAGTCGCCGGGCAGCGAGGACGAAGGGCTGATCCGCACGCCCAAGGCGCTGATCAAGCCGCGTGGCTTCAACCAGCAGAGCTACGTCTCGAGCGTTCGGGCCCATGACATCAACTTCGGCATCGGCCCGGCCGGCACCGGCAAGACCTATCTGGCCGTCGCTGCCGCCGTGGAAGCGCTCAACCAGCAGGAAGTACGTCGTATCCTGCTGGTACGCCCGGCTGTCGAGGCTGGCGAGAAGCTCGGCTTCTTGCCCGGCGACCTGGCCCAGAAGATCGACCCCTATCTGCGGCCGCTCTACGATGCTCTCTATGAAATGATCGGCTTCGAGCAGGTCGCCAAGCTCATCGAGCGCCAGATCATCGAGATCGCGCCACTGGCCTACATGCGCGGCCGCACGCTCAACAATGCCTTCATCATCCTCGACGAGAGCCAGAACACCACTCGCGAACAGATGAAGATGTTCCTGACGCGCATCGGCTTCGGTTCCACGGCGGTAATCACCGGGGATATCACCCAGGTCGACCTGCCGCGTGGCCAGACCTCGGGGCTGATCCAGGTCCTCGATGTACTGAAGGGTACCCCCGGCATCGGCGTGACCCACTTCGCTGCCAAGGACGTGGTGCGCCATCCCCTGGTACAACGCATCATCGAGGCCTACGATATCTTCGAGGCCGAGCAGGAAGCCGAGGCCAGAGCCAAGCGCGAAGCCCGCGAGCAGGAACGCGAGGCACAGCGCCAACAGCGACAGGAACGCCGTGACGACGGCGACACTGGAAACTCATGAGTTCACCGGATATCGATCGCCAGGTCGCCCTGGAAGTCGAGGATCTGCCACGACAGGCCGACCTTGAGACCTGGGTGACCGGCGTGCTGTCCCGTCACCCCGACGAGACGCGTCACGAGCTGACGATCCGCTTCGTCGATGCCGAGGAAAGCCAGCACCTGAATCGCGACTACCGCGATCGCGACCGCCCGACCAATGTGCTCTCCTTCCCCTTCGAGAGCCCGCCGACGGTCGTCCTGCCCTTGCTCGGCGATCTGGTGATCTGCCATCCGGTGGTCGTCGACGAGGCCGAGACGCAGCACAAGTCCCTGCTCGATCACTATGCCCATATGGTCGTGCATGGCACGCTGCACCTTCTGGGCTACGATCACATCGAGGACGATGAGGCAGAGGTCATGGAAGCCCTCGAACGCGAGATTCTCGCCGAACTGGGCATCGCCGATCCCTACGCAACCTCTAGCCCTCCCCCGCGTGACATCGATACCGAGGACGAGAGAGCCGACGCATGAGCGAAGACCGATCGAGTAGCCAGGGCAACAAGTCCTGGCTCGATAAATTGTTCAGCGCACTTACCAGCGATAGTGACGAACCCAGCTCCCGGGACGAACTCCTGGAGTTCCTCCGCCAGGCAGCGACCCGGCTCAAGCTCGAGCAGGACGCCATGATGATCATCGAGGGCGCCCTGAACATCAGTGACCAGCAGGTTCGCGAAGTGCTCATCCCGCGTTCCCAGGTCAACGCCATCGATCTCGACCAACCGCTGGAAGAATACCTGCCAGTCATTCTCGAGACCGGCCATTCGCGTTATCCGGTCATCGGCGAGAACCTCGACGAGGTCAAGGGCATCCTGCTGGTCAAGGACCTGCTGCCACTGCTGCAAGGCAACCAGGACAACGGCCACGCCTTCCAGCTAGAGGAAGTGCTGCGCCCGGCGATGTTCGTGCCGGAATCCAAGCGGCTCAACAGCCTGCTCAAGGAATTTCGCGACACCCACAATCACATGGCCGTGGTAGTGGACGAATACGGCGGCACCGCCGGCATCGTGACCATCGAGGATATCCTCGAGGAAATCGTCGGTGACATCGAGGACGAGCACGACACCGACGAGGAAGCGGACATCCGCGACCTGGGCGACGGCCGCTTCGCCATCCGCGCCCTGACGCCCATCGAGGAGTTCAACGAACACTTCGGTACCCGGCTTTCCGACGAGGAATTCGACACCCTGGGCGGCCTGATCATGCAGCGTTTCGGCCATCTGCCCGGACGCGGCGAACACACCAGAATCGGCGACTGGCGCTTCACCGTACTCAACGCCGACAACCGTCGCATCCGCCTGCTGGAAGCCGAGCGGCCTACCGACGACGACCAGTGACGCTCCCGCTTTCCCGAACCTGACGACCACGGACGGAACCATGCCCGCCTTTCGCTCCAGCCCCCTGCTCGGTTGCCTGGCCGCCCTGGCGGCCGGGGTACTGACCACGCTCTCCGCCGCCCCCTTCATGCTGTGGTGGCTCGCCCCGGTGGCCGCCGGCCTGCTCTATGCAGGCCTGCCGGCCCTGTCGCCACGTCAGGCGGCCTGGCGTGGCTGGTGCTATGGCCTGGGCCTGTTCGGTACCGGCGCCTCCTGGGTCTATGTCTCGATCCACGATTACGGCTACACCGGCGTTCCCCTGGCCGTCTTCCTGACGACGCTGTTTGTGGCCGCCCTCGCCTTGTTCTTCGCCGTCACGCTCTGGCTCTATCGACGTCTTGCCGGCCCCCGCTTCGCCGTGCTCACCTTCGCCGGCGCCTGGGTGCTGGGCGAAGCCCTGCGCACCTGGCTGTTCACCGGTTTTCCCTGGCTGCTGCTGGGCAGCGGCCAGGTGGATTCACCCCTGGCGTCGTGGGCGCCGGTGGGCGGTGTCTACTTGCTGTCGCTGATCACCGCCCTGAGCGGTGCCCTCGGCGTGGAGCTGCTGCGCCGCCGCTGGTGGGCCGCCCTGCCCCTCGCCGGCCTCTGGTTGGCGCCTCTGGCACTGCCGCCGCAATGGACCCATCCCGCCGGCGATCCGGTGCGCGTCGCCCTGCTACAGGGCAACCTCTCGCAGTTGATCAAGTGGACCCCGGAAGGCCAGCGCACCGCCATCGATACCTATCGGCGCCTGACCCGGGAACTGGGCGACACGCCGCTCGACCTGGTGATCTGGCCGGAAGCGGCGCTGCCGATGTTCGAGGACCAGGCCCGGCCAGTGCTGGAGCGCGCCCAGGCGAGCCTGCCGGACGATACCCAGTTGCTCACCGGCATTCTCCAGCGTGATGAACAGGGCAACTTCTATAATAGCGTGGTCGGCCTGAACGGCGTGCAGGGTGAATATCGCAAGCACCATCTGGTGCCATTCGGCGAGTACCTGCCACTGGAAAGCCTGTTACGCGGCGCCATCGCCTTCTTCGACCTGCCGATGCCGGCCATGACGCCAGGCCCCGATGGCCAGCAACCCATCGTCGCCGCCGGCACCCGCATCGGCAATGCCATCTGCTACGAGATCATCTATGCCAACCTGGTAGCCAAGCAGGCACGTCACGCCGACGTGCTCCTGACGCTATCCAACGATACCTGGTTCGGCGATTCCCTGGGCCCCCAGCAACACCTGCAGATGGCCCGCCTGCGCGCCCTGGAAAACGGCCGCTACGTGGTCAGGGCCACCAGCAATGGCGTCACCGCCATCGTCGACCCACAGGGACGCATCGCCGGTCGCCTGCCCCAGTTCGAAGCTGCCACCCTGATCGGGGAATATGTTCCCATGGAAGGCCTCACCCCCTTCACCCGCACCGGCAGCTGGCCGATCTGGCTCCTCGCGGCGCTGATGGTGCTGCCCGGCCTGCGGCTACGCCGCCGTAAGCTGTAAGCTGTAAGCTGTAAGCTGTAAGCTGTAAGCCGCGAGCATCGAGCTACGAGATTCGAAGGGCAACCCCAAGGCAGCGTAGCTCGTAGCTCGTAGCTCGTAGCTCGTAGCTCGTAGCTCGTAGCTCGTAGCTCGTAGCTCGTAGCTCGTAGCTC
>NZ_VTPU01000029.1 GCF_008274785.1 Halomonas eurihalina
GCAAAACAGGTGCTTCTGCCACCCTTCACCGCCTGCAACGTTGCCCGTCGCCGGCAGCGGATGCGTACTTTACGGATCTCTGTGCGGCGATGCAAGCCCTGCCGACAAAAAATATAGCCCAGCTTCACCCAGCCTGCCATGGAAATATCGCCGAGGCCGTCATGACATCCAAGGCTGGCTTCACTCGACCGCCGCCTGGCGGCCGAGTGAAAGGGCGTCAGATCACGAACAGGTCAACGAACTTGTTGACCGGGGTCTTCTCGAGCCGTGACTGATCCTTGCACAGTGACATGATCGCCTCGCAACGACCGCCCGGGAAACGGGTCGCCAGGTTGCGCTTGAACTTCTCTTCCAGCACCGGAATGCCTTCGGCACGGCGGCGGCGATGGCCGATCGGGTACTCGACCTCGACCTTGTCGGTGGCGCTGCCGTCCTTGAAGAACACCTGGATGGCATTGGCGATGGAACGACGCTCGGGATCGTAGTAGTCACGGGAGTAGCGTTCGTCCTCGACGACTTCCATCTTGTCGCGCAGCTCGTCGATGATCGGGTTGGCGGCGTGAAAGTCATCCTCGTAATGCTCGGCCACCAGGTTGCCGAAGATGAGCGGCACCGCCGTCATGTACTGCAGACAGTGATCGCGATCGGCGGGGTTGGCGAGCGCACCGGATTTGGAAATGATGCGAATCGCCGAGTCATGGGTCGTCAGCACGACCCGGTCGATCTCGTCCAGGCGATCCTTGACCTGCGGATGCAGCGTGACGGCTGCTTCGCAGGCGGTCTGGGAATGGAACTCAGCGGGGAAGGAAATCTTGAATAGCACATTCTCCATGGTGTAAGTGCCGAAATCCCGCTGAAAGGTGAACTTGCGCTCCTCCAATGGTTTGAGCGACAGGTCCTTGTTGGAATGGCTGAAGGCCACGTCGTAGAAGCCCCATTGCGGCGCACTCAGCACCCCGGGAATGCCCATCTCGCCGCGCAGGGCGATATCGGCCAGACGCACGCCCCTGGAGGTTGCATCGCCTGCCGCCCAGCTCTTGCGCGAACCAGCATTGGGCGCATGGCGATAGGTCCGTAGGCTCTGGCCATCGGCCCAAGCATGAGAAAGCGCGGACAATAGCTGTTCACGGTCAGCGCCCATCATCTTGGCGGTCACGGCGGTGGAGGCCACCTTGACCAGCACCACATGATCGAGCCCGACGCGGTTAAAGGAGTTGTCCAGGGCCAGAATGCCCTGAATCTCGTGCGCCATGATCATGGCCTCGAGCACATCGCGCACGGTCAGCGGCGCCTCGCCCTCGGCAACCCGCTTCTGGGACAGGTGATCGGCCACCGCCAGGATGCCCCCCAGATTGTCGGAGGGATGCCCCCACTCGGCGGCCAGCCAGGTATCGTTGTAGTCCAGCCAGCGGATGATGGCACCGATATCCCAGGCGGCCTTGACCGGATCCAGCCGGAAGGAAGTGCCGGGCACGCGAGCGCCATGCGGCACCACCGTCCCTTCGACCAGTGGCCCCAGGTGCTTGGTGCACTCCGGGAAGCGAAGCGCCAGCAACCCGCACCCCAGGGTATCCATCAGGCAATTGCGCGCGGTATCCAGCGCCTCGTCGCTGTCGATACGATAGTCGAGCACGTAATCGGCGATCTTGCGCAGCTCGACGTCATAGTCCGGGCGGACATTGCTTTCGACGGTCTGGCTCATTGAGACGGTTTCCTCATTTTGAAAGGGATCGGGGGCCGGCATCGCCACCGTCGAGACGCACGGTGACGATGGCCGGGTAGTCGATGAAAGGCGGGACGATCAGTCGCGCTGTTCGATCGGCACCCACTCGCTCTTCTCGGGGCCGGTATAGTCGGCGCTCGGACGAATGATGCGGTTGTTCTCGCGTTGCTCGAAGACATGGGCGCACCAGCCGGTGACCCTCGAGCAGACGAAGATCGGCGTGAACAGCTTGGTCGGGATATCCATGAAGTGGTAGGCACTGGCATGGAAGAAGTCGGCGTTGCAGAACAGTTTCTTCTCGCGCCACATGACGTCTTCGACACGCTCGGAAACCGGATAGAGAACGCTGTCGCCCACATCCTCGGCGAGCCAGCTCGACCAGTGTTTGATGATGGCGTTACGCGGGTCGGACTCACGATAGATGGCGTGCCCGAAGCCCATGACCTTCTCCTTGCGCTCCAGCATGCCGAGCAGTTCACGTTCGGCCTCGTCGGCCGACTGCCAGTTCTCGATCATCGCCATGGCCGCCTCGTTGGCGCCACCGTGAAGCGGGCCGCGCAACGAGCCGATGGCCCCGGTCACGCAGGAGTGCATGTCGGAAAGCGTCGAGGCGCAGACCCGAGCGGTGAAGGTCGAGGCGTTGAACTCATGCTCGGCATAGAGGATCAGCGAGACGTTCATGACCCGGGCATGCAGTTCCGAAGCCGGCTCGTCACGCAGCATGTGCAGGAAATGGCCCCCCACCGATGCATCGTCGGTCTCGGTCTCGATGCGCACTCCGTCATGGGAGTAGCGATACCAGTAACAGATGATCGAGGGCAGCACGGCGAGCAGGCGATCGGCGATGTCCTGTTCCTGCTCGAAGCTCTCCTCGGTTTCCAGGTTGCCGAGCATGGAGGCGCCGGTGCGCATCACGTCCATCGGGTGGGCGTCGGCCGGAATCTGCTCGAGCACGGTCTTGAGCGCCGCGGGCAGCCCCCTCAACCCCTGGAGCTTGGCGACATAGGCATCGAGTTCGGCCTGGTTGGGCAACTTGCCCTTCAACAATAGATAGGCCACCTCCTCGAACCGCGCCTTGTCGGCCAACTCCTTGATATCGAAGCCGCGATAGGTCAAGCCGGAACCGGACTTGCCAACGGTGCATAGCGCCGTGGAACCGGCGCTCTGGCCACGCAGGCCGGCGCCACCAATCGGTTTGTCTGCCATGTCGTGTCTCCTCGTGATGGGCTCGTTAGGCGAACGCCCTGCTGACTCTTTGCCGTCTACGCCTTGCCGTCCTGGCCGGCGAACAGGGCATCGAGCTTGCGTTCGAAATCGTGATAATTGAGGAAGTCGTAGAGCTCCTCCCGGGTCTGCATCTGGTCCACCACATCGCGCTGGTGCCCGTTGTCGAGAATGCTCCGATAGACATTGAGCGCCGCGGCATTCATGGCACGGAAGGCGGAGAGCGGATACAGCACGATCCGACAGCCCACTTCGACCAGCTCCTGTTGGGAGAACAGCGGCGTCGCGCCGAACTCGGTGATGTTAGCCAGGATCGGGGCATCGACGCGTTCGCAGAAGGCGCGGTAATCCTCCAGGGTATGCACCGCTTCGGCGAAGATGGCATCGGCACCCGCCTCGATGCAGGCATTGGCACGCTCGATGGCCGCATCCAGTCCTTCCTTCTGGAAGGCATCGGTGCGAGCTATCAGGTAGAACGCCGGATCGATCCGGGCATCCGCCGCCGCCTTGATGCGGTCGACCATCTCCTGCTGGGAGACAATAGCCTTGTTGGGACGGTGGCCGCAGCGCTTCTGGGCCACCTGGTCCTCGAGATGCACGGCGGCCACGCCAGCACGCTGCATCTCCTTGACGGTGCGCGAGATATTGAAGGCGCCTCCCCAGCCGGTATCGATATCTACCAGCAGCGGCAGATCGGTTGCGCCGCAGATGCGATGAGCATCCTCAACCACGTCGTTCATGGTCGTCATGCCGAGATCGGGCAAACCGAAGGAGGCGTTGGCCACACCGCCACCGGACAGGTAGATCGCCTGGTGGCCGACTCGCTCAGCCATCATCGCCGTGTAGGCATTGATGGTTCCGACGACGGGTAGCGGCCAGTTAGCATCCAGAGCGGCGCGAAAGCGGGCGCCGGGCGTTGATTGCGTCATGACGTTCTCCATTATGACTGGGGCGTTTCCAGTACGAGTGCTCCCCCCTCCTGATTCAGGGCAGCGGTGTATCGGTCAACGACATTTTCCCGGGAAGCGCTGACGTGGCGACGCATCAGCAACTCGGCGAGCTCGGCGTCACCGGCCTCGATGGCATCGACAATGCGATGGTGCTCGACGAAGGCTCGCTGGGGCCGTGCGCCACTGGCGCTGAACTGGGTGCGATACATGCGCACCAGATAGTAGAGGTCATCGCACAACAGCCCCATCAGCATGCGATTGTGGCTGCCCTGAACGATGCGATAGTGGAAATCCAGGTCGCCCTCGCGCTGGTAGTAGGCCTCCCCGCGACGCAGGTCCGACTGCCGCTCGTGCACGGCCAGCACCTCGCGCAGCCCGGCGATCTCTTCGGCACTCATGTGCTCGGCGGCCAGGCGCGCCGCCATGCTTTCGAGGGCTTCGCGAACGTCGAAGAGCTCCAGCAACTCCTTGATCGACAGCTTCACCACCCGGGCGCCGACGTGCGGTACCCGCTCGATCAAGCGATGCGCCTCCAGGCGTCGCATGGCCTCCCGCAGAGGGCCGCGAGAAATGCCATAAGCCTGCGACAGGCCGGGTTCGGTGATCTTGCTGCCCGGCGCCAGCTCGCCCCTCACGATGGCATCCTGCAGCTGCTGAAAGACCCGTTCCGCCAGGGTGCGAACCTCGGGAGTGCTGGCCGTTCTGGGTAGGGCGTTGGTCATGATGATTGTCGACAATAAAGAGAATGGAAGCACTGTAGCCAGCCCGCATTATCGGGTCAACACGCGCCCGAAGGGAATACCCTCCCCCTTTGGTTGTAGACAACAAAAGCCATTTCCTGATGGATGTCGACAATGGAAGGGTTGCGTTGATCGGAGACTCCAGCGCGGCAGGGACAAACGGCATCAAGGCGCCTAGAATATGGCGCCTTGATGAGGCAAGGCGCGTCCCATGACATCACCACTCGAGATCACTCCACTGCCGTACCGGAGCTCTCCCCTGGAGACCTTTGCAACCCTGCGCCATCGGCCAGGAGCCGTGCTGCTCGACAGCGGCCGCCCCGAGGCCCCCGGCGGGCGCTACGACATCCTCTCGAGCGACCCGCTGGAAACCTTCGAGACACAGCGTGGTGGTTCAACCGGCGATCGGACGGCGCCCTTCGCGGCACAGCAGGCCCTGCTGGAACGCCTGCCCTGCGAGGTTCCCGACAGCGACCTGCCCTTCCTAGGCGGGCTGATCGGCTACTGGAGCTACGACCTGGGACATCGGCTCGAACCGATTCCCGATAGCGCCACGGCGGTGGCCAACCTCCCGGACAGCCGTGTCGGCCTCTATGACTGGGCCATCATCCAGGATCATCAGCGCCGCGAGGCCTGGCTGGTGGCCAGTGCCTCTCGACGCGACCAGGTACTGGCGTGGCTGAACGCGCCCTCGCCCATGACCGTCCCGTTCCACCTGACCGGCCCTTTCCGGCCCGAACAAAGCCGCGAGGACTATCTGAGGCGCTTCGATGCCGTGCAGCATTACATTCGCGCCGGCGACTGCTACCAGATCAATCTCGCCCAACGATTCAGCGCGCCCTACAGTGGTGATCTCTGGCACGCCTACCTCCGCCTGCGGCGTGCCACACCCACGCCTTTCGCCGGTTTCATCGCCTGGGACGATCAAGGCATCTTGTCGCTCTCTCCGGAACGTTTCCTGCATTGCACCGACGGCCATGTGGAAACCCGGCCAATCAAGGGCACCCGCCCGCGCGGTCGCACAGAGGCGGAAGACCGGGCTCTCGCCGACGCGCTCACTAGCAGTGTCAAGGACCGCGCCGAGAACGTGATGATCGTCGACCTGCTACGCAACGACCTGGGGCGGGTCTGCCGCCCCGGCAGCGTCCGCGTGCCGCAACTCTGCGCTCTGGAGAGCTACGCCAACGTTCACCATCTGGTCAGCGTGGTCACCGGCGAATTGGATGTGGATCGCTCACCGCTTGAGCTCCTGGCCGCCGCTTTCCCCGGCGGTTCCATTACCGGCGCGCCCAAAGTGCGCGCCATGCAGATCATCGACGAGCTGGAACCCTCGGCCCGCAGCACCTACTGCGGAAGCCTGGGCTATGTCGACGTGCGAGGCCGCATGGATACCTCAATCGCCATTCGTACCGCCGTGGCCGATGAGGGAACACTGCACCTCTGGGGCGGCGGCGGCTTGGTGGCGGACTCACGAGGCGATGAGGAATATACCGAGACCCTCGACAAGATCCGACACCTGATGCAAGCCTTGGCAACACCGAATGAACAACACGCCGAGGAATAAGGGAGTGGCGCCGTTAATACCTAAAGGAATAAATATCCAATGAATCGGTATTGGGGAAGCCGGTCACAGCTCTGCTAGTGTGGCATCCAGATTGAACATCACCATCCGGGAGCTTCCCTATGGAGCCGCAACTCGACGTCATCAACCGTGATCTTGGCAACGACCCCGAAGCCCTGATTCGCTGGTCCCTCGGACAGGGCAGCCAGCCCATCTGCACCACCAACTTTCGTCCCTTCGAGGCGGTCATCCTGCACATGGTGGCGCGTCAGCGGCCGGACATTCCCATCGTGTGGATGGACCACGGCTACAACACCGAGGCGACTTATCGCTTCGCCGATACGCTCGTCAAGCGCCTCGGTCTCAACCTGATCACCTATCTGCCCAAGCGTTCGCGGGCCCATCGCGAAGCCGTCGAAGGTCTCACGCCGGGCATCGATGACCCGCGTCATGCGGCCTTCACCGAAGAGGTCAAGCTCGAGCCCTTCAATCGCGCGTTGCGCGAGATGGCGCCGGATGTCTGGTTCACCGCGCTGCGCGCCGAGGACACACCGGAACGTGCTCGCATGGAACCGGTGACGCGCAATGCCGATGGCCTGCTCAAGATCGCCCCGTTACTGCACTGGACGGCACGCGACATGTACCAGTATCTGCAGGCCCACGACCTGCCCAACGAGTTCGACTACTTCGACCCCACCAAGGTCGAGGAAAAGCGCGAGTGCGGGCTGCATCTGCAGCACTGAACTTCGGCTCGCCGGCACCTCACCAACGCAGAAGCCCGTCCAGATGGACGGGCTTCTGCATTTTGCCGGAGACGCCGGACGCTTAGCGTACCGGCAACTCGATGTCCCGGAACAAGGCTTCCTCATGGCGAGGCCCGGCCTCCAGGGCAGCTTCCACCAGTTCCCGCTCCAGATGCCCGGCAAAACCCTTGAGGAAATCGTACATGTAGCCGCGCATGAAGGTGCCGCGCCGAATGCCGATCTTGGTGGTCGAACTGGCGAACAGATGGCTGGCATCCAGCGCTACCAGGTCGTCATCCTCCTCCGGATCGACAGCCATGTGGGCGACGATGCCCACGCCCATGCCCAGGCGCACATAGGTCTTGATCACGTCTGAGTCGGCGGCGGTCAACACCACATTGGGCGAGAGCCCCTTGGAGCGAAAGGCGTCATCGAGTTGCGAGCGTCCGGTAAAACCGAAGACATAGGTCACCAGCGGCTGCTCGGCCAAGGCCTCCAGAGTCAGGGGCTGAACATCCGCCAAGGGATGGTCCCGCGGCACCAGCACGCAGCGGTTCCAGCGATAGCAAGGCAGCAACACCAGGTCGTTGAACAGATCCAGCGACTCGGTGCAGATCGCAAAATCGGCCTGGCCGTCACTGACCATCTGGGCAATCTGGCGCGGTGTCCCCTGCTGCATATGCAGCGCCACATCCGGATAACGGTTGGTGAACTCGCGAATCACCGGCGGCAGGGCGTAGCGCGCCTGAGTATGAGTGGTCGCGATGGCCATGCTGCCGCGCCGCTCATCACTGTGTTCCTGGGAGACATGCTTGATATTGTCGGTCAGTCGCAGCACCTGGCCGGCCAGCTCGATGATCGACTCCCCCGCCGGCGTGACGCGGGTCAGATGCTTGCCGCTGCGCGCGAAGATCTCGACGCCGAGTTCATCCTCGAGCAGACGAATCTGTTTGGAAATGCCAGGCTGCGAGGTATAAAGACTCTGGGCAGTCGCCGAGACATTGAGATTGTGACGCGAGACTTCCCAGATATACCTCAATTGCTGGAGCTTCATGACCCTCCTCCCGTGCCTGCCGCGACACCATCAAAAGTCCATTGCGACATAAAAAAATCATCTGTGATTACTTTATAGCATATCATGAACATCGTCACTCGAACGAAGCGGCATGCGGCCGAGGTCGCACGCGGATTTGCCAGCATCCCGGTCGACCGCTACCATCGACCGACCAGCATGCTTGCATGCCTGATCTTCCGCGCGATGCCGCGCAACGTAGTAACTGGAGAATCCCATGGCCAATAACGTCGATGTCACCAACGCCAACTTCGAGCAGGAAGTCCTCAATGCCGAGGTCCCGGTCCTCTTGAAGTTCTGGGCTCCCTGGTGCGGTCCCTGCAAGGTCATGGCGCCGGTGGTCGACGAGGTCGCCGAGGAACGCGAAGGCAACCTCAAGATCGTCAGCATCAATGTGGACGACGCACCGGAAATCGCCGCCGAGCAGGGCGTACGTGGCGTGCCCACCGTAATGCTGTTCAAGTCCGGCGCCAAGGTCGCTTCACTGGTTGGTGCTCAGTCAAAGTCACAGTTGACCCAGTTCATCGACCAGAACGCCTGATCGATCCCGAGTCGACTTGGCGACGCGCCCCGGGCTTGCCCGGGGCGCATCCGTTAGTACCGACGCTCAAGCGTCCTCTCCTTCCCGCTTGTCGTCGCTATCACGTTCGGAGGGCGGTCGATCGGCCTTCTCGATCGGTGTCGTGCCCGGCCCAAGCAAATGCGCGATCCAGCGTGTCTGCGGATGGCTGTCCAGCGCGATCTTGAGCGTCATCGTCAGCACCACCGACAACAGCATGCCCACCACACCGAATATCCACCCCCAGACCACCAGCGACAGAAACGCCACGAAGGTCGACAAGCCCAGCGCGCGCCCCATCACTCTGGGTTCGATGAGGTTGCCGAGCACGAAGTTGACCCCCAGATAGGCACCGCTGAGGATCAGCGCCTTGAACAATCCTCCATCCGGCGACACCACCAGCAGCAATACCGGTGGCACCGCGGCGATCGCCGAGCCGATGTTGGGGATGTAATTGAGCGCGAACGCCAGCACCGCCCAAAGCAACGGGAACTCTACGCCCACCAGTTGGCAAGCCACCCAGATCAGGGCACCGGTGGCCAAGCTCACGAGCGTCTTGACCGCCAGATAACGTTTCAGGGTCATGCTGAACTCTTGGAAGCGGCGCAGGCTCGGAGCCGGATTGGCAAGTGCGCGCGAGAGCTTGTCACGAAAATTCAAAGTCTCGAAGAGCAGGAACATGACCAGCAAGGCCACCACCACGCTTTGCATCATCAGGTTGCCCACCTGACCGAGCAGTTCCGGAATCCAGTTGCCGAACTTTTCGGCATCGAACAGACCGGAAAGCCAGCCAGTGTCGATGGCCAGCCCCAGATTGGCCAGGCCCTCCAGGATCCCGAGATAATACTGATAGAGTTTCTCTTCGATCCCCGGCAATGCTTCGACGAAGGTAGCGAAGCTGTTGACCAGCAAGATTCCCAACAGTGAAATGAAGCCACCAATCACCACCAGGGTCAGCCAGACCGCCAGGCGCTGACTCAGTCCCAGGCGGTGCAGCCATTGCACGGGCGCGGTGCAGACCACCGCAATGAACAGCGACAACAACAGGGGTACCAGCAGGCCCGCCCCGACCCGCATGCCCGCGACGATGACCACGAGTGCGGCCAGCGCCAGCGTCAGGTTGAGGGGAATGCTTCGCTCGAAATCGTCGTCGGGTCGCGCCATGCCCGCCATACTCCACCGATGATAGGAGTGCTCATGATGCCGCCTGCCATCCCGGGGCACAACGCACCCGGCCCATGAACGGCGCCGGATCGTGCAGCAAATACGCAACTCCAAAACATCGAGGAGGCATCAGGGAACCCTATCCCATCCCGATGGCTCCAAGCACAGACTTCAACCGCGAAAAGGAAAGCGCCATGTCACTTGTTAACCGCCGCCCGTTACTGCCGGGCGCCCTGTTGTCCGCTCTGCTGCTCGCCACTCCCATGCTGGCCGCCGCACAGCAGGACACGCCGCGTAACCGGCTGGATGTCCAGGCCCAAGCCGAACTTCAGGTCGTGCCGGACGAGGCCACCCTGAGCGCGCGCCTGTGGGAACGTACTCCCGCCGTCGCCCAACGCGAGGATACCCAGACCGATTCCGAAGCACTGGCCAAGGCGCGCCAGCGCCTCGAGGAGCGCGCCACCACCTTGATCCAGACCCTGGAAGACGCCGGCCTGGAACGTGATGCCATCAGTGCGGGATCGCTGCGTGTGCAGCCCGAATCCCTGCAAGGCAAGAGTGACGGCGAGTCGGAACCAACTCCGCTGGTACGGACCCGCCTGGAGCGTCCCTTCCAGATCGAGATCGCCGACCTCGACGACCTGCCGATGATGCTCGACGCGCTCACCGAGGCCGGCGTCAACGCCCTGGACGGCGTTACCTACGATCTCTCCGACCGCGAACAGGCCACCGACGAGGCGCTGACCAAGGCACTGGAAAAGGCACGCCACAAGGCCGAACTGATGGCCCGGACCCTGGACGTGACCCTGGGCCCGGTCATCAACGTGAGCGAGAATCACGCCCCGGTGTTCCAGCCACGCATGATGGCCATGAGTGCCGACGCCGCCCCTGAAAGCGCCGGCTCCAACGCGGAATACCGCCCCGGCACCATCACGCTCGACGCTATGGTCAATGTCAGTTGGGCTATCGAATCCGCGTCCGAGCAATCCGAGCAGTAAGCGATCGTGGAGGGTGGACAAGCCCCTCAAAGGCTTGCCCACCCCGCCGCAATGTCACTCTTCTTCGTCGCTGTCTTCGTCATCCAGACGTAGAAAGGTACGGCGATAATGCGCCAGCTCAGCGATGGATTCCTTGATGTCATCCATCGCCAGATGCACGTTGCGCTTGCTGAAGCCGACAAGCGCCCCTGGATTCCAGCGCTTGGCCAGTTCCTTGAGCGTGGAGACATCGAGGTTGCGATAGTGGAAGAAAGCCAGCAGCGCGGGCATCTCCCGCTCCAGGAAGCGTCGATCCTGATGCACGCTGTTGCCGCACATCGGCGACGTTCCGGGAGCTACATGCTCGTGGAGAAATGCCAGGGTACGCCGCTCGGCCTCGGCGGTATCGATAGCGCTGGCACGCACCCGCTCGGTCAGTCCCGAGCCACCATGGGTCTTCCGGTTCCAGTCGTCCATGGCCCCGAGCAACGCATCGGGCTGATGGACGGCGATCACTGGCCCCTCGGCCACCACGTTCAGGTCGGCATCGGTGACCAGAGTGGCGACCTCGATGATGCGCTCACGTTCGGGATCGAGCCCCGTCATTTCCAGATCGATCCATACCAGACGCTGGGTGCGGGGATCTTGCGTATCGTTCATTGCGGCCATGGGAGTTCCTCGCTGGGTGGCCGGCTGGCGACAGCCGGACCCGTTGGTGAGTACAATACCGCCATTGTACCGACCTCCGGGCCATCATGAGCAAACGCAAGTTGAGCCGCCAGCAGCGCTGGCGCATCGAAAAGATCCACGCCGAACGCACCAAACGCGCCGAGCAACGCGACGGCCGCGATACCGCGCGGCTGGCCGCCGGCGAATACGGTCCCGAACAGTCCGGCCGGGTGATCGCTCACTTCGGCCGCAGCCTGGAGGTTGCCCCCACAGATGGCGGTGACGCAGTACGCTGCCATCTGCGTGCCAACCTCGAGGGGCTGGTCACCGGCGACTGGGTGGTCTGGCGAGCCGGCCAGGATGGCAGCGGCGTTGTGGTCGCCCGGCAACCGCGCGACAATGTGCTGGAACGCCCCGATGCGCGCGGCCGCCTCAAGCCCGTGGCGGCCGGCATCGATCAGATTCTGATCGTCTTCGCCGTGGAACCCGAGCCCCACTCCAACCTCATCGACCGTTACCTGGTCGCTGCCGAGGCCACCGGCATCGCGCCGGTACTGGTGCTCAACAAGGTCGACCTGCTACCCGACGAGGGCGGTGAGCTGCGCACCCTGCTGGACCGCTATGCCGCTCTCGGTTACCCGGTGGTGACCACCACCACGGCCACCAGCAGCGGACTCGATGCCCTGCACCGACAGTTGAAGGACCGCACCTCGGTGTTCGTCGGCCAGAGCGGCGTGGGCAAGTCCTCGCTCATCGACCGCCTGCTGCCCAACGAAGACCTGCGCATCGGCGCGCTCTCGGCGGACAGCCGCAAGGGCACCCATACCACCACCACGGCGCGGCTCTACCGGCTCCCGTCCTCCACCACCGACAATGCGCCGGATGGCGCCCCGGGCGAGGAAGACAGCGGCGGTGAGCTGATCGATTCCCCGGGAATCCGCGAATTCGGGCTGACACACCTGAACGCCGACCAGGTCGCCGACGGTTTCATCGAATTTCGCGACTACCTGGGGCATTGCCGCTTCCGCGACTGTCGCCACCGCGCCGAACCAGGCTGTGCCCTGCTCAACGCCGTCGAACGTGGCGAGATTCATGCCGACCGGTTTGCCAGCTATCGGCATATCGTCGATAGTCTCGAAGAAAACTGAGCCAGGAGAACGCCATGAGCTCCGAAGACAACCTCTTGCCGTTGATCGTCGAACCCGAACGCCTTGCCGAGCACCTCGACGCGCCGGAGCTGCTGATCGTCGACGTGCCCCTGAAGGCCGAAAGCCATCAACAAGGGCATGTACCCGGCGCCGTTTACCTGGATCATCGCCGTCTGCTGCGCGGCGAAGGCGATGTTCCCAACGAGGTGCCCTCGGAGGAAGCCCTGTCGCGCCTGTTCTCGGACCTCGGCCTGACCCGGGACACCCACGTGGTCGCCTACGATGACGAAGGCGGCGGCTGGGCGGGCCGCCTGCTGTGGACCCTGGAGCTGCTCGGCCACACCCGCTACTCCTACCTCAATGGCGGCATTCACGCCTGGCAGGCCGCCGGCCAGCCAGTGTCGACCGAGCCCCGTACCCCGGCACCGAGTGACTACGAAGCCGAGATCCGCCACCCCGACGTCGCCATCGATCGCCACGAGATTGCCGAGCGACTGGGCGAGCCGGGCTTTGCGGTCTGGGACGCGCGCAGCCGGGAGGAATATCTGGGCACCAAGGGCGACAACAAGCGCCTCGGCCATATCCCCGGCGCGGTCAACCTCGACTGGACCGACGCCATGGACAAAGAGCGCCAGCTGCGCATTCGCGACTACGCGGAATTGATCACCGAGCTGGAAGCCCTTGGCCTGACCCCCGACATGGAAATCGCCACTCACTGCCAGAGCCACCACCGCAGCGGCTTCACCTGGCTGGTCGGCAAGGCATTGGGGTTCAATATGCGCGGCTACGCCGGCTCCTGGAAGGAGTGGGGCAATCGCGACGATACGCCGATCGAAAAGTCCTGACGGCAAGAACGGAGAAGGGAGAGCGAAGAAGGAAGAGAGGGTGGATGCCCTTCTTCCCTCTTCCAGGTGCGAAGCACCGGTCTTTCTTCTTATAGCGGCGTAGCCGCGCTTCCCCTTCACTGACCGGAACGCTTCCACGTGACCCTAGCCAAACTCTTTGCCCTGATCCAGTACCCGCTGCCCCACCATGCCCTGTCGCGCCTGGTGGGCCGCCTTGCCGACTGCCGGGTACCCTGGATCAAGGATCTCGCCATTCGCGCCTTCATCCGTCGCTTTGGCGTCGACATGAACGAGGCTCGTCAGCCGAATCCGAGCGCCTATGCCAGCTTCAACGACTTCTTCACCCGTCCCTTGAAGGAAGGCACCCGTCCGCTCGGCGAGGACCTGGTCTCGCCCGCCGATGGCACCCTATCCCGATTCGGCGCTATCGAGGCGCGACGGCTGATCCAGGCCAAGGGGCATGAATTCACCGTCAGCGAATTGCTCGGCGGCGACGACGATACTGCATTCCGTTTCCACGGCGGCAGCTTCGCCACCGTCTACCTTTCCCCTCGCGACTACCACCGGGTGCACATGCCACTGGCCGGTACATTGCGCGAGATGACCTATGTGCCTGGCCGACTGTTCTCGGTGAACGCCGCCACCACGCGGCACGTCCCCCGGCTGTTCGCCCGCAACGAACGCCTGGTCTGCCATTTCGACACCGAACACGGCCCCATGGCCCTGGTGCTGGTCGGCGCCATGATCGTCGCCGGCATCGAGACCGTCTGGGCCGGCCAGATCACGCCCCTGCCCCGAAGCGGCGTTCAGCGCATCCGCTTCGACACCCCGGTGCATCTGGAGAAAGGCGAGGAAATGGGTCGCTTCAAGCTCGGCTCCACCGTGGTGATGGCCTTCGCCGAACCGGTCGATTTCGTTCCCGGGGAACGGGAACGCAAAGTGCAGATGGGAGAAAACCTGGGCGGCCTTTCCAAGCCCGCCCAGGCGTTGTCATCTGAAAAGCCGGAGAGCGAGGGTCAGGTCTAGCTAGGCTTGGGGCGTAGAAAACGCCATCACCTCGGCCACACTCGTCTTGCCCAGTGCCAGCTGGATCAATCGATCGAGGCCGAGCGCCACACCACTGCCTTCGGGCATGCCCGAGGCCAACGCCGCCACCAGCCGTGCGTCGCTGTCCACCTCGGGCAGCCCAGCGCTCCGGCGAGCGGCCTTGTCGGCCTCGAAGCGTGCCCGCTGTTCCTCGGCATCGGTGAGTTCGTCATAGCCATTGGCCAGTTCGAGCCCCCGGCAATAGACTTCGAAACGCGAGGCCACCCACTGACCATCCTCCGGGTCGCGGTGCCGACGCGCCAACGCCGCCTGGTCGGCCGGGTAATCGACCACCACATCGAGCCCCTCATGCCCCAGATCGGGTTCGATGGCCAGGCTCATCAGCAGGTCGAGACACTCATCCCGGGCGGCCTCATCCATCGACAAACCGCCCTGAGCCTCCGCCAGACGACGCAGCCCGCCCAGGGATTCGGTGAAGGGATCGATCCCGAGCCGATGACGAAACAACTCGCGATAGCGGCGGAGACGCACGGGACCGGGATCATCGGGCAACACTCGCCGGATCAGTTGCGTCGTTTCCTCGATCAGCGCATTCAGTCCGAATCCGGGGCGATACCACTCCAGCATGGTGAACTCGAGATTGTGTCGTGCCCCCACTTCGCCATCGCGAAAACTCCTGGCCAGTTGGAAGATCGGGCCACTGCCCGCCGCCAGGAGTCGCTTCATGTGGAACTCCGGCGAGGTCTGCAACCACAGGCGTTCACGCCCTGCCGGCGTGGTCGCCACACAGGACAACGACGCCAGATGCACGTCCGTGCTGCCACCATGGCCAAGCACCGGCGTCTCCACCTCCCAGACGCCACGCTCGGCGAAGAAGGCACGCACCTCGCCGATCAACCGAGCCCGCTCGCGCAGGGTCGCGATCTCCGCCGAGGGCCGCCAGTCGGTCGCCATCAAACTTCCCCCAGATACGATAAAGGCCACACCCGCAAGAATGTGGCCTCGTGGACAAGATTTTCCTGGCTAGCGCCCTCTCCGAGCGAAGCTCAGACAAGGCGAACCCCGGGTAAGGTGACGGAGTTTAGCAGCGCTAAATGAGCAAGCCGCCCCGGGATTCAACGTCGTATGAGCGAGCGCAGGAAGGGCCCTTCATCACGCGCGGGAAACGTATTCGCCGGTGCGGGTATCCACCTTCAACACCTCGCCCTCGTTGATGAACAGCGGCACGCGCACCACGGCACCGGAGGAGAGCGTGGCCGGCTTGGAACCACCCTGGGCCGTGTCACCCTTGAGGCCGGGATCGGTCTCGGTCACCTCGAGCTCGATGAAGTTCGGCGGCGTGACGTTGATGACGTTGTCGTTCCACAGCGTGACGGTGTAGACCACCTGCTCCTTGAGCCACTTCTCGGTGTCGCCCAGGGCCTTCTTCTCCACCGGGTACTGTTCGAAGGAGCCATCGTTGAGCATGAAGTACCACATCTCCCCGTCGGTATACAGGTACTCCATGTCCAGCTCGAGGACATCGGCACCTTCCAGGGATTCGCCGGACTTGAAGGTGCGCTCCCAGACACGGCCGGTCATCAGGTTGCGCAGCTTGACCCGATTGAAGGCCTGGCCCTTGCCCGGCTTGACGTAGTCGTTCTCGAGGATGGCGCAGGGATCGCCATCCAGCATGACCTTCAGACCGCCCTTGAATTCGTTGGTAGAATAGTTCGCCATGATGTTTTACCCATATTCGAGCGCGCCGCCGACCGAGGTCGAGGGCGCGCGCAAGCAAGAGACATGTTTCGAGGGTCAGACCCTCGCACGTATCGACTGGTGTCGCGCATGATAACCCGAAGCCCTCTTTCTTTGCAGTGCTCCACAACGGTGGGCTCATGGCAGACCCAGCTCAGCGGTGCCATTCGCGACCCTCGCGAGCTGTGCCGTCGCCTGGGGCTGGAGCAACGCTGGTGGCCCGGCGCCGAAACCGGCCACGCGCTGTTCGAAGTGCGCGTACCGGAGGCCTACCTGGCACGTATCCAGCCGGGCGACCCGCACGACCCCCTGCTGAGACAGGTACTGCCCCTGGACGAGGAAAGCCGCTCGACACCGGGCTTTGTCACCGACCCGCTGGAAGAGCGCGAACATACGCCCAGGCGCGGCCTGATCCACAAGTACGCCGGACGCGTGCTGTTGATCGCCAGTCCCGCCTGTGCGATCAACTGTCGCTACTGCTTTCGCCGGCATTTCCCTTATGACGAGAATGCCCCGTCCCGCGCCCAGTGGGCCGACACCCTGGACTACCTGCGCGGCGACGCCTCGATTCGCGAGGCCATTCTCTCCGGCGGCGATCCGCTGGCAGCCAGCGATCGCCAGCTCGGCTGGCTGGTGGAACGACTCGAGGCGATCCCCCACCTCAAGCGACTGCGCATCCACACCCGCCTGCCGGTAGTGATCCCCGACCGCATCGACGGCGCCCTGCTCGACTGGCTGGGCCGTACCCGACTGCAGAAGGTCGTGGTGCTGCACATCAACCATCCCAATGAGATCGACGATGCGGTCATCGACGCCTGCCGTCGACTGCGCGACGCCGGCGCGACCCTGCTCAACCAGAGCGTGCTGCTGGCCGGCATCAACGACGACGTCCCCACCCTGACGGCTCTCTCCGAACGGCTGTTCGAAGCCGATGTGCTGCCCTACTACCTGCACGTGCTGGATCCGGTCGACGGCGCCGCCCATTTCGAGATCGACGACGACACGGCGAGAACGCTGGTCGACGCGATGCGCCGCGAACTGCCCGGTTTCTTGATGCCGACACTGGTACGGGAAATCCCCGGAGAAGCCAGTAAGACGCCGATCTAAGCTATAAGCCGTAAGCCGTAAGCGATAAGAAAACCCCCAGGCGAGACCTTGGGGGTTTTGACTTACAGCTTAAAGCTTACCGCTGGCCTGAGCCCGGCGCAGCCGGGTCAGGCCAGGGTTTCAGCGGTGACGTTGGGCGCTGGCGCTTCGGTGGAGAGTTGCCGGTTGATGGCGCTCAGCACGCCTTTGATCGAGGCGCTGGTGATACTTTCATCGGTGCCGACCCCGAATACGGCCTCGCCGTTGATGCGTACCTCGACATAGGCGATCGCCTCGGCGTCCGCCCCTTGCCCCCGGGAATGCTCGTGGTAATCGATGATTTCCACGTCATGCCCTTCAGCGGCCAGCGACTTGACGAAGGCGGCCAGCGGGCCGTTGCCCTGCCCCAGGATGGTCCGTCGGGCTCCATCTTCCTCGATGGTCGCCTCGAGATTCACCACCGGGCTGTCGGGCTCCGAGGACATGCGATGGCTGGCCAGGGCGAAGGGCCGGTCCTTCTCCAGATACTCGTCGCGGAAGGCCTGATAGATCATCTCGGACGTGATCTCGCGGCCCAGCCGGTCGGCCACTTCCTGGACCACCTGGCTGAACTCGATGGACAGCCGACGCGGCAGCTCGATGCCGTGCTCCTGTTCCAGCAAGTAGGACACACCGCCCTTGCCGGACTGGCTGTTGACGCGAATCACCGCCTCATAGCTGCGCCCGACATCCAGCGGATCGATGGGCAGATAGGGCACCTCCCAGACGCCATCCGGATCCTCGCGACGCGCCGCCATGCCCTTCTTGATGGCATCCTGGTGGGAGCCGGAGAAGGCGGTGAACACCAGGTCGCCGACATAGGGATGACGCGGGTGCACCGGCAGCTGGTTGCAGTATTCCACCTCGCGCATGATCGGCGTGATGTTGGAGAAATCGAGCCCCGGGTGAACGCCCTGGGTATAGAGGTTCATGGCCAGGGTGACGAGGTCGACGTTGCCGGTGCGCTCGCCGTTGCCGAACAGGCAGCCCTCGACACGGTCGGCACCGCCCATCACCGCAAGCTCGGCTGCGGCGACGCCGGTCCCCCGGTCGTTGTGCGGATGAACACTGACGATCAAGCAGTCACGCCGGGCGATGTGGCGGCAGAACCACTCGATCTGGTCGGCATAGTTGTTGGGGGTCGCGCACTCTACGGTGGCCGGCAGGTTGACGATCATCGGCGCCTCGACGGTGGGGCCGAACGTCTCGCTGACCTTGTCGACGATCTGCACCGCGAAATCCATCTCGGTGGTGGAGAACAGTTCCGGAGAATACTGGAAGGTCCAGTTGGTTTCCGCTGCCGCCGCCATGTGCTCACGGATGCGTGTCGTGGCGTCCACGGCGATCTGGATGCACTCGGCCTTGTCGACGTTGAATACTACGCGGCGGAACACCGGGTCGGTGGCGTTGTAGACGTGAACGATGGCGTTCTTGGCACCCTTCAGGGCCTCAAAGGTGCGATCGATGAGATGCGGGCGCGCCTGGGTCAGCACCTGAATGGTGACGTCGTCCGGCACCTTGTCGTCCTCGATCAGCGAACGCACGAAGTCGAAGTCGGTCTGCGATGCCGAGGGGAAGCCCACCTCGATCTGCTTGAAGCCGATTTTCACCAGCAGGTCGAAGAAGCGCTGCTTGCGCTCCTGATCCATCGGATCGATGAGCGCCTGATTGCCGTCGCGCAGATCGACGGCGCACCACTGGGGTGGCGTCTCGATGCGCCGGTTGGGCCACTGCCGGTCGGGCAGATCGACGGCCACGAAGGGACGGTACTTGGTGGAGGGGTTATCGAGCATCATGACGGCGTTCTCCCTGGGGCAATGGCTGGTTACAAACGACGACGCCCCGCCTGCCGGAAGGCAGACGGGGCGTCGGGAAATTCGGGTCGCGCTTCGCGTCGACGGCCAATGATGGCGTCACGAAAAACGGCGATGTCGGCGTTGGTGATGACAGTGGACATGGAACAACCTCGTTATCGACTTACGAATGGGCGACGCAAGCGCCGTCGCCCGGCGCGCTCAGCAGCGGGCTAGTAGTCGTAGGTCGAAAACGAGGTTGTACGATGTCGTGTTCATGCCTCTAGAAAATCAGGACTCGAGGCCTGTGTCAAGCAGGGTTGCCGTCATCCGACGAAAACGAATCCTCGACGGCAAGACGCCACCAGCGCAGCAAGGTGTCGGGTACGGAATCCTCGCTGACACTCAGGGTCCAGGTCGGCGTCTCGCCGCCCTCTTCCACGCCCAGATGCAATATGCGCCGGTCGGCCCCTGGCGCCTGGCACTCTCCGTATCTCACCGCCTCATCCAGCAGGGCCTGCAGTTCGGCGCGCTGCGCCTCGCTGCAACGGTCGCAGCGAATCCGACGCGGTCTGGCCAGGCCCGGCATATGCGCCACGCCTCCCTCACGACTCAGCCGCAGTACACTGGTGGCGGTCAGGCGTGGAGCGGCGTCCTTGGCATTCACGACAGCACCCCCACCTCGCGCCAGGCCTCGCGCACCGCCCGTGCCACCTGGCCGTCGGCGCCGAAACGCCGTTCGGCATTGTCCAGGGTCAGCTCGGCGAAGGCGACGAAGTCGCTATCCCGGGCCAGGCGCTCGTCGACGAGAGTGTCGTACCAGACCGGCCCCGCTGCTTCCCAGGCATTCCCGCCCAGCGCCATGGCGGCAAGGTGGAAAGCCCGATTGGGAATGCCCGAATTGATGTGCACGCCGCCGTTGTCGTCACGGGTCTCGACGAAATCCCGCATGTGGCCTGGCTGCGGATCACGTCCCAGGAGTGGATCGTCGTAGGCGGTGCCCGGCGCGGACATGGAACGCAGTGCGCGTCCCTCGACTCGTTCGGTGAACAAGCCGGCGCCAATTAGCCAGTCGGCGCTCTCGACGTCCTGCCCCCGCCGATGCTGCTTGACCAGGCTACCGAAGACGTCCGCCAGGGACTCATTGAGGGCTCCGGCCTGATCCGCGTAGACCAGCGCGGCTTCGTGCTGAATCACGCCATGGGTCAGCTCGTGGGCTATGATATCCAAAGCAATGGTGAAACGATTGAAGAGCTCGCCATCCCCATCGCCGAACACCATCTGCCGGCCATCCCAGAAGGCATTCTCGTATTCCCGGCCATAATGCACAGTAGCCAGTAATGCCATGCCGCGATCGTCCAGAGAATGGCGCTGGAACACATCCCAATAGAGCCGGTAGGTCGCCCCTAGCCCTTCATAGGCCTCGTCGACGGCGGGGTCGCCGCTGGCCGGTTGGCCCTCGCTGCGCACCCGCTCGCCCGGCAGCTCGCGGGCATGGCCGGCGGAGTGGACATGACGCACGGGCTCACCGCGTCGTGAATTGCCTTCCGGCAGTTCGGCAGTGCCGGCCCGTGCACGCAGTCCCCGGTCATCGTGAAGCGTGCGGTAAGCGCGATCACGCCGTCTGGCATCGCTCGAACCGGCGATGCGCTCGAGCAGGTAAGGCGGCAGAAAGGGGCGAATCGCCGGTTGCTGGTCAGTCTTCATGCTCGTCCTCCTTGCGATCAATCCGGTCTTGACCAATGTCGTTTTGGAGAATCACATGGCCGGATTCGTTCCATGAATCGTCAGGATTCGTCGGTCGGTCTCCTGGATGATGGATCTCCATTCTGCTGGATCAGCAGGTTCTCCAGCCTTGTCACCTGCTCATGCAATTCACGCACGTCACCCCGCAGCCCCTGTATCTCGGCCGCCTCGCCTTCGCCACTTTCCAGCTCGATCGCCATGCTTTCCTTCTGCATCACGTCCAGCACGATACCGATCATCATGTTCAGGAAAATGAAGGCAGTGAGGAAAATGAACGTCAAGTAATACAGCCAGCTCCAGGCGAAGTCTTCCTGGGTGGCATACATGACATCGGTCCAGTCCTCGAAGGTCGCAATACGGAACAACGTCAGCATGGAAACGGCGATATTGCCCCAGAGATAGTCGTCGACACCAGCAAACAGGAAGCTACCGATCGCGGCGTAAATATAGAAGATGATAAACATCAACAGCGCCACATAACCCATGCGCGGTATCGACTTGACCAGCGCAGCCATCAGCATGCGCAGCTCGGGAATCATCGAGACCAGCCGCAGTACCCGGAAGATCCTCAGCAATCGCGCAAGCAGGACCATGTCCGACTCGCCCATCGGAATCAGGCTCGCCGTAACGATCAGAAAATCGAAGACATTCCAGCCCTGCTTGAAGAAGTCTCGCAGGCGTTTCTCCGCCGCCATGCGGATCACGATCTCCACCAGGAAGAACACCGTGACCGCCATATCCAGCGCCAGCAGCCAATAGTGAAAGCGGCTGGTTTCCTCGTAGGTCTTGGCGCCGATCAGCAGGGCCGAGACGATGATGATGGCAATGACCACCGCCTCGAAGATCTTGTTGGCACGGATGCGCTCGAAGCGGTCGCGCCAGGTCAGAAAGTACGTACTCACGCCGCTCATTTCACCCTGTTTTCTCCAGATCCACCTGCCGGTACCCGATCAGGTAAAGCACGGCATCGAGGCCGAGCGTGGAAATGCTCTGCCTGGCCTGCTGCCGCACCAGCGGCTTGGCTCGGAAGGCGATGCCCAGACCGGCGGCAGCCAGCATCCTGAGGTCATTGGCACCATCGCCCACGGCGATGGTCTGTTCCATGGCGAGCCCTTCCCGCTCGGCGATTTCATGCAACAGTTGCGCCTTGCGCTCGGCATCGACGATCGGCTCGTGGACCTCGCCGGTCACCTTGCCGTCCTTGATCACCAGCTCGTTGGCATGCACCTCGTCGAAGCCGAGGCGTTGCTGGAGATATTCGGCGAAGTAGGTGAAACCGCCGGACAGAATGGCAGTGCGATAGCCGAGTCGCTTGAGATGACGCATCAGGCGCTCCACGCCGTCCATCAGGGGCAACTGCTCGGCGATCTCGGCAAGTACCGATTCATCGAGGCCCTTGAGCTTGGCCATGCGCTCGCGAAAGCTCTGCTGGAAATCCAGCTCGCCGCGCATGGCGCGCTCGGTGACCTCAGCTACCTCCTCGAAGACGCCATGGCGACGCGCCAGTTCGTCGATCACCTCAGTCTGGATCAGGGTCGAATCCATGTCGAAACACACCAGGCGACGATGACGGCGCCAGATCGAATCCTCCTGCAGGGCAATATCGATACCGTGCGCCGCGCCCAGCGCCAGGGCCTTCTCGCGCAGCGTCTCGATATCCACCTCGTCGCCACGCAGCCAGCACTCGACACAGGCACCATGTTTCGGCACCTCGCCATCCAGTGGTTCGCGCCCGGAAAGCCGATGGATCAGCTCCACGGTCAGTCCCTGCTCGGCGGTCAAGGCACCGACCTCGGCCAAAATCCCGGCCGGCAGGTGCGGTGCCAGCAGCGTCATGATCAGGCGCGGCTGGCCGGCCTGCAGGGTCCAGCGGTGGTAGTCCTCGGCACTGACCTGGATTGCCTGGACAGCTAGCCCGAGCTCGTCACCCGCCGCCGACAGCGCGCCTTCGAGATCGGCCTCGCGATCCAGTCCCACCAGCGCCTCGAGGGAAACGATCCCGAAGGTCACGCTCTGGTTGATATCCAGTAACCGGGCACCGCTGATCGCCAGGGCGCGCCCCAGGCCCGCCAGTTGACCGGGGCGGGCACTGCCGGTCGCGCGAATCAAAACTCGTCGTGTCATGACAACCTCAATATTAGGCGACGCGAGCCACGAGCATCGAGACACGAAATTCTCAGTAGCTCGTAGCTCGTAGCTCGTAGCTCGTAGCTCGTAGCTCGTAGCTCGTAGCTCGTAGCTCGTAGCTCGTAGCTC
>NZ_VTPU01000002.1 GCF_008274785.1 Halomonas eurihalina
CCGAACTCAGCAGTGAAACCGCTCAGCGCCGATGGTAGTGTGGGAGTTCCCATGCGAGAGTAGGTCATCGTCAGGCACTTACATGAAAAATCCCCCGGTATCCTCGGGGGATTTTTTTATGTCTGGACGATGGGCTGTCATCGCCTGCGACCCGTTCACCGGGAGTGAACGGGAACCGTCTTGAGACGGGCCCTTCGGGCGAGTCTCAGGGAGGAGACGAGTCGAGTCGGGGGAGCGCCGCTCGGACAAGGTATCGCCTTGTCAGGCGCGAGCGGGCGAGGTGGAAAGCCACGGCGTGCCGTGGAGGCGTCAGGCATCTATCCCGAGAAAACCCCGGCTTCATGCGAAGTCGGGGTTTTTTCATGTCTGGAAGAAAGAGCTAAAAAAAGAAGGGCGATCTTGGAGGTTCAGCCACTGATCTCGTAGCACTCGATGGGGGTGCCGTCCGGATCGGTGAGAAAGGTGAAACGGGCACCGGTGTGCTCGTCGACGCGGATCGGTTCGGGCGTGGCGCCTCGCGCTTCAAGGAGTGCCATGCAGGCGTCGAGGTCCGTGGTTGCGAACGCCAGGTGGCGCAGCCCGCAGGCTTCGGGGTAGCTCGGGCGCGGGGGCGGCGAGGGAAAGGAAAAAAGCTCCAGTTGGATGCCGCCGGGCAACAAGAGATCGAGCTTGTGGCTGTCACGCTCCTCACGGTAGGTCTCGTTCAGGATTTCGGCATCCAGGACTTCGAGATAAAAGCGTCGGGCACGGGGGTAGTCGGCGGTGATCAGCGCGACGTGATGCACGCCAGCAAGTGGTAAACGAGTGGAGGAGGCGTCCATGGGTGTCTCGTCGACGATGGTGTCATTGATCGACGCCCCGTGAGGGGCGCCGAAGGCGTCAGGTGCAGAGTGGTTCCAAGGCTTCGATCAGGCTATCCATCTCATCCTCGGTACCGATGGAAATGCGCAGGAAGTCGCGAAGCGTATCGGTATTGAAGTGGCGAACCAGGATCCCTCGTTCGCGGAGGCCGACGAAGAGTTGGGCGGCATCGATGTCCGGATGGCTGACCAGGAGGAAATTGGTCTGGGAGGGCAGGACCCGCAGCCCCAGCTCCTCGAGACGTCCCCGGGTGCGTTCCCGAGTAGTGATCACGGCTTCCCGGCAGGCCTCGAAGTGATCGTGGTCGGCCAGTGCCGCGATGCCCAGAGCACTGGCGAGGCTGTCGATGGGGTAGGAGTTGAAGGAGTCCTTGACCCGTTCCAGCCCTTCGATCAGTTCTCGGGAACCCACCGCATAGCCGAGTCGGAGACCGGCGAGACTGCGAGACTTGGAGAAGGTGCCGGTCACCAGCAGATTGGGATAGTCGGCAACCAGGGGAATCGCGCTTTCCCCACCGAAGTCCACATAGGCCTCGTCGATGAGCACCACCGAGCCGGTAATGCGTGACAGGAGACGGGCGATGGCCTGGCGGTCGTGCCCGTGACCGGTCGGGGCATTGGGGTTGGCGAACACCACGCCACCGGCTTCCTGGCTGAAGAGGTCCAGGTCGACGCGCCACTGGTCGTCCAGGGGCAGGGCGCGTCGCGTTACGTCATACAGCCGGCAGTAAACGGGGTAGAAGCTATACGTGATCTCCGGCATTTCCAGCGGCCGGTCGTGACAGAAGAATGCCTGGAAGGCCAGCGCCAGAACTTCGTCCGAGCCGTTGCCGACGAAGACCTGTTCCGGCTCGACGCCAAACTCCTTGGCCAGTGCGTCGCGCAGGGCGCGGGATTCGGGGTCGGGGTAGCGGCGCAGGTGATCCACCGGGAAATCGCGCAACGCGGTTTCGACACCGGGCGCGGGCGGATAGGGGTTCTCGTTGGTATTCAGCTTGATCAGTCGCTCGCGGGGTTGCTCGCCCGGGACATAGGGCGTTAGCTCCCGCAGCTTGGGGCTCCAGAACTTGCTCATCGTCACTCGCTCGGGGTGGAAATACTCGGGCCATGGTGACCCGCTCGCCGGCACCGCGCAAGCTGGCGTCGTGCTAAGCTCGACGTTCCCGCAAATGTTGGGGAAACACTGTATAAATGCCTACGCACGCAAATTACTGCGTTGCACGGTGCTCGAAAGCTCGCCTAACACCCGTTATGTCTCACTTTCTGTGCTCCGAGCGCCTTGCACTTCACTATGCTCGGCGATTTATTCAGCGCTTCCTTAGTTCGCCATGGAACGAGGCCGAATGCTTGCCCAGATTCTGTCCACCCTGCTGCCGGTATTCCTGATCGCGGGGAGCGGTACCCTCTATGGACGCTATCGGCGTCCGGACATCCAGGGACTGAACACGCTGAACATGGAGCTGTTCGTGCCCATGCTGGTGTTTGCCGCGCTGGCGGATCGGCAGGCGCCACTGACGGATTATGCTCGTCTGGCCCTGGCCGCCGCCGTGGTCGTGCTGGGTTCCGGGATCCTGCTGTGGCCACTGGCGCGCTGGCTGAAACTGGAGGTACGCACCTTTCTGCCGCCGATGATGTTCAACAATGCCGGCAACATGGGACTGCCGCTGATCGTGCTGGCATTCGGCGAACAGGCATTGCCGGCGGCGGTCGTGGTGTTCATCGTCGAGATGCTGCTGCACTTCTCGGTCGGCCTCTGGATACTCTCTCCCCATACGCCGGTGTGGCGCTTGCTGCGCATGCCCATTGTGCTGGCCAGTCTCGCGGGGCTCGGGGTCAACCTGAGCGGGATGATGTTGCCCGACTGGTTGCTCGAGGCGTTGAACCTGCTGGGAGGTGTCAGTATTCCACTGATGCTGTTCGCCCTGGGGGTTCGCATGCTCGACATCGACTTCGGACACTGGCGCATGGGGCTGCTTGGTGCGGTGTTGTGTCCGCTGTCGGGGTTGGTGGTAGCAGCGCCGATGGTGGCACTGCTGGATCTTTCGGGCATTACGGCGGCGGCGCTGTGGGTGTTTGCCGCCCTGCCGCCGGCAGTGCTGAACTATCTGGTGGCCGAGCAGTATCGGCAACAGCCGCACCTGGTGGCCTCGCTGGTACTGATCGGTAATCTGGGCAGCCTGGTGGTGATGCCGTTGCTATTATGGGTGGTGTTCGAGCATGTCCGTCCGATGGCATCATGAACAACGGAACCTGGCGGCGCCCAGGCTGTCCGCTGATGGCGCGAAAGGTTATGCTATCGAGCAGGTTGCCGTGTAATGCGGTGCCATGCCCATTGGTTAGGAGAACGAATATGCAAATCAGGACGTTGCTGGCGGGCTCGGCCATGCTTGCCTTGCTGGCGGGCTGTGCAGCTGGCCCCACCGATCAGGGAACCGCCGAGCCGGGGGTGACAACAACCGAGCAGACGTATCAGGGAACCCTGCCGTGTCGTAATTGCGAAGGGATCGACCTGAACGTCACCATGAAGGGAGAAGAGCAAAGCGCGGCCGCCGACCGTACTTTCGACCTGGAAGCGACCTATCGTGGCCATCCAGAAAATCCGCCCAACGAAACGTATTCCGGCAACTGGGAAGTGCTCGACGGGACGGCCGATGATCCGCAAGCCACCGTCTATGAGCTCACCCCGAATGGCGAAGGCCAGATCTATTACTTCCTGCGTGTGGATCCGCAGACCCTGGAGCTGATCGACCCACAGCGCCGTCGCTTCCAGAACAACGAAGTGCTGCGCTTGAAGCGCCTGTGATGCGACAAGCATCGCGTTGACGAGGGGCGGCCATCGGCCGCCCCTCGCGTATGGTTCCAACGTAAGTCTTCACACCTTCGACGAGACCCCCATGGCCAAAGCCAAGAGCGCTTTCGTCTGCACCGAGTGCGGCGCCGAATATCGAAAATGGCAGGGGCAATGCTCCAGTTGCCAGGAATGGAATACCCTGAGCGAGGTGCGGCTCTCCGCGGCCCGCCCCGGGGCCGCCAGCGGCGGTAGCGGTCGAGGGGGATACGCCGGGGTTGTGTCGCGAGAGGTGGTTGAGCTGTCCAACGTCGACCTGGGGGAAGTCCCCAGGCTGACCTCTACGTTCGAGGAGTTCGATCGGGTACTGGGGGGCGGTTTGGTGCCTGGCTCGGCCGTGTTGCTGGGCGGGCACCCCGGGGCTGGCAAGTCGACCCTGTTGCTGCAGACGGCCTGCAAGCTAGCCCAGCAGCGCCGTGTGCTCTATGTCACCGGCGAGGAGTCGCTGAGCCAGGTGGCGATGCGCGCTCACCGCCTGCAGTTGCCGACCCAGGGCTTGCAGATGCTGGCCGAGACCAGCATCGAGACGATCCTCGGCGTCGCCGAGCGCGAGCGGCCGGAAGTGCTGATCATCGACTCCATTCAGACCACCCATCTGGAGGATATCGCCTCGGCGCCTGGCGGTGTGGCCCAGGTGCGTGAATCCGCCGCCGCCCTGACGCGCTTCGCCAAGCAGTCCAGCACGGTACTCATGCTGGTGGGGCACGTGACCAAGGACGGCACGCTGGCAGGCCCCAAGGTGCTCGAGCACATGATCGATGCCTCGCTGTTGCTGGAAGGCGGTGCCGACTCGCGCTTTCGTACGCTGCGCGGCCAGAAGAATCGCTTCGGAGCGGTCAACGAACTGGGCGTCTTCGCCATGCTCGAGCACGGTCTCAAGGAAGTGAAGAATCCCAGTGCCATCTTCCTGTCGCGCAGTGAGGAACAAGCGCCGGGCAGCCTGGTGATGGTGGTCTGGGAAGGTACCCGTCCGATCCTGGTGGAGGTGCAGGCGCTGCTCGATGATTCGGCTCTGGGCAATCCGCGTCGTGTGGCGGTGGGGCTGGATCAGAACCGCCTGGCCATGCTGCTGGCGGTGCTGCATCGCCACGGTGGACTGTTCACTGGCGATCAGGATGTCTTCCTCAACGTGGTCGGCGGGGTCAAGGTACTGGAGACCAGTGCCGACCTGGCGGTCTTGCTGGCGGTGGTGTCGAGTCTGCAGAGTCGCCCGCTGGCCCGCGAGCTGGTGGTGTTCGGCGAAGTCGGGCTGTCCGGCGAGATTCGCCCGGTGCCCAGTGGTCAGGAGCGCATCGTCGAGGCTGCCAAGCACGGCTTCCGCCGGGCCATCGTGCCGCGTGCCAACGCGCCCAAGCAGGCGCCTGAGGGGATGGAGGTGGTGGCGGTGGATAAGTTGGCCGATGCCCTTGAGGCGCTCTAGACGTTGTAGAATGACGATAATGAACGCCAAGGAGAATGAGATGAGCGCCATCCGCCTGACCCAGTACAGTCACGGAGCCGGCTGTGGCTGCAAGATTGCCCCTGACGTCCTGGACGGCATCCTGGCCAAAGCCGGGCCGGGGGCCTCCCACTCCCGATTGATCGTCGGCAATCAGGGGCGCGAGGACGCCGCTGTCTATGACCTGGGCGACGGTCGCGGCATGATCGCCACGACCGATTTCTTCATGCCGATCGTCGATGATCCCTTCGATTTCGGTCGAATCGCCGCCACCAATGCCATCAGCGATGTCTATGCCATGGGCGGTTCGCCGGTGATGGCCCTGGGCATTCTCGGCTGGCCGTTGGACAAGCTGGGGGCGGACATCGCCGGCGATGTGGTCGGCGGCGCGCAGGCCGTGTGCCGCGAACTGGGCCTGGCGCTGGCCGGAGGCCATTCCATCGACGCGCCGGAGCCGATCTTCGGACTGGCGGTCAATGGCCTGGTCGATCTCGAATACCTCAAGCTCAACAAGGGGGCCCAGGTCGGCGATCTGCTGTATCTGACCAAGCCGCTCGGCGTGGGCATGCTGACCACGGCAGAGAAGCAGGGGCGGTTGGAGCCGGGCCATCAGGGGCTGGCGCGCCAGACGATGCTCGAAACCAACCGAATCGGCATGGACCTGGCGCGCATTCAGGGCGTGCATGCCATGACCGACGTCACCGGTTTCGGCCTTGCCGGTCACCTGACCGAGATGTGCGTTGCCAGCGACGTCGCGGCACGCATCGACTTCCGGCGACTGCCGCGTTTGGCCGAGGCTGAGGCCTATCGGCGTCAGGGCGCCGTGCCCGGCGGGAGCGGCCGCAACCGTGAGGCGCTGGGCGCGGCGCTACCCGCCATGGATGAGGCCCACTGGCAGTGGCTGTGCGATCCGCAGACCTCCGGCGGCCTGTTGCTTTCGGTTCATCCCTCCTGGGAGGACGATATCGAGCGCGTCGGGCGTTCCTATGGTCTCGAGCTCGAGCCCTTCGGCGAAGTCATCGCCGCGCGGGGCGAGGCGCGCATCGAGGTTCGAGGATGAGTCCGACGCTGGTCGAACCCGATCTCGAGCTGTTGCGCGAGCGCCGCGTCCTGATCGACGTCCGGGCGCCGGTGGAGTTTCGCCAGGGGGCGTTGCCCGGTGCGGTTAACCTGCCGTTGATGGATGACGAGGAGCGCCATCGGGTCGGTATTGAGTACAAGCATGCCGGCCAGGATGCCGCCATTGCGCTGGGGGAGCACCTGGTCGCCGGCGGTGTGCGGGCCGGACGCGTCGACGCCTGGCAGCATCTGCTGGCTCGTCATCCCGATGCGCTGATCTACTGTTTCCGGGGAGGCCAGCGTTCGCGGATTGCCCAGCAGTGGCTCGCCGAGGCTGGAATCGAGCGACCGCGCATTCGCGGTGGCTGGAAGGCCATGCGTCAGGCACTGTGCGAGCGGATCGATGCGGCAGCGGAACAGCCGCTGCTGGTGGTTGGAGGCCTTACCGGCTGCGCCAAGACAAGCCTGATCCAGGCGCTTTCATGCGGGCTGGATCTCGAGGCCTGTGCGCGTCACAAGGGCTCGGCCTTCGGCCGTCATCCACTGGCGGCGCCTTCCCAGATCGACTTCGAACATGCCATGGGCCTGCGCCTGTTGGACCTGCCAGGGCCGGTGGTACTGGAGGACGAATCCCGCCACATCGGCACCGCCAATATTCCTCTGGCCTTCTGGCGGAGTATGGGGCGGGCGCCACGCATCCGGGTCGAGATGCCCCTCGACTGGCGCCTTCAGCAGATTCACAAGGATTACATTGAGGACCTCTGGGCGGTCTATCGCCAGCAGTTCGGCGCGTGGCTGGGCTGGACGTTGATGCGCAAGCAGCTTTCCGGTGCCCTGCAGCGCCTGCGAAAGCGGCTGGGCGGGGCGCGACTGGCTCGGCTGCAGCGTCTTCAGGCACTGGCCTTTCGCGAGCATGAGCGGGGCAACAGCCAGGCCCACGAAGCCTGGCTGGCGCCATTGCTGACCGAGTATTACGACCCCATGTATCGCTATCAGCTGGAGAAGCACGACGATCAGCATTTCCTGCACGTGGGCGATTGGGACAGTTGTCTGGCGGCGGCGCAAGACTGGGTCGAAGGGGCATCGCGTGACGCTCGGGCATCCACTTCGACTTCAGCGGCGAGCGCAGGCCAGCCACTGGGATAGCCGTCGAGCCAGTCAGCGATCCGGCGGGACCTCGCAATGGGCATGAAGCAAAGGACGAGGAGCGGAAGGGCAAATGAAGCCGGTGCTCAAAGAACAGATCCTGACGATCTTGGCCGAGATTCCTCCGGGGCGGGTGACGACCTACGGTCGCATCGCCACCATGACCGAAGGCGCTACCCCGCGTATGGTGGCTCGGGCGTTGCGAGAGCTGCCCTCGGGACACGAACTCCCCTGGTTCCGGGTCATCACCGCGTCGCGGCGGCTGGCCGACCATGGAGGAGCGGATGAGCAGCGTCGTCGCCTGATTGATGAGGGCGTGGCGTTCGACGCTCGGGGGCGGGTGGCCAAGGAGCGCCTCTGGCCGTGAGCGATGCCATTATATTAGGAGATTTCATGAGTCAGTCATCCGGCGGTTTCTTCGAACGGCTCCAGGCGCTGACGCTGCGTGGTCAGCAGGCGTTCATGGCCGCTCTCTGTGAGCGTTTGGTGCCCAATTATGCCCTGTACGCCGAGACGACCGGTCATGGGGATGTCCAGGCGCTACGCGCCGTGCTGGCCCTGGTCTGGGAGCGGCTGTCGGTCAAGGACGCGCGCATCGACTTCGATCGGCAGGCGGAAAAACTGGCCGAGCTGGAGCCCCCGGAGGATGACGACAGCTTCGGGGCTCGCCGAGCGCTGGAAGCGGTTGTCGCCATTTCGGCGCTGCTCGATACCCTGCGCGGCGAGTCACCGGACTCGGTTCTGGACGTCAGCCGCACCTCGCGTGGCGGTGTGCGGGCCTTCATCGAGTTGACCGAAGGCGAGGAGGATGCCGGCAAGCTTGCCGCCCTGACGCGTGAACATCCGCTGATGTGCGAGGAAAACGACTTCCAGGATGCGGTGCTCGAGGCGGCCCAGGGCCACCTGGATCGCGACGCCCTCAAGGCCTTGCGTCACCTGGGGCGCAACGAAGGTGTCAGCAATCTTGGCCTGACGACCGACTGAGCGGTTAGAAACGCAGCCCTGCCGTGACCATGAGGCCGGCGGCACCGAACACGATCAGATCGCCTTCGACACGCTTCCAGCGTATGCCAATGCTGGGAAGTGCGGCAGGGGCGGTTTCCAGATGGTTGAAGGGAATCTTGTCCCGATACTCTCCCCTGTAGCCATGCAACAGCCCTGCCGTCAGCTTGGCGCGTAGGGTGGTGTCATGAGCGAAGTGCCAGAGAGGAAACTGCCTGCCGATGTAGAGATAAAAGGTCTCCTGCGCGAAAGAGTTCTGGAAATGAGCGCCACCGGCCAGCCAGTCATCCGGGGTATGGAATTCGAGGCCGATCAGTTCCTGATGGTTGGTGTGTTCGGGGTCAGGGTCGAAATGCCGAGTGTAAAGGCTGGTTTGCACGAGGGTATGATCCAGCTCCAGCGTGGGCGGCCAGTCGAGAGAAAAGGCGGGAGGATTGGCATGAACTGGGGTGGCATGAACTGGGGTGGCATGAACCAGGTTGGCCAGTAGCGCCCATGAAAGGATGACAACGAGCTTTCCGAGCGAGCGAGGCGTCATGACGAGTCCATCGTAGTATATGGATGCATCATGCCTGCCCTGGCCCGGGGCGACAACTGAGCCTTGTGCCTGGAAGGCGGCAACGTCTCGAGAAACGGCCCGGAGTGCCCCGGGCCGTTATCTTTACAGCGATTTAGCGTACCTCTGTTGCCGCTCGATTCCCGTACTCGACAGGCACCCAATCATAGCCCTCGGATGCCTTGCGAATATGGCCGATACCTGGGAAGGGCATATGGGGCACGGCGACAAGGTCTCCTGCTTCGGCAAGGACGGAAAAGGCCTTGGAGCGCACACTAGCGGCCATTTCCGGATTGACGTCATAGGCAATGGTCACCGATGGATCCGGGAACTGCACGGCCGCCACGTGGATGATGTCGCCGATGAAGGTGAGCGTCTGTCCCTGGTTTTCCAGCGTGTAGAAGGCACTGCCCGGTGTATGGCCTGGATGGAGAGACGCTGTCAGGCCTGGAAGTATTTGCGTGGTCCGGTCGAAGGAGTCGACCTTGCCGGCATCGACATAGGGCTTCAGGCTCGTGAGTGCCTGATCAAAGTAGCGCATGTCATAGTCGGCACGTTCCGCGTTCTGACGATCCAGAAAGAAGTCAACATCCGGCTTGCCGACGTGGACCGTGGCGTTGGGGAAGACGATCTGTTCGTCCCTGGTGAGTCCGCCCATATGGTCGGAATGCACATGGGTGAGCAGGACGTCGGTAATCTGTTCGGGCTCAACGTCGGCGGCATGTAGACTGTCGATCAGCTGGTTGCCCAGCCCCGGTCCGAACAGTGTGCCCACGCCCGTATCCACAAGGACGAGCCGGTTGCCCATTTCGAGTAGAAACGCATTGATCGATGCTTCGACGGGGTTGGACAGATGGGCCCGCTCCAGCATGGCATCAATTTTGTCGTTGGTAATGCCATGCAGGATCTCATGCAGGTCCTGTGGCACTGTGCCATCGGAGAGTGCCGTGACCCGGACGCCCCCTATCATGACGGCATAGGTATCGGCGCCCTGTTGGGCAATACCCGGAGAATGGTCTGGAGCGGAGTGTGAGGTCGCGAAGACCTGTCCCGACGTGATCAGGCCTACCAATAAGGCGGAAAGCATCAAGGATCGTACAGCCATTGGTCTGTTTTCCTGTTCAAGTGAATGTCAGGGCCAGAGCATAGGGGGCGAGATGATTGCCGAGAAAGCGATGGCCGTTATACCTTGCATAAGCCGCACTGATAGCCCCTGTATCGGCCTGTCCCGAAAGGGAATGAAGCCAGGAAACGCTAATGCCTGACCGTTTGAGCGAAATTGATATTGGCTTGTTGATGGCGTTCGAAGCCCTGATACAGGAGCGAAACGTCAGCCGCGCGGCGGATCGGCTGGGAATTACCCAACCGGCCCTTTCGGGGCGATTGACGCGCTTGCGTGCGATCTTTGGCGATCAGCTTTTTGTCCCGGTCGCCGGTCGAGGCGTGGCGCCAACTCCCCGCGCCAACGCGCTAGGGGCGACATTGCCGCAACTGCTGGACCATTTGCGCGAGTTTATCGGGCCATCTCCCTCGTTCGATCCAGGGAAAAGCGATCGTGAGTTTGTACTTGCGGCCTATGATAATCCCGCCATCATGCTGGGGCCGGACATTGTCCCCGCGCTCAAGCGGGCGTCGCCTAATATCAGGATCACATTCGTGGTGCCGGATCCCGAGACGATCACGCAGGCCCTCGAGCGTGGGGATATCGATATGGTCGTTGGTCTACCCCGATCGGAGGATGGAGGGCTGATTGGCCGGAGGCTGTTCACCGATGAATTCGTTACCGCGCAACGACATGGTCATCCGAGGGGCCGTCACCCGATCACGCTGGACGAATTCTGCACTGCCGAACATATGCTGGTGTCGACCAGCGGGGGAGGATATAGGGGAGCGGTGGATCGTGCGCTCGACAAGCTGGGCCGGTCGCGTCATGTCAGTCTGTCTGTCCAGAGTTATGCCCTGGCACCGCTCATCCTCGGCAGCAGCGATCTCCTGTGCACGCTGCCTGGCCGTTTCCTGCGACGCTTCGAAGCCATGGTCGATCTGTTTGCTCCACCGCTGGATATGGGCAACGTTGAGTTGTATGCCCTTTGGCATCCACGCATGAGGGACGATCCGGCGCATCGCTGGTTTCGTAATCTGGTGTTTGAGGTGGCTCGGGTAACACACGACTGAGGCCTGCCCATCGATTGCCTCGGGCAAGGCGCTGCCGTGGCCATCACCCGCCTTGCCCACAAGCGAGTATGTCGCTTCCGCCTGCGCTGCATCTTGGTATTCGTTTCGTTAGTGGTTCCTGATGCGCAAGGTCTCCAGACCGCGAAACACCAAGCTGGGTCGCCACTGCGTCCCGCCGGGTGCCAGAGAGAAGTCATGCTGTATCAAGGCCGGCAGAACACGCCGTAGTTCGATTCGTGCCAGATGGGCGCCCAGGCAGTAGTGCGCGCCATGAGCGAAGGCCACGTGTCGTCTGGTGTCACGGCCAAGGTCAAGTCGGTCGGGTTCGCGAAAGGCCTGGGGATCCCTGTTGGCTGCGGAAAAGGAGAAGACGACCATTTCGCCACGACGTATTTGGCGGCCACCGAAATCCAGGTCTTCGAGCGCGTAGCGTATCGAGCAGCGGACAGGACCGTCGTATCGCAGCAACTCTTCCACGGCGTTGTCGGAGATTTCGGGATGGGCTTGCCAGCGCTCGAGCTGGTCGGGGTGGCGAAGCAGGGCGAGTGCGCTGTTGCCGATCATGTCGGTCGTGGTTTCGAAACCGACGGCAAACATCAGGGCATAATGGGTGACCAGTTCCTCGATGCTCAGCCCCTGGTCCAGTGCGGTGTTCGGGTCGAGAATCCCGGGGCCACTCTTTACCTTACGTTGTGTTTCCAGGTGCTCGCGAATGTACCGGCTGAACTCTTCCGCACTGTGATTGATGCGGGCGGCCGTGTCATCGGACATCAGTGGATCGAAACCCGATATCATGTCCTGTCCCCAGGGCAATACTTCGGGTACGTCTGCGCGGGGGAAGCCCAGTATTTCGCTGATGGCAGCCGCCGGCAATGGCAAGGCGAGTTCCTTGATCAGATCGGCTTCCCTGTTTTGGCGCAGATTGCCGATAAGCTCTTCGGCGCATTCGTCGATATAACCGGCCCAGTGTTTGACGGCCTCGGGGGTGAACAAGGGCGAGAAGACGCGCCTGAGTTGTTGGTGTTGAGGTGGATCCAGAAACAGCATGAAGCGGTTGAGGTGTTGGCTGAAGGGAACCTCTTCCTGCTGTCGACTCAGGGCACTGAGGAAAGGAAAGTTGGCACTGCTCGTGTCGAGGTGTGGCAGCGTTTCGGCCAGCCCTCGTGGGTCGACACCAAAGCGCTTGTCGCGCAGTCCTGCCGAGACTTCGGCGTGGCGGGTCAGCCACCACCTGGAGACCGTGTCCTTGAGAACCGGGCCGCAGTCGCGCAGTTGTGAAAGGAATGGGTAAGGGTCGTCGACATGGTCCGGATGGTAAGGATCGAAGGAGATGCCATGTCGGGAGATCTCCAGGGCTCGCCCCGGTGCGCGAGGTGGTCTGGCGGGCAGCAGGCGATCCATCCCCAGGGAGAGCCGGGATTGTGCATCCATCGCCGGCCGCATCGCCTCGGCGAGTGCCTGAACATGGGGTGGACGTACCATGGTGAGGTGGTCGCCAGGCACCGTGATGACGTTCAGCGAGGCGCACAGTCCTTTCCAACCCAGGTCCGGCTCGTCGGTACAGAAATGCAGGCTGCGGGCAGGATGCACCAGTTGCGCGGGAAACTCGGAGCGCGCGCACAGCAGGGTGGCCGGACCGGGGTAATACCGCGGCCGGAATCGCATCATCGCCGTATAGTTGGTGTTATGGACGGTGGTGATCCTGTTCAGCGATGTCTGGAGCCGGTTACCTAACTTGTGCGTCAACCATTCCCGTTGCTTCTCCGGAGTGAGCGACTCCAGCTTGCGGGCGCTGATCGGGTTGCCGGAATTTTGGGTCAGGCGCAGGGTGATGTTGTGGAGTTCGTACAGCGCCATCAGGTCGGAGGGGATGTCATCGCTGGCATCTTGGCCCCCTCGGACCTGGAAGGTATCGATCAGAAATAGCGCTTCTATTCGCTCGCCCCGCTCGTGGAGTTGGCAGGCCATTTCATGAGCGACCAACCCTCCGAAGGAGTGCCCCGCGAGGCGATAGGGGCCTTCGGGCTGGATGGTCTGCATTTCGGCGATATAGCGCCGTGCGAGCTCCTCGACCGAACCGAGAGGGGATTCGGTACCGTCGATGCCCGGGGATTGAAAAGCGATCGTCGAGGCAAGGCCGGCCAGCTCGGTACAAAGACTCGATAGATAGGTTGCCACACCCATCGAGCCGGGAATGCAGAACAGGGGAAGGGCGACCTGCCAGTCGTGCAACGCGACTGCACAGGCACCGGATTGTTCTCCCAGGGGGGTACGCAAGGAGCCTCCGGCACTCTCCTGCATCCGGGTTTCTTCAACGAGGTCGATCAGTTGGCCCAGCGTCATGGAGCCGAATAGGGACATCAAGGGCAGTTTCACGTGGAAATGCCGCTCTATGTATGCGGTCAGTTCCACGGCGGCCAGAGAATCCAGGCCAAGCCGGTTCAGAGGGGACTCCTCGGGGATCGAGAGAGCCTCATCGTTATTCTCGGCAAGTCGAGCTATTTCCCGGGCCAGGCTCTCGCGAAGATTAGGTCGGTGAGAAGGGCTAGGCTGTTCCCGGGCAGTATCGTGATCGGTGGACTCAGGCGCGGTGTCGCCCTTGACGCTCACGGAATCGAAATATTGATCCACAGGCCCTCCTTGGTCATTCCTGCGTGGGTACTTGTCAAAACGTTGTGCTCAATGATGAACCCATGACTTTATGATGAATATTCAGACTTACAGAGAAGTAGCTGTAGTGATGAATAGAGTAATACCTCTAGTTTCTTGGTGATGAGGCGTCAAGTTGCTTTCGGTGTCGGTTTTTTAATTTCAGTTTTGATGGGGGTTATGTCGTCGGGAACCAGGCGAATAGCTTTCCTATTGCTTCAGGTTGGTGGCATGGTTGTAGTTAGTTGCTGAGAAGTCATGAAATGTTGCGCAGTGTTGTTGTTTTGTAAGTCAGAGCGTCTCGATTTGAGATAGTCCTTGACGTGATGGGTGCCTGTTGTATTGAAATGGTGGCGTCATCGCATAAGGCAATGGCAGCGCGCGCTGGGGATGCGCCAAGGGTACCTTGAAATCCCTGAGTTTTCTTGGGGTGTCGCATGTTTGATTGTAATTATTTCTTAAAGTGTTTCGGCAATTCTTCGGGTCTGATAAGGCGTGGGTGGCGTGGGTGATAAAGTGAGTCGAGTGAAAGACCCAATGTTTAATAATGGATAAAAACGGTTGTTCGTCCAGGGTGGGCGGCGAATATTGCAGGGAAGTGAGTTACATGGAGGTAGGGAATGAGGCGAGAAGCTGAGGTGGTCAGTGTCGGAGAGTGGAATGTCCATGTTGAGAGGTATCTGTTTTCCGGGGTGTCGGAGTCAGCCATTTTTGTCAATGGAGCGCTTTCAACAACACAAGCTTTTCGTAATACCATAAAAAATCTCAAGGGAAAGGTGAACATGATATTGTTTGACCTTCCCTTTATTGGAAAGTCCCGACAGTACAATGCCATTACCCGCCCCATGTCGAAAACGGAAGAGGTGATGGTGCTTCAGGGGTTGATGGATCGTTATCAGCCGTCTTACCTTCTTTCTGTGTCATGGGGAGGGCTGGCGGCATTGATGGCGCTTGCCAAGAAGCCACCCTCTGTTCGTAAGGCGTTGATCGCCTCCTTCTCTACCCGAATTACCCCGGAAATGCACCGCTATATTGAGCGTGCCAAGGTGTTGCTCGATGAAAGGAAAAATCATGAAGTTGCCACCTTGCTGAATGACGAGGTGGGGAAGTATCTGCCTGGCTTGTTGAAGCGGATAAACCATGAGCATATCAAGAGCCTCGATGACGAGACGTATCGCCAGGCCAGGTTTCATATTGGGCAAGTAGCTTCGCTCAGCTTTGATGATTACGTAGGTGTTTTCAAGGAGGTCGAGGTTCCTGTGCTGTTCGTGAATGGGGATTGGGATGAATACACCTCAAAAGAAGATGTCAGGTGCATCGAAAGCTATATCGATGAGTGTGAGTTTTTTGTGGTACCTGAGGCTGGTCATTTTCTTGATATGGAGAGCAAGTCTGCATCCAGGCACATGAACGAAATATTTGACCGTCATTTGCTGGCCTAGGCACTGTCCGAAAAGTGCCTGCGCTCGGTTATACGACGTTGAAAATCCGCTCAAATTCTCATTTACTCCTTGTAAACTCCGCGTTTTCGCAAATTTTCGCCTTGTCTAACCTTCGCTCGTCGACTTTTCAGACAAGGCCTAGGCTGGATGCTGTCGCGAAATGCTTTTCTTCGGGCTGGCCGTTGCATGCGGCCGGCCTTTTTCCAAGCCTGCTGATCAGGGAGCCATCTCAGCTGCGGAGCGCTCCGGTAACTACCCCTCTGCATTGGTTGCCGCGTCTTGCTGATGCACAATACCAAGCGATCAGCGGATAGCCGACATGCTGCTATGCCACTCCGCGCGGCTTGGAACCATGGCGTTGTCCCGGAAGGAGCGACTGCTCCGATTGAAAGCGGATCTACACTAGAGGAAGGTCACACGGCCAGCCGGGTCGCAAGGCGCGCTCCTGTTCGTCGATTCAGGGAAGGGCAAGCCACCCGGCCGATGTCATGGAGATGCGCTTTTGAAATATCTACGCCCCCTGCTTGCCGTGTTGTTGCTGGCAGTGATTGCCGGGATTCTTGCCAGCGATGTTCTGGACTTTCTCAGTCTGGACTATCTGAAGGCCGAGCAAGCGAACTTTCACGCCTGGTTCGCTGCCGAGCCTGTCGTCGTCGCTGGCGGGTTCTTTCTTCTCTATACCGTCATGGCCGCGCTGTCGCTGCCTGGGGCGACCCTGCTGACGGTATTGGGCGGTGCATTGTTTGGTCTGGGCTGGGGGCTTTTGATCATTTCCTTTGCCAGTGCGCTCGGGGCAACCCTGGCGGCGTTGATCGCGCGAACCCTGGCGCGCTCTTTTCTGGAGCAACGCTTCTCTACCCAGCTTGAGCGGGTCAATGCCGGCATTCGTCGTGAGGGTGCCTTCTACCTGTTCACGTTGCGGTTGATACCGTTATTTCCCTTCTTCGTGATCAATCTGGTGCTGGGGCTGACGCGGATGCGCCTGCGCACCTTCTATTGGGTCAGCCAACTGGGCATGCTGCCGGGTACCGCAGTCTTCGTGAATGCCGGGCGAGAGCTCGGTAATCTGGAGTCCCTCTCCGGCATCCTGTCGCCGTCGCTGATCGCTTCCTTTGCGCTGATCGGGCTTTTCCCCTGGCTGGCGCGTGCTCTGGTCGCCCTGGGCAAGCGGCGCCGGCTGGCCCGGCGGTTCCGGCGACCGCGTCGCTTCGATCACGATATCGTGGTGATCGGTGGTGGCTCGGCGGGCCTGGTGGCCAGCTATATCGCCGCGGCCGTCAAGGCCGATGTCGCGCTGGTGGAGCGTGACCGCATGGGTGGGGACTGCCTCAATACGGGCTGCGTCCCCTCCAAGGCCTTGATCCGGGCGGCCCGCTCGGCCAAGGAAATTCGCCAGGCGTCGGACTTCGGCGTTCACGCCGGCGAGCCCCGTGTGGATTTTGCCGCCGTCATGGCGCATGTGCGGCGTGCCATTGACGAGGTGGCGCCCCACGACAGTCGCAGCCGCTACGAGGGGTTGGGCGTCGAGGTGATGGAGGGGCAGGCGCACCTGGATGATCCCTGGCGTGTCGTTGTTACCACCGCGAATAGCGAGCGCGTTTTGACGACTCGCCACGTCATCATTGCCAGCGGGGCTCGGCCCCGGGTGCCGGACCTTCCAGGTCTCGAGCAGGTGGAGGTGTTGACCTCGGACTCGCTCTGGACACTCGAGGCATTGCCCGAGCGCCTCCTGGTGCTGGGTGGAGGGCCTATCGGCTGTGAGCTTGGCCAGAGCTTCGCGCGGCTGGGCAGCCGGGTCGACCTGGTCGAGATGGGCCCGCAACTGCTGCCCCGAGAGGATCCCGAGGTTGCCGACGAGGTTGCCTCGAGCCTTCGTGGCGAGGGCCTGCACCTGTATCTGGGATATCGGGCATTGCGGGTGGTGGCTACCGATGAGGGCCATGCATTGGAGATCCAGAGGGCTGGGGAGGTAGTCGAGCGTCTGGGCTTTACCCATCTGCTGGTCGCGGTGGGGCGGCAGGCCAACGTCGAGGGCATGGGACTCGAGGCCCTTGGCGTTGAAACCCGCGAGGATGGCACACTCCGCGTGGATGAAACGTTGCAAAGCGTGCTGCCCAACGTCTGGGCATGTGGTGACGTGACGGGCCCTTATCAGCTTACCCATGCCAGCGCGCATCAGGCGTGGCACGCCACGGTCAATGCGCTGTTCGGCGAGTTCAAGCGGTTCAAGGTCAATTATCGGGCGCTGCCGGCGGTGACCTTCACGGACCCCGAGGTCGCCCGGGTCGGGCTCAATGAGCGCGAGGCCCGGGAACGGCACATCGTGTATGAGGTTACCCGCTATGCATTGCACGACCTGGACCGGGCTTTGGCGGAGGGAGATGCGACGGGGTTCGTCAAGGTGCTGACCGTGCCCGGGCGCGATCGAATCCTGGGGGCGACGATCGTCGGCACCGGGGCAGGCGAGATGCTGGCTGAATTCACCCTGGCGATCACTCGCGGCATTGGGCTCAACAAGTTGTTGGGCACCATCCACCCGTATCCCACGCGCAGTGAGGCGGTGAAGGCGACGGCCGGCATCTGGAAGAACGCCCACAAGCCAGAGCGCCTGCTGGGGTGGCTCGGGCGCTACTTCCGCTGGCGGCGAGGCTGAAACGACTCGGGCATCATGGCGGTCCTTAGCCGGCATAACGGAGCAGGCGAGCACACGAAATCCCCGTGTCGTGGTGAACGACCGGATGAGGTGTTGAAGGCTGGAAAAATCGCCGATGGGTGATGGGTCACCTGATGCCTGGCCCCTCCTCACCACTCACAGTCCCTGTTCAACGCACGGCGCATGCCTCAACGTCTCGAACTCAGACAGATAAGGTAGCAGAGAAGGTAGCAGAGAAAGACAAAGCGTCTGTGCGCCACATCATCCCTTATATGGCATCCTGTTTAGCGCCTTACCCTTGGTGAGGCTAAGTAGCCGGTTGTTGGCGGTAGACCTTTGCTCAGGAATCCTGGATACGGCAGGTGCTGCACATATTACTCGAACCCAGGAAATGAGGTCACGCTTGTGAGCTATAACCCCCCTTCGATGAAGTCGCTGATTGCCTTCGAGGCCACGGCTCGCCAGGGTTCGATGACGGCGGCTGCCGACGAGGGATGCACTTCCCAACCGACGATTTCGCAACGTATTCGAGCGCTGGAAGAGAATCTCGGACTGCCGCTTTTCGATCGGCGGGGCGGGCGTCTCGTCCTGACTGTACAGGGTGAAAGCTTTTATCGAGAGATATCGCCCAGTCTCAAGACAATTCGCGAAGCTTGCGAGCGACTGATCCAGCATGGCGATCGGCCTGCACCATCCGTGGTGATCGCCGCTGGCTCGGGGTTCATGCACTTGTGGTTGCTGCCTCGCCTGCCAATGCTCAAACGCGCCTTCCCGGAACTGACCTTCAAGCTGATGCCGATCGACCGGGCCGACGCCCCGGAACTACAGGCCGCGGATATCGCCATTCGTTTCGGGCCTTACATGCCCCAGGACGAGGGACGGTTGCTGGCCAGTGAAGCCGTTTTTCCCGTCTGCAGTCCCGATTACGCAGGCGAGCATGGCGTGAAGGGTGAGTTGACGGCATCGGATTTAGCGCGTGTGTCGTTGCTGCACCAGGACATCAAGGACCCGCGCTGGCTCGACTGGACACAGTGGTGCCGGCATGCCGGACTGAGCCTGACGCCCAGGGAGGATATTTTCGCCTACCAGAACTATGCCTTGTTGCTGAACGCCGCACTTACCCACCAGGGCGTGGCACTGGGCTGGTCGATCCTCGTCGAGGACTATCTGGCGAGCGGGCAGTTGGTGGCGCTGTCTCCTCGCGTGACGCGCGAGGATTACGGCTATTGGCTCAGCGTCAAGCACCACCGCAGCGCGGTCATCGAACCGATCAGCGACTGGCTGCTCGATGTTGTCCAGCCGTAGGAGGGGCTCCGGTGGACGGGCGTCACGCGCCCCTGCGAGGAGGCTCGCGGGTGGGGGAGGCCATCATATCGCCAACGGATGCTCCTCACCGATGACAGCAGGATCGAAGGGCGTGCGCGCGAACACCCGCCGCAGCATCGGTTCGAAGTGCTCGAGCGGAGGCGTGGGGTAGTCGGGATCGAAGGCGGCCTGATCATAGCGCTCGCAGAAGTCCACGCAGCTCTGATACCAGGGATGATCCCGGTAGCGGTCGCGCTCGTTCGGGTCATCGCCGAAGTGGTGGGCATAATAGAATTTCTGGAACAGGCCATGGTGATGTACCACCCAGGTGACCTCGCCACGCACATAGGGACGGATGATCGCTGCGGCCAGCTGGGAGTGATTGTAGGGCGCCAGTTCGTCGCCGAGGTCGTGTAGCAGGGCGCCAATGATCATGTCCTCGTCGGCGCCGTCTGCCTCGGCGCGGGCGGCCGATTGCAGCGAATGTTCCAGCCGCGACACCCGGTAGCCGCTCAGACTGTTATCCAGATGACGCAGGGCACGGAGCAGGCGGTCTACTAGCCCCTGGTTGAATTCATCCTCCAGGCGCTCGAGAAAGACATACTCTTCCCGGGTGCCATCCTTCATCTGGCGGGATGTGACCTGTTCCATTTCAGGCAACCTCCTCGATCGAATCACTGTGTTTCAAGAGGCTTGCGAAGCGCTCGCGCGGGCCGTCGGTGTCGAGGTAACACCCCTGCAGGTGGCGATGCCCCTCGTTGGTGTCGTAGCGAGTACGTCCGTGCAGGACACGACTGTTGTCGAACAACATCAACTCGCCTGCATCGAGGGGAAAACGCACCTCGTAGGCGGGGTCCGTCAGTAGCTCGCCGAGCCGCTGGCGTGCTCGGTGGAACAGTCGGGTCTGGGCATCGGAGAGCAGCGGCAGGGCATCCAGGCGTGGGCTGTAGTGAACCCCGGTTGGATGACCGTCGTCATCGGTCTGGATCATGGTGCGATGGGTGACCAGTTCGGTCCCGGCATCGACGAAACGAAAGCGTACCGAGGTCGTCTTGAGCAGCTCATAGCCCTCCGGGGTTTCCTCGCGCAGCTGCTCGAGTACCTTGAGGCTGTCGGCGAGGGTCGAGAGCCCGCCGCTAGTCTCGTTGACCAGGCAGTGCAGGAGCTGGATGCCCGGTACCGGGCTGCGGTATGGGTTGTCCGTGTGGGGACCCAGAGCCACGCTGCGATACGCCAGGTCGTTGCCATTCGGCCGCGAGTAGACTTCGAAATAACGGCCGAAATTGGTTTCCTTCACATAGCCGTAGTGGCTGCCGACCTGGAGGATGCGCTCAGGGTCGGTCGGCACGCCGTGAAGGACGATATAGCCGTAGCGCAAGTAGGCGTCCAGCGAGGCCTGGAAGTAGGTCGGATCCTCGAGCACCCGGAGCCAGTCGAAGCGCACACGGCGTTGGTCGAGACTTGCATCCCAGGGCTCGGCGTCGGGGAAGCGGCGGGTATCGTCCAGTTCATTGGCCAGTACGCGGAGATCATAGGTCTCGCGATGGCCATCACTGAATGCCAGGGCGACATGGTGTTCGTCGCATCGGGTCGCACTCTCGAGCGTCAGCCCCGCATCGATGGCGTGAGAGTCGAACAGGCGTTGCTGGGTCATCGCTTCCAGTTGATCGGGCGCCTGGGTACGTTCACGCAGCCATAGTGGACTCATTTCCCATGATTGTTCCCCCTCGTTGATGACGACGGACGGGGGATGTTCATGAATGACGAACGCATGGCGGGTGGACATGTCGGTCTTCCTCGTTTGGCTGTGGTCAGCACGCTGGCGATCGCCGACAGGGTGACGAGTGAATGGCCAACCGAGTAGAGCCTTCCGCTTATGCCTTGGTATTCATTTTTCTTATACCCGCCCGGGATGCGCTTCGAGAGTCGCAGAAGGGCGTATTTCCCAGGCCAATGTGAGCTTGGGCTCAGGGGGCAAATAAATCGTTGGTCTGTTGGCGACAAGGACGTCATGGTGCGGAGACCTAAGACGACCAGACGGGCTGCTTCAATGTTGGCAATCCCCGCCAGGGAGGTTTCTCCATGACGCAACCCCATACAGGGACAGGCCGGCGGTTTCTCGGCTCGCCATTCGATGCAGTAGGGCAGCACCTGCTGCATCGAATGGATTACGCGACCGCCCGGACGAGCGAGCCGTTGCATGATGAAAGCGCTACGCGTTGGCATGTCGGCAGGCGCCTGCCGGATGCCATCGTGCCGGATGATCTCGCGCGATGTGCACGTGGCCCGGAACGTAGTCCGGAGACGCCATGATGACGTCGCCACCCCGCGCGCGTCAGCCGGCCGCGCTGCGGCGCTGGTTGCCGTTTCTCCACTGGCTGCCGCAGCAGACGCCACGCTCACTGCGCGTCGATGCCATCGCGGGATTGACCGGCGCTGTACTGGTGTTGCCCCAGGGGGTCGCCTATGCACTGCTGGCCGGTCTGCCTCCGGAATATGGCCTTTATGCGGCCATCGTGCCCGTCATCCTGGCGGCTCTGTTTGGCTCGTCCCGACAGATGGTCAGCGGCCCCGTGGCCGCGTTGTCGATCGCGCTCTTTTCTACCTTGCAGCCTTTTGCCGACGCCGGCACCAGCGAATTCATCACGCTGGCGATGACGCTGACGTTTCTGGCCGGTGCCTTTCAGTTGCTGTTGGGCCTGGCGCGTCTGGGGGCGCTGGTAGAACTGGTGTCGCACTCGGTGATCACGGGGTTTACGGCGGGGGCTGCGCTGATTATCGCGGCCAGCCAGTTGCCTCATGCGCTGGGGCTGACGCATATCGAAAGTGGCAACTTTCTCGCCATCTGGCCGCAGTTGATCGCTCACTTCGAGGCGATACAGCCCATGGCTCTGTTCATCACGGGGTTTACCGTCATTACCTGCTTGGCGTTTCAGCGCTGGCTGCCGCGCTGGCCGGGCATGATCGTGGCGATCGTGGCGGCCACGTTGCTGGTGGCCTGGCTGGATCCGAGCGGTGACGCCGTCCAGCGCGTCACGACCGTCCAGGCCGGGTTGCCTCCGTTATCGACGCCCGATCTTTCCCTGGACAATCTGCGCTTGCTGACACCAGGCGCCATCGCGCTGGGCTTGCTCGGGCTGGTTCAAGCGGTAGCCATCTCCCGGGCCATCGCGGCCAGTACCGGCCAGCGCCTCGACAATAATCAGGAATTCATCGGTCAGGGGCTATCCAACCTGGGCGGGGCCTTCTTTTCCGGTTATGTCTCTTCGGGGTCCCTGACGCGCTCGGGGCTCAATGCCAGCGCGGGGGCTTGCTCGCCCTTGGCTGCTCTGTTCTCGGCGTTGTTTCTGATACCGATTCTGCTGGTGGCGGCTCCGCTGCTGCAGCACGTGCCGATGCCCGCCATCTCGGGCCAGTTATTGCTGGTCGCCTTCAAGCTGGTCGACCGAAAAAGCATTCGCGAGGCACTGACGCTCAGCCGTTCGGAAGCCACGGTGTTGCTGATCACCTTTTTCAGCACGCTGCTGCTGGCGCTGGAATTCGCGATCTACCTGGGCGTGCTGGCCTCGTTGATCTTGTATCTGCGCCGCACGACTCGGCCACCGGTGGTGGAAAGTGACCTGTCCCAGGCGCCGTTGACCATCCAGCAAGTCGTGGAAGCGCCGTACTGCGATGTCGTCAGGATCGATGGCTCCCTGTTCTTCGGCGCCTGCGACTCGATCGGGCGCAGGCTGGAACGTTTCGAACAACCCGATCTGGTGATCCTGGCGGCGGGCATCAACTTCATCGATCTCAGCGGTATCCATCTTCTGCAGCGCCAGGCGCGCCGCTGCCATGCCCGGGGCGGCAAGCTGCACCTGGCCTGGACGAAACCCAGTGTCGTCGCCCGCCTGCAGCGCTTGGGGCTGGTCGATGGCGCTCAACAAGGCGGGCCGCTCGTGGCCATCACCATGTGACAACAACGACAACACTATCATTACAACAAGGAGAGGGTATTTTATGGGCTTCTCGAATAGACGGGCGCCGGGAGCGGCGTACGACGATAACGACATGCATACGGATTATGTGGTCGGACAGGACAACATCGAAGGACATCTGGGGCCTATCGGCTTTGACATCCATAACCGGGTCTTCGTCGTCTCCGCACTCGCCTCGGTGATCTTCATCGTGCTGACCCTGATGTTCCCGGAGCGGGCCGGGGAACTCTTCCAGTCCCTGGTCAGCTTCTCGACGAGCACCCTGGACTGGTACTTCATGATCCTGGTGGATTTCTTCATCGTGTTCTGCCTGGCCCTGGTCGTGCTGCCCCATGGCAAGGTGAGGTTGGGCGGCCCGGATGCCCGACCGGAACACGGCTACCTGTCATGGTTCGCGTTGCTGTTCACCGCGGGCATCGGGATCGCCCTGCTGTTCTTCAGCGTGCTGGAGCCGGTGTATCACGCCAATGTCTCTTCGCCATTGGGCACGCCTTCGCCCTTTGGTGCCGATGGCGTGCTGAACCGGTCGGCGATTCCCGAAGCCACCGCCATGGGATTGGCGGGCACGTTTCTGCATTGGGGGCTGCATGGCTGGGCCGTGTACGCAGTGATGGCGCTTGCGCTGGCCATCTTCACCTATAACAAGGGACTGCCGTTTTCCATTCGCTCGGTCTTCTTTCCCATCCTGGGGGACCGTGTCTGGGGCTGGTGGGGGCACGCGATCGATATCCTGGCGGTGTTTTCCACCTTGTTCGGCCTGGCCACGGCGCTCGGGCTGGGCGCCAAGCAGGCCAACGCGGGGATGAATTTTGTCTTTGGCCTGGAGGTCAATACCACGACCCAGGTCATCGTCATTGCACTCGTCACGGCAGTGGCGCTGGTGTCAGTATGGCGCGGCCTGGAAGGGGGCGTGAAGCGACTCTCCGAACTCAACATGGGCGCGGCTGTGCTGTTCTTCATCTTCGTGCTGCTGGCTGGCCCGACCCTGGTGGCGCTCAGCGGCATGTGGTCGGGGATGACGCATTATGTGACGGAGTTCATTCCGCTCTCGGCGCCCTTTGGTCGTGACGATGATGCCTATCGCCAGGCCTGGTCGGTCTTTTACTGGGCGTGGTGGGTCAGTTGGGCACCTTTCGTCGGCATGTTCGTCGCTCGTGTATCCCGGGGGCGTACCGTGCGCGAATTCGTGCTCTGCGTACTGATCGTGCCCAGCCTGTTCATCTTCATCTGGATGGGCGTGTTCGGCAGTACGGCGCTGGACCAGCTTTATGCCGATCCTGGCGTCAGTCTGGTCAAGGAATACGTGATCGATAACTACCGCCCCGAACTGGCCCTGTTCGGCATGCTCAATGAGCTGCCGTTGACCGGCTTGATGTCGACGCTGGGGATCATCCTGGCGCTGATCTTCTTCGTGACGTCCTCGGATTCCGGCTCGCTGGTGATCGATACCATCACCGCCGGCGGCAAGATCGATGCACCGCGGCCCCAGCGCATGTTCTGGGCCACGGTGGAGGGGCTGATTGCCATCGTGCTGTTGATTGGCGGCGGGCTGTCGGCGCTGCAGGCGGGCGTCACCGCGACGGCCATCCCGTTTTCCCTCGTGATGCTGCTGATGTGCTACTCCATCATCAAGGGCCTGAACGGCGAGCTGCGTCGCATGCGCAACGGAAGGTGATGTGACGCCCCTTTTGCCGGGTGGCAACGTCCGGCAAAGGGGGCTTTTGCTATCCCGCACGACAAAAAACGCCCGTACCAGGCTGGTACGGGCGTTTGCATTGCTTGCCGATTCGGCTCAGACGAGGTAATTCATCATCGTCTCACTCGCCGCGGGGATAACGCTGGGCTTCCTCGACCTCGTTGAGGTCCATGTGATTACGCATGTAACGCTCGGAAGCGTCCTGCAGCGGTTGATAGTCCCACGGATAGTAGTGGCCATTGCGCAGGGCCTCGTAGACGATCAGGCGCTGAGCCTGGGAGGCGCGCACGTCGGCATCGAAGGCCTTCATGTCCCAGCGCTCGTGCACCTTGGCCTGATATTCGGCCAGTACCTCGGCATAGTCGGGATGCTCCGCCAGATTGTGCTGCTCCAGCGGGTCGGCCTCCATGTCAAACAGCTGGGGCGGGTCGATCTCGCAGTAGTTGAATTTCCACTTGCCCTCGCGGATGGTCACGATCGGCGAATAGCTGGCCTCGGCGGCGTATTCCATGTACACCGGGGCGTCGCGCTTCTCGCCTCGGGTCAGGGGCAACAGCGACTGGCCATCGGTATAGGGGGCGATCGATGACAGGTCGATTCCCACCAGGTCGGCGATGGTGGTGTTGATGTCGATGATCGACACCGGGTCCTCGACATTGCGCGGTTCGATCCCGGGAGCGGACAGCATCAGCGGCACGCGCGACGAGCCTTCATAGGGGCTCATCTTGAACCAGAGCCCCTTCTCGCCAAGCATGTCGCCGTGGTCGGCGCAGACCACGATGATGGTGTTGTCGAGCATGCGGGTGCGCTCGAGCACGTCCATGATGCCGCCGATCTTGTCGTCGACATAGGAGATGTTGGCGAAATAGCCCTGGCGGGCGTTGCGCACGTCCTGGGGCTGGATATCAAACTTGGTGTAGTCGTTGGCCTCGAAGATCCGCTGGGAGTGCGGGTCCAGTTCATCGAAGGACACGGCGCCTTGCTGCGGCTCGAGATGCTCGCAGTCGTTATACAGGTCCCAGTACTTGCGACGCGCCACATAAGGGTCGTGCGGGTGGGTGAAGCTGACACACAGCGCCCAGGGACGCCCGTCATGACCGCGCGACAGATCGTACAGTTTCTGCTCGGCATGGAAGGCGACCTCGTCGTCGTATTCCATCTGGTTGGAGATCTCGGCGACGCCGGCCCCGGTCACCGAGCCCAGGTTGTGGTACCACCAGTCGATGCGCTCGCCCGGCTTGGTGTAGTCCGGCGTCCAGCCGAAATCGGCCGGATAGACATCGGTGGTCAGGCGGGTCTCGAAGCCGTGGAGCTGGTCGGGGCCGACGAAGTGCATCTTGCCCGACAGGCAGGTGGAGTAGCCGGCGCGGCGCAGGTGATGCGCCCAGGTCGGCACGCTGGAGGGAAATTCCGCGGCGTTGTCGTATACCCCGGTACGGCTCGGGAGCTGGCTCGACATAAAGGCGGCCCGCCCCGGTGCGCACAGATAGCTCGGCGTATAGGCGTTGTTGAAGTTGACCGAGCGCTTGGCCAGTTTCTTGAGGTTGGGGGCATGTAGGAAGTCGGCGGGACCATTCTCGAACAGCGTGCCGTTGAGCTGGTCGGCCATCAGGACCAATACGTTGGGTCGTGTCATGGGAAAACCTCCCTGGAGAGTATTGTTGGTGTCGAAGCTGCGGAAAGGAGCGTCTTCGTCCCCGTACAATGACGCGCCCGGAGGCAGCAGACCAACGATTTATTTGCCCCCTGAGCCCAAACTCACGTTGGCCTTTGGGAGGGGCGATGATGACTGAACCGTCCCGGTTTTCTCGGGGCATTCCAGAGTCAGGCCGCCTTCCTGGTCTGATCCTGTTGCTCATAATACAGCGCTTCTCGCTCGGTCGGCGGCATGTGGCCGATCGGCTCCAGTAGCCGCCGGTGATTGAACCAGTCGACCCAGCGAACTCAACGGCTTCCAAGTGCTAGGATGACGTCGTAGTCGGGGAGCTGGCCGAGGCTGTCGTTGGAGGTGATCAGGTCCAGCCCCTCGATCGTGGTCGAGGAGATGATCTGATCGGGCTCGGTGATGTTGAGGGCGATCAACTCGTAGATCCCGCCGGGGCGTCGTGAGCCAGCGGGTAGTAGCTGCTCAGCGTGGGCTGGGTATCGAGATCGATCAGTAGGGTGCAGTAGCCGGCTTCTGCCAGCAAGCCGCCAAGGTTGGCGGTCGTGGTCGTCTTGCTGACGCCGCCTTTGGAAGAGTCAATGGAGATGACACGCATGCAAAACCCCCGTGTCGCGATAGGCGAACGGGGCAAGCATATATCTACAGAGGAGGCGCCTTGGCGCTGTTCCGCAACCCTGCGATGTCAAAGGGTTTCCCGATGGTGCCGGCACCAGGAGTCGAACCCGGGACCTACTGATTACAAGTCAATTGCGGGTTACTGGGCGGCTGGAATAGCGCAGTCGCCATGCGCTATGAAAATTGTCATTCCCCAAGCGTGCAAGGAAGGCCTAGTCCGGCCTATTTACTCTATTGCACTACATTGGCGCTTAGAAGCATGGCCAACACCGACAGGGATGTCAACCCACCGATCATACGTTGTGGTTAAGCGAGGAGGGGGCATCCCTCCTCACCTCTCACCGCCCCAGTTTAGCTAAACTGGCACACGTCTGTTCAACGCACGGCGCATCGCTTCAACTTCTGGATGTATGTACTCCATCGTGGTGCGTATGTCGGAGTGGTTCAGGATGTTCTGCGTGATATGAATGTTCATTTCTGGGCTATCCATGAGGTCTGTTCCCAGGAAGTGACGAAAACGGTGCGGTGACATCTTGTACCCCGTGAGCTCCGATAATACTTGGAAGAATCGCTCAACTTGCTATGTATCCATCGTCGTTCTTTTATGGCGATGGCTAAACCGGTTCACATTAAAGAGTTGATCCTCTCTTTTGAACCCAGAGTTATGAGCAGCGACTATTAATTGGCGCATATATGGATACAGCCCATCAGGTATGGGCATTATACTTTCAGAGTGGGTCTTCGATCCCACAGCTGACGTGCGAAATACACGCTTTTTCAAATTTATGTCCCCTGCCTCAATATGTAATAATTGGTTGAGACGTATCCCTGTATAGAAGAATGTTTCCATCAAGGTCTGCCAGAACCAGGCTGGGTGGATTTTGGAGCGTTCATTGTAGCAATGCTCGTACCGTCGGCAGACCTCAAGGACCTCCCTGGCGTAGCGTATCTGAAAGGGTTGCAAGGATTTTTTGGATACCTTGGGCTGCTTAACCGAAACATCTATGAATGGGTTTTGGCTGCAGGCTATCAACCCATGCTTGATGCCGAAGCTATAGAGCGCCTTGAGATGCCTCACGTAGTTATTCCAGCTTGATTCAGTGATGCCATCAGGCCTGTCCTTGGTGCGTATGATCGTCAATCACCACCTGTCGTGTCACCATGCTCGGATAAGTCTCATGGCCTAAGTAGCGCCGAAATAATCGGACGACAGCCGTGTAGGTGCTTACGCTTTTAGGGCGAAGATGTTTGTCGGCAGCATAGCGACTCATCAATTCCAAGAACGACACATCATTCATCTGAAACTCCCTTTTCTCCCTTGGTGGTAACAAGAGTCAAAACCCAGTTGTCAGGTGGGATCTTCTGACTCACAAGCACCGGATCCTTGATTAAGTACCCCATCAGGTTTCCGGTTTTGTTCTTTCCCTCGACAGAAACTTTATGAATATTCTGTCCCTTGGTTCTGACGTGTACACCCAGCTTTTGAAACCGCTTCTGAACTGCCTGCCATTGGTTTTTGTCATTCAGCACGCTGTTACAGAAACGCTTAAAAATGCCGGGGCTGACAAGGAAGTAGGTACCATTAACGGTATGTACCGGGGCCTTTGTGTCATTAATGACAATGGAATGGTCCGCTAGACCCATCTTAAGCCACTGCCAGAACCGCTCTCCAAGGTCTGCTGGATCATTGGAATTGTTGGCATCCTCACTAGACTTTTGTATAAGAGGTGCCGTTTTAGCAGATTCTGATGCTTCTTGCAGTTGTGTTTCAGATTCGCTACTCGATCTTTCTTTCGTAACATCCTGTTTATCCTCCCTATTTACTTCCGGAAAAAGTGCCATGATGTCGTCATCTATTGACCCAGACTCTGCCTCAGACGCTATTGATGAGGTTGCCGCTACCTCTGCAGAGGCAGGGGCGGGGGTAGGCGTATCGGTCTGATCCTGCGTTGATTGTTCTACTGCAGAAGTCGGCTCTGTAGATTTTTCCAGGGGAGCCGTAGCTGTAGGTGGCTGCTGCTCCTCGACTGTCCCTGCTCCCTGGACCGTCAAATGACCGCTGAATGAACTCGGTCGATCGTCGACACCCCAAATCAGGGTGGGGGCACTTTGATCATGTTGAAGGTCTGCTGCCAGTCACCATCCGTGATATTGCATGTCCAGACGTGCTTGCCATCCTCAACTTCCTCGATGATGCCGTGAGCATGCATTTCACCCTGCAGTCTGTTTAGGTCGACAGGAATGCTTTTTATTCCTTGTGCATAGATATGCGCTTTGAGCTCGTTGATGGCACGAGGTGATACCAGCCATAGTGCTTCATCGGTCAACCAGGCTTGCCCCCCTCGTTTGTTGAGCTTGAACTGTTCTTTGACCAGGAACCTCAAGCCTTCGGCCAGCTTGCGCTGTATAGATTCGATGGGGGCGGAAAGCGCTTGAACAGGGTTTCCACCAAGAGCCTTGGCGACACTGGCGCGGTCAGCCTGATGGATCAGTTCGGCAATGATGCCACCTCGCTCGGTATGCCCCGAGATGGTGTACATGAAAAGAGAGAAAAGCTTGGGCTGGCTCATCAGCCAGTCCATGACCTTCCCTCCAAGGATCTGTTGACCTAGCAGGGTGTTGGCAGCGCTGTGAAGGTGATACTCCCGGTTTGCGCGATACCTCACGCGGTAGGGTTTCGGGATCACACCGTGCCATACACGCCATTCACTGCCGTCCTGGAGGTGGATCTCGATGTCGACCAACACTTTGGCGACGTCGTGCATCAGCGCGCCATAGATGATGGCAGCACTCCACAACTCACCGGTTGAGCTCTGGTCCTCTGGTTTCGCACCAGGAGGGAGAAGATGGCGTTGCCGGAGACGCAATCCATAACAGGCCATCTCGAGCGCGTGATCAAGCATGCCGCCGGCGTAGGCATGGTGGTGGGACTCCGAGGCTGGAAGTAGCTGCACCAGTTCGGCGTACCGTTCTATCGGGGCCAGCAAATACTCGTTGAAGACAGGCTGCGTCAGGGACGTTGTATCCCACAGCATCTTGACCATGGACTGACGACGCGGCGTCGCCAGGAGCTCCTTACCTGAACGCGGCGTATGGAACCCCTCTGATGCTTGCGAGGTGGTCGTGGAGCGCGAGAATAGGCGTCGGAGCATCGGTTGTTCCCTGCAGCTGTCAAACAGTCGATAGGTGTGACAGAGGAAGGGGGGCTACGCGAAGCCAAAACGTTAAGCCCAAGAGCGAGGTTTTTCACCCTGAAGAGCACTGTCGGCGTGGAAGGACTCGGAGGCTGGCAATTCCTGGACCAGTCCGGCATACCGTTCGATGGGGCCTGGACGTAGTCGACAAAGATCTGCCTGAATCGTACCGGCTTTCTCGGAGACCCGTTGGTTTGAGTCAGGCTACTTTCTTGGCCCGACCCTGCTGCTCATAATACAGCGCTTCTCGTTCGGCCGGTGGCATGTTACCGATTGGCTCCAAGAGTCGCCGGTGGTTGAACCAGTCGGCCCACTCCAGGGTGGCGAACTCAACGGCCTCCCGGTGCCGCCAAGGCCCGCTTCGACGGATTACCTCTGTCTTGAACAATCCGATCACCGTCTCGGCCAGGGCGTTGTCATAGGAGTCGCCAACACTCCCGACAGACGGGGCGATGCCGGCGTCCTCCAAGCGCTCTGTGTATCGAATCGAGACATATTGGGCGGATTCAACCGGTCGTCGCAACATCTCGATTTTGGAGGTGTTGCATGGGACGATCACGCGGCTGGGGCGCTGAACAGACGGGGCGAGCACAGATGCGTTCGCCTGGCCGACCGGGCGTCAACCAGCGGGAAATTCGCCAGCCGATGATCCGGCGGGCAAAGGCATCGATGACAAAGGCGACGTACACGAAACCCTGCCAGGTCGCGATATACGTAAAATTCGACACCCACAGTACATTCGGCTGAGCCGGCTGAAACTGCCGTTGCACTAGATCTGCTGGAGAGGCCGTGTTGGGATCTGGCACGGTCGTACGGACCGGCTTACCTCTCACCGCGCCTCGCAGCCCCATCTGGCTAATCAAGCGCTCGACGGAGCAACGAGCGGTGGGGATCGCTTCTCGATTCAATTGGCGCCAGACCTTGCGAATGCCATAGACACCGAAGTTCTCGTCCCAGACACGCTGGATCTCGGCACTCAGCCGGCGATCACGCTGGATGCGGGGTGGCGCGCGATCAGGCTGGGCATCTCGGGCCTTGCGTGCGTAGTACGTCGATGGGTCGATCGGCAGCACGCGGCAGATCGGCTCGGCCCCGTACGACTCCCGGTGATCGTTGATGAACTCGATCATCACTTGCCGCGGCGGTCGAGCTCCGCCTGGGCAAAATACGCGGAGGCCTTGCGCAGGATCTCGTTGGTCTGCTTCAACTCGCGGTTCTCACGTTCCAAGGCCTTAATCAGCTCCCGTTCAGACGTCGTCATACCTTCCCGACATCCTGCATTGCGCTCGGCCTGACGGACCCAGCTACGCAACGTCTCCGGAGTGCAGCCGATCTTAGGGGCAATGGCGCCGATGGCTGCCCACTGGGAGGGGTAGTCGGCTTCATGGTCGAAGACCACGCGTACCACCCGCTGGCGTACCTTGGGGGAGTATCGTTTTGATGTGCTCATGGCTCTATCCTCTCAAGGTTTGGAGCGTCCGGGAATCCCGATACGGTTCACGTCGTCGGGCCAATACGCTTGTGCCGAGCGGAATGGAGCAGCTTGATAGCGCCATCTGGGGCCCTCGCAATCAAGTTTGACAGGGAAGTCGATACGGCGAGCCGGCCCCCAATGCGTGGTTTCAGGCAGACAAGTAATATGGGTATTATGCGTAGGCTTGATGATCGTATCCCGCACTCCTCCTTCGATTAGCAATTGAGCAGTGCGAGCCAGCGATAGTCGAGCCGAACGGGGCTTACCATCTGTGACCAATAGACGCAATGCGCGCAGTACGGCGGCTGCCATGAGATAGCCAGTGCCATGATCAAGAACCTGAACCGGCAGGGCAACGGGACAATTAGCCCCAGTGCGATGCATCGCCTCTTGTGCCAGCCCGGTCTTGACCTGTAAGACGCTGTCGAAACCGCGCCTTGTATGCCAAGGTCCAGTCCAGCCATAGGCACTAAGCGAGACATCAACCAAGCTTGGATTGATCTGACGACGGCGCATCGCATCATATCCCAGTCCATCTAGTGCGCCGGGGCGATAACCATGCACAAGCACATGAGCTTGCGCCAAAAGCATCTCAAACCGGTCTCGATCCTCGGGGTTGCGTAGATCGAGACCAGCACAACGCTTGCCTATTGTGACCTCGGGTTCTAGCCCATCCTCAGCCCAATCGGGTGGGTCGATGCGTAGCACCTCGGCGCCGAAGCCTGCTAGAAAACGCGTGGCCACTGGCCCGGCGAGTACTCGAGTTAGATCCAGCACCCTCAGCCCACACAAATTTCCCTGAAATGAGGGCAGCCGAGTGCTCGTAGCATGATGGGGGCTCCAACTGATCAGCGGTTCTGCCGCGACAGCCTCCCCTTGTGGATGCGCCGCCCATTCCGACAGCCCGACCATGTGAGCAGCCACCCCGCCCGCATCGTTCACAGCCTGCTCCAACTCACGTCCACTCCAGGCCAATGTGGCAGCAGCAACCTGGCTGCGTTCGGGCTTGGTGCCCAAAACGCGCAGTGCGGCAGCTAGATGTGCAGGTACATTCGTGTGAAGCCGGATCCAACCATCGGCGGTGCGATAATTTCCCGCTACCGGATCCCAAGGGTTGGGCAGAGCCCAGCCCTCCGGTCTGATCGTGCTTGAACACCACAATTCGGTCGCGAATCGATCGACCGAAACTGTAGTCTTTCCAACTAGCGCAGCCAGCTCTTTTGCTGCAGCTACGATCGTAGCCATAGCAAGCTCGGATACCGTGAAAACCGAAGACAGAGAGAACGAACCACTCAGCACGGTTTTTACCCCTGAAGCCTGCTCCGCCCCGAGCGAATAAGTGATCTCGCGGTCATAGAATTCGTACATACTCTAGGGTCCTTTCCCATTGAGTGGCGCCTATGCCTGAGTACCCTCAGTCTCTGTCCGGCACCACCAGTGATACCAGTGATAACGATCTCAAGCATGGTTGGTTGAGTCGTTTTGTTGTTGAATTTTCAAATATTTTACACACAACTTCCTAGCAGAAAAGACGGCCTTATGGTAACTAAGACTTATGTCTAACTGGAATTTTAGCAATATCTGTTCCAAGGTTAAGCTATAGCTGAGTTGGAGTACTTTCTCATGGACGAGAATCCATTGACTGAAGCTAATCTGCTCTGGAGTGGGCGGGAGTTAATACATAACCGCCAATGGCAAATGGACCTTAGCCTGTGTGCTGGAGGGCTGGAAGATTATTTCAGTTGGATCAAAAAAACGTTGGGCGTAGTCGGTTTAGCATTGATCAAAAACGTACCTTTTACAGCCCTGCCCGAGACCGAGGCAGCGCAAGCCTTCCTTAACTTCGGCCTCAACTTCGGCTGCCCGGTTTCTCAAAGCGAAAAATTCGATTTCCTCGGCCGCGTCACCGATCGCGGCAGTGATATCCGCAATCACACAGCACGCGGCTATGAAAGCACAGCGGAACTACCATTTCACAACGACCGTTGCGATCTGTTAGCGCTATTATGCATCCGCCAAGCACCGATCGGTGGTGAAACCCGTGTAGTCAGCGCTGTTGCGGCCTGTCAGCGCCTGATGGCCACGGATCCGAAGCTGGCTCAAGTGCTGTTCGAGCCAGTCCCCTTTGATCTACGTGATACCAAGGGAGATAAGTGTTGGGGTATGATGCCCGTCTTCTCCTACAGCACAGGTGTTTTTGTCGCGCGCTATGTACGCCGTTTCATCGAGGCTTCCCAGCGCTTCGAAGACGCGCCACGACTAACTGAGCACCAAATCGCCGCATTTGATGCGCTTGACTCGATCCTACATGAGCCAGACATGGCCATGGACTTGCGCCTTGAGGCTGGGGATTTACTGCTGATCGACAACCATCGCTTGCTCCATGCACGTAGCGAATTTGAAGATAAAGCCGAGGCAGAGGCCAAGCGTCTCTTGCTGAGGCTTTGGCTGTGCTGGACGGGAAGCCCCGAGCTACCCGCCATGCTGGCACCAACTTATGGCCGTACAGGTAGTGGGAGCTTTCGCAGTGGCGTCTGGCCCACGACCTGCCCGTTGTCGAGTTTTCCTTCCGATTTAACGCAGGCCAGACAACGCGTCAAAGATATCATCCTAAGCAGCGAGTATAAAAAGAAGATTTCTAATTATACAACGAGAACGCTCAAGGCTGAGTAATTGGATGATCATGTATCTGACTGGCCACATAAGTTCATAGAGACAATTTTTTACATGGAAGGTAAGTCATGCCATTCGCAAAAACTTCAACGCCTAGGTTGATAGATGCGACCCTGCGTGAGGGGCTTCAGGCTCCCAATGCCAATTTTGCACTTTCTGATATTATCGAGACCGCACATTTTCTTGCCCAAGCTGGCAGTGACATGCTCGAAGTTGGCCACCCCTTAATTTCTAACAAAGCGATGCATCATGTTCGCGCTGTCGCCGACCTAGGGCTAAATCTGCCCTTGCTGTCCCATGCACGCGCCAAACCGGCCGATATCTATGCAGTAGCACATTCGGGGGCCGACTGGGTTGGAATATTCATTGGCGTCAACGAAATCAGCCAATCGGCTCGTCTCAATCAGCGTAGTTTCGAAGAGATTCTCAGGCTGACTAACAAGTCGGTGAGTCTTGCGCGAGAGCTTGGCCTAAAAGTGCGCTTCACGGTTGAGGATGCAAGCCGCACCAACGAGGAAAAGCTGCATACTTCATTCGCGACTGCACTGGCAGCCGGAGCGAACCGATTATGCTATGCTGACAGCGTAGGAGTCTGCGAACCACAACAAGTTGTCACTACGTTTCGGAAACTCGTGCAGCTTTTCCCGCAGACAGATCTGGAAGGGCACTTTCACAATGATCGCGGCCTCGCGATAGCCAATGCACTAGCGGCAATAGATGGTGGAGCGAGTTGGATATCAGTTTCGGTGAATGGGCTGGGCGAGCGCTGTGGGATCACAGACCACGGAGTGCTCGCGGCCAATCTCTCTCATCGTGGCACCCGCCCGATTTCGAATACGCAAGGTATAACCTTCACCACCCTTGCACAGAGGATCTCACAACTATCTAGCCAGCCCCTGCCAAAATGTTATCCCGTCTTCGGTGACTATGCCTTTACCCATACGGCGAGATTGCATGTGCTAGCCGTCAAACGCAATCACTCAAGTTATGAGTGGATGAGCCCAGACACTTTCGGACGCTGCCACAAGACGATGCCCTAGCTTTAGCGCAATGAATTTTTCTCGCTCACTTTTACATGTCACCTTTTATTCGAAAAGGAGAAAAAATGCTAAACACGAAAGCTGATGCTTGGGATATCATTGGCAGCCTTTTCTGGGAGCAGGGGCGCCAAAGCGCCAAACCCAGCCAACCCGAGCTGGAGCTGTTTACCAAAGGGATCGGTGAGGGGAGCCGCGTCTGTGTCGTAGGAGCCTCGACTAAAGACCTAGTTGACATGCTTCTGGATCGTGGTGCAGAGGTTACTGTCTACGATTTCTCGCAGGGTATGTGCAGCTCGCTTGAGCAGGCAATGGGCACGGCGCCAGTCACGATCCGGCAACTCGATATCACCGCACCTCTCGATGACGAGCTCACTGGGTCGTATGACTATGTGCTCAATGATCGACTGATTAACCGCTTCACTTGGGCTGAGGCAAAATCAGCGTTGATGAATATGTGCACGCTAGCTCATGACGGAGAAGTACGCGCTTCGATCAAGCTTGGGCACTACCCAATGGATCTCCGGATGATTGCAATGGGTGAAGAGCGCGGTACGCTAGCAAGTTTCTACGATAGAGAGACCCGCACGATCGATTTTTCACGCGCGGGCACCGTACTTGATGATGCTCTGCTCCCGCATGGAGATATTGACCCTGCGCTACTTCTAGAGTGGTATCGTGGTCGTGCGGCTGAGAAGCGTTTCGAGGACGAGGATGTCGTCTCGCTTGCCACAGCGATAGCACCTACTAATGGTAAAAACGCTTATATCGTCGGACGCGACACTTTTGCTGACGCAGGCGACACCACGCTTTTCACCTTCATAATGCACTGAGCCACGATAATGTGTGGAATTGGCGCAATTAGTTTCAGGCAGCCGCGCTCAGCAGACATGGTGACAGCGTTAAAGTCTATCAATCGCAACCAACATGCGCGCGGTCCCGACGGGAGCGGAATGACACTTGCCGCTTCGAGTGGCATCGGCATGGTGCGGTTACGCATGCGCGCCGAAATGGCGGAACCTGAACCGATCCCTCTGGGTAATGAGTGTTTTGCTGCCTATAACGGCGAGGTTTATTGGGACGGTGTAACCTTGCCCGAAGGCGGCATGGGTGAGGTACTGACGCTGGTTGGCGATCAGCCCGAAGCGGTTGATGGAATGTTCGCCATCGCAACGCTCGATCGTCGTCAAGACAATATTCGCCTGCAGCGCGACCGCTTCGGAATAAAACCGCTCTATAAGCGCGAAATCGAAGGGGGCGTAGCAGTTGCTTCGACGATCAGAGGGCTGATTGGGGCATTTGGCCGACCTTCTGTGCGACATGCTGCGATAGAGCAATTTTTAGCCTTTGGGCGGCCGCTCGATGGTGGTTCCTTCTTTGATGACATCTCTGAGGTTCCACGAGGAACACAGTGGGTGATGACCGGCGGGCAACTAGTTCCCGAAACCTCGCTACATGCAATGTCGGAGCCGCGCACAAGTTTTGCATCCGAGTTTGTTCTACCCAAGACGTTACGTGTGGCACTGCAATCCTCGCTACAAAGAGTGCAGCCATCGACACGGGCGATGGGACTTGCAGTCAGTGGCGGGCTCGATTCGACTATCCTTGCCGATCAACTTGCAGAGATGGGGGTCGAGGATCTGCGAACAGTCAGCATACGTGTTGCGGGCAGTAGCGACGGAATCTCAAATTTGAGCCAATTAGGTATCAAGGCAAGGGCTGCGCAAAGCTGGACTCATACCACTCGGACTGTCACCCCCGAAAGCTTCGCTCATGGAGTCGAACGCGCCGCAGCACAGATGGGAGAGCCGAGCCGAATGAGTTCAATTCCACTTTATGCAGCTCTGGCTGATTGTGCAGCTGATGCGGGAATTGTCATGCTCTTGGTCGGGGAGGGGGCCGATGAGCTGTTTATGGGCTATTCCAGCTACGCTGCCGTAACCTCGGGAAAAGCGACAGCGATCTCCGAGTTCCTAATACCATCCACGCGATGCCCATATCTAGATGCTCTCATGGGACCGGGGTTTGCAGCGCAGATGAAGACATTTGCGCATGATATCTATCCAGATATACCAGCGATGGCCCCGCTTGACCGGTTGCGCCAAATTGAGTTGGATCACAGCCTTGGCCCGCTCTTACAGCGCGCCGATCACTTGATGATGGCACGGTCGATCGAAGCGCGTACGCCTTTCCTGCATGGTTCTGTCCCCGAGCTGGCACTAGCGGTTCCTGCAGCGCGCCATATGGCGGGGGGGCAAAACAAGGCGCTGCTGCGCTCGGCTTTTCCTGAGGTGCAGAGCCGGCCCGGCCCTTGGCGTACGAAGCTTCCCTTCCGCGCCCCTATCACGGATTGGTTACGAGGGCCGTTACAAAGCTGGCTTGATGCGACACTGCGCAGTGGTGAGGAACTTTTGGTTGATCTGGGTTTACGACGCGCGGGACTGAATCTGGTGCGCGCAGATCTGGCACGGGATCGTGGTGCAGCATATGAGGTGGCTTATACATTGCTATCGTTAATCTTCTGGAAACGCTGGCTTGATGAAGGAGCGAATGATGCAGCTAGATGAGGCTCTCCTTGGGAGCGGAAATCTGCGTTGTATTGCGCCGAATCGTCTGTACAAAAAGCTGAGCGTGGCGGGAATTAGAACGGCTTCTCTGCGGTGGCAAGGAGTACAGCTTACGCTTTTGCATTCGCCCTGCCCAACTGGGGTTCCAGTGTTGCTTTTGCATGGGGTTACCTATTCTGCAGCAAGTGTATTTGATTTGGCTGTGCCTGGTTATGAGCGGGCGGATTTCTCGACGCTGCTACAGCTTACGTGGCGCGGGCTAGATACTTGGGCACTTGATTTCGCCGGTTATGGTCTGTCAGGGCCACGCCCCTACCCCGATACTGAAACTATTAACGATTATGTAGCCCAGGTCAGAGCCGCATCCATTGAAATTGAAGCCCGAACCGGAGTACTCCCAGTCTTGGTCGGATGGTCTTGGGGGGCGCAAGTAGCTAGCCGCTTCGCTGGTCACTACCCTAAAAGCTGCCCGGGACTAGTCTTCTGGAGCGGACTGTGGGGAGGTAGTGGCATGATCAATTACATGCGTGAGGTGAGGTTTCCCAAGGAGGTGCGCCGAAGAAACACGCCGACTCATGCAGCAGCAGACTTTCGTACACCCGTCGCTTATGCACCCGAAGTTCGTACGGCCTTTATCTCTCACGCCCTATCGTTGGATCCGACAAGTCCGACCACGGGCCTTCGAGAGACGGTGTTGAATATGCCGCTACACAATCCAGTGAATATAACCTGCCCGGTGCTTGCAATTCATGGAGAGCTAGATCCTGTCGTACAGATAGATGACATTACCGACTACGTGGCGGCCCTGGCTTCTCCGCACAAGTGGCATATTCGATTGCCGGGAGCCGATCACAACGCACAGTTTGGCCATGACCGAAACCGCTTGTTTGATGCTATCGCAGATTTCTGCATTACACATGGTTACAAACATGCCGCCATTTTGCCACAGGATGCAATATGACCGTACTGATTCTCAATCGTTCCGCAATGTCCTATTCAGCTTATCACGAATGGTTTGATCTGCCACCAGAAACGCCGCTTATCTATTTTAGTTCACCTGGGCGGCGTGACCTGTCCGGGCCAGAACAGGTCGCTGCAGATTGTCACTATGCCAAAATTCGTGAATATGCTGATTACGACACTTCTGATCAGTTGGAGTGCGATGTTCTTGATCTGCATGCGCATAGCCCGGTCCGGGCGATCGTGGCGATGTCTGAATGGGATCAGGTCCGGGCCGGACGACTGCGCAGATTGTTAGGTCTCTCGGGCACGGAAGAGACTACAGCCACGGCATATCGCGACAAACTAATAATGAAGGAATATCTGTCACGTGAAAGGGTACCGGTGACTGAATTTTGTACAGCCGACAACATGACAAATTTGGTTGAGTTCATTGAGAGAGTTGGCTATCCAGTGATAGTTAAGCCACGGCTGATGGCAGGGTCGGTAGGGCTTAATGTGCTGAGCAACTTCGACGATCTTTCTCGTTTCGCACAGGGCGGGTTTGGTCCAGCGATGGAAACACAACACTTACAAATGGTTGAAAAGTTAGTGAATGTCCGCACTGAATACCATATTGATGGTATCATCGTTGATGGCTCTCTGCGTTTTATTTGGCCCTCACGCTATGTAGGGGCAGTCTCCGATTTCGCATCTGACTCTCTTTTCGGAGCAATCATGTTGTCACCTGATCACCCGCAGAGAAAACCACTTTGTGCCCTTGTCGAGAGGACGATTCAAGCTTTACCTGACTTGACCACTAGTACCTTTCACGCCGAGGTCTTCGAAACAGAAGACGGACAGTTGCTGCTTAACGAGATCGGCTGCCGGACCGGAGGCTTCCGTGTCAACGATTTAATCAAAGCAGGGTTTGGACTGTGGCTGAACCGTGAATGGGCGAGACTACAGGCTGGACTTGTAGCGCATGTTGCCCCGCCTGAACTACCGAAACAGCTGGCTGGTTACCTATTATTACGCCCACGCCAAGGAATTGTGCGAGAAATTCCGTCACATTGCCCGATGCCTTGGATCTTCGATTACCGCACAGATGCGCGACCGGGCGACTGTTTTGCGGGCAACGTATCATCAACTAGCCAGTTGGCCTCAGTCGTTGTCACCGGGCAGAGTGAGTCGGATGTCGAGCAACGTTTACAAGAAGTCTATGAGTGGTTCTATGCCGCACTGCGTCTAGAACCGATAGAAGTGCCAGAAGCCAAAGGAGTATTATAATGGCTATTGTTATACTGCACCGCGCGGCACTGGCCAACGCACCCTATCACGACTGGTTGCGCAACGTTGAGGAACCGATTTATCTGATCGTCTCGGCCGCCAAGTTGAGTGCGTTCAACGAACGGATTGAAGACCTGCCTCAAGGGCGTTATGCCGCTGTCAAAGTTGTTGAGGGATACGATACTAGCGGCGAGGTGGAGCTGCTTGTACTTGATATCGCGCGTCGCGAGCCGTTACGCGCGATTCTCGCTCATGCCGAGTTCGATATCGAGCGAGCGGCACGACTGCGCGACTATTTAGGAATACCCGGACAGAAGACTGACAGCGCACTTGTCTTCCGCGACAAAATCGCAATGAAGCAGGCTGCACAGCAGGCAGGTATTCCGGTAGCTAATTTTTCCCCTCTTGAGAACGCACCGGGACTCCGCGATTTCGTTGCAGCCAATGGTCTGCCAGTGGTGATGAAGCCGCGCAATGGAGCGGGGGCATGTAACATCACTGTTCTACAAACACAGACTCAGGTTGCAGAGTTGATCCAAGAGGGGGTTTCTCCGCCACTCAATATTCGGAATAACTGGATGCTTGAAAGCTATGTGCCAGGTCAGACCTATCATGTCGATGGGCTGGTGCTGGATGGGGAAATTGTACTGAGTTGGCCGTCAATCTATACCACTCCCTCGCTTGACTATCTTGGTGCGACAGGGCAGACCAATGCTAGTCACGTGCTATCCTCTAATAATCCTCTATGTGCACGACTGAACGACTTTACAGCTCAGGTACTTACCGCTCTTCCGACTCCACGCAATACGGCTTTTCATGCAGAGTTATTTCACACTCACGACGGACAACTCGTACTGTGTGAGATCGCCAGCCGCACTGGTGGCGCGCGAATATGCGATGCAATTGCTGCCTGTTTCGGAGTGAACATCTCGGAACGTTGGGCTCAAGCAGATTGTGATCTGTTATCTGATACGAAAGTGACCCGTGGAGGAAGTGGGTTGCCCCAACCTGCGGTACTGGGTGGCTGGGCACTAATCGCACCGCGACCCGGCCGTATAGAGCAGTTGCCCAGTACTTGTCCTTTGTCTGGGGTCGTAGATTTTACTCTAAATATTGAAACCAAACAGGTTATTGGGAATCCGAAGGCCGCCACTGACAGTATCGCGAGCTGTGTCTTCCAAGCCGAAACAGAGACCGATTGTCGTGCGACGATAGAGAATTTTCGCAACTGGTTCGCACAAGAATGTCATATCTCAGAAGTGTCATGAGCAGACATTTCCGCCTCGAAGTGGCGTTCTCAGCCTTTCTAGGGTCGCGCTTTCTTTCGTTGTTAGCCGACCAAATAGCACTGCTGGCTATTCCTGTCGCGGCTTACATGATGACGGGGACGGTTGTATGGTCAGGCTTGGCCTTGGCCATACAATGGGTGCCACGGATCGTGCTGTTGCCATTCCTATCACGCGTAGTCGATCTATATCCTTTGCGAGTACAGTACCTGTTGGTCGACTCGACCCGGGCACTGCTTGCATTACTATTAGTCTTTACACCTAGCCTAGCTCTGATACTACTTGGAGCAGGGGTGTTATCACTTCTCAACGGCTATGCTTTCGTGATCCTAGAATGTACTGTAGGAACTCGGTTCAGTCGTGATGCGCTAACACGAATGCAAAGCCGATTGCAGGTAATTGAAAACCTCTCTCGAGTTTTGGGACCGGGCATTGCAGGCTTCGCATTGTCAGCAATTGGCCTACCTTTAACACTGGCGATTTGCTCTGTTCTTTTCGTTGTAGCGTATAGCCTAGGCACTATATTCTTTCCGCATGATATCGGTGAAAAAGTACAGACACAGACTGAAGGTTGGTTGCAAAATCTGCGCAGTAGCGCCCACCTATTATGGAGTGTAAGGCCGTTACGACGCCTAGCTGGCCTGACTCTAGGATTAAATTTCCTTGACGGGGTACTGACTGCGTTGATGCCTGCCCTCCTTGTCACCCGATTAGGCCAGAGCGAAACAGTGATCGGCTATCTCAACAGCGCAGGTGCACTGACGGTAATATTAGTTATGATTGTCGCGTCCAAGCTAGCTAGCGAGAAAAGGGTCAAGGTTCTTGGTCACGGAGCTCTTGCAGCCACGATAGTTGCAGTAAGTGTAGTTTCGACTGCTTCCTCGCTGACCATATTTACTTTGGCCTATATCGTTTACTTAGTCGCGAACTCTGTTTTCGTTCTCTATCTACGCACTGAGCGTGTGCGTCACATCCCAATCGAACATTTTGGACAGGTCCTCGGGGTGTTGATTGCGGTAATCCTATCGGCTATTCCATTATCTGGCCTTGCGGTGAGCCTTCTGAGCAAAGTTTGGTCTATCGATATAATCATGCTGTTCTCAGTCATGGTGGCAAGTTTCGTCTACGGATTCTCCTTCTTCAGTACACGGGTGAAAAAATGAATTCTCAGAAGAGAGGTGACCATTTTCCACTGCGACTTATTCGCGGCGGATCTTCCAAAGGAATTTTCCTGCGTGAGACTGACATTCCTTCACCAGGCCCCGAGCGTGACGCCGTCATTTTGAAGCTTTTTGGTACGCCGGATATTCGTCAAATCGACGGTTTGGGAGGCGGCGACAAGCTAACAAGTAAGCTTGCAGTCATGGGAAAGGCGCTTCGGAAAGATTGCGATGTGTCTTATTTATTCGGGCAAGTCGGCACTAAGTTTTCCGATCTTGACTGGCAGTCGAATTGTGGAAATATTAGCGCTGGCGCAGCACTATTTGCTGCCCTTGACGGATTAGGAGATCGTGACGGGGCAACAATGTCTCTTAGTATAGAGCAACGCAATACTGGGCGAAAGTTGCTCGCGAGAGTTCCCATGGCAGGGGATATACCTTCCCGTACGGGAGACTTTGAGATTGGTGGAGTTCCTGGCACCGGACCGCGAATTGATCTCGATTTTGCCGACTTTGCTGGCAGTACACTGAATCAAGGTTTGTTTCCGACAGGTGCGCGGGCTGACCTCATTACTCTGGCGAATGGCATACAACTTTCTGCCACAATCATTGATATCGCTAATCTGAGTGTAATTGTAGCAGCACGTGATTTGGCCATCGATCTATTAATGCCGATTGATGCTCTGCAAAGAGACTATGCGTTGCGCACACGTCTTGATACGATCCGCGCTGCAGTCGCCATTCGGCTGGGGATGTGCACTCAGGAAGGAGTGGCTACATTCCTTCGTCGCAGTGTTAATCCCTTCATTCATATCGTTGCACCGCCCTGCACCTATCCCAGCATCAACGGAAATGAGGTCAAGGCTGAAACGCAGGATATCTGGAGCCGTTCCTACTCACGCGCCACATTTTCTAAGGCCTTTCCCGGCTCGGGTGCGGTGGGATTGGCGGTTGCAGCGAGGCTGAAAGGCACAGTTGCCAACGATGTAGCGTGGTGCGGCGATAATCCAAGTCAGGTATGGGTAGGGCATCCTGGAGGACTCCTATCGATGGAGGTCGCAAGCACGGAAACAGTAAGAGAGGTACAGGTTTCGCGAGCAGTGCTGGGCCGAACTGCAAGGTTGCTACTAGAGGGAGTCGGTTATGCTTAATCCTCGATCAAAACTTTTACTCTCCAATTTAGTTATGACAGAAAGTTTGCATCGAGAAAGCGAATGAGCTGATGGGGAGGGAGGTGTAACTATTGTCCAGCATCAATTCAAAGCAGTTTTTTCGTGCAAAACCCGTTTTTCTAATACCGGACATTAAGCTTATGATACCTTATATGCAAAATATGTATTATAGGTGCTGAATAGCGTCGGTGAATTATGGATAGAAAGGAATGAGCGAATGATTAATAAAAGCAAAGAAGTCATGCCAGAAAGGCGAAAAGTGCTGTTGCTCGTGGGTGTTGGAGTTATGGCCGAAGGGTATTTACAGGCTGCTCAACAACGAGATCTAGATGTTGCAGTGGTCGAGACGAGCGGACGTCTTAAAGAGTTGCGTTCCAAGTTTAGCTGCATTGTTGAAGGAGAAGAGGTTAAGGCATCGGTATGCTTGGATGAAGCTTGGGTCTTGCCAGCTCTGAACTTGGCGAAACGAGTTAACCCAGCAGCTGTTCTCGGCTTTGCTGAACCCCAGATTATGAGCGCCTCAATTGTACAAGAGGAACTAGGCTTGCCCGGCCCCAGTGTGCGAGCCGCTACCGTATCACGGAATAAAGCTACTCAACGAAGTCTTTTTGAAAATGCGGGAATTGATCAACCTGAGTGGATATTGGTGGGAGGGTTAGGTGAGGCAAAAGCCTGGGCCACTTCCCGCTTTCCGGTTGTGGTGAAGCCTCTATCGCGGATGGGGAGTAGCGGCGTGGAGCGAATCGATGATGATGCCAGCTGGAAGGATGCATTATGTCGCCGTGGTACTGAGGGGCCTCTTCTCGTAGAAGAATATATAGAAGGTGACGAATTTAGTATTGAAGCACTTATATCTGAAGGGCGCATAATTTTTTCCAATATTACGAGAAAAACTACTTCAGGTGCCCCGCACTTCGTTGAGCTCGCGCATGTTGCTGGATATGCTGTTGAACAGCCGGATCTTGCACAAGACGCACTTGTGATTCTCCAGAAAGTAGTAAAAAAAATTGGCGTTCAATCTTCGATAGTTCATCTAGAGTTCAAGCGTCGCCCAAGTGGTAGAGTGGCAGTCATAGAAATAGCAGTTAGGACACCTGGTGATCATATCATGGAGCTTATTTTTCGATCATATGATTTCAATATATACGCGGCCGCACTCGATTTAGCATTTGGCAACGAATTGCAAGATGTAAAATTTATGCGCCGCGTGCAGCTGGCTGGTGTGCAGTACGTTGATTCAACTCTAACTGGAAAAATTAATAATATCAGAAATCTTGCATGGGATCAAATTCCTGGGTACGAGAGAAGCCATATAATGAAGAAAACTGGTGATTCCGTGAAGCCTGCTAGCGAAACGAGGGACCGAGTAGGATATGTGATCATCACACAGCCAACCCTGAAATCACTTGAAACTTCAATGCGCAGTGTGGTTGAGAGCTTCTTCATCTCAGTCTCGTAATAGAAATATGGCGACCAAATTTCTAAACTCAAAATATCTAAGAGCGTTTAAGTCGGCGCCGGATTTATTGAGAACCTTGGTGTAGGCTTGGAATTTCCCGTGTCTAGTGGATACTTTCAAGTTTTGGTTGGAGCTATAGTTGAGGCTGAGCTAAGGAAGTGAATTTAACCAAGTTTATATATCAGGGTTGCCTTCCTGCAACCCTGACATGTTATATTCTTGTGCAGTCTATTTTGAGGGGAGGTCACTTGAATCTTTAGCAGCTGAGTCTTCGTCCAAAAATCTCGTCACTGTGCTTAAAAAAACCAGCGCTCCTAAGTTTTCACTTAGACTTCTCATTGCATCTCCGATGGTCTTAGCTATATTGTGCGAGTCTTCTCGTTCCATGCTATTCACTTTCCCTGAATTCGACATCTCGATTAGATCATCAATGCTCTTTGCTATGGTATTAAGGTCGCGAGCGGACTGAATAACGCTCTCGCTTCCAGGAAGGCCGAATACGTGACGTGTTCTATTATACCAAGGGATTGTCCAAAGCCCTTGCATCAGTTTAGCCGCATGTTTCTTAAGAACCGTTGAGGTCTCAGCATCACAACTAACCATATTCTCTCCTCCAGCTCTCTCAAGAAATGTATTCGTTATGGATCCCATTTCTTTTTTAAGATCAGTTGCCGGCTCTATGATCATCCTCATAACCAGCTGTCCTATCAAAAAAACTGAAACACCTGTTACTATGGTGACAAATACGCTCAAATCACTCTCCTTATGTTCGCCATACTCTCCACTCACGATGCCGAGGATAGTATATAGGGATTACTTATTGGTTTCTTGCTGTATGTTTTATCTACGAGGGTGGCCTTCAGGTCGCAGCGCAAGGCCGGTTCAAGCAAGTAGTCCAGCTCATAGGTGTTGGTAACCTCTGGTGACAGCCACTTCTCGTAGGCTTCCTCGGGCAGCCACATCGGCACTGACTTTCGATGAATGTTCTCCAACGGCTTGATCCCAGGCAGTGTGATGATGGATGCGGAGTAAACGATCTCGCCTGTTACCTTGTCCGTCCATTCTTTGTAGATCCCGCCAAAGGCGATGGCTCTACCGTCCGCCGGTTCCAGGAGATGTGGGTTCTTGCCATCCTGGCTCTCGACGAAGAAAGTGGCCGGCACGATGCACCTCCTGTGCCGATACTCCGGTTTCTTCCCCACCTTGTAGTACCGCGTATTTACTGAGAAGTACCCTAAACACGACAAGAAAAAAGCCCCTCCGAAGAGGGGCTGGGGGTCAAGCGACCAGTTGCCTGGCCAACTCCATCTCGACCGACTCGCCATCACTGTTGAGCGCATCCAGGCCCGACTCGGGTATGTCCCCGGATGTACTCTGTGCCACAGCAATTTTGCTGGCCATCAGCCGCAGACAGGCGATCTGCGAGGTCTCGGCGTAGCCGAAGAACACCACGCGCACCGCCCGATGCTGTCCGATACGCCAGGACCGCCGCGCAGCTTGCTGGAGTGTGTATACGTTCCAGCCCGTCTGCATGAACGCGATCGTCGGAAAGTCGAGAAGGTCCAGTCCTGTCTTCACCAACTCGGGATTGGTGATCAGGATATCGATACCTTTCTCTACCTGGTCCGCGATCCAGTCCTCGCGACGGCTGGTGTCGATGCTCGAGCGCAGCACGGCCACTTTCAACCCTGCCTGCTCGAGGACGCGCTTCAGGCGGCTCGTCGTGTCACGCTTACCGGTATAGGTGGAGTAGACCAGGACCTTGCGGCCCTCAGCCTTCTCTGACCGACACATCGCGACCAGCTCGTCCTCCTTGGGCATCGTCGACTCGTCATCAAAGATCGACTTGGAGAAGTTGATCAAAGCCCGCGATCGCGGGTGTTTGACCGTCTCAGGCCGAAAACAGCAATCAGGCCACGCCAGAAGGACATTGAGCACCACGCCCAGCAAGGTGGTGTCCTTGTGTGCCAGCGCTTCCTTGAGCGCCTGTGTCAGCTCCCGGGAGAGCCTGTCATAGGCACGGGCCTGTTCTGACGACATCGGTACTTCCACGAACTCCTCGTCATACGGCGGCAGTACATCGCCGCCGATGTCCTGGAGCTTGAGAAACACCGTGAAGGGCAGCACATAACGCAGTATGCCCTTCGGCCCGAAGCCTGGTGCCTTGACCGTGCGCACCGACGTTTTCCGGCCCTTCGCCGTCTTGTTCCAGCACCCTCGCGCTCCGAGTAGCGATCATGCTCTTTCCACTCCACGGCATGCAGGGCGGGACGGTCGCCAACCGCCGCGCTCGCTTGAACCAGATGCCTGGCTGTTAGACCTTTGCCGCGGGGTGCGCAGCCTTATGTAACCGCTGCGTGTGCTGTGCATCCCACATGAACCCTTTCCCGCGGCGACGCATCAGTCGGCGAGTGCGAGATTTGAGTGACGTGGCTGAAATGCCACTGGAGTTCATCAATGAACAGGCGATCCTCAAATTCGAGGATGCGGTTGGTGGCGGCTGTCAGTTTTCCCAACCACCGTCGTCCAACCTCCCGGATCGCAGCTGACTCATGTCCAATCGGCCAATGCTGGACATGAGACGCAGCATCAGCTGTTCCTCGGGCATTTCCAGCGAAAAGACGAAGATTGGGGAATTGGCAAGCACAGTGTTGCCTGCCGTGGCGATCAGCGCATTCTCGACGAAGTTCATTCCCAGGGTGGTCTTGCCTTGAGAAGGCCGTCCGGCGATGACAATCAGGTCCGAGCACTGCCAACCACAGGTGAGGTTATCGAGATCCTTGTAGCCAGTGGGTGTCCCCGTAATGCCATCCTTGGCATTGAAGGCGCGATCGATCGTGTCGATCGCTGACGACAGGGCAGAGCGAATACCAGCGGACTGAGTCTGGCGATCTTCAGCCAGCTCAAACAGCTGTCGCTCGGTAGTTTCGATCAATGCCTTATTGAGTAGGTTGCCCTCCAGTGCTTGCTGGTTGAGATCACGCCCCATGCGGGAGAGCTGTCGGCGGAGCTGATGCTCGCGCACGATGTCGGCATACGCCACGATGTTGGCCGTGGTCGGTGTGTTGCGTGCGATTTCCGTCATGCAGGCCAGCCCACCTACTGGTCTCGAGCTTTCCGTCACGCTCCAGAAGCTCCGAGATCGTCACCACATCCAACGGCTGGTTCGCGTATGGCTTGGAAGATAAGGCGAAGGGAGTAGCAGTAGAACGCCTTGGCATCGATGATTTCGCAGATGTCGCCCCACTTGCTGTTGTCAAGCATCAGCGTGCCTAGGGTGGATTGTTCTGCCTCAATGTTGTGGGGAGGTACGAGCTCCATGGCTTCAACGTCGTTAGGCGCGAGGGATTGGCATCAGTGAACATGGCCCACCCCCGGTTTATCTGTACCCGGCTCGCGATTGGGCTTGGTCGCCCCGACCGCGTGGATAGCCTCGGCCCATTCGAGGTAGAGGTCGGCAGCGATGGCCTTGATCTGATCGGCGCAAGACGGTGCCTTACGACCAGAAGGGTTGCGATGCTCCGGCTGGCTTTGGAGCGCTGCTGAGCGATACGCGGAAAGATTGACCAGCGGCGTGTCGAGCACACGAATGCCATGATCCTCGACTTCGGCGTACATGCTGCGGATGCTGTCCGATATATCGCGGGCATCCTTCAGCTAATCGGTCATCTTGTTGAGGAGGATCGAGACGGGAGGGACATCGAAGCGCGTGTACTGAGTGAGCTCACGCATCTCGCTGAGCATCCCCTGTGCACCACGCACGAATTCACGGGCAGTCAGCAACTCGGGGGCAATGGGGGAAACGAGGTGATCAGCAGCGAGAACGGCCATCTCGAGCAGGATAGAGCGAGCGCCCAGTGTATCGATGAGGATGGCGTCGTAGCGATCCGAGAAGCGTTCGAGTAACCCGATCAGGCGGAACCGACCATTGGGTGCGTTGAGCAGCAGCTGCTGCAACTGATTCCGATAGTCGTTGGAGACAACGATATCGAGATTGGGAATGGACGTCCGGGATATGATCTGGTCGAGGTCAGCCAGGTCAGTGGCGAGCAGTTTGTACACCCCGCAGGAGCAGGATGGGTCAGCTCATAATAGGAAAGGGTAGGCTGGGAGTCCGGGTCAATGAGGAGGGCCTTGAATTCTGCATCAGCGAGCAAGCCGCCAAGGTTGGCGGTCGTGGTGGTTTGCTGACGCGCGCTCTTGGAAGGGATGATGGATGCGATGCGCATGCAAAAGCCCCGTGTCGCGATAGGCGAACGGGGCAAGCATATATCTACAGAGGAGGCGCCTTGGCGCTGTTCCGCAACCCTGCGATGTTAAAGGGTTTCCCGATGGTGCCGGCACCAGGAGTCGAACCCGGGACCTACTGATTACAAGTCAATTGCGGGTTTCTGGGCGGCTGGAATAGCGCAGTCGCCATGCGCTATGAAAATTGTCATTCCCCAAGCGTGCAAGGAGGGCCTATTCCGGCCTATTTGCTCTATTGCACTACATTGGCGCTTAGAAGCATGGCCAACACCGACAGGGATGTCAACCCACCAATCATACGTTGTGGCTAAGTGAGGAGGGGCATCCCTCCTCACCTCTCACCGCCCCTGTTTAGCTAAACTGGCACACACCTGTTCAACGCACGGCGCATCGCTTCAACGTCTGGATGTATGTACTCCATCGTGGTGCGTATGTCGGAGTGGTTCAGGATGTTCTGCGTGATATGGATATTCCTTTCGGGACTATTCATGAGACTCGTTCCCAGGAAGTGACGGAAACGGTGAGGAGACATCTTGTACCCCGTGAGCTCCGACAACGACTGAAAGAATCTCTCTACCTGCCATGTATCCATCGTCGTTCTTTTATGGCGATGGCTAAACCGGTTCACATTAAAGAGTTGATCCTCTCTTTTGAACCCAGAGTTATGAGCAGCGACTATTAATTGACGCATATATGGATACAGCCCATCAGGTATTGGAATTATACTCTCAGAATGCGTTTTCGATCCTACAGCGGACGTACGGAAAACACGTTTTTTCAGATTTACGTCACCAGCCTCTATGTGCAACAACTGGTTCAATCGTATTCCCGTGTAGAAGAATGTTTCCATCAGGCTCTGCCAGAACCAGGCAGGATGTATTTTTGAGCGTTCATCGTAGCAATGTTCATACCGTCGGCAGACCTCAAGCACCTCCCTGGCATAGCGTATCTGCAAGGGTTGCAACGATCTTTTGGGTACCTTTGGTTGCTTGACCGATACATCCAGGAAAGGATTTTTGTAACACGCAATCAACTGATGCTTGATACCGAAGCTATAGAGCGCCTTGAGGTGCCTCACGTAGTTATTCCAGCTTGATTCAGTGATGCCATCAGGCTTGTCCCTGGTGCGAATGATCGACACCCGCCAATCAATCACCATCTGTCGTGTCACCATGCTTGGATAAGCTTCATGGCCTAAGTAACGACGGAACAATCGGACGACACCTGTGTAGGTGCTTACGGTTTTAGGGCGAAGATGTTTGTCAGCAGCATAACGACTCAACAATTCCAAGAACGACACATCATTCATCTGAAACTCCCTTTTCTCCCTTGGTAGTTACAAGAGTCAAAACCCAGTTATCAGGTGGGATCTTCTGACTCACAAACCCAGGATCCTTGATCAAATAACCCATCAAAGTCCCGGTTTTATTCTGTCCTTCGACAGAAACTTTATGAATATTCTGCCCTTGGGTTCTGACATGTGCACCCAACTTTTGGAATCGCTTCTGAACCGTTTGCCATTGATTTTTTTCATTCAACACGCTGGTACAGAAACGCTTAAAAATGCCGGGGCTGACAAGGAAGTAGGTACCATTAACGGTATGTACCGGGGCCTTTGTGTCATTGATAACGATGGAATGGTCCGCTAGACCTGTAGTGGCATAGTGAATCTGGCCACCTGATTTTGAGTGTATGATCACTCACATAGACAGTCAGGGGCAGATGATGGCGAAGAAAAGAAGGTTCAGTCCAGAATTTCGCTTGGAGGCGGCCCAGCTCGTGGTCGATCAAGGTTACACGCTGAAGGCAGCGTGTGAAGCCATGGGAGTAGGCAAGTCCACCATGGAGTATTGGGTACGTAGACTTCGGGCTGAGCGGGCAGGCAAGGCACCGCTGAAAGGTGAGGCACTGACGCCGGAGCAGCGAGAGATTCAGGAGCTGAAGCGTACGCTGCGGCAGGTAGAGGAAGAGAAGGCAATATTAAAAAAGGCTACCGCTCTCTTGATGTCGGACTCCCTGAACAATTCTCGATAATCGAGCGACTTGAAGAGAGCTATGCGGTGCAGCACTTGTGCCAAGTGTTTGGGGTGCATCGTAGTAGCTACCGGGCCTGGCGTGACCGGGAAAGAAGGCCCTGTGAGGCTGAGCAGAAGCTGCTGGATCAGGTGATCGAAGCGTATACCCTCAGTAACGGCTCGGCCGGCGCTCGTAGCATCGCCAACATGGTCACGCAGGCTGGAACACCACTGAGTCGTTACCGGGCCAGCAGACGGATGAAACAGCTGGGGTTAGTGAGCACACAGCCACCAAGCCACGCCTACAAGACAGCTGATCAACCGCACCAGGATATCCCGAACGTTCTCGACCGGGAATTCGAGGTAAAGGGTCCCAATCAGGTATGGACTGGCGACATTACCTATATTTGGTCAGGGTCACGCTGGGCTTATCTGGCAGTGGTCATCGATTTATATGCCCGTAAACCCGTAGGCTGGGGATTGTCCTTGTCTCCGGATACGGAGCTGGTGAAGAAGGCACTGATCATGGCCTACGAATCGCGTGGAGAGCCACCAAACATCCTATTTCATTCGGATCAGGGCTGTCAGTATACCAGCCTGGCATTCCGACAGATGCTCTGGCGCTTCCGGATGACACAGAGTCTCAGTCGCCGAGGAAATTGCTGGGATAATGCCCGAACAGAGCGCTTTTTCAGGAGCTTGAAAACGGAATGGATGCCAGAGATTGGCTACCCCAGCGTTGCGGCGGCGAAGCAATCTGTCACTGATTATATGATCGGTTACTACAGCAGCCTCAGACCGCACAGGCATAACGATGGGCTACCGCCGAATGTAGCAGAAAAGAACTACTGGAATGCTCAAAGCCCGGTGGCCAAGAACACTTGACCACTACACTCATCCACCGACAGAAAGCGCACATCCGGCGATGTCCTCGCGGCCAGGCCTCGCTTGACCGCCCGCTTCATGATGCCGTCAAAGCGGTCCAACTCAGTTGCAATTGCCGACTGACAGCCTGAATCGACGCCTCCTTCAGCCACTCAATCACGAGGGCCTCAAAGAGCGCGGTGTAACGACTATTGCCTTCTGCCCAAGGCACCTGGATCGTCAGGCAGCCGTGTTCTGGGCAACGGACACGTGGCACATTCGCCACCACCTGGGTCTGGAACTGACAGGTGTCGAGATGTCGCCACTGACGGCGTCGTTTGTCGTATCGCGGGGAAGGTTGGCCACACCGGGGACAGCATAGGCTGGCAGAAGCCTCGCATTCGACCAGACCGCTATCCTCATCAAGGTCCACATGGCTGACGAACCATGGAGTGGAAAGGCCGAGGATACGTTCGTATAGCGGGTTCTGGTGCATGGTCTTCCCATCATAGTGTGATCATGACAGGAACTATGATGGAAGAACTGAAGGCCAGTTGGAACCAGCACCCACTACATTAGATGATGACCCATATTTGAACAGATATGGCGTGGTATAGTATCTCTCTTCACTTCTTCGGCCTTTGCAGAAGTTTCCTCATGGCTCCGATACCGTCCAAGCGGCTTGGTCGTAACGCTGCGTCTCATGTAGACTTGGGTATCAACTGGAACATAATGTTGATTGGGCATGGTCAGGTTTGCAGGTAGATCTGGCAAAATTACCGAGAAAGGACGGCGCACCTTGAGTCTCTCTCAAACTCTCACCCGGTGGTTCCTCTCTTTTAAGAGCAACAATTTCGAGACGGCAGCCATTCTCAAGAAACACGTCAGGGACATTGGCACGCAAAAGGCGCCGGATGTCCCGACATCGTTGCGGTCCCTGTGCGACGTCAGTGAATTCTGGCTCCACGACCAGAGGATCATCCAGTTGACGCCCAAGGAGAAGAAGTCAGACGATCATATCCTCTACATCCACGGTGGCGGTTACATTCACGAGTTGGTGCGCGCCCATTGGTCCATCATCACGCAGCTGGTAAAGCACACGGGTGCGACCATCACGGTGCCGCTCTACGCCTTGGCGCCGAAACATGATCATACCAAAGCAACGCCCATGATGGATGCGCTCTACGATCAGATTACCGTTGACAGGGCAGGACAACGGACCTTCGTTGCCGGTGACAGTGCAGGCGGTAACTTCACACTCAGCCTAGCGCTCCGCCGACGCGATGCCGGCAAGTCGCTCCCGGATGGGCTCATTCTCTATTCTCCATGGCTGGATTTCCAGCTTAAGGCCGATGGCATTCGCGACGTCGAGCCGAAGGACATAATGCTGGGCGTCGGTGGCATTCTTGTGTGCAGCCAATGGTGGGCCGGTAGTGCTGATCATGCGTCTTCGTATTTCAGCATGGTCAATGCCGACCCGGAAGGGCTGCCCCCTGTCGCGATCTTCAACGGAGACCTGGATCTTCTGGTCGTCGACGCGCGTCGCTTCGCTGACCTTTGTAGGTCGCGGGGGGTCGAAACCTTCTACAAGGAATATCCAGGCGGGTTTCACGTTTTCATGGGAGCCACGTTCACACCAGAGGCTCGCGACGTGTTTCGTGAGACGAGAAGGTTCATGGACCAAGCAAACACACCATTGCGTAAACACAGGTAGTGGCGCTTTGATCGATACCGTTGACGGCATCGAAGTTCGTGTCTCGCTTGGCCGAAGGTTCAGGCGCGCTGCTGCCGCTGACGCCTCCAGCGAGCGATAATGCGATGGGTAACATGGGAAGCACGACTGCGGTGCGTAGAATCAAAGCCATAGATTGTTTACCTTTGTTGTTGGAATGTATTCGGCCCGTCTTAGAGGCGTTTTATAATAGGGGCCGATTGAAGTATTGACATTCAGCTTCTTGAGTCAGACTTTACTATCTCATGCCGTTTGAGATCCGTGAGTGATTGGTCTGGCCAAATACCATGATTTGAACGGACAATTTGATGCTGCGGGATCGGGAACAGTACAAAGAAAATGGGGCCGTTGCGTGCCACACCCGACGAATAATCCTGCGGTGGGCTCACCTGAACAGTCGCAAGGTCAACATCTTTGGGATATACCACCGATCCATGCAACCACGTACTCCTGTAGAGGCTGTACTGGCCTTTTCCCCACATTCCATGCGTCATCTTTGATCGATCTTCAGTTTGCCGTGACCACCACGATCATTCGGGACGCGATGGCCCCTAGCGTTTGCCGACACTCTCTGGCCAAGGTCGGTTTTATCGACTAGCCCACTAACTTACGGGCGAACAACTTCATAAAGACGGCCAGATACAACCAACCTTGTCAGGCACAAAGGTAAGTGATGTCGGTGATCCAACCCTGATCAGGATGCTCGACGGTAAACTCCCACCGCAGCTGATAGCCAGCCATCAGCGGGGTAACATCTCCCTTTCTGTCTGACCAGAGCCAACCGATGAAGCAGATCTCTTCCGCCTAGGCTGAGCACTATAATAAGAAGAAGGTTACCTGCCGTGAGCAGTTCCTGGTCCAGATGGAGGCCTTGGTGCTCTGGCAACGGTTGGTCGAGGGGGGGCAGCCGCCCTACCATACCCTTATGGGCCTGATTGTAGGGCGGACGCATCATGCAGATATCTAGCTTTAGGTTGCGGGCGAAGACGCCGGTATGAGCTTCTGACCGGCTACCACCAACAAGAAACCCACCATATACATCAGCAGGCTATAGACCATCACTGGCACCGACATCTCGCTGGATTCCAGCAAGGTCAGCGTCACCATAAATGCCAGAGTGCCGTTCTTGATACCCAGTTCCACGGCCACGGCCATGGATTCCCACCGCGACAGACCCAGCACCCGGCTGAAGCCTAGTCCGACGATGATACCGGCCAGGTTGAGCAGCAAGGTGGCCGGCCCAGCGTCAAGGAACAGCTGCACCAGGCGATCCCTTGACTCCCACAGCAGCAAGATGCTCAGCAGCAGCAAAACTGCCGCGCCAAAGCGGCTGACACCATTCTCCATCCGCTGGGCTCGCTCTGGCCAGCGGCTGCGGATCAGCATACCGGTAGCAACCGGTAGCAGTACGATCACTGCCAGCATGGTAATGGTCTTGCCCACTGGCAGGGTGATCTCCGCGCTTTCACCGAAGTATTGCACCAGCGCCAGGTTGGTGAAGAACGGCAGGCTGAGGATGGCGATCAGGCTGGCAGACACCGTCAGCAGGATAGACAGAGCAACGTTGCCCCGAGACAACAGGGTAAACAGATTGGACGTGGCACCACCGGGGCAAGCCGCGATGACAACCAGACCAACGGCCAGTGCTGGTGTTAGGCTCAGCATGGACGCAATAGCAAACGCGGCCATGGGCATCAGCAATATCTGAGCAATGGTACCGACGATCATGCCTTTGGGGTTGAGTGTCACCTGCCCAAAATCACGCACGGTGAGCGTCAAGCCAATGCCGACCATGATAATGAACAGTGAGACCGGCAAGCCGATCGAAAACAGAGGGCTGGATTCCAAGGGAGAATCTCCTGAATAGTCGTTATTTTCGCTGTCAGAGAGCCAGTTAAGTGCCCGGATATGGGCCGGGAGCGCCACCGAGTCATTGATGGGTGGCTACCAGCCCCGATGTTCTTCAAGCGATTGAAGATTCAGCGTTTCAAAAGGTGCCCACGATGCCTACAGCGCGTTTTACCCCCGGCCATAGATGGCATCACGTACAGCATTGGGAAAGGGCCCCAGTGTGCCGGCGAGCGTCGTATTGGTCAGGCTGACGACACTCAGCTCGCGAGCCGGATCGACAAACCATTTATGCCCATATACGCCTCCCCAGCTCCAGGTCCCGGCGCTCACAGGCAAGTTGGCAGCCGCCGGATCCCTGCAAATGCCGCACCCCAGACCAAAGCCCCAACCGGGTTCAGCTAAATTGGCCTCGAGTTCTCCGACAACATTGGTCGTAAATCGCTCGACACTTTCCGGCTTTAGCAGCGGGCCACCACCCTGACGCAGAGCTTCCAGTAGCTTTAGTGTATCGATGGCAGTACCCGCCATGCCACCGCCGCCCGAGGGAAAGGTTCTGGCATCGAAGATGCTGTCAGGTACAAAGTTCAATGTTAAACCGTTGAATGTAATCTGGTGACGAGCCCCCATGCACTCCGGAGGCTGGCCTGCCTCGGGGCTATTGGCGTAAGGAACAGCGAGCCGAGATGTATCAACGACCGAGAAGGTTGTATCGGTGATAGTCAGAGGGTCCGTGACTCGCCGGCGAATCACCTCTGGTAACGTACAGCCGTCCACCACCTCTAATACGGCGCCGAGGACATCGCTCGCCACCGAGTATCCCCAGGAGGTTCCAGGCTCATAAGACAAGGGCAGCGACGCTATGCGCTTCACATTCTCTGCCAATGTTATCCCTGTTGCGTCGATACCATCTGACACACCAGCCCGCCGATAAGCCCCCCCCTCCGGTTCAAGAAACCCATAGGTCAAACCCGCTGTATGTGACATCAGATGACGTATTCTGATGATTGACTCTTCACCATCCGCGGTTCTTGGTCGGAAGTAAGTCAGGTATTTCGTGACCGGGTCATCGAGAGCGAGCTTCCCTTCTTCAACCATCTGCATGGCAGCGACGGTGACATATAACTTGGTTACCGAGGCCAGCCTGAAGATTGCGTCCTCACGCATGGGAGTACTCGCTTCACGATCGAGAAGGCCGGCGGCGCGTCGATAGATGAGAGCGCCTTTTCTGGCCACCATGACCACAGCCCCCACGACAAGATTATCGGCCAGCGCTTGGTCGATGGCAGCGTCGAGCGCCGGGGAAAAATCAGCGCCTACCTCAGAGCCTTTGGCGGAATTGCTTACAAGACTGGCCTCGGCCGTCAGATAGGATTTGTCATCGTTTTCCATGATACCTCCTGCGGTAGTGTTTGGTTGCTCATTGACACGAAAATTCTTCTGCGGTCATCCCTCCTGATTTCTGAGCATGTTTACGAAGCACGGACACGGCAATTAACATGGAGAGCAGAGCGAGCACGGCGGCACCCGAGATATAGGCGCCGACGCTAAAATCATCCCTGGCACTAGTGATCCTCAATCCTCTGAGCGCTTCATTGACCTGAAGCGCCTTGACCGCCGCTCGCAGCTCCTGAATGGCCGAGCGCGAGAGCGTGTTGATAGCCTTGTCTTTCAGGTCGAAAGTGAGAGTGGCGATATCATCACGATTCCTAGTCACCGTGATGCCATGATCCTGATAGAGCACTAATCTCCCCCCAGCGTAGTGGCGCCGACTCCCCTCGACATATCGAGCACCAAGTCCAATATGATGCATGCCCCATTGATGGAGCGGTCCCAAGCCGGCCCCTAGATCTTGGTACTCAGCACAAGCACAGTAGAATTTATCGTGATATTGTTTTCTGCCTTCTGCCCAAGCATGACTTTTGCTTTCACACTCCAGGGACGGTTGGCAAGCATGAACGTCTTCTGCACTAAGGGCCCAGAGGAAAAGCCATATCTTCTTTTCCCATCCGAGCCTGAAATATCGGCAGCAACACGAGGGTCAGGAGATCCATCATCCTCAATCTGATAGAACGTATCGAAGGCAACACCAAGCCGCCATTTCCCATAAAGTTCGCTGACCGCAAATGACAGATGTACAAGGTCACCAGAGGCGTAGTCTGTTGCATCATTTTTCAAGTAATGATTATAGTAGAGTCGCGCACTGATATCGGTAACATCCCCCCCCAACACACCCTTTGTTGAAAGAGTTACTGCTGCATTGGGAACAATATCCCAGATATTACCTCCACGCTGCGGCACACCCTTTTTCCCCTCGTCTACATTATATTTTCCTACTGGAATCACAGCCCCCAATCCAGCTCCAATGGTTACACCAAATGGATCAGACTCTGGGGTCAGATTTCTGCTCCAGAAGAATAAGTCCGAATAGATATCTCCCATCCCTCTTGAGCACTTCTCCCTCGAGGAAGAAACTCCGAAGCAGAGTTCCCCATATGACTGACTAATGGAACTTGCGACACTCCCCCCCAGAACCTCAAAGGGGTAAACGTAGAGGAGAGAATAAGCGAGCGTCTTTGACGAGCCTACAGGGTCAGGATATATCTCATCCCCATTCTTGTCGTAGATGCCCGTCATATCGACATAGATCCCCCCGAGTGCGCCATAGAGACCGGGGGGCGGCAATACCGCCGCACGAGCATCACTGCCTCCTATGGGCCCTACCGTCGTGGCCGCTTCCCCAGCATAAGCAAAATTATTTACCACCAGGGCCACAACCAGAAGCCCCCCCTTGACAGCCCGCATCCTATACAACGACATACGAGATGCGATATCCAATCTTGTATTTATCATCTCACACCTTCCAGCACCTTTACATGGTGTAACCCCGCGAGATCGGCTCTCGCTTTCAGAATAACTCAGAGTAATTTTATAACCATCCACAACACAGCGTGAGTCAAATCTCTGACACATTTATGGATATAAAACAATGAAACTCACATCTTTGCCAAAACCGGGACCTCGTTCCATCCTATGCACATTACCGGCGCACCCCTTGAAGGACCATATTTATATCGTCTCGACTTCCACTCTCATCATATAAAACATTAATGCGAGCACCTGATACATTAGCGGCATCATCTTCTTCTCAGGCTTCACGTTAATGGGCAATAGCTTTTCACCTATTGAATTTCCTGGGTCAGGCCTCCTCCATAGATAATCCTGATACTGCTCTCCATATAGACATCTTCTTGGTCTAAGCCGACTATTTCATTGAACTTCTCCAGCCTAGTGTCGGCACTCTCAAGCAGGCTCTGGATACCCTTTCTCGTCATCACCTGCTCATAGACTTCATTGGAATGCGCATTCTCTTTGATCTGACTCATGCCCCCCCCCCCTTGTGTTATTTGTTTCAGTCTAAACATCATGTCGGTATATTTAGTGTTATTGAAGGCACCTCGATAGGCCTTGCCAGTCGGGGGACGGGCAATGGAAACAATCACAGCATCATGCATGATCAGGCTCCTGTACCCTCAAGAGTGACACCCAGCGCCTTCGCCGCCTGAGTCACAAATTTCATTGTCTGCCCCTGCGCATCCTGCAGCATCGCCTGGTCGCGCGAGTCCAGGAGCTTGGAAAGGTTTGACGCAATATTCTCGGGAGTCTGCTCGTCAGGGGCCAGGTAGATGCCATTGGTCTCGTAGATACGCGTTACAGCATACCCACCTGCTCCCGCGCAGAGGATGAGACGGGAAGGCGCCTGGTCCTGTACGAGATAGAGAAGGCCGGCCGTTACGCTTTCCACTGTCATCAAGTCAAGGCACGCTCTGGGAACAAGATCTTCCGTCATGCGTGTTGCGGCGGTTGGTGACAGCGTGTTGATATGAATGCCGTATCTGGCGCCCTCCAAATGCAGAGCATTCATCAACCCTACGACCCCCATCTTGGCCGCCCCATAGTTGGCCTGGCCGAAATTGCCGTAGAGCCCGGAGGAAGAGGAGGTCATGACGATACGGCCGTACTGTTGCTCGCGCATCGTTTCCCAGACTGCCCTGGTACAGTTGGCAGAGCCCATCAGGTGAACGTCAACCACCGCCTTGAAGTCCTCGACATCCATCTTCGAGAAGGATTTATCGCGCAGGATGCCGGCATTGTTGACCAGAATGTCGACCCGGCCCCATTTCTTTCTGGCCTTGGACACCATGGCCTGAACCTGAGCGTAGTCGGCCACATTGGCGCTGCTCGCCATCGCCTCGCCCCCGAGGCTGCGGATCTCTTCGACAACGAGATCCGCCGCATCCCGCGAACCATCATTGCCGTCTACCGCACTACCAAGGTCATTAACGACCACTTTCGCTCCACGCGCAGCAAGTCCCAGAGCATGGGAACGGCCAAGTCCATTGCCGGCCCCCGTGATAATCGCTACTCGTCCATCAAACCGCACTGTCATGTTGCCTCCCTGGGTCTGTTCTTTATGTCGTCTCTACGCCTGTCTTCGACATGATGAGGCGCCTTTGCAAGGCTTCCATTTCGAAAATGGGATGCCGACGTCGTTAGACCGATAACAGTGACGCTTTCATCTAAAGTGCAACCTGCACGGTCGTAGTCAATGCCCCTACTCATGGAACGTCATCGCCGTGTACGAGCTCATGAACGCCACTCTGCAATTGGGGTATTTCAACTTTTAAATCAATGCATTAGCGATGACATTGATCATGTAGTCGAGCTCGACCCACGCCACAGAGCGGTCTCTCTCCTGTAGGGCCGGGTGGGCCGATATCTCTGCCGCTGCCATCCGAAGCATGGCATCAAAGTCCGGGTAGCTCCCAGTGGCTGGCATCAGACGCATGGGCGTACTCCCTCACGGGATGGATTGCCTTGTCTTCCCGTCTCGAGAGCCTTCGTGACGCAGTGCCTCAGCGAGGTGAGTTCGCATCTTGATGACCTACTCGACAGAAATTGAATATTAAGAACAGTTTCAGAATCCATCATCCATCCTTCAAAATATAATATCTCATTGTTTTTGCTAATTTTTTTATAAAAACGTGTGCAGAACTACTTTGTCTTTACAAAAACTTTACTCAATATTCATTCTTGGTTGAATTCAATGTAGTCTTTTATCTCTTGCCATGCAAACGCTCGCAGTGAAGGCGGCCCCTCCCCGAATTCTGGACAAGACCCCCGGTACACACCGAGACGCTCCCCACCGCGAGAGGTTGTGCTTCACCAACGAGCAGGTTGCCTACGCACTGGGGACATGCGGAGGTCGGTTCCCCGATTGCAGACGTGTGGATGTCCTTTCAAGAATGCTCGGAGCACTCCGTAAAAACGACAGCTGGCCCGCCCGAGATGCTTTACGGCCAACACATGGCAGTCTGCAGCGCCCTTGCCGCGTCACGTTCGGCGCTCTATCACCACAGTCAAGCGCAGGATCAGCGCCCTGTTCTTCTATGGATTCAGAAAGTCACCACCACACGAGTGCGTTACGGTTATCGGCGGGTACATGCACTGTTCAAACGCGAAGGCCGGAACGTCAGCCACAAGCGCGTGTATCGGCTGTATCGAGAAACGGACCTCTCCCTTCAGCACAAGCAAGCCAGACGACGACCGGATGGCTGCACTTCGTCGTGTACGAGTGCTCGCCACGGCAACGGCTCAAGCGTGGAGCATGGACTTCATCAGTGGCACCTTGTTCAATGGCCAGCGACTACGCGCCCTGACACTGACTGATGAATACAGCCGAGAAGGCCTGGCGAATCAAGTTGATGGTTACATTGGAGCTGAAAGTGTAGTTGGGACCATGACAAGGATTTTCCAGCAGGGACACCGACCTGTCTGGCCCCATGTCAATAGCCGTCCCAAATTCGCCTCGCGCGCAATAGATCACTTAACATACTGAAAGGGGCGTAACGCAGGATTTCAACCTCCCGGGCAAGCCGAAGGATAATGCTCTTGCGGAGTCTTTAAACGGAAAATTCGGGGCAGAATGCCTAGCCTCCCATTGGTTCCTGTCGATGGACGATGCTCGCGACAAGACATAAGCCTGGCGACAGAACTAAAATCAGGTCAGGTCTCATTCATCCCTGAAACGACGCTTTCGACACCGCCCACATCGCCAACTAGATTCAGGCATTGAGGGACGACAAGAGGGACATATTTCGGGCAACCGGAGCGGCACGACTGGCAGCGGAGTTCCTGAACCTGTCAGCCATAACCGAATTCGCTGAAAGATATCATCAATCAATGTTCTCCAGCGGCAAAGAGGTCGGGTTTTCCAGCAATGTCCGGTTCTGATATGGGGTGAGGTTCAATCTTGGTCAGCGTCGACATCTGACGCCTCTTCAGCATTCGATGAAAACAGCCGGGACAGGAAGTTCCCGGGCAACAGCGAGCAGGTCTTCCGCCCCAGACGAGAAACTCAGGTGTGGTGAGCAGCTCGTAGCTGATGGAAAGTATGCGGAGGCCATGCCCATCATTCCAATGTTGCCATCACCAAGTGGCCATACCACTGACGCGGTCTCGAGCGGCAAGTGCACAAGCGAGAAGTTTCTTAAGAGCAGCCCGGGGTCTCGGCACGGTGTGCAGTTTGAGCTCCATCTCGGTACTCCTGAGTGAACTGATGGAGGAACTCTCTGGTTGCTATCAGAGAATAGCTCTTTCAGCTCAAGTAAACACCCGAGATCCGACATGCTATAGAATAGAGCGAGGCTTGATCCCATATAGAAACATATTGGAGAAGTGATCAGCTACGGCCACAGGAGGCCAGCGTGTGCATTTCCTGAACCAGACAGGGTACCAGTGCTCCATTCCAGACATGATTCTATGCGCAAAGTAGCCATCAACTCCTCGGAACTCTCCAAGCCTTATTGAGTTCTTGAATCGCTCCTGTACCGCATCAACAATTGACAGGACTTCGGAGACATAGGCATTTCTATGATTCTGGGCCAGATAGTTGATGTTATGATACGTTTCCTTGGGGCCGCATGGAGTGTCATGCAACATCAAAAGCAACCTATTTATTTGAATGACGTAATCGGAAGTCCTAGCCCATTGCGCAGCCACATGGGCGGCTATTTCAGCCTCCCTTTTCAGAGAGCGCGTTAGGCATGCATAAAGAAGATCTTCCTTGCTATCGAAATGGTAGTAAATGCCGGACCGTGTCATACCAGCATCTAATGCGATCTGCTCAAGTGATGCTCCCATAGCCCCTTTTCTATTGAAGTTATCTGACGCGATTCTCAATAATTGATCAAATTTGGATAAACGCTTGCTCAAGCCTGCCTGTGCCTCAAGGAAGGGGGAGAGATCAGGAAGAGGAGGTGAGACGGATGCCTTCAGATCACGGCGGCAGACACCATGGGTAACAATGTCATCAATACTATCAATCGCCTGCTGGTGTGTGTAGTAATCATGTTCAGAAAACCAGAAAGGCACCCAGTCAAGGATGGAAATTAGCGCCACGGAAGTAAGTAATGGCTCATTGCTTTCTACTGAGCCGTCCTCGACACCTTGCTGTACGATAGCCGCTAGTTTCTCAACATTCTTCCAGCGACTTTCATGTACAATCTGGCAGAATTTTTCCGGCAACGCATCTATATCAGTGAAAAGGATCATGCGCGGGCTATCTGGACTCAGCCTGCCACGCAGAAATCGACGTATAATCTCCAGTCCATCGATGCCGGGTTCTGACGCCGCTTCCAGCTCCTGACTATAGATATTCAATCCACGTAGATAACACTGGAATATCAGCTCCTTTTTATCTCTAAAATAGTGATAAAGAGCACTTGGAACCATGTCGAGCTGCGATGCGATCTGCTCCAGGGTAATTCTTTCATAAGAATGCCGTGCGAACATGCTTGATGCTTTTGCTAGAATCTCGTCTGACTTAATGGCCAAGCTGCCTCCCTGAACATACTGGCTTATCTAGTATCGTCATTTCCTGAACGTAGTGTCGGTAGTCTCAGACGCCAAATGCTACACTACTTACCGAAGTCCGGATGATTGACGGTCTGCTTGCAAAAGAATCTCGACCGTTTTTCCAGCAAGCTTTTCCAACATGTGACCAAGTACCTTGCGGTGCAATCTCATGCTCCAGCCACAACATCATTGAGAGTGCTCGAGCCCGTGATACAAGGAGGAAAAGGCCCACACTGAATGTAGACTCGCACTTGATGAAGTGCCATTTGGATGGCTTCAATGTGCCCCTCCATTCCTTCGACGCGCGTAGCATCGTACTACTAACCAGGCTACTCGCGGAAGATCTCACAGAGGAAACTGCCGCTAAGGCGAGTAGGAACAGACCACACAACCGTGCCTGCTCTGGTTAGTTGCAGGACGTATACTTTGGAAGAATGTCCTGCCACTGGGAACCCCTGTGGTCCACTGGTAAACACCTGAATCGTCGCGGAATTCCCGGAGGCTCCAAACCTTGAGAGGATGGAGCCATGAGCACTTCCAAACGATATACACCTGAAGCCCGTCAGCGTGCAGTCCACATGGTATTCGGCCACGATGCCGACTAGCCCTCGCAGTGGGCGGCCATCGGCGCCATTGCATACCGGGTCATCGGCTGGCGAGTTCCCTCCCACACCCGCACACCCGCACCGACATGATGCTGGATGCTCTGGAGCAGGCACTTCATGAACGTCCTCAGCAACATGGCAGCGACTTGACCCACCACAGCGATAGGAGGCCGTTCAATATGTCTCGATTCGATATACCCTAAGCACAACATTAAAAACCCCTCCGAAGAGGGGCTGGGGTTCAAGCGACCAGTTGCCTGGCTAACTCCATCTCGACCGACTCGCCGTCGCTGTTGAGCGAATCCAGGCCCGACTCGGGTATGTCCCCGGATGTGCTCTGCGCCACAGCAATTTTGCTGGCCATCAGCCGCAGACAGGCGATCTGTGAAGTCTCGGCGTAGCCGAAGAAGATCACACGCACCGCCCGGTGTTGACCGATCCGCCACGATCGACGTGCCGCCTGCTGGAGTGTGTAGACGTTCCATCCCGTCTGCATGAATGCGATCGTCGGGAAGTCGAGTAGATCGAGGCCCGTCTTCACCAACTCGGGGTTGGTGATCAGAACATCGATCCCCTTCTCGACCTGATCCGCGATCCAGTCTTCCCGCCGACTGGTGTCGACGCTCGAGCGCAGCACGGCCACTTTCAACCCTGCCTGCTCGAGGACGCGCTTCAGGCGACTCGTCATCAAAGATCGACTTGGTGAAGTTGATCAAATCCCGCGATCGCGGGTGTTTGACCGTCTCAGGCCGGAAACAGCAATCAGGCCACGCCAGAAGTACATTGAGCACCACACCCAACAAGGTGGTGTCCTTGCGTGCCAATGCTTCCTTGAGCGCCTGTGTCAGCTCCCGGGAGAGCCTGTCATAGGCACTGGCCTGGTCTGACGACATCGGCACTTCCACAAACTCCTCTTCATACGGCGGAAGTACATCACCACCGATGTCCTTGAGCTTGAGGAACACCGTGAACGGCAACACATAGCGCAGTATGCCCTTCGGGCCGAACCCCGGTGCCTTGACCGTGCGCACCGACGTTTTCCGGCCCTTCGCCGTCTTGTGCCCAATGCCTTCACGCTCGGAGTAGATGTCCTTGAGAACGCCATGTTCCCGCATGAAGGCCATGGACGCCGCACCCAGTGAGTTGCGCTGGGGACGGTAGCCGTCCTCGATCATCACCGGCGTCAGAACCCGGAAGAGCAGATAGAACAGGTCATCGGCATAGCCACCCATTAGCGTGCCGGTCAGCAGTAGCGTCTTGCGTGCCTTTGCTGCCAGTACGCCCATGGCCTGGCCCTGTGCCGACCCCGCGTTCTTGTACTCATGCCCCTCGTCGACGATCAGCAGGTCGAAGAACTGATCAGGCAGATAGCGCTTCACGAACTCGCTCGGCTGAAAACCGCCCTCACCGAAGCCGAACTCGATGTTGGCCATCGCCCGCTCCATTCTCGTCGCCTGTCGATCGTTGAACACCAGGTCGCCGTTCTCGTCCATCAGGTTGATGAACTCGTGCACGTTGTCGGCCAGCATCGACGAGAGAAATGCCTCCCCGAACTGGTCGATCAGCTTCTCCGATGTCACCTTGCCGATGGTCGGAATGCGTTGCAGCGCCTTGAGCACCGAACGACGGCGGGCACCCCCTTCGGGTTGCCGCTGTCGTATGAGTGTCCAGAGCGGACCACCGCATGCTTCGCATCGCTGCTGACGCTCGGTCTGCTGAAACAGCTCGAACCTGATCGGCTCGTTATCACTGTCGTGGATCATACCGCCGCAGTCCGGGCACGCCGCGAAGCGTCCGTCCAGCGTACGCTTTGGGGTGGCCACCGGGATCCAGTGAAACCCCATTCGCATCCGCACACGGCCCATCACGTAGAACTCCGGCCGACCATCGCTGGGCTGTCCCAACTGCTCGCGCAGCTTGAGCAGTTTCGCCAGCGTGTCCGGGCCATTGAGTACCCAGACCCGCGCCTCGGGTATCGTCTCGAGGATCTCGCGCCGCCACTTGTAAACCAGGTGCGGCGGCGAGACGATCAAGGACCGGCGATAGCCTTCATTCGCCATCACAGCGGCGACAGCGATCGCCATCATCGTTTTGCCGGTACCCATCTCGGCGTTGATGATGCCGGCACGCTCGTTCTGATCCAGCAACAAGGCTGATATCGCCTGGACGACATCGGCCTGTGCCGGGAACGGCTTGCGCGACAGTGAGTCCATCACCGCCTGGCGACCCGGGTGCCCCCGACCATCGTAAACCGGGGGGTGGGTATGGTTGAGCGTATCCAGCAGCCCATCACCGAACTCATCGATGAAATCGTTGAGCGCGATGACGTTATCCGGTGTGGTGCATGGCATGTTCATGTCCATCTCCTTACGAAAATGGGCAGACATGCGCCCAGCGGGCAGCTTGTCTGCCCGCGTGGGGAATGATCGCCTTGAGGAGCGATCGTGGTTGGGTTATGCCGTCTCGGCTTCCGAGTCGGTGGTTTCAGCAACGGCCGGAGCAGCCGGCGTCGACGTGATTGTGAACAGTCGGCCCCTGTCGGGAGAATCCGCTGTCACGTCCCAGGCCATAATGGCCGGCACGAAACGGTCAGTCAGAGTGCGACGCTCGGTGATGTTGCCGTCGGCGTCCTCCTCAAACTCGACCTGCGCAGCTTTCTCTTTGAAGGTATCGCCCTTCACGACCAGTTGACGCCCCGACCTCGAGGTCACGATGCCCGATATGCCTCCCGCTGCCAGTGACAGTGCGAGGTGCCAGCTGGACAGCTGACGCAGCGGACGTCTTTGCGTGACGCCATCCGTCCAGAACGCGAGGTTGAAGTCAGGCCATAGGCCGCCGAGGCGGTCCATTTCCTGCTCCAACTGCTCGGGTTCCAGCGACACGCGATAGCAGTGCGGCGTGCTACTCGAAGCCGGTGGTACATCGTAGGATTCGCTGCTCCAGTATTCCGGCAGGATGTCCGGCTCGATGTCCTTCGAGCCGATACCCTGTAACAGCGTTTTGACCTCTTTCGCCTTGTTGCTGGCCAATAGTGCATTGCGCCTGGCGCGCACTCCGAACACGATCACCTGCTGGAACGTGTCCACGGCAGCCCGGTAGACGCTGACGCGATCGAAATGCTGGGCAACCCAGCTCGATAGCTCGTCATCGAACACATACCCCGGCACGATCATGACCATCACCCCACTGTATTGCAGGAGATGCACTGACCGCTGGTAGAACAGCTTCTCCAGTCGCTGTCGCCCCTTGCCGGCATACCCCTTGCTACCGCCGGTCTCGCCAACGAGGTCGCCATAGGGGGGATTGAAGAACAGCAACCCGAACGATCGCGGGGATATGACGGTATCCATCAGATCCGACTGGATCCCCACATCCACGACGCGCTGCATGTGCCGAGCCCGCTCCAGGTCGTATTCGATGCCATAGGCATCGGTACGCTCCCGGCCCAGGCGATGTGCTGTTTCCAGGATCGCCATGCCTTCGCCGGCACAGGGATCGAGGATTCGCACACGTTGGTCGTGCGACGCATCCAGCGCATTCAACACACGCTCGAGCGTGGCCTCATCGGTTGGGTAGTAACCATTCTTGGCAAAGTTGCGTGCCAGGCGTGGAAACATCAGAGCCATGGTGGCCTCCTGGATTATTGGATGGTGAGTTCACCGGACTGAATGCGGTGGCCGATCGCCTCTTGTACTGAAGCCAACGAAAGATCGATCCAGACGCCGGACAGACGCTCGGACGTCTGGTCGAGCATGCGGATGGCTTCATGCTCGAGGAGCAACTGAACGATCGTCGGTCGCCAGTGATCCAGTAGCGGATATGCCGCCAGATCCCGCAGTCGCGCCCAGAGCATCGCGCTCTTGTCTTGCTGGGAATCTCTTTCGTTGAAGATGGCATAGCACTGCCGATTGGCCCGGTCGGGCTCCTGGCAGCGCTGATCGAACAGCCAGAGGTTCAGCAGACTGCCGAATCGCGTTTGTCGATAGGTCCGCGTGGTGCGCTTACCTAGTCGGTCGCGGTTCAAGTGCAACCGGACTGGCCGCTCTCCCATCAAGGTCAAACTGTCCAGGTCGCCTTCGCCAATCGACAACGTCAGCTTGGCCATCAACTCATGGATCGCGGTATCCCGTCCCCAGAGGGATAGGAACACTGCGCTGTCGCTATCGGCGACATAGCTGTCCAGAAAAAGCTCCGGGGCCTCCTCGAGGCGCCGGAGCCGTGGTTGAGTCGCCGTAATAAGGAAAAGGGGCGAGCTACCCCCGAGGGGCAGGCGTCGCCCCTCGGGGAAGTGAATGTGATCAGATCCGCTTGAGGATGGCGTCGTAGCGATCGGAGAAGCGGTCGAGTAACCCGATCAGGCGGAACCGGCCATTGGGGGCGTTGAGCAACAGCTGCTGCAACTGATTCCGATAGTCGTTAGAGACCACGATATCGAGATTGGGAATCGCGGTCTTGGATATGATCTGGTCGAGATCCACCAGATCTGTCGCGAGCAGCTCGTACACTCCGCCGGGTGCAGGCTGGGACAGCTCATAATAGGAGGAAAGGGTAGGCTGGGAGTCCAGGTCAATGAGGAGCACCCTGAACCCGGCATCAGCCAGCAGGCCGCCCAGGTTGGCCGTTGAGGTCGTCTTGCCGACACCGCCCTTGGAACAAACTGTTGCAGAAACACACATTTAGCTGCACCTCATCCAAATTGAAAGGAATGAGTGCAAGACTGAACGCTAGGCCGAAGGAGAGATTTTACAAGCACAATCGCCGCCCTAGAAGGCGGCGATGATGTACAGCAAGCTTTTGATTTTCAACCATCTAGTAGATGGTGCCGACACCAGGAGTCGAACCCGGGACCTACTGATTACAAGTCAGTTGCTCTACCAACTGAGCTATGTCGGCTTGGAATACAGTCTCGACTCGACTTGGAAAGCAGGACGAGAAACAGGTTGGCGTGGCTGGGGTAGCAGGATTCGAACCTGCGCATGCTGATACCAAAAACCAGTGCCTTACCACTTGGCGATACCCCAGCATTGTGGTGGCCAGAGACGGAATCGAACCGCCGACACGGGGATTTTCAATCCCCTGCTCTACCGACTGAGCTATCTGGCCCGCGCCAACGGTGCGTATTAAACCCTAAAGCCCTTTTTGCGTCAACCGTTTCTTTTCAAAAAGATGGCGTATACAGCACCTTGAGGCGTTTCAGCGTTCGGGAGGCACGTAGCCTTCTGCCTGGTCGGTTTCCTCGTTGTTCAGGAAGTGCTCCAGTTGCTCCATCAGATAGGACCGGTCCGTGGGGTCGAGCATGTTGAGGTGCTTCTCGTTGATCAGGCGGGTCTGCAGGGCTTGCCACTCTTCCCAGGCGCGCTTGGATACGCTGGCCTGGATCTCGCGGCCCTTCTCGCCGGGCAACGGAGGGAAGGGGAGGGCTTCCAGCTCTTCCTGATACTTGCGGCAGAATACGGTCTGGGTCATCGGGATGGCTCCTTGGCTGATTCGGATGCATGGCCTGCGGGTGCGGACAGGGTGAAGGGGCGCAGCGACTCCAGCAAGCCCTTGACCGGCGCGGCGAGTCCGATGTTGGCAGGATCGGTGGGGTCGAACCAGCGCCGGCTTTCTCCGACCGCGTCGAGGCACGTCACGCGGGCCGGCTGTGGGGTGATCTCCAGCCGGAAGTGACTGAAGGTATGAGTGAAGGTAGACCACTCGTCATCGAGCTCGGCGCCCGGTGCGTGCTGATCCAGCCAGGCCTGCAGGGCCTCGGAATCCTCGAATTGCGGCAGACTCCAGAGGCCGCCCCAGAGCCCGCTGGAGGGACGTTGCTCGAGCAGCACGCGGCCTGAGTCATCCAGGAGCAACAGCATGAGGGTCTGCCGGGTGGGGAGTGCCTTCTTCGGTTTGGATTCCGGGAAGCGCCGTTCCTCGCCTCGCTCGTGGGCGAGGCATTCGGTCTCGAAGGGGCAGCGCCCGCACTCCGGGCGGCCGCGGCGGCAGAGTGTCGCGCCCAGGTCCATCATCGCTTGGGTGAAATCGATCACGCGCTCAGCGGGCGTGTAGCGCTCGGCCAGCGACCACAGCCGGCGTTCCACGGCAGGGCGCCCGGGCCAGCCCTCCACGGCATGTAGGCGGGTCAGCACCCGCTTGACGTTACCATCGAGGATCACCGCGCGCCGCCCGGTACTCTGGGCGATAATCGCCCCGGCGGTGGAGCGGCCGATGCCGGGCAGGCTGGCCATGGCCTCGAGGCTGTGCACGGGGAAGGCGCCGTCGTGCTCTTCCATCACGACCCGGGCGGCCTTGTGCAGGTTGCGTCCCCGGGCGTAGTAGCCAAGCCCCGTCCATAGATGCAGAACTTCGTCCTGGTTGGCGGCGGCCAGGGCTTCGACGTCGGGAAAGCGCTCCATGAAGCGTTCGAAGTAGGGGATCACGGTGGTGACCTGGGTCTGCTGGAGCATGATCTCCGAGACCCAGACCCGATAGGGCGTTCGGTTCTGCTGCCAGGGCAGGTTGTGACGTCCGTGCACATCGAACCAGTCCAGCAGGCGGCGCTGGAAGGTCTCGGGAGGCAGAACGACGGGTGGATGGTCGGTCATGAAGGGGCTCGACACGCAAAAAAGCGCCGATCGCGAGGACCGGCGCAGTGACTGGCTTTACTTGATGCTCATTTCAATAGACTCTCGAGGGTGCCACGAAGTTCACCGCCGGCTTTTTCTTCCAGCTTGTCCATGGCGTCCTCGAGACGCTTGTCGATTTCTTCGCCGGCGCGCTGGGAGGCCTCCTGGCGCAGCAGCTCACCGAGAGAGGCCTGTAGCGCCTGGCGGTCGAAACGGCACCACTCGTTGCTGTCGCCGCTCAGTTGTCCTTCGCAGTGAACGGGGAACGGCACCTTTTTGAGGCGCGGATTGACCTCGCAGGCCGCGTCCACGGTATCGGTGAAACGGGCGTTGGCCTTGAGGTCGAAACGTTCGCTGGCCACATCGAGCTGCCCCTGACCGTTCATGTCGATACCCGGTATCGTGACGGCAAGGTCGTCACTTTCGGCCACGCCATCGCGAATCTCGAAACTGGCCTCGGTGCGTTGCAGGCTGGTGCCTTCCTCCCATTCGCGGCTGGTCTGCTCTCCCTGGAGACGAGCTGCCGTGGTGCACAATTGCTGTGACACGTTGGTTTCGGTCAGGCGGCCCTTGGTGAGCCGGGTCTCGAGGTGGCCGTTCAGGGCGCGCTTGAGCTCGGTCAGGCTGTTGCCTTGGCTTTCGAGTTCGCCGCTGCCTTCCAGCAGGCCCTGCAAGGGGGCCGGTTCATCGCCCAGGGATTCCAGCAGGTCGCCGAGGCGTACCGCGGTGACGTTCGGCGAGAGCTGCCAGCGAAGCGGGGTCTCGCGAGCATCGAGCGAGCCGGTGGCCGAGAGTTGGCCATCATGCAGGTCCGCTTCGAAGCGCGTCAGGCGGTGGTGACCTTCCTGGCCTTCCAGCGCCAGAGTGACGTTTCGGAAGTTCTGCCGCAGGAAGTGGAGCTCGCCGAGCTCGAGACGTGTGTCGAGATCCAGATCAGCCAGCCAGCTGGCGGGCAGAAGCGTCGGGGATTGTTCGGCATAGGCCCGGTCGAGAAGGGGCAGGCTGGCGCTGGTCTCCGAAGAGGGGGCGTCGGGAGGCAGGTAGGCGTCCAGGTCGAGGGTGTCACCCTGCAGGTTGGCACTCAGGCTTGAGCCGTCGAACTGGCCAGCCAGGCGGCCGCTAAAGGTGCTTCCGTCCAGGCCAAGGGTCAGGCCGTCCAGGGTGATTGATTGCAGGTCTCCCTCGACCGGGCTGGTCAGGCTGACGTCGCTCAGGGCCGTGTCGCTGGCAGTGGCCGGCATGGCGTCGAGTCGCGTCAGCCAGGGGCGCAGCGACAATGGTTCCAGTTGTAATTGTCCGCGATAGCTCGGCGCCGTGAACAGCTCGGTGACGTTGAGGTTGCCCGTCAGTTCAAGGCTGTCGGGGCCTGTCAGGTGCAGTTCGCGGAGCTGGGCGGTCTGGGCCTCCAGGTCGGCATCCAGTTGAAGCCCCATCGCCAGTGCCAGGCGCTTCTCGCCGAGTCGCGGATGCAGCAGGCTGGTATCGAGCTGGCCATCGGTCAGCGTCACATGTTGTTCGCTGAGGTCGAGTATTGCCTCGGCGGCGGTGAGGTTGAGCTTCTGTGTATCCGGGGCATCGCCGAACCGAGAGTCGGTCTGCAGGGATAGCTCCTGGAAGACATGGCGCCCCTCCGTCAGGCCGAGATCGACCCGCGTCTTGAGAATGATGTCGCTGGCCAGGGTCGCTGCCTCGGTGTCGAGGTCGTCGTCCAGGAGCACGCGCAGGCTGGCATTGAGCGGGAAGGGGCGATCGGGATTGACGTTGTGACCGGTGATGTTGAGTTGTTCCAGGGTCACGTGCCGTTCCGCCTGGGCGTCGCGGTAGTTGACCTGGCCTTGGTGGACCTGGACGCTGGCGATATTGAGCGCCACCGATAGCCCGCTCTCGCTCGATTCCGCGTCGGGGTTGGGGCCGGCGCTGGCGGGTGCGAGCACGGCCTCGGCTTCCTCGCCACGGCTTTCCAGTCGCTCGATCAGCGTCTCCCAGTTACCGCGGCCCGACTCATCCCGCGCCAGGTTCAACAGCAATCCCTCGAGGGTCAGGCCGTCGATGGCGATCTCCCCGCGCAGCAAGGGCGCGAAGGCGAGGCTGACCTCGGCGTGGTCAATGGCCGCGAAGGGACGCTCATCGGACGACTGGTTCGGCAAGCGTGCCTCGGCGGCTTCCACGCCGACTCCCAGCCGGGGATAGAAGGACCAGTTGAGAGGGCCATCCAGTTCCAGCTCCAGCCCGCTATGCTCGCGCACCACCTCGACGAGGCGTGGCTTGAGGTCCTCGGGGTCGAAGAAGGTGGTGACGAAGACCACGGCACCGACCGCCACCAGCCCGAGAATGCCGATGGTGGCCAGCAAGGTACGCAAGATTCGCTTCATTGCCCGGCTCCTTTGGGCAGCAGGTCGAGTTCGAAGTAGTCACCCGCCTGGGTCAGGCGATAACCGATCCGTTGCAGCAGCATCTGGTCGGCCATGGAAAGCTGTGAGCTTAGCATGCGCAGTCGCAAACCATCGTGATGCGCGGCCTTGCCCGTCAGTGTCAGCAAGCGTGAGCCGACGCCACGGCGTCGCGTGGCCGTGCGCACGCACAGGTGGGAAAGCCACCAGGCCTCGGCATCGGGGCGAACCGCCACGGCGCCCAGCAGTCGGTCGTTGAAGTGCGCGCAACAGAAGAAGCGCGCCGCCGCCAGGTGCTCGCGGATGAACGTCTCGGGATCATGTGGCAGACGCTCGGCGGGAGCATCGGCGTAGATGCGGAGCAGATCGGTGCGGACCTGGGCATCCGCTTCCCAGGTCGCCTGGTCGACTCGCTGAAGCGTGACCGGCATGCATGATTCTCCCGTCTAGGGTGGCGTACACCGCCATCGCTGAATGGTTGGCATTGTAGCGGATGGGGGTGGCGTTTCACTATAATGGCGTTCTGCGTCGGCGGCCTGCCATCGGCGCCTTCTGGTCCAAGCGACCGGTCTTCCTTCGACAAGCGCCATGGCGCTGGAGATTCAACATGTCCGAGCGTACCGCCACGGTCACCCGCGACACCAAGGAAACCCAGATCACGGTCACCATGAACCTCGATGGCGAGGGGCGTTTGACCTGCGAGACTGGCGTGCCTTTCCTCGATCACATGCTCGATCAGGTAGCGCGCCACGGGCTCATCGACCTAGACATCAAGGCGGTGGGCGACCTGCACATCGATGCTCACCACACGGTCGAGGACCTTGGCATCACCTTGGGCCAGGCCTTCGATCAGGCGATCGGCGACAAGCGCGGCATTTACCGCTACGGCCATGCCTATGTGCCACTCGACGAGGCACTGTCTCGGGTTGTGGTAGACTTTTCCGGCCGTCCGGGCCTGTTCATGGATGTCGAGTTTACCCGTGCCACTCTGGGTCAGATGGACACCCAACTGTTCTGGGAGTTCTTTCAAGGGTTCGTCAATCACGCTCGGGTCACCCTGCATATCGACAACCTGAAGGGCTTCAATGCCCACCACCAGGCGGAGACCATCTTCAAGGCCTTCGGCCGCGCCCTGCGCATGGCCGCGGCCGAAGACCCACGCATGGCCGGCCGGATGCCGTCCACCAAGGGCAGCCTGTGAAGGAAGCGTCGAGCCTCGTCGTCAAGTGCCAGGCGCTCGAGCCGTGTTTCCTGAATCCGCCGACCGATACGAGGAGCACCCCATGACCATTGCCGTCATCGACTACGGGATGGGCAACCTGCATTCCGTCGCCAAGGCATTGGAGCACGTGACCCACGAAAATGTCGTGGTGACCCGTGATGCGCGACGCATCAATGGCGCCACGCGGCTGGTGCTGCCGGGCCAGGGCGCCATTCGCGACTGCGTGGGCGAGCTGGAGCGCACCGAATTGCGTGGCCTGGTAGAGGAGCTGCTGGCCAGCCAGGACAAGCCACTGCTGGGCATCTGCGTCGGTCAGCAGATGCTTCACGAGCGCAGCGAGGAGAACGGCGGCATCGATTGCCTGGGTTTCATGCCTGGCCAGGTGCGGCGCTTTCCCGCCGACATGCGCGATGAGAGTGGCAATCGGTGCAAGGTGCCGCACATGGGTTGGAACCTGGTGCATCAGCACCAGGAGCATCCGTTGTGGCAGGGCATCGACCAGGACGAGCACTTCTATTTCGTGCACAGCTATTATGTCGAGGTCGAAGACGACGCCACCCTGTTCGGCACCACCGATTACGGCCGGGTCTCGGCTCATGTGGCGACCGGCCGTGATGCCACCTTCGCCGTGCAGTTCCACCCGGAGAAGAGTTCTCGGGCGGGTCTCCGGCTGCTGGAAAACTTCGTTCACTGGATGCCCTGAACGGCACCCGGTCTCTCGCCGGGCCCCGCCCTGGAGGATTTGACATGCTGGTAATTCCCGCCATCGATCTCAAGGATGGCAAGTGCGTCCGTCTCAAGCAGGGGCGCATGGACGACGCCACCACCTACGGCGATGACCCGGTGGCCATGGCCGCTCGCTGGGTAGAGGCCGGGGCGCGCCGTCTGCATCTGGTCGATCTCAATGGTGCCTTCGAGGGGAGGCCGATCAACGGCGAGGCGGTCACCGCTATCGCCCGGGCCTACCCGGAGCTGCCGATCCAGATCGGTGGCGGCATTCGTAGTGCGTCGACCATCGAGCACTACCTGGATGCTGGTGTCTCCCAAGTGATCATCGGTACCAAGGCGGTCAAGGAACCTGACTTCGTCACCGAGATGTGCCGTGCCTTTCCGGATCACGTGATCGTCGGTCTCGATGCGCGCGACGGTTTCGTAGCCACCGATGGCTGGGCCGAGGTGTCCACCATCAAGGCCACGGAACTCGCCAAGCGCTTCGCCGACGATGGTGTTTCCGCCATCGTTTATACCGATATTGCCCGTGACGGCATGATGGGCGGCGTCAATGTCGAGGCCACCGCCGAACTGGCCCGCCAGGGCGGCCTGCCGGTGATCGCCTCGGGCGGTGTCACCAACCTCGACGATCTGCGCTCGCTGGTCGAGGCAGGGGAGCCGGGGATTCTCGGTGCTATCACCGGTCGCGCCATCTACGAAGGCAGCCTCGATGTGGCCGAGGGCCAGCGGCTATGCGATGAACTCACCCGCCAACGAACCGGGAGCTGAACCATGGGACTCGCCAAGCGCATCATTCCCTGCCTGGACGTCGACGCGGGGCGCGTGGTCAAGGGCGTCAACTTCGTCGGCATCCGCGACGCCGGCGATCCGGTGGAGGTCGCCCAGCGCTATAACCATCAAGGGGCCGACGAGATCACCTTCCTCGACATTACGGCCAGTCACGAGAACCGCGACACCACGGTGGAAATGGTCGAGCGCATCGCCGGCGAGGTGTTCATTCCCTTGACCGTGGGAGGCGGCATACGCACCTGCGATGATATCCGCACCATGCTCAATGCGGGCGCCGACAAGGTCTCGATCAACACCGCCGCCGTGCACAATCCCGACTTCGTTCATGAGGCCGCGGAACGTTTCGGCAGCCAGTGCATCGTTGTGGCCATCGACGCCAAGCGGGTCTCCGGCGAGAACGAGACGCCGCGCTGGGAGATCTTCACTCATGGCGGCCGCCGGCCCACTGGCCTGGATGCCGTGGAGTGGGCGCAGAAGATGGTGGAGCTAGGGGCCGGCGAGCTTCTGCTGACCAGCATGGACCGCGACGGCACCAAGCAGGGCTTCGATCTCGGTGTGACCCGAGCGATCAGCGATGCGGTCAGCGTGCCGGTCATCGCCTCCGGCGGTGTCGGCAACCTCGATCACCTGGTGGAAGGCGTCAAGGACGGCGGAGCCGATGCGGTACTGGCCGCCAGCATCTTCCATTTCGGGGAATACAGCATTCCCGAGGCCAAGCGGTATATGGCCGAGCGGGGTATCGAAATGCGCCTTTAGAGCGCTGCTTGAGAGTTCCTTCAAGGACCATTTACTGCCCCACCGTCTTCATGATGCGGGTCTTCAGGCGTCCGGCCAGGCTGGAAAGGGCGAACAGGATCGCGGCCAGGCTGACGATGGTCGGGCCGGTCGGTGTGTCCAGCCAGAATGCCGCCTGCAGCCCGCCGGTGGTGGCGCTCGCCCCGAAGGCGGCGGCCAGCAGTGCCATGGTCTCCGGCGTGCGGCTGAAAGGGCGCGCCGTGGCCGCCGGAATGATCAGCAAGGCGGCAATCAACAGCACCCCCACGACTTTCAAGGCCACGGCCACGACCACGGCGAGCGACAGGGTCAGGATAAGCTGTTCGCGTTTCGGGTCGATGCCGCTGGCGTAGGCGAGGTCGGTATTGAGCGTGGCGGTCAACAGATTCGGCCAGCGCCAACTCATCAGCCCCAGGACGAGGGCCGCTCCGGCCCAGATGACGGCCAGGTCGGCCTTGCCGACGGCGAGGATGTCGCCGAACAGGTAGGCCATCAGGTCGATCCGCACCCCGGAGACGAAGGACACTGCCACCAGGCCGAGGGCCAGCGCCGAATGCGCCATGACGCCCAGCAGGGTATCCATGGCATAGCCCCTGCCGCTGAGCGTCGAGACGATCGTTGCCATGATCAGCGAGGTGGCCAGCACGCCAGCGAGGATCGAGGTCGACAGGACCAGCGAGAGGGCGACGCCGAGAACGGCGGCGTGGGCAGTGGCATCGCCGAAATAGGCCATGCGCCGCCACACCACGAAGCAGCCGAGTGGGGCTGCGGCGAGGGCGACGCCGATGCCGGCCAGGGCGGCGCGGACCAGGAAGTCGTCGAAGATCATGAGACCAGCTCCGCCGTTTCCTGCCGATGGGCGTGGTCATGCCGGTACAGGGCGAAGGCATCCTGGATGTCATGCCCGAACATGGCCTGGTAGGCCGGTGAGGTGGCCACGCGTTGCGGCGTGCCTTCGCAGCAGATGGACTTGTTCAGGCAGACGACGCGATCCGAGGCCCGCATCACCACATGCAGCTCGTGACTGACCATCAGAATGCCGCAGTCGAGTTCGCGTCGCACCGACTCCAGTTGCCGGTAGAAGTCGGCGACGCCGCGCTGATCGAGCCCTTGGGTCGCCTCGTCGAGAATCAACAGGTCGGGAGACTCGAGCAAGGCGCGGGCCAACAGGATGCGCTGGAACTGGCCGCCCGACAGTGAACTCATCTGGTGCCTGCCCAGCCCTGCGGCGCCGGCCCTCTCCAGGGCTTGTTCGATCCGCTCGGGGGCATGCCGCCGGGGCAGTCCCATGAACCGGGTCACCGTCATCGGCAGGGTCGGGTCGAGGTGAAGGCGCTGCGGCACATACCCCATCACCAGGCCGGGGGCACGATGTATCTTGCCCCACGCCGGTGTCAGCGAGCCGATGATGGCTTTCAGGAGCGTAGTCTTGCCCGAGCCGTTGGGGCCGACGATGGTGACGATCTCGCCGCGTTCGATAGCGAGATGGATGTTGTCGAGGATGGCGCGGCCATCGATGTCGACATCCAGATGTTCGATGCTCAGCAGTGTCATGGAACCTCTTCCGGCAACCAGCCGGGATAATGCGATGCGGGCAATGCGGGGATGGCGTGCTTGACTTTGTTGTTATGTTATAACATAAATATTTGTCGCTCAATTCCCTTGCACCACACCTGTTCCTGGAGGAAGTCATGACATTTCGCGCCCGCCATTGCTTGATGGCGCTGCTGGGAGTCCCGGCCATCGCGGCTGCCGATGTGCCCGATGTGGTGGTGGACATTCCACCGGTCCATTCGCTCGTCGACCGTGTCATGGGAGATCTGGGGTCGCCCGATCTGGTGATTCAGCCGGGTGCATCACCGCATGGTTATTCCATGCGGCCATCTGAAGCCTCCGCGCTGGATCGTGCCGATGTCGTGTTCTGGATTGGCGAGGAGCTGACGCCCTGGTTGAGCGGCTCGCTGGAGAGCCTGGCCGGCGATGCCGAGAGCGTCGCCCTGCTGGAAGTGCCTGGCACGAAGACGCTGGCATTTCGTCAGGGGGCTACCTTCGAGGCCCACGATCACGATCATGGGCATCATCATGGCCACGACCACGACCACGACCACGACCACGACCACGACCACAGCCACAGCCACAGCCACGATGCGCATCATGCCCATACCCACGATGGCACTGATCCACATGCCTGGCTCGATCCGGAAAATGCGCGGGTGTGGCTGGATGCCATTGCCCAGTCGCTGGTCGATGCTGACCCGGAGCACGCGGAGACCTATCGGGAAAACGCACGCCTCGGCAAGGAAGAACTCGAGAAACTGATCGGTGAGCTGGAGGAGCGTCTTGCCGATGCCCATGGCGCCCGCTTCATCGTCTTTCACGATGCCTATCAGTATTTCGAGAAGCGCTTCGACCTGTCGGCCGCCGGGGCCATTTCCCTGGGCGATGCGTCGGACCCCAGTCCGGCACGCATCGATGAGCTCAGGGGCATGGTGCAGGAGCTGGGTGTCGACTGTGTCTTCAGCGAGCCGCAGTTCAACCCTCAACTGGTGGAAAACGTGTTCGACGATACCGGCGTCGATACATCCATCGTGATCGATCCTCTGGGAACTGGGCTGGCTCCCGACGCGGATCTTTACCCTCGGCTTCTGCGTCAGTTGGCGGATGGTGTGGCGCAATGCGCCTCGGGAGGCTGATCGCGGTCTCGCAACGGGATCGACAAGGCTCGTTGAAGAAAATCTTGTTGTTATGATATAACGTATTTTGTTTTGCCGGGTTCTACAGAAAAATCAATCGATAACGATCAACCTACAACGAAAGGGAGGGCATCATGGGCATGCCATATGCAAAGAGAGCGAGTGTCCTGGCCATCAGCCTGCTGGCGATGGCCGCCGGTCAGGTGGCGCTGGCGCATGAAAATGGTCACGGTGAGCATGACCATGATCACGGGCACAGTCATGACCACGGACATGATCACGACCATGACCACGGACACAGCCATGATCACGGCCATGGCCACGATCATGACAGCGACATCTACGCTGGTTATTTCGAGGACAGCCAGGTGAAGGACCGGCCGCTTTCCGATTGGGAAGGGGACTGGCAGTCGGTTTATCCATACCTCCAGGATGGCACGCTCGATCCGGTCATGGCCTACAAGGCGGAGAAAAGCGACGAGAAGACCGCCGAGGAATACAAGGAATACTACGCGACAGGCTACGAGACGGATGTCGATCGCATCGTGATCGATGGCAGCACCGTCACCTTCCACGAAGGGGGCGAGTCGATGTCCGGCGAGTATGCCTATGACGGCTATGAAATTCTGACCTACGAGGCCGGCAACCGCGGCGTGCGCTTCATCTTCGAGCTGGAGCAGGGTGGTGACGAGCTTCCCGAATATATCCAGTTCAGCGACCACAGCATCTATCCGACCGATGCCGATCACTACCATCTTTACTGGGGTGACGACCGCGAAGCCTTGCTGGAGGAAGTCACGAACTGGCCGACCTATTATCCTTCCAGCCTGAGCGGTGATGAGATCGTCCGTGAAATGAAGGCCCACTAGGCACTTTCATGCCCGACCCACCGGTTCGCCGGTGGGTCATCCAGACCCGATGCGTCGGGCCTGTTCCATGCCAGCCCCTTGAAAACCGCCCCTAATGTCACCACCCTCTCCACGCGGATCCAGAATGGACCGCCCGCGGCTGACCGCCGTCGGTAACGAGCTCGAATCTGAACCCATTCCGACTTTGAAAGGAGGTATTGGATGTCAGTGCAGACATCGTCCAACCGACCGCTGCCACAAGCGAACCTGCATATCGCCACGGAGGCTCCCGAGGCCGACAGCCGGATCCGTAGCGCGCCGCGTCCGGGGCAGGATCCCTATCCGACCCGACTGAGCGAGCCGTTGGATCTCCCCTGGCTCAATCGCCGCGAGCCGGTGGTCAAGGGAGAGGAGGCCGATGGGCCGCTATCGGCCGCGCAGCTCGATACCTTCGAGCGCCAGGGCTTCATCTTCGAGCCGGACTTCCTGAAAGGCGAGGAGCTCGAGGCGTTGCGCCACGAACTCAACGCCCTGCTGGCCCGGGATGACTTCCGCGCACGCGACTTCGCCATCACCGAGCCGCAGGGCAACGAGATCCGTTCGTTGTTCGCGGTGCACTACCTGTCGCGAGTCTTCAGCCGCCTGGCCAACGACGAACGCCTGGTGGGCCGTGCCCGGCAGATTCTCGGCGGCGAGCCCTATGTCCATCAGTCGCGCATCAACTACAAGCCCGGCTTCGAGGGCAAGGGCTTCAATTGGCATTCCGACTTCGAAACCTGGCACGCCGAGGATGGCATGCCCGCCATGCATGCGGTGAGTGCATCCATCGTGCTGACCGACAACCACACCTTCAACGGGCCGCTGATGCTGGTGCCCGGCTCACACCGGGTATTCGTGCCGTGCCTGGGCGAAACGCCGGAGGATCATCACCGACAGTCGCTCAAGACCCAGGAATTCGGCGTGCCGAGCCGCCAGGCGCTGCGCGAGTTGATCGATCGGCACGGCATCGAAGCGCCCACCGGCGCGGCGGGTGGTCTGCTGCTGTTCGACTGCAACACCCTGCACGGCTCCAACGCCAACATGTCGCCGGATCCGCGCAGCAACGCCTTTTTCGTCTACAACCGTCGTGACAACCGCTGCGTCGAACCTTATGCGGCCACCAAACGTCGCCCGCGCTTCCTGGCCCATGAGCCGGATGAGGGGTGGTCGCCGGATGGCTGAGTCGGGGGTAGACTAAGAAGCATGGCCCTTTTCAGGCCTCTCTCTAACAAGGAGTCGAGTCGGACATGCGCTTCGTTCCCCGTTTCACCGATGGCCGGCATTTTCCGGAACCACTGGGCAAGATCGTCTGCGTTGGACGCAACTATGCCGATCATGCCCGGGAGTTGAACAACCCGGTCCCCAGCGAGCCGTTGCTGTTCATCAAGCCGGCCACCAGTGCCGCGGATCTGACCGCGCCCATCCAGGCCCCTTTCGCACGCGGCGAGGTCCATTTCGAGACGGAGCTGGCACTGCTGGTCGGTGAGTCGCTGAGCGACGCCGCGCCCGATCAGGCCGAACGTGCCATTGTTGGGATCGGCCTGGCGCTGGACCTGACGCTGCGCGATGTCCAGGCGCGCCTGAAGGACAAGGGGCAGCCTTGGGAAGTGGCCAAGGCCTTCGATGGTGCCTGTCCGATGTCGGCCTTCCTGCCGCTCGCCGAGACACCGAACTGGAACGCACTGGAGTTTAGCCTGGACGTGAATGGTGAGCGTCGACAGCATGGCCTGGGCGCCGACATGCTGTTTACGGTGCCGATGCTCTTGGCGGAAGTGAGCCGCCACTTCACGCTGTTGCCCGGGGATGTCGTGCTCACTGGCACGCCCGCCGGGGTGGGGGAGCTGCAGCGTGGCGCGGACCTCTACTTTCGACTGACCGGTGGCCTGACCGTGGAGACCCGGGTGACGACGGAGTGAGCGCCAGGTCGACCTGAACGATATCCGTGACATATCCAACGACAAGGCCCCGCCGAGTTATCTCGGCGGGGCCTTGTCGTATTGACGGGGCAGCCCGAAGGCCGCCCCGGTGTCGGGTCTATTGCTGCTTCAGCTTGTAGGCCACCACGTAGTCGCCGATGGTGGTGCCGATCGAGCCGTGCCCGCCGGCCACCTGGACAACCATCTGCTCGCCCTGGCTGTTGAGGTAGGTCATCGGCGTTGCCTGGCCACCGGCTGGCAAGCGAGCCTGCCACAGCTGCTCGCCGGTGCTGAGGTCGTAGCCGCGCAGGTAGTCGTCCACGCTGGCGGCCAGGAAGGCCACGCCACTTTCGGTGATGATTGGCCCGCCGATGCCCGGCACGCCCATCTTGATCGGCAGCGGCAGCGCCGTCATGTCCTCGATGGTGCCGTTCTTGTGCTTCCAGGCGATCTCGCCGGTGCGCAGGTCGGTGCCGGCAACATAGCCCCAGGGGGGCTGCTGGCAGGGCACGCCGAACGGCGACAGGAAGGGCTTCATCTCGACCGCATAAGGGCCACCGGCGTTCTCGTTGAGGCCGTGCTCACCCTGGTTGGTCTCGCCCAGATCGGCGCCTTCCTTGGGCACCAGGGTGGAGGTGAAGGCCAGGTACAGTGGCATGCCGAACATCACCTGGCGCTTGGGATCCACCGCGATGCTGCCCCAGTTGAAGACCCCGAAGTTGCCCGGGAAGACGATGGTGCCCTGCTCGGAGGGCGGCGTGTACTGACCCTCGTAGCGCAGCGACTTGAACTGGATGCGGCACATCAGCTGGTCGAGCGGGGTCGCGCCCCACATATCCGCCTCGCGCAGGGTTGGCGGCCGGAAGCTCAGGCTCGAGATCGGCTGGGTCTCGGCAGCATGGTCACCCTCGATGGTGCCCTGGGGTGCCGGCTGTTCGGAGATCGGCAGGATCGGCTCGCCGGTCTCGCGGTTCAGCACATAGACGTCGCCCTGCTTGGTCGGGATCACCAGGGCCGGCTGGGTTCCCTGCTCGGTATCGAGATCGAGCAGGCTGGGCTGGGCCGGGGTGTCCATGTCCCATAGGTCGTGGTGCACGAACTGCTGGACCCACTCCACCTGGCCAGTTTCCAGGTTCAACGCCACCACCGAGCTTGCGTACTTCTCCTCGGCCTCGCTGCGGTACATGCCTAGCTGGTCAGGCGTGCGGTTGCCCATCGGGAAGTAGATCATGCCCAGCTCTTCGTCGGCACTGGCGATCGACCAGCTGTTCGGCGAACTGGTGGTGTAGGTCTCGTCTTCGGCGATCGGGGCGGTCTCGTCCGGGTTGCCGGAATCCCAGTTCCACACCAGCTCGCCGGTCTTGGCGTCGTAGGCGCGGATCACGCCGGACGGTGAGTCGACGGCATAGTTGTCGTTGACCGAGCCGGATACCACGACCTTGCCGTCGGCCACGACGGGGGGCGAGGTAGAATAGTAGAAGCCGGCCTGCTTGAACGGCATGTTGTGCAGCAGATCGAGCTCGCCGTTGTCGGCGAAGTTGCTGCAGCGCGCGCCGGTTGTCGGGTCGACCGCGATCAGGCGGGCGTCAGAGGTCGGCAGGAACAGCTGGGCGTCGCATTGCATGGCGTCCAGGTCCTCGGCCGGGCCGCTGGCGACCTGCACATCGATGTCGTCCGGCTCGCCGGCGCTCGGCGGCAGGTAGGAGACGCCACGACACGTCTGGTGCTGGCGCGAGCTTTCCGCCGGGACCTTGGCGTCGTAGACCCACTGCTCTTCGCCGGTATCGGCATTCAGGGCGATCAGCCAGTTGTGCGGGGTGCACAGGAACAGCGAATTGCCGATCTTCAGCGGGGTCGCCTCGTAGGTGGTCTCGCCGACGTCTTCAGGGCCTTTCACGTCACCGGTCTGGTACTGCCAGGCCTGTTCCAGGTCGCCGACATTCTCCGGTGTGATCTGCTCCAGTGGCGAATAACGCTGCCCCAGGTTATTGCGCCCATAGGCATGCCAGCTTTCCTGGGGCGTGTCACCGATGTTCGCGTCTTCCGAGACTACGTCGCGGCTCAGCTCACCCTCGGTGCGATGGGCATCGACGGTCAGGCTGGCCAGGGTGCCCACGCCGATGATCGCCCAGACCGGCAGCAGCAGGGCCAGGCCGGCGCGGCTGCCACTCTTGGGCGTGATCAGTAGCGGGATGGCGAGGATCAGGAATATGCCCAGTCGCGTGGCCAGCGGCCACCAGTCGTAGCCGGATTCCCACAACGACCAGGCGGTGGTCGCGATCAGGAAGAGCGCATATAACATCTGGGCGGTGGGGCGGCGTGATCTTGTCAGGGCCCCGACCACGATCAGGACGATGCCGGCCAGCGCGTAGTACCAGCTACCGTCGAGGGTGATGAGCCAGATGCCACCCCCCAACAGTGCTAGCCCAACCAGCCAGAAGATGAGCGAAAGAATGATCATGAATCAAGCTCCTTGCCATGGAAGAAGTCCTGAATAAGATCGCGCCCCCGGTACACGCCAGGTCTGGCCATATCGGCGATTACACCAGTCGTGCCGCCGAATGCAGCGGCCGTGGCGGACGCTGCATTCGGCGTTGGATACCGTTCTGCGATTTATTCGGTGTTTCTGAAGTCGTCAATTGATAGCATTTTATAATAATTAGCCTGTGAGTTAAATGCGCCCGCCCATGCTGGTGGCCTGGATGTGGCACTCTGGGCGGGTCGCGATTATCACTATGGTCTAATGGACCGAGAATGTCAGTATCGGAAGTGCCGAAACTCGCTTATTCGAGCAAGGGATCATTCAAGATAGGTGTAGCCTTCGAGCCCGGCGGACAGGTCGTGCCGGAACTGGCGTTGTTCGTCGTCACTCAGATCGCTGGCGGCGAGCTGCTCGGCGAGTTGGGTGCGCAGGGTCTCGGCGTCGAAGTTGACGTAAGCGAGTACGTCGGCGACCCGGTCGCCGCGCAGCAGGTGGTCGAAGTGCCACTCGCCATTGGTGTCGAGTGAGGCATCCACCGAGTCGGTGTCGCCGAACAGGTTGTGCAGGTCGCCGAGGATCTCCTGATAGGCGCCGACCAGGAAGAACCCCATCAAGCGCTCTTCGTCCTCGCGCCATTCCGGCAGCGGTAGTGTGGACTCGACCCCCTGGCCGTCGACATAGGCGTCGATGCGACCGTCGCTGTCGCAGGTGATGTCCTGGATCACCGCGCGTCGCGACGGCTCGCGGTCGAGGCCGGAAAGCGGCAGTACCGGGAAGATCTGGTCGATTCCCCAGACATCGGGCACCGACTGAAACAGCGAGAAGTTGACGAACAGCTTGTCGGCGAGCTTTTCGGCTAGCTCGTCATGAATTTCGCGATGGGCGCGATTGCGTGGGTCCAGCCGTTCGCGCAGCCGGGCACAGGCCGCGGAGTAGACGCCTTCACCCTCGGCGCGGGCACCGAGGTCGGCGAGCCCCATGACGAAGCGGTCCTGGAGATCGCTCAGTGCTTGGGTCAACCCATGCCAGGCCTCGACCAGCCCGCGCGGGTCATGCAGGGCGTGCAGCTCATCGTGGATCCGCCATAGTTCGGCCACCTGGGGTTCGGCGTGATTTCGCCTCTCGGGGGCCTGGGTGTCGGGGCGCTCCTCGCCGATCACGTTGGTGATCAACACGGCGTGATGAGCGGTCAGGGCGCGGCCGGACTCGCTGAGCAGATGGGGATGGGGCAGCCCCTCGCTGGCGCAGACCTGGGAAAAGGCCGTGACGACGTTGCGAGCGTACTCGCGCATCGAGTAGTTGATCGAGCAGAAGCTACGCGACCGGGTGCCCTCGTAGTCGATGCCCAGCCCGCCGCCGACGTCCACGGTATCCACCGGCGCGCCCATTGCCAGCAGGTTCTGGTAGAAACGCGCGCATTCGCGCAGGCCGCGCTGGATGTCGTGGATGTTGGCGATCTGCGATCCCAGGTGGAAATGCACCAGTTGCAGGCTGCCCAGGGCATCGGCCTCGCTCAGGCGCTCGACCACCGCCTGGGTCTGGCTGGCGGTGAGGCCGAACTTGGACTTCTCGCCGCCGGTGTTCTGCCACTTGCCCTTGCCCACCGAGGCGAGACGGGCGCGCAGGCCGATGCGCGGCCTGACGCCGAGATGTTCGGCTTCCTCGAGGATCAGCGGCAGCTCGGAGAGCTTTTCCACCACCAGATAGACGCGATGACCGAGGCGTTCGCCCATCAGCGCCAGGCGGATGTATTCGCGGTCCTTGTAGCCGTTGCAGACGATCAGCGAGGGGCCGTCGCCGGATAGCGCGAGGACCGCCAGCAATTCGGGCTTGCTGCCGGCTTCCAGGCCGACGCGGCCCCGGCCGCGCTCCTGGGTGGCGAGGATTTCTTCGACCACGCGGTGCTGTTGATTGACCTTGATGGGATAGACCGCCGTGTAGCCGCCCTCGAAGTCCTCCTCGGTCATGGCGCCGTCGAAGGCAGCGCATAGCTGTTCGACGCGGTCGTGCAGGATGTCGGTGAAACGCACCAGCACCGGCAGGCGCAGGCCCGCCTCGCGAAGTTGGGTCGCCAGCGACGTCAACGGCAGGGCTGGCCCCTCGGCTTCTTCACCGAGCGGGCGCACCAGGGCCTGGCCGGCATCGTCGACGTCGAAGTAGCCGCTGCCCCACTGGTCGATGTTCCAAGTGTGCCGGGCACGATGCGCGGGGCTGGCGACACTGCCCATGGGGACTTTCACGATGCGACCTCGGGCAGTGGCAGGGCACCATCCTCGAGACGCCGCTTGAGAATGGTGCGGAACTGATCGGGATCGTGGGGCGTCAGGTCATGGGCCGGCGGATCCACGTAGACCACCAGCAGGCGCGAGAGCCAGTAGCGCAGGGCCGTCATGCGCAGCATCATCGGCCAGGCATCGCGCTCGGACGTGTTCAGCGGGCGCTGGGCCTGATAGGCGGCGAGGATGGTGGCGTAGCGCTCGGGATCAAGGCGACCGTCGGGCTCGGTGGCCCAGTCGTTGATGACGATGGCCAGGTCGAACAGCAGGTCACCCGTGCAGCCGTTGTAGAAGTCGATCATGCCACCGAGACGGTTGCCGTCGAACAGGGTGTTGTCGCGGAACAGGTCGCCGTGCAGCGCACCCTGCGGCAATTCCGGGGCCTTGTCGAAGAAGCCCTGATAGATTTCCACCTCGTCCATCATCAACGCCTGGTCCTCCGGCGACAGGTAAGCGAGGACCTGATGGTGCATGGGCAGCAGCCAGTGGAGGTCGCGCGGGTTGGGGCGATGGCCGGGGAAGTGCTGCGAGACCTTGTGCATATGGCCCAGGGCATCGCCCAGCGCACGGCACTGGGCCAAGTTGGGATGATGCGGATGCTCCCCCGGCAAGCGCGGGAACAACAGGGCCGGCTTGTCGGCCAGGCTGTGCAGAGCGATACCGTCATGATCGTGCAGAGGGCCAGGCACCGGCAGGCGGTGTTCGTCGAGATAGTCCAGCAATTCGACGAAGAACGGCAGCTCTTCGTGCTCACCCTGCTCGAACAGGGTCAGCACCAGTTCCTGGCGGTCGGTGGTGACGAAGAAGGTGCTGTTCTCCGTGCCGGCAGGCACTCCCTTGACGGCAACCAGCGAGCCGGCATCGAAGCGGCTCAGGAAGGTTGCCACCTGAGCGTCGGTAAGCGGTGTGAATACGGCCATGTGTGTCTCGCGCGGGCTATGCCAAATCGCCTATTGTAGCGGCTTGGTGCGTCGATGCACGAATGCCGGTTGGCGTCCGGCGGTCAGGAATCCTGCTGCACCCACTCGGGAACGCGGATAGTGTCGCCTGCCTGGCGTTCGAAGTTGCCGTCGCCATCCTGGTCGACCAGATGGTAGGCCGGACCGGAGGCGGGGCGGATCTCGATGGCGTAGAGCCTGCCGTTGAGCCGATACTCGCGGATGGTGCGATTCTCTTCCTGACGGGTGGTGATCTCGGGGTCGGGCGATCCGCCGGATTGCGCCAGCGCCGGCGACCCGGCAAGGAGCAGGCCGCCACCGAGCAACAGCACGGCGAACGGACGAAACAGGGACAGCATGGCAACCTCCGGGAGCCTGGGTCATCTCCCCTAGTGTATGCCTTCCGCCGATCGAGGCCTAGGCACTGCCCTAAAAGTGTCTGCGCTCGGTTATACGACGTTGAAAACCCACTCAAAATGCTCATTTACTCCCTGTAAACTCCGCGTTGTCGTGAATTTTCTCCTTGTCTAACCTTCGCTCGTCGACTTTTCAGGTAGCGCCTGGCTCACGGCAAACATCGGCGGCTATGCGTATCATGGGGAATCAGAATTGCGCTTTCTCCCTGGACATCACTTTACTCAGACATCAATGGATGCCGATTCATGGCCGACACCCCCATCGTACTCGTCGACGGTTCTTCCTATCTGTACCGAGCCTTCCACGCCCTGCCGCCGCTGACCACCTCCGAGGGCCAGCCCACCGGCGCGGTCAAGGGCGTGCTCAACATGCTCAAGCGATTGCTCAAGGACTACCCCGACAGCCCCATGGCGGTGGTCTTCGACGCGCCCGGCAAGACCTTCCGCGATGACCTCTACGCTGAATACAAGGCGCAGCGGCCGCCGATGCCGGACGACCTGCGCGCCCAGGTCGAGCCGCTGCACGACTGCGTGCGCGCCCTCGGTCTGCCACTGCTGTGCGTCGAGGGTGTGGAGGCCGACGATGTCATCGGCACCTTGGCCCGTCATGCCACCGAGGCTGGGCGTGACGCCGTAATTTCGACCGGTGACAAGGACATGGCGCAACTGGTCAACGGCCATATCACCCTGGTCAACACCATGAAGGACGAGACCCTCGATACGGCTGGTGTCGAGGCGAAGTTTGGCCTGCCGCCGAGCCTGATCATCGACTTTCTCGCCTTGATGGGCGACAAGGTCGACAACATTCCCGGTGTGCCCGGCGTCGGTGAGAAGACCGCCCTGGGGCTGCTGCAGGGCATGGAGGGTGGCCTGGAAACCGTCTATGCCGATCTCGAGAAGGTCAAGACGCTGAGCTTTCGCGGTGCCAAGACCTTGCCAAAGAAGCTCGAGGAGAATCGCGAGCAGGCCTTTCTCTCCTATGAACTCGCCACCATCAAGACCGACTGCGAGCTGCCGGTCGGGCTCGACGACCTGAACATCGCCCGACCCGATCGCGAAGCGTTGCTCGCCCTCTATCGTCGGCTGGAGTTCAAGAACTGGCTGTCGGAATTGCTGGAAGGTGACGACGAGGGGGGCGACGACGTGGCAGGCGGCACCGCCACGCCCGAAGCGAGCGACACGGCGGATGCCGGTGGCGGCAGCGGGGCGCGTCACGACGTGGTGATCACCGAGCAGGCGGTGCTGGACGAGTGGCTGGCGCGTCTCGCCGACAGCGAGGCGTTCTGCTTCGATCTGGAGACCACCAGCCTCTCCTACATGGAGGCCGACATCGTCGGCGTGGGGCTGGCGCTGGAACCAGGGGAGGCGGCCTACATTCCGCTGGCCCACGATTACCTGGACGCCCCCGAACAGCTCGACCGCCAGGCCGTGCTCGAAGCATTGGCTCCGCTGTGGGCCGATGCCGGCAAGGCCAAGATCGGCCAGAACCTGAAATATGACATCTCGGTGCTGGCGCGCCATGGCTATGAGGTGGCCGGTCCGCTGCACGACACCATGCTCGAATCCTATGTGCTGGATTCCACGGCCACCCGCCACGACATGGACTCCCTGGCCTTGAAGTACCTGGGCGAGAAGACGGTGAGCTTCGAGGAAATCGCCGGCAAGGGGGCCAAGCAGCTCACCTTCAACCAGGTCGCCCTGGAGCAGGCCGCGCCCTACGCTTGCGAGGACGTCGACATCACCCTACGCCTGCACCGCGAACTACGCCCGCGGGTCGAGGGGCAGGGCCGACTGGCCGAGGTGCTCGACAACCTCGAGCGCCCGTTGGTGCGGGTCCTGTCGCGGATGGAGCGCAATGGCGTGGCGCTGGCCCCGGAACGGCTCCACGAGCAGAGCCGGGAACTGGGCGAGCGCATCCGCGAACTCGAGCAGCGCGCCCATGAGCTGGCCGGGCGCGAATTCAACCTCGGCTCGCCCAAGCAGCTGGGCGAGATCCTGTTCGAGGAGCAGAAGATTCCGGTCATCAAGAAGACACCCAAGGGGGCGCCCTCGACCGCCGAGGCCGTGCTCGAGGAACTGGCGCTGGATTATCCGCTGCCCAAGGTGATCATGGAGCATCGTGGTTTTTCCAAACTGCGCTCCACCTACACCGACAAGCTGCCCAAGCTGGTCGACCCTGCGACCGGACGCCTGCATACCAGCTACCACCAGGCGGTCACCGCCACCGGGCGTCTGTCGTCATCCGATCCCAACCTGCAGAACATCCCCATCCGCACCGAACAGGGGCGGCGCATTCGTCAGGCCTTCGTGGCCCGGCCGGGCTATCGGCTCGTTGCCGCCGACTACTCACAGATCGAGCTGCGCATCATGGCGCACCTGTCGGGCGACAAGGGCTTGCTCGACGCCTTCGCCCAGGGCCGCGACATCCACGCCGCCACCGCCGCCGAGGTCTTCGGCGTGGCGCTGGACAAGGTCTCCGGCGAACAGCGGCGCAGCGCCAAGGCGATCAACTTCGGGCTGATCTATGGCATGAGCGCCTGGGGGCTGGGGCGCCAGCTCCACATCGAGCGCAACCAGGCCCAGATCTACATCGACCGCTACTTCGACCGTTATCCCGGCGTGGCCCGCTACATGGAGCGCATCCGCTCCCAGGCGGCGGAGGACGGCTACGTCGAGACCGTCTTCGGCCGACGGCTGCATCTGCCGGAGATCCACTCCCAGAACCGCAATCGTCGCCAGGGCGCCGAGCGCACCGCCATCAACGCCCCGATGCAGGGCACGGCGGCGGATATCATCAAGCGCGCCATGATCGACGTCGACGGCTGGCTGGCCGAAGGCGACATCGACGCCATGATGGTCATGCAGGTCCACGACGAACTGGTCTTCGAGGTCGCGGAAGGCGAGGTCGACGCCTTCATGGACCAGGTCAAGGCTCGCATGGAGAACGCCGCCGAACTCGACGTGGCACTGACCGTCGAGGCGGAAAGCGGTGCCAACTGGGACGAGGCGCACTGAGTCGCCGGAGCTTCAGCCATGGACCTCGCGGCTGTCCGCGGGGGTCTGTTCGCGGTCGTCCATGCCGTAGTCGCGCTCGACCCGGGCGATGCGTAGCCGATAGTCGGCGAATACCGAACGGCGTCCCGCCTGCTGGGCCGCCCGGTGGGCTTCCAGGCGTCGCCATTCGATGACCGCTTGTTCGTCGCGCCAGAAGGACAGCGACAGTAACCGGTCGGCGTCGGCGAGACTCTGGAAGCGTTCGATGGAGATGAACCCATCCACGCCCTCGAGCAGCGGCTTGAGCTCGGCGGCGATGTCCAGATAACGCTGGCGCTGGTCGGGATGCGGTTGAGCTTCGAAGATGACGGCGAGCATGTCGGTTTCTCCTGTGACGATGTGATACGGGGAATGTGGCCATGTTGTGCTGGCATGCGGTCACAGTGAGCCAGTATCGGCGCCTGTCACGGGGAATGATTCGATCGGGGGCGAAATATGGAGACCACGCTGGACGTTGCGGATATCGCACTTTCTCGGGTGGCGACGGCGATCGCTGAGCCGGCCAGGGCCCGCATGCTGTGTGCCTTGATGGATGGACGTGCGCGGACCAGCACCGAACTGGCAGCGATCGCCGGGGTCGGCCCTCCGACGGCCAGCGCCCACTTGGCGCGTCTCACCGAGATGGCCTTGCTGCGGCGGTACCCCCAGGGGCGCCATCGTTACTATGCGTTGGAGGATCCTCGCGTCGCCGAGTCGCTGGAAGGGCTGATGGTCATCGGGCGAGGGGATACGCCGAGCTTCGTACCCAACACGCCGCAGCGCCTGCGCTTCGCCCGGACATGCTATGACCACATGGCCGGTGAGTTGGCGGTGGCGCTCCACGATGCCTGTGTCGGAGCCGGATGGCTGATGCCTGCCGTCGATGCGCAGAGCGACTATCGCCTGTCCGAAGAGGGGGAACGAGCCTTTCTGGACATGGGCGTGGATGTTCGGGCGGTACGCGCCAGTCGCCGTCGTTTTGCCCGTCCCTGCATGGACTGGAGCTCGCGCCGCCCGCACCTGGCGGGGGCCCTGGGAGCGGCCTTGCTGGACCATGCCATCGGCCAGGAATGGGTGAGTCAGGATCTCGATGGTCGGGCCCTTCGCCTGACATCAAGAGGACGGCGAGCCCTGGAGAACCGTTTCAAGATCGAAATACCCGATTGAGGTCAGGGTGCTATGGTGTCAGAGGTGTCTTGGAAGACTGCCGTTCTGCGGTGCCACAGAAACAGCAAGGAGATGAACATGGCAACAATGGCAAGGACCTGGATGGCCGGTGCGGGGATGACGTTGCTGGCGGGTTGCGCGAGCCAGGCTACGCCGGATACGGCAGCGCAGTTGTTCGACTGTGGCGCTTTGAATCAGGCGGTGGAGAGTGCCGAGGGTGGTTTCGACGATATCAAGGGCCGGCTGGACGACACTCGCTTGACGCGCACCTGGGAGACCGACGTGCAGGCCTTCCATGACGCCTGCCTGATCACCTCGGCCCGACGCCCCGATCACTATGCCTGTTTTGGCCGGTTGAAGCTCGACAGCCCGCAGGCGGCCCTGATCCAGGGGGGCGAGGGACTGGCTCGCTGCCTGGGGAAGGACTGGACATCACGGCAACCCTCGGCGGAACGGATCGAGTTCGTACGGAATGCTGCCGGACCGGTTGTGGTGCTGGAGACCTTTCTCAATGACCGCGGTCGCCGTATGGGAACACTGAGCGTGTTCCAAAAGGCCCGGGATGCCGCCCCCATGCCCGGCGATGGCTGAATGATCGGTTCGGTCCCAGCGTGAAACGGCCCGCGACATTGTCGCGGGCCGTTGCTTTCCGGCGGGGGCGCGGGGCTTACCTCCAGCCGACGCGGTCGAAGATCTTGATCGCTTCGGGGTTGTTCTCGCCCAGCTCGCTGACGTTGAGCGAGTCCTTCTTGAAGTCGCCCCAGGATGCCAGGACATCGTCGATCTCCACGCCGTCGACCACGGGGAACTCGTGGTTGCCGGAGGCGAACAGTGCCTGGGCCTCGTCGGAGGAGAGGAATTCCAGGAAGCGCACGGCGTTTTCCGGGTGCGGCGCGCCTTCGACCATGCCGGCACCGCCGACGTTGACGTGAGCGCCACGGCCGTCCTGGTTGGGGAACAGGATCTCGACCTTCTCGGCGGCCTCGCGCTGCGCGTCGTCGTCGGACTTCAGCATGCGCACGTAGTAGTAGTGATTGCCCACGGCCAAGTCGCACTCACCGCTGGCCACGCCGCGAATCTGGTCGCGGTCACCGCCTTCGGGGTCGCGGGCCATGTTGTCAACCACGCCCTGGGCCCAGGCTTCGGCCTGTTCCACGCCGTCGTGGGCGATGAGCGAGGCGAGCAGAGACTGATTGTAGATGTTGTTGGAAGAGCGGATGCAGACCTCGCCCTCGAAGCGCGGGTCGGCCAGGTCTTCGTAGGTGGCGATCTCGTCGGCGTCGACTTCATCGGGGTTGTAGAAGATGGCGCGGATGCGCTGGCTGAAACCGAACCACTTTCCTTCGGGGTGGCGCATGGCGTCGGGCAGGCGCTCGGCCAGTGTTTCGGACTCGACACTGGCGAAAATGCCTTCCTGCTCGGCGCGCCAGAGGCGACCGGCGTCGACGGTCATCATCACGTCGGCGGGGCTGGCTTCGCCTTCACGCTGGATGCGCTGGATGAGCTGGTCGGAATCGCCCTCGAGAACGTTGACCTCGATGCCGGTTTCTTCGGTGAAGGCATCGTAGAGCGCTTGGTCGGAGTCGTAGTGCCGGGCCGAGTAGATGTTGAGCTCATCGGCGGCAGCGCTGGTGGCGAAGGCCGTGCCGGCCAGCAGGGCGGCAAGCGGCATGACGAGTCGCTGGTAATGGGGCATGGAAGACCTCTCAGGGTGTTGGAAATGATTTGTTGATGTTAATGCGTTGCATTTCCTGTCAAGCATTGAAGCGCCTGCCGACGAGGGCGTCAACCTCGGGATGTGCCAAACGTTGACGCAGGCGTTGAGATGACTCGCTGGAAGCACCGTTGAAAATCGCAACCTGTCGAAGACGCTTTCGCGTTACCATGGCGTTCGAGCTTCCCGGACGATGATTGCCATGCAACACGCCCCCCTCCAGACTGCCGTTGCGCCTCCAGAGTCGGAGGTGTCTACTGTCCTGACCATGCAGGACATCCACCATGCGTATGGCCATCACACGGCGGTGGCGGGCATCGACCTGACGGTGCGCGAGGGCGAGGTGGTCTGCCTGCTGGGCCCTTCGGGATGTGGCAAGACCACGCTGTTGCGCATCGTCGCCGGTCTCGAGGTCTTGCAGCGAGGGCACGTCGCCGTCAATGGTTGGGCCCTGGGGCGGCCGCATGTGCCGCCGGAGCGCCGCAATGTCGGCCTGGCCTTCCAGGAGTCGGCATTGTTCCCGCATCTCAACGTGCTCGAGAACGTTACCTTCGGACTGGAAACACTGCCTGCGCGGCGACGCCGTGAGCGCGCCATGGAGCTGCTCGCCCTGCTGGGCATGGAGCGCCATGCCGGCAGCTATCCGCATACCCTATCGGGCGGGCAGCAGCAACGGGTCGCCCTGGCACGAGCCCTGGCGCCGGCGCCAGGTCTGATGCTGCTCGACGAGCCCTTCTCGAGTCTCGACGCGCGGCTCCGCGACCGTATTCGCGACGATACCCTGCACGTCCTCAAGAAGCTGGGGGCGGGCGCCCTGCTGGTGACCCACGATCCCGAGGAGGCGATGTTCATGGCCGACCGCATCGCCCTGATGCGTGACGGCCATATCGTACAGATGGGCACGCCCAGGGAGCTCTACTGCGAGCCGGCCGACCCCTTCGTGGTGAACTTCTTCGACACCGTCAACGAGCTGTTCGGCGAGGTGCGGGGCGGGCGCGTGGCTACGCCGGTGGGCGACGTGGCAGCGCCTGAACTGGCGGAAGGCGAGCAAGCACGGGTGATGATCCGCCCCGAGGCGTTGCGGGTCGAGGCGCTGACGACACCGCCGGCGCCGACCCACAGCCATGTGGTCATGGCCAAGCTGCTGGGGCGAACCAGCCTGCTGCACATCTGCGCCCATGGCGTCGACGGCCACGAGGCGCACCTGCATGCTCGAGTGCCGGGCGTGTTCCTGCCCGAAGAAGGGCAGCCGGTGTCGATTCGCCTGGACCCCTCACAGGTGTTCGTCTTTGCCGCCGGGGCGAGCCCGGCGCATGGCGAGGCTTAGCAGCACCACGGGGATGACGCCCACCGCAACGATGGCCAGCGAGGCGGTGGAGGCCTCGGCGAGGCGCTCGTCGGCGGCCAGGTTGTGAGCGCGTACGGCCAGGGTGTCGAAGTTGAACGGGCGCAGGATGATGGTGGCCGGCAGTTCCTTCATGACATCGACGAAGACCAGGATGGCGGCCGCCAGCAGGCTGCTGCGCATGATCGGCGTATGAACCCGACGCAGGGTGCCGCTGGCGGTCTGGCCCAGGGTGCGGGCCGCCGCGTCCATGTTGGGCGTAACCTTGCCGAGACTGGCCTCCAGGGCATTGAACGACACCGCCAGGAAGCGCACCACATAGGCGTAGATTAGGATGAAGGCTGAGCCGCTGAAGATCAGCCCGGCGATGACGCCATAATGCGCGCGCAGCCAGCCATTGATCTGGTCGTCCAGCCAGGCGAAGGGAATCAGGATGCCCACCGCGACCACCGAGCCGGGCACGGCGTAACCCAGGGCGGCGATGCGGGTGGCGGTGCGCGTCGTCGGCCCCGGATGCAGCCGGGCGCCGTAGCTCAACACCAGGGCCAGGGCCACGGCGACCAGCGCGGCCAACGCTGCCAGCACCAGGCTGTTACCGGCGAACTCGAGAAACCGGGCGCCGAACAGCGAATCCCCGCCCTTGATCGACAGATAGCCCAGCAGGCCACCGGGAATGAGAAAGCCCACCAGCACCGGTATCAGGCAGGCCAGGCAGGCCGCCGTTGCCCGCCAGCCGGTAAGCTGGAACTCCGGCAGGCGCTGATAGCGGCCCGTGGTGTGGAAATAGCGGCGCTTGCCCCGCGAGGCGCGTTCCAGCAGCACCATGACTATCACGAAGGCCAGCAGGCAGGCCGCCAACTGGGCCGCGGCGACCTGCTCGCCCATGCCGAACCAGGTGCGATAGATGCCGGTGGTGAAGGTGTCGACACCGAAGTATTGCACCGCGCCGAATTCGTTGAGGGTCTCCATCAACGCCAGCGACACGCCGCCGACGATGGCTGGACGAGCCAGAGGGATCGCGATGCTGCTGAACAGTCGCCAGGGGCCGCGTCCCAGGGTCCGCCCCACATCCAGCACGCATACCGACTGCTCGAGAAAGGCCGCTCGGGTCAGCATGTAGACATAGGGGTAGAGCACCAGGGTGATCAGGGTCGCCGCTCCGCCCAGGGAACGGATGTTGGGGAAGACGTAGTCGTCCCGCCCCCAGTCGAAGGCCGCTCTCAGCCAGCTCTGCAGCGGGCCGGCATATTGCAGGAAGTCGGTATAGGCGTAGGCGATCACATAGGTCGGCACCGCCAGCGGCAGCAACAGGGCCCACTCGAACAGGCGGCGCCCGGGGAAGCGGCACATCACCACCAACCAGGCTGTGCCGGTGCCGATGATGAAGGTCCCAAGGCCCACCGTGATCACCAGGAACAGCGTGTTGGCCAGATAACGCCCCAGCACGGTGCTGGCCAGGTGGTGCCAGATGCCGTCGGTGGACATGACGATATGCGCGAGCACCACCAGCACCGGAAGCGCCACGATGGCGGCGATTCCCAGGGTCAGCAGGTTCCAGGCATCGAAGCGCAGACCGGGGCGTGCGGCCCGTGCAATGCGTGAAAGGCGGTGGGTGCGGGACAAGGCGAGCGGTCTCCCTGATGGGCGAAGCGGGAGCCGCTAGCATAGCAGCCCTCGCCGCCCGCCGGCATGACGGGCGGCGAGTTCGTCAGTGGCCGAGCAGCAATGCCGGCAGGCCGGTCACCAGGGAGGGGAAGATGGCCAGCAGCACGCAGGCCAGCACGATCAGCGCGCAGAAGGGGATCACCGCCCGGTAGAGATCGACGATCTCGACGCCCTTGGGAGCGACGCCCTTGAGGTAGAAGAGTGCATAGCCGAAGGGTGGGGTGAGGAAGGACGTCTGCAGCACCACGGCCACCATCACCACGAACCACAGCATGTCCACGCCCATCTGCTCGACGATGGGCAGCATGATCGGGAAGCTGAGCAGCACGATGCCGGTCCAGTCCAGGAACATGCCGAGGATGAAGACCAGGAAGAGCATCAGGATCAGCGCCCCGGTGGTACCGCCGGGCATGGCCATGACCACGTCATTGATCACCTGCATGCCGCCGCCGCGCGAGAACACCCCGGTGAAGGCGGTGGCGCCCACCAGCACCAGCATCACCATGGTGGTGGTCTTGCTGGCTTCGATCAGGGTGCGATAGCAGGTGGAGGCCTTGCGATCGCCGAAGATCAGGAAGAGCACGAAGGCGATGGCCACGCCGATGGCCGAGGCCTCGGTGGCGGTGGCGATACCGGTGAACAGCGAGCCCAGCACGCCGAGGATCAGCGCCATGGGTGGCAGCACGTACTTGCCGAGCATGCCCAGCAGTTCGCCGGTGCTGGTGTCGGCGCGCTCCTCGGCGGGCACTGGCGGGCCATAGCTGGGTTTCAGGTAGCAGATCACCAGTACATAGAGGGCGTACATGGCACCCAGCATGACGCCCGGCACCAGGGCACCGGCGAACAGAGCGCCGACCGAGACCGGCGAGTAGCTGGCCATCAGGATCAGCATGATGCTCGGGGGAATCAGGATGCCCAGACAGCCGCTGGCCATGATCACCCCGGTGCTGAGCTCCTTGTTGTAGGAATACTTGAGCATCGGCACCAGGGCGATCATGCCCATCACGGCAATGGAGGCGCCGACGATGCCGGTGGTGGCGGCCAGCAGCACCGAGACGATGACCACCGTCAATGCCAGGCCGCCATGCAGTCGGGCCAGCAGCAGCCGCATGCTTTCGAACATCTTCTCGGTGACGCCAGAGTCGTTGAGAAAGCGCGCCATCAGCACGAAGAGGGGAATGGCCACCAGGACATAGTTGTCCATGGCGTTGCCGTAGATGTTGTTGATCAGGGTGCCGAGCACCTTGACGCCGGGGCCCAGCACGGCGCCCAGCACGGCGACGCCGCCCAGCACGAAGGCCAGCGGATGGCCCATGAACAGGCCGACCAGCAGGCCGCCGAACATGAACAGGGTGAGCATCTCGGCGCTCATGCGGCTTCCTCCTTGCGCAGTTCCTGTATGGCGCGGATCACGACGGCGATGGCCTGGAGCAGGATCAGTACAGCCGTGACGACGATCACGGCCTTCACCGGATAGACGGGGAGGGCCACGATGCCGTAGGTGGTCTCGCTGCGGCTGAAGGAGCGCTCGAAGAAACTCCAGCCGTAGGTGAGCAGCATCCAGATGAAAGGCACGAAGAAGATCAAATAACCGAGAATCTCGAGCGCTGCCTGCTTGCGCCGCGACAGCAGGCGCTTGAGCACGTCGACTTCCACGTGGGCGTGATGGCGCAGCCCAAAGGCGGCCATCAGCATGAAGTGGGCGCCGAACAGCATCTTGGTGACATCGAAAGCCCAATCGCTGGGGCGGCCGATGAAGAAGCGCATGGCGATGTCGTAGACCACGATCAGGGTGATCACGGCGAGCAGTGGGGCGATCAGGCGCCCGAACCCCTCGTTGAGGGCATCAATGGCCCTGGCAATGGCATTCATGGTGAGGATCCCGGCGTAAGTCGGTGTCGACGAGAGCAGACCGATGGAACGGGAGAGCCGCGTGAGGCCCTCCCGTTGCGGTTTACTGCTCCATGCAGGCTTCGATGTCTTCCAGAGCCGGCAGGTTGTCGGTGACTCGGCTCATGTTGTAGGGCACCGAAACGTCACGCCAGTTGGCATAGTTCTCGAGGTAGCTGATCATCGAGTGATAGATCTTGGCATGCATGGGGTCCTCGCAGGCGCCCTGCACGATCACCTCGTTGGTGATGTCCTGGATCTTGGCCAGGTCTTCCTCGGAGAGCTGATTGATGGTGGTGCCGTCCTCGAGGAACTTCACCGTGCCCTCGGTGGATTGCTTCTCGGACCAGGCCAGCGACCAGGCCATGGTGGCGTCGGCGGCGATCTTGAGCTTTTCCTGGGTCTCCTCGGACAGCGCATCCCAGGCATCCTGGTTGATCATCACGCCGAATACGCTGGCGGACTGGTGCCACCCCGGCGTCAGCCAGTAGTCGGCGACCTCGTTGAAGCCGGCCTTGTAGTCCACGCCGGGGGTGGAAAACTCGGCACCATCGACCACGCCGCGCTCGATGGCCTGATAGATCTCGCCGCCGGCGAGCGTCACCTGGGAGCCGCCCAGTTCCTCCAGGACTCGGCCTTGATCGCGGCCGGACAGGCGCAGACGCTTGCCTTCCAGGTCGGCGAGGCTCTCGATGGGCGTGCCGCCGCGGAAACCGGATTCGTTATTGGTGATACCGTAGGGCAGATAGACCATGTTGTACTGGCCGTAGACTTCCTGATAGAGCTCGAAACCACCCCACTGCTGGATCCAGTTCAGGTAATCGACGCCATTGAACAGGCTGGTGGTGGTGGCCAGCGGCGAGAAGGCCGGGCTGCGGCCCGCCCAGTAGCCGGGCCAGTCGCCGGCGGCCTCGATGCTACCGGTCTCGGTGGCATCGAAGACCTCGGTGCCGGGCATCAGGGTGCCGCCGGCACGAAAATCGATCTGCAATTCGTCGCCCGCCAACTGGTTGACCAGCTCGGCCCAATGCCGGTCGATCTGGATCAGGTCCAAGTTGTCCGGCCAGGTGGTGGTCATGGTCCACTGTTCCTGAGCCTGGGCGGAGGTCGCCAGGGTGGCCAGGGCGATGCCGGCGGCCAGGCCGGTGAGAGTGAAGCGTGTCGTCATGAGGGACTCCCTCTGGGACTTGTTGTGGTTGTCGAGAAGAGACGCAGCAAAGAACGTTGCCATCCCGCGATATCCCCGACCAACGGAACGGCGGCAGTCATCAAGCTAGCATGGCTTTTCCGTGATGTTCGATGTACACCATGGTCGTGTTTAACGCCGTTTTGCGGCGGTCGCACATGTCATTAAAGCGAAAGAAAGTCTTTTATATCAGTGAAATGAGTCATTTATGGCATGACTGATGTTGCGTTGCCGCACTACAATCGAGCGTTTAATTACCGGGTTTATTAGACCAAAGTTGATTCATCCAGGAGGCCGACATGCCGCCCGTACACAAGGCCTCTGCGCCGCCTGAGCTGGAAACTTTCCATCGGGAGCTCGTCACGCGGCGCTGGCGGGGACTGCTCTGGCTGAGAGGCGATGCCGAACGCTGTCGTGATCGCGCCCGCGAAGTAGTGTGGGCCAGCGAAGCCTGGCGGGCAGCGCTCTGGGTCGGCCCCGCAGCGCCGGAGGGCATCGAGTCGACGGCATGGCTGCCGGCGAGCAAGGCGCGGACCCGACTCGGCGGAGAGCAGGACCTGGTCGTCTTCGATGCGGTCTCATCGGGGGCCGGGTTCGACCCCGAGGCGTTCGGTGCCCTGTCCGGCACCCTGCGCGCCGGCGGGCTGATGGTGCTGATGACGCCCGCCGACTGGGGCGCGCGGCCCGACGCCGATTACGCTCGGCTGGCCGAGCATCCCTGGCCGCTGGAGAGCTTGTCGTCTCGCTATCTGGCGCGTCTGTCGAGCCTGCTGTCGAATGCACCGGAGGTGGCGCGTTGGCCCGCTGAGGCCGTGCCGGAGATACCGACGCTGGCATTGGCTCCCCGGCAAGCGGCGGCGCCGTCGGACCCGGCGTGCCTCACACCAGACCAGGCCGATGCCGTGGCGCGGCTGGTGAGTCTGCGTCGCCGCCGCCCGTTGGTGATCACCGCCGACCGGGGGCGCGGCAAGACGGCGGCCCTGGGAATTGCCTGTGCCCGTCTGCTGGCGCGAGGCATCGAGGAGATCCTGGTCACGGCGCCGCGTCCATCGGCGGTGGCGGGGCTCTTCGAGCGACTGGCGGTGCTGTGCCCCGAGGGCGCGCGTCGGGGCAATCGCTTCGAGGTCGAAGGCGGATGCGTGAGCTTTCTGGCGCCGGATGAACTGCAGTCGCGGATCGAGCGCGGCGAGGCTGGCGGTGCGGGGCGCTGGCTGCTGGTGGACGAGGCCGCGGCGATTCCCGCCGGGCTGCTGGGCGGCTGGCTCGAGGCCTTCCCGCGTATCGCCTTCGCCACCACCGTGCACGGCTACGAGGGCGCGGGGCGTGGCTTCGCGCTGCGTTTCCGGGAGCAACTGACCCGCGTCGCGCCGGATTGGCGGGAGGTTCATCTGGCCACCCCGGTGCGCTGGGCCGAGGGCGACCCCCTGGAGGCGTTGACCTCGCGCCTGCTGATGCTCGATGCGGAGCCGGATAGCAGCGATAGCGGCCAGCCGGGGACAGTGAGCCGGCAGCGCGAGTCTCGTCGTGCCCTGGCCGTCGACGAGCCGCGCCTGCGCGCCATCTTCGGGCTGCTGGTGCAGGCCCATTACCGCACCACGCCAGGGGACCTGCGACGGCTGCTGGATGCGCCGGCGACCCGCATCGCCAGCCTGTCGGGCGATGCTGGCGTCGCGGCGGTGGCGGTCACCAGCGACGAGGGCGGCTTCGACGTCGAACTTGCCGAGCGCGTGGCGCGTGGCGAACGGCGTCCTCGTGGACACCTGCTCGCCCAGTCGCTGGCAGCTCATGCCGGCGAGCGTGAGGCACTGACGGCTCGACTTCGCCGCATCCTGCGCATCGCCGTGGTGCCGCAGTGTCGTCGTCAGGGCCTGGGAGCGCGCTTGCTGGCGGCCGAGCTGGCCGATGCCGAGGCGGAGGGCATCGATCTGCTCGGGGCGAGCTTCGGCGCCGAGCCGGGGTTGCTGGCCTTCTGGCAGGCCCAGGGATTCCGAGTGGTGCGCCTTGGCCTGACCCGTGAGACGTCCACTGGCGAGCACGCCTTGATGATGGTGCGACCGCTCAGTGACCAGGGCGGAGCCCTGGTGGCCCGCCTGATACATCGCTTCCATCGGCAACTGCCCAGCCTGCTGGCCTTCGAGCTGTCTGAACTCGAACCGCTGGTGGCGCTGGCGCTGCTCGGCGAGCGCCCCACCGAATCGCTGTCGCTAGAGGACCGCCGGGACCTCGACGATGTGGCCTACGGACATCGCGACCCGGCCATGGCCAGGCCGGCCATGCAGGCGCTGATTGCTGCCGTTGCCCCGCATGGCCAGGGCGACCCCGAGCTGGCCATGTTGGCTGCCTGGGCCTTTCAGGGACGTGCCGACGACTGGCTCGCCCGGCGGCTGTCGCTCAGCGGCGCCCGGCAGGTCGATGCCTGGCGGCGGCGCGGTGTCGCCAGGTGGCTCGAAGCGGCTAACCTTTCCAAGAATGAGGACGGTCGGTAGAGTCTCCGGGTCAATCACGATACAGAAGCGCCATGAACTCACATCTCGAGCAACTCGCGCCGCGCCCGCTGTGGCGCCATTTCCGCACCCTGTGCGACACCCCGCGTCCTTCCGGCCATGAAGCGGCCCTGGTGGCGCACCTCGAAGCCTGGGCCGATGAGCTCGGCCTGGCACACGATCGCGACGCTTTCGGCAACCTGCGAATCCGCAAGCCGGCCAGTCCCGGCCACGAGAAGGCGCCGGGCGTGATCCTGCAGGGGCACCTGGACATGGTCGCCCAGGCCAACGCCGATCACCCCCACGACTTCACCCGCGATCCCATCGCGACCTATGTGGAGGACGGCTGGTTGCATGCGCGGGACACCACCCTGGGGGCCGACAATGGCATGGGCGTGGCGGCGGCGCTGGCGATCCTGGAGGACGACGACCTCGTGCACGGTCCGCTCGAGGCGCTGTTCACCCTGGAGGAAGAGTCCTCTATGGGCGGTGCCTTGAACCTGGCGGAAGACTGGCTCGAGGGGGAGATCCTGCTCAACCTCGACTCCGAGGACCGTGGCCAGGTCTACATCGGCTGCGCCGGTGGTGCCGATGTCTTGGTGGATGCACAGCTGCCCACCACCGCGCTGAATGAAGACGAAGTGTTGATGCACCTCGCCCTGACCGGCCTGACCGGCGGGCACTCCGGCCTCGACATCGACAAGGGGCGTGGCAACGCCAATCGCCTGCTGGTGCGGGCGTTGCGTCGCCTCGAGGAGTGCGACGCGCGCCTGGTCGACTACCACGGCGGCACCCTGCGCAATGCCCTGCCGCGCGAGGCCTTCGCCACCCTGGCGTTGCCCGCCGAGGAGTTGGACGCCGCGCAAATGCGCCTGGCGGCCCTGGAGGAGGTGTTGCGCGACGAGCTGGCCGGAGTCGATGATGGTCTGCGTCTGGCACTGAGCCCCGGCGACGCCGACGATGCGACGGCCCTGACCCACGATGCCAGTCGCCTGCTGATCAATGCCCTGCATGTGGCGCCCTGTGGCGTCGAGCGCATGAGCACCGCCGTGCCGGGCGTGGTGGAAACCTCCAACAACCTTGGCGTAGTGAGCCTGGAAGGCGGGCGTTTTCACCTGTGCGCCCTGGTGCGTTCGCTGCGCGACAGCGCCTGTGTCGACATCGCCGATCGCTTCCACGCACTGTTCGATCTGATCGGTGCGCGCACCCGGGTCGAGAATGCCTATCCCGGCTGGACGCCGGCGCCCGATAGCCCGCTGCTGGCACGTTTCTGCGCCCTTCACCGCGACCGGCTGGGGGTGGATCCGGCCGTCAAGGTGATCCACGCAGGCCTTGAGTGCGGCATCCTCGGCGCCAAGTACCCGGCCCTGTCGATGATCTCCTTCGGCCCGTTGATTCGTGGCGCGCACTCGCCGGACGAGCGCGTGGAGATCGACTCGGTGTCGGAGTTCTGGGGCATGCTGCGGGCCCTGGTCGAGGACCTGGCGAGCCCGGCAGCTTGAGGGAGGCGGTATGAACGAGGCATGGCTCGCGGAGTCCGCCTGGGCGCTGCCGCTCGGGCTGGGCGTGCTGGCGCTGGTGAGCCTGGCCTGGGGAATCGGCCAACGCCGTCGTCATGTGGCTGTCAGTGCCCGCCTGGCCGAACGCGATGCCGCCGTGGCGCGGCTCGAGCAGGAACTGACCCAGAGTGACGCCCAATTGGATGGCTGTCGGGAGCGGCTGGCCAGTGTCGAGACGACGCTCGAGCAGGCCCAGGGGCAACTGGCCGAGCAGCGCGAGCGGGCGGCGCGCCTGGAGACGGAACGCGAACAGACCGCATTGCGGCACCGCGAGCAACTGGCATTGCTGGAGGAGACGCGCGAGCGCCTCAAGGACGAATTCCACCAACTCGCCGGCCAAGTCTTCGACGAGCGACAGCGCACCTACAGCGCCCAGAGTCGCGAGAGCCTCGAAGCCTTGCTCAAGCCGTTCCGCGAGCAGGTCGACCACTTCCGTCAGCGCGTCGAGGAACTGCACGGCCAGGAGCAGCGAGAGCGGGGCTCGCTCAAGGCCCATCTGGATCAGCTCGCCGGTCTCAATGCCAAACTCGGCGAAGAGGCAGCTGGGCTGGCCCGGGCACTCAAGGGCGACCAGAAGGCCCAGGGCAATTGGGGGGAGCTGATCCTCGAGCGGGTGCTGGAGCGCAGTGGCCTGCGCCGCGATATCGAATACCGGCGTGAGGTGACGCTGCACGACGAACAGGGGCGGCGGCGCCCCGATGCGATCATCTACCTGCCGGAAGAGCGCCACCTGATCGTCGATGCCAAGGTATCGCTCAGCGCCTGGACTCGAGTGGTCAACGCCGAGGACGAGGCCGAGCGGGAAGCGGCGATGCGCGATCACCTGCAGTCGCTGCGCTCGCACGTTCAGGGTCTGGCAGCCAAGGACTACCCGCACCTGTCGACGCTGCGCTCCCCGGACTTCGTGTTCCTCTTCGTACCGGTGGAGCCGGCTTTCGCGGCGGCCTTCGAGCGCGACCCGACCCTCTTCCAGGAGGCCTTCGACAAGCAAGTGGTGATGGTCACGCCGACCACCCTGCTGGCCAGCCTGCGTACCGTGGCGGGCCTGTGGAGCCTGGAACGGCAGAACGAAAACGCCCGCTTGATTGGCGAGCGTGCCGAGCGCCTGCTGGGCAAGTTCAGTGGCTTCGTCGAGAGCCTGAACGAGGTAGGGCGGCACCTAGAACGCGCCGGAGACAGCCATCGACGCGCCATGCGGCGGTTGTCGACGGGGCAGGGCAGCCTGGTGGCCCAGGCCCGCGAACTCGAGCGCCTGGGCGTACGCATGAAGAAACCGCTGCCCGACGACCTGGTGCGTGCCGCCGACGGCGAAGCGCCGGAGGCATCCCCCGAACGCAACGACGCCGCCCCGAAAGGCGGCGACGATGATCAAGACCGGTGATGGTCGAGACCGGATCCAGGGAAATCGTGTTCCCCGAACCTTTTGGATACAGGAAGTGCTGCTTTATGTCGTGAGCGACGATAGGCTGGCCGCCGCCGGAACGGAATAACCGCAGTTTACTGATCGTAAATGAGGATTATGAGTACCGCCGGCGGTCAGGGTATCGAGCGCAACAATAAATCAGTGCTTCCTCAGCCGAGATAGGCGTTCAACATCCAAATCGTCTTCTCCTGCTCGCGAATATAATCGCTGACCAGAGAAGACGTACCCTCGTCGTCGGCGTCGGAAGCCAGCGACAGGAGCTCGCGCTGCAGCTCGATCAGCGTCTGGTAACCCTTGACCACACCGCGCACGCAGGCTTCGCCGTCATGAACGCTCTTCTCTTCCTCGATGCTGGCAAGGCGGAAGTAGTCGCTGTAGGCATGCACCGGCTGATGGCCGAGGGTCAGGATACGTTCGGCGACCTCGTCGACCTTGGTCAGCAGGTCGGTGTAGAACTCCTCGAACTTGGTGTGCAGCTCGAAGAAGTTCTCGCCCTTCACGTTCCAGTGATAGCCGCGCACGTTCATGTAGAAGATCTGGTAGTTGGCCAGCAGGGCGTTGAGCCGTTCGGCCAGTTGGCTGGCACTGCCTGAATGCAGGCCGATGCTGTTGGTGTCGCTCATGCGAATGCCTCCTTGATTCGTGTTGGGCCAGTATAGGCTTGGGGGCGGCGGCCGTGAAAAGAATTTCCTGCATGGCCACCATAGCGCTGTTTGATGACATGCGGGCGACGTTGCAGAGCTTCAAGTGGGGTGGCTGCTAAACTGTTGCAGAGACACCAAGGAGTGATGCGCATGGCTAGCGGATACTGGAAGGCCTGGCTGATGGCCCCATTCATGGCCCTGGCCGGTTGTCAGGCGACGCCTACCTACATGCCGCAGGCCGAGCCGGCGCCCGCTGCCGCTTGCCAATGGCCGGTGGCGGCAGATACGCCACCCGTGACGTTGGTGCGGGTGGTCGAGGCACTGGAGAACCGGGATTTCCTGGTGCGCGATACCGATACTTCCCTGGGGCTAGTCAGCGCCGAGCGTGCCGAGCGCACGATCTACCACAATTCCGTCGACCCCGAGCCGCGCCTCGGCGGCTTTTTGTTCGGGGGCAGTGGAGGCCGCATGTCATCCGGCATGGGGCTGGGCATCGGCTTCGGCGGTGGAGGTTGGTCCTCCGAGGAAGCGACCCGGATCGAACGTGTCTCGGTGGTGGTCGGCAGCGAGTCGGTGAGGGTGTCGCGCGACGTGCAGCTTTATGACTGGCGCGGCCAGTTGCGGCAAACGCGCACCGCCAGCGACGCGGCGTTCTGTCACGAGCTGCGCGATGCGATCACCGCCGTGGAGGCGTCGTCATGAGACGTTGGCTGCTGGGGTTCGTCTTGACGGTGACACTGGGAGGTTGCGCGAGCATGGCGCCACCCGCGCCCGCCGAACCCGCCACGGGAAATGTGCCGGGCTCGGTGGTCGAGGTGCTGGACGAGTCCATGGCCCTGCTGATGGAGAGCGGTTATGTGATTCGCCACGCCGACGCCGACCTGGGACGTGTCGAGGCTATACTCGGGCGTTGGCCCGGTTACCGGGTTCGCCTCGAGGTACAGCCTGCCGAGCGCGGTAGCCGGGTCGAGATGACGGCCCTGCGAGGTGGTTATCCCCTGCCGCCGGACCTGCTCGAACCCTGGTTGATGACGCTGCGCTCGCGGCTGGGTAGTGGGCTCTAGGTGGCGGTTTCCCAATCGATGGCTTCCAGCTCGGCGAGCAGTAGGTCGCGCATGGTGGCCAGTTCGTCCAGGTCATAGGGTGTGGCCTGGCCATGGCCCCAGACCGGCGCCGGCCAGGCCGCATCGTCATGGCGACGCAGGATCACATGCAGATGGAGTTGAGCGACCACATTGCCCAGGGTGGCGATGTTGAGCTTGTCGCCCGACAGGCACTGCTTCAGTACGCTTCCCACCAGGGTCGCTTCTCGCCAGAACTGGCGCTGGTCGGCCTCGTCGAGTTCGATGACTTCGCTGACGCCAGCACGACGCGGCACCAGCACCAGCCAGGGGAAGCGGGCATCGTCCATCAGTCGCAACTGACAGAGCGGGAGTTCGGTGACGGGATAAGTGTCGTCGACCAGGCGGGCGTCCGGTTCGAAATCCGGCATGAAGGGCTCCTTGACGTCGTCGGTATGTACCCAGCATGCCATAGCCCCCTCGCGAGGGGGATGGGGCGAAGGTGATAGGGTGAAGGTGATAGGGCGAAGGTAATAGGGCGTGGGGATCGCTCAAAGGGGCTGTGCCAGGCGTTCGATCCTGCTAGATTAAAGGCGTCGCATCCCGACCCGGAAACACAGCGAGGCGCGGCATGGCGCCGCCATGTCAGAGGGGCCGGGTGCCTCGACGGTCGTTTCCCCTACCCAGCCGTAACAAGGAGAGCCCGATGAAACGGACCCTTTCTCTGATGATGATCACCCTGTTCACGCTGTCGCTGCTGGCCGGATGCAACACCGTGCGCGGTGTCGGTCAAGACATCGAACAAGGCGGCGAGGCCATCCAGGAGTCCTCTTCCTGACGTATGCCTTCACCATGGCCCGGCCTTGCCGGGCCATGGTTCATTGCCTGGCGTCATGGGCCGCCTGGGTCTGACGCTCTTCCTCTTCTTCTGCCTGTTTGCGCAGCTTCTTGCGCAAGGCTGCTTTTTCGTACCGCAGTTGCTGTACCGGCGTTTTCAGTTCCAGATGTGGAACGCGGGCCGGCTTGCCTGCCTCGTCCACCGCGACCATGGTCAGGTAACAGCTATTGGTGTGACGGATCAGCTTGTTCTGTATGTCCTCGGCTATCACCTTGATGCCGACTTCCATGGACGAACGCCCCACGTGGTTGACGCTGGCCAGGAAGGTCACCAGTTCGCCGACATGGATCGGCTGCTTGAAGCGTACCTGGTCCACCGACAGTGTCACGACATAGCTCCCCGAATAGCGGCTGGCACAGGCATAGGCGACCTCGTCGAGTTTCTTCAGGATGGCGCCGCCATGGACCTTGCCACTGAAGTTTGCCATGTCGGGGGTCATCAGCACGGTCATGGTGAGTTCGTGCTGACCGGGTAGTGCATGTTCCGTCATTTGCAGGGTCTCTTGTGGAGGTTGCCTCCAGCATAACGCCTTGCCGACGCGATGGGGACAAGGCGAGCCCCGCGAATGCCATGCGTTGATTCATGGCACCAACAGCTGGGGCCCGCCGTCAATCAGGCGCCGCTAGAGCCAGGTCAGGCCGGCGGCGATGATCACGCCCGTCAGCAGCAACTGGACCAGGCAGAACCCCATGATGTCCTTGGCCTTGAGACCGGCGATGCCGAGAACAGGCAGGGCCCAGAAGGGTTGCAGCAGGTTGGTCCAGGCATCGCCCCAGGCCACGGCCATGGCCACGCGAGGAATGTCCACGCCCAGGGCCTCGGCGGCCGGCAGCATGACCGGCGCCTGCACGGCCCACTGGCCGCCGCCGGAGGGCACGAAGATGTTGACGATGCCGGCGCTGATGAAGGTCCAGAAGGGCAGCGAGGCTTCGGAGGCCAGTGAGATCAGCGCGCCCGAGAGCGTCTCGGCCAGGCCAGATTGCACCATGATCGCCATGATCCCGGCGTAGAAGGGAAACTGGATGACGATGCCGGCGCCGCCCTTGATCGCCTCGTGCAGGCTCTCTAGCAGGCTGCGGGGCGTGCGGTGCAGAACGATGGCCAGGAACAGGAAAAGGAAGTTGACCACATTGAGGTTGAGGCCGCCGCCGCGCAGCACGAAGTGGTCGAGCAGGAACAGCAGCCCCGGAATGCCCACCAGCCAAGCCAGGGTCACGCTGTTCTCGAGGCGCTCTGCCGGCCGGGTGATGCGTACGCGTCGCGTATCTTCCTCGTGCAACAGGCTCGGGTCGATGTACACGCTGTCCTTTTCGTCGGGCAGCATCATGCGGTTGATCAGCGGCATGGCGATGAACAGCACCACCACGATGCCGAGATTGAACAGTGAGAAGATAGTCTCGGAGGTGCCGATCACGCCGATCTGTTCGGCGGCGAAATGACCGTCAGTGGCGATGGTCAGTGGTACCGATCCGGCCAGCCCGCCATGCCAGACGATGAAGCCCGAGTAGGCGCTGGCGACCAGCAGGCGATAGTCAACGCGGATCTGGCGGGCCAGTTCCTTGGCGAACAACGCGCCCACCACCAGACCGAAGCCCCAATTGATCCAACTGGCGGCCAGCGACACCAGGGTTACCAGGACGATGGCGGCGCCAGCGTTGTTGGCCAGGCCGGCAAGGCGCTGTAGCAGGCGCTTGATCGGGGGCGAGCTGGCCAGCATGAAACCAGTGACCAGCACCAGCAGCATCTGCATCGAGAACGCCAGCAGATTCCAGAAGCCATCGCCCCAGAAGCGCAGGACGGCCAGGGGCGTCTGGCGCTCGACGGCGATGGCGGCGGCGGCGGCGATCACCGTCAGCAGCAGCACGAAAATGTAAGGATCGGGGAGATACCGCTCGACCAGTTTGACCGCTGGGCGCGACAGTGACTTGAGCATGGTGCTGGGCCTCATCTCGGGTCAGGGAAATACGGCTTGAATACCTGCGCGTGCCAATCGCCGTGTTGCACGGCGCTGGAAAACTCGCCTAACTATTTGTTATGTCTTGCTTTCTGCGCTTCGTGTGCCTGGCATTTCACTACGCTCGGCTATTCAATCAGCCTTACCATCGTGGCAGACAATACTGAGAAATCTCGTTAGATCAGGAAGTTGGGCAGCATCAAGTTGCCCGACTTCCCGGGAACTGTCAAAGCCACCAAAGTCCAATGACAGAAGAGGGCGGTGTGTCCTCAGGTATCTCGCCAGTGCCACCGACGATAGTGCCGATAATAGGCGATCAGCACGGCCGAGCGTGTTGTGGTGAAGACGGTGAAGGCCAGCCACAGGCCGTGATTGCCAAGCGGTTGAGTGAGCCACCAGACGGGCAGGTAGACCGCCAGGCCGATGAAGATGCTGTTGCGCATCTCACGGATTGCCGTGGCGCCGATGAACACGCCGTCCAGCAAGTAACTCCATACCGCAATCAGCGGCATGACCACCACCCAGGGCAGGTACTCGTTGGCGCTGGCGCGGACGTCCGGCAGGCCGGTGAGCAGGGCGATCAGCCAGTGACCGCCCAGCGCGAAGGCCAGGGCGGCGGCGCCGGCAGTCAGCAAAGAGAAACGGGTCGCGCCGCGCACCGCTTGGGCGAATTCCTGCCAGCGGCCACGGCCCACGGCATGGCCGGTCAGGGCTTCGGCGGCGTGGGCGAATCCATCCAGGCCGTAGGAGGTGAGCATGATGAACTGCAACAGCACCGCGTTGGCGGCCAGCACGGTATCGCCCTGAGCCGCGCCCTGGGCGGTGAAGAAGGCCGTGGCGAACAGCAGCCCCAGGGTGCGCACGAAGAGGTTGGCATTGACTTGAAAGAGCTCGGCGTAGGCGTCGAGACGCAGCAGTCGCGCGCGCCGGAAGCGCCCGCCGAGGCGACGCAATTGACGGCTGACCAGCCAGAGACCGACGCTCAGGGCGCTGTAGTCGGCAATGACCGTGGCCCAGGCCACGCCGTCGCTGGTCATGCCGAGCCCGACCACGAAGAACAGGTCGAGCAGGATGTTCACGGCGTTGGTCAGCACCAGAATGATCAGCGTTACCCGGGAATTCTGTTGGCCGAGGAACCAGCCCAGGATGGCGTAGTTGGTCAGCACCGCCGGCGCTGACCACAGGCGAATCCGTGCGTATTCGCTGGCCAGCGTCGAGGCCTCGGTGCTGCCGTCCAGCAGCCAGAGGCCGAGTTCAACCAACGGGCCACCCGCCAGGATCAGCACGAACCCGATGGCCAGTGCGAGCAGCATCGATTGGCCTAGCAGGTTGCGTACGCCCTCGTCGTCACCGCGCCCCACGGCCTGGGAGGTCAGGCCGGTGGTGCCCATGCGCAAGAAGCCGAAGCCCCAGTAGAGAAAGCCGAACAGGGTCGCGCCGAGCGTGACCGCGGCCAGATAGCGGGAATCCGGCAAGTGGCCGACCACGGCGGTGTCGACCAGGCCGAGCAGCGGTACGGTGATGTTGGAGAGGATGATCGGCCAGGCCAGGACCCAGACGCGTCGATGGGCGGAAGCGGAAGATGACACGACGGCTCCTGAGAGTCAGCGAGCCCGATAGGGTGGCGTCGCAACCGGTGCGGCGCAACCCTTGTCCCCATCGGGAAGGTAGCGGGTCAGGCGGCGGTGATGACCCGGTATTTTTCCATCAGTTCGTCCCGGGATTCCTGGCGCTCCGGGTCGAGGGGGATGCAGTCGACCGGGCAGACCTGCTGGCACTGGGGTTCGTCGTAGTGGCCGACGCACTCGGTGCAGTGGTTGGGGTCGATGATATAGATCTCTTCCCCTGGCGAGATGGCATCGTTGGGGCATTCAGGTTCGCAGACGTCGCAGTTGATGCACTCGTCGGTGATCATCAGGGCCATGGAGTACCTCACGAACATCGAGCCGCTCGGGCGGGCTCGACGCGGATCTGGGAGCTATGGAGGCTTCGGGCATAAGCCCGAGTGTCACGGTCAGGTATTGTAGCGATTCTTGAGCGCTTCGGCGACCTCGGGATGGACATGCTGCGATACATCGCCGCCGAGGCGCGCGATTTCGCGCACCAGGGTGGAGGAGATGTAGGAGTTCTCCACTTCCGGCGTCAAGAAGACGGTCTCAAGCTCCGGCATCTGGGCGCGATTCATGTTGGCCAGCTGCAGTTCGTACTCGAAGTCGGAGACCGCGCGCAGGCCGCGCAGCAGGATGCGGGCCTGGCGTTGGCGCATGAACTCGGTGAGCAGGCCCGAGAAGCCGACTACTTCGACGTTGTCGTGGTGTTCCACCACCTTGCGGGCCAGGGCGATGCGGGCGTCGATATCCAGAGTCGGCGCCTTGCCGGGACTGGAGGCGATAGCCACCACGATGTGATCGAACAGGCGAGCCGCGCGCTCGATCAGGTCGTAGTGGCCGTTGGTGATGGGATCGAAGGTTCCAGGATAAACGGCAGTGTTCATGAATCCTCCCCGTCGTCGAGCCGGCCGAAGGGGTTGTCCACGGCCAGTGAAACCGGCCGGGCATAGCCCGGGATATGGATGGCATCATCGCTGACATCGAGCTCGGGACCTTCGAGCACACCCTCGCCGAAGCGGTAACGGGGTGCGAAATGACCGCGATCGGCATCGAGGTAGTAGTCGGCAGCGGCTTCTCGGGTAGCTTCGCGGCGGGCTCGCCAGTCCGCCATGGCGGCCGCGCCGTGACGAGCAGTGAGCAGGCGCTCGGTGACGCCGGGCGAGAGCACCACACCGGTGGCGTTGTTGCCGCCGAAGCCCTTGGCGTTGATGAAGGCGGCGTCCGCCTCGAAGGCCAGGGGATCGCGGAAGAAGCGCAGCCGTTCGGTGTAGACGTCGTCGGCCACGGCGTCGAGGGTCGGAATGCCTGGCAGCAGGCCATGGGCGAAGCTGCCCAGAGCGCTGGCCAACTGGTCGCCGGCGGCGCCGCCCTGGGAGTGACCGACGAAGGCCTTGATGGCCGTCACCGGCCAGTCCTCGATGCCATACGCCTGGGCGACCAGGTCGAAGACGTGGGATTCGGTGACGCGGTTCTTGGGTGTGCTGGTGCCGTGGGCATGCAGGAAGGTGCGGTGTCGCAGGGCGTTTTCGCCGAGCATGTCGCGCACCAGCGAAGCCGCCTTGCCAAGCGTGATGTAGTTGCCGATTCCCGGCGCCGAGATCGAACGCTTCCAGCCGTCGGCGTTGACGAAGACATCGGGCACGCTGCCGAGGAGGTCGGCGCCGACCTCCAGGGCCAGGGCGTCGTCCATCAGCATCAGGAACTGGCTGGATTCGCCCATGGTGAAGCCGCAGTTGCGAGCGAAGGGGCGGCAGGCGCGCTGGTAGTCGGCGTCGGTCAGCAGTTCGAGGGCATCCAGGGCGCGCAGGCTGTCGTCATCGGCAAGTGCGCCCATGGCGCGAAAGCCCTCGATGACTTCCGGGGTGATCGGCGCGTCGGAGGTGCCGACCATCACGACGCGACGACGCCCGGCGCGGATGTCGTCCACGCCGAGGCGCAGGTTGTAGAGAAAACTGGCGCAGGCGCCCAGCGCCGCGCCTGTGCCGCCCACGCTGCCCAGTACGTAGGCATTGAGGAAGTCGGCGGGCATCTGCCCGTAGCCCAGCGGCATCTGCTTGGAAGTGGCCCGCTTGCCGGAGACGAAGCTCTTGAGCAGCCCGCCCCAGCCCTCGTCGTCGAGCTGTCCGATGGAATTGCCGGCGTATACCGCGACTTGGTCGGGATCCAGGCGATCACGTAGATCATCCCAGGTCAGGCCGCTGTCGCCGAGGCAGTCGCTGGCAGCGAAGATCGCCATGGAGAGCCCGCGCGGGTGATGCACGCTGCGGTAGAAGCGGCTGGGCTCGAAGCCCGAGGGCAACTGGCCGGCGGCGCGCACCTGGGCGGGGCGAGTCTCGGGCAGCATGACGTCCATCTCGCCGGCCGGCACCGTGACCTCCATGTTCCGGCGGTCGATCTCGCGGACCTGCCAGGTCGGCGGCAGGTCGTCGGGCAACTGGCGACGGCGCACGCGAAAGGTCAGGGGCGCGTCCAGCGCGAGCGTCGCCCGGCGATTGGCGGGCAGGCCCTCGGCGTTGAAGCGGGGATCCTCGATGCGGCGGATCAGGGTGTGGTCCAGCACGCGCTGGCGGGTACGCTCGACGAGAGTGGCGGCGTCGATAGGGTGCCCGTCGGCGTCGTGCCAGGCACCATCGGCCTGGGCGTCGGCCAGGCGCATCATCGCCGCCAGGCCGAGCAGGGTCTGGGCCTGGTCATCATCGGGCAGGGCGTCGAGCACGGTGCGGCGAAACGCCTGATGGCCCGAGGTACGGCCGGCGGGATTCACGCCGCCCATGCCCACGATCACCGGTAAGTGTGACAAGCCGGGTTCCTCGTTGGATTGAAATAGCAGGGCAGAATCATCTCTTGATAGGCCATGGATCATAGCACCCGGCCCGCCGTGGCGTCATGCCGGGCCACTGCGCCGGGACGATAGAGACTGCTAGAATGCCCGACCGTCGTTATCGCCATCGGTTCCCTCCATGACTGCACATTCCCGCGCCATTACCTCCAATCAGCCTGGCCCCCACCGGGATCTGACACGCCGTGTCGAGCGGGCGCTGCAACATCCGCTGCGCAAGCCCGTGGCCGAACACACCCGCGAGGCCTTCGAGCGAGCCGAGCACTGGCGCGGTGCCCGGGAGCGGATGCCGCTGATCCTCGATGCCGGCTGCGGGGTGGGGCTGTCGACCCGACGCCTGGCCAGCGCTCATCCCGAATGTGCGGTGATCGGTATTGACCGCAGCGCCGAGCGCCTGTCGCGGGACCACGGCCCGCTGCCCGACAACGCCCTGCTGGTGCGTGCCGACCTGGTCGATTTCTGGCGGCTGGCGCTGGCCGAGGGCTGGCAGCCGGCGCGGCACTATCTGCTGTATCCCAATCCCTATCCCAAGTCGGTGCATCTCAAGATGCGCTGGCATGGCCATCCGATCTTTCCGGCCATCCCGGCCCTGGGAGGGCGGCTCGAGCTGCGTTCCAACTGGCAGCTCTACGTCGAGGAGTTCGCCCTGGCGCTGCAGCAGGCCACCGGCGTCGAGGCACAGGTCGAGGCCTTCGAGCCTGAAGGCGAGCCGCTGACGCCCTTCGAGGACAAATACCGGCGCAGCGGCCAGTCACTCTGGCGGCTGGTGAGCGAACTGCCGCATCGTCCCGAGCTGCTGCCTGTCGCGTAGGCGTTATCTGAATCGGTGATCGCGAAACCGCTCGCCCAGGGTGCGTTGCAGCCACTGGGCGATGGGGCCGCGCCCGCTGTCGCGGCGGGAGACCGTCTCGACCTCGATGACCGGCGGGGTGCCGAGCGCATCGCTGGCCAGGTGGATGAGATCGTCGCGAAAGGGCGGATACTGAGCGATGTGCTGCGGCACCAGGGCCCAGCCGAGCCCCCGGGTCACCAGCTCGGCCATGGAGTAGAAGCTGTTGAGGCGCCAGAACTGGGCGCTCAGCGGTTGCCAGGCGTCCCCCTCGCTGCGCGAGGCGATCAGCAGCTGGCGGTGCCCGGCCAGGTCGCCCGTCGACGGGGCAACCCGTTCGGCGAGGGGATGGTGGCGTGACACGACCAGGGCCTGCTGGAGGTGGGCGATGCGGATGCCTTCCAGCAGTGGTCCCTGGTCCTGTTGGCGCAGCAGGATGCCGAGATCGGCGGTGCGGTCCTCCACCCAACCGGCGATATCACCCTGGGCGCCGTAGAGCAGCGTCAGTTGCAGGGCCGGATAGTGGCCGGCCAGCGCTTCCAGGGTCTCGTCCACCGGCGGCATTTCCACCAGCGCCTCGTCGATGGCCAACACCAGCCGGGCCTCTTCGCCCTGGCCGATGGCTCGGGCCCGTGACTCGAGACGCTGGCACTGGCGAATCACGGCCCGCGCCTCGTGGAGCAGCGCCTCGCCGGCCTCGGTGAGGCGGGGCATGCGTCCCGTACGGTCGAACAGCCGACAATCGAGATCGGTCTCCAGGTGGGCAATGGCGGTGCTGATCGCGGACTGGGCACGACCCAGATAGCGGGCCGCCGCCGAGAAGGAGCCTCGCTCGGCGCAGGCGATGAGGATTTCCAACTGGTCGAGGTTCCAGCGCATGATGCTCATGACCTATCTGAAAAAGAGATGGATTCCAACTGGAACCCATCATCATGATGGGCAGAATAGGGAGCCGCGTCGAGGCCATGGTGGCCCGACCGACTTGCACTGAGGGAGGTCATGATGCGCTCCTGGAAGGAAAGGGTCACGCATACCGTGCTGTTCGAGGCAGGAGGGCTGGTCATGGTGACGCCGTTGGCGAGCTGGCTGACTGGGCACGGCCTGGGCGAGATCGGCATGCTGGCGGTGGGGCTGGCAAGTGCCGCCATGCTCTGGAACCTGATCTGGAACCGGCTCTTCGATGTCTGGGTGCCGACACGCCGTCGCTCTCTCGTCCAGCGCATGGCCCAGGCCTTCGGCTTCGAGCTGGGGCTTTTGATCATGACGCTGCCGGCGGTCGCATGGTGGCTCAGCATCGGGATTATCGAGGCCTTCTGGCTGGACCTCGGTTTCATGCTGTTCTTCCTGGCCTACGCCATGGTTTTCAACACGGTTTTCGACCACATCATCATGCGCCGGCGACTAGCGCGGGGGGAGTGTGTATGAGTTATGTGTTTCTCGCCCTGGCGATCATCGCCGAGGTAGTGGCGACCTCGGCCCTCAAGGCATCGGAAGAATTCTCTCGCTTCTGGCCGAGCGTGCTGGTGGTGGTGGGCTATGTCACGGCCTTCTATCTGCTGACGCTGGTATTTCGCACCCTGCCGGTGGGCATCACCTATGCCGTATGGGCGGGGCTTGGCATCGTGCTGGTAACGCTGGTCGGCATGGTGGTCTACGGCGAGCGCCCTGACCTGCCGGCGGTGTTGGGGATGGCCCTGATCATCGGCGGCGTGGCGGTGATTCAGGTATTTTCCTCGTCGACGCCACACTGAGCCGAGATACGGTCGAAACGCCCTCCATGCCCGGGTAGACTGCGGAGTCGCGCCGTTGCCCGAATCACGCTGCATGGATGCCGTCATGTTTCATCGCACGCTGAGCTGTTGTCTGCTGGTCTTGTCATTGCTGCCGTTGTCCGTCATGGCCTCGGGGTTTTCACGACTCTCGTCGCTGACCGACGATGGTTTCCGCATTAGTGCCGAGGCACGCCTGCTGGGCACGGGGGATCGAGCGGACGAGACCCTGGCGAGTCTGTCGCCGACCCTTTCCCTGTCGCCGGCCTCGGTCTCCAAGGTATACACGGCCGCGGCGGCCCTCGACCGTTTTGGCCCCCAGCACCGCTTCACCACGCGCCTGGTCGGTACTGCCGAGCCCGGCCCCGATGGCATGCTCGCTGGCGATCTGGTCCTCGATGGCGGGGGCGATCCGGCGTTGACCAGCGAGGACCTGTGGCGGCTGGTACAGCGGCTGCATCAGGCCGGTGTGCGCGAGGTGACGGGGCAACTAATCGTCAGCCAGTGGCGCTTCGGCCCGGTGGAGTGCATCACCACCGATCGCTGCGAGGCACGTCGCCAGGTGGACAACGCCTACAGCGCCTTGCTTTCCTCCGCGGGCATCAACTTCGGCAACTGGTGCGTGCATGTCGCCCCGGGCTCGGCACCCGGCGCGTCCGCCGTGGTCACCGGCTGTGACAGCAAGGTTCTGCTGCCGGGCATCGACAACCGGGTCGACACCAAGGCCGCCGACAGCGGCACCCAGCTATCTGCACTGCGACTGACCGAGGGCGGTGGCGACGTGATGCGCCTTAGTGGCCAGATTTCCACCAACGCCCATCCTCGGGACCTCTATCGCGCCAGTGCCGATCCGGCCGACCAGACGGCGCAATTGCTGATGGCGATGCTCGAACGTGCCGGTATCCAGGTCCGTGGCGGGTATTCCACCAGCACCGTGCAGCCGCCGGGCTCGGCGCCACAGCTGGCGGCGGTGGATGGCAAGCCCCTCCAGGAAATCCTCCTGCGGACCCTCAATTACTCCAACAACTTCATGGCCGACGTCCTGGCGCTGGACATGGCGAACGGCCCGCGTCCAAGCCTGGAGCAGGGCGGCGCGGCTATCGAAGCCTTCGCTGCCGGCATTCCCGGCCATGGCCCGCTGACGCTGCGCAGCGGCAGTGGCCTGACACCGGAGAATCGCACCACCGCCAGTGGCGTGAACAGCCTGTTGGCCTACATGTTCGATCAGCCGTCGCTGTTTCCCAGCTTCGTGGCTGCCCTGCAGTCACCCAGCAACGGTGTGATGCGTTTCATCCGCAAGGGGCCGGCAAGCTTCCAGCAGCGCGTGATGATCAAGACCGGCACCCTCAACGAACCGGTGCGGGTGCGCGCGATGACCGGCTACTTCCGCACCCGTTCGAATCGCTGGGGTGCCTTCACCGTGCTGGTCAACGGCACCGAGTCGACGCCGTATCTCAACTGGACGATGGTGCTGGAACGTCTTTCCGAGGATTTGGCCCAACTTATTGAGTCACACTAGGAACCCCGACCATGAAACCTGGACACACCGGCTTTCGCCATCTGGTGCATTCCACTCGCTATTCCTTCAAGGGGCTCAGGGCGGCCTATCGCTACGAGTCGGCTTTTCGTCAGGAGATTGGCCTCTGCCTGGTGTTGATACCGCTGGCCTGGTGGATCGGCGAGGAGCCGGTGGAGTGGATCCTGCTGGTCGGCAGTTGCCTGCTGGTGTTGATCGTCGAGTTGCTCAACACCGCTGTCGAGAGCGTGGTGGATCGCATCGGTCCGGAGCGTCACAAGCTCTCCGGGCGTGCCAAGGACATCGGCTCGGCGGCGGTGATGCTGGCATTGATCATCGCTGGCCTGACCTGGGGACTTTTGGTGTGGGACAAGTTCCTGGGCTGACGGGACACTTTTCGGACAGTGCCTAGTGTCAGGGGCGCCGGCTTGGTTATGCTGAGGGCATTCGCCAGCCGACGACGAGACGCCCATGGCCCTGCCCGCTGATTTTCTGCCCCTGGATGCCATTCCCGAACCGCTGACCTCGGCGCTGCGGCATACATGGGAGCGTCTTGCCGCTTCGCTCGAGCAGGCCGACAACCTGGCCTCGATGCAGGGCCAGGAAGCACCCAGCGAGTGCTGGACGGCGCTGTCGGCCGGGCGGCGCGAACAGTTGGCCCGAGTGCTGGCCGTTTCCGGCTTCGCCGTGGAAACACTGGTGCGCCATCCCGACTGGCTCGCCCACCTGGATGCCGAGGGCGAGCTGGATGTAGTGCCTTCCGAGGCGACACTGCGCGAGTCGCTCGAGGAGCGCCTCGAAGACGCCGAGGACGAGGCAGCCATGCACGCTGCCATCCGGCGTTTTCGGCAGGCCCGCATGCTGGGCATCGTGTGGCGCGACCTGACGCGCCCCGAGGGCATCGACATGTGGCGCACCAGCGGCGCCGTGTCGCGCCTGGCCGAGATCTGCCTGGAGGCGGCCCTGAGCTGGCTCGAGAAGCACGTCGAGCCGCGCTGGGGACGCCCCGCCGCGCGAGCCGACGGCAGCGAGCAGCGCCTGGTGGTGCTGGGCATGGGCAAACTGGGCGCCGGCGAGCTCAATCTCTCTTCCGATATCGACCTGATCTTCGCCTTTCCAGAGAAGGGCGAGACCCAGGGTGGACGCAAGTCGCTGGAACATCAGGAATATTTCACCAAGCTCGGCCAGAAGCTGATTGCCGCGCTGGACGCGATGACCGCCGATGGCTTCGCCTTTCGGGTCGACATGCGGCTGCGCCCTCTGGGGGATGGTGGCCCCCTGATCGGCAGCTTTGCCTCCCTGGCCAGCTACTATCAGGATCAAGGCCGGGAGTGGGAGCGCTACGCCATGCTCAAGGCGCGGCCGGTGGCTGGCGACCTCGACGCTGGCGATGAATTGCTGGCGAGCCTGCGGCCCTTCGTCTATCGCAAGTATCTCGACTTCGGCGCCATCGAGTCGCTGCGTGAACTGAAGTCGATGATCAATCGCGAGGTCAAGCGCCGCGGTATGGAGGACAACATCAAGCTCGGCCCCGGCGGCATTCGCGAGGTCGAGTTCGTGGTCCAGGCCTTCCAGTTGATTCGCGGGGGGCGCGATACCGAGCTTCAGGTGACCTCGTTGCGCGCCGCGCTCGAACGACTGCCGGCACTGGGGCTGCTGCCGCAGGGGGTGGTCGACGAGCTCGAACCGGATTACCGCTACCTGCGCGATCTGGAGCATGTCCTGCAGGCGCTCGAAGACCGTCAGACCCAGACCCTGCCCGAAGGCGAGATCGAGCGCGAGCGCGTCGCCCTGGGATTAGGCATGGAAGACTGGCCGGCGGTGATGGGGCGTCTCGACGAAGTTCGCGCCCGGGTGCGTCGGCATTTCGATGGGGTGATCGCCGATCCCGAGGAGGAGGCGGAGCAGGACGATGGGGCCGCGGACTCGAACAGTGGCGTCGATCTCGAGGAGTGGCGCGCCCTGTGGCGTGGCCATGAAAACGACGAGGAGGCCCTGGCGTTGCTCGAGACCGGCGGTTTCGTCGCGGCGGCGGCCAGCCATCGTCGGCTGATGGCGCTGCGTCGTTCCCGTCAAGTCCAGAGCATGCAGCGCATCGGCTTCGAGCGCCTCGATGCCTTGATGCCGTTGCTGCTGGAGGCCGCCGCGGACAGCGACGCGCCCGACACTGCCCTGGAGCGTGTATTGCCGCTGATCGAGGCGGTACTGCGGCGCACCGCCTATCTGGCGCTGCTGCGCGAGAATCCGGTGGCGCTCGAGCACCTCATGCGCTTGTGCAGCGCCAGTCCCTGGATCGCCGAGCAGTTGGCGCGCTACCCCATCCTGCTCGACGAGCTGCTCACCCCGGATACCCTCTATACCCCGGCGGACAAGGAGCGCCTGGCCGACGAGCTGCGCCAGACCCTGGGGCGGATTCCCGAGGATGACGAGGAAGGCCAGCTCGAGGCACTGCGGGTGTTCAAGCATGCCCAGGTGCTGCACGTTGCCGCCTCGGACATCGCCGGGACGCGCCACTTGATGAAGGTCAGCGATTATCTGACCTATATCGCCGAAGTGGTGCTCGAGGCGGTGCTGGCCATGGCCTGGAAGCACCTGACCCGCAAGCACGGCGTTCCCGAGCGCCGAGAGGGCGGTCGCTGCGACCAGGTGCCGGAGTTTCTGATCGTCGGCTACGGCAAGCTCGGAGGCATCGAGCTTGGTTATGGCTCGGATCTGGATCTGGTGTTCCTGCACGATGGTGCCGGGCAGGGCAGCACCGACGGCCCGAGACCTATCGACAACGCCGTGTTCTTTACCCGGCTCGGGCAGCGCATCATCCATTTGCTGACGGCGATGACACCGGCGGGCAGCCTCTACGAGGTCGACATGCGCCTGCGTCCCTCGGGCAACTCGGGGCTGCTGGTCTCGAGCCTCGACGCCTTCGCCGATTACCAGCGCCGCGAAGCCTGGACCTGGGAGCATCAGGCTCTGGTTCGGGCACGCGTGGTGGCGGGCCACGAAACGTTGAGCGAGCGTTTCGCCGAGATTCGCTGCGATATCCTCGGCGGCGAACGCGACCTCGGCGAGCTGCGGAGCGAGGTCGTGGCCATGCGTAACCGGATGCGCGAGCATCTTGCCGGCAAGAGTGAAGCCGGCAGCTTCGATCTCAAGCATGACCCGGGCGGCATGGTCGATATTGAATTCCTGTGCCAGTACGCGGTACTGGCCATGGGGCACGAAACGCCCGAACTGCTCACCTACAGCGATAACATGCGCATCCTCGAAACCCTGGAGGAGACCGGCCGACTGCCGGCCGACGACTGTCGCCGGCTTCGTGAGGCCTACCTGGCCTGCCGCACGGCATCCCATCGCTCGGCCCTGACGGGCGACCCGGCCCGTGGCAGTGTCGAGGACTTCCAGGCGCATTGCGATGCCGTCATCGCGGTGTGGGAACGGCTGCTCGAGCCGGCCTCATGAAACCGGCTCATCGATAAGGAAACCATCACGATGCACAAGGTCCTGGTCCTGCATGGCCCCAACCTCAACCTGCTGGGTACGCGTCAGCCGGAGATCTACGGCGACGAGACCCTGGCGGATATCGACAATGCCCTGCGCGAGCGGGCGGCCCAGGCCGGCTGGGAGATCGCCTGCCGTCAGAGTAACCACGAGGGCGAACTGATCGATGCCATCCATGCTGCCCGCCTCGACGGAACCGACGCGATCATCATCAACCCGGCGGCCTATACCCACACCTCGGTGGCGATTCTCGACGCCCTCAACGCCTTCGATGGCCGAGTCATCGAGGTGCACCTATCCAACGTCCACAAGCGCGAGGCCTTTCGCCACCACTCCTATGTCTCGCTGCGGGCCGACGGGGTGATCGCCGGCCTCGGCAGTCAGGGCTATCATGCTGCCCTGGAGGCATTGATCGCGGCTGGATGAACGACACGTCGGACCAGCTTCGGTGGTGACTTGCGCCGGATTTATAGCCCTTAACGGGACGGCTGAGCTGCAGGCAGACTAAAGCCCAGGGCTTCATTCATCGATCCTGCCTTCCCAATCTCAGGGGATGATCTTCTCGGCGCGAAGCCGATCGAATAGATCAAAAAAGGCGCCGCGTGTCTCGCGGAAATGGTCGAAGCCGAAGTCGCGGGACTTGGTGGTGTCGTTGACACATTCCTGGTCGCGACCCAGGTCGGCATCGGTGTGCCACCAGGAAGCCAGCTTGCCGACGTCCGGCTCGACGAGATCGTGCTTCGCGGCGATTTCGCGCTAGGTCAATGCCGCGTCAGCCATCTGATTCTCCAGCGGCTGTGGTGTCTCGGGGCAGTCAGCCACCTCGAGGCCGAAGTATTCGCCGATCTCTTGCCACATGCGGCGCCAGCGGAAGACATCGCCATTGACTGTATTGAAGGCTTGATTCGCTGCGCCCGGCGTGGTCGCCGCCCATTCCATCTGCCGTGCCAGCACGAGTGCATCGGTCATGTCGGTCAGCGCATTCCACTGAGTCTGCGATCCCGGAAATACGAACGGCTGGCCAGTTGCCTTGCAGATCGAGGCGTAAACGGCAATCGTCGTGCCCATGTTCATGGCGTTGCCGCGGGCATATCCGATCACGGTGTGCGGTCGGTGCACGTTCCAGGCAAAGCCGTGATGCTCGGCGGCCTCGAACAGCACGTCTTCCAAGGCGTAGTAGAAGTTATCGCCCGGCACGCGCGGCTCGAATTCACGGAACGGAGTCTCGATACGCCCGCTACCATAGGCCTCGAACGATCCAAGATACTGTTTGGTGCCTGTCACCAGTGAGGCATGTTGCAGGTTATCGCTATCGAGCGCTTCGAATAGATGACGCATCATCGCGCTGTTGGCCTCGACGTTGGCCTTCTCGTCGTCGCGACGAATCCAGGTGCAGTAGAAAACGTGTGTGATCGGCAGCCCGGCGAGCGCTTGCTCGGTGGCCGGCTTGTCCAGCAGATCGGCGGCAACGGGAATCACGCCGCTCTGTTCGGTGGCTCGGCGCGATAGACCGTAAACGGTCCACCCGCTGGCAACCAGATAAGAAGCCAGATTGCCGCCGGTGATACCGGTGGCGCCCACAACGAGTGCTGTGCCTTTGCGCATGATCGGTGCCCTCTTGGAAGTTCGAGAAGATCCGGCTTCACGCCAGATCGATGGATGCAGTTTGATAGAGGGCAACTGTTGCTACAATCGGTAGTATTGCAAATCTTTATTGCGTAGAGCGCAACACAATGAGCCTTGATGCGATGGACTTGAACGCCCTGCGCGTATTCGAACGTGTCGCCGCCACCGGCAGTTTTACCGCCGCCGCGTACCATTTTCACCGCGCCGTATCATCCGTTTCGCGACAGATTCGTGGACTGGAAGAATCGGTGGGGCAGCCGCTGTTCTATCGGCACACCCGTGCCGTCACTCTGACCGAGGCCGGTTGGCGCTATTACGAAGAGGTGCGCGATATTCTCGAACGCCTCGACATGGCAACCGAAGCGCTGAATCAACCACAGGCGGAACCTAGTGGTGTGTTGCGCATCAATGCTCCGGTGGCCTTCGGCCAGCGCCAGATCGTGCCGTTGCTTCATCGCTTTCAATGCCGTTTCCCGGGTATCAAGGCGGAGCTGCAGTTGAGCGATCACGTCGTTGACCCGGTGCGCGAAGGCCATGACATTACCTTCCGAGTCGGTAATTTATCCGATTCATCGCTGATTGCACGGCAACTGGCGCCGATGAACTACGTCGTCGCAGCGTCACCCGACTACCTGGCAAGGCGGGGAAGGCCGGAAGCTCCCGAGGCACTTGTCGAGCATGACTGCCTGATCTATCAGGGAGAGCTGGGCCGCCAGCGTTGGTATTTCCAGCAGGACGACGGGGAGAGGGAAGTCGCCCATGAGGTCGATGGTAGCCTCGTCAGCAATGATGCCGAGAGCTTGCTGAGGGCGGCGCTTCTTGGCCAGGGGCTGGTCATTTTCCCCACCTGGCTGATCGCTGAGGAGTTGGCCTCGGGGACTCTGGTGGCGCTGCTCGAGGCATGGCGTGGCGAGGTCATGCCCGGCCATCGCGAGCTTTATGTCTTGACGTCCGAGCGCCGGCTCAGGGCACCCAAGGTGCGTGCCTTCATGGATTTTGTGCTCGAGGAGGTGTCGCCTTTCCCGCCTTGGGATGGCTGGCGAGAAAGGCGGTAGCCCGATTCATGTTCAGGAGCATGCATGTACCGCCATGGGACACGCTTTCGAGCTAGCCGGAGGACAGGGCGAACAGGCTGCTATGCCGCATCAGCCACAGCACCAGGCTGATGGTCACAAAGGAGCCAAGGGTGCTGACCATCAGGGCGGCGGCAGTGATATCGCTCAGCCCGAAGCGCTGCCCGAATATCGGATAGACGCTGATCATCGGGGCACAGGCGAACAGCAGGGCGCCGGTAAGCAGCAGTGGGTCGATATCCGGCAGCAGAAGGAAAATGCCGAACACCGCCAACGGGTGCAGCACCAGCTTGCCGATGGCGATCTGGCCCATGTCCCGGACCATGCCCTTGGGGCGCAGGCCGTACAGCGAGCCGCCGATCACGAAGAGTGCAGCGGGGCCGGCGGCACCGGCCAGCATATCGATGGCCTTGGTCAGGGGAGCAGGGATGGGGCGGCCCATTACGGCGAGCAGAACACCAATCAGCAGTCCGATCAGCACGGGGTTGCGCACCAGGCGAAGAGCTGTCTGGTGCAGTGTCCCGCGGAAGCCATTGCCGGTCTGGCGGCCCAGCTCGGCAAGGGTTAGGGCCAAGGGAATGATCAGTAGGTTCTCGATCAGCATGTTCAAGGCGAGGAACATCGCGGCGGGGGATCCCAGCACCATGGCGGCTACCGGGTAGCCGATGAAGCCGCTGTTGGACGCCGACATGCCCAGGGCCTGGATGGCACCGGTGCCCAGGGGTTTGTGCTCCAACCCGAGGGTGAACGCCAGGCCGAGCGCGAACACCACGAGGGAGCCGGCCCCGTAGGCCAACAGGTAGTCGGGATCGAAGACCTCGCCTAGCGGGTTCTGGGTCAGGGCTCGTATGACCAGCGCCGGAAGGGCGAAGTACATGACGAAGATGCCGATGCCCTGCAACGGCTCATGACCAATGATGCGGCCGGCCCGGGCCAGGTAACCAAGGCCGATGATGGCGAAGATCGGGGTGGTGATAGCGAGAATGTCGAGCATTCGAGGCCTCCTTGCCGCTGTGCTCCCGTCTCGTGTGAAAGGCCGCGCGATGCTCTGCCTGCGGCATGTTGAGGGTGGCGGGGTCAGGTGTCAGGCGTTGTGCTCAGCTGACATGGGCCTGGATCAGTTGCACCTTGTCCCGCAGTAGCGGCAGGAATGACTGTGTCAGGGTGTCGAAGTCGATGCGCGCGGCATTGGTGCTGATGTTGATGGCACCGAGCAGCTTGCCGTTGGCGTCGAAGGCCGGGACCGCCAGGGAGCGCAGTCCCGGGTCCAGTTCCTGATCGACGATGCTGTACCCCTGTTGGCGTACCTGCTCGATGCAGTTTCGCAACTGGGTCGTATCGGTGATGGAGCGTTCGGTATGCGGCTCGAGCTTCACCTGTTCGAGATAGCGGGCCAGTTCGTCATCCGGCAACTGCGACAGCAGTACACGCCCCATCGAGGTATAGGCCGCCGGCAGGCGTGTGCCGACCGACAGGGTGATCGCCATCAGGCGATGCTTGGCGGAAGAGCGGGCCACATAGATCACATTGTCACTGTCCAACACACCCATCGACGAAGACTCGCCGATTTCATCGGTGATGTCCTCCAGGTATTGCTGGATCACCGAACGGTAGTTGTTGGCCGACAGGAAGGCATACCCGAGTTGCAGTGCCTTGGGGGCAAGCTCGAAGTGACGTTGCTGCTTGCGAACGTAGCCCAGGGCATGCAGCGTCAGCAGGAAGCGGCGAGCACGGGCTCGGTTCATGTCCGTCTTGGCGGCGACTTCGCTCAACGTCATGCGCGGGGTTTCGTCGTCGAAGGCCTGGATGACCTCGAGGCCGCTGGCCAGCGCTGTCACGAAGTCGCGATCATCGGGGGTCAGGGTATCGTCTTGCATGAGGGTGCCTTCGCTATGGTTCATGTCGACTTGCTAGGTCGCTCGCCCTCAATCTAGCATAATTGTTCGAATTGCGAACACCTGTGCGACTTATGTCAAGTGAAGCGCCGACTCACTGCGAGAGCCGGCCGTTCCTGCCAGTGGAGAGCCTGCCATGCCCGACGCCCTGATTCAGCATCCCTTCATGAGCCAGAGCGGTCTTGCCGCGTCCCGCGACGAGGACTTCGTCCGGGCCATGCTGGCCTTCGAACTGGCCCTGGCCGAGACCCAGGAGGCCGAGGGCGCCATTCCCGCCGATGTCAGCCGCCGCATGCGGGCCTGTCTCGAGAGCCACGATTTCGACCCGGGCGCAATAGCTGAGGGTGTGGCCAGCGGCGGCAACGCCGCCATTCCTTTCGTCAAGGCCGGACGAGCAGCGCTCCCCGATGATCTCAAGCCGTACTGGCATCTTGGCGCGACCAGCCAGGACGTGATCGATTCTGCCCTGATGCTTTTGCTGACGCCACGCCTGAAAAGTCTGGATGCCTTGCTGGCACGCTGTCGACGCGCGGCGTTGCCGCTGATGGAGGCCCACGCCCGGACGCCCATGGTCGGGCGTACCCTGATGCAGCAGGCGTTGCCGATCACCTTCGGCGTCAAGGTGGCCCACTGGGCATTGGGGATGGAGCAGGCGCGCCGCCGTCTCGCCACCCTGGCCGAACCGGGGTTGCCCGTACAGTTCGGTGGGGCCGTGGGGGTGCACTCTGGTTTAGACGGGCCGGGCTGGGAGACCCTCGGCCTTAGCGTCATGGACGGCCTCGCCGAGCGCCTGGGCCTCTCGGCGCCGGTGTTGCCCTGGCACACCGATCGCCAGCCGGTCCATGCCCTGGCGACGGCCTTCGATGGTGCGGCCGGGGCCGTCGAGAAGCTGGCGCTGGACGTGTCGCTGATGACCCAGACCGAGCTCGGCGAGGTGGCCGAGCCCGCCGGGGAAGGCATGGGCGAGTCGTCGTCCATGCCCCACAAGCGTAACCCGGTGCGCTGCGCGATGATCCGGGGCGCCTGTCGTCAGATCCATGGCCACACCACGGTCATACTCAATGCCATGGCCCAGCCGCTGGAGCGCGGGTTGGGCGAGTGGCATGCCGAATGGGCGCCACTGCTCGACAGTGCGCTATTGCTGGAGGGAGCCCTCGAACAGGCTGCCGTGCTGCTGGAGGGGCTGGAGGTGCATGGCGAGGCCATGCAACGCAATCTCGCGGTGACCGGTGGCGCGATCATGGCCGAGCCGGTCACCAGGTTGCTGACGCCTCACCTGGGGCCGGAACAGGCCAAGGCCCTGGCCGCGGAGGCGGCGGAGCAGGCACGCCAGCAGCGGGTCCCGTATGCCAATGCGCTCGAGGCGTTGATGGCGTCGCGTCATGGTGAGCTGTCGGGCGAAATCGGGCGGGCGGATCTCGAGGCGGCCACGGATCCGTCGTTATACCTTGGTAGCAGCCAGGCACAGGTGGATCGTGCTCGGGCTTGGTTGGAAAATCGCTAATATACTGAAAATCAAGTGAAAGAAACGTCCTGAATGGGGGCAGGGAACACCTGCCCCCGTTTTTCGTGCGCGTTTGACGGGCCGGGGCTGGCGGATTATTTTGTTCGTATAACAAACCTATGTTCGTACAGCGCACCTTGCCGAGTGACGAGTCTCGGTGCCCATGAGGCGTTGCGACAAGCGCCGGTGCGCGATTCAACCAGAGGCAAACCATCATGGCCGAGATCCTCAGCCTGCATGATGCGGTGGCACGCTACGTCGAAGACGGCGCCACCGTGGCCATGGAAGGCTTCACCCATCTGATTCCCTTCGCTGCCGGACACGAGATCATTCGCCAGGGCAAGCGCGATCTGACGCTGATCCGCATGACGCCGGATCTGGTCTATGACCAGCTGATCGGTGCCGGCTGCGCCAGGAAGGTGATCTTCTCCTGGGGTGGCAACCCGGGCGTCGGGTCGTTGCATCGCCTGCGTGACGCCGTCGAAAAGGGCTGGCCGCACAAGATCGAGATCCTCGAACACAGCCACGCCGCGATGGCGTGCGCCTTCGAGGCCGGCGCCGCCGGGCTGCCGCTGGCCGTGTTGCGCGGCTACGTGGGCAGCGAGCTGCCCCGCGTCAACGACCAGATCAAGTTCATCGAATGCCCCTTCACCGGCGAACGTCTGGCCGCCGTGCCTTCGGTACGGCCGGACGTTTCCATCGTGCACGCCCAGAAAGCCGATCGGGCCGGCAACGTGCTGGTCGAGGGCATCGTCGGTGTGCAGAAGGAAGCCGTGCTGGCCGCCAGGCACAGCATCGTCACCGTCGAGGAGATCGTCGACGACCTCGAGACGCACCCCAATGCCTGCGTGATTCCGGGCTGGGCGATCGACGCCATCAGCGTCGCCGAGAAGGGCTCGTTGCCGTCCTACGCGCATGGCTACTACCCGCGCGACAACCACTTCTACAAGGAGTGGGACGCCATCGCGCGCGACCGCGATACCTTCACCCAGTGGATCGACGACAACGTCATGAACGCAGGGGGGAATGCCTGATGAGTTCTGTCGACAATCACCCGGACTACACCGCCTCCGAGATGATGACCGTCACGGCGGCGCGTGCCCTGGAAAATGGCATGACCTGCTTCGTCGGTATCGGGCTGCCGTCGGAGGCCGCCAATCTGGCGCGGCTGACCCATGCCCCCGATGTGGTGCTGATCTATGAATCTGGCACCCTGCAGACCAAGCCGGACGTGCTGCCGCTGTCCATCGGCGACGGTGAGCTGTGCGAGACTGCGCTGACCACCGTCTCGGTGCCCGAGATGTTCCGCTACTGGCTGCAGGGCGGCAAGGTCGACGTGGGCTTTCTGGGCACCGCCCAGATCGATCGCTACTGCAATCTCAACACCACCCTGATCGGTGATTACACCGCACCCAAGGTACGCCTGCCGGGGGGTGGTGGCGCGCCGGAGATCGCCACCAATGCCGGTGAGGTGTTCATTACCCTCAAGCATTCCAAACGCACCTTCGTCGATGAGGTCGACTTCGTCACCACCCTGGGCTTCGGCCGCGACGGCAAGGGCCGCGATGGCGTGCCCAACATCGGCAAGGGGCCGACCCGGGTCATCACCGACCTGTGCGTGATGAAGCCGGATCCCGAAACCAAGGAACTGGTGGTGGTGTCGCTGCATCCGGGCGTGACCGCCGAGCAGGTCCAGGAGGCCACTGGCTGGGAGATCCGTTTCGCCGAGACGCTGGAGAGCACACCGGTGCCCAGTGCCCGCGAGCTTGATGTGCTGCGTGAACTCAAGGATAGGACTGCCCGTGCCCATGGCGGCCAGTAAGAGCGGCGTGTTCTAGAGGCGAATTTCAGGAGATTAGTGAATCATGAGTGATGCTTTCATCTGTCATCCGCGCCGCAGTGCCATCGGTCGCTTCGGCGGCACCCTGGCAAGCGTGCGCCCAGACGACCTGGCCGCCGATATCTTCAAGGCCGTGCTGGCCCAGGCGCCTGGGCTGGCTCCCGAGGCGATCGAGGAAGTCTTCATGGGCTGCGCCAATCAGGCCGGTGAGGACAACCGCAACGTGGCACGCATGTCGTCGCTGCTGGCTGGTCTTCCGCCTTCGGTGCCCGGCACTACGCTCAACCGCCTGTGCGGCTCCGGTATGGACGCGGTGGGCACGGCCTTTCGCGCCATCAAGGCCGGTGAAATGGAGCTGGCGCTGGCCGGTGGCGTGGAGTCCATGTCCCGGGCGCCCTACGTGATGGGCAAGGCCGAGACCGCCTTCGCCCGTGGGCAGCAGATCGAGGACACCACCATCGGCTGGCGCTTCGTCAATCCATTGATGAAGAAGGTCTACGATACCCACTCGATGCCCGAAACCGCGGAGAACGTGGCCGAGCAGTTCGGCATTTCCCGCGAGGACCAGGACGCCTTCGCCGCGCGCTCTCAGGCCAAGGTCGCCGAGGCCCAGCAGGCCGGTCGCTTCGCCGAGGAAATCGTCGCCATCGAGATTCCGCGTCGCAAGCAGGAACCGCTGGTCTTCGACACCGACGAGCACCCGCGTGCCGGCACCACTGTCGAGAAGCTCGCCAAGCTGCCGACGCCCTTCAAGGCAGAAGGCGGCAGCGTCACTGCGGGCAACGCCTCCGGCGTCAACGACGGAGCCGCCGCCATGCTGGTAGCCAGCCAGCAGGCCGTGGAACAGCATGGCCTCGCGCCCATGGCGCGGATCGTCGGCATGGCCACTGCCGGCGTGGAACCGCGCATCATGGGCTACGGCCCGGTGCCCGCCGTGCGCCGCCTGCTGGCGCGTACCGGCGTCTCCCTCGACGAAATCGACGTCATCGAACTCAACGAAGCCTTCGCCGCCCAGGCGCTGGCCTGCATGCGCGATCTCGGGCTCGAAGACGACGACCCGCGGGTCAACCCCAACGGCGGTGCCATCGCTTTAGGCCATCCGCTGGGCATGTCCGGTGCGCGGCTGCTGATGACCGCCGCCCACGAACTGCAACGCACCGGCAAGCGCTATGCGCTGTGCACCATGTGCGTCGGGGTGGGGCAGGGTATCGCCACGCTGATCGAAAGGGCGTAAGAGGGAAGGGAAAGAGAGAAGAAGGAAGAGTGCCAAGCACCGATCTTCTGTCTTACCGCTATTGCCAATCGGGCGCCGGGCCATGGCTCGATGCCTGGCGATGAGAGAGTGTTTTATGGCATTTCTGAATATTAACGGACGCAACGTTGCCTATCGTCTGCTGGGCGCCGAGGCCAATCCGCTGGTGATCCTGGCGCATCCGCTGGGCATGACCCAGGCGGTGTGGGACGACGTGCTGCCGGCATTGCTGCCGCGCTATCGGGTGCTGACCTGGGATCTGCCGGGCCATGGCGCCAGTGAGGCCTGGCCGGCAGAGGGTGGCGATATCACCCCGGCCGCGCTGGCCGCCGATGCCCTGGCGCTGGTCGAACGGGCCGGCGACACGCGCTTCCACTTCGTCGGCACCTCCATCGGCGGCGTCATCGGCAAGCAATTGCTCTCCGAGCATGCCGATCGGCTGTTGTCGGCGGTCCTGACCAACACCGGGGCGGTGATCGGCAACGCCGAGCTGTGGAACACACGAGCGGGCCGGGTGCGCGACGAGGGCTTGGTGGCGTTGTCCGGGGAGATCGTGCCGCGCTGGTTCGCTGCCGACCTGATCAAGCGCGACCCGGCGCTGGCAGAGGGCTGGCGAACTGTCATGGGGCGTGGCGATGCCGAATCCTATGCCCGGCTCTGCGAAATGCTCGGCCGCACCGACTTCCGCGGCAAGCTCAAGGCGGCTTGCTCCCAACCCGGGGGTGTCGACGTGCACCTGCTGGGCGGGAGCGAGGACATGGCGACGCCGCCCGAGACGCTGCAGGCCCTGGCGGCCGAGTGCGGTGGCGCGCCGCTGGAGATCCTCGAAAACCTGGGGCATGTGCCTTCAGTGGAGTTTCCCGAGGCGCTCGCCAAGCGACTGCTGCTGTGGATGGCCCCGGATCGCTCCCGGGTCGGCGAGCAAGGCGTGGCCTATGCCGAGGGACTCGAAACCCGCAAGCAGGTGCTGGGCGAGGCGCATGTGGCGCGCTCGACCGAGAACGCCACTTCGCTGGATGCCCCTTTCCAGCAGATGATAACTCGCCTCGCCTGGGGCGAACTGTGGGGCAACGGCGACCTGACCCGGGCCGAGCGCAGCATGATCACCACCAGCATCCTGGCCGCCCTGGGACGCGAGGAGCTGGAGCTGCATCTCAAGACGGCCAAGCGCATCGGCCTCAGCGAAGCCCAGCTACGCCAGGTGCTGATGCATGTGGCGGTTTACAGCGGTGTGCCGGCGGCCAACCACGCCTTCGCGTTGGCCAAGCAACTCGGCTGGGGCGAGACCCGGGAATGAGCAAGCGCTCGGCCGTTTCGGCGGTGTGGCGTTGGCTGGGCGCCGGTAGCGGACGATACAAGTGGGAGGCTGAGGCGTGTTGAGCCCGCGTATCAAATTGCGCCATCTCCAGGCGTTTCTCGAGGTCGCCAAGCATCGCAGTTTCGCGCGTGCCGCCGAGCGCCTGGCGATCAGCCAGCCCGGGGTGTCCAAGACCATCCGCGAACTCGAGGATATTCTGGGAACCGAGCTCTTCGAACGTGGTGCCCAGGGGGTGGCGTTGAGCCAGTCGGGACTGACGTTCTTGCGTCATGCCGGGCCGGCGATCCGGACGCTGGAAGAAGGCATCAGCGCGGTCGGCGATGCCCATCAGGGCGCGCGCTGGTTGCGCGTGGGGGCGTTGTCCACCGTGGAGAGCCGGTTGCTGCCCACGGCGATTCGGCGCTGGCAGGCCATCCAGTCGGCGGATCGGGTCGGCGTCAATGTGGTAGCCGGCCGCAGTGCCTTCCTGCTTTCACAGCTTCGACTCGGTGAGCTCGATCTGGTGGTGGGCCGCATGACCGAGGCGCGCGAGATCCGCGACCTGACCTTCGAGCATCTCTACTACGAGCCGTTGATGCTGGTGGTGCGCGCCGGCCACCCCCTGGCCGGCATCGAGCCGCTGGCACCCGGTCGACTGACCGACTTCCCCTGGGTGATTCCGCCGCCGCAGACCACGCTGCGCCAGCAGGTCGACAGTTTCTGCGTGCGCCACTCGCTGGACTTGCCCGCACAACTGCTGGAAACCCTGTCACTGCCGATCAGTCACCGTTACACGCAGGATGGTGACGCCATCTGGGTGGCGCCGAGAGAGGCGGTGATTGACGACCTCGAGGCCGGCCGAGTCGTCGAACTGGCGCTGCGGCTGGAACAGCAGGGCGGTTCGGTGGGGCTATGCACCAACGCCAGCATGGAGCCCTCGCTGGCATTGGAAGGATTCTGCGAGGTGTTGCGCGAGGTGGCCGCCGAGCGCTGAGCGTTGTCTGCTCTCTGCTCTCTGCTCTCTGCTCTCTGTGCTTGGTCATCTGCATGGGCAGCGGCGGTAGCGCCTCATGTCATATTTAGTAACATGCTAAATATTAGGGCGTATGCTATGTGTTATAGCGTATGCACGTGCGTGTGCGTGCACTCGGCATCTCTAGGCCAAGGACGCCACCGTTCGATAGTGACCAAGCCAAGTGTTTCCTCAGAGAAACCTGGACGCCGTGACCAAGCTAGCTTTCAAGGAGGAGGACATCATGAGCGGAAAGCTCGAAAACGCGTCTCGTCGCGGTTTCATCAAAGGGTCCCTGATGATGATTCCGGCGGTGAGCGTGGGAAGTGGCGTGTCGCTGACGGTGTCCGCCGACGTCCCCCCACCCAACCTCAGTGATTACCAGCCGATCTTCTTCGATGCCGATGAGTGGCGTTTCATCATCGCCGCCTGCGATCGCCTGATTCCAAGCGATGGCGCGGGCCCTGGGGCGCTGGAGGGCAATGTTCCGATTTTCATCGACCGGCAGATGGAGGACAAGTTTGGCCACGCGACGGACTGGTACATGAAAGGACCCTTCCACGAGGACGCCTCGCCATTGTTCGGCTATCAGTCGCCGCTGGCGCCGCGTGACGTCTATCGCAAGGGGATCGCCGCGACACGCCGGTACTGCCAGCAGACCCACGGCAAGGATTTTTCGGAACTCGATGAAAAGACCCGGGACCGGGTGCTGACTCAACTCGAAAGCGGCGAGATTGCGTTCGACGATGTCTCGGCCAGCCAGTTCTTCGACTTCCTGCTTCAGAACACCAAGGAAGGCTACTTTGCCGACCCGATTCACGGCGGCAACAAGCACATGACTGCCTGGAAGTTCATCGGATTTCCGGGCGCGCGGGCGTCCTATCGTGAATGGGTGGATCAACATGACAAGGCTTACCCGCTTGGGCCGGTCAGTCTAACGGGCGAGAGGGGGTAAGCATGGCCAAGACCAATCCACACATCGATGTCGTGCTGATCGGCCTCGGCTGGACCAACTCGATCATGGGAATGGAACTGACCGAGGAGGGGCTGGACGTGCTCGCGCTGGAGCGTGGTCCCGACCGGGACACCGTGCCCGATTTCGCCTATCCCAAGATGGCCGATGAGCTCACCTATGGCGTGCGCTACCAGTTAATGCAGCGGCCGGCCAAGAGCACGCTGACGGTTCGCCATAACGTGGGCGACACCGCGTTGCCCTATCGCAGCCTCGGTTCGTTCCTGCCTGGCAATGGCGTCGGCGGCGCCGGCGCGCACTGGAATGGCCACACCTGGCGCCCGCAGCCCCAGGAGCTGCGGTTGAAGAGCTATGTCGAGGAGAACTTCGGCAGCGACATCATTCCCGAAGGAATGACGATCCAGGACTTCGGCGTTTCCTACGACGAGCTCGAGCCGTATTTCGACTTTTTCGAGAAGGTCGCCGGCATTGCCGGCAAGGCGGGTAACCTCAACGGTGAACTCCAGGCGGGCGGCAATCCGTTCGAGGGCTGGCGCTCCGACGAGTATCCGTTGCCGCCGATGGCCCGGACGCTCAACGATACCATGTTCCACGACATGGCCGCCGAGCAGGGGCTTCATCCTTTCCCGCTGCCGGCCGCCAATGCCTCCCAGGCGTATACCAATCCGTACGGCATGCAGTTGGCGCCGTGCAACTACTGCGGCTTCTGCGAACGCTACGGTTGCCTCAATTACTCCAAGGCTTCGCCCCAGACCTGCGTGCTCGGAGCCCTCAAGCGGCGCGAGAACTTCACCTATCGCACCAACTGCGAGGTGATGAAGGTCAATCTTGCCAGCGACGGCAAGACCGCGACCGGCGTCACCTACATCGACGAACACGGCGAGGAGGTGATCCAGCCTGCCGATCTGGTCATCATGGGCGCCTATGCACTGCACAACGTGCATCTGTTACTGCTCTCCGGCATCGGTCAGCCCTATGATCCGGTCAGCGGCAAGGGCGTGGTCGGCAAGAACTACGCCTACCAGATGAGCGGCGGTGCCGTGCTCCACTTCAGGGACAAGGAGTTCAATCCCTTCATCGGTGCCGGGGCCAACGGGGAAGTGGTCAACGACTTCGGTGTCGAGCAGATCGATTTCGGTCGGGAGGGCTTCATCGGTGGCTCCTACCTCAACGCCGCCATGACCAACGGCCAGCCGATCCGCAACATGCCGCTGCCTGCGGGATCGCCCAACTGGGGGGCGGATTGGAAACAGGCCGTTCAGGAGAACTATGGACACGCCATGACCATCGGCTCGCATGGCAGCAACATGGCCTATCGTGACTGCTACCTGGACCTCGATCCCAACTATACCGACGATCATGGACGCCCGCTGATGCGCATGACCTTCGACTGGAAGGACAATGACGTGCGCATGACGCAATTCATGAAGCAGAAGATCGAGACGCTCAGCCAGGCACTACGCCCCGACGACTACCGACTGTCGTTCAAGGATTTCGACTCCCACTATGATGTCCGCCCGTATCAGACGACCCACAACGTGGGGGGCGCCATCATGGGCACCGATCCGTCGTCGAGCGTGCTCAATCGCTATCTGCAGAGCTGGGACGTGCACAACGTCTTCGTGATGGGTGCAAGCGCTTTTCCGCAGAACCTCCAGTACAACCCGACCGGCCTGGTGGGCGGCCTGACCTACTGGGCGGCCAAGGCGATTCGCGAGCAATACCTGCCCAATCCCGGACCACTGGTGCAAGCCTGAGGAGAGCGATCATGACCCATCGAATTTGGCTGACCGCCCTCACCGGCTTCGGCGTGCTGGGGGCGGCGAGCGTGAGCATTGCGGCGGAGCCGAGCCAGGTGCAGCGCGGCGAGTATCTGGCGCGTGTCGGCGACTGCGTGGCATGCCACACGGCACCGCACGGCAAGCCTTTCGCCGGCGGGCTGGAAATCGAGAGTCCATTCGGCACCATCGTCTCGACCAACATCACGCCGGATCCAGATGCTGGAATCGGCGATTACACGCGTGACGAGTTCGCGGCCGCACTGCGCGAAGGCAAGCGTGCCGACGGTTCCAACCTCTACCCGGCGATGCCGTATCCTTCCTATGCGAAGCTCTCGGATGCAGACGTCGATGCGCTCTACGCCTATTTCATGCAGGAAGTGGAGCCGGTCGCCGACGAGTCGCCCGAGAGCGATATCAGCTTTCCGTTCAACCAGCGCTGGGGGATCAGCCTGTGGAACTGGCTCTTCGCCGATGCCGAGGCGTTCGAGCCCTCCGGCCAGCCGACCGAGCAGGTCGAGCGTGGCGCCTACCTCGTCCAGGGGCTAGGACATTGCGGTAGTTGCCATACCCCGCGCGGCCTGATGTTCCAGGAGAAAGCGCTGGATGACAGCGACGACAGCTATCTGAGCGGCGAGACGCTGGGGGGCTGGTGGGCGCCCAATCTGCGCGGCGGCGGTGATGGCCATGACGGGCTCCAGGCCTGGAGTGCCGACGACATCGTGGACTACCTCGCGACCGGGCGGAATCATCATGGCGCCGTGGTGGGCGAGATGACCTCAGTCGTTGCCAACAGCACGTCCTACCTGAATGACGAGGATCTGCGGTCGATCGCGGCCTATCTGAAATCGCTGCCTCGTCAGGCAGGCAGTGAGCAGGAGGCGCCGAGTCGAACATCGTCGGCGCAAACCGAGCGCCTGTTGACCGCTGCCGATGTTGGCGAGGCGCCGGGGGCGCGTCTCTATCTCGACAACTGCAATGCCTGCCACTTCGCCAACGGGCGGGGAGCGCCGCAGGTATTTCCATCGCTGAACGACAACGCGCTGGTCAACGCCGACGATCCCACCGGTCTGATCCACGTGATACTGGCCGGGGCGCGTATGCCGTCGACGCCGAAGAAGCCGGAAGCGTTGGCGATGCCGGATTTCGGCTGGCGTCTTTCCGATGAGGAAGTCGCACAACTGGCCACTTTCGTGCGCAGTGGCTGGGGCAATCGGGGAGGCGAGGTGACCGCCGACCAGGTGGCCGAGGTGCGCAAGACACTGCCGGACGATCTTGAGAGCAGCGCGCCTGAGTTTCCCTCCCAGTCTCACTGAGTCGCCGAGGCCATAACCCTTGGGTTATGGCCTCTCGCCGATACGTCAATTGGCAGCCTGACAGTCAGCCGCCACACTGCAATCCTCGGCCGACGAGCCGCCGGGTGCGGTGCGTCGCCTTCTGTCAGCCAGCAAGAGACACCAAGATGCAAGACGATAACAAACGCTTCGTGGAGCGCGACCGTGACTGGCATCCACCGGCCTATGCCCCCGGCTACAAGACCTCCGTGGCTCGTTCGCCGAGCCAGGCACTGGTCAGTCTGCAGACGTCCAGCGTCTCCGAGCTGACCGGGCCGGATTTTCGCCGGCTGCGCATGGGGCCCGATGATAACGACCTGCTGATGAACTTCCGCGAGGACCCCGCCCTGGCGGGAACGGCGGGCCTGCCGGTGGGCGAGCGCATCATCCTGTTCGGCCGGGTGGTCGATCAGTTCGGCAAGCCGGTCCCGCATACCCTGGTGGAGATGTGGCAGGCCAATGCCGGTGGTCGCTATCGCCACAAGAAGGATGGCTACCTGGCACCGCTGGATCCCAATTTCGGTGGCGTGGGGCGTTGTCTCACCGACGAACAGGGCTGGTATCGTTTTCGCACCATCAAGCCCGGCCCCTATCCGTGGGGCAACGGCATCAATACCTGGCGCCCGGCGCACATCCACGTGTCGGTGATGGGCCCGTCGATTTCTACCCGCCTGATCACCCAGATGTATTTCGAGGGTGACCCGCTGATCCCGCTCTGCCCGATCGTGCAGACCATCAAGGACCCCGAGGCCGTCGAGACCATGATCGGCCGTCTCGACATGGCGCGCAGCCGTCCCATGGACTGCCTGGCGTATCGGTTCGACCTGGTGGTACGGGGCGAGCTTCAGACCTACTTCGAGAATCCGTGAGGGGAGCCGAGACCATGCGACAGCCGAATTCCCAGCCCTGCAGCGAGCTGATGCTGCGCGAGACCGCCTCCCAGACTGCCGGGCCCTATGTGCACATCGGCCTGGCCCTGGATGTGGCCGGCCTGCCCGAACGTGATGAGGAAATCTGGAACCGAATGGCCACGCCCGAGGCCGAGGGTGAGCACATCGAAGTGATCGGCACCGTGATCGACGGCAACGGCGATCCGGTGCGCGACGCCCTGCTGGAGGCCTGGCAGGCCGATGCCCGCGGGCAGTATCAGCCGGCGTTCGACCTGCAGAATGCGTTCAACAGCTTCGGCCGGACCGCTACCACCGCTGAGGGCAACAGTGAGTGGTCGTTGACCACCATCAAGCCCGGCCCCGTGGCCCGCGGCGACGGCAAGGTGATGGCACCGCACATCAACCTGGCGGTCTTCGCCCGAGGCATCAACATCCAGCTGCAGACCCGTCTCTATTTCGAGGACGAGGTCGAGGCCAATGCTGCCTGTCCCGTGCTGGGTGCCATCGAGTCGCCGACACGTCGCCAGACCCTGATCGCCAAGCGCGAGGACGTCGACGGCAAGGTGCGTTATCGCCTCGATATCCGCCTGCAGGGCGAAGGCGAGACGGTGTTCTTCGACTTCTAGACGCTTCAATTTTTGAGAGCGCGGTATAGACACGACCGGACCCGCGAAAGCGGGCCCGATCGTTGCCAAGATGGTGTCGGTCCTCCGGTGGGCTGGATTGGCTTCCGGCTATGCACGTTGTTGCCCTCGGCAAGGTGATCCTTGGCGGTCTTTCTTGCTCCGCCAGGAAAGGAGCGTTCGACACGACGACGCGGTGTGCCGAAGCTTGTAGCCGAGATACGACTGTAGCGTCGAGAAGCCGATTCCGTTCTTGTCGATGTGAGGACGTGTCAGACGGCGCACTTGTCCTTCAGGCTCATGGCTTCGTCGTAGACCGTGCTGGCCTCGTTGCCGATCTCTTCCAGATAGCGGTCGGTGGTTTCCTGCAGTACGGGTCCCCAGTCGGGGTGCTCGAGGACGTTGTCGATGACCACGAAGTCGTCGCCGGCTACTTCGGCTTCCTGGCGCCCCTGGCGGATCAGCTCGTCGTAGACCTCGGCGGCGCGCAGTGACCACTCAAGCCCGCTGTGATCGTCGATGACCTGCTGCAGGTCGTCAGGCAGGGCGTCGTAGGTTCGCTGGCTCATGGTGGCGAACAGCGACAGGTCGTAGAGCGGGACTTCGGTATGGTGGTTGGCCAGCTCGTTGAGCCGGAAGGTCTTCATGCCTTCCCAGTTGAAGCTCAAGCCGTCGACCACGCCGCGCTGCATGGCGGTGAAGACATCCGGCGCCGGCATGCCGACGGCCTGGGCACCGAAGCGTTCGAACATGTCGCCGACCAGTGGAGTGGGGCGGCGCAGGCGCAATCCATCCAGGTCTTCGGGCGTCTCGATCGGCTGTGCCTTGGTGTGCAGGTAACCGGGGCCGGTGGTGAACATGAACAGGGGATGGGTATCGGCATACTCGGCGTCGAGGTGGCCGGCATCGTAGAGGGATTGCAGGATGCAGGACCCCTGGCGGCTGCTGGCCGAGACGCCGGGCAACTCGATGACCTGCGTCAGGGGGAAGCGTCCGGCGGTATAGCCCTGGGCGGAGGCGCCGATGTCGGCGATGCCGTTGGCGATGCTCTCATAGGTCTTGTCGGATTTGGTCAAGGTCTGGCCAGGATAGACCTCCACCTCCAGGCGGCCCTGGGAGGCCTCTTCGACGCTGGTCGCCCAGGCCTGGAAGAGTTCCTTGTCGATCATCGAGCCGCCGGGCCAGACATGGGCGACGCGCAGGGTGGTGGTCTCGGCCAGGGCTGCCTGGGTGGTCAGGGCGCTGGCCACCGCCAGACCGGTCACGATCGGGTTGAGACGCATGGCATCCTCGTTGTGTCGTTGTGATTATGTTGGTGTCGTTGTGCTTAGAAGCGGGCAGCTGAATTAGAGGTCCAGTACCAGGAGCTTGCTCTTGGCTCGCGAGCAGCAGGGAGTGAACTGGTCGTTGGCGGCGTGTTCGTGATCCTCCAGGAAGAAATCCCGGTGGTCGGGCTCGCCTTCCAGTACCCGGGTCAGGCAGGTGCCGCAGACCCCCTGTTCGCAGGAGACCATGATGTCGATGCCGTTCTCGGTCAGCACCTGGTGGACGGTCTTGTCGGCCGGCACGGTCAAGGTTGCCCCGCTGCTGGCGATCTTGACCTCGAAACTGTCGTCATCCTCGGTATTGGCCACAGCGCCGGCAAAGTACTCCGTGTGCAGCCGGTCGGAGGGCCAGCCCGCGGATTGGCAGGTCGACATCACGGCATCGATGAAGCCGGTGGGGCCGCAGACATAGACGCGGGTATCGGGGGCCGGCGTGGCCAGCAGTGACGCCAGGTCCAGCTTCTGCTCCGCCGGGCCGTCATCGAAGTGGAAGTGCACCTTCTCGGCGAAGCCGGCGGCGGCGATGCGGTCGCGAAAGGCCGTGCGCTCCGGCGAGCGGGTGCAGTAGTGCAGCTCGAAGTCGGTGTCGGTGTGAGCCAGGCGTTCCGCCATGCACAGCAGCGGCGTGATGCCGATGCCGCCGGCCAGCAGCAGGGTGCGTTCGGCGGGCTCGAGCGGGAAGTGGTTCTTGGGGGCGCTGATCTGGATCAGGTCGCCCACACGGACCTCGTCGTGCATGGCGACGGAGCCTCCGCGCGAGGTTGGATCCCGGAGCACGCCGATCAGGTAGCGGTCGCGTTCCTCGGGATGGTTGCACAGCGAATACTGGCGAATGATGGTGTCCTGACCCTGGGATGAGACCTGCACATCGATATGGGCACCGGCGCTGAACGCCGGCAGCGGCCGACCATGGGGGTCGGCCAGCTCGAAGGTGACGATGTCCTGGGCTTCCTCGTGTCGCGCCTTGACCTCGACGATCAGGGAGAGGGATGAGTTGCTCATGTCGTGGCCTCCGTATCGCGTGACTCGCGCTCCTCGGCGAGGATGCGGTCGATGACGCGCCGCGCCTGGACGCCGCCGCCGTCGATGTTGAGCTTGAGCAGCTGGCGATCCGGATAGCGCAGCAGGTTGCGCTGTTGCGACTCGAGCATCTCCAGATCCTCGGAGAAGATCTGGCCCTGGCCCTCGCGAATCCGGTCGGTGAGCTCCTGGTCTTCCGGCTTGAAGTTGCGCGCCATGCCCCAGAAGTACCAGATCGAGGTGTCCGTCTCGGGGGTGATGAAGTCCACCACGATGCTCGATGCCTTGAGGTCGGCGGGAGCGTCATACCCCCCGTGGCCGGCATGGGCGACTCCCACCTCGATCAGCACGTGACTCGGCGGCGTGAAGCGGCAGATCTGCCAGCGATCCACGGGCACGTCGTCAGCCAGGCCATTGCCGCGCAAGGCCGTCTGCCAGAAGGGCGGCGCCGGAATGTCGTGCATGTGGCGCCCGGTCGTCACCTCGTCGCCCTCGACCTTGGTGTCGGGGGCGGCTTCCTCGATCTCCGGTTGGCCGATGCTGGAGGCATGCACATAGGTCTCATGGGTCAGGTCCATGAGGTTGTCGATCATCAATCGATAATCGCAGTGGATGTGGTAGAGCCCGCCGCCATAGGCCCAGGCCGGGTCGTTGGCCCAGTGCAGTTCGGGAATCAGGGTGGGATCGGCCTTGTCCGGGTCGCCGGGCCAGATCCATACGAAGCCATGACGCTCTTCCACCGGGTAGGCGCGAATGCTCGGGAAGCCGCGAACCCGCTGGCCGGGCATGCTGGAACACTTGCCGTTGCAGCCCATCTCCAGGCCGTGATAGCCGCAGACCAGCTTGCCGTCGCGCACGAAACCCAGCGACAGCGGCGCACCGCGATGGGGGCAGAAATCCTCCACGGCCGCCACGTGTCCTTCGTCGCCGCGAAAGAAGACGATCGGTTCGTTGCAGATGGTACGTCCCAGCGGCTTGTCTTCGAGCTCATCCGGGGTGCAGGCGACATACCAGGTATTCTTGGGATAGGGGGCTTGATGTGTCACGGTTTTCTCCTCGGGTGGTTCCGGGCCGCACGGATGCATTGCCGCACTTGGCAGTCCGCAATCAGATGCTTTCGGGCGCGACATGGATCCACGCTTGTCTACGGTCAGGAATTGTTATTTTGGATCCAAAGTAGATATCTTCAGCGATCATTTGGTCAACTTATGCTTTAGTTGGATCCAGTTGTATTCGGGGTCCGCTATCAGCAACGACAGGAAATTCAAGTGAGTGACAGCGACACAAGTGTGGTGAGCCGATTGCGCAAGCTGATCGGCGAAGGCGCTTTCCGGCAAGGAGAGCGGCTCGGGGAAGTGGCAGTGGCCGAGCAGCTGGGCGTCTCGCGCACGCCGGTACGCCTGGCTTTCCGCACCTTGGAGCAGGAAGGATTGCTGCAACGGGCCGGCAAGCGTGGTTTCAGGGTGCGCGAGTTCACCGAGGCCGATGTGCTCTGTGCCGTGGAAGTGCGCGGTGCCTTGGAAGGGCTGGCGGCGCGTCGCCTGGCGGAGCAGGGAATGTCGTCAGCGTTGACGGCTGAACTGGAGTTCTGGATCCAGAAGGGGCGGGACCTGCTCGCCAAGGGACACCTCGAGGAGCAGGATGTCGAAGTGTGGAGCGAGCTCAACCGGCATTTCCACGAGAACATCGTTGGCTCGGCCGGCAGTTCGGTGATCGGAGATGCCATCGCCCGCAACAACCATCTACCGTTTGCGGCGGCGGATTCGATCATCATCGACAGCGAAGCGCTCGATCGCGAATACCGCAAGCTGCAGCTGGCCCAGGTGCAGCATGAGCTGGTGGTCCAGGCGCTACGTCATGGCGAGGGCGCCAGGGCCGAGATGTTGATGCGCGAGCACGCCTTGATTGGACTGCGCTATGCGGAGCTGCTGGATGTAGGCCGGCACAGCCCTAGCGGGTAAATGAGCATTTTCAGCCGATTTTGAACGCCTTATGGGCGGGTGCAGGCAGGTTTCAGACAGGGCGTAAGACGAAAGTCGTTTTTCACGGCGCACCGGGGTGGTTTATCTTTGCTTCATAGTGCGAACTCATGTTCTCTATGCGAACTTTGAAGCAGATAACGATAACGACACCGATTGTCGGAGGATCCCATGAAGACCAAGGTTACTGCCTGTGTGCTGGCGGCTGCGCTCGCCGGGCTGGCTGCCACGTCCACGCAAGCTGCTACCACGCTCCGCATGGCTCACTTCTGGCCCGGTGCTTCGGGTATCAACCAGGATATCTTCGAAGCGTGGGCCGAGAGCGTCGAGCAGGCGTCCGACGGTGACCTGAAGGTCGAGATGTATCCCTCCGGCACCCTGGCCAAGGCTGACGCCATCTACGAAGCGGTGGGTAACGGTATTGCCGATGTCGGGGCCACGGCCCAGGGGTATACGGCCGGTCGTTTCCCGCTTTCGCAGATCGTCGAACTGCCCGGCGTGGCGACCACGGCCACCCAGGGGGCTTGTGTATTGCAGACGCTCTATGACGAAGGGCATCTCGACGCCGAGTATGCCGATACCAAGCCGTTGTTCATGTTCACGACCGGACCCGGCGGCATTCATACCGTCGATACCGATATCCAGACGCCGTCTGATCTCGAGGGACTACGCATTCGGCGTCCGACCTCGGTGGCTGGGGACATGCTCGAGAACATGGGGGCCACGCCGGTCGGCATGCCGGCGCCGGACATTTACACCGCCATGCAGCGCGGCGTGGTCGATGGCTTGAGCTTTCCCTGGGAGGGCCTGAAAGGGTTTCGCATCAATGAGCTGGTCAACTACCACACCGAAGTTCCCTTCTACACCCTGATCTTCGTGGCCACCATGAGCCAGCGCACCTACGACAGCCTGAGCCCCGAACAGCAGGCGGTGATCGACGACAATGCCGGCATGCGATGGGCCGAGAACGCCGGCGCCGTCTTCGACCGGCTCGACCGCGAGGGCAAGCAGGAAGCCATCGAAGCCGGCCATACCATCCGCGAGGTCGAAAACCCGCTGGAGGACCCGGATTGGCAGCAGCCGCTCCAGGCGGGCATCGACAGCTATCTGGCCGAGCTGGAGGAGCGAGGCCTGCCGGGGCGCGAGGTCTATGAAGCGGCACTGGACGCCAGCGAGTCCTGCGCCAGCGCTCAGGAGTAAGTCGTCATGCCGAGTCAACTGGAAAGGGTCAGCCACTGGCTGGCCCTCGTCTGTCGTGTCGTCGCCGGTATCGCCCTGGTAGCGCTGCTGGCGGTGACCATCGCCGATGTCGGCACCCGCTATCTGTATCGCCTCACCGAGGGGGCGATTGCCCTGCGAGTGACCGGCAGCGTGGAGCTGGTCAGCTATCTGATGCTGTGCTCGCTGCTGGCGGCCATGGCGGCCAATGTCGAGAAAAGCCAGGTGGTGGTGGAGGCGTTTTCCCACGGTCTGTCGCCGGCCCTCAAGCATCGCTTGCATGGTGTCTATCTGCTGGGCTTCGCGGTGCTTGGCCTGATCCTCTTTCTCGGCCTGCTCGAGTCGGCCTCGGCGGCGGCGGGTCACGGCGAGGTGACCCAGGATCTGCGCTTGCCGATGAGCCCCATCTATTACGCGGCTGCGGTCCTCAGTCTATTGCTGGGGATCCGCAGCCTGATGCATGCCCTGCTCGGTGCGTTCTGGGGACGCGAGTCGGAGGTGTCCCATGGCGAGTGAAACGATCGGAGCCCTGGGCCTCGGGGCACTGCTGATTCTGATGGTGCTGCGCGTGCCGGTGGCGCTGACCATGCTGATCGTCGGAGTGGTGGGATTCGCCCAGGTGATCAGTTGGGACGCGGCCATCTCCCAGCTCAAGACGGTGCCGGTGGAGGTGCTCTCCAACTACAGCTTCAGTGCCGTGCCGATGTTCATCCTGATGGGCGTGCTGGCGGCGCATTCCGGCATGGCCGGCAAGCTGTTCCAGGCCACCCGGGTGATCTGCGGTGGCTGGAAAGGCGGGCTGGCGATCGCTGCGGTGGGCTCGTGCGGGGTCTTTTCGGCGATCTCCGGTTCCTCGCTGGCCACCGCCAGCACCATGACGCGAGTGGCGCTGCCGGAGATGGAGCGCTACGGATACAACCGTGGCCTGGCCACCGGGGCGCTGGCCGCCGGGGGAACCCTGGGCATCATGATTCCGCCGTCCATCGCGCTGTTGATCTACGCCGTACTGACCGAGCAGTCGGTGGGCGACATGTTCATGGCTGGGCTGGTGCCGGGGCTGATGGGGCTGGTGATGTACGCGCTCACCGTGACGGTCGTGATGCGCCTCAGGCCCTCATTGGCGGTAGCCGGCGAGCCGACTTCCTGGAGGGAGAAGCTGGCCTCGATGAGCGGGCTGGTACCCTTCTTCGCGGTCTTCCTGCTGATGATTCTGGGCATCTACTTCGGGGTCTTCACGCCGACCGAAGGGGCCAGCGTCGGTGCCTTCGCCACGCTGCTCTACGCCCTGGTCAAGGGCCTGCGGGGGCGTGAGCTGTGGCAAGCGGTCCAGGAGACTCTGGCGCTGTCGACGGTCGTGTTCTTCATGCTGGTCGGTGCCGATGCACTGGGCTACTTCATCTCGGTGTCGCGGATCTCGTTTTCGATCAGCGATTTCCTCTACGGGATGGACCTGGCGCCGATCGTGGTCGTGCTGTGCATCCTGCTGATGTACTTCGTGCTGGGCATGTTCATGGATGCCATCGCCATGCTGGTGATCACGGTGCCGGTGGTCTTCCCGATCATCCAGTCGCTGGGCATCGATCCGGTGTGGTTCGGCATCGTCACGGTGCTGACCGTGGAGTTGGGCCTGATCACCCCGCCGGTGGGCATGAACGTCTTCGTGATCAAGGCGATGGCGCCGCACGTAGGGTTGGGCGAGATCTTCCGCGGTGTGGCGCCATTCATCGTCTCGGATTTCGTGCGCCTGGCCGTGCTGATCGCCTTCCCAGTGCTGACCTCTCTATTTCTGCTTTGAGCCGGCATCGCCGGCTCGTCCCTTCTAGCCACAAGGAGCCAAGGCGATGACGTCGCTAGAACTTTTGATCGGGGGGCAGTCGCGCCCCGCATCGAACCATGCCACCGTCGAACGCGCCAATCCTCTGGCCGGCCATGCGGTGACCCGTGCTGCGGCGGCGAGCGTCGAGGATGCTCGCGAGGCGGCCGATGCCGCGGGTCGCGCCTTCGAGACCTGTTCTCGGAGCGGCCCCGAGGAGCGGCGTCTCAAGCTGCTCAAGGCAGCCGAGCTGATGGAGGCCCGCCAGTCGGCGTTCGTCGAGCGCATGGTGGATGAAACCGGGGCGACGCCCGGCTGGGCCGGGTTCAATGTCTCGATCGCCGTGGGCATTCTGCGTGAGGCGGCGGCGCTGACGACCCAGGTTCAAGGCGATGTGATTCCCTCGAACGTGCCGGACAGCCTGGCCATGGGCGTGCGGGTGCCCTGTGGTGTGGTCGTGGGCATTGCTCCCTGGAATGCGCCGATCATCCTGGGCACTCGCGCCATCGCCACGCCCCTGGCGTGCGGCAACAGTGTCATCCTCAAGGCCTCAGAGCAGTGCCCGGCCACGCATCACTTGATCGCCGAGACCCTGCAGGAGGCAGGTTTCGGCGACGGCGAGGTCAACCTCATCACCAATGACCCGGCGAATGCCGCCGACGTGGTGGAGAGCCTGATCGCTCATCCGGCCGTGGCCCGGATCAATTTCACCGGTTCCACCGGGGTGGGGAAGATCATCGCCGAAAAGGCCGCTTCCCATCTCAAGCCGGTACTGCTGGAGCTCGGCGGCAAGGCTCCCTTGCTGGTGCTCGACGATGCCGATCTGGATGCCGCCGTGGATGCGGCGATCTTCGGTGCTTTCTTCAATCAGGGGCAGATCTGCATGTCCACCGAGCGTCTCATCGTGGATGACTCGGTGGCCGCCACCTTCGTCGAGAAACTGGCTGCTCGGGCTTCGGCCCTCAAGGCAGGCGACCCTCGCGACTCGGCCAATGAGCTTGGCACCCTGATCGATGCCGGAATCGGCGAAAAGCTCAATGGCATGCTGGACGACGCTGTGACTCAGGGGGCTCGCCTCGCTGCCGGCGGCAAGGCGGAAGGGGTGATCATGCCCGCTACCGTGGTCGACGGGGTGACGGCCGGGATGCGGCTCTACGCCGAGGAGTCCTTCGGGCCTGTGGTGGCCGTGATTCGTGTCGACGGTGAGGACGAGGCCCTGCGCGTGGCCAACGACAGCGAATACGGCCTCTCTGCGGCGGTGTTCAGCCGCGATACCGCTCGGGCCATGAGAGTGGCCGGACGCATTCGCTCGGGTATCTGCCACATCAATGCTGCGACGGTGCACGACGAACCACAGATGCCTTTCGGCGGCGTCAAGGCCAGCGGGTACGGGCGCTTCGGCGGTAGGGCGGGGATCGAGGAATTCACCGACCTGCGCTGGATGACGGTCCAGCTCGGCCCGCGTCACTATCCGATCTGATCGTCGATGGCGGGGCGCGAGTCGCGTTCTTGAGCATGAGACGGCATGCCGAACGGTTCCTGCCGCCCTCGACTATGCTGGGACCAACAGGGCATCGTGAACGGCCGTCAGGATGCTTTCAGCCCCGGATGGTTCCAGAAAAGGAAAGGAGCAGGACGCCATGGAGACTCGCATGATGGATCATGAACACGGTTATGGCATGGTAAGCCGTTTTTTCCACTGGCTCGTGGCACTGCTGCTGCTATGGCAAATGGTATCGGCGATGCTGCGCTTTGCCTTCGATGATACGCCCGTCGCCGATTTCTTTTTCGGTTTCCACTTTTCCAATGGCGTGTTGCTGCTGTGCCTGACGCTGCTGCGCGGCATCTGGGGGCTGCTCAATCTCTCGCGTCGGCCGCCACATCGCCGCACTATCGAGCGCTTAGCGGCACTCGGCCATGTCTTGATGTATCTGCTGATGATCGCGGTTCCCACGATCGCGTTGATTCGCGCCTATGGTTCCGATCGGCCATTTTCGGCGCTCGGTATGCAGCTCTTTGCCGGCCAGGAGAGCGAAATCGAGTGGATGACGAACCTTGGTGGTCAGTGGCATGGCCTGCTCGGTTGGCTGCTGTTCGCCCTGATCGCCGGCCACATCGCCATGGCTCTTGTGCATACCTATGTCTGGAAAGAGCCTCTGATCAGCCGAATGACCAAGGGTAGCGACGCCCTGTAACGGCCACCGGTACCAACGGCCCGGATAGGCCGCTGGTCCGGTTATTCCTGCCTCATTGAAAAAGGTCGAGGTCATCGGCGAGGACCACTTCGCCGTCGTACTGGCTTTGAACCTCGTCGAGAACCGACTCGATCGGCGCCCCATAATGCAGGACATGGTAGAGCACCAGCAGGTTCGGCTCGGCTGCACCGGCAAGCTCGGCGAGTTCGTCGGTCAGCGTATGGGCATACTGGTGATAGGCCTGCCATTGCTCCGGCAGCGCTTCCCAACCGCGGCGGCTGATGACTTCGTGAATTAGGATATCGGCGTTCGCGGCTTGGCGCCGGACTTCCTCGTTGATCGAAGTGTCGCCGGAAATGACGATGGTCTTGTCGGGTGTCGTGACCTTGTAGCCATAGGCCTTGTCCCAGTCGCCATGGGAAACGGGGAAGGCCTCGACCTTGATATCGTCCTTTTCGAACACGGTGCCGGAGGCGGTGATTTCCGTGACGTCGGCGTAGGCCGCATCGGGGTTGGTCACCGGGCTCTTGTCTTTCAGGCGAGTCTCGGTGTCGTCGGCCAGCATGGAATAGGCGCCTTCGCTCATCGCCTGGGCGCCTTCGGGGCCGAAGACCTGAAGCTGATCGGTGCGGCGCCACCAGTAGGTGCCGAGCAGCTCGGGGAAATCCAGGATGTGATCGCTGTGCAGATGGGTCAGGAAGAGGTGATCGATATTGGTGGGATTCAGCGGCTCGATATCGAAGCGTTCGGCCGCCTGGGTCGCACGCTCCACGACGCCCGGGCCGATATCGAAGACATACGCCTCGTCGTCGTGGATGACGGCAATGCCCGAGCCGGCTCGTTCTCCATCGGGGACGGGGGTGCCGGTTCCCAGCATCATGACCTGGGTATTCGCGAGGGCGGCGTGAGAAACGACCGCCGATAGGCCGAGCAGTGCCAGCGGGAGGATGGATTTCTTCATGGGCTGTTCCTTCTGGAGACGACGTCCAGAGCATGAGGGTGGGCCGAAGAGGGCATTGTGTTCATTATGCGAACTATTGTTTGCTCTTCGACCAAGATCCTAGCAAGCGTGGAACGGCCTGCAATTCGACGAACGTGTGGGGTGGCACCTCGATGGGCAGTGCTAGGAGAGAAGCACGGTAGTAGCCGGCCTATTGTTGCTTGCGACCCGCTGCATCGGCTTCCTGGCGGCGGCGGAAGTCCTTGGGCGGCAGTCCCGTGAGTCGCTTGAAGAAGCGCGTGAAATAGGCTGGCTCGGAAAATCCTAGGCCTTCGGCCACTTCGCCGATGGTCAGGTTGGTATAGGTGAGCTGGCGCTTGGCTTCCAGCAATAGCCGCTCATGGAGCAATTGCAGGGCGCTGCGTCCAGCCAGGCGCCGGCAGAGCGTGTTGAGGTGAGCGCTGGTCACACCCAACTGTTCGGCGAAATGCTCGATGCTGGGCTGCTGGCTGAACTGAGCTTCGATCAGCGTCTGATAGGTCTGCAGGTGCTCCCTGGCCTTGTCCCGCTGGCGAGGGCGCGCGCGGGACGGTTGCCGAGCGGTCGTCTCGGCCAGTCGTGTCGTCTCGATGGTCAGCGCTTCCACCAGGGCTTCCAGCAGGTGCGAGCGCCCCAGGGCGGGATGGCGATACTCGTCGTCGATCTGCTCGACCAGGGTAGCGATGCGCCCATGGTGCCGTGTCGTGCCCAACGCATGGGCATCGGGCTTCGACAGTACACCGGATTGGCTGTCCAGGTGGGCTTGCAGCCTTTCGACCAGCGGCCGCGACAGGGTGATGATGTGACCCTGGGTATCCGGCGAGAAGTGGAAGCCATGAATGCTCATGGCCGGCACCACGATCAGCTGTGGGGCCTCGAGCGAGCGGTTGCCACCTTCCAGCTCCAGGGCCACTAGGCCTTCGGCGAGATACAGGAGGTGGCAGAGGTCGGCATGGCGGTGTGGGCGAATGCGCCAGTCATGACGACGGCTGCGCTCGGGGATCGATTCGCAGTGCAGCAGATCAGGGGTCGGCCACTGGCGTGTTTCGCCATAGAGCTGGAAGACGGGCACGAGAGAATCGGGCATGGGGCGTCCTGGCGGTGGGCCTACGACCAATGTAGGTAGTAAATGCCGGAAATGTCCAAATGGTGGTGTGGATATTGCCTTATACAGGCAGGCATTTCATTGAAAAATGCAAGTCATTGAATTGTCCACGATTGCCGGGGAGGACTTCCCATGAAGACACAGGTCGCCATTATCGGTGCCGGGCCCTCGGGCCTGTTGCTGGGACAATTGCTGCAGCGCCAGGGCATCGACAACGTCATCCTCGAGCGCCGCTCAGGGGAATACGTGCTCGGCCGCATTCGCGCCGGAGTGCTGGAACAGGGCATGGTCGACCTGCTGCGCGAGGCTGGCGTCGACGAACGCATGGATGCCGAGGGCCTGCCTCATGACGGTGTCGAACTGGCCTTCGACAACCGTCGGGTGCGTATCGACCTGGCCGGCCTGACCGGCGGCAAGCAGGTGATGGTCTACGGCCAGACCGAGGTGACCCGCGACCTGATGGCGGCGCGCCAGGCGACTGGTGGCACGACGCTCTATGAAGTCGATGACGTCCAGCCTCACGATCTCGACACCGAATGCCCCTATGTCACCTTCGTCGACAAGCACGGCGAAACGCAGCGCCTCGATTGCGATTATGTGGCGGGCTGCGATGGCTATCACGGCGTGTCGCGCCGGACGATTCCCAAGGATCGTATCAAGGAATTCGAGCGCATCTATCCCTTTGGCTGGCTGGGGCTGCTGTCCGATACACCGCCGGTCGCCGACGAGTTGATCTATGCCCGTCACGAGCGTGGTTTCGCACTGTGCAGCATGCGCTCCGAGACCCGCAGTCGCTATTACCTCCAGGTGCCGCTGGAGGAGAAGGTCGAGGACTGGTCGGACGAACGTTTCTGGGAAGAACTCAAGCGGCGCGTTCCCGAGGACGTGGCGGCGAAACTGGTCACCGGCCCCTCCCTGGAGAAGAGCATCGCCCCGCTGCGCAGCTTTGTTGTTGAGCCCATGCAATACGGCCGGCTTTTCCTGGTGGGCGATGCCGCGCATATCGTGCCGCCGACCGGGGCCAAGGGGCTCAATCTCGCGGCCAGCGACGTCAACAGCCTCTATCGGCTACTGGTCAAGGTCTACCACGAGGGTCGCACCGACCTGATCCCGAACTACTCCCGAACCTGCCTGAAGCGTATCTGGAAGGCCGAGCGTTTCTCCTGGTGGATGACCTCGATGCTGCACAAATTCTCCGACGAGGAAGACTTCGGCAGCCGCATGCAGCAGGCCGAGCTCGATTACGTGACCGGCTCCGAGGCGGGCCTAACCACCATCGCGGAGAATTATGTGGGCCTGCCCTACGAGCCGCTGGAATAGCCAGAACCGAGCATTCTTCGATGTCATTCGCGAAGGCCGGGGGACTAAGCAAGGCAGTCTGTAGCTGCTGGCCGGGCGGCATCGAGGCGAACGGTGATCCTCCGTGTGTGCAAAGAGCGTGGCTCGATCCTGGGCCAGTGGCGTCATGCCGCGCGTATCGCTGAGATCAATCCTGCCCATCGCCCGCTGCAACTATCTGCGTTTTCAGGCGGCCTCATGAAGAAGCAGGGGACATTCGCGAAGACCGGGGCCCAAAGGGGCTTTTCCCGCTGTCAGCCGAGCATGCGTGCTCTGGATCGATGGCAGTGGTGCGTGACATCGTCGGCCGTACAGGGAGATCATATCGAACGTCGGGGCCGCTCCGCGCCCTACCGTGAGTCGAGGAATGGTGATGCGAGGATGGCTGGGACTCTTGTTGGGCCTGCTTCTGGCGGGCTGCGATCAGACGCCCACCGGTCGTCAGCAGTTGGCGCTGGTGCCCGATACGCTGATGTCGCAGATGGGGGCGGATGCCTTCGAACAGATGCGCCAGCAGGGGCCTATCGCCACCGGGGCCACGATCAATCGGCGGGTGGAATGCGTGGCCGAGGCTCTGGTGGCCGCGGCGCGTCGCCGGTATCCGGAGGCGGAGATGCCCGACGACTGGCGGGTGGTGGTCTTCGATCGCTCGTCTCCCAATGCCTTCGCCTTGCCGGGCGGTCGCATCGGTGTGCATGCCGGCCTGTTGAGGGTGGCTGAATCACCGTCTCAACTGGCGGCGGTGATCGGGCACGAAATCGGACATGTCCTGGCCGATCATGGAAACGAGCGCATGACTCAGCAATTGGGCATCAAGGCGGCGTTGCTGCTGGTTGGCCTGCTGGGCGAGGGCGAGCTTGCTCAGGAACCGTTGCAGCGTGCGCTGGGCATCGGGGCTCGGTTGGGCATTGCCTTGCCCTTCAGTCGCACCCATGAGGAAGAGGCCGACCTGATGGGCCTGATGATCATGGCCGAGGCGGGCTTCGATCCCGCCCAGAGCGTGGCGCTGTGGCGCAACATGGCCGTCGCCGGGGGCGACCAGCCGCCGGAATTCCTGTCGACCCACCCGGCACACGAATCACGCATCGAGCTGTTGCAGAAACACCTGCCGGAGGCACGAGACATCCGTGAAACGGCGGCGCCTTCGACCTGTGCGTGATGCCGCCCCTGGGGCGACAAGCCCGACATGGCCGGTTAAGGTGGCGAAGGCTTGTCTTCGCAACTCGGTAGTCGTCCATGGATGATCATCTATCCCCCTTCCAGTTATTGATCCTGGTGCTGTCGATCTATGTGCTCGGCGCGCTGGCGGTGGACGTGTTGTTCACCCTGTCGCCCGAGATGTCGCGCCTGTTGCACTATATCGATCTGTTCGTCTGCCTGTTCTTCTTTGCTGATTTCTGCATTCGTTTTCGAGCCGCGCGCGACAAGTGGCGCTTCATGCGCTGGGGCTGGATCGACCTGGTGGCGAGCATTCCCGCCGGCTGGCTGTTCGCCGGCCGCCTGGTGCGCGTTGTGCAGGTCATTCGTCTGCTGAGGGCGATCAAGTCGCTGCACATGATCTGGCGAGTGCTGTTCCGCAACCGCGCCAAAGGGTTCTTCGTCTCGGTCACCACGGCGACCCTGCTGCTGGTGGCCTTCGGTTCCATGACGATCCTGATGGTGGAAGGGCCCAACCCGGAGAGCAGCATCGACACCGCCGAGGAGGCGCTGTGGTGGGCCTTCGTCACAGTCACCACCGTGGGCTATGGGGACTATTATCCGATCACCACACTGGGACGTATCGTGGCGGTCATGCTGATGGTCGCCGGGGTTGGCATGTTCGGCAGCTTCGCCGCCTATGTCGGCTCGCTGTTCGTCGAGGAACAGGACGACGAAAACGCGCGTCAGCACCGCGCCAGTCGTGAGTTGATCCGCGACCTGTATGGCGAGATCCAGGCGCTTCGCCAGGAGGTCGCGGCCCTCAGGGATGAGCGTGATCCGCCCTCCGGCGAGCGTTGATCAGGGATAGCGTCCGGTCCGACGATTTTCCACCAGCACCTCCAGAATGGCGTTGGCTTCCTGCATCACCGGCGAAGGGGGCTCACCCTTGCGTCGGCTGCAGATGATTGGCGTGGTGATGTGCTATTCGGCGAGGTAGGCGTAGCTGATGCCGTCTCGCTGCTGGCGCTTGACCTGCTCTGGAACCAGTGTGATACCCAGGTCCGAGACGACTAGACCGAGCGCCGTCTGCATCTCGTTGGCTTCCTGGGCGATCTTCGCCTTCAGGCCGCGTCGCCGGAACATGCCGAGCACCGTGTCGGCCATGCTCGGGCGCGGCGTGGCCGGGAACAGGATCAGCGGATACTCGGCCAGTTCCGCCATGCTCGGCGTGGTGCCTTCCAAGGGGTGGCCGTGGGGCATGGCCACCATCAAGGGCTCCTCGAAGAGTATTTCCTGCTCGATCTCGGGGTCGTCGATGCGCAGGCGTCCGAAGCCGATGTCGATGCGTCCCGCCTTTAGCGCCTGGATCTGCTGGATCGAGGTCAGCTCGACCAGCGTCAACTCCACGTCATCCTTTTGTCGCAAACCGCGTACCAGCAGCGGTAGTTGTCCGTAGAACAAGGAGGGCACGAAGCCGATGCCGAACAACTCGCGGTGGCTGCGGGCGATTCGCCGAGTGGCGGTGACTGTGGTGTCGACCTTTTCGAGTATTTGCAGCGCATGCTCATGGAAGAACTGGCCTGCTGCCGTCAGGGTCAGCCCTCGAGGGCCGCGTTCGAACAGTCTGGCACCGATTTCTGACTCCAACTGATTGATTTGTCGAGTCAAAGGGGGTTGCGCCATGTGTAATCTAGCAGCTGCTCGCGTCATGTTCAGCTCCTCGGCTGCGACGCAGAAGTAGCGTAGATGGCGTAGCTCCATGATACCTCCAGGGTATGGCCAGGCACTCAAACCATATTGGTTCCCTGTGCGGCACGCAATCAGACTGCGCCTTACACCTTCAGTCTGGTTTTGCATCGGGAGCCCACATGCCTGCCGTGATCGAGTCCATCGAGACCCTGCTGGTCGACCTGCCGACCATCCGACCGCACAAGCTGTCGATGACCACCATGGCCTGCCAGACGCTGGTCATCGTGCGCATGCGTCATTCCGATGGCATTGAGGGCCTGGGCGAGGGCACCACCATTGGGGGACTGAGCTACGGCCCCGAGAGCCCGGAAAGCATCAAGCTCCATATCGATACCTATCTGGCGCCGTTGCTGATCGGCGAGCCCTCCGGTGCCATTAACCACCTGCGGGCTCGACTGGACAGCCAAGCTCGCGGCAACGCCATCGCCAAGTCGGCGCTCGAGACTGCGCTGCTGGATGCCCAGGGAAAGCGGCTGGGCGTGTCGGTGGCCACCTTGCTGGGAGGGAGCCGCCACGTGCACTTGCCGGTGCTCTGGACCCTGGCCAGTGGCGATACCCGCAAGGATATCGACGAGGCGGAGCAACGCCTCAATGACCGTCGCCACTGTGATTTCAAGCTCAAGATAGGCGCCAATGCCGTGGATGAGGACGTGCGCCACGTGGCCGCCATCAAAGCTGCACTGGGCGACCGGGCCGGCGTGCGGGTCGACGTCAACCAGGCCTGGGACGAGGCCACCGCGGTGCGCGGCATTGCCGCCCTGCAAGACGCTGGCGTCGAACTGATCGAACAACCCATCCCGGCCCGGGACCATGACGGGCTGGTTCGTCTGGCCGATCGATTCCGGGTACCGCTGCTGGCCGACGAGGCGGTGGCCGATGCCCGCGATGGCATGACGCTGGCCACGGCCGGCTTCAGCGGCGCCGTTGCCCTGAAGATCGCCAAATCGGCCGGGCCACGTGGAGCCCTGGCGCTGGCGGAGGTGGCCAGGGCGGCCGGCCACGGCCTCTACGGCGGCACCATGCTGGAGGGCACCATCGGTACCGCCGCCTCGTTGCACGCCTGGTCGACCCTGGGGGAATTGCGTTGGGGCACCGAAATGTTCGGCCCCCTGCTGCTCCGGGACGACATCGTGACCACGCCGCTGGACTACCACGAATTCGGCGTCGATCTGCCGTCTGGCCCCGGGCTCGGCCTCGCCCTCGATGAAGACAAGCTCGCCCACTACGCCCGCCCGGCGTGAACGGACCCGTTTCAAGCATCCATGAGGATTGGAGGATAGACATGCTGTTTCAGGTGGAAATGACCGTGAAGTTGCCGCCGGACATGCCGGCCGAACAGGCCGCCGAGATCAAGGCGACCGAGAAGGCTTACTCCCAGGAGCTTCAGCGGGCCGGCAAGTGGCGCCACCTGTGGCGGGTCGCCGGCAGCTACTCGAACGTCAGCATCTTCGATGTCGACGACAACGCCGAATTGCAGGACATCGTCTCGAACCTGCCGCTGTTTCCCTACATGGCCATCAGCGTGAAACCGCTGTGCCGTCACCCATCGTCGATCCGCGACGACGACCACTGAGCGGCGCCGACGGACGACATCACAAGAAAAACGACAATGACGAGGAGAGCACACCATGAGCGTCACCATCTTCGATACCCCGGAGGTTCAGGACTTCCTGAAGACCGTCAGTGGACTCGAGCAGGCGGGCGGTAATGAACGAGCCAAGCAGATCATGCACCGACTGCTTTCGGACCTGTACCGACTGATCGACGACTTCGATGTCACGCCCGAGGAATACTGGTCCACCGTCAGCCTGCTCAACGCCCTGGGCGGCGAAACCCAGTTTGGCCTGCTGTCGCCGGGCCTGGGATTCGACCATTACCTGGACATGCGCCAGGACGCCATCGACGCCGAGGCCCGGCGTACCGGCGGTACGCCACGCACCATCGAGGGGCCGCTCTACGTGGCCGGCGCCCCGGAGACGGAAGGTTTCGCACGCATGGATGACGGTGAGGATCGGGATGGAGAGCCCATGTGGTTGACCGGCCAGGTACGAGGTACCGACGGTCAGCCGATCGCTGGCGCCAAGGTCGAGATCTGGCATGCCGATTCCAAGGGGGGCTACTCCTTCTTCGACCCGAGCCAGAGCGAGTACAACCTGCGTCGCACGATCTATACCGACGCCGAGGGACGCTACACCGCGCAGAGCATCATCCCCTCCGGCTACGGCGTTCCGGAAGGCGCGCCGACCGATCAGGTGCTCAAGTCGCTGGGTCGCCATGGCGAGCGTCCGGCGCATATCCACTACTTCATCTCGGCGCCGGGGCATCAGCATCTGACCACCCAGATCAACCTGGCCGGCGACCCCTACACCTATGACGACTTCGCCTTTGCCACCCGTGAGGAACTCGTCGTCGAGGGCAGGCGCATCGAGGACGCAGAAGAGGCGAGCCGACGCGGTCTGGAAGGCCCCTTCACTGAAGTGACGTTCGATGTCGAGCTGTCGGTGACCGACGACCAGGCGCTGCAGCATCGCCACGCCCGCCCGCGTGCCAAGGAAGACGAGCAGGATCAGGCCAGCCAGCTGGCGGGTAGTGCCAGGGTCTGATCTGCATCTGCTCCTGACAGGCTCCGACGACAAAGACGACAAGATATCGAGGTATTGGATCATGACCAGCAAACTTGACCGGCTTGAGAAGCGCGTCCGTGGTGCCGTCGAGGACGACGCCGAGGCTGGTACCTTCCGAGTGCATCGCAGCATCTTTACCGATCCCGAGTTCTTCGAACTCGAGATGAAGCATGTCTTCGAAGGCAACTGGATGTTCCTGGCCCACGAAAGCCAGGTTGTCGAGCCGGGCGACTACATGACCGTGACCCTGGGCCGCCAGCCGGTGATCGTCACCCGTGACAAGGCCGGTGAGCTGCATGCCCTGATCAACGCCTGCGCTCATCGTGGCGCCACCCTGTGCCGCAAGAAGCGCGGCAACAAGGGCACCTTTACCTGCCCTTTCCACGGCTGGACCTTCAAGAACGACGGCCGCCTGCTCAAGGCCAAGAACGAGAAGACCGGTGCCTATCCGGAGACCTTCAAGCAGGAGGGCTCCCATGATCTCAAGCGCTTGCCGAAATTCGAGAGCTACAAGGGCTTTCTGTTCGGCAGCTTGAGCGCTGACGTGGTGCCGCTGGAGGAGTACCTGGGCGAGACTCGAAAGATCATCGACAACATCGTCGACCAGGCGCCGGAAGGCCTGGAGATCCTGCGTGGCACTTCGTCGTACACCTTCAACGGCAACTGGAAGCTGGGTGCGGAGAACGGTGCCGATGGTTACCACGTCAGCACCGTGCACTGGAACTACGCCTCGACCATGGATCGCCGCAACTACGACGCTGGCGGCACTCAGGCGGTGGACGCCGACGGCTGGTCGAAGAGTCAGGGCGGTTTCTATTCCTATGAGAATGGCCACATGATGCTGTGGACACGACTGCTCAACCCCGAGGTGCGTCCGGTCTACACCCAGAAGGAGTGGATCGAGGAGCAGTTCGGTGAAGCTCGGGCCGATTCCATCGTCAACCAGACCCGCAATCTCTGTCTCTACCCCAACGTCTACCTGATGGACCAGTTCTCTACCCAGATCCGGGTGATCCGCCCGCTGTCCGTGGACAAGAGCGAGGTCACCATCTACTGCTTCGCGCCCAAGGGTGAGTCGGCCGAGAACCGCCGGGTGCGCATCCGCCAGTACGAGGATTTCTTCAACGTCTCGGGCATGGGAACGCCGGACGACCTGGAAGAGTTCCGTGCCTGCCAGAACGGTTATCAAGGGCTGGACGCCGAGTGGAACGACCTCAGCCGTGGCGCCAGGCAGTGGATTGAGGGCGCCGACGACAACGCTCGGGAGATCGACATGAAGCCGCTGCTGAGCGGGGCCTCCCCGGAAGACGAAGGCCTCTATGTGCTGCACCACAAGCACTGGGTCGAGGAAATGCTGCGCGCCATCGACAAGGAACGCAGCCAGTTCATTGCCACCGAGCCCGTCAGCGAGTCGGCCTGAGTGCCTCGTGACCGATAACAAGGGGAGCACACCATGAGCATCACATTCGAGGATATCCAGGCCTTCGTACACCGCGAGGCACGCCTGCTCGACGACCGCCAGTGGGACGACTGGCTCGAGTGCTATCACCCGGACGTGGAGTTCTGGATGCCGGCCTGGGACGACGACGACAGGTTGACCGAGGACCCGCACAGCGAGATCTCGCTGATCTATTACCCGAATCGGGAAGGGCTCGAGGACCGGGTCTATCGGATCAAGACCGAGCGCAGCGGGGCGACCAGCATCCCCGAGCCGCGTACCACGCACCTGATCAGCAATCTGGAAGTGCTGAAGCAGGAAGGGAGCGAGGTGGCGCTGCGCTTCAATTGGCACACCTTGAGCCATCGCTACCAGCAGACCAACCAGTTCTTCGGGGCATCCTTCTACACCCTGGATGTGTCGGGAGAGACGCTGCAGATCACCCGCAAGAAGGTGGTGCTGAACAACGATTACATCCATCAGGTCATCGACGTCTACCACATCTGATCGGGACGCATGGACCTGAGAGGGAGGAGAACGATCATGAGCTACACCATTGCCCTCAACTTCGAGGACGGCGTGACCCGCTTCATTGGCTGCAATGACGGAGAAACCGTGCTCGATGCCGCCTATCGGCAGAGGGTCAATCTGCCGATGGACTGCTCCGACGGTGTCTGCGGCACCTGCAAGGGACACTGCGAGCAAGGTGCCTTCGACCTGGGAGACGAGTACCTGGATGAAGCGCTGTCCGACGAGGAGGCTGCCGAGGGGCAGGTGCTGACCTGCCAGATGGTACCGTCCTCCGACTGCGTCATTCAGGTGCCGGTCGCGTCCCGCCTGTGCAAGACCGAGGTGGGCAAGGTCGAGGGAACCTTGGTATCCGTCGAACCGCTTTCCGAGGACAGCATCGAGCTGGCGATCGACCTGGAGGACGGTGCCGAGCTGGCTTTCCTGCCCGGCCAGTATATCCACATCGATGTGCCTGGCACCGGCGAACACCGCTCCTATTCCTTCAGCTCCCGACCGGGCGATTCGCGGGTCACTTTTCTGATCCGCAATGTGCCGAACGGCTTGATGAGTGGCTACCTCACCGATCGAGCGGCGCCGGGCGAGCGCCTTGCCATGACCGGTCCGATGGGAAGCTTCTATCTGCGCGAGATCACTCGCCCGGTGCTGATGCTGGCCGGCGGGACCGGCCTGGCACCCTTTCTTTCGATGCTCGAACAGTTGGCCCAGCAGCAGGAAGAAGGGCAGGGGAGTGAGCCGCCGGTTCACCTGATCTACGGCGTCAACAAGGACGATCACCTGGTCAAGACGGACGTCCTGGATGCCTTTGTCGAGCGACTCGCGAACTTCACCTACTCCACCGTGGTGGTGGACGAGGGAAGCCAGAATCCGCGCAAGGGTTATGTCACCCATCACATGGATGCCGAGGTGCTCCACGATGGCGATGTCGACGTCTACCTATGCGGGCCGCCGCCCATGGTTGATGCCGTGCTCAGGCACTTCGATGAGCACGGCATCGAGCCGCGCAGCTTCCACTACGAGAAGTTCACCCCCAACCAGGCACCTGGAGAGGCCGCATGAGTGCACAACGCTTCGCCAGCTCGCGTCTTCAGGGCCCTCGTTTTCAGGACCGGGTGATGGTAATCACCGGTGCCGCCCAGGGCATCGGCCGACGCGTCGCAGAATGTGCTGCCGCCGAGGGTGCCCGCCTGGCTCTGGTGGATCGCGCCGACATCGTCCAGGAAGTGGTTGCCGAACTTCGTGAGCAAGGCGCCGAGGCCATCGCCCTGCAGGCCGACCTCGAGACCTGGGAAGGCGCCGAGCGTGTCATGCAGAAGGCCCGCGAGCACTACGGACGTGTCGATATCCTGATCAACAACGTGGGCGGGGCGATCAACTTCAAGCCGTTCACCGAGTTCACTGCCACCGAGGTCTCGGCCGAGATCACCCGATCGCTGATGCCGACGCTGTGGTGCTGCCGAGCGGTACTGCCGACCATGGTGGCGCAGGGCGACGGGGTGATCGTCAACGTCTCGTCGGCGGCGACGCGTGGCATTCACCGTATTCCCTATTCGGCGGCCAAGGGCGGGGTCAACGCCATGACCGCATCACTGGCCTTCGAGTACGCCGAGCATGGCATAAGGGTCGTGGCCACGGCCCCCGGCGGGACCGAAGCCCCGCCGCGGCGCATCTCTCGGGGTACGCCTGAGCCGCGTGACGAGACGGAGCAGGCCTGGTTCCAGGCGCATATCGACCAGACCAGGCAGAGTTGCCTGTTCGGTCGCTACGGCACCCTGGACGAGATGGCCGCGCCGATCCTGTTCATGGCCTCGGACGAGGCCAGCTATATCACCGGCAGTGTGTTGCCGGTGGCCGGGGGAGACCTCGGCTAGGCCGCGCTGAAAAGGCCTGCGTTCGGCGACTTTTCAGTGACTGCCAGACGCCGCCCCGGTAGGGGCGGGACCTGCAAGCCCTGATACCAATGACAACAACATCCGGAGCACAGCATGAAACATATCGAGAAAGGCGTCAGCCTGCGGCATGTGCCGGCTGACTTCATCCGTGACCTCAACGTCGACAACGTCAGCGCGGGGATCGTGGCCGGTCTCTTTGGCATCAGCGCCAGCGTGATCCATGTCGGCGCCGGCACAGCTGCGGGGCTCGACTCGCAGTTCATCATGATCTGGGTCATCGCCTATCTGCTGATCAATGGCCTGTTCGGCTTGGTCATGCCCGCCTACTACAGGCTGCCACTGCCGATGGCCAACTCGATTCCCGGGGCGCTGCTGTTCGCTGCCATCATCCCGGTGGTCGGTGTGGAGGCCGCGCTCGGCGCCTCGCTGATTGCCGGAGCCATTGCGCTGGTGGCCGGGCTCGCCGGGGTGATGGGCATCGTCATGAAGCTGATTCCCATGCCGATCGTCATGGGCATGGTCGGCGGCGTACTGCTCAAGTTCGGCCTCAACATGGTGGCACCGCTGGAGAATGCCATGCTGCCGGCGGCGATCATGATCCTGGCCTTCTTCCTGTCGGCTCGTTTCCTGCGCCGGGTTCCGCCGCTGATCGTGGCCATGCTGGCCGGTATCGCCTACATGGCCTATGCCGGCATCGACTTCTCCGGTGTGGAGCTCTCGGTGACCTTTCCCGAATTCATCGTGCCCACCTTCACCCTGGAAGCTTTTCTGGCCTACGGCCTTCCGCTGGCGCTGATCCTGGTGGGCATGGAGACTCCCGCCGGCGTAGGGCTGGTCAAGGGCATGGGCTACAAGCAGGTGCCGGCCAACGCCATTACTGCGGTAGGCGGCTTCGCGACCATGATCTCTTCCTTCTTCAACCTGCACAGCACCTGCATCGCTGCACCGATGACCGGCATCTGCTCCTCGCCCGAGGCCGGCAGGCTGGATAAACGTTGGGTGGCAGCGGTGATTGCCGGGGCTATCTTCGTGGTGGCCGCGCCTTTCTATGGCTACGTGATCAGCCTGATCAAGGCGATGCCGTCCTACTTCGTGGCCATCGTCGCCGGCCTGGCCCTGCTCAAGGTGATTACCTCGGCGATGTACATGACATTCGCCGGCGGCAAGCACGAGATGGGCGGGCTGTTCGCCTTTTTGATCGCCGCCTCCGGGCTGCAGATACTGGGCATCGGCGCCTCCTTCTGGGCTCTGGTACTGGGCGTGTTAATCTCGCTGATCTTCGAGACCAAGGACTTCGAGTTCATTCGTCAGGTCGTCCACGAGCCCAGCGCCTGAGGACTGGCTATCGCGCGATATCTGATTCTCCGTTGGCCCGTCGCTGCCTGACAGCACGGGTCTTTTTTTCTCGCGGAGCGCCGTTCGGCGTCTCCTCCCGCCATGCCAAGGAACTCTCCATGCGACGCTTCAAGGACTGGTCGATTCCCGCCGTCACCGCCGGTTTCGTGGCGGTGCTGGTCTCCTATGCCGGGCCGCTGGCCATCTTCTTCCAGGCCGCCCAGAGCGCTGACGTCTCGCCGGCGATGATGACCTCCTGGGTCTGGGCGATCTCCATCGGGGCCGCCGTGTCCGGCATCGGACTCAGCCTGTGGCTACGCGTGCCGGTGGTCACGGCCTGGTCGGCGCCGGGCACGGCGCTTTTAGTGACGCTGTTTCCCGAGTTGTCGATCAACGAGGCTGTGGGGGCCTATCTCACCGCGGCGGTGGTGATCCTCGTGATCGGCGTGACGGGCTCCTTCGACCGCATCATCCAGGCGATCCCGCCGGGTATCGCCAGTGCCATGATGGCAGGCATCCTCTTCCAGTTCGGGGTTGGCGTCTTCGAGTCGCTGGCCACGGTGCCGGCGCTGATGATCGGCATGCTGCTGGCCTATCTGGTGTTCAAGCGGTTGACGCCACGCTATTGCCTAGTGCTGTTGCTGATTGTCGGTATCGTGCTGGCCGTGGTGCTGGAAGGAGCGAGCCTCGAGGGCGTCACTGTGCAACTGGCCTCGCCGACCTTTATCCGCCCTGAATGGACCTGGCAGGGCACGCTTGGCCTGGCACTCCCGCTGGTGCTGGTCAGCCTCACTGGTCAGTTTTTGCCCGGCATGGCGATATTGCGGACATCCGGCTATAACACGCCGGCTCGACCGATCGTCACCGTGGCTAGCCTGACCTCGCTGGCGATGGCCTGCTTTGGCGGCATCACCACGGTGATCGCGGCGATCACCGCCGCGATCTGTACCGGCGAGGAGGCCCACAAGGAACCGAGCAAGCGGTACATCGCCGGGGTGGCCAATGGCCTCTTCTACCTGATTGGCGGTACTTTCGCCGGCACTATCGTGCTGTTGTTCACTTCGCTGCCCGGCGAGTTCGTGGCGGTACTGGCGGGGCTGGCGCTGGCGCTGATCGGTGCCATCGCCAGCAACATCAGCGCCTTCGCCGCGCGCAAGGAACATCTCGAGGCCTCGGTGATCACCTTCCTGGCCACCGCCTCGGGTGTGAGCTTCCTGGGACTCGGCTCGGCCTTCTGGGGCGTGGTGATCGGCACCATTGCCTACAACGTCCTGCATCGTCGTCTCGTCGGTCGCGAGGACCCTCAGAAGGTATCCAGCAGCGCGCGTTGAATAAGGTAGTAGGGGGCGCGCTCAGCCCTCGGCGAACATCTCGTGGATCAGTCGGCGCAGCCAGCGATTGCCGGCATCCTGATGGAAACGACGGTGCCAGAACAGGTTGATCGGTACCTCGGGCAGTGCCAGGGGGTGCGGTATGGCGCACAGCCCGAAGCGGTCGGCGGTGGCCTCGGCGAGCTTGTCGGTGACGGTGACCACCAGGTCCGTGCCGCTGATGATATAGGGTACCGCGACGAAGTGAGGCAGTTGCAGGCGGGCCGGGCGGGTGACGCCGCCCTTGGCCAGCCACTCCTCGACCTGGCCGTGACCGGTGCCTTTGGCCTCCACCACTAGATGCTGGGCCGAGACGAAGTCTTCCATCGAGAAGCTCTCCGTTGCCAGAGGGTGATCCTCGCGCATCAGGCAAACGTAGTGCTGCACGAACAGCCGCTGCTGATAGAAGCCGGCATCCAGCTGCGGAATCAGCCCCACCGCCAGGTCGATGCGGCCTTCCTCCATGTCCTGCTTCATGTCGCGCAGATCGCTGCGCACGCTGGCGAGCGAGACCAAGGGGGCCAGTTCGGCCAGCCGCGACATCAGCCGAGGCAGGAAATAGATCTCACCGATGTCGCTCATGGCGATATGGAAGGTGCGCTGGCTGGTGGCAGGGTCGAAATCGTGGGTCAGGTTGAGTGCGTCCTGCAGGCCGGCGAGGCCCTGGGCGACCGGCTCGTGGAGACGCGTGGCGTAGGGCGTCGGCATCAGGCCCTGAGAAGTGCGTTCGAAGAGCTCGTCGTCGAGTAGCGTGCGAAGGCGTTTCAGGGCATGGCTGACCGCGGGTTGGGTCAGACCGAGATGGTCGGCGACGCGCTGGGTGTTGCGATGGCGATAGAGCAGGTCGAACACTACCAGCAGGTTGGTATCGATCTCCGATAGCTTGCGCATGTGGAGGCGGTGTCCGTCGTGTCTGGGCGAGCGAGCATGGGGATAGGTGTTCTTTAGTTTAGACAAAGGTCTTGGGATGCTTCGGTTTCCGGATGCTAACTCGCTGTTTCTTATGATCATTAATGCCGTTTATTCACGGCATGAAGGTCGCTTCGTTGTGACCCACAAAGGTGGGACCTAGCGTGATGCTACCTCATTCATCCCTGACAGGAAGCGATCATGACAACAATGAACTCCAACCCGCACTCCCGAGCATCGCGACTTCGTATCGGCATCGTCGGCGGTGGCATCGGGGGTGTGGCCCTCGCTGTCGGCCTTGCCCGACATCCCGATCTCGACGTCCATCTCTTCGAGGCCGCCGAACGCTTCTCGGAGATCGGTGCCGGGGTCTCGTTTGGGCCCAATGCGGTGCGGGCGATTTCATTGCTTGGCCTGGAGGCAGCTTATCGGGGCATCGCCGATGCCTCGCCGGCGCCTTTCGAGGATGTCTGGTTCGAGTGGCGCCGTGGACAGAACGAGGCCTACCTGACGGCCACGCTGGCTCCTGGCTGTGGACAGTCTTCGGTCCACCGGGCGGATTTTCTGGCCGCCATCGTCGCTCACCTGCCCGAGGGCATCGCCCATTTCGGCAAGCGCTGCCGGATAGTGGAGCAGGATGCTGAGGGCGTCAGCGTCAGCTTCGAGGACGGCAGTACCTTCCGGGGCGATATCCTGATTGGCTACGACGGTATCAAGTCGGCGGTGCGCGAGCATGTGCTACCGGTGGCGAACTACGGCGAGTTCGGACCGCGCTGGAGTGGCACCCAGGCATATCGGGGCCTGGTGCCCGTCGAGCGCTTGTGCCGGGCGATGCGCGAGACGGGCTGTGACGAGCGGTTGGCCTTGGTGCCGCAGATGTACCTGGGGCCCGATCGCCATATCCTGACCTTCCCGGTGAAGCAGGGGACGTTGATCAACGTGGTCGCCTTCGTCACCGATCGCTCCTCGGACGAGCCACAGTTGCCGGAGGGCGCGCCTTGGGTGTCGGAGGTCGACCAGCAGACGATGCTCGACGACTTCCCCGGCTGGGGCGCTGCTTCACGGGCGATTCTCGGTTGCATCGACCACCCGACCCGCTGGGCGCTGCATGAGTTGCCCGAACTGCCGCGCTATGTCCGCGAACGGGTGGTGATCGTCGGTGATGCCGCCCATGCCATGCTGCCTCACCAGGGCGCCGGGGCCGGGCAGGCCCTGGAGGATGCCTATGTACTGGCCAGCTTGCTGGGCGATGCATCCTGTGATCGAGGCAATGTCGCCTCGGTGCTGTCGGCCTTCGAGGCGGTGCGACATGCCAGGACCTGCCGCGTGCAGGCGACGTCCCGTGAGGCGGGGGATATCTACGAGTACGCCGGCGAGGGCATCGGCGATGACGAAATACATCTCGCCGCTGGCCTGGAGCGACGCTTCGACTGGCTCTGGAATCACGATCCGCGTGACGATGTGGCGGCAGCGCGTCGTCGGCTGGACTGGGTAGACAGGCATTCAGCCTGATCCCATCACCAGGTCCTCGCTGGAAGGACGGGGCGAATCAGGAGTTCGAGCGGTCGTCGCGGGTCTCGTAGTCGCCTTCGAGCACCTGATGGTCCCGCGCCCTGTCGTTCGAGCGGGGCTCGCGGTAGGTTTCGCCGCCGATGTCCTGGGCCTGTTCGGCGCGCATTTCCTCCATGCGTTTCTTCATGCGGTGACGCAGGAAGGGCAGCATGGCCCAGCCGATCAGCAGGAATACCAGGCCGATCACGGTGCCGATGATCATCATCACGCCGAAGAACAGCCAGGTGAACAGCAGCTTGATACCGCTGACCTTGCCGCCGGGCTTGGCCTGGCGGGCACGCTGCTGCCACTGTTGCGCGGCGCGCCAGGCGGCATTGCTGCGCGGGTCATTGGGGTTGGGCATGGGAATCTCCATGGTGGCCGGCCGCATCGCGACCGTGCCGTGAATGACTGCCACTTGGAAAGCGCCGCTTCATGAATGTTCCTTGCGGCCAGTCTGCCAGAGTTCGGCGAGGATTTCGTAGCTGCGCAGACGATCCTGTTGTGCGTAGACGTCGGTGTGGATCATCAGCTCGTCGGCACCGGTGGCGTCGAGGAAGGCTTCGAGGCCGTCATGGACGCGCTGGGGGCCGCCGATGACCGCGGCGCCGAAGAACTGCTCGACCTGTGCCTGCTCCAGGGCAGACCAGTCGAGTCGTTCCACCGGCGGCAGGGCCTTGGTGCGGCGACCGCGAATCATGCCGAGAAACTTCTGGCGTGCCGTCGAGGCGAGAAACTCCGCCTGTTCGTCGCTCTCGGCGGCGACCACCGGCAGGCCGACCATCGCATAGGGGGCGTCCAGTACTGAAGAGGGCTGGAAGTTGTCGCGATACAGTCGCAAAGCATCGTGCAACTGAGCCGGGGCGAACTGGGCGGCGAAGGCGAAGGGCAGACCTTCGCGGGCGGCCAGCCGCGCGCTGTAGTCGCTGGAGCCGAGCAGCCAGATTGGCACCTTGGTGCCCTGACCGGGAATGGCGCGCACGCGCTGGTCGGCTCGCTCGTCGTCGAGGAAGCCGCGCAACTCTTCGAGGCGTTGGGGGAAGTCGTCGACGCCGGCGCGCGGGTCGCGACGCATGGCGGCCATGGTGGCACCGTCGGAGCCCGGAGCACGCCCGAGGCCGAGGTCGATGCGGCCCGGGTAGAGCGTTTCCAGGGTGCCGAACTGCTCGGCGATTACCAGGGGCGGGTGATTGGGCAGCATGATGCCACCGCTGCCCACGCGGATATGCGAGGTTCGCTCGGCCAGGTGGCCGATCAGCACGGCGGTGGCGGCGCTGGCGATGCCATCGATGCTGTGGTGTTCGGCGACCCAGTAACGGGTGAAGCCGAGGCGTTCGGTCAGGCGGGCCAGCGCGACGCTCTCGGCGAAGCTGTCGGCGGCGCTGCCGCCCTGCCGGATGGGGGCTAGGTCCAGTACGGAGAGGGGCGTGTCGGCTAGTCGGGGCATGGGGAAGGGCTCCAAAAATTAGCATGCTTTCTTTGTAGGTGAGGGCGACACCAGGAAGAAACAACAGGCCGGCTACGATTTGGAGGCGGTCAATTCGCACGTGCGATGATGCTGATAAGAGATGCGCCGAGCATGTCATGCACCGTACGTTTATTTATACTCATGATATTGGCGTATTTCTTCGCCAGGATGGCGAGATTGGCCACAGGGATGACGGCGGTCGCGCGATGTGACGCGGGCGCTCAAGGGGGTGGAAGAACAATGGCGGGGATGTCGCGGACTCGCAAGCGAACGGGTGCGACTCGGCGGCATGCGCCGAGCCGGCGGTTGCGGTGCGATTGGGCGTGTTTCGATCGCTGGCTGGATCGGATCGTGACGCTGGCCGTGATCACCGCCCTGCTGGTAGGCGGGACGGCGCTGATCCTCAACCTGGTGCTGTGAGAACCGTGGCCGTCGCTCTCCTTGTCATGTCTGGCCGCGATGTCTCCGAGGTTGCTGCTGAGTGATGCAGTGGATGTTGCCACCGCCGAGCAGGATCTCGCGGGCCGGCACGCCGATCACGCGGCGTGTCGGGAACAGCTTCTCGATGATGGCCCTGGCCTCGTCGTCCCTTGCCGGATCGAGCAGCGGCATCACGACCACCGAATTGCCGATGTAGAAGTTCACGTAGGAGCCGGCCATGCGATCGCCGGGCCGGCGCGGATGGGAGTGGCTGAGCCGGTCGATGCCGCTGGCTTCGTCCGCATCGATGGTCAGCGGACCGGGCTGGGGCAGCTTGTGCACTTCGAGCGGTCGCCCCTTGGCATCCCGGGCCTGTTCCAGGATCGCCAGGGCCTCACGGGAGATGGCGTGCTGGGGGTCGGCGGCGTCGTCGGTCCAGCTCAGGGCCACCTCACCGGGGGCGACGAAGCAGCACAGGTTGTCGACGTGGCCGTCGGTCTCGTCCAGATAGCAGCCGCGTGGCAACCAGATGATGGTTTCCACCCCCAGGGTATCGCGCAGTACCTGCTCCATGTTGTCCCGTGAGAGATTCGGGTTGCGATTGGCATTGAGCAGGCACTCCTCGGTGGTGATCAGCGTGCCCTCGCCATCCACGTGGATGGCGCCGCCTTCCAGCACCACCGGCGCCACGAAGCGTTCGACGCCGAGCATCTCGGCGATTTTGGTACGAATGCGGCGATCCTTGTCCCAGGGGAAGTAGAGCCCTCCCTCGAGCCCGCCCCAGGCGTTGAATTCCCAGTCCACCAGAGCTAGCCGGCCATCAGGGTGGGTCAGGAAAGTCGGGCCGACGTCGCGCATCCAGGCGTCGTTGCTGGAAAGCTCCACCACGCGAATGCGGTCGGGCAATTGATTGCGGGCATTTTCGTACTGCTCGTCGTTGACGCCGACGAACACCGTCTCGCTCTCGGCGATGGCTGTGGCGACCTCGACGAAGGCCTGCTGGGCCGGCTTGGCGCCATAGCGCCAGGTGTCGGGACGCTGTGGCCACAGCATCCAGCAGGCGTCGTGGGGCGCGAATTCGGCCGGCATGGAGAAGCCGAGACTGGCAGGTGTGGCAGAGGAGGTTGGCGTGATCATGGGCGCTCTCACAAGTAACCGACGGTCAGGAATACAACGGTAGCGATGGCCGCGGCAATCAGTACATAGGGCAACTGGGTGAGGGCATGGGCCATCGGCGAGCAGCCGCTGCCTTGGGCGGACAGCACTGTTGAGTCGCCGTAGAAGCAGGCGTGGCTGCCGAAGGCGCTGGCCGAGATCAGGGCACCGACCACCAGCGGCATGTCGGCCTGAACGCTCTCTGCCAGTGGCAGCACGATGGGCATGGCCACGGCGAACAGCCCCCAGAAGGAGCCGGTGGCGAAGGCCAGGAAGGCCATGGTGATGAAGACCACCGCCGGTAGCAGCCCGGCCGTCATCAGCGGCTGAACGGTGCCGATCACGAAGTCGGTCAGCCCCAGTACGTCATTGACGTCCTTGAGGGCGAAGCCGGCCACCAGGGTACCCAGCGGCATGATCATGGCCTTGAAGCCTTCCAGGGCAGTGTCGAAGGTGTCGTGGAAGCTCAGCAGGCGTTGCGACAGGATCAGCGTCAGGGTCACCGCGAGCGCCACGATCACTCCGCGCAGGATGTCGATGTCGAAATACCAGGTGAAGAAGATCAGGGTGGCGATGGGCACCAGGAAGTTGAGGAGGTGAGGGCGCGGCTTGCTTTCGTCGACTTCCAGGGCGTTGTCGTCGACCCCGTCGGGCATCGGCTGGCCGGCGTTGGCGCGGGCCTCGGCGGCTTTCATCGGGCCGAGGTTGGGCACCCAGCCCAGCGCCACCAGCGGCACGATGGCGGCGGCCACCCAGGCGTAGAACATGAAGGGAATGGCCTCGATGTACAGGCTCATGCCATTGCCGGTCACGTTGTTCTCCTCGAGCAGGCCGGCGAAGAACACCGCCCAGGTGGAGAAGGGCACCAGGATGCAGATCGGCGCGGCCGTGGAATCGACGATATAGGCCAGTTTCTCCCGGGAGATACCGAAGCGGTCGGTGATCTTCTTCATCGAGGCACTGATGGTCAGGGCATTGAGGTAGTCATCGACGAAGATGATCAGTCCCAGGAACCAGGTGGTCAGAAGGCTCTGGGAACGGCTGTGGATGCGTCGGGTCATGGTATCGCCGAAGCTGAGCACGCCGCCGGTCTTGACCAGCAGGGCGATCAGGCTACCGAACAGGCCGCAGACCAGGATGATCCAGGTGACGGTATCGTTGCCGAGCACGCCGAGCAGGATGTCCGAGCCCTGGGAGACGACATGGATGGGATCGGTCATCAACAGGCCGACCAGGCAGCCGGTCAGCAGCGATTCGATGGTACGTCGTGTCAGGATGGCCATTCCCAGCACCACCAGTGTGGGAATCAGGCTCCAGGCGCCATAGGGTTCCATGGGTCGCTCTCTATTGTCGTTGTTGGTTGACGGGCCCGGCCGAGCGACGACCGGGCGGTCGGTCTTACAGGAAGCCGTCCTCGCGCAGCGTCTCGGTCGCCGCACCGAAGGCCTCGTCGAGGATGTCGACCACGCGATCGACGGTTTCCCGCGTCCAGATCAGCGGGGGAGAGACGATGTTGAGGTGCCCGACCGGTCGGATGATCAGGCCGCGCTGCTGGGCCTCGAAGGCGACCCGGTCACCGACGCGGGCCTCTACTGGCAGCAGCTCCTTGGTTGCCTTGTCGGCCACGTTTTCCAGGCACATCATGAAGTGGCTGCCGCGCACGTCGCCGACGGTGGCGTGGTACGACAGTGTCTTGAGCCGCTCCTCCAGATAGGGGCCCACCTCGCGAACGTTCTTGCAGATGTCCTCGCGCTCGATGATCTCGATGTTCTTGAGCGCCGCCGCGCAGCTTACCGGGTGGCCCGAGTAGGTAAAGCCGGTACTCAACACGCCGCCCTTGCCCTGGGGCGTGCCCAGCACCTCGAAGAGCTCGTCGGAGATCAGGGTCGCGCCCAGCGGGGCGTAGCCCGAGGAAAGCCCCTTGGCGCAGTTGATGATGTCCGGCTGGGTGTCGAACACCTGCTCCGAGGCGAAGAAGTGCCCCAGGCGACCGAAACCGGTGACCACCTCGTCGGCGATGAAGAGGATGTCGTTGGCGCGGCATGCCGCCTGCATGCGCGCATGATACCCCTCGGGCGCCACCAGCACGCCACCGGCCCCCATGATCGGCTCGGCGATAAAGGCGGCGATATTGTCGGCGCCGATGCGTTCGACCACCTCCTCGAATTCGGTCACCAGGTGATCGCAATACTCGGCCTCGCTCATGCCTTCGGGGCGACGATAGCAGTTCGCCTCGCTGAGGTGGGTCACCAGGTGATCGAGGGTGTCGAATTCCCAGTTGTTGCTCGCGATGCCGGTCAGCGTCGCGGCCATGTAGGTCGTGCCGTGATAGGCGTTGTTGCGCGAGATGATGCGCTTCTTGTTCGGCTTGCCCAGGCGGTTGAAGTAGTAGTGCACCAGGCGAATGGTGGCATCGTTGGCTGCCGAACCGCCGCAGCTGTAGAAGACATGGTTGAGGTGGGCCGGCGCCAGCTCGGCGAGCTTGGCGGCCAGTTCGGCGGCCGGTGCGTTGGAGAGGTTGTTGAAGGTCGAGAAGTAGGCCATGCGCGTGGCTTGATCGGCCATGGCCTGGCCGATCTCGGCACGACCGTGACCGACATTGACGCACCACAGCCCGGCGATGCCGTCGATGAAACGGTTGCCCTTGGCATCCTGCACGTAGATGCCGTCGCTGTCGGTGATCAGGTCGCAGCCCTGTTCATGGAAGGTGCTGTAATCGGTGAAGGGGTGGATGAAGTGATCCTTGTCCTTCTGCCACAGGGTCTCGGCATCGAGGACGGGACGGTCGGTCGTCTGACGAGTGCTTGTTGTGGTCATGGCAATACCTCCTGTCGAGTGTCGGCCAGCCTAGCCAGCCCCGACGGTCGGCGAACATATCCTCATTGGGGTATATCGATCTCGGCTCGAGCCTTCGTAAGGTGATTTCACTGCACTCAGTGGCCTCTGATCGCCAAGGCCGCCGTTTGCGTTGTCGTTCGGAGGCTGAACCGTCGACAGGTCTCCGAGGAGGCGCTGTGAACCCTTCCATGGGTGCTACTTTTGCCATCCATGGCAAAAGACCTCCTCTTCGATCTGTCCCCGGCGCCTCTCGACAGTGGGAGAGGCGAGCTTTTGACCGAGCTGGCGCACCAGCACCGCGTAACGAAGCGACTTGCATGTGCAGGGATTGATGCGGTGCCTTCCTAACAACGACCGAAGAGGCTCACCATGACGATTTCCATCGATGGCCAGCGGCTGTGGGACAGCCTGATGGCCATGGCCGAGATCGGCCCCACCGAGAACGGCGGCAGCTGTCGCCTTGCCCTGACCGAAGAAGACGCCGCCGGCCGGCGCTTGCTGCTCGATTGGTGCGAGTCGCTCGGCTGCACCTGGCGGGTCGATCGTATTGGCAATCTCTTCATCCGCCGTGCCGGCAGGCGTGACGACCTCGACCCGGTGGCCATGGGCAGTCATCTGGACACCCAACCCAAGGGCGGTCGCTTCGACGGCATCCTCGGTGTGCTGGCTGGGCTCGAGGTGTTCCGTACCCTCGCGGATCAGGGCATCGTCACCGAGCGGCCACTGGAGCTGGTGGTGTGGACCAACGAGGAAGGCAGCCGCTTCGCGCCGGCCATGGTCGCTTCCGGCACCTATGCCGGTGCGTTCAGCGTCGAGTCGACCCTGGCCCGCGAGGACCGCGACGGCGCGACGCTTGGCGAGGCCCTCGAGGCCTGTGGTTATGCTGGTGAGTCGCCGGTTGGCGAACCTCGCCTGGACAGCTTCTTCGAGCTGCACATCGAGCAGGGCCCGGTGCTCGAGGAAGAAGGCGAGACCATCGGCGTGGTGACCGGCGTCCAGGGCATGCGCTGGTTCGACGTGACGCTCTCGGGCCAATCGGCCCATGCCGGCCCCACTCCCATGCGCTATCGACACGATGCCCTGGCCGCGGCGGCGCGCCTGATCGACCGGCTGCAGGCCCATGCCCTGGCCGACGAAAGCGGCGACACCAAGGTCACCTGCGGATGCCTGGATATCGTCTCGTCGTCGCGCAATGTGGTGCCCGGCGAAGTGACGCTGACCATCGACCTGCGTCACGTGGTGGAGCGCGAGCTGGATGCCTTGCAGGAGCGCTTCGAGCAGTTGCTCGTCGAGGTCGGCGAGAGCTTCGGCGTGACGGTATCCCAGGAGCGGATCTGGGCCTCCCCGGTGGTTGAGTTCGCCCCCGAGTGCGTCGCCGCTGTGGAGCGGGCCACTCGAGAGCGGGAACTGCCCCATCGTCGCATGATGAGCGGTGCCGGCCACGATGCCGTCTATGTGTCACGGGTCGCGCCGACGGCCATGATCTTCGTGCCCTGTCGCGACGGCATCAGCCACAACGAGGCCGAATACGCCACGCCGGAACACTGCGCCGCGGGTGCCCAGGTGCTCTGCGATGCCATCGTCGAGCGCGCCAACCGTGCGTCCTGATAACAGGAGGTCGACATGACCCGATCCGAAACCTCGATTCCCGAAACCTCGATTCCCAAAACCCATGCCGACTGGCGGGCGCTGGCCGCCTTGCTGGTCGAGCAAGGTCTCGAGACCCGTGCCTATGTCGACGATGCCTTCGTCGCGGCCATCGACCGCATCATGCGGGTGACGCGTCGGCTGCGTTCGGGCCAGGTGTTCGTCAACAACTGGGCGGACATGGACCAGACGGTGCCCTTCGGCGGCGTCAAGCAGTCGGGCAACGGCCGCGACAAGTCGCATCACTCGCTGGAGGAGTACTCCGACCTCAAGGCCGTCTGGATGTCGCTGACCCCCGCGCCCTGAGGGTGCTGAATTCGGTGGCGCGGGGCTGGAGGACCAGGCCCTGCCCGTCGGGCCGATGGTGTGTGGTGTCTTGAGTCTCCGGAGACGATGGTTTTATGTCTACACTGAGTCAGACAGGGAGAAAGATGTCCTGCTCCCGGAAGGAGCCTCACGGGCCGGCGACCCATCCGGCCACCGGCCGCTGTCCGACGGCTAAAGAGAGGGTTCCATTATGTCCCGCCAAGACTGGCGTCTCGAAGGAGACTGGCTCAAGAACTGCAATTGCGCCTTCGGCTGTCCCTGCGACTTCCTGGCGCCTCCCACCGAGGGAGAATGCCTGGGTTTCCTGGGCATGCGCATCACCTCCGGCCATTTCGGTGACACGCGCCTCGACGGTCTGAGTTTCTTCGTGGTGGTGAAGTTCCCGGGGCCGCTGCACGAGGGTAACGGGGATGCTCAGGTGTTGATCGACGAAAGCGCCAGCCCGGCCCAGCTCGAGGCGCTGTCCGAGATTCTTTCCGGAGCGCATTCCGACGAAGGCACGCTCTTCCATATCTTCAGCCTGATCGTGGCTCGGCTGCACGATCCCATCGTCGCGCCGATCGAGTTCGAATTCGATATGGCCGGGCGCACGGCCCGCATCGAAATTCCCGGTGCCTTGAGCTCCCGGGTGACGCCGATCCGCAATCCCGTGACCGATGAGCCTCATCGCATCCGGGTCGTGATGCCGGAAGGCTTTGAGCATCTCGAGGGCGAGGTGGCCTCGGCGGATATCGAGAGTACCGGTGAGCTGGCCTTCACGACCCGTGGGTCCCACAGTACCCTGGCTCATGTGATCCAGACACCCCAGGGGGTCGCCGCCTAGAGGGCTTCGACATGCAAGCGAACCCACTGGAGCGGCTGTTGCGCCACGACCGGCGCTGGGTGCTCGGCGGTCTGTGCCTGGTCATCGTTCTGTGCTGGGCTTACTTGATCGCCGAGGCTGCCCTGATGGCGCGTGGCGGGAGCCTGATGATGCCCATGACGGGGGGCGTCTGGTCGCTCCTCGATGCGGGGCTGATGTTGTTGATGTGGGGCTTGATGATGGCGGCGATGATGCTGCCCAGTGCCGCCCCGATGCTTCTGCTGCATGCCACTATGACCCGGCGGCGGCGCGCCCGTGGCGAAGCTGCCGCGGCGACGGGGCTCTTCGCCGCCGGCTACCTGATCGTCTGGGTGCTGTTCAGCCTGGCAGCGGTACTGCTGCAGTACGGATTGCAGCGGGCGGCACTGCTGTCGCCGATGCTGGCGCTCACCAGCCAGGGCGTGGCGGGGGTGGTACTGATCGGTGCCGGGCTCTACCAGTGGTCGCCGCTCAAGGAGGCTTGCCTGCGCCATTGCCGTTCACCGCTGGAGTTTGTGCTCACCCGGTGGCGCGAGGGCAGGCTAGGCGCCCTGATGATGGGGCTGCATCACGGTGCCTATTGTCTCGGCTGCTGCTGGGTGCTGATGCTGCTGCTGTTTGTCGGCGGCGTCATGAGTCTGGTCTGGATTGCCGGGCTGGCGCTCTGGGTGCTGGTCGAGAAGCTGGCTCCTGCCGGTCACTGGCTGGGGCGCCTTCTGGGCGGCGTGCTGGTGGCCTGGGGTGGGATGGCCCTGTGGGCGGCCCTGACCTGAGGCGCTATCTATTGGAGGAGGCGCTCAGTTGCTCTGCTGACGCGAGACCAGCGCCACGTGGTCGAGAAACAGCCGGAACAGCTGCGACTGGCTGGAGACTTCGAGGCGCTGGTAGAGGTGCTTGCGGTGCACCTTGACGGTGCCGTCGCTGATGTCCAGCTCGCGGGCTGCCGACTTGGTGGAGTGGCCGGCCAGCAACAGGCGCACGATCTCCCGTTCGCGTGCCGTCAGGCTCTCCTGGCCGAAGCTGTCGAAGGCCTCTTCCACCGGCTCTCGTTCGTCCAGGCACTGGTGGAAGCGATGCTCCTGCCATTTCCAGTATTCGCTGAGCAGGACCTCCAGTACTGGTGCGATGTGGCGCAATGCCTGCAGGTCCCGGCGAGTGACTCGGGGCGCGTCATCGCGAAATCCCAGCGACACCACCATCACCACGTTGGTATCGACCCTGGCGAACAGGCCGATTTCGTCGGTGAGCCCCAGGGCACGGTAATAGTGATGATAGTAGTCGCTGCTCTCGAAACGGTCCGGGGCCAGTTCGCGCAGCCGATGCGCGCCGCTCTCCAGGCCGTCGTACACGGCCTTGAAGAAGGGATCCAGCAGATAGGCCTGGCTCAGGTAGCGTTCGATGCCCTGCTCGCGCCGTGCCGGCGGATAATTGTCGTGAATCAGCAGCGGTCGCCGTTGTCCCTTGTAGGTATTGATCAGGATGGTGTCGAAACCGACCAGCTCGCGCAGTGTCTGTTCCAGCAGGGTCGGAAAGCCGCTGCCGGCGGCGGCCTGGAACAGGCGGGCCAGGTGACGGTGCCAGGTCAGGCTGGCGGCATTGGCGAGATGCTCGGTCGGGGTCACGAGGATTACCGTACTGATGGATGACGAACCGCATCCGGCAGCATATCACGGCGGCGTTCGGTGAGCCGCCCTGCAATGCGGGCTGGCTAAGCGGCGCCGTGCACCGCATCATGAAGGGGCCGGACGAGCAAAAGGGGAGGATCGACGACACCATGCTGGAGTTTCTGCAGGGAGCGGCCTATGGCCTGTTCCTCACTTGCCCGCCGTGGTGCCTGGTCGGCCTGGTGAATCCGCGGCTGGCACTGCCCACAGAGCATCCGCAGCGCTGGCGTGTGCTGGTGCGCTACGGCGCCGTGCTGCCCTTCATCAGCCTGTTGATGTGGTTGACATCGCTGTGGGGTGGCTTCGGTCCCAGCCTGTGGGGCTGGCTGGCGGGCCTGGTGGCCATCGCCGTCGGACTGCCCCTGGAGCGTCGCTGGCGTCGCTGGCGAATGCGCCGCCAACAGCGTCGGTTCGAGGCTGCCCGACGCCGCGAGCGTGCACGCGCCGAGTCTGGTGTCGTCGAACTCGATCCCTCTCGTCCGCCAGTGGGGGCCGACGAGCTCGTCCAGGCTCTGTGCCGCGTCAAGGGCGAGCTGCTGGGCGTCGAGCGTCCCGAGCTGGCGTCCCGGGTCGATCGCCTCCATGGCCGTTATCGTCACGTCAACGAGGTGCTGGAGAGTCGCTTCGAGCCCGGCGAGCTGGCCTTCGAGCGGGCTCGCTCGTTGGTTGAGCAGGTGAGCCTGGGGGCGGTGGACGATTTCGACGCCATGGTCGACCGGGCGAAGGGAATTCGCGGCATGGATGTCGACTACGTGCGCAGCCGGCTTGCCAAGGATGCCGTGCGCCTGTCCGCCGAGGAGACCGAAGCCCTGCGCCGACGGCTGGCGTTGATCGAGGAGACCGAGATCGCCCTGCGCCGGCTCGCGGCGCGCAACGAGGCGGCGCTGACGGCACTCGACGATGCCGCGGTGACGCTGTCGCGCGTCGTCACCGGCCGCCCCAAGGCGGCCCTGGGCGCGGAGCGGGCCTGCGACGAACTGCGGCGTTTCATCGAGGGGGCCGAGCGTTATGGGCAACGGCAACAGCCGCACTCATCCGACTGAGACAAGCCCCAGGCTGACAAAGGAGAAACACCATGACTGATGCCTCCGCGGACAAGCCGGGTAGCCGCCTGTCGCTGCCGCCGGTGGAGCGTATCGCCGAGGAGCTGGAGCGGGACGAAGCGGACCATCGAGAGACGCTGGACCCGGAACTCGAGGCGCTGGCCGAGGCCTTCGTCGAGGAGATTCTGGGCGATAACGCCAGCGCTGCCGCCGAGCAGCGCCGTGCGGTGGACGAGATGGGGCTCGACCTTCAGCGTCAGGCCGCCCATCAGAGCGAGATGCTCAAGACGCCGCTGCATCAGCTGGCCCGTGAAGGGGAAGACGGCGGGGCGGTCGCCAAGGCCCTGGGGGACTTGCGAGGCCGGATGACCCGGCTGGATCCGCGCCATCACCGCCTGGAGCCGGGGCCGCTGGACCGTGTGCGGCGGCTGATTCCGGGCGTGGGGACGCGCCTTCAGCGTTACTTCCAGCGCTTCGAGACAGCCCAGCAGGCACTCGATGCCATCATCGCCGATCTGGAAAGCGGCCGTGATCGGCTGGCCCGTGACAACCTGACCCTGAGCGACGATCAACAGGCCCTGCGCGAGACGCTCGGCCAACTGGAACGCCAGGTTGCGCTAGGACGCGCCATCGACGCACGCCTGGAGAACGCCCTGCCGGAGTTCGATGAGCAGCGCCGCAGTTTCGTCGAGGAGGAACTGCTGTTCCCGCTGCGCCAGCGGATTCTCGATCTCCAGCAGCAACAGGCGGTCAGCCAGCAGGGCGTGCTGGCCCTCGAGGTGATCATCCGCAACAATCGCGAGTTGATGCGGGGCGTGGACCGGGCGATCAATGTCACCGTTTCGGCGCTCAGCGTGGCGGCCACGGTGGCCCTGGCGCTGGCCAACCAGCGGCTGGTGCTGGAACGCATCGAGTCGCTCAATGCCGCCACTTCCGAGACCATCGCCGGTACCGCCGAGGCGCTGAAGCGTCAAGGTGTGGACATCCAGACCCGGGCGTCCTCGGCGACGCTGGACATGCAGTCGCTGGAACGCGCCTTCGGCGATGTCATGGGCGCCATCGACGACCTGGCGCATTACCGTCGCGATGCCTTGCCGCAACTGGCGTCGCAGATCGAGCGCCTGGAGGGCCTGGCGCAGCGAGGGCGGTCGGCGACCGAGCGCCTGGATCGAGGCGAGCCGGGCGACGATGAGGCGCGCTGAGCTTCCGATTCAGGAGGCGCTGAATAAATCACCGAGCCTAGTAAAGTGCAGGGCGCCCGGAGCGCAGAAAGCGAGACATAACGAGGGGTTAGGCGAGCTTTCGACCGGGCTGGCGTACCAGCACCGCGTAACGAAGTGATTTGCAGGAGCAGGTATTTATGCAGTGCTTCTTTCACTTGAAGCGTGAGCTGGCTCTTTTCCACGCCTCCCGTAAATGCTCCCAGGCCTCGTCGGCGCCCTGGCGCATGTCGTCCCAGGCTTCCTCGCCGGAGGCCTGGAGCTCATCGAGCCGGCGCCGGGCCTCGTCGCGGCGTGCCTTCAGGCGGTCGATGTCTTCCTGATGGCGCTCGCGGGTCTGCTCGCCGGCCTGGCGCGCCCGCTCGGCCAGCGCCTCGATCTCGGCATTCCATTCGGCGAGGCTCTCCTTCAGGCGTTCGATAAAGGCGTCACGTTGATTCATGGGGGCTCCTCCACAGAGTGTTGTCTGTCTTCTCTTGACGATCCTGCCGGTCGCCATGAGTTCCCCGCTCGAGCGCAAAAGAGCGCTGCGACCTGACTCTCGCACGAGCGTATCTCGATACATCATGGGCAAGTGCCGCCATATCTGGGCACTCTCTGGACTATGCTGAAGGGAGCGATGCTTGCATCTTGCATCTCCTGGAAGGCATCCGGGATGAGCCGCGATGCCTTGACGACGCGGCCTGGAGCCGCAAGGGGCGATCATGGATACCGGAGCGCGCAATGTCTTCGTAGTGGGACTCAACGATGCCAACCGAAAACGACTCGAAAGCCTGAGGGGGGCCGGCGCCAGCCACTTCCATGGGGTCATCGACCCCGAGGTGGTCTACGACACCGAGGTCTTCGATATCGCTTCCATGCTCGACAAGGCGACCGCGCAGCTGGAGGCCTTCGATGGCAGCGTGGATGCCATCGTCGGTTACATGGACTTTCCCGTCTCGACCATGCTGCCGATCCTCTGCGAGCGTTTCGGCACGCGTTCCCCTTCGCTGTCGAGTCTGCTCAAGTGCGAGCACAAATACTGGAGCCGGCGGGTACAGAAGGAGGTCATTCCTGACTATATCCCGGCCTTCACGGCCTTCGATCCCTTCAACGACGATGCCCTGACCCATATCGGCGAGGCGGGGCTCTACTTTCCCTTCTTCATCAAGCCGATCAAGTCCTCGGGGTCGCGACTGGGATTCCGTATCGATACCCCCGAGGACTTCTACCATGCCATCGAGAAGCTGCGCGAGGACATCGGCCTGATTGCCGATCCCTTCAACACCGTGCTCGAGCACGCCCGCCTGCCGGACGAGATTGCCGCCGTGGACGGCCACTTCTGCATGGCCGAGGCGATCATCGGCGGCTGGCAGTGCACCGTGGAGGGATATGTCTTCGAAGGCGAGGTGGTCAGCTACGGTATTGTCGACTCACTGCGCTATCCCCAGGTGCTGAGCTTCTTTCACTATCGTTACCCCTCGGGGCTGCCCGATCCCGTCCAGGACAAGATGCGCGAGCTCACCGACACAGTGATGCGCCACATCGGCTTCGACAACTCGGCCTTCAACATCGAGTACTTCTGGGACGAGGTGCAGGACCGCATCTGGCTGCTCGAGATCAATACCCGTATTTCCCAGTCCCATTGCGATCTCTTCGAAAAGGTCGACGGTGTCAGCCACCAGCAGGTCACCGTCGACCTGGCGCTCGGGCGGCGCCCTGACATGCCGCATCGCGGGGGCGACTACGCGGTGGCGGCCAAGTTCTTCTATCGGGTGTTCTTCGTCGACGCTGTCATCACCCGCGTGCCCAGCGACGAGGAGATCGATGCCCTGGAGGCGGACTTTCCGGGCAGTGTGATCGCTCTGCAGGTGGCGCCGGGACAGCGGCTGTCGACCATGCCCGAGCAGGACAGCTACAGCTATGCCCTGGCCTACATCTGGATGGGGGCCGACAGCGCGGAACGCTTGCTGGATGATTACGAGCGACTCGCAGCGCGATTGATGTTCGATTTCGACGAGATCGAAGGTTGACCAAGGAGACGTGGATGCGCGTTGTCGATGCATTTCCCCGTGCGGTGCATGAGGAAGAAATCTGGATTCCCATGGCCGATGGTACCCGCCTGGCAGCGCGGATCTGGCGACCGATGGATGCCGAACGACATCCGGTACCGGCGATCCTTGAGTACCTGCCCTATCGCAAGCGCGACCTGACCGCCGCCCGCGATGTCCAGACGCATCCTTACTGGGCCGGCCATGGTTATGCCGGGGTGCGGGTCGACATTCGCGGTACAGGCGAGTCTGATGGCGTGCTGACCGACGAGTACCTGCCCGAGGAACTGGCCGACGGGGTGGCGATCATCGAGTGGCTGGCCGCGCAACCCTGGTGCAGCGGCGAGGTGGGGATGGTGGGGATCTCCTGGGGTGGGTTCAATGGCCTGCAGATTGCCGCCCTGGGGCCGCCCCAGCTCAAGGCGGTGATCTCTCTGTGTTCCACCGACGACCGTTATGCCGACGACATCCACCACATGGGCGGTTGCCTGTTGGGCGACAATCTATCCTGGGCGTCGACGATGTTCGACGGCAATGCTTGCCCGCCGGATCCGATGCTGGTCGGGGATCGCTGGCGAGACATGTGGCTCGAGCGCCTCGAAGGAAGCGGCCTGTGGCTGGCCGAATGGCTCGCCCACCAGCGCCGCGATACCTACTGGAAGCACGGTTCGGTGTGCGAGGATTTTTCGGCTATCCGCTGCCCGGTCTATGCCATCAGCGGCTGGGCCGATGGCTACTGCAATGCCGTCTTCCGGTTGCTGGCCGGTCTCGATGTGCCGCGCAAGGGGCTGATCGGGCCCTGGGCTCACAAGTATCCGCACCTCGGCGTGCCCGGTCCGGCCATCGGCTTTCTGCAGGAAGCGCTGCGCTGGTGGGACCAGTGGCTCAAGGGGCGCGACACCGGCATCATGGATGAGCCCATGTTGCGAGTCTGGATGCAGGAATCGGTACCGCCCTCGGCGCGCTATGAAGTGCGTCCCGGGCGTTGGGTTTCCGAGCCCGTCTGGCCGTCGTCGCGCATCGTCGATGCATCCTTCCGGCTCAGCGTGGGTCATGACCTGTTGCCCGAGGAGCAGGGCGACGATGACGACGCCGTGCTCACCCTTCGTTCGCCTCTGTCGGTGGGGCTCTATGCCGGCAAATGGTGTTCCTACAATGCTCCGCCTGATCTACCTCACGATCAGCGGGACGAGGATGGGGGCGCGCTGGTGTTCCAGACGCCGCGTCTCGAGGAGCGCGCGGAGATCTGTGGTCAGCCCGCAGTCGAGCTGGAACTCGAAGTCGATCAGCCGGTGGCCATGGTGGCGCTGCGCCTGATCGATGTCGCCGAGGACGATAAGGCCACGCGCGTTTCCTATGGCCTGCTGAACCTCACGCATCGCGACAGTGACGAGTCACCGGAACCGCTGGTGCCGGGGCAGCGCTATCGGGTACGAGTGGCGCTCAAGCATATTGCCCAGCAGTTTCCCGCCGGCCATGCCATCCGCCTGTCGTTGTCCACCAGCTACTGGCCGTTGGCCTGGCCGGCGCCGCGTCCGGTCATGCTGACCCTGTGCCCCGGGCGCAGCCGGCTCATTCTGCCGATGCGAACGCCGCGCCCGTCCGAGGAAGCAGGCCTTCCCGACTTCCCCGAGCCGGAGGGCGCGCCGCCGATCGCCAAGACCCTGCTCCAGCCCACTCGGGAGAGCTGGCGGGTGATCCGTGACCTGGCCCACGACCAGACCACCCTCGAGGTGATCAACGACGAGGGGCGCTACCGGCTCGACGATATCGACCTGGAGATCGCCGCCCGGGTCACCGAGCGCTACCGCTACGCCTACGGCAGCTACGACAGCGTCAGCGGCTGGACCGAGTGGGAGCGCAGTTTCCGCCGTGACGACTGGGAGGTGCGCACCCTGACCCGGACTCTGATGACCTGCGACGCCGACAATTTCCGGCTGCGCGCTACCCTGGATGCCTGGGAAGGCGAGACCCGGATCTACGCCCAGACCTGGGACGAGACGATTCCGCGGGATCTGGTATAGCGGGCATCTTCACAGGGCATGCGGAGAGGCGGGACGATGGTCGAGGAGGGCGGCGAGCTGCTATCTTGAGCCTTTCTCGACAGGGATGCCCCCATGAGCGTGACGACCGCCGATGCGGCCGCGAAGCCCTGGGCCTCGCGCAAGGAAATCCTCGGCTGGGCGATGTTCGATTTCGCCAACCAGGCCTATACCCTGCTGATCATCACGGTGGTGTTCGGCGAGCTGTTCACCACGGTGATCGTCGGGGACCGAGGCGATGGCTATCGGCTGGCCAACTTCCTGTGGAGCCTGGCGCTGGCGATCAGCTATCTGCTGGTGGTGATCACCGGCCCGCTGTGCGGTGCGGTGATGGATTACCGGGCCGACAAGAAGCGGTTCCTGTTCGCCAGTTACCTGGCCACCATCGGTGCCACCGCCATGCTCTACTTCGTGGCCCCCGGCTACGTGGTGCTGGGACTGGTGCTGATCGTGGTATCCAACTACGCCTATTCGATGGGCGAGTCCTTCATCGCCGCCTTCTTGCCCGACCTGGGGCCGCCGGAGGCTCTGGGCCGCATTTCGGGCTTCGGCTGGGCGCTGGGCTACGTGGGTGGGCTCTTTGCCGCCGGCTTCACCCTGGTGGCCCTGGGCGAGGCCACTGCCGATAACTTCGAGCGCATACGCTGGGTAGGGCCCTTCGCCGCCGGCTTTTTCCTGGTCGCCGCCATTCCCACCTTCCTGTGGCTGCGCGAGCGCGGCACGCCGCAGCCGCCGGGATTGCCCTATCATCGGATCGCCTGGCAGCGGGTTTCCACGACCCTGCACGATCTGCGTCATTTCCGCGATTTGGCAACCTTCCTGGTCTCCCTGCTGTTCTCCATGGCCGGCGTCTACATCATCATCGCCTTCGCCTTCATCTACGGGGCTCAGGTGATCGGCTGGGATGCCGCGATCCGCAATGTCATGTTCATTATCGTCCAGATCACCGCTGCCGCCGGCGCCCTAGGCTTCGGTGCCATCCAGGACCGCATCGGCACCAAGCTCACCTACCTGATCACCCTGGCGCTGTGGGTCGCGGCGATCGTGGCGATCTGGGCCACGCCTGAACTCACCGCCTGGCTCAACGCAAACTTCGGCCTCGGTTGGGAGGCGCAGCACCTCTTCCTGGTGGTCGGCTGCCTGGCAGGGCTCAGCCTCGGCTCGAGCCAGTCCGCCAGCCGTGTCCTGGTGGGATTGTTCTCGCCGCGTCGCAAGTCCGCCGAGTTCTTCGGCTTCTGGGGGCTTGCCAACAAGCTGGCGGGGGTGTTCGGCATCATTGGCCTGGGACTGCTGCAGTCGGTGGTCGGCCTGCAGGCTTCGATCCTGCTGTGCGCGGCGCTGTTCATCATCGCCATTGTGATCTGTCTGGGCGTGAGCCAGGCGCGCGGCATGCAGGCGGCGCGCGACTGGGAAGCCCGCAATGGCGGGTGACGTTCGCTCATCCCCCTTACCGGGGGCGCTCGAGCGAGAAGCGGTCGGTGGTGCGGCTGTAGTCGGCACCGGCGAGGCGGCCGATGGGGCGCAGCACCTCGATGTTCACGTGGCGGCCATCCCAGACGTCGGCGTCGGCATGTACCACCACGACCTCGGCCAGCACGAGATTGCCCGAGCGCGGGCGGTCGCCAAAGCGGATCACATCGCGTACTCGGCAGCCGAAGGCCAGCGGTGCCTCGCCGATGCGCGGAACCTGTAATCCCGGCATGGCGGTCTTGGTCAGGCCGGCATGCAGGAACTCGTCATCGCTGCGGGGCAGGCTGGCGCTGGTGGCATTGAGCGGCTCGGCCAGTGCTTCTCCGCCGATATGCACCACGCATTCCGCCACTTCGTCGAGGTTGTGCAGGGTATCCTTGGCCGCGCCCTGGCCGTCCAGCAGTGGCGAGAAGGCCAGCACGGGCGGGTCGACGCTGGCCACGTTGAAGAACGAGAAGGGGGCCAGGTTGGCGTTGCCGGCTGAGTCCAGGGTCGAGACCCAGGCGATGGGCCGCGGCGCGATGGCGCCCGAGAACAATCGGTAGAGGAGGTCGGCGCCGAGTTCGCTGGCCTTCCGGGTATCTGACATGTCGGTCTCCGCGACGGTGGAAAGCCCTCATCCCAGCATGGGCCACGCCCCGGGTCCAGTGTCATAGTGATGGGGGCGCTCATCGTGTCGGGGTAGCAAGGGCCGAGGAGGAATCGTGGGGAACGAGCAACGCGAGGTGAGGCGATTCGGTCTCGGCATGATGCTGTTGTTCTGGGCGCTGTTGCTGGGACTCGGCACCTGGTGGCTGCAGGGCATGCTGGAGCGCCGGGAGAATCCGAATGCCCATCTGGTCAATATCGAAGCCGGCGAGACGCTGACGCTCGAGCGCAACGCCTCGGGGCATTTCGTCGCCACCGGGCGCATCAATGGCGAGCCGGTGCCCTTCCTGCTGGATACCGGCGCCACCTTCGTGGCGGTGTCCGGCTCTCTGGCCGAGCGACTCGACCTGGAGCGTCAGGGCGAGGCCTGGTTCGCCACGGCCAATGGTCGGGCGCGAGGCCATCTGACCACTCTCGACACGGTCAGCCTGGGCGGTCTGACCGCTCGGGAAGTTCGCGGCTCCATCAGCAACGGATTGCCGGGCAACAAGGCCCTGCTGGGCATGAGTTACCTGGGGCGCTTCGATATTGCGATCAGCGGAGACCGGCTGACCCTGCGGGTGCCGTCCGACGCCTCCTCGGAATAGGGCAGGTCGTGGCGAGCCTGTTATCATGTACGTATGAACAGTGCTTCCTCCACTGAGGGCGTCTCGGCGTCCCTCGATGACCCGCGCTACTACCTGAGCAACTTTCAGTTCGTGCTGGACTGGGTTGCGGTACGGCACGACGACCTGCTGGACGATGCCGAGCGGGCCTTCCTCGAGTCCTTTCCCCGGTTGCCGATGGCGTCCCGGGCCTTGCTGGTGCGCATGGTGATGCGCCGGGGCGAGGTCTTTCGGTACTCGAGGCTCGAATATGCCGAGATCGGCGCGGTGGAGGCGGCCCTGGCGCCGCTGCTGGAAGCTGGCTTCGTCGAGGACGATCCCGCGTGTGATGTCGGGGAACTGTTTCGCCAGTTGCGCCTGTCCGAACTGCGTCAGGCATTGGCCGGGGAGATCGCCGCGGCCGGTCTATCGCGTTCGCTTGGCAAGGCGGTGCTGCGGGAGGCGCTGGAAGCGCGGCTGACCGACCCGCTCCCGCTGACCGAGTGGTGGCCCGAGGCCCCGGATCGCCTGGTGCGTCTGACGGTGATGCCGCTGTGCGACCGGCTGCGCCTGATGTTCTTCGGCAACCTGCGCCAGGACTGGGCGGAGTTCGTGCTGGCCGAGCTGGGTGTGCAGCGCTTCGAGACGGTGCCCTTCGATGTCGACTCGCGGGCGTTCGGCTGCCGCGAGGAAGTCGAGGATTACGTCTTCCTGCATCGGCTGCGCGAGCGTCTCGACGAGGGTGAGTGCCCGCTGGCGCTGGGTGAGCACCTGGGCGAAACACCGGCGCGCAATACCTGGCTGGCAAGCCGGCGAGCGAGACTGCTGGTGCGTCTGGGGCGGGAAGCCGAGCGCCGCGGCGAAGGCGAGGTGGCCCTGTCGTATTACGCCCGGTCCGGGGATGGCGAAGGGCGCATTCGTCGGCTGCGCCTGCTGGAACGACGCGGTGAGCACGAGCGGGCACATGCCTTGCTTGAGCAGGCGGTCCCGGTCGGCGAATACGAGGCCCAGGCCCTGTCGCGCCTGCGACCGAGGCTGTGTCGTCGACTCGGGCTGGCGCCGCCCTCTCCGTCGCCCGAGTCACGCCCCAGGCGCTTCGACCTGGTGTTGACGCCCCATGCCGGCGGGGTGGAGCTGGCCGTGGCCGAGCATCTCGCCAGCCCCGAGGCGCCGGTCCATTTCGTGGAGAACGCCCTGATCTGCGGGTTGTTCGGCCTGTTGTGCTGGGAGGTCATCTTCGCGCCCTTGCCCGGCGCCTTCTTCCATCCCTTCCAGGCCGGGCCGGCGGACCTGGGGCGCGAGGACTTCGTGGCCCGCCGCCGCGGACGCTTCGAGGCTTGCCTGGCCGAGCTGGACGACGGGCGCTATCGACGTAGCATCCTCGACCGTTGGCACGCCAAGCATGGTCTGGCCGCGGTCTTCGTCGACTGGGAGCGGTTACCGCTGCCGCTGGTCGAGCTCGCCCTGGCGCGTTTGCCGGCGGCGCATCTGCGTGCCTGCTTCGAGCGCTTGTTGGCCGATCCCCTGGCGAACCGTTCCGGGCTGCCCGACCTGATCCAGTTCCTGCCCGACGCCGAGTCGCCGAGGTATCGCCTCATCGAAGTCAAAGGACCGGGCGATCGCCTCCAGGACAACCAGCGTCGCTGGCTGAGCTTCTTTCAGGCACGGGGCATTCCGGCGGCGGTGTGCCATGTCGCCTGGCGGGAGACGTCATGACGACGTGCGAGACCGGCGACGGTTACCGGGTGGCGGTACGTGCCCTGTGCGAGTTCACCGCCCGCCAGGGCGATCTGGATCATCGTTTCACGCCCGCGCCCAGCGCTCGCGAGGGCATCGAGGGGCACGCCCGGGTGGTTGCCCGGCGCGGCGATACGTATCGGCCCGAGGTGGCGGTGTCGGGCCGGGTGGAGGGCCTGATCGTCGGCGGGCGTGCCGATGGCTTCGATCCGCATCTGCGGCGCGTCGAGGAGATCAAGACACACCGTGGCGATCTCTCGCGCATGGGCGACAACCAGCGCGCCCTGCATTGGGCGCAGGTCTCGGCCTATGGCGCCTTGCTGTGCGAGGCTGAAGAGCTGACGCGGGTGACGCTGGCGCTGGTCTATCTGGATGTCGTCACCGGCGCCGAGACGCTGCTGACCCGGGAGGCCGAGGCCGGCGAGCTTCTCGACTTCCTGGCGGAACTGTGTCGGCGTTTCCGGGCCTGGGCGGAGTGCGAGGCGAGGCACCGCGAGCGGCGCGACACGGCACTCGCTGAACTCGCCTTTCCCCACGACGATTTTCGGCCCGGGCAGCGCGGGCTCGCCGAGGACGTCTACCGGGCCGCGGCGAGTGGCCGTTGCCTGTTGGCCGAGGCGCCCACTGGCATCGGCAAGACGCTGGGGGCGCTGTATCCCAGCCTGATGGCCATGCCGCGTCGTCACATCGACCGGCTGGCCTTTCTGACCATGAAAACGCCGGGACGGCGGCTGGCACTGGATGCCCTGTCGGCGCTCGGCGCCGAGGCCAGAGATGAGACGCGCCTGCCGTTGCGGGTGCTGGAACTGGTGGCTCGCGACAAGGCCTGCGAGCATCCGGATCGTGCCTGCCATGGCGAGTCCTGTCCGCTGGCACGCGGTTTCTATGATCGACTGCCCGAGGCACGCCAGGCTGCGGTCGAGCGTGGCTGGCTGGACCGTGACGCTCTGCGCGAACTGGCGCTGGAGCATGGCGTCTGTCCCTATTATCTGGGCCAGGAACTCACGCGCTGGTGCGATGTGCTGGTCGGTGACGTCAATCACTACTTCGACGACGGCGCCTTGCTGCACGGCCTCGCCCAGGCCAATGACTGGCGGCTGGCACTGCTGGTGGACGAGGCCCACAACCTGGTGGAGCGGGCGCGGGGCATGTACAGCGCCGGCCTGTCCCAGAAGCGGCTCAACCGGCTGCACCGCGAGGCACCACCGGCACTGCAACGCTCCCTGGGGCGATGGGTGCGTCGCTGGCGGGATCTGCTGCGCGACATGCCGGAGACCGAATGGCAGGCCCTGGCGGCGGTGCCCGACGGCTGGCTCGGTGCCTTGCAGGGAACTGTCTCGGCGATCGGCGACTATCTGGCCGAATACCCCGATGGCGGCGATCCGGCTCTGCGCGACTTCCTGTTCGAGGCGCTGGCCTTCGCCCGGTTGGCGGAGCGCTTCGGCGATCATTCCCTCTGCGAACTGCGGCGCAACGGCCGTGGCCAGGCGGAGCTGGGCATTCGCAATCTGGTGCCGGCGGATTTCCTGGCGCCGCGTTTCGCTGCGGTGCACTCGACGGTGCTGTTCTCCGCGACCCTGAGCCCGCCCGAATATCATCGCGACCTGCTGGGGCTACCGGCCGACAGCGTGGTGCGCCGGGTCGCCTCACCCTTCGACGCCGAACAACTGGAAGTGCGCTGTCGCACCGATATCTCGACCCGCCTCAAGGATCGCGAGGCCTCACTGGCGCCGATCGTCGACGAACTGGCCGGGCAGTACCGCCGATGGCCGGGACATTATCTGGCCTTCTTCAGCAGCTTCGCCTACCTCGAGTCGGCCCGGGCGCGGCTCGAAGCCGAGCATCCGGAGGTGCCGGTGAGGGCTCAGCGGCGCGGCATGAGCGAGTCGGAGCGCGAGGCCTTCCTGGCCGACTTCGCTCCCGGCGGCAGCGGCATCGCCTTCGCGGTGCTCGGCGGGGCCTTCGCCGAGGGCATCGACCTGCCGGGCGAGCGGCTGGTGGGGGCCTTCGTCGTCACCCTGGGGCTGCCGCCTTTCGATCCGATCAACGAGGCGCTCAAGCAGCGGCTTCAGGCCCGTTTCGGGCGTGGCGACGATTACGCCTACCGGGTGCCGGGGATGATCAAGGTGGTGCAGGCCGCCGGACGGGTGATTCGCGGCCCCGGCGACCGGGGCGTGGTGGTGCTGATGGACGACCGCTTCGCGCGGCGGGAAAATCGGGCGTTGTTACCGGATTGGTGGCAGGTCTAGTTGACGGGCTACGGGCTACGACGTGTCAGTATCCTGCTCGCCACTCGCCACTCGCCACTCGCCACTCGCCACTCGCCACTCGCCACTCGCCACTCGCCTTCCTCCTTACCTCTTACCTCTTACCTCTTACCTCTTACCTCTTACCTCTTACCTCTTATCCCTCACCTCTTACCTCTTACCTCTTATCCCTCACCTCTTACCCCTTCAATAATGCGTATCTCGCGTCTCGGTGATCGGCGCTGGTGCCTCGGTGACCACGTCTTCGTCGGCTTCGAACAACTCCTCCAGCTCCTTGGCGGCCTGCTGTGCGGTCTGGATCTGCTGGGCCTCGTCGCCGAAGGTTTCTGTCTGACGCATCAGGGTCGTTGTATCGTGGTGGCGGAAGGTGTCCACGGTGTGCTGCGCGTGTTGGCGCTCGATGCCGAGCGCGACCAGCACCTCCCGGGTCAGCTCGAGACTGGCCGGCAGCAGGTCGCGGACGATGTCCTGAACGCCGGCGCGCATCAGCAATTGGGCGTGATGGCGATTGCGGGCGCGGGCGAACAGGCGCAGTTTCGGGAAGCGTCGCTGGACGCGCTGGACGATGCGCAGAGAGGTCTCGACATCCGAGATGGCGACCACCAGGATGCGGGCGCGGTCGGCGCCGGCGGCCTCCAGCAGGTCGAGTCGAGAGGCGTCGCCGAAGTAGATCTCGTTGCCGTAGCGGCGCACGAAGGCAACGTGCTCGGCGTTGATGTCGAGGATGGTGTAGGGGATGTGCAGCCCCTGCAGCGTACGGCCGATGACCTGGCCGAAGCGGCCGAACCCGGCGATGATGATCTGCGCTGAGGTGTCGGCGGGCTGGTCGTATTCGCGCTTCGGTGCGGGCGGTGCGAACCGTGGACGAACCAGCCGGGTGTGGAGCTGGAAGAGCACCGGCGTGGCAGCCATCGACAGCGAAACCACCAGCACCAGCAGTCCGACCAGATCAGGGGCCAGCAGGGCGGCGGCGCCAGCGGCGGTGAGCAGCACGAAGGCGAATTCGCCGCCCTGGGACAGCAGCACGCCGAGATTCAAGGCGTCTCGCCAACTGGTGCCGTAGGCACGGGAGGCAATCATTACGCTGGCCCACTTGGCCACCAGTAGCAGCGCGGTGAGGCCGAGCACCAGGCCGGGGCGTTCGCCCAGCAGGCCGATCTGGGCGGTCATGCCCACGGCCATGAAGAACAGCCCCAGCAACAGGCCGCGGAAGGGCTCGATATCGGCCTCGATGCTGTGCCGGTACTCGGAGTCGGCCAGCAGTACACCGGCGATGAAGGCGCCGAGCGCCATGGACAGGCCAGCCAGCTCCATCGACAGGGCGGCGCCGATCACCACCAGCAGGGAGGTGCCGGCGAATACCTGCCGGCTGCGCGTGGCGGCGGCGAAGCGAAACAGTGGCCGCAGCAAGTGGCGACCGCCGACGATCAGGGCGATGAAGGCACCCACGCCGATCAGCGTATCGCGCAGCATGACACCCCAGCCGTCCGTCATGACGACACTGCCGGCCAGCAGCGGAATGGCGGCCAGTACCGGAATCGCCGCCATGTCCTGAAACAGCAGCAGCGCGAAGCCGAGCCGGCCGTGGCGGGTGGTCAGCTCGCCCTTTTCGCCGAGCAGTTGCAGCACCAGGGGCGTGGAGCATAGCCCCAGGCTGAAACCCACCACCAGGGCGGGGGCCGGTGACAGCCCCAGCATCAGGGCGAGACCGCCCAGGACCAGGCTGGTGATCAGCATCTGCAGACCGCCGAACCCGAATACCGGCTTGCGCATCAGCTTGAGGCGTGACGGCTTGAGTTCCAGGCCGATCACGAACAGCAGGAAGACGATGCCGACCTCGGAGAACTGCAGTACCGCCTCGGCATCGGGCACCAGGCCCAGCACCGAGGGCCCGATGACGACGCCGGCGATCAGGTAGCCGAGAACCTCGCCGAGCCCCAGGCGCTTGACCAGTGGCACGATCAGCACGGCGGCGGCGAGGAAGATCAGACAGTTGTAGAGCAGGTCGATGGCCACGTGATCACTCCGTCGATGGGGCTGGCATTCAAGGTCGGTCCCGGGGTTCGCCACGCTCGCACTTGCGGCATGTCAGGACGAGGCCGAGCCGGGAGCGTCGGCCTCGTTCGGTCAGTACCCAAGGGCGTTCGGTCCAGGGTGGCTGGTGACGCACGTGCTGGTCGTGGCCGCAGGCGAGTTCCGCCACCCAGTGACCCTCCTCGTCGCGATGATAGCCGATGATGGCCTGATGCATGCGTCGATCCGGGGCGCTTCAGGCCGCGGGGGCGCTGGCCCGGGGCAGCACGATGTCCCGTGTCAGGGGAGCCAGGGGCAATGTCGCGGCATCGACGGGCGAGACCCAGCGCAGTTCGGCGATTTCTGCGGCGGCTTGGGGTGGGCCGTCCAGTTCGACGCGAAACAGATGAGCGTGCAGTCCATGGCCGGGTTCGTTGGCCGCCGGGGCGGTGAATTCGCCGAGCGGCTCGAGGTGGCGGGGTCGGCAGCCGAGTTCCTCGAACAGTTCCCGGGACAGGGCGTCGGCCGGCAATTCATGGGGCTCGATCTTGCCGCCGGCCTGCATGAAGGCGGTAGTGTCGCGTTTACGGACCAGCAGCAGTCGTCCGCTGGCATCCTCGATCAGGGCGGCGGCGATATGCAGGGTGGGCGCGGCAGCGGGCATGGCGAACTCCGACAGTGATGGCCTCGTCATTCTAGCATCGACGACTGCCGGGCCGGGATATCGAAGAGGCGCAGGTGCGAGACGACCACGTCCTCGACGGTGGCCAGGGTCTCGGCATCGAAGGTCTCGAGGGAGAGGCGACGCAGCAGGGGCTCGCGGGCGATCAGGAAGAACACGATCTGCCCGACCAGGGTGTGGGTCTCGAGGGTGGTGACCGGGTCGTCGGCGTCGCGTCCGGTGAGACGGCCGATCAGGCTGCTCAGCGTCGCCTGGACCACGCCGAAGGCCTGGTTCTGCAGGATATCGAAGGCTTCGCTGGGATGGAGCTGCTCGCGCATCACCATCAACAGCCAGTGGCGGCATTCGAGGTCCGTGGCGAAGGTGCGCACCATGCGCCGCACGATGTCTTCGAGGGTCGCCCGGGCGGCTGCGCGGTCGTCGGGTACGCTGCCGGGTGCGCCGATGCCCAGGCGCTCGCGCAGGGCCCCGGCGATGTAGCGCGCCGCGGCGAGGTAGAGGCCGTGCTTGTTGTCGAAGTAGTAAGCGATGGAACCGATGTTGGCTTGGGCTTCATCGGCCAGCATGCGGGTGGTGGTCGGTTTGTAGCCGTGCTCGCCGAACAGCCGGATGCCGGCCTGGATCAGGCGCTCGCGGGTGGTGTCGGCGCTGGACATTTCAGGCACCTCCGTCGTGGTCGGCGGTATCGATGCCGAAGAAGAGGGTGTAGAGCACTGGCACGACCCCGAGACTCATGATGGTGCCGATGCCCAGGCCGAAGGCCATGGCGGCGGCCATGCCGTAGAACAGCGGGTCACGGCCGACGATCAGCGGCAGAAAGCCCAGGATCGTGGTGATCGCCGACATCAGGATCGGCCGGAGCCGTCGCGCCGAGGCGCGCACCACGGCATCGCGGGCGGGAGCGTCTGGGGCCAGCGCGCGGCGTTCGATGTCGATACGGTCGATCAGCACGATGGCATTGTTGATGATGATGCCGGCCAGGCTGTAGAGGCCGAGCATCACCATGAAGCCGAAATCGGCCCGGGTGGCCAGTAGCCCCAATGCCACGCCGACGATCACCAGCGGGATGGTGGCGACGATCAGCAGGGGCCGCTTGAAGGAATTGAACTGGGCCACCAGCAGGATGAAGATCAGACCGAGGCACAGCGGCAGGTTGGCTTGCAGGGCCGCCTGGCCTTCCGCCGATTCCTTGACCACGCCGTCGAACTCGATCCAATGGCCGGGTGGCAGGTCATCTTCCAGTTGTCGCAGTGCCGGCTCGACCCTGGGTACCATGTCCTCGGCGGTCAGGTGGCGGTTACGGCTCTCGACGGTGATGGTGCGCACCAGGTTCTCGCGGTCGATCCGGTAGTAGCCGTTGTCCAGCCGCACCTCGGCGACCTGGCTCAGGGGTACGCCCTCGTCGGCGGCTTCCCCGGGATAGACAGTCAGTGATTCGAGGCGCTCGATGCTGGTGCGCTCGCGCTCGGCGTAGCGCATCATCACCGGGATGATGTCGTCGCCTTCGCGGTAATGGCTGAGGTGATAGCCATCGATGGCGGCACTCAGCGAGCGGGCGATGTCCTCTGAGGTGATGCCGGCGCTGCGTGCTCTTGCCTGGTCGACGTCGATGGTCAGCGAGGGAATGCGCGCTTCCCAGCTCTGGCGAATGTCCTGGGAGCCGTCGATGCCGGCGAGAATGGCTTTCACGCGCTTGGCCGCGTCGAACAGGACTTCACGGTCCGGGCCCTTGACCTGGACCTGGAGCAGGGTGCTGTCGGAAGGTCCCAGGAACATCCGGGTGACCTGAGGCGAGATGTCCGGATGGTGAGTGGCCAGGTAGTGACGCGTGGCGTGAATTACTGCGTCGACGCGGTCGCGGTCGGCCACGTTGAGCACCATGAAACCCTTGTTGGGCGCCGGGTCGATGGGCGTCAGCGAAAGCACGAAACGCGGGCCGCCGAAGCCCGAGTAGGCGGCAACGCTGGTGAGGTCGTCATGCAGAGAGGGGGCCTCGAGCAAGGCCTTGCTCAGTTCGCTGACGCGCCGGTCGGTGGCATTCGCGGCGATGTCCGAGGGAAAGTCGATGGTCACCAGGACCTGGTTGCGGTCCGAGTCGGGAAAGAACTTCTGGGGCACCAGTTGCATCAGGCCCACGCCGCCCACCAGGGCCAGCCCCATGAGGACCAGGAAGATCGCGCGATGATGCAGCATGCGCCGCAGCAGCCGGGCGTAGCGCCCCGACATCCAGCGGAACAGCCGGTCGGAGAGGGGCGGGGAGGCGGAGTCTTCCCGAGGGGTGGTGGGCGCCTTGAGGAAGCGGTAGCACAGGGCCGGCGTCACCGTCAGCGACAGGAACCAGGAGCTTAGCAGGGTGATGGCGATGACGATCGAGATCGAGCGGGTATATTCGCCGGCGACGTGCTCGGCGAGCATCAGCGGCAGGAAGACCAGGATGGTGGTCAGGGTCGAGGAAAACAGCGGCATGGCCAGCTCGCCGCCGGTCTCGGCCAGTGCCTGGTCGCGGGTGGATCCGGCCTCCAGGCGGGTCTTGAAGTCTTCGGCGATGACGATGGCGTTGTCCACCAGCAGGCCCAGGGCGATCACCAGGGTGGCCAGGCTGGCGCGCTGCAGGGTCATCTCGGTCAGGCCCATGATGGCCAGGGTGACCAGCATCACCGCGGGGATGATCGAGCCGACGATCAGGCCGGTACGCAGGCCGAGGAACAGCACCACCACGGCGAGCACGATGACCAGCGTCTGCATGACGCTGGAGGTGACGCCGTAGACGGCATTGGCGACCTGCTCGGGCTGGAAGGTCATGAGGTCGAGGGAGTAGCCCGCCGGCAGCGTGTCGCGCAATTCGTCGAGGCGCGACTCGATGGCGTGGCCGTAGTCGAGCACGCTTTCGCCATCGAGCATGGAAATGGCGAAGACGATGGCCGGCTTGCCGTTGAAGTAGGCGGTGCGGTCGGCCGGATCCTCATAGCCACGGTACAATTCGCCGATGTCGCGCAGCCTCAGGGTGCCGCCTTCGGGCAGTCGAATCTCGGTATCGCCCAGGGCGTCGAGGCTCTCGAACTCGCCGGTCACTTCCAGGGCCAGGCGTTGTTCGCCGCTGTCCATGATGCCGCCGGGGGGATAGATATTGCGGCTCTGGATCTGGCCGGCCAGCTCGGAGGGCGACAGGCCGAGTTCGGCGAGGCGTGCCTCGCCGACGTCGATGAAGATGCGTTGCTCCTGGACGCCCAGCAGTTCGACCTTCTTGGTTCCCTCGACAGCATACAGGGCGGCGCGGATATGCTCGGCGATCTCCTGTTGGTCGGCCTGGGGGAAGTCGTCGGCGGTCAGTGCCGCGGTGACCACTGCCACATCACCGAAGTCGTCGTTGATGATCGGGTCCTGGGTGCCCTCGGGTAGTTGCGGGGTCGTCGCCTCGACCTTCTTGCGCAACTCGTCCCAGATCTGATCGAGATTGAAGTAGCGATCCTTGATTTCCACGTGAAGGATCGAACGGCCGCGCATGGAGGTCGAGCGGATACGCTCCACCTCGCCAATGGTGCGGATGCTCTCTTCCAGTGGCTTGCTGATGTTCTGCTCGACCTGTTCCGCCGGCAGGCCCGGATAGGCGGTGGTCACCAGGGCCTCGCGGATGGTGATTTCCGGATCCTCTCGGGCGGGCATGGCGAAGTAGCTGAAGATGCCGTAGAGCATGGCCACCAGGGTGGCCAGGTAGAGAACGGGACGGCGCCGATGGGCGAGCTGGCTGAGGTTCATGGAAACCCTGGTCGTTGTCGCGTTAGGGAAGTACTTCCTTAGTTGTAGCGTTCCGGGCCTTGGCCAAGCAGGCTCACTTGCTGGCCCGGATCGACGAATTCGGTGCCTCTGGCGACGATCCGCTCGCCCGGTGCCAGATCACCGCGTACCTTGGCGCGTTCTTCGCCGATATCGACCACCGTCACCTCGACGCTTTCCAGGCGGTCGTCCTCGTCGATGCGCAGGACGTGCGCGCGTTGCCGGTCGTCATGGACCAGGGCGGTGAGGGGAATGGGCAGAACGGATGCATCCCGAGCCGGTTCGGCCAGCGCCAGTTCCACTTCGGCGGTCATGCCGGCGCGCACGCCTGCGGGCGGTTCATTCAGGGCCAGAATGACGGGATAGTTGTTGGACGAGCGAGGCTGGGTACCCAACTGGGTGAGCGTGGCCGGCGCCGTGATGCCGCCCAGGGCAGGGAAGCTGACCTTGTGGCTCGAGCCGGTCGACAGGGCGTCGACCAGGGTCTCGGGCACACTGGTTTCCACTTCGAAGCCATCGCGATCGGAGATCACCTCGAGAATGGTCTGATTGGCGGCGACGCGCTCCGAAGGCTCGGCCTGACGCGCGCTGACCGAGCCGGCGAAAGGCGCACTCAAGGTGGTTTGCGTGAGATCGCGCTCGGCGAGCTCCTGGGCGGCGACTGCCGAAGCGTGACGTGATTCGGCGGTGTCCAGCCCGGCCCGCGCGGTATCGAGCTGGGTCTCGCTGACATAGCCCTTGTCGGCGAGACTCGACTGGCGGCGATAATCCTGGCGCTTCTCGATTAACGAGGCTTCGGCCTCGCGGGCTTCGGCGCGGCGTTGCTGAGCCACCAGATGGTAGCGCTCGTCATCGAGGGTCGCCAACGTATCGTCGGTGTCGAAATGATCGCCCACGTCGACATCGAGGCTTTCGAGCTTGCCGGAAATCTCGAAGCTCAGCGTGGTGCGCTCGGCGGCCCGCACCCGGCCCGAGAGATGGGTGAGTTCGCGTCCGTTGCCGGCCTGGATTGTGTAGCTGTCCACCACCGTCGGAATCTCGGTGGTGGATGACGTCTCCGGCGAACAGCCGGCCAGCGGCAAGACGAGGCCAAATAGCAGCGTGACAAGAACCGACGGTCGATGCGCGCGGAACATGGTGGCGATCCTCGAGAACGAAACGGTCAGGCGCAGCCGAGGCGCCCAAAGTCTCGAGGCAGTGTATTAATCAATTGATTAAATCGCAAGAAACAAAAAACGGCAGCAGAGCCCGCCGGATTTATAGCGTGGTCCTCGGGGGGCTGATTCGACGGGCCGGCGGTATACGGGCCGCTGGCCCGACCGAAAGCCGTGGGGTTTCAGCTGTCGTCGGGCTTCCGGTAGTGCCCGGGCACCGTGACACGGTCGCCATTGGGCATTTGACGCACATGTGTGGGGACGTAGACGCGCTTGATGACGCTCTTGCGTTCACTCATGGGAACCTCCTTGCCAGCCGTCAACGCAACGGTACCAAGGCGTACCCTAGCCAGAAGTCTGGGTGAGAATCAATATTATTCTTGAAAAAATATGGCAAGGCGGCTCTGGTCGGTGGAAGGAGAGCTGGTCGGTGCCAGAAGAGACGTCATGCTGGATTGTTGGTGGTTCATGGATGCTGCTGACAATATGAGCGAATTATCTTGCTCGCCTGGCCACCTAGACTGTCTCCCGTCATTGTCTGGTACAGCAAAGGAGACTTCCCATGGTGGATCGTACGCTCGAAGGCAAGGTGGTGTTGATCGCTGGCGGCGCCAAGAATCTCGGCGGCTTGTTGGCACGGGATCTCGCGGAAAATGGTGCCGCTGCGGTGGCCATTCACTACAACAGCGATGCTACGCGTCAAACCGCCGAGGAAACCCGGGAGTCGGTCAAGGCACTGGGCGCCGACGCTGAACTCTTTCAGGGCGATCTGACTCGCGCCGATAACGTCACTGTGCTGTTCGATGCAGTGTCGAGCCGGTTTGGCAAGGTGGACATTGCCATCAACACTGTGGGCATGGTGCTCAAGAAGCCGATGCTGGAGATCAGCGAGGCCGAGTACGACACCATGTTCGACATCAATTCGAAGAGTGCCTTTTTCTTCCTCAAGGAAGCCGGGCGAGTGTTGGAGGATCACGGCAAGATCGTGACGCTGGTGACTTCGCTGCTCGGCGCTTTCACGTCCTATTATTCGACCTATGCGGGTGGCAAGGCGCCGGTGGAGCATTTCACGCGTGCGGCGGCTCAGGAGTTCGGCGAGCGTGGCATTTCGGTGACGGCTGTCGGCCCCGGGCCGATGGACACCCCCTTCTTCTATGGTCAGGAAGGCGAGGATGCGGTGGCGTTCCACAAGAGCGCCGCTGCGTTGTCGGCGTTCAGCAAGACGGGACTGACGGACATCGAGGACGTGGTGCCGCTGATTCGCCACTTGGTGACCGATGGCTGGTGGATGACCGGCCAGACCCTGCTGGCCAATGGCGGCTACACCACCAAGTGAGCCGAAGACGGCCGGGCGGGATGCCTGGCCGCTGTTTTCCTGCCCGTGTGAGCCTGGTACGCCTGTCGGCATTCAACGGCTAGGCTGGGAAAGCAGCTAGGCTAAACAGGTGTAGTGAAAAAGGTGTCACCGGCTTTCAGGGAGGACAGATGCGCACCTTGTTGATTCTGTTGATAGGCATCGTGGCGGTGTGGCTGCTGGCCCGCTATTGTCCGCGAGCGCACAGGCGCCCGGCGGCGGTGGCCTTCACGCTGGTCTGGCTGCTGGCCTGTGGCTGGAATCTCGCCATTGGGCTTTCGCACGGGTACGCGCTCGGCGAGGAACTGGCGATTCATGCCGTGCTGTTCGTCATCCCCGTTGGGCTGGCGTGGTGGCGGCTCGGGCGTCGTGTGCCGCCGCCTTCATGAGGGGCCGCTGCACCGGCATGACATCCTCTTTCGTTTTTAGCGTTATCGGGAGCCTGCATGACATCGGCACGTCCCCATCCCTTGATGCGACCTCGTGATGGGCACGAGGCCGCCGTCAGCTACGTCGAGCTGTTGTTCGACCTGATCTACGTCTTCGCTATCATCCAGGTCTCGCATTTCCTGCTGGAACACTTGAGTCTGCTGGGCGCGGCGCAGGCGCTGCTGTTGTGGTTCGCGGTCTGGCTGGGCTGGCAGTACAGCGGTTGGATGACCAACTGGTTCGATCCTGACACCACGCCCATTCGACTGGTGCTGTTCGTTACCATGGCCCTGGCGTTGATGATGGCGGCGGCATTGCCGGAGGCCTTCGGCGATCGGGGCCTGATATTCGCCGGGTGTTTCGCGGCGATGCAGGTGGGGCGGTCGCTGTTCATCCTGTTGAGTCTGCGAGGGCATGCCCTCACGGATCTGACGGCAAACTATCAGCGCATTCTGGGCTGGGCATGCATCGGTGCCGTGTTCTGGCTGGCGGGCGGCCTGGTGGAAGGGCCGACACGCCTCGTCCTCTGGGCGCTGGCGGTAGCGTGCGAGTATGTCTCGCCGATGTTCGGCTTTCGCCTGCCTGGTCTCGGGCGGTCATACACGCGGCACTGGACCATCGAGGGTGGCCATCTGATCGAGCGTTGTGCGTTGTTCATGATCATTGCGTTGGGCGAGACGATCCTGATCACCGGGGCCACCCTGGCCGGGGCCGGTACCTGGAGCGGCGGCACCCTGCTGGCCTTCGGTGTCGCCTTCCTGGAAACCGTGGCCATGTGGTGGGTGTACTTCCACATCGCCATTCGCGATGCCTCCCGGGTGATTACCGAATCCGACGATCCCGGCCGGATCGGTGCCTACTTCCATTATGTCCACGTCATCATCCTGGGCAGCGTGATCCTCTGCGCGGTCGGTAGCGAACTGGTGATCGCCCATCCCGTCGGGCATCTGACGACGACGGTGACGAGCGTGCTATTGGCCGGCCCGATGGCGTTCCTGGCAGGCATGGCGATCTACAAGTTTGTCGTCTATGGGCGGCCGCCGTTGTCGCATCTGGTCGGGCTGTTACTGATGCCGGCGCTCCTGATTCCCCTGACGGTCTCGCACAGTGCGTTGCTGTTGCAGGGAGTCAGCGCCGTGCTGTTGCTGGGCGTGGGGACCTGGGAGATGTTGTCGCGCCAGGGCGTGCTGCGGATCTGATCGTCATGGACAGGATCGATCAGTGGCAGGCCTTCATCAGGGTGGCGGAAATGGGCAGCTTCACTCGGGCCGCCGTGGCCCTGGCCTGGCCCAGGGCGACCGTGTCGCTTGCCGTGCGGCGCCTCGAGGAAACCCTCGGCGTGAGGCTGTTGCACCGCACGACGCGCAAGGTGCGCCTGACGCCGGACGGCGAACGTTTCCTGCAACGAGCCAGGACCCTGGTGGCGGAAGCGGAAGAGCTCGAGCGACTGTTCCGGCAACCGAGCGAAGAAGCAACGGGGCGACTGGTCGTCGATGTGCCGAGTCGTGTGGCCAGGCGACTCGTCGCGCCGGCGCTGGGGCAGTTGCTGGCAAGGCATCCCCGTCTGCAGGTGGTGCTGGGGTCCTCGGATCGCCATGTCGACCTGGTGGCCGAGGGAGTCGACTGTGTCGTGCGTTTCGGTCCCTTGCAGGACAGCGATCTGGTCGCACGCCGACTGGGGCGGGTGGCGCTGGTGAACTGCGCCAGCCCCGATTACCTGAAACGCCATGGCATGCCTCGCCAGGTCGAGGATCTTGCTGCAGGGCATCTCATGGTGGGCTATGCCTCTCCGCACAGTGGCCGCGAGGAATGCTTCGAGGTGGTCGAGCACGGCCAGGTACGGGATATCGCGCTGGCGAGCCGGGTCGTGGTCAACAACGCCGAAAACTACATCGCCTGCTGCCGGGCCGGGCTCGGCCTCATCCAGGTACCGCGCTTCGACGTCGACGACCTGCTGCGTGGCGGCGAGCTGGTCGAGGTACTGCCCCAGAGTCGAGCCAAAGGCATGGACGTCTCGGTGCTCTATCCGCATCGACGGCACCGTGCAGTGCGCATCGATGTCTTCATGGATTGGTTCGCTGCCATGATGGCGCCCTATCTCGAGAAGGATGGGGCGTCATGACACGCAGGGTGCCGCCTATTCGGCATCGTGGAAGATGAGGCCGGCGGCGAGTCGCTGACCTGCACGTACCTGGCTGACACCATGGCGCATCTTGACCCGATAGATGCCCCGAGTTCCCTGCACTGGTCGATGGTGACTGGCAAAGATGGCCACGTCGCCCCGATGCAGCGGGAGCACCTCGACGCGGGACTGACGTCGCGGTCGCTGTTCGCTCAGCACGAACTCGCCTCCCTCATGCTCCTGACCGGGTTCCGTCAACAGGATCACCGCCTGGAGGGGGAAGGCTAGATCGCCATACAGGTCCTGGTGCAGGCAGTTGTTGTCCCCGGCGTGGTAGCGCAGAAGCAAGGGGGTTGGGCGGTGTTGGCCTGCAGCGTGGCACTCCGCCAGGAAGTCGACGTGTTGTCGGGGATAGCGCCGTTCCTGTCGCATCGCGAGATTCCAGCGGTTGGCGATGGGGACGAGTCGCGCGTAGAGGGCCGCACGCAGCTCGGCCACGAGGCGGGGGAGCGGATAAGCGAAGTAGCGATATTCGCCGTGCCCGAAACCGTGGCGGGCCATCTCGATATGGCGACGGAAGAGCTCGCGGCGGGCATAGAGCCCGCCGAGGAGCCGACATTCGCCCTCATCGAGCAGTCCCGGCAGGATGGCCATGCCTCGGATATCGAGATCGCTCTCGATATGCTGCCAATCGAGAGTCGCCAGGCGGGTGACGGCTGTCGGCAGAAAGGGCTCGGTGCGCGAGGAGGCATCCGGCATGGTCATGCGTCGGCCTCCCGTTCCAGCAGGGCTCGTTTGCGCTCGATGCCCCAGCGATAGCCGGAGAGGTTGCCGTCCTGGCGCACGACCCGATGGCAGGGAATCGCCACGGCCAGCGGGTTGGCTGCACAGGCCCGCGCGACGGCCCGTACCGCGGCCGGCGAGCCGATGCGTTCGGCGATTTCGGTGTAGCTGGCGGTGGTGCCGGCGGGAATCTCGCGCAGCGCCTGCCAGACGCGTTGCTGGAACGCCGTGCCGCGGATGTCCAGCGGAAGTTCGGTGCCCAGGGCGGGATCGTCGATCAGGCCGACCACCTGGGCAACCCAGGACGCGAAGGCCTCTGAACCGGCATCGAGTTCGGCTTGCGGAAAGCGGTCCTGGAGATCGTGGACCAGATCATCGGGATCGTCGCCCAGCAGGATGGCACACACGCCGCGTGCGCTGCATGCCACCAGCACCGATCCCAGCGAACATTCGCCGACGGCGAAGCGGATGGCAGTGTCCCTGCCGCCACGCTTGTAGGTCGTCGGTGTCATGCCGAGCATGGCGTCGGCGTTTTCGTAGAAGCGGCCACTCGAGCGGAAGCCAGCGCCGTGGATGGCCTGGGTGACGTCTCCGTCCGGATCGCTCAGCGCCTCGCGTACCCGATGCGCTTGATGCGCCCTGGCATAGGCCCGGGGCGTGAGGCCGGTGACGGCCTTGAAGCGATGGTGCAGGTAGGAAGGACTCAGGCCGACCCGTTCCGCGAGTTCGAGCAGACCGAGCGGTTCATCGGCCTGCTCGATGATCCGGCAGACCCGTTCGACGAGCACGGCGATCGGAGACGAGAGAGCGTCCGGCGCGCAACGCTTGCAGGGGCGATAACCCGCCGCTTCGGCGTCTTGCGGACTGTCATGGAAGGAGACGTTCTCCGGGTTCGCCCGGCGCGATGGGCAGGAGGGGCGGCAATAGACGCCGGTGGTCAGCACCGCGTAGACGAAGCTTCCGTCCGCCGAGGCGTCGCGTTGCACCACCGCCTGCCAGCGGCGGTCGCGTTCGGTGTCGCAGGGACGCTGTGTTGCCATGGTGAGGTTCATCCCGGTGTCCTTTCATTGTGGGCCATGTGCCGAGTAAAGGACACCGGGTGGGGCGGCGCACTCCGCTGCTGGCTTTGCAATCTCACCCAGCGAAGCGCGCAGAATCGAGCTGTCAGAAGGCCAGTTCGACTCCCGCATAGACACTGCGGTCCGGCGCCGTGGAGAAGTAGCGCCCGCGTTGGTCGTTGATGACGATGTTGTCGAAGTGCTCGCGGTCGAACAGGTTCTGCACGCCGACGTAGGCCTTGAGCAGGGTGTCGTTGCCGAGCCGCCAGCCGTCGCCGGCGCGCAGGTTGGCCAGCCAGTAATCGTCGACCTTCACGCTGTTGGCGTCATCGGCATACATCGAGCCGACATAGCGGGTCTCCAGGGTGGCGAAGCGCTCGCCGATGCCCTGCCAGGTCAACTGGTTGACCCAGGTGCGTTCGGGCAGGCCCGGGATGCGGTTGTTGGCGTGATCGTTGCCGTCGTCGTCCACATAGTCCTGGAACTCGTAGCGCGCCAGGGTCAGGGCGCTGTCGAGACGCCAGTTTTCGGCGAAGTCCCAGCCCAGAGACACTTCCAGGCCGTCCTGGCGGCTGCGTCCGGCGTTGCGATAGAAGTCGCGGCCGTCGCTGTTCTTGTAGGCGATCAGCGAGTCGCGCACCCGGGTCGAGAACAGGGCGACGTCGTAGTCCAGGCCGCTGTCGACGAAGTTGCCGCGCAGGCCGAGCTCGCGATTCCAGGCCTTCTGCGGCTCGATGTCGGGATTGAAGCCGCCGACGCCGGCCGGGTTGGCGAACTCGGTGAAGGTCGGTGTCTCGTAGGCGGTGCCCACCGAGAGATAGGCCTGGTGGTTGGGGCGGTAGCGATAGTTCAAGCCGGCGCTGCCGCTCCACTGGTCGAAGGTGCGATCGCCGCTGTTGTCGCCATCGGCGAGGTAGTTGTCGTCGATATCGAAATCGATGTGATCGAAGCGGGTACCGAGCGAGAGGCTCCACTGGTCGGTCAGGTCGAGGTCGCCCTGGGCGAAGACGCCGAGCGAGGTGGCGGTCTGGGCCTCGTCGGCGACGCGGCCCTGGTGGTCGCCATCGATGGTGACGTCGTCGCGGTAGCGATCGTCCTCTTGGCGGGCCACCTCGACCCCGGCCACGTAGCGCATCGGCAGTTCGCCGAGTGACAGCGACTGGCGGTATTCGGCGTTGGCGCCGTAGTAGTCGCGGTCATAGGCGACGAAGCTGTCGCCGGCATAGGCAAGCTGCTGCTCGAAATCGCGCTTCAGGTAGAAGCCTCGCAGCGTCAGTTCACCCGGGCCGGCGGCACGGTCCTCGTACTCGAGACCGAGCACCTGCTGGTCGACCGACTGCCCGGCATCGATGCGGGTCGGCGAGTAGAAGTTGCTGTCGATCGTGCCTTGCCGGTCCTCGGACACGGCTTCGGCAGTCAACCCGCCGGGGTCTTCCGAGCGGGGGTTGTCGAGCAGGTTGAGGATGGCGGTGAGGGAGCGGTCGGCGTCCAGTTCGCGCTTCAGCTTGGCGTTGAGCAGGTACTTCTCGACGCTGCTGTGGTCACGGTAACCGTCCATGCCCAGCGCCGAGACGTCGATGTGGTGCGACCAGGGGCCTTCGACGCCGCCGTTGCTGACATTCAGCTTGCGATAACCGTTGCTGCCGCCCTCGACGCGCAGACGAGTACCGGGGTCGCTCTCGCCGTCGGCGGTGGTTACGTCGATCGCCCCGCCGGCGGCATTGCCGTACTGCACCGCCGCCGGACCGCGCATGACTTCGATGCGCTGGGCGCTGTCGAGGTCGATGGCGTCGAGCTGGGCCTGGCCGTCGGGCAGGGTGTAGGGGATGCCATCGACCCGCACCCTGATGCCCCGCACGCCCCAGGGGGTGCGGGCGCCGAAGCCGCGGATCGAGACCCGCTCGCCCTGGACGAAGTTATGGCGATTCTGGAGATAGACGCCGGGCACGGTCGCCAGCGATTCATCGAGGCGCTCGCGCTGCTGGCCCTGGGCGATCTTCTCGCGATCCACCACCGAGACGGCGGCGGGCGTGTCGTAGAGCTCGCGGTCCAGGCGTGGGGCGCTGACCTCGAGAGTGTCCAGCGTGATGGGCTCGGCCAGGGCCATCCCGGAAACGCTCAGGGTACCGGCGACGAGGAGAGAAGGCGCGGCGCGGTGGGGCATGAGGCAACCTCGATAGACGACGAAGAAGGATAGGGCGCAAATGATCTCACCGGAATGCCTCGGCGACAAATCGAGCTGGCCTTTGAAGAGGTCTTTGAACCGATCCCTTGAGAAAGCCTGTGGTGAGCACTGGTGGAGTAATGGTCCAGAGGGCACGGTTGCGTACCAATGGCCACCGCCATGCGACATGGGTGCCCGGTGATAGCAAATGGGTGACTGCTCAGGACCATTTGCTATAGCCTGCTAAAACTCATCCGCGATCTGGACGGGAAGCCACCACGCGCGGACCAACCCGGGTGCCTGGACCAAGGGGATGAATGATGGAACACAGCCCCATCGTCATATATGAGGATGCCGATAAGGCGGTCGAAGTGCGGCTGGATGCCAGCCAGGAGACGGTCTGGCTCACTCAGCGGCAATTGGCGGAGGTATTTGATACCTCGACCGATAATATCGGCCTGCACCTCAAGAACATCTACGCTGACGAGGAATTATCCGAAAATGCAACTACCGAGGATTCCTCGGTAGTTCGCCAGGAAGGCCAGCGGCAGGTACGAAGGCGGGTCAAGCATTACAATCTCGACGCCATCATTTCGGTCGGTTACCGAGTGAATTCTCGTCGTGCCGTACAGTTTCGCCAGTGGGCCACCCGCGTGTTGCGCGAGCATCTGACCCAAGGCTGGACCCTCAATCGCCAACGTTTCGAGGAAAATGCCCGTGAGCAGGAGGCCACGCTGGCGCTGGTGCGCAAGACGGCTCAGAGCTCGGCGCTGGACACCGCAATGGCCGCCTGCTGAATGCTGCCGGTGAACCGATGATCAATGATGTGGGGCTGGCCGCTCTGACTCTGCTCGTGGCCGAGTCCGATCCGGGTAACAAGGAAACCATGATCCGCCTGATCATGAATATGCTCGCGAAAGCCGATGAGTGAATGACGCGACTTTCCAAAAAGGAGCAGAGACGCCAGGCATTGTCCGAAGGATGTGGGAAAATGCGTGCCGCGCGATCGAAGAAAGGTGAAGGCGCCACCGCCCCGCTCATGGAGACGGTGGCGGGGTGATCAGTGGTAACGCCGGGTTTCGTCCTCGAGGCGCGTGAAGCGCACCGGCGGGCTGTACTCTTCGCCTTCGGGGGCGCGTTCGGGAGCGGGGCGGACGCGCCAGCCTCGGTGGGTCGCCCACTCCTTGAGCCCTCGATAGTCGAGCAAGGGGTACTCGCGGGTGTAGGGGTTCGGCGATGATGAGGGAAAGGCGTAGGCCACATGCGGGTAGTGGGCGAAGGCATCTTCGCTACCATGCGCGGCCAGGGCGCGATCCAGGGCCGACTGCCAGTCATGAGCGTCGCGTTGGATACCGTTAGCTTGGGATACATGCATCGGATTGCCCTCCGTAAAATGTCATGACCATGCGCATTTCTAACAGACTGTCTGTTTCCCTAGCCAAAAAAAGGGGCCGCTCCTTGTAGGAAGCCCCTTTATTCGTCAGTTTGGTGTAGAGCGATAATGCTCAGGCACCTTGACGGACTTTCCCGAAGGAAGTTTCCGCGTGTGCTCGGGCACATGCACCTTCTTGTTGCCGGATTCTGTTTTAGCCATGGCTAAATATCCTCAAGCTTTGGTGCGGCCAACTTGACCCTGGCTAGACTAGAAAGGACAATGCCCTCGTTTTGGTAGCTAGCCTACCCAGGCCGGCCCAAGGGGTGGTCGCACACCCTGCCGGTCAAGACGCTCGAAGTTGCTGCTTCGGGCGTCTTTTCGTTTGAGCCTCGCCATCCGGCGAGGCTCAATGCCTTCCGGTATTAGTCCCAGCTCAGCGCGCCGCCGACTTGATATTCGGTGACGCGGGTCTCGAAGAAGTTCTTTTCCTTGCGCAGGTCGATGATCTCGCTCATCCAGGGGAAGGGGTTCTGCGCACCGGGGAACTGCTCCTTGAGGCCGATCTGGGCCAGGCGACGATTGCAGATGAAGTGCAGGTATTCCTCCATGATCGCTGCGTTCATGCCCAGGACGCCGCGCGGCATGGAGTCGCGAGCGTAGGCGATCTCGAGTTCGGTGCCCTCGAGGATCATCTGGGTGCATTCGTCCTGGAATTCCGGCGTCCACAGGTGCGGATTCTCGATCTTGATCTGGTTGATCATGTCGACGCCGAAGTTCAGGTGCATGGATTCGTCGCGCAGGATGTACTGGAACTGCTCGGCGACGCCGGTCATCTTGTTGCGCCGGCCCATGGAGAGAATCTGGCTGAAGCCGCAGTAGAAGAAGATGCCCTCGGTCACGCAGTAGAAGGCGATCAGGTTGCGCAGCAGTTCCTGATCGGTCTCCGGCGTGCCGGTGTGGAAGTCCGGGCGCGCCAGCGACTGGGTATGCTTGAGGCTCCAGGCAGACTTGGCGGCCACCGAGGGAATCTCGCGGTACATGTTGAAGACTTCGCCTTCATCCATGGCCAGCGACTCCACGCAGTACTGGTAGGCGTGGGTGTGAATCGCCTCCTCGAAGGCCTGGCGCAGCAGGTACTGGCGGCACTCGGGGTTGGTGATCAGGCGGTAGAGCGCCAGCACCAGGTTGTTGGCGACCAGGGAGTCGGCGGTGGAGAAGTAGCCCAGGCTGCGCTCGACGATGCGTCGTTCGTCGTTGGTGAGGCCGTCGGCGCTCTTCCACAGCGCGATGTCGGCGTTCATGTTCACTTCCTGGGGCATCCAGTGGTTGGCACTACCGTCCAGGTACTTCTGCCAGGCCCACTCGTACTTGAAGGGTACCAGCTGGTTGAGGTCGGCGCGGGCGTTGATCATCTGCTTGTCGTCGACCTCGATGCGCGCCGCGCCCATCTCCAGCTCTTCCAGGCCAGCGGCCACGTCGAGCTCGTCCAGAGAGGCCCGGGCACGCGCCAGGCGGTCCTGCTCGGCGACCTGGTAGGTGCCGGCGCTGTCACGGACCTCCGCAGCGGGCGCTTCGGGGGCTGGCTGGGCGGCCGGTTGCGGGGCTGGAGCCGGCTGGGGCTGCTCGGCCACCGCGCTGTCGTCTTCGTGGAAATCGTCCCAATCAATCATGAGTCGTCCTGTTCTCTTGCTGGTGGCGTCAACGCATGACGCGGGTCGCTAGGCTTGTTGGCTTCGAGCTTCGAGCTTCGAGCTTCGAGCTTCGAGCCGCTCGCTGCTCGAAACTCGTCGCCCGTGACTGGCGAGAAGCGCCTTACTGACAGGCCTCGCAGCCCAGCTCGTCGATCTCGCCCGCCGAGGGTGCCCGGGAGCCGCTGCCGCTCTTGCCCTGCAGGAAGTCGTCGATGCCACGCGGTTCCTGTGCCCGGGGCGTGGCCTCGGGGGCCGGCGCCGGAGCAGTGGAAGGCGAGGCGTTGCTTACGGCATTGAGGTTGCCGCGGTCGACCGTCGACTTCTCCACCGAGGTGGCGCCCAGGGCGCGCAGGTAGTAGGTGGTCTTGAGACCGCGGAACCAGGCCATGCGATAGGTCACGTCGAGCTTCTTGCCGGAGACGCCCTGGATGTAGAGGTTCAGAGACTGGGCCTGGTCGATCCACTTCTGGCGACGCGCGGCGGCTTCCACCAGCCACTTGGGTTCCGTCTCGAAGGCGGTGGCGTACTTGGCCTTGAGGTCCTCGGGCACGCGGTCGATGGCCTGAACGCTGCCGTCGTAGTACTTGAGGTCGTTGATCATGACCTCATCCCACAGGCCGCGTTCCTTGAGGTCGTTGACCATGTAGGCGTTGACCACGGTGAACTCGCCCGACAGGTTCGACTTGACGAACAGGTTCTGATAGGTCGGCTCGATGGACTGCGAAACACCGCAGATGTTGGAGATGGTCGCGGTCGGGGCGATGGCCATGACGTTGGAGTTGCGCATGCCCTGGGTGGCGATCTTCTCGCGGATGCTGTCCCAGTCCTGGGTGGTGGAGGTGTCGACCTCGATGTACTTCTCGCCGCGCTCCTGCTTCAGCTTCTCGATGGAGTCGATGGGCAGGATGCCCTGGCTCCACAGCGAGCCTTCGTAGCTTTCATAGTGCCCGCGCTCGGCGGCCAGATCGCTGGAGGCCTCGATGGCGTGATAGCTGACCAGTTCCATGGAGGTGTCGGCGAAGGCCACGGCCTCGTTGGAGGCGTAGGCGATGTCCTGGGCGTAGAGCGCGTCCTGGAAGCCCATGATGCCGAGCCCCACCGGGCGGTGCTTGAAGTTCGAGTTCTTGGCCTGCGGCACGGCGTAGTAGTTGATGTCGATCACGTTATCGAGCATGCGTACTGCGGTCTTGACGGTCTTTTTCAGCTTGTCGCCGTCGAACTTGCCGTCCGTCACGTGCTGGGCGAGGTTGATGGAGCCCAGGTTGCAGACCGCGATCTCGTCGGGGCTGGTGTTCAGGGTGATCTCGGTGCACAGGTTGGAGCTGTGTACCACGCCGGCATGCTGCTGTGGGCTGCGCAGGTTGCATGGGTCCTTGAAGGTGATCCACGGATGGCCGGTCTCGAACAGCATCGACAGCATCTTGCGCCACATGTCCTTGGCGCGGACGCGCTTGAAGAGCTTGAGCTGGCCGTTGCGGGTCATCTCTTCGTATTCCTGGTAGCGCTTCTCGAAGGCCACGCCGTAGAGATCGTGCAGGTCCGGGCAGGTGGCCGGCGAGAACAGCGTCCATTCGCCGTCGTCGAAGACCCGCTTCATGAACAGGTCCGGTACCCAGTTGGCGGTGTTCATGTCGTGGGTACGGCGGCGGTCGTCGCCGGTGTTCTTGCGCAGCTCGAGGAACTCTTCGATATCGAGGTGCCAGGTCTCGAGGTAGGCGCAGACGGCGCCCTTGCGCTTACCGCCCTGGTTGACGGCCACCGCGGTGTCGTTGACCACCTTGAGGAAGGGCACCACGCCCTGGGACTTGCCGTTGGTGCCTTTGATGTAGGAGCCCAGGGCGCGCACCGGCGTCCAGTCGTTGCCGAGGCCGCCGGCCCACTTGGAGAGCAGGGCGTTATCGCGGATGGCGCTGTAGATGTGATCCAGGTCGTCCGAGACGGTGGTCAGGTAGCAGCTGGAAAGCTGGCTGCGCACGGTGCCCGAGTTGAACAGCGTCGGCGTGGAGGCCATGTAGTCGAAGCTGGAGAGCAGCTCGTAGAACTCGATGGTGCGAGCCTCGCGGTCGTCCTCGTTGAGCGCCAGGCCCATGGCGACGCGCATGAACATGACCTGGGGCAGCTCGTAGCGCACTTCGTCGCGGTGGATGAAGTAGCGGTCGTAGAGCGTCTGCAGGCCCAGGTAGGTGAACTGGGCGTCGCGGGTATGATCGAGAGCATCGCCCAAGCGCTCGAGGTCGAACTCGGCCAACTGCGGGTCGAGTTGCTCGAACTCGATGCCCTTGGCGATGTAGGCCTGGAAGGCCGGCTTGTAGTAGTCGGCCATTTCCTGGTAGGTGGCTTCCTCGGCGATGCCCAGGAACGACAGCGCCTCGCGGCGCAGGTTGTCCTGCAGCAGGCGGGCGGTGACGTAGGTGTAGTTGGGGTCCTTCTCGACCAGGGTACGCGCGGTCATCATCAGCGCCTGGGAAACGCCGTCCACGCTCACGCCGTCGTAGAGGTTTTTCAGGGAATCCTCGACGATCTTGCCCGGCTCGACGTTGGCCAGGTTCTCGCAGGCTTCGTACACCAGGGTCTCGACGCGGCCGAGATCCAGCGGTCGGGTACTGCCGTCAGGGGCGGTGACGTTCAGCGTGGGGTGGGGCTTGGCGATATCGCCGCCGGATTCGGCCCGGGCCCGGGCGTGTTCCTCGCGATAGAGCACGTAGGCACGCGCCACTTTCTGCTCGCCGGCACGCATCAAGGCCAACTCGACCTGGTCCTGGATGTCCTCGATATGCAGGGTGCCGCCGTCGGGCATGCGGCGCAGGAAGGCCTGCTCGATGTTCTCCGAGGCGCGCTGGACGAAGTCGCGGACCCGCGAGGATGTCGCGGCGTTGTCGCCTTCCACGGCGATGAAGGCCTTGCTCAGGGCGACGGCGATCTTGCTGCTGGAGAAGGGCACCACGTCGCCGGTGCGTTTGATGACACGCAGCGTCTGCGGGGCGGTAACGGAGACGGACGGATGGTCCTGAGTAACGGGGGTATCCATGGCGCCGGGGTTCCCTACCTTTTAGAGTCGATGAAATGGAAGATGAAGGCCGCCGTTGAGCGGTTGTTGACAGGTTTTTCGAAAATTGCTAAGGCACATTATCTTGTGTGAAGGTGGAGCTGGCACACAAGATAGTGTGCTTTCTTCGGGTCATCAAGTGGATAAGCTGTGGACGGCCTGTGGCCATTCGGGGGGCATTTTTCGAGGGTGCGGTTAGCCCGCATGGTTGAGCCGGTCGTGGGGTTTCGATGCGTGCCCGGATCGAGCGAAAGATGTCTATGTCGAGTATCCTTCCCCCTTGAACCTCCTTTCCCGAACGATAAGCGGGATCGGGCTGCCCGGTGGTGATGACGACCGGATCCCTTGGACGGAGGCGCTTGTACAGGATGTCGTACCGCCAGCGACACTCCGTTGACCGACCACTGCCTGTCGAGGTGACAACTGAGAATGGAAGCGAGTGTGGATACCCCTGGCATGGAACACGTACTGATCATCGAAGACGATGAACGGTTGGCCGAACTGACCCGAGACTATCTGGTCGCCAATGGTTTTCGTGTGACGCTGGAAGCCGACGGCGCCCGAGGCGTGCAATGCATTCTCGATCTGCAGCCGGATCTGGTGATCCTGGATCTCATGCTGCCGGGCGAGGATGGCCTGTCTATCTGCCGACGAGTACGAAGCGACTATCCCGGCCCGATTCTGATGCTCACCGCCCGCACCGATGATATGGACCAGGTGCTGGGGCTCGAGATGGGTGCGGATGACTATGTGGCCAAGCCGGTGCAGCCCCGAGTGCTGCTGGCGCGCATGCGCGCCCTGCTGCGCCGAAGCAATGAGCCGTCGGGCAACGGCAACGGCGAGGCTCGCCTGTTCTTTCGCGATCTCGAAATCGATAGCGGCACCCGCGAGGCCTGGCTGGGAGGTGAGCGCATCGACCTGACCAGTGCCGAATTCGATCTGCTCTGGCTGCTTGCCAGTCACGCCGGGCGCGTCCTGACGCGGGAAGAGATCTTCGCGCAATTGCGCGGCATCAAGTATGACGGCCAGGACCGCTCCATCGATGTCCGCGTATCGCGGATCCGGCCCAAGATCGGCGATGACCCGCATCATCCGCATCGCATCAAGACGGTGCGCAGCAAGGGATACCTATTCGTTCGAGATGCCTGATGCCACTGTTGCGACTGCTGCCACGCGCCCTGGTCGACAGTACCTTCCTGCGCGTCTATGTGCTGCTGGCCCTTGCCCTGGTACTGGCGCTCGGGCTGTCCCTGTCGGCTATTTCGCTGGTCGACAAGGTGCGCCGCGAGCAGTACCACGAACGGCTGGCCGATGTGCCGATGACGCTGTTAGTGCAGCGCTTGTCAGCGCTGCCGAAGGCCGACCAGGCTGGCTGGCTGGCGAGTCATGGCGAACGGCTTGCCGTCGACTTGACGCTGCACGAGAGCCGCGACGATTCACTGGGGTATTTTGAACGCCTGCGGTTGTCCGAGGGGCACACTCTGGTGAGTCGTGCCCGGAACGGGCATTGGCAACTATACCGTCGGCTACCCGGTGAGGCTCGCCTGTTGCGGGCCGAACTGGGAGACGTGAGCGAGGCTCAGTTGCGGGGGCTGGTACGCGTTCTGGGAGAGTGGCTGCAGCCACTCCCTTCGGCGGTTCGGCAACGGTGGCTGGAACGGCTGAGCAACCCGGCGGTGCCATTGGCGATTGATGACGGGCCGCCGAAGGAACGGCGCGAGACCGCTGGCCGCGATGTCGTGGCACGCTCACATCCTGCGGAAGGGGCATTGTCGCTGTATTGGCCGCTTTCGGGAGGGCAGGTCTCGGGCGATGTGCCCGAGGCCAAGTGGCTGACCGTTGGGCCGCTGCAGCCCTACCGGCCGCCGTCGGTCCCAGTGCTGTCACTGGTGGTGGTGATGGTGCTCAGCATCCTGGCGGTGATCATCTATCTGATCGTGCGCGGCGTGGAATCGCGCATGACGCGTCTCGAGCAGGCCGCCACGCGCATCGCCGGCGGGCGTCTGGATACTCGCGTCAAGGTGCAAAGCGGCGACTTCCTTGGTCGTCTGGGGATGGCCTTCAATGGCATGGCAGAGCAGGTGCAGTCGTTGCTGCGGGCCCAGCAGGATATGACCCGAGCGGTGTCCCATGAGCTACGTACGCCGGTGGCGCGGATTCGCTTCGCGGTGCAGATGGTCGAGGACATGACCGACGACCCCGCGGTGCGGCATCAACTGCGCGGTGTGGATGGCGATATCGCCGAACTCGACGCCCTGGTCGATGAGATCCTCACCTATGCACGGCTCGACAGTTGTGCGGCCAACGAGGGAGGGCTCGAGACCGAGCCGGTCGAGGGGGGCGCGCTGGCCGAGCGGGTCATCACTTCCGTGAGCGATCTGCATGGACATCTCGATATCGACCTGGTGGCCGGCCCTGAGGTGGAGTTCACCGCCGACCCTCGTTATCTGCAGCGAGCCTTGCAGAATCTGGTGACCAATGCCTGTCGCCATGCCACCTCCCGGGTGCGGGTGAGTGTGGAAGGCGAGCCCGGCGTGGTGCGTTTCGATGTCGAGGATGATGGCCCCGGTGTGCCGGAGCGGGCGCGTCGCGAGATATTCAAGCCCTTCGCCCGCCTCGACGACAGCCGAGACCGGCGGTCGGGCGGCTATGGGCTGGGCTTGTCCATCGTGCAGAAGGTCATGGTCTGGCACGGTGGCAGCGTGATGGTGGATACCGGCCCGGCACTGGGTGGGGCGCGTTTCACCTTGCTGCTGCCTCGGCAGGAGATTGCCCCCGTTCGGGAGGCGTGATTCCCCCCGAGACGTGGGAGGGGCTCACGCCGGCTTGATGCCTTCGAGTACCGCGAAGGAGGTTTCCCGAGCGGTGCGCAGGAAGTCTTCCATCCACGGCGCCTCTCGGGTGTCTTCACGGATCGCCGCGAACAGTGTGCTCCACACGCCGCGCTCGCCGAGCGACACCGCCTTGACGTAGTCGCGCTCAAGGTATTCGGTCAGGGCCCAGTTGGGCAGCGCACAGACGCCCCGACCGCTGGCTACCAGTTGCATCATCATGATGGTCAGCTCGGCGGTGCGAATCTCCTTGGGCTGGATGCCGGCGGGGTCGAGGAACTGGGTGAAGACATCCAGGCGGGCATGTTCGACGGGATAGGTGATGAGCGTCTCGTCGGCGAGCGCCTCGGGCGTGACATGCGGCTTGCCGGCCAGGGAGTGCTGGCGGGAGACCGCCAGGAGTCCTTCGTAGCGGAACAGCGGCTCGTAATGGACACCGGGCAGTGGCTGGGGGTCGGCGGTGATCACCAGATCGAGTTGCTCGCGGGCCAGGGCCGCAAGCGGCTCGAAATGATGGCCGTCGGGAATGTCGACCTCCACCTCGGGCCAGTGGTCGCGGAAATGGTCCATGGTTGGCATCAGCCACTGGAAACAGCTATGGCATTCGATGGCCATGTGCAGCCGACCCTGCTCGTTGCCGGCCAGGCGCGCCAGGTCGCGCTCGGCCATGCGGACCTGAGGCAGCACCTGTTCGGCGAGGGCCAGCAGGCGCAAGCCGGCTCGCGTGAAGGTCACTGGCCGGGTCTTGCGGAGGAAGAGCGGGCTGCCCAGTCGCTCCTCCAGATCCTTTATCTGATGGGAAAGGGCGGACTGGGTCAGGTGCACGCGTTCGGCGGCTTCCACCAGGGAGCCGGCGTCACGCAGGGCAACGAGGGTGCGAAGGTGGCGCAGTTCGAGCATTGTCCTGAGCTTTATTCATGTTGAAGATTAATAAGTTTAGTTTGATTCAGTCGTGGTGGCTAGCGAGACTGGGCGGCATCGATCAAACCGCTCGGGATTCACCATGACGCTGACACACGTACTCGGTTATCCGCGCATCGGCGCGGACCGCGAATTGAAGAAAGCCACCGAAGCCTACTGGAAGGGCGAACTCGATCGCCAGGCCCTCGAGGCCGAGGGGCGCGAGCTGCGCAAGCGTCATTGGGCGGCGCAGCGTGACGCCGGCCTCGATCTGGTGACCGTGGGCGACTTCGCCTTCTACGACCAGGTGCTCAACGTCTCGGTGCTGCTGGGGGCGGTGCCGGCGCGATTCGGCGCCGAGGGCGATCTGGCCCGGGGCGAGGTGGATCTGGACACGACTTTTCGCATGGCCCGGGGCCGAGCACCCAGCGGAGAGCCTGCCGCCGCCTGCGAGATGACCAAGTATTTCGATACCAACTATCACTACCTGGTCCCTGAGCTGCATGCCGGACAACGCTTCCGGCTGGCCAGTTCGCGACTGTTCGACGAGGTCGAGGAAGCGAAAGCCGAAGGTCATGCGGTCAAGGTGGCGCTGACCGGCCCGCTGACCTGGCTGTGGCTGGGCAAGGCGCGTGGCGACAATGCCGAGGATGTCGACCGTCTCGCGCTGCTCGATGGCGTACTGGAGGTGTATGGCCAGGTGCTCACCAGGCTGGCCGAGCAGGGCGTCGAGTGGGTGCAGCTCGACGAGCCCGCCCTGGTGCAGGATCTGCCCGCGGATTGGCGTCAGGCCTTCGAGCGCGCCTATCACCGCCTGCAGTCGGCGCCGGTGAAGCTGTTGCTGGCAACTTACTTCGGCGGCCTGGGAGACAACCTCTCGCTGGCCGTCGGTCTGCCGGTGGATGGCCTGCACCTCGATGCGGTCAGGGCGCCGGACCAGGTCGACACAGTGGTTGATCGACTGCTGCCCCACAAGGTGCTGTCGCTGGGCGTCATCGATGGCCGCAACATCTGGCGAGCCGATCTGGCAGCGCTGCGCGAGCGTCTGGCGCCGCTCAAGGCGCGTCTGGGTGAACGCCTCTGGGTGGCACCGAGCTGCTCGTTGCTGCATGTGCCGGTGGATCTGAGCGCCGAGACCGAGTTCGATGCCGAGCTCAAGAGCTGGCTGGCCTTCGCTAGGCAGAAGCTCGACGAGACGGTGGTGCTGGGTCGCGCCCTGAGCGGTCGCCTCACGGCCAGCGACGAGGCCTTCCTGGCCGATGCCGCCGCGGCGCTGGCCGCACGCCGCGAGTCGCCGCGCATCCATCGCCCGGCCGTGGCCCAGCGTCTATCAGCGGTGAGCCGCACCGACAGCGAGCGGGCGCATCCCTATGTCGAGCGGGCGCGTGCCCAGCGTCGGCACCTGGCGTTGCCGCTGTTTCCGACCACCACCATCGGCTCCTTCCCGCAGACCACCGAGATTCGCCAGACGCGCCGAGCCTACAAGCAGGGCGAGTTGTCCGCCGCCGACTATGAAGCGCGCATGCAGGACGAGATCGCCGAGGCGGTGTCTCGCCAGCAAGCCCAGGGCCTCGACATGCTGGTCCATGGCGAGGCCGAGCGTAACGACATGGTCGAGTACTTCGGCGAGCAGCTCGAGGGGTTTGCCTTCACTCGCTTCGGCTGGGTGCAGAGCTATGGTTCCCGTTGCGTCAAGCCGCCGGTGCTGTTCGGCGACGTGGTGCGCCCCGAGCCGATGACCGTGCGCTGGAGCCGCTATGCCCAGTCGCTGACCGACAAGCCGATGAAGGGCATGCTCACGGGCCCGGTGACCATCCTGCAGTGGTCCTTCGTGCGCGATGACCAGCCCCGCGAGACCACCTGCCGGCAGATTGCCCTGGCCCTGCGTGACGAAGTGGCCGACCTGGAAGCGGCGGGCATTCGCGCCATCCAGATCGACGAGCCGGCGCTGCGCGAGGGACTGCCGTTGCGCCAGGCCGAGTGGCAGGGCTATCTCGACTGGGCGGTGGACTGCTTCCGGTTGAGCGCCGCCGTGGCCGATGATGCCACCCAGATCCACACTCACATGTGCTATTCGGAGTTCAATGACATCATCGCGTCCATCGCCGCGCTGGATGCCGATGTCATCACCATCGAGACTTCGCGGTCCGACATGGAGCTGCTCGATGCCTTCCGCGATTTCGACTATCCCAACGAGATCGGGCCGGGCGTCTACGATATCCACTCGCCGAACATTCCCGAGGTCGACTGGATGGTGCAACTGATGGAGAAGGCGGCCGAGCGGATCCCCGTCGAGCGCCTCTGGGTCAACCCCGACTGTGGCCTCAAGACCCGCGGCTGGGCCGAGGTCGAACCGGCGCTGGCCAACATGGTCGAGGCCGCGCGGCGGCTGAGGCAGCGTCACGCCTGAGGGGCAGGGAAATGCATGGCAACGCGCCGCCGGGCGGGGCAAGTCATCCGGCGGCTGTTATCCTGTAGATTCGATGGACATCAACCCTACAAGGATATTTGCCAATGCCCCGTCTTCCCTCCGTTGCCTTGCGACATCTCGGTGCTTCCCTACTGGTTCTTGGCTTGGCCGGCTGTGCCACGTCCGCTCACGAGTCTGGCGTCGCACCGCCGGATTTCGGAGGCTCCGACGATGCGGCCAAGGCGCCCCTGCTGCCCTCGGCGCTGTTTCCCGGTGATGCCGAGCACTTCGTCGGCTGGCGCTGCACGCCGGACCAGGAACTGGTGACCGCCCATGACGAGGAGGAGCTTCGCCTGTGGTCGGCACATGGCGCCTATCGTCTGACGCCGTCCGTGGTGGCCAGCGGTACCCGTTATGAGCAGGGAGGCCTGAGCTTCTGGTCGAAGGGCGAGGGGGCTGTGGTCGAGAGTGACAGGGGGCGGCTGGAGTGCCAGCAGAACACTCGGCATCGCGTCCTGACCCGGGAGACGCATCCCGGCGTGATGTTCCGGGCCAACGGCAACGAGCCGGGGTGGAACATCGAGCTGGCCCATGACACGCCGCAGATCAAGATGATGCTGGACTATGGCGAGCGTGAAGTCACCCTGCCGTATCGCGTGACCTCGCTCGACAACGAGACGGGGCGGGTGACGCTGGCCAGTGGCCAGACGGCACGGCCTTTCGAACTACGCATTGAGGCACGAGCCTGTTTCGACGACATGAGCGGGCAGCCCTGGCCGGCCCGGGTGACTCTGACGTTGAATGATCGGGTGTATCGGGGGTGTGGGCAAGGCATCGCCCCTTAGATGTGGGGAAAGTATCTGCGCTCGGTTATACGGCGTTAAAAATCAGCTCAGAGTGCTCATTTACGTCTTGTAAACTCCGCCTCTTCGCTGATTTTTGCCCTGTCTAACCTTCGCTTCGCTCGCGACGTTTCGACATTCAGCACGAGACGCTTTGTTCGAATTTTTCGAAAGCTAGGTGCGGTTTTTCCCGCTTATCATCGACAAAAACGAACATATACTGGTGATCATTCTTCCATGCCTGCTGTATGAAGGAGATCACCATGACCACTCGCGTTCTCGTTCTGACGTCTTCCATCCTCGATGGCAATTCCCTGGCACTGGCCGAGCATTTCAAGGCTCAGCTTGCCGCGCGTGATGATGTTGCCATCACCACGCGCGACCTGATCGCCGATGAACTGCCCCACCTGGGGCTGCCGGAGCTTTCCAGCTGGCAAGTGCCGGCGGGCGAGCGCACGCCCGAGCAGCGTGAACTGGCGGCGCGTTCCGACGCCTTGATCGATGAGCTCCAGGCGCATGATGTTCTGGTGCTCGGGGTTCCGCTCTACAATCTGGGCATTCCGTCACAGATGAAGGCCTGGTTCGACCGCATCCTGCGGGCCGGCGTCACCTTCCGCTATACCGAGGATGGGCCCCTGGGCCTGCTCGAGGGCAAGCGGGCGATGATCCTCGCGGCGCGGGGCGGCCAGTATGCCGGCACCGAGCTCGACAGCCAGACGCCACATCTCAAGCACATGCTCGGCCTGATCGGTATCACCGAGGTCGATACCGTGTTTGCCGAGGGACTGGCCATGGGTGAAGAATTTCGTGAAGCGGCCATGGGCGAGGCGCGTCAGGCGATCGAGGGGTTAACAGAACGTCTCTGAGGTGCCTATCCCAATCCAGCACGTTCGGCGGGCGGTCTTTCGACCGCCCGCTTGTCGTTGAGACCAGGCTGTTGGCATTCGGCGGGCACCTCGACGATCCACTCCCGGGACACGAAGCGGCTGGTGCACAGCATGGGCTCCGGCGCCAGGATGCGACCCACGAGGTGGCGCATGGCGGAACGATCGTCACCGCCAGCCTCGGGTAATTGCCGTGTCGTCGCCAGGGGATGCCACTCAGCTTCCTGACGGCTGGCCAGGGCGTAACGGAAGGGGTGGAATCCAGGAAAACCGAGTCGCAGATCGGTGGCCACCAGGATGTCCTGCCCGTTGCGTTCCATGACCTCGTAGCGCAGATAGGGCCCGGCGAACCAGTCCAGCCGCTGACCGGCAGCGCTGGCCAGTGCTGCCGGTTCGAGCTCGGCGCCTCGCGAGAAGGTTTCCAGGCTCGGCGGATGACCGCCGTCGAAGACACCAACCAGCGCTTCATGGTAGGCACCATCGTCGATGATGGTGGCGCGCCACAGCAGGATGTTGAAAGGCGTCGGTTGCACCAGGCGTGGCGCTTCGCCGAGACCGCGTTCGGCCAGCACCGGTGCCAGACGCTGCTCGACCAGGGTCTTGGCGCCCAGCGAGGCGACCAGATAAGCGCAGGACAGGGCCAGTCCCCATGCCGGGGCACGGACGCCGTTGCCGGTGATCAGCGCCACGCCAATGCCAATCAGCAAGGGCAGGCTGTAGAGCGGGTCGATGATGAACACCAGCGGCGCGGCCACGGGAGGCGCGTCCAGGGGCCACCAGAGCTGGGTGCCGTAGGTGGTCAGGGCGTCGAGCAACGGGTGCGTCATCAAGCACAGCCCGAAGAAGGCCAGCCAGCGACCGAGGCCGATTTCACGCAGTGGTGTCAGCCGTCGGGCGAGCAGGGCCAGCGCCGTGGCCAGGCCGGCCAGGACGAACAGCGAATGGCTGAAGCCGCGGTGCTGCGTGACGTTGGCCACGGCATCGCCGTAGTCGATGACCACGTCCAGGTCCGGCAGGGTGCCCAGTACGGCTCCGAACAGCACGGCCCGGCGCCCCAGGTGCCGACCCAGCACGACGCCACCAATGGCGGCACCCAGTGCGGCTTGCGTCACGGAATCCATGGCGATCTCAGGTCTCGCGGGTCCAGGGTGGCGCAGCGGCGATGATGCGGCGTTGAACCGGGCAGTCGTCACGATGGGCGCCGGGCAGGTACCCCGTGCTCATCAGAAACTCACCGACGATCTCGGGGCCGGTGAAGCGGAAGGTACGCTTGAACAGCTTCACCCAGTCGGCGTGTGCCAGCGGATGGTGCCAGTCCAGCCAGGCATGGAAGCTGCCATACTCCTGGCGCAGTGTCTGAATCACGCCGGCGTTGTGGATCGCGGCGTCGACCTTGAGGCGGTTGCGAATGATGCCGGCGTCGCTCAGCAGGCGGGCCCGCTCCGCGTCACCGTAGGCAGCCACCCGGTCGATGACGAAGTCCTCGAAGGCCGTGCGGAAGGCGTTGCGCTTCTTAAGGACAGTGAGCCACGACAGGCCGGCTTGGTTGATTTCCAGTACCAGGCGCTCGAAGAGGGCGTCGTCGCTCTTTACCGGGAAGCCGTATTCGTGGTCATGATAAGGGCCGTGAAACGGATGGGCCGGTGCCAGGTCACAATAGTCGCTCATGGGGTATCGATCTCGTCGCGAGAGTGGCGGATCGATGACAGAATGCCCCTATTCGCTTCCACTGTGAACAAGGAGATTCTCATGCAATATCTGCACACCATGGTTCGGGTCGCCGATCTCGAGGCCTCACTGCATTTCTACTGCGACCTGCTGGGCCTCAAGGAAGTGCGCCGCAAGGAGAGCGAGAAGGGGCGTTTTACCCTGGTGTTTCTCGCGGCACCTTCCGATGAGGCACGCTCGACGGAACTCCAGGCTCCGGAACTCGAGCTGACCTACAACTGGGACCCTGAAACCTATACCGGCGGGCGCAACTTCGGCCACCTGGCCTATCGCGTCGATGATATCTACGCGCTGTGCCAGCACCTTCAGGACAATGGCGTGACCATCAATCGGCCGCCGCGCGACGGTCATATGGCCTTCGTGCGCAGCCCCGATGGGATCTCTGTCGAGCTTCTGCAAGCCGGCGAGGCCCAGGAGCCGCGGGAGCCCTGGGCGTCCATGGAGAATACCGGCACCTGGTGAGGTGTCGCACGGCATGGGCACGGAAATGCCACCGGCGGCTCGGCCTCAGTCGGGTCGCATGGCCATGCGACCGCTGCCGAGAAATACCAGGGCCAGGGCGCTGAACAGGAACATGCCCTGCAATTCCAGTGCCCAGCCGCCGCTGTCGCCGAGCTGGAAGAGTTCGCCCATGTGTACCAGGACGATGGCGACCAGCATATTGCCGGCTATCAGCAGTCCCGCCAGCCGAGTCTGCCAGCCGAGGATGGCCATTGCCGGGGCCAGCACCTCGCCGATCAGCACGCCATATGCCAGTGATGACGGGAGTCCTTGATTGGCCAGCAGGTTTTCGATCCACCCCAGAGTGCCGGGGTCGAGCAGCTTGGCGATACCGTGGAGCAGTATCAGCCCACCCACGGCGAGGCGCAGGATCAGTTTGCCGAGGGCGTCGTTGCGCAGGACGTCGAGCATGGTGTCTTCCTTCATCGAGTTCGCTGGTACCAGCATTGTTCTGAACTGCGTGCTGGGGCAAGCTGAGGCGTCCATGCGGGGGCTTTCCGACCCGCATTCCTCAATCGCAAGGAAGATAGCACGATGACCATCACGTTACGCCGTATCCTGATGATGACTGCCATTGCCGTGGGACTGGCCGGTTGTGCCAGCGAGCCGGGGACGGACATCGCTCCGGATGGCGAGGTTTCTGGACCGGTGGTGGGGCCGCGTTGGAATCTGCTACTGGTGGGAACCAGCGAGCGGCTCGACCTGTCGCCCACGCCGCATTTCCGGATCACGCCCGATGGGCGGGTCAGCGGTCATGACGGCTGCAATCAGTTCGGCGGCAGCGTCGAGCTTGGCGACAAGAATCGCATCGAATTTGGCGATCTGGCCTCTACCATGATGGCGTGTCCGAACATGGCCGATGCCAGACGTGTCACGGACATGCTCGATGAGGCTTACCGTTATTTGATCGACCACGACAGGCTGGTGTTCTTCGGTCCCGATCAGCGCGTACTGGGAGGTTTTCAGCGCGTCGATTGACCGGTAATCGGCTGGCACGAGCACCTCGGCCGCCCCGCGGCGGCCGAGCGTGAGAGCCCGGGAGCTCAGTAGAGCAGGGCGAACAGCTTGCGCCGATAAGCAACGGTCAGAGGGTGATCGGCTCCCAGGGCATCGAAGACGCGCAATAGCGTCTTGCGGGCGGCGTCGTCGCCATAGGTGCGATCTGAACGCATCAGCGCCAGCAGGCTCTCCAGGCCGGTTTCGTACTGGCCATCGGCGACCTGGCGCAGAGCGCGCTGATAGCGGGTTTCGCTATCGTCGCGATCTCCCAGAGCGGCGATCTCCTCGGCAGAGAGGGCTTCCTCACCGAACTCGATACTGGCGCGCACACCGCGTGCCGACGGGGCATCGCGTTCCTCCGGCGGCAAGGCCTCGAGCAGCTGCCGTGCCTGCTGCGGCTCGCCGTCGGCCACCAGAACGCGGGCCAACTCCACCTGATAGGCGGTATGGTCGGGCCATTGCTGGACCAGCTCTTCGTAGATGCGGCGGGCGGTGGCACTGTCACCGGCCTCGAGGGCGGCGGCGGCTTGCTCCTCCGGGCTCTGCTGCGCGCCCTCGGGTGCTTGGAAGTACTTGCCGAGCCATTCGCGGACTTGCTGTTCCGGCTGTGCCCCCTGGAGTTGGTCCACCAGGCCGCCCTGGCTGACGAGCTTGACGTCCGGTACCGACTGGACGCCCAGTTGCCCCGCGATGTCCGGGTTGTCGTCGATATTGAGCTTGCCGAGGATGAAGGCGCCGCCGTGCTCCCGGGTCAGCTTCTCCAGCACGGGTACCTGGTGCCTGCTGGGCTCCGACGAAGGCGCCCAGCAACACAGCAGCACGGGAACCTGCATGGAGGCCTCGAGCAACTGCTGGATATTGCTGCGGTCGACATCGATGATGATATCGGCGTCGGATGGCTGGCCCTGGGATGGGGCGGTGTTCTGCTCCGCGTCGCCGCTGGGAGTGAGCGGCTCGCCGGTGCGAGGATCGACGATCGGCATGGTGTTCAAGCCTTGAATGCGAGTGAGTTTGCCATGGAAGATGCGGGTGAAGCGCGAGGGATTCAAGGCCTGCGCCCAAGTCGCGAGGCTCGAACGGACTTCGGACCGCAGATTGCCGGAGGCCCGAAGAAAAAGCCGGCTCCCTGAGGGACCGGCCTTCTCGGTATTGGGTAGCGGGGACCGCTGAACTTGAAACAAGAGCGAACCGATGCCCCTCCTGAGGTAATGGGACGCCCAAAGAAAAAGCCGGCTCCCTGGGGAACCGGCTTTCCCGGTATTGGGTAGCGAGGACCGCTGACCTTGAAACAAGAGCGAACCGATGACCTTCCAGAGGTGATTGGATGCCCAAAGAAAAAGCCGGCTCCCTGAGGAACCGGCTTTCCCGGTATTGGGTGGCGGGGACCGCTGCCCTTGAAACAAGAGCGAACCGATGACCTTCCGGAGGCGATGGGACGTCCAAAGAAAAAGCCGGCTCCCTGGGGAACCGGCTTTCCCGGTATTGGGTAGCGAGGACCGCTGACCTTGAAACAAGAGCGAACCGATGACCTTCCGGAGGTGATGGGACGCCCAAAGAAAAAGCCGACTCCCTGAGGAACCGGCTTTCTCGATATTTGGTAGCGGGGACCGGATTTGAACCGATGACCTTCGGGTTATGAGCCCGACGAGCTACCAGACTGCTCCACCCCGCATCAACGTGGGACGTATTCTACACATCCTGAGCGCTGCGTCAACCACGGCTTTCGCAGATGATTCCGTTTGGGCAGCGTTGGTCCATACTCGAAAGAGTGTCACATGGATGTCCCGTACAGGAACGACACTTAATAGAGGCCTGGAGGATACTCCCAGGCATGGTGTGAACCGGAAAGGGAGAGCTGCCTTATGACAACAGAAACGACAGTCGCCTGGGTAACCGGAGGTACCGGGGGAATAGGTTCCGCCATCTGTCGCACCCTGGCCGATGCCGGGTACCAGGTGGTTGCCGGGTATCGCAACCCTGACAAGGCGAGGAACTGGCTCGAGACGCAGCGGGCCGATGGTTACACGAATATTGCGCTCTCTGGCGTCGACCTCTCCTGTTATGAGGATTGCGTGAAGGGAACCCAGGAAATCCGTGATGCGCATGGACCGATTGGTGTGCTGGTCAACTGTGCCGGCATCACCCGCGATGGCACCCTGAAGAGGATGACATCCGAGCAGTGGCACGAGGTCCTCGATACCAATCTCAACAGTGTGTTCAACACCTGTCGTAGCGTGATCGAGGAAATGCTCGAACACGGCTATGGCCGTATCATCAATATTTCGTCGATCAACGGCCGCAAGGGACAATTCGGGCAGGCCAACTATGCGGCGGCCAAGGCGGGCATGCATGGCCTGACCATGTCGCTGGCGCAGGAGACGGCGACCAAGGGCATCACCGTCAATACGGTGTCGCCGGGCTATATCGCCACCGACATGATCATGGATATCCCGGAAAAGGTCCGTGAGTCGATCCGCGAGTCGATCCCCATGAAACGCTTCGGTACGCCGGAAGAGATCGGTCGGCTGGTAGCCTTTCTGGCGGCCGAGGGGTCCGGTTTTATCACCGGGTCCAATATCGATATCAATGGCGGGCAGTTCATGGGCTGAGCGCTCGCGCTTTCCACGGCGCGTGCTGTCTTCAGGGAGGTGGAAGCTGGGTCAGGCTCTCCAGGCTGCGATCCAACTCGCCGACCTCCCGTTCCCACAAGGCCGGAGGGATCGGCCCGGTGGCGAGCAATTCGCACAGCACGCTGCGCAACTCTTCGACCCGTGAGGCTTCCTGTCCCAGATTGTCATTCAAGCGCTCGACCTGAATGGCCAGCCGCAAGGGGTCGTCCCGCTGGGCGACCTGTCCTCCAGCGAGCAGAGCCAGGTGGATGCGGACGCGCGCCAGGCGCTCTTCGACGTCCGCCTGGTCCGGCGGGAAATGCCGGGCCTCGTTGCGCCGCTTGTGGGCGCATTCCAGATCGTTCGATAGGGCAGGCTCTCCGGCATGCTGGACGTCCTGAGGCGTCTCGCCTCCCAGGCTGGCAGCGTCCGCGCGCAGGTGGGCGTCGAGCAGCGGGCGTACCCGGTGCCAGCGGTGGACCACTTCAGCCAGGGCAAGGCGTGCCAGGCGTTCACGTCGGGCGCGGATGATGCCCGACCAGCGCTTGCGCATGCCTTCACTGCGGCGCCCATGGGGCAGCGGCTCCAGCGCCAGGGCCTCGTTGATGGCGTCGTCGAGCTGTGAGGTGTCGTCACTGGCATTGGGGTGCCAGGCATCCAGTCGCTCGATCAAGGCCTGCATGGCCTCGAGCTTGGCCTTGTTGCTCTTGTCATGCTGCTGGCGAGCGGCATCCCGACTGGCAAAAATTTCGTCGCAGATGTGGCGGAAGTCGTGCCACAGGGCTTTCTCTTCGTGGCGGGGGGCGCGACCGAGGGCGCGCCAGCGTTTCTGCAGCGCCTTGGCGCTTTCTGCCCGCTGAACGGCGGTTTGTCCGCTCTCGCGTAGCTGGCGTGCCTCATCGATCAACTGGCGCTTGGCCTCGGCGACCTCGTTGGCACGGCGCTCGATCAGTGCCTGGAGTGCGTGGCGGATACGCCCGAAACGGCGACCGATGGGTTCTGCCTGGTCGCGGGGCACCGGTGAATGGCGTCGCCATTGCTGGCGAGCCCGGTCGCGAATTTCGCGCAGGGCGTCGGGGTCTGCCTGGTTCGAGGGTTGATCGAGCAGGGTTTCCAATTGTTCGCACAGTGCCTCCCGTGCTTCCAGGTTGCGCTGTCGCTGTGTCTGTTGCTGTTCGCGCCACGATTTCAGGCGCTCGTGGATGCGGTCGGAGACGGCGCGGAAGTGCCTGGCTTGTTCGCGGTTGGCGGCGGCATCGCCGAGGTCTTTCCACTCTTTGACGAGTCGGCGATGGCGGCGGTCCAGTTCCGCGTCGCTGAGGGTGCGGTCGTCGGCCAGGGCGGCAATCTCCTGGCAGAGCTGATCGCGCTTGGGGCCGGCGACGAAGCCTCGCCAATCGCGAAGTTCGGCGAGCCGGGCGCCCAGGCGCTTGAGTCGGCCGGCGTCGATGCGCTTGCCGGGAAGCTCGTCGGCCTGTTGGCGGAGTCGTTGATGGAGTCGGCTGGCGCCCTTGAAGGCACCGCTTTCCAGCAGGCGCTCGAGCCGCTCCAGGTCATCGTGGAAGCGCGCCAGGCGCGCCTCGAGGTTGTCGTCTGCCGGCGTTTCCTGGCGTTCGAGCTGGTCGTGGGCACGTTGCAGCAGCGGGGAGGGCGGCAGCTCGTCGGGCCAGCCACAGGCGTCGACCAGTGCGGCGAGGCGTTCGTCATCGCCATCGGTCAAGGCCTGCTGGATGTCGTCGGCGCGTTCGTCCAGGCGCACCCGGGCCTGGACGATACGGTCATAGCTGGCCAGTGCCGCATCATAGCGCTGGCGTAGGGCGTCGTCGGTGAGATGCTTTTCGGAGAGCGCTTGCCAGCGGCTGGCCATCAGTTGCTTCTGCGAGCGCAGGCTGGCGATGTCCTGATCGGCGAGTCGGTCGCCGTGGCGCAAGGCGTCGAGACTTTCCTCCAGGGCCTCGACCAGGGATTCACGGGCTTGGTCAGCATCCTCGCGCTGGCGCTCGGCGGCATCCTGAGCATGCTCGTGCGCGTCGTGGTCGCTGATGACCTTGCGGCAGCGCAGGCTGGCGTCCTGGTAGCGACGCTCCTGCTCGGCGTCAGGGGTGTCTTCCAGTTGTGTCCATTCGCGTACCAGGTGGCGAAAACGCCCGGCATAGAGGGGTTCCCAGGCACTGGCGGCGTGTGCCTCGAGCTTTTCCAGCAAGGCCTGGCGGTGCTCCCGGGCCGCCGCCAGGGAGGCGGCGTCGGCGCGTAACTGGTTGAGGCGTTCGCGTGCGCGGCGCATCACGTGTCGATCCCGGCGTGCCTCGTTGATCAGCCGTGTCAGCCCGGCCACGCTGGTGATGCGCTCGGCGGCGGCATGGCGAACCGCGGCGATACCGTTCTCGCAGGCTTGCCGAATCAGGGCCTCTTCGCTGTCGAGGCGTGCCAGTGCGGCAAGGCGCAATTGTTGGTTGTCGCCTTCCAGGGCGAGACGCTCGAGCATCGCCGGGTCGTCGAGGGTCTCGGTCAGGGCGATGCGTCGCCCCAGATCCTGGTGTCCCGCCCTGCCGGTGAGCAGCATGAGCAGGCGTTCGCGCCACTCTTCTGACGCACCCTGTTCGGCGTGCAGGGCCATGAGTCTGTCTGGGTCGTCGAGCCTTTCCAGGGCGGCTCGGCGCACGCCGCTATCCTCGTCGACGGCCAGGCACTCGAGCACCTGGCGCTGGTCGTCGCGCTCGGGGTCGAGCCGGAGACTGGCCTGGCGGCGGATGTCGGGATCCGGGTGTCGCCAGCGGGGGGCGAAGAGTCGGCGTAGCAGTCCTGGCATGATATTCCCGGTGAGGTCGTGGCAGGGGGCACGAGTCAGGTGAACGGCGTTTAGAGCGATATCAACCCATCGGGTATCTAAGCACGCGTCGGCGCGGTAGAAAAGGGCGTTGAGCATGAGTGTTGCTGTTATGAGACACTGACAAAAAGGGGTCGCTGGCCTTATGATCAGTTGCAGGGTCCGGGGCTCTCGCTTAGCTTGGGAGCTGTATCCCGACCATCATCCGACGTGGAGTTCGGCAATGAGTCTCAAAGTGGAAAGAGACGGCATGGCATTCACCTTCAAGGGCGGCATGTTGCCGATGACGGTCATGGAACTGGCCAGTGCCGATCCCGAGCACATTCGTGAGCAACTTGCCGGCAAGCTCAGTCAGTCTCCGGCCTTCTTTCATCATACCCCGGTGGTGCTCAACGTCGAGCACCTCGATGAGCCGCATCTGGCGCTTGAGCGGATCTGTGCGGTATGCCGCGCTCACAAGCTACTGCCGGTGGCCGTGCGTGGTGGCCCCGATCCGGTCAAGCAGTCGGCCTGGGCGTTGGGCCTTGGCTGGTTCCCGCCACAGGAGGCCGCTCGGCCGCGTTCTCTGGAGAGCGTGTCGGTAAATGAGGCGTCTGAGGAGGACATGTTGCCGTTGATGGGCGATGAGCCCGTGGCCGATGAAATGGCGGGAGGGCGCATCTTCCGGGGCACCGTGCGTTCGGGCCAGCAGATAACCTCTCCCGAGGGCGATCTTGTCGTCGTTGGTGCGGTCAATGCCGGTGCCGAGGTGTTGGCCGGCGGTAGCGTGCATGTCTATGGGCCGCTGCGTGGCCGCGCTCTGGCCGGTATCCATGGCAATACCCAGGCGGGCATCTTCTGCCGCGAGCTGCGAGCAGAGCTGCTTTCCGTGGCCGGCAATTACAAGCGTCTCGAGGATATCGATCCACGCTTGCTGGGCACCGCCATACAGGTGCGCTTGAGTGAGGCGCAACTGAGTATTACGCCGTTGGACTGACGGCCACACAACGACGATTCGGTGGCGCGTGCCGTCGCCCTTTCTCCCAACATGACAACAGGATGTGACACTTGGCAAAGATCATCGTTGTGACCTCCGGCAAGGGTGGGGTCGGCAAGACAACCAGTGCAGCCGCCGTCGCCACAGGCCTGGCCTTGCGTGGCCAGAAGACCGTAGTGATCGACTTCGACGTGGGGCTGCGTAATCTTGATCTGGTCATGGGCTGCGAACGTCGCGTGGTCTATGACCTGGTCAATGTCATTCAAGGCGAGGCGGGGCTGAATCAGGCTCTGATCCGTGACAAGCGGATCGACAACCTGCACATCATGCCGGCCTCCCAGACGCGGGACAAGGACGCGCTGACCCTGGAGGGCGTTGATCAGGTGCTCGAGAGCCTGAGCAAGGATTTCGATTATATCATCTGTGATTCGCCCGCCGGCATTGAGCGCGGAGCGCAGCTGGCCATGTACTTCGCCGACGAGGCGATCGTGGTCACCAACCCCGAGGTATCATCGGTGCGCGACTCCGACCGCATCCTCGGCCTGCTGTCCTCCAAGACTCGTCGCGCCGAGCGTGGAGACGACCCGATCAAGGAACATCTGCTGATCACCCGCTATAATCCGAATCGTGTAGATCGGGGGGATATGCTCAATCTCGAGGACATTCGCGAAATCCTGTCCATCAATCTGGTGGGTTTGATTCCGGAGTCCGAAGCGGTGCTGCGGGCTTCCAACCAGGGCGTTCCGGTCACCCACGACGAGAGCAGCGACGCCGGCCAGGCCTACGCCGACACGGTTTCTCGGCTGCTGGGCGAGGAGGTACCCTTGCGTTTCCACGAGTACCAGAAGAAGAGTTTGTTGAGCCGCATGTTCGGAGGAGGCCGCCGGTGAAGCTACTCGATTTCCTGAAGCGCGAGCGCAAGCAGTCTGCCTCCGTCGCCAAGGAGCGGCTGCAGATCATCGTTGCCCATCAGCGCAGCCAGCGCGGGCAACCGGATTACATGCCGATGCTCGAGAAGGAACTGCTGGAAGTGATCCGCCGTTATGTCCAGATCGAGGATGATGCCATCAATATCAGCCTGGACAGCGAGGACAACTGTTCCGTACTGGAGCTGAACGTCACGCTTCCCAGGGCGTGAGATTGGCGGCTGAGCCGTCGGCGGGGCTGTGCTAGGCTGGGGACTTCATGTCCCAGCCCGCTCGGAGTGCATCGCCCATGGCGCAGAAGAAAGCCGCCCCGCTGACCTTCCTGTGGCACGATTACGAGACGTTCGGGGCCGACCCGCGTCGTGATCGGCCGTCGCAGTTCGCCGCCATTCGCACGGATGCCGATTTCAATGAAATCGGCGAGCCCATCGAGCTGTTCTGCAAGCCCGCCGATGATTACTTGCCGCATCCCCAGGCCTGTCTGATCACCGGCATCACGCCGCAGCAGGCCAAGCGGCGTGGTCTTCCCGAAGCGGAATTCGCCGGGCGCATCCAGGCCGCGATGAGCGAGCCGGGCACTTGTGCATTGGGTTACAACAGCCTGCGCTTCGATGATGAAGTGGGTCGCCATCTCTTTTACCGCAACCTGATCGATCCCTATGCCCGGGAGTGGCAGAACGGCAATTCCCGCTGGGACTTGATCGATGTGGTGCGCGCCTTTCACGCCCTGCGCCCGGATGGCATCGCCTGGCCGACCCGTGACGACGGCACGCCGAGTTTCAAGCTCGAGGATCTGACTGCCGCCAACGGCATCGAGCATGCGGGAGCGCACGACGCCCTGGCCGATGTGCGGGCGACCATCGAGTTGGCGCGGCTACTGCGTTGCAGCAACGCCAATCTGTTCGATCATCTGCTGAGCATGCGCGGCAAGCGTGCCGTGGGCCGGGCCATCGATGTCCCGTCGCGTAAGCCGGTCCTGCACATTTCGCGCCGCTACCCGGCGAGCCGGGGGTGCAGTGCCCTGGTAATGCCGTTGGCGGAGCATCCCACCAATCCCAACGGGGTCATCGTCTACGACCTCGCGATGGACCCGGAGCCCCTGTTGTCGCTGGATGCGCAGCAGATCCGCGATCGGGTCTTCGTCAGCAACGATGACCTGGCCGAGGGAGAGTCGCGCATTCCGCTCAAGGTCATCCATCTCAATAAGTGCCCGGTGATCCTGCCGGCCAATGCGCTCAAGGATGCCAGTGGCCCGCATCGGGGCGAGTATGGCGAGATCGTCGAGCGCCTGGGTGTGGACGTAGCGTCCTGTCGCCATCACTGGAAGGTGCTGGCGGCGACTCCGGATGTGTCGGCGCGGGTGGCAGAGGTGTTTGCGGGGCCGCCGCCCGAGCCACCCCACGATCCTGATCTGATGCTCTATTCTGGCGGCTTCTTCTCGCCTTCCGACCGCCAGCAGATGCAGCGGGTGCGCGACAGCGACCCCTGGGATCTGGTCGGGGCCAGCTTCGCCTTCCAGGACCCGCGGCTCGAGGAAATGCTGTTCCGCTACCGGGCCCGCAGCTATCCAGACACCCTGAGCGGCGAGGAGATGGCGCGCTGGGAGTCATTCCGTTGGGAACGCATGAACGATCCGGCGGTTGCCGGCTTCACACTGTCCGAATTCGCTCGGGAGATCGAGCGGCTCAACCAGGTGTCCCTGGCGGATCGGGAGCGTCAGATCCTTGAGGAACTGGTGATGCATGTGGAGGCGATCATGCCGGCCCAGGCGTTCGGTTGAGCGACGACGGCCTGGGGCTGATGGGTAGCCTCAATACGACATCGCCCGGCTTGTGCCGGGCGATGTCGTATTGGAAACACTGATTTATTGCGGCGCTTGAAATTCAGAACGCCGGCGGTACTCAACATCCTCATTTACCACCATGTAAACGGCGGTGCTTCCGTTCCGGCGGCGCCCAGCCTTTCATCGCTCGCTACATAAATCATCGCATCCTTAATCAGCGCTTCCTTGTGGCACGTTATTTCAGTGTGCCTGTTTCGGCAGAGGTGTCAGGTCCGCCTTGAGAGACAGCACGTCGCTGGGGCTGTCGCCCGGGTCGTGGGTGATGTTGAGCGCGGGCCCCTGTGACAGGTCGCGCCAGGTGTTGCGCAGTGCTTCGGGCGTGACGTCCATCACGCGTTCGGCCAGCCGCTTGCGGTGGTCGAAGTCAGTGTCCTCGAGGGCGAGCGCCTGCCACAGGCGATTGGTGCGGCCGGGCAGGCTGGTGTCGCGCTGCAGCAGGTCGTCGCGCACGGCCTGTCGATAGGCGGCGAGGTCGCTGTCCTGCACATCGTCGAGGCGCTTGCCGAAGTCGTCAATGAAGGCATCGATCCGGGTCTGGATGGTCTGGCTGTCGGTGTCCGGCGATTGCACCAGGAAGGTGATGCCGGGGGCATCGAGCAGCGGGCGATAACCGGCGTTGACCACATAACCTAGCTGTTGCTCGGTACGCAGTTGCTGGTAGAAAGGCGTCTCGAGGAGACGGCCCAGCACCGACAGCCTAGCCTGGGTGGCCAGGGCGCGGTCGTTGCCCTGCAGGTAGCGCATGACCAGTGACTCGTCCCGCTTGGTATCGGGAATCAGGGCGGGGAGATCGTCGCTGGCGCGCAGCGTCACCAGTTCGGGAATCGCCTCGTGGGACAGCGCCGGGGCCAGTTTGTCGGCGACATGATGGGCGAGCTGTTCTGCCTGCTCGGTGCCCAGGTCGCCGATGGCCATGGACTCGAGATGCAGGTCGGCGAGGAAGGTCTCGCGGAAATCGCGCAAGGCCTGGGTGTCCAGGTCTTCGCTGGCCTCGAGCAGCGCGTCGGGAGACCACTGCGGGTTGATCAGGGCTTCGGTCAGGGTGCGCCCGGCCTGGCGATAGAGATCGTCCTGGGGCGCGTTGCGCCAGTCGCGCCGCAGGCGTTCGCGGACGCGCTCGACGCTGTCGGCTTCGATCTTGCCGTGTTGAAGCTGCTCGAGGACGCGCTCGACTAGACGATCCTGACGATCCCGCCAACCGGAGAACGACAGGGTGATGCCTCGGGCATGGGCATAGGCGTCGAAACCATGGCCGGCCAGTCGCGCCGGATAGAGTGGCTCATTGAGGCTGTCCTGCAGCCAGCCGGCGAGCAGGCGCGACAGTGCCGCCTTGCGGGCATCATGGCTGGCCTCGGGGTTCTGAAGACTGAAGCGCCACTCGACCTTGGGCGTGTCGAAGCTGGCGTCGCGCATGTGCCAGAACTCGAAGCCCGGTTCGTCGAGTCGCTTCTGCGGTATCTCGTCCTGCTGGCCGAGCAGTTCGAGATTCTCGGCGATGTAGGGGTTGGGCTCGGGCAGCGACAGGCCGGCCAGGGGCTGGGTATCGTCGTCATCGAGGGCGACCGGCGACCAGGGGGTGTCGAACCAGGGGGAGGTGCGTTCGCTCTCCACCTCGGGGCCGCTGTAGAGCCTCAGCATGTTGTCCGGTCGCAGTGCCGACAGCCAGGTGTCGATGCGCGAGGCGTCGAAGCCATCTATGCGGTAGGGCGCATAGTTGACGTCCTCGACGGGATAGCGGGAAAGGTTCATCGACAGGCGCATGGCATCGTTCAGTGCGGAACCGTGCTGCTGGAAGCGGAAGGCCTGCTCGGCGAGCTTGGCCTGCTCGTCGTAGCGCCATGCCTCGACACCGCCGTCGCGAATGGCGCGGATGGCGGCGAACAGGCTGGCCTGGATGCGCGACAGATGTTCGGTGCCTTCCGGCGTCAGGCTGATATCCACCTGGAAGAGGGCGTGCTGGCCATCGCCGCGAGCCACGCCGGCGGAGAGGCCGTCGGCCCAGCCGGCCTTGCGCAATACGGCGAGCAAGCTGCCGTCGCCCTCATGACCGAGGAGGCTGGCCAGATAGCTGGCCGGTTTGTGGCGATAATCGGTGATCGGGTCGGGAACCGGGAAGTAGAAGCTTACCTGGCGGCTGTCCCGCAGCGACTTGAGCTTGGCGGCAGCGGGCAGGCGCGACTCGTCGGCCAGCGGCGCTTCGATGGTCGGGCGCGATAGGCCGTGGTCCGGCACGTCTGTGAAGTTGTCGCGCACCAGTGATTCCAGCTCGTCCAGTGGCTGTGGCGCCACGATGGAGAGGTGCATGACATTGGCATCGTAATGGTCGGCGTAGAAGCGTTGGATGCGCTCGCGCAGGCCGGGCTCGCCCTCGGGCCTGTCGGCCAGGGTCTCGAGGCTGCCCACCGAGAAGCCGGTGGTGGGATTCTCCGGATTGAGCAGTTGGTCCAGCACATCGTTGCGCCGTCGCCCTTCGCTGCGCTTGCGGGCGATGTATTCCGAATGGACCACCTTGCGCTCGTTCTCCAGCCGGTCGGCATTGAACAGCGGGTTGACGAAGAAGCGACTGAAGCGATCCAGGGCGCCGGATAGGGCGTCGGGCTCGATGGAGAAGAAGTAGTTGGTGTCCTGGGAGGCGGTGAAGGCGTTGTGCTGGCCGCCGTGGCGTGTCAGGTAGCTCTGGTAGGCATCGGCCTCCGGGTAGCTTTCGGTGCCCAGGAACAGCATGTGTTCGAGGTAATGGGCCAGCCCGGGCAGGTCGTCGGGGTCCTGGGCACTGCCCACGTCCACGTTCAGCGAGGCGGCAGCCTTGTCGGCCTCGCTGTCGCTGACCAGCAGGGCGGTGAGTCCGTTGTCCAGGGTCAGGACGCGATAGTCGCGGTCGTCGTGGGGGCTGACTCGGGGTGTCATGGCCTGCTCGGCTTCGTGGGTGGCCTGCTGGGCGATGCTGGCACCGGGCAGCAGCATGGCCAGCGTCAGTGACGCGGCCAGGCATGGGCGTGATAGACGGATCATCGTGTCTCCTGTTCGGATGTCCTGCGTAGCATGGGGCCGATGGGATAGGCGCAGGAGGCTTCCTGGTTGCCGGGATCATTCACCCCTCTTGATACAGGAAAAGCGCCCAACAGTTCCTCCGGGGCGGATGTCAGTTGCTGGCGGGCGTCGGCGGTCGGCGTCTGTGGGTCGAGCCAGCGGATCGCGTCGTTGGCGTCGATCACCGCCGGTAGCCTGTCGCTCAGCGGGGCGAGCAGGGCAGGGCTGGGTACCGTGATCAGTGCCAGCGAATCGTTGTATTCGGTGAGGGTGGTATGGAAACGGCACCAGAGGCCGGCCAGCAGCAGGGGGCCGCGATCGATCCGGGTGACCAGATAGGGCTGCTTGGCTCGGGGCATGGGCCGCCAGACGTAGACGCCGCCGACCGGTACCAGGCAACGACGAGCCGCGAAGGCGTCGCGAAACATGGCGCGGGATTCCAGCGACTCTGCCCGTGCGCAGTGGGGCGCGTGGTCGAGTACCTTGAGCCAGGGTGGTGTTAGCCCCCAGAAAGCCCGGCTCAATCGTGGCCGCCCCGCCTCCAGGCGGATCAGGGGCAGGGGTTGCCGAGGCGCGAGATTGGTGCCCGTGAGTGGTACTTCGTCTGCCACCAGTTCCGGCAGCAGGCGATCGAGGGCGAAAGGCGGAATGTAGAGTCGGCCGGCCATGAGACCTCCGGGATGTGGTGCATCAGGGTAACCAAGACACCGAGGCGAGAAAAGCGACTGTGATCGCCGGACTTGCGTTGCTCCACAGGAACGATATGCTATCGGAAACAGTGTTCGCTTCCAGGCGTGCTCGATTCCGTATGGCTGGCGCGCTCCACTGTTCTTTCCATACCCCGCGAGGAAGCCGATGGCTCGACCCAGACAGCATGCCCCCGAGACGCTTCATGCCCAGGTCATGGCAGCCTGTGACGCCTGGCTGCAGGAGCGCCCGGTACACACGCTGTCGTTGCGCTCCCTGGCCCGTGAGATCGGCTGCGCGCCGAGCACGCTGCTCAAGCTCTACGGCAGCTTCAACAACCTCCTGCAGCACGTCAATATCGAATCGCTGGGCCGTTTGCGCGTCGCTATCGACCCGCTGCTCAGCGATGGTACGCCGGAGCAGCGTCTCAAGGCGCTGGCGCTGGCCTACTGGGAGTTTGCGCGCCGTGATCCCTACCGTTGGCAACTGCTGTTCGATTATCCCCTGGCTCAGGAAGGGGAGCTGGATCGTCGCCAGAGCGACATGATCGAAGCCCTGTTCCTGCGTGTGGAGAATACTCTGAAGGAGCATCAGCCGGCGCTGGACGACATGCAGGCGCGTCGCCTGGGGCGCACGCTGTGGGGCAGTGTGCATGGTCTGGTGCAGCTCGGGCTCAATGAACGCTTGGGCTATTGGCAGAGCGAGCCGCTGGAAGTCGAGGAGCTCCTCAATCAGTTGTCGACCACCATGCTGGCTGGCCTGAAGACGCCACCCGAAGCGCCGTGACGCCTCTGACGACATGGGGCGCGCCGCTGCTGGCACTGGCGGCGCTGCTCTGGTGGATAGCCCGCTCGCCGCGCACCCTGATCCGGCGGATGGTGTTCATGACGGTGCACCTGATGTATCGCATGCGCTTCCAGGGACGCCGCCATATTCCGGCTCATGGCCCTGCTCTGGTCGTCTGCAATCATGTCGGCTTCGTGGATGCCCTGGTGATCGGCGGAGCCAGTCCGCGTCCGCTGCGTTTCATGATGGATCGCCCCATCTATGAATCCCGGTGGTTGAACTGGCTGTTCCGCTTGGTGGGTGCGATCCCCGTCGATTCCGATCGTCGCGACCCGGGCGGCTTGCGACGCGCTCTCGAACAGGTCAGTCAGGCTCTGCGTGATGGCGAGGTGGTGATGCTGTTCCCCGAAGGGCGTCTGACCCCCGACGGCGAGGTTCAGCCCTTTCGGCGCGGTCTGGAATTGATTCTGGCCAGGGATGCGGTGCCCGTGGTGCCGGCCGGCCTGGCCGGTCTGTGGGGCTCCTGGACATCGCATTGCAACGGTCCGGCATTGAGCAAGTTCCCGCGCCGCTTCCGGGCACGGGTCGCGCTGTATTTCGGGGAGCCGGTACCGCCCGAGGAGGCTGAGCGCGGCCGCATCGAGACCCGGGTGCGAGCCCTCAAGGCTGAGGCGGATGCCTGGGTGGAGAGCGGTCGACGCGTCTAGGTATCTATGCGCAAGTGTCTACGTGGTGGCTGCCGCGCGACGTACGACCTGCCAGCAGCGCGCCGCAGTGATCAGGTTGTCACGGACCTCGAGGATCTCCATGCGGATCGGCCTGATCTCCAGGCAGACGGGGCCGTCGGGAAAGGATTCCAGATGTTCCAGGATCAGGCCGTTGAGGGTCTTGGGGCCGTCGGTAGGAAGCTGCCAGCCCAGTGATTTGTTGATATCCCGGATGTTGGCGGTGCCGTCGATGACGTGGCTGCCGTCTTCCTGAGGGTGAATGTCCTGATTCTGGCTGGCCACGTCGGTGGTGAACTCGCCGACGATTTCCTCGAGGATGTCCTCCAGGGTCACCAGTCCTTCCACATCCCCGTATTCATCGACCACGATGCCGATGCGGCGTTTCTGCTTCTGGAAGTTGAGCAACTGGGTATGCAGTGGCGTCGATTCCGGAATGAAATAGGGTTCCCGGGCCTCCTGCACGATGGCCGCCTTGGTCACTTCGGGGCGCGACAGGAAGCGGGCCGCGTTGCGCAGGTGCAGCATGCCGATGATGTTGTTGATGTCGCCCTTGAAGATCGGCATCCGGGTATGCTGGCTGGTGCGTATCTGGGTGAGAATGTCCTCCAGATCGTCATCGAGGTCGATGCCTGAGACCTCGTGGTGGGGCACCATGATGTCGTTGACCGTGACATTCTCGAGATCGAGGATCGAGACCAGCATGGCCTGGTGGCGGCTCGGTACCAGCGGGCCTGCTTCGTGGACCACGGTGCGCAGCTCGTCTCGGGTCAGGTTGTCCCCGTCACCCTCGATGTTTTTCACGCCGAGCAGGCGCAGCAGACCGTTGGAGATGGCATTGACCAGCCAGACCAGCGGGTAGAGCAGCTTGAGCAGCGGCTCCAGTATCACCGAGGCCGGATAGGCGATGCGCTCGGGTCTCACCGCGGCATAGGTCTTGGGCGTGACCTCGGAGAAGATCAGGATCGTGATGGTCAGCAGGGTGGTGGCGACTGCCGGCCCGGTGACATCGCCAAAGAAGTGGATGGCGATGATGGTGGCAATGGACGCCGCCAGGTTGTTGACGAAGTTGTTGCCGATCAGGATGACACCGATCAGGCGGTCGGGACGACTGAGCAGGCGCATCACGCGCTGGGCACGACTCTCACCACTATTGGCCCGATGGCTAAGGCGATAGCGGTTGATCGACATCATGCCGGTCTCGGAACTGGAGAAGAAAGCGGAAAGGCAGATAAGCAGCAGCAGTAGGCCGAACAGCAATCCCAAAGGGAAATCGTCGTTCAAGTCTAATGATCCTCAATCACGGGTCAGGCTCGAGTTGTAGGGACTGGGCTGAACGCTGTCAAGGCGATTCAGCCTCGCGCCAGCAAGACCTCGAGAACGAACTTGCTGCCGAAGTAGGCCAGCAGCAGTACCAGATAACCGACCAGAGTCCAGCGCACGGCACGCATACCGCGCCATCCCAGCCAGTGATGGCAGGTCAGCAGGGTGGCGAAGATCACCCAGGCGAGCAGCGACAGCACCGTCTTGTGCACCAGATGCTGGGCGAACATGTCCTCGACGAACACGAAGCCGCTGGCGATCGCCAGGCTCAGCAGGATGATGCCGGCCCAGATCAGCTCGAACAGGATACGTTCCATGCTGGTCAGGGGCGGTAACGACTGCACCACGCCGCGGATGTGATGATGGCGAAGTGCCTGGTTCTGCACTCCGAGCAGGATCGCCTGGAAGGCGGCGATGGCCAGGAAAGCGAAAGCCAGCGCCGAGCTCAGGGCATGCAGGGCGATGCCCGGGGTCATGCCGGGATGGCGTTCGGGGCTCGGCAGGCCGACGGCCAGCAGCAAGGTGAGGCCGGCCAGCGGGAAGAGCCCGGTGGCCACGTTGAGCACCGGCTTGAACAGGCTGATCACCAGCAGTGTCAGGACCGCCAGGCCGCTGGCCAGCACCGCACTGGTGGACAGGCCAGGCAGCAAGGAGGCGCCCTGGTCGAGCAGGCCGACGGCGAGTGGCAGATGGCATAACAGCCCCAGCAGGCCGAAGCTGCGCACCAGTGCGCTGCGCGGTGGCACTCGACGGGCCAGGGTCAGACCCTGCCAGGAAGCGGCCGCGGTGTAGAGGATGAAGGCCATGACGGCAAGAGGGAGCGCGTGCATCAATGCTATCCGTGCGCTTTCGCCAGCGCCTGGTGACATGAAATGGAACGCTCACTATACCGAATCGTCGCCATGCCTGACAGCCGCGCGCAAAAGATGACGGCGCTCACGCATGGAGACTCGCGGTCACAAGGCGTATAATTTTTGGCCATTGCGGGGAAGTCATGGCTTCCCAGGCCATCGTATGTGGAGAGGCCCATGTTCCAGAATCTCAGTGATCGTCTGTCCCAGACGCTCAAGTCCATCAAGGGTCAGGCTCGCCTGACCGAAGACAACGTCAAGGATACCCTGCGGGAAGTGCGCCGGGCCTTGCTCGAGGCCGATGTCGCCCTGCCGGTGGTCAAGGCATTTGTCGACCGCGTGCGCGAGCGCGCCGTGGGTCAGGAGGTATCCAAGAGCCTCTCGCCGGGCCAGCAGTTCGTCAAGATCGTCCAGCAGGAGCTCGAGGCGATCATGGGCGAGGCCAACGAAGGCTTGGTGCTCAAGAGCTCGCCTTCCGTGGTGCTGATGGCCGGCCTGCAAGGCGCGGGCAAGACCACTTCGGTGGCCAAGCTGGCACGTTACCTGCGTGAGCGCGAGAAGAAGAAGGTGCTGGTGGTCTCGGCAGACGTCTACCGCCCGGCGGCGATCGACCAGCTAGAGACGCTCGCCAAGGAAGTGGACGTCGATTTCTTCCCCTCGAGCAGCGATCAGCAGCCGGTGGACATCGCCGAGGCGGCGATCAAGCATGCCAAGATACAGTTCCACGACGTGGTGCTGGTCGATACCGCCGGCCGCCTGGCTATCGACGAGGCGATGATGGCGGAGATTCAGGCGCTCAATCGCGCCGTTTCGCCGGACGAGACGCTGTTCGTGGTCGATGCCATGACCGGCCAGGACGCCGCCAATACCGCCAAGGCATTCCACGAGGCGCTGCCACTGACCGGTGTGGTTCTCACCAAGACCGATGGCGACGCCCGTGGTGGTGCGGCCCTGTCGGTCCGCCACATTACCGGCAAGCCGATCAAGTTCATGGGCGTTGGCGAAAAAGTCGACGCCCTGGAACCCTTCCACCCCGACCGGGTCGCCTCACGCATTCTCGGCATGGGCGACGTGCTGTCGCTGATCGAGGAAGCCGAGCGCACCGTCGACAAGGGCAAGGCCGACAAACTGGCCAAGAAGGTCAAGAAAGGCGACGGCTTCGACCTCGAGGATTTCCGTGACCAGCTGCAGCAGCTCAAGAAGATGGGCGGCATGGGCGGTCTGCTCGGCAAGCTACCGGGCATGGGCCAGATGGCCGAGATGGCCCAGGGGCCCGGGCCCGAGAAGGAGTTCGGCAAGCTCGAGGCATTGATCAACTCGATGACACCGAAAGAGCGTCGTCGCCCGGAGATCATCAATGGTTCGCGCAAGCGCCGCATCGCTGCCGGCGCCGGCTTGCAGGTGCCCGATCTCAATCGCCTGCTGAAGCAGCACAAGCAGATGCAGAAAATGATGAAGAAGGCCGGCAAGAAGGGTGGCATGCAGAAGATGATGCGTGGCATGCCGGGCATGATGGGCGGCGGCCAGGGAGGCCCTGGCGGGCCCGGTGGCCCGGGCGGCATGGGCGGTCCGGGCGGCATGCCCTGGCGCTGAACGTACCCTGAGTCGCGCAAAAAGGTTTCCAAGCCGGGGAGATTTCCGTAAAATGCTGCGTCTTCACTGGCAGGTCCGCGTCGAATCGCGGGCATCGTCGTGACCGAACGACTCGGCGACGGGTGTGAAACCGCCGCCGAACCGATTGTCGAAGGGCGAGCCTTCGATCGACAACCTCCGTAAATCAACCGAAGGACAGTCAACGCATGGTTACCATTCGTCTGGCACGAGGTGGCGCCAAGAAGCGTCCCTTCTACCATCTGACCGTGACCGATTCGCGCAAGTCGCGCGATGGTCGTTTCATCGAGCGCCTGGGCTTCTTTAACCCGGTGGCGCGTGGCCAGGAAGAGCGTCTGCGCATCGACCTGGACCGCATCAGCCAATGGCAGGAAAAGGGCGCACAGCTGTCCGACCGTGTCGCCGAGCTGGTCAAGGAAGCCCGCAAGCAGGCCTGAGTCGCCTGACGCGAGTGCATGGCCGATGCAGGGTCGATGATGAGCATGAATGCCGAGCGCAAGGCGCCTCCCGAGCATGTCGTACTGGGCAAGTTGACCAGCCCGTATGGCGTCAAGGGATGGCTGAAGGTGTATTCGTACACTAGCCCAATGGAGGGCATCCTCGACTACGGTGAGTGGGTGCTGCGCCTTCGGGGCGTCGAGTCGCGTTATCGACTCGCTCAAGGGCGCCTGCAGGGCAAGGGGCTGGTGGCCCGGCTCGAGGGTGTCGATGGCCGTGATCAGGCCGAGGCACTGGCGGGCGCCGAGGTGCTGCTGCCCACGCCCGAATTGCCCGAGCTTCCCGAGGACGACGATTTCTACTGGTATCAGCTCGAGGGGCTTACCGTCGTGACCACCGAGGGCATCGCCCTGGGGCGCGTTGAATACCTCTTCGAGACCGGCGCCAACGACGTCATGGTCATCAAGGGGCGCGATGGCGAGAGCGTCGATACTCGCGAGCGCCTGTTGCCCTTCCTTCCCGACAAGGTCGTGAAGGAGGTGGATCTCGAGGTTGGCCGGATGATCGTCGACTGGGATCCGGCATTTTGAGTCGCAGCGACGCGGCGATGTGGATTGGCGTCGTTTCCCTGTTTCCCGAGATGTTCGAGGCGCTGACGCGCCAGGGCGTGACAGGGCGGGCAGTGGAGAAGGGCCGCATCGACCTGGAATTCTGGAATCCCAGGGACTATGCCACCGATCGGCACCGCACCGTGGATGATCGCCCCTATGGTGGCGGTCCGGGCATGCTGATGAAGGTCGATACGCTGCGTGCGGCCATTCATGATGCGCGTTCGCGAGCGGAGATCGCCACCGGCCAGCGGCCGAAGGTGATCTATCTGTCTCCCCAGGGGCGCCGTCTCGACCAGCGCGGTGCCGGGGAGCTGGCGTCTGGCCCACCCCTGGTGGTGGTGGCCGGACGCTATGAAGGCATCGATGAGCGGGTGGTAGAAGCCGACATCGATGAGGAGTGGTCGATAGGCGACTATGTGCTCAGCGGCGGTGAGCTGCCGGCCATGGTGCTGATCGATGCCGCGGCAAGACTGGTGCCCGGTGTGTTGGGACATCAGGACTCCGCGCTCGAGGACTCCTTCAACGACGGACTGCTGGATTGCCCGCACTATACCCGTCCTGAGGATGTCGAGGGGCGGCGGGTGCCGGAAGTGCTGCTCAGCGGCCACCACGGCGCCATCCGGCGCTGGCGTTTGAAGCAGTCGCTGGGGCGGACCTGGCTGAGGCGCCCCGACCTGCTGGAAGGCAGGACGTTGAACGACGAGCAATGTGAGCTGCTCGAGGAGTTCATCGAGGAATACGCCCCGACCGATAGTCGGGAAAATGCTGAATAACGTGTCGCGCGGGAATTGATTCACGCCGGCATTTAGGCAGGATTTCCCCAGGTCAGGGCGGAGGTGCAGGACGTGGCCCATCGAGGGCGACGGACCTGTGTCACCAACGACGCTCCCGTGCCTCGACTCGTTCGAGCGCCGGGATCACGACTCACCGGCCATCCACTGCCGGTCCGGTGGGTCACGTAATGTTATCGAGGAGTTTTGTCATGAGTAGCAAGAACAAGGTGATCCAGGCGCTCGAAGCCGAGCAGATGAGCAAAGAGGTGCCGGAATTCGCCCCGGGCGATACCGTGGTCGTCCAGGTCAAGGTGAAGGAAGGTAACCGCGAGCGTCTCCAGGCCTTCGAAGGCGTGGTGATCGGCAAGCGTAACCGTGGCCTGAACTCAGCCTTCACCGTGCGCAAGGTGTCCCACGGCGTTGGCGTCGAGCGGACCTTCCAGACCTACAGCCCGCTGGTCGACTCCATCAGCGTCAAGCGTCGCGGCGACGTTCGCCAGGCCAAGCTGTACTACCTCCGCGAGCGCAGCGGCAAGTCCGCCCGCATCAAGGAAAAGCTGGCCTGAGGCCCGCCTTCCGGGCATGACGGAGCCGATGGCTCGCGTCTGACGATACCCCGTCACCGCACTTGCGGGGCGGGGTTTTTCACGTTCAGGGACAAGCGCCGCCGGCGCGCACGCGAGGAACTGACAGCATGTCGACCGCTCTTGACGACCCTGCCTTGATCGACGCCTTCCTCGACGGCCTGTGGCTGGAGCGAGGTGCCAGCGACAACACCCTGGCGGCCTATCGTCATGATCTGCGAACCTGGCAGGCGCGGCTTGTCGAGCATGGTGCCACCTTGCTGGCGCCACCGCCGCAGGCGCTGCAGGAGTGGCTGGACGAGCGTCGCGAAGCGGGCTACAAGCTGCGCAGCAACGCCCGACTGCTGTCCAGCCTGAGGCGCTTCTATCATTGGGCGCTGGGCGAGGGCCGGATCGAACATGACCCCCTCGCCGAGGTCAGGCTGCCCAGGGTGACGCCTTCGCTACCCAATACGCTGGAGGAGAGCGAGGTGGAGCGCCTGCTCGAAGCGCCGGATGTCGACACTGAGCTGGGGCTGCGCGATCGCGCCATGCTAGAGGTGCTCTACGGTGCCGGGCTGCGGGTCACCGAACTGGTGGGGTTGACCACCGATGCCCTCAATCTGCGCCAGGGCGTGGTACGGGTGCGCGGCAAGGGCGACAAGGAGCGGTTGGTGCCACTCGGCGAGGAAGCCGTGGATTGGCTGTCACGCTACCTGCGCAGCGCTCGAGGCGCCTTGATGCGCGACGTGACGCGCCCCGCGCTATTTCCGGGGCGGGGTGACACCTGCCTGACCCGCCAGGCCTTCTGGTATCGTATCAAGGCGCATGCTCGAAGCGCCGGCATTGATCGCCCCCTTTCGCCGCACACCCTGCGACACGCCTTCGCCACCCATTTGTTGAATCATGGGGCCAATCTGCGTGTCGTACAGCTGCTGCTGGGACACAGTGACCTGTCGACCACGCAGATCTATACCCACGTGGCGCAGGTCCGGCTCGAGGCCCTGCACGCCGAACATCATCCCCGAGGCTGAATCATGAAAGTATCGACCCTTCCCCTGGCCGCTGGTCTGCTGGCAGCCGCCCTGGCACTGCCCACCTTGACCTGGGCCGCCGCGCCCGAGTCTCTCGAGAACATCGAGGTGTCGGGACACAGCATGCCGGTCAAGGACGTGCAGGAGACCCCCATGGCGGATATCTACGAGGTGCGCCTGGAGACCGGGGAAACCTTCTACACCAACGCCGAGGGCAATTACTTCCTGGTAGGGGATCTTTTCGAGAAGACCGACACCGGACTCGTCAACCTGACCGAGAAGACGCGCAACGCCGAACGCAGCGCCCGGGTGGACGAGATTCCCGATGACCAGCGGGTGACCTTCCGTGGTGCCGAACCCCCCAAGGCCCGAGTCGTGGTGTTTACCGACACTACCTGTCCCTATTGCCAGCGACTGCATGAGGAAGTGCCGCGCTTCAATGAGATGGGGATCGCCGTGGATTATCTCGCCTTTCCCCGGGGCGGCATGGACTCGCCCGGTGCCCGGGAGCTGGAACAGGTCTGGTGTGCCGACAATTCGAGCGAAGCCTTGTCGGCCACGTTTCGCGATGAGTCGCTGGAAAGTGACGCAACCTGCGACAATCCGGTCGAGGAACAGTATCATCTGGGACTGGAACTCGGTGTGCAGGGCACGCCGGCCATCATCCTGCCCGATGGCAGCCTGGTCCCCGGTTACGTGCCGGCGGAGCGCCTGGCCGCCATGCTGGGGTTGGATGACTGACATAACCGCGTCGATGAACGCGGGCGACGGGGCCGAGCCTCGTCATCGCTTGGACACATGCCAGAACTAGGGGGAGTGACATTGAAACCGGTGAGAGTGGGAATCTGTGGCTTGGGCACTGTCGGAGGCGGGACCTTCAACGTGCTGACACGCAATGCCGACGAGATCGCCCGTCGGGCGGGGCGGCCCATCGTCATTGAACAGGTGGCCTATCGCAGCCCCAATCCCGAGTGCGACATCACCGGCATCAAGACCACCCATGATGTCTTCGAACTGGCCTCCAATCCCGACGTTGACGTGGTCGTCGAGCTCATCGGTGGCTATGACGTGGCCCGGGAGCTGGTGCTGACCGCGATCGACAATGGCAAGCACGTGGTCACCGCCAACAAGGCGCTGATCGCCGTGCATGGCAATGAGATCTTCCAGGCTGCCCACGAGAAAGGTGTGATCGTGGCCTTCGAAGCTGCGGTGGCCGGCGGCATCCCGGTGATCAAGTCGCTGCGTGAGGGCCTTGGCGCCAACCGCATCGAGTGGCTAGCCGGCATCATCAACGGCACCGGCAACTACATCCTCACCCACATGCGCGACGAAGGCCGTGCCTTCGAGGACGTGCTCGCCGAGGCCCAGGCGCTGGGTTATGCCGAGGCCGACCCGACCTTTGATGTCGAGGGTATCGACGCCGCGCACAAGCTGACCATCCTGGCCTCCATCGCCTATGGCGTGCCGCTGCAGTTCGAGAAGGCCTACACCGAGGGCATCTCCCGGGTCACCGCCGAGGACGTCGAGCAGGCCGACAATCTCGGTTATATCATCAAGCACCTGGGGATCTCCAAGCGCACCGACGCGGGTCTCGAGTTGCGCGTCCATCCGACCCTGATTCCCAAGGGGCGGCTGCTGGCCAATGTGCACGGCGTGAAGAACGCCATCGCCGTGATGGGCGACGCCGTGGGCCCGACTCTCTACTACGGTTCCGGTGCCGGTGCTGAGCCCACGGCTTCGGCGGTGGTCGCCGATGTGCTCGACGTGGCCCGCGATATCACCACCGATCACCATTATCGCGTTCCCTATCTGGCCTTCAGCGGCATCGGCGAGGGTGATGATCAGCCGCAGATCATGCCGATGGAAGAGATCAACACCGCCTACTACCTGCGTCTACTGGCGGTGGACCGCCCCGGTGTGCTGGCCCGGGTGGCGACCATCCTCTCCGAGGAAGGCATCTCCATCGAGGCGTTGATTCAGAAGGAAGCCACCGAGGGTGAACTGGTGCCGATCATCCTGCTGACGCACAGCACCCGAGAGAAGTGCATGAACGAAGCGATCCGCCGCATCGAGTCAATGGCCGACATCGCCGGCTCGGTGACTCGAATCCGAGTGGAAAGTCTCGACGAGCAGGAATAAGACCGGGCTGCGCCCGGAGCTGTAAGCCATAAGCTTTAAGTGGTAAGTAACCCCTTGACCCGAGAAGGGCAGGGTTACGCTGCCTTCGAGCTTCGAGCTTCGAGCTTCGAGCTTCGAGCTTCGAGCTTCGAGCTTCGAGCTTCGAGCTTCGAGCTTCGAG
>NZ_VTPU01000030.1 GCF_008274785.1 Halomonas eurihalina
CCCTGCTGCCCGAGGCACTCAAGGATGGCAACCCGGTCGGTGTCAGCCGCCTGGTCGATGGCAAGCGCGAGGCCTGAGAGCAAGACCTTCAACTTGGCAAGCAGTAAGTATTTGGCGGCCTTCGGGCCGCTTTTTTTTATGCGACTTTCAAGGCGCCGGGCTGTGGTGGTCGAGTAACCAGTCACGAAAGGTCGCCAGGGGAGGGAAGCCTTCCTTCTCCGGCGGATAGAGCAGGTAGTAGCTGCGTCGGCTGTCGAGTCCGGCATACAACGGAATGACCAAGCGACCGTCGCGTAGTTCTTCTTCGACCAGACAGTGGGCAACCAGTGCGATACCGATGCCTGCGGTGGCTGCCTGGATCATATGCGTCGAGAATTCGAAGTGTGGCCCCAAGCGCATGTAGCCAAGGGGCAGCCCTCGGGCCGTGAACCACTGGTGCCAGGCTTCGGAGCGCACGGCGATCTGCAATAACAGGTGATCGGCCACGTCGGCAGGCTGATGAATCGGCCGTTGAGCGAGTGCTTGCGGGCTTGCTACCACCACCATCCTTTCCTGCTCCAGGGGGTGAGCGATCAAGCCTGGCCAGGGTTCGACGCCGACGTTGATGGCGGCATCCATGCCCGATTCGGTGATGTCGTACTCACCGATGCGTGTATGCAAATGCAGCATCACGCCGGGATGCTGGCGATAGAATGCTGCTAAAGCGGGCATCAGCCGGCGTTCGCCAAAGGTCGGCAGGACCGCCAGGTTAAGTGAGCTCACCCCCTTGCGGAAGGCACCGACTCGGGCGCTGGCCCCACTGATCCGGGCCAGTGCCGGAGCGATGTCTTGGGCATACATGGCGCCGACCTCCGTCAGCCAGATGTGACGGCCTTCGCGCTCGAACAGCTCGACCTCGAGAAGCTGTTCGAGTGCCTGGATCTGCCGGCTGACGGCGCTCTGGGTCAGGCTGAGTTCATGGGCGGCGCGGGTGAAGCTGAGATGGCGAGCCGCGGCATCGAATGCCAGCAGCATCGACATCGATGGCGTGAGCCGGTGAATGTTCATTCATAAACCTCATGCAGAGACCGAATATTCATCGATTGTCCGGGCGTGGCGTCGTCGTCAGACTTCACTTACATCATCCATGATCGCAATGAGGCATGCCATGGCCCCCGAGGAAGGGACATCAACCGCGCCGATGCAGCGCCCAGCCCCCAGGCCATCCTGGTTGGCGGCGCGACGTCTGTCGCGTGTCCTGTGCCTCGATGACTTCGAGTCGGTGGCCAGGCGGCATCTGCCAAGGCCGATCTTCGGGTATGTCGCCGGCGCGGCTGAGACACACGCTTCCTATCGTGATAACCGCGCGGTGTTTGACGAGTACGGTTTTCGGCACCGCGTATTGCGCAACGTCAGTGATCGAGAGTCGTCTATCGATCTGCTGGGGCGGCGCTATTCGGCGCCTTTTGGCATCGCCCCCATGGGAATTTGCTCGCTGACCGGGTACCGAGGCGATCTGGCTCAGGCCAGGGCTGCGGAACGGGCGGGCATTCCCATGATTCTCAGTGCGTCATCGCTGATTCGTCTCGAAGAGGTGGTTGAAGAAGCCCCTGGCACCTGGTTTCAGGCCTATTTGCCGGCCAAGTCGGCAGAGATTGATGCATTGATCGATCGGGTGGCGAGGGCAGGGGTGGAAACTCTCGTGATCACCGTGGATTCGGCTGTGGTGCCCAACCGTGAAAACAACGTGCGCAATGGCTTCAAGACGCCCCTCAGACCAAGCTGGCGATTGCTCTGGGACGGGATGACGCATCCGGCCTGGAGTCTAGGGACTTTCTTGAAGACATGTGTGCGCCATGGCGTTCCTCATTTCGAGAACAATGCCGCGAAGCGTGGGGTTGCCATCGTGTCGCGACAGGTGACGCGTGATTTCTCGGGCCGCGAGCACCTGGACTGGTTCGAGCTAAAGCGTATACGTCGTCGCTGGACAGGGCGGCTGGTGATCAAGGGTGTGCTGCATCCCGATGATGTGGCGTTGGCGCGCCAGCATGGTGCCGATGGTGTCATCATTTCCAATCATGGTGGACGCCAGCTCGATGGTGCCGTCTCGCCGTTGCGAGCCCTGCCACATGCCCTGGAGGTAGCCGGCGGCATGGAGGTGATGATTGACAGCGGTTTTCGGCGTGGCACGGATGTGATCAAGGCGCTGGCTCTGGGGGCAAGCTGCGCTTTCGTGGGTCGTCCCTTCAACTATGCCTCAGCTATTGGAGCAGAAGCGGGTGTGGATCATGCGATTCAGCTGTTGATGTCGGAAATCCGCGCCGACATGGGCATGCTGGGGATTACTCGCCTGGCAGAGCTTGATGCCGAGGAGCTGGTCGACTTGGCGCAACGCCGCTGAGTACCCAAGTCAAGCAGAGCTGGGGAAGGATGGGTGCGCCTGCGCGCTTGCTTTTGAAGTGATGCTTCAAACTGTTAGCACTTTAGTATGAAACAGCCGATGAGTACTTGCTAGTCGTCAAGGGGGTGGCTAGCTTGTCATTCATATGATGTATTACGAGAGAATTTTTGAACTCCTGAGCGCTGAAATGCCGCTCACTGGTCAACAAAAGCACAAGATCGCCAATCCCATACGATGGAGAATGTCATGCTGACCAACAAGACAATCAAGTTCAGCAACTGCCTGAAACTGACAGCGGTATCCGGAATACTGGCGGCTGTTTCGCTGCCTGCCCAGGCGGAGCAGTGGCGAGGCTGGAACATTCATCCGCCGAGCTATCCCAATAGTGTCGCGCTGGAGAGCTTTTCCGAAGAAGTCGCCGAGAAAACCGAGGGCCGTATCGAGCCCAAGGTCTATCACAATGGTGTATTGGGTGCTCAGCCGGATGCCATCGAGCAGACGAGAAGCGGAGCACTGGACTTCGCCAATTTCAACATGGGACCGATGGGGCCGATCGTTCCGGCAACCAATATCCTGTCGTTGCCGTTTATCTTCAATAGTACGGAAGATATGTATCGGATCATGGATGGGGAGATTGGAGGGCGCTTCGCCGAGGCGCTGGCCGAGAAGAATCTGGTTGCGCTTTCCTGGTTTGGCTCCGGGGCCAGAAGTCTTTACAACACCGATCATCCTGTGAAGACGCCCGATGACGTCGATGGACTCAAGTTCCGTGTCATGAACAACGATCTCTATGTGCAGATGATCGATGAACTGGGCGGAAACGCCACTCCAATGGCCTACAGTGAGGTTTATCAATCCCTCAAGACCGGCGTCATCGACGGTGCCGAGAATAACTATCCCTCCTACGAGTCAAGTGGCCATTATGAAGTGGCGAAATACTACTCGCTGACCGAACACCTGGTTCTTCCAGAGTGCCTGTGTGTCGCCAAATCAACCTGGGATGAAATGTCCGAGGAAGACCAGGGTATCGTGCGCAAGGCCGCCGAGAATGCTGCTCAGGAACAGCGAAAGTTGTGGGAAGAACGTGCCCAGAAGAGTCGCGAGTTGGTGCTGGAGTCCGGTGTGGAAATCAACGAGGTCGACGACAAGGCGGCTTTCCAGGAAAAGATGAAGCCCATCTATGATGATTTCGTCGAGGAAAATCCGCAGCTCGAAACCCTGGTGAAGGATATACAGGCCGCTCAGGAGTGATCCTGTGAATTTCCCTCGGAACCCCGGTGCCGGTTATGGCACCGGGGCGCCCTCGAAAGGATGACAGTTCGTGAGCACTTATTCTGACGATACCCACAGATCGGCAAGTGATACCGGGGAGAAATCCTCTTTCGATACTTTGCTGGATGGGATCGCTCAAGCTTGTATCAGCGTCTCGGGTGTACTGCTGGTCTTTCTGATTGCATCCTTCGGATGGCTCGTCTTCGGTCGTTACGTCCTCAACGACACGCCAACCTGGGTGGAGCAATCATCGCTGTTGATCGTCGTTTATGTCACCTGTCTCGGGGCGGCCGCCGGGGTGCGTAACAAGACACATCTCAGTATCGAGTTCATTAGAGAAGGACTACCGGTCTTACCGCGAGATGCGATGCGCTATGTCGCCGATGCCTTCGTGGTACTTTTCGGAGCATTCATGGCCTGGCAGGGTGGCATCATGGTACTGGAAAACCTTGGTCGTCCCATTCCGATGATTGGCCTTTCCGAAAGCTGGCGAGCGGCCCCCCTGGTGGTCAGTGGCTTGCTGATGATGCTGTTTTCGCTCGTCAATATCATTCAGCGTCTCGTGACGCACCTGGGGAGATAACATCATGGGACTGCTGATTCTTTTTGGTGTCTTTTTCCTTGGTCTTATCGTCGGTGCGCCGGTGGCCTTTGCCGTGGGTCTGGCATCGGTCGTTACCTTCATCTATGAAGGCTTGCCACTTTTTGTCGGCTTTCAGCGAATCCTGTCGGGTATTTCCGTCTTTTCGCTGCTGGCGATTCCCTTCTTCATCTTCGCCGGCGAGCTGATGCTCCATGGTGGCATTTCCAATCGACTGGTGCGCCTGGCATCGGCTGCCGTGGGTCGTGTTCGTGGAGGACTCGGACTGGTCAACGTCTCTTCTTCGATGCTGTTCGGCGGTATTTCCGGTTCAGCAGTCGCCGATACCTCGGCATTGGGGTCGATTCTGGTGCCTGTCATGAAGGAGAAAGGCTATGACGCCGACTATGCGGTCAATGTGACCGTGACCTCATCGGTCGCCGGAGTGGTGATTCCGCCCAGCCACAACATGATTCTCTATGCCGTGGCCGCAGGCGGGGGCATCTCGGTGACCCAGTTGTTCATCGCGGGAATCGTGCCCGGCATTCTAATGTGCCTGGCGTTGGCTGTCGCGGCTTATGTGGTCGCCGTGAAACGCGGCTATGCCGGTGAGACATTTCCGGGGTGGCACGCTTTGATCATCAGTTTTGCTGCGGCGCTGCCGGGCTTGATGACGGCCGTGATCATCGTCGGCGGTGTCCTGTCGGGGATCCTGACCGTGACGGAGTCCGGTGCCTTCGGTGCCATCTATGCCATCGTGGTCACGGGGCTGGTGTATCGTGAGCTGCGATGGGAATCCTTCAAGCAGGCTGTCTATCAGTCGGTGCGCACGACCTCGCTGGTGATGATACTGGTGGGCTGTGCTTCGGCCTTTTCCTATCTGCTTGCCTTGTACAGCGTACCGGAACTGTTGAGCGAAGGGCTGTTGGCGATCTCGGACAATCCCTACGTCATTCTATTGATGCTCAACCTGCTGCTGCTCGGCTTGGGAATGATCATGGACATGGCGGCGTTGATCCTGATCTGTACGCCGATTTTCCTGCCGGTGGCGGCTCAGTTCGGCATGGACCCCATCCAGTTCGGCATCATCCTGATGATCAATCTGGGACTGGGCCTGTGCACGCCTCCGGTCGGCTCTTGCCTATTCGTCGGTAGCGTGATCGGCAAGATCAAGATCGAGCAGGCCGTGCGCACTATCTGGCCTTTCTATCTGGCCTTGTTCGCTGTGTTGATGCTGGTGACTTACGTACCCGCGGTATCGCTGATGCTGCCGTCCTTTTTCGAGTAACGCTTCCTTATATACCGGTCAATCAGGATGCAACGATGAAGATTGCAAGCGTGCAGACGCATATTCTCGACTACCAGCTCGAGCAGGCCTTCGAGAGCGCATCGATGCGTTTCGAACGGCGCCAGCATTGCCTGGTCGAGGTGGTCTGTGACGACGGTACCGTGGGCTGGGGAGAGTGTCTGGGGCCGGCCAAGGCCAATGCCACGGTGGTGGGGCTTTATGCCGGCGCGCTGGTAGGGGCCAATCCTCTGGAGACCGAAAAGCTCTGGCTGGATCTCTATAACCGGTTGCGCGATCAAGGGCAGCGCGGTTTGACGATGACGGCCCTGAGCGGTATCGACATCGCACTCTGGGACATCAAGGGCAAGCACTACGGTGCTTCGATCAGTGAGCTGCTTGGTGGTCGTTTTCGCGAGGAAGTCCGGGCCTATGCCACTGGCTCGTTTCGTCGCGATGGCGTCGACCGGGTCCAGGATGTCGCCGAAGAGGTCGCCGGTTATGCTCGGGAGGGCTTTCATGGCGTCAAGATCAAGATTGGCTTCGATGTCGAGGAGGATCTGCGTGTGATCGCCGCTGCCCGAGAAGCGATCGGCCCGGAGCGCCGCCTGATGATCGACGCCAATCATGGTTATGACCTGCTCGAGGCGCTCGAGGTCGGTAGGCGTGCCGAGCCGTATCGGGTCGACTGGTTCGAGGAGCCGGTGCTGCCCGAGCAGATCGATACCTATCGAGCCGTTCGACAAGGGCAGTCGATTCCCGTTGCCAGCGGCGAGAACTGGCATGGTCGTTACGCCATGCTCGAGCCGCTTTCCACTCGGGCGGTGGATATCGCCCAGCCGGATGTATGCGGAGTGGGCGGTTTCTCCGAGATGCGGCGTGTCGCGGACATGGCAGCCATGTTCGGCGTGCGCCTGGTGCCCCATGTATGGGGAACGGCAGTGTGCATCGCCGCCAGCCTGCAGTTCATGGCGGCCTTGCCGCCCAACCCGCCGCGGCGTCGGCCGATCGAACCCATCATGGAGTTCGACCGTACCAAGAATCCTTTCCGTCAGGCCGTCGTTACAACGCCCATCGAGCATCAGGCGGGCGTCGTGCGCATTCCCGACGGGCCGGGACTGGGTATTGCCATCGATCGTGACGCCTTGCATCACCACGCGCTGAAGGAGGACTGAGCGTGTCCGGGATTCCCGTCAACACTCGACCGCTGGAGGGAGCGGCGCCGGCCTTGCAGACGCCGCCCGGGGCCACCGATTGTCATATCCATCTCTATCTACCGGGCTATCAGGCCCAGCCGGGCGGCCCACCGATCCCCGAGCTGGCCACGGTGGAAGACTATCGGCTGGTTCAGCGGCGCCTGTCGCTGGAGCGGGTCGTGGTGACCCAGTCCAATGTTTACCAGTGTGATAACAGCGCCTTGCTCGATGCGCTTTCGCAGATGGGGCCCGAAACGGCTCGAGGCGTTGCGGTGGTGACGCCGGATACGCCGGACCATGAGCTCGAAGCCTGGCACGTCCAGGGCGTGCGCGGTGCGCGCATCATGCAGTTGCCTGGCGGTGCCGTGAAGATTGACCGGATGCTCGATGTTGAGCGACGGATCCGCTCGCTGGGCTGGCACCTGATGGTGCAGTTCAATGGCCGCCATCTCGACGACTATCGAGATGAGCTGCGCCGCATCGAGGGCGATTACATCATCGACCATATCGGCAAGTTCATGGATCCGGTGCCGGCCGACGATCCGCGCGTCGACGAGCTTCTGCACTTGCTCGATCGCGGCAATGCCTGGTTCAAGATTTGTGCGGGATACGAGGCGAGCCTGGAGGGTGGCCCCCATTACGCTGATGTCGGTGCCATTGCCAGGCGTGTCATCGAGCATGCCCCGGAGCGCATCCTGTGGGGGAGCAACTGGCCCCATGTCGGCGTGCCGCGTTCCCAATACCCGGATGATGCCGAACAGCTCGATGTACTGGTCGAGTGGGCCAGTCCGGAAGTGCGGCACAAGATCCTGGTCGACAATCCGGCGGCGTTGTACGGGTTCGAGACGGACTGACGCCGCGTCGGCTGTCGAAGAGATGCTTTCATCAACCTATAGAATGATTCCCGAGCGGAGGAATCGCGCGACGATAGCAAAGGAGAAACATGATGCTGAATCGGATTCTGGTTACCGGGGCGGCCGGTGGTGTCGGCAAGGCCATTCGCCCGCATCTCGAGCGCCTGGCCCACCGGGTGCGGTTAACGGATATCGCCGATCTGGGCGAGGCGGCCGAGCACGAGGAGATCGTGCCGTGCGATCTGGCCGATGCGCAGGCCGTCAAGGAGCTGGTCGATGGTTGTGATGGTGTCATTCATCTGGGCGGTGTCTCGGTGGAGAAGCCCTGGGAGGGCATTCTCCAGTCGAACATCATCGGGGTCTACAACCTCTATGAGGCGGCCCGCAAGCTGGGCAAGCCGCGTATCGTGTTCGCCAGCTCGAACCACACGATCGGCTTCTATCCGCGTACTACCAAGCTCGACACCGAAGTGCCCCATCGTCCCGATTCACTGTACGGGGTCTCGAAGTGTTTCGGTGAGGATCTGGCGAGCCTGTACCACGACAAGTTCGGCGTCGAGACACTGAGCGTGCGCATCGGCTCGTGTTTTCCCAAGCCGGCGGACACTCGCATGATGGCGACCTGGCTGAGTGTCGAGGACTTCGTCGCTCTACTCGAGCGTGCCTTCGTGGCCCCCAAGCTGGCCCACACCGTGGTTTATGGCGCCTCTGCCAATAACGAGACCTGGTGGGACAACAGCAAATCCTCGTTTCTCGGCTGGGCGCCCCGCGACAGTTCCGAGCCATGGCGTGCCGAGGTCGAAGCCAAGGCCGGGGCCATCGATCCCGATGATCCGACGGTCGTCTATCAGGGCGGTAAATTCGCGGCGCAGGGTCACCCGGACGATTGAGGGGGCCAGCCTATCAGGAGAGGCGCTATATGGATGATACGGTCACTCTGACGCTGGCTGAGGCGGAGGCGCTGAGTCGGGAAGTGCTCACCCGGCATGGCTTCGACGAGTCGCATGCTGGCGCCATTACCCGCAGCGTGGTCGCGGCACAGCGCGATGAATGCCATTCCCATGGGTTGTATCGGCTGATTGGCTGTGTCGATACGCTGCATCATGGTGGTGTCAGCCCCGATGCGACGCCCGAGATCATCGATATCGCCCCTGGCGTGGTGCGTGCCGATGCTCGACAGGGATGTTCGTTGCTGGCCTTCGAGAAGGCGAGTCCTGCGCTGATCGACAAGGCGAGGACCAATGGAATCGCCATGCTGGCGCTCAACAATGCCTTTCACTTTTCGGCCCTGTGGCCTGAAGTGGAAGCCCTCGCGGAAGCGGGACTCGTTGCGCTGGCGATGACGCCGAGTCATGCCTTCGTTGCGCCAGCGGGGGGCCAGGCGCCCTTGCTCGGCACCAATCCCATTGCCTTTTCCTGGCCGCGCCCTGGCACTTTTCCCTATACCTTCGATTTCGCTACCAGCGTAGTGGCGAGAGGAGAAATCGAGCTGCATCGCCGTGCCGGTGAGGCGATTCCCGAGGGTTGGGCGGTCGATCGGCAGGGAGAGCCGACGACGGATCCCGCGACGGCGCTGGAAGGCGCGATGCTGACGTTCGGAGGCTACAAGGGCTCGGCGCTCTCGATCATGATCGAACTGCTGGCCGGCCCGCTGATCGGCGATCTATTGGGCCATGAGACCCAACCGGCCAATGCCGATGGCCAGGGGAAGCCCTTTCACGGAGAACTGCTGCTGGCCATCGATCCCGCTACCTTGCTGGGCGTGGATCGGGAGCGGCATATGCAGCATGCCGAGGCGCTATTCGAGGGCGTGTTGGCACAAGGGGCTCGACTCCCTTCGCAGCGTCGCCACGAGGCGCGCCGTCGTAGCCGGGAGCATGGCGTGACGATCCCTGCAACGCTGTATCAGGAGCTGGATCGACTGCGCCAGCCGAAGGGGCCCGACACGTGATCCTTGCGGCATGGTCGGTAACATTTTTGAGTGTGATGTATGATGAAGAAGAGGTAAGAGGTAAGAGGTAAGAGGTAAGAGGTAAGAGGTAAGAGGTAAGAGGTAAGGGCAATGGTTCTGCGCTGTTTCGATGGTACGATGCAGGCGTCGGTCGCGGGCCCGGATGGTGATTTGACTGCACTGCGTACATGATGCGGCGTGGTGGTTCAATGGCAAAAGGATGTGAGATGGCGGTGTCGAATTCGTGGGGCGTCAAGCGCATTACTCGCGAGGGCAGCTTGTCGAAGGCGGTCCTGGAGCAGCTCGAGCGGCGGATCACCTCGGGGGACACGCCGGTAGGCAGCAAGCTGCCCACCGAGAGCGAGTTGTGTGATGCCTTCGGGGTGAGCCGCACGGTGATTCGCGAGGCCATCACCCATCTCAAGTCGCTCGGTCTGGTCGAAACTCGCCGCGGCGTCGGGACGACGGTGCTGCGCAACGATGTTCTCGAACCGCGACCGGCCGTGCACATCAGTCCCACAACCGTTGAGGACATTCTCCAGGTCCTGGAGCTGCGGTTGACGCTGGAACCCAGTGCCGCCGAGCTGGCCGCGTTACGCCATGACGCAGACGACCGAGCACGCCTGGAGGCACGACATGCGGAATTCTCGGCGGTTCAGGCCAGTCAGTCTCAGGCGCGCCGGGAGGATTTTGCCTTCCACCACGCCATCGTCAAGGCGACGCACAACGTATTTTTCGACCGCTTCTACGAGCCGCTCAGCGACAGCATGATTCCCCGCTCCAAGCTGCTCAGCATCGACATCGATCCCAGTTCCTCGGCACGTTATCTCGAACTGGTGCAGCAGGAACATGCCCGAATTCTGGAGGCGATTCTCGAGCGGGACGGTCCGGCGGCGCGCGCAGCGATGCATGAACATCTCAACCGTTCGAAGGAGATGTACGCGCGCTATCTTGAGGAATAGGCCCTAGCTTGAGGAATAGGCCCTAGCTTGAGGAATAGGCCCTAGCTCGAGGAATAGGCCCTAGCGTGCCAGCCAGAGCCCGACGACCACGGCAATGGCCACGGTGGTGAAAAAGACCCGGTTGCGCAGGCGGGTGTCTCGGCAGGGCTTGTCGGGGCGGTGCGTCACGTTGACTCCTGGTAGCGGATGAATGGGGCGAAAGACGACTTGGCGCATCATGGTATTCCCGTTAGCCTGCTATCACCAGACAGCCCGCCAAACTGGAAGATGCCATGCCCCAGCCTGCTACTGCCACGCCTCTTGTCTTCGCCCATGCTAACGGCTTTCCCGGCCGGAGCTACCGCAGCTTCCTGGCGCCGCTCGAGGCGCGTTTCGACATGCATCCCGTGGAGCAGCTCGGTCATCACCCCGACTTTCCCGTGGGCCACAACTGGCTGGCGCTGCGCGACGAACTGCTGGCGCAGTTGAAGGCGTTCTCTGAACCGGTGATCGGCGTCGGGCATTCCATGGGCGGTGTGCTGACGGCCATGGCCGCCGAGCAGGCGCCGGAACGCTTCCGCTGTGTGGTGATGCTTGATCCTCCCTTGATGCTGGGCGTTGATGCCATGGCCATGAAGCTGGCCAAGCGCCTTGGTGTCGTCGATTGGGTCACTCCGGCGGGGCGGACCCTGGGGCGCCGTTCCAGTTGGTCGGACCGTTCGTCGATGCGCGATTATCTGCGTCGCCGCAGCCTGTTTCGTCGTTTCACCGACCAAGCCCTGGATGATTACATCGAGGGCGGCACCCGGGAGCTAGAGGAGGGTGGGGTGGTACTACGCTATGATCCCGATATCGAAGTCGACATCTTCCGCCACCTGCCCGATCACCTGAACGCTCTTCCCGAACGCGCCAGGGTGCCGCTGGGCGTGCTGGCCGGTGATGAGTCCGAGCTGCTCACGTCGCGCCGACGACGTCGCTTGAGGCGTCGAGGTGTCAGGGTCGTCGAGGTGCCCGGTGGTCATATGTTCCCCATGGAGCATCCCGAAGCGACCCGCGAGGCCTTGCTGGCCATGCTCGACACCCTGCTGGATGGAGGTGGACGATGACACCGGGAGAGCCCATGCGTCTTGCCGACGGTCGCCTGGCTGCCCTGTCCTGGGGCGAGGCCCGGGCGCCGACCTGGCTCGCCCTGCACGGCTGGCTGGACAATGCCGCCAGTTTCTCGCGCCTGGCACCGCGCCTTGCCTCGAGTCTGGGAATTCGGGTAGTGGCGCTCGACTTCACGGGCCATGGCCACTCGTATCATCTGGCCGGAGACGGCGGCTATGCCCTCTGGGACTACTGTCACGACGTGCTCGACGCCCTCGATGCGTTGGGCCTCGAGCGCGCCCCGCTGCTGGCGCACTCCATGGGCGCCGGGGTGGCCTGCCTGCTTGCCGCCGGCCTGCCGGAACGTGTCGAGCGGCTGGTTCTGATCGACGGCCTCGGTGCCGTGACCACCGCGCCGTCGGCGTTGCCGCGCCAGTTACGCAAGGGGCTGCAAGCCAGTCGGCGCCCCCGCGCGGCGGCGCCCCGTTATGCTGATATCGAGAGTGCCGTGGCGGCGCGGGTGGCCGGGAGTGCCTCGCCGATCGACGCAGAGACCGCCAGGCCTCTGGTCGAACGGAACCTAGAGGCGTTGGCGTGGGGCGAGTGGCGGCTGCGTAGCGACTCGCGTCTGCGCTGGGCCTCGCCAGTCCGCCTCACGCCCGATCAGGTGCTGGCCGCACTGGGTGCCATTCGCTGCGATGTGCTGTTGGTCGAGGGCCAGGAAGGCATCCTGGGAGAGCGCGAGGGCATGGCGCCGAGAAGGGCCGCGGTCGCCGAGTTGAAGAGGCGAGTGCTGGCGGGTGGCCATCACCTGCATCTGGAGCCGGAACGGGTGGACGCCGTTGCCGAGACAATCGTGGCGCATGCCCGCGATGCTGAGCGAATCTGAGGGAGGAAAGGCGACCATGGCCGAACGACATCCCGACGAGGATACCGGCCGACGCGTAGTGCTGGCACTGGGCAGTGGCGGTGCACGGGGTTATGCGCACATCGGGGTCATCGAGGAGCTGGAGGCGCGCGGTTACGAGATCGTGGCGCTATCGGGCTGTTCCATGGGGGCCCTGGTGGCCGGCATTTACGCGGCGGGTGAGCTGGATGCCTATCGTGACTGGGTCTGCCGTCTGGATTATTTCGATGTGCTGCGTTTGGTGGATGTCACCTGGAGCCCGATGGGCGCCATGAAGGCCAGCAAGGTGATGAGCAAGCTCGAGGAGCTGATCGGCGATACCTTGATCGAGGACCTGCCAATCCCGGTGACCACCGTGGCGACCGACCTGACTCGCCAACGCGAAGTATGGTTCCAGTCCGGGAGCCTGTTGCAGGCCATTCGGGCCTCCATCGCGGTGCCGGGTGTGATCACGCCGGTCTATCGAGGCTCCCAGGTGCTGGTGGATGGCGGCCTGCTCAATCCCTTGCCGGTGATGCCGGCGGTGGGCGTGCGCGCGGATTTCCTCATGGCGGTCAATGCCACCGCCCACACCTCACGGCCGGTGACGCTGGAATCCCTGTTGCCGCCCAAGGAGGCCGCTGAGGAGCAGGCGCGAGAGGCGGAGCGCGATCGTTCGGGGGCGATCGATTTCGCCGGCTGGATGGAAGGCGTGCGGGGCGCCACGCGTCGGCTCTTCGATGGTCTCGGCGGCAGTGACGAGGATGACACCGAAAAGGGCAAGCAGGAACGTGACCGTCATGCCTGGGGACGCCTCGACATGATGCTGGCCTCCTTTGACATCGCCCAGGGCGCTATCGCCAACTATCGGTTGGCGGGCTATCCGCCGGACCTGCTGGTCGAGATTCCCAAGACGGTCTGCGGCGCCTACGAGTTTCACCGCGCCGAGGCCCTGATATGCCTGGGACGGCATCTGGCCAAGGAGGCGCTGGATCGCCGCGAGCGTGAACTCGGTATGGGCAGAGAAACCTAACGCTGTCGCCGTAACAGCACATACACCGCGCCAGTGCCGCCATCGGCATCGGTGGCCGAGCAGAAGGCCAGTACGCTCGGCCATTCGCGCAGCCAGGCGTTGACGTGGCTCTTGATCACCGGGTAATCGGAGGTGGCGCCCCAGGCCTTGCCATGCACGACCAGCACGCAACGGGCGCGCTCGGCTTCGGCATCGTGCAGAAAAGTCTCGAGCTCCAGCCGGGCTTCATCGACGGTATAGCCATGCAGGTCCAGCCCCGCTTCCCAGGCGATCTGGCCGCGCTTGAGCTGACTGCGAGTGCGATAGGGCAGGTCGGGCGGCGCGAAATCGAGATATGCCGAAGGCCGGACCGCCTCGACGCGGCCGTCGGAAGTGCGGCCGGTGACGTTGTCCGAGCCGGCATCGGTGGCTGCTGCGCGTCGCGCCCGGGCGGCTTCATCCTCCCGGCGCGGGCGACCGGGATCGGCGCGGTTGTGCTTCAGCGGGCGCACACCGGCCTCGCTCAGCGCCTGGCGGAAGGCGCTGACGTCATCGTCGTCCGGCTGGTGGCGGCGTCGGCTCATGTCGTGGCTCGCATGGTCCTGAAAAGGGGCCAGTATACCGGCCCTGACGTGGCTGTGAACCGCCGCCGAGGGTACAATCGAGGCTCAGCCGCTTCCCATGCAATCGTCGAACAGGATGCCCCGTGGCCGATTCCGCCTGCACTTCATCGACTTCCACCCTGACCCTCGACGACGCCGAGCTCGCCGAGGGACTGATCACCCTGCGGGACTGCCTGCGCTGGGCGACCAGCGAGTTCCACCTGGCCGGCCTGCATTATGGCCATGGCACCGATTCCGCCTGGGACGAGGCGGTGGCCCTGACACTGGGGGCCCTGCACCTGCCGTGGAACGTCGACCCCGGCGTGCTAGACGCGCGCCTGTTACCCATGGAGCGCCGCCGTATCGTTGGGCTCGTCAGGGAACGAATCGGTAGCCGTCGTCCCTTGCCCTACCTGCTGGGAGAGGCCTTCTTCGCCGGCGTGCCCTTCAATGTCGATGAGCGGGTGCTGATCCCGCGCTCGCCGATCGGCGAGCTGATCGAAGACGGCTTCGGGGCCTGGTTCCCTGTCGAACCGCCGGCGCGGGTGCTGGATCTGTGTGCCGGCTCCGGCTGTATCGGCATCGCCACCGCTCTGCACCTGCCCACCTGCGAGGTCGACCTGGCTGATGTCAGCGCCGAGGCCCTGGAGGTGTCGCGCCTCAACATCACACGCCACGATGTAGGCGACCGCGTGCGAGCCGTCGCCTCGGACCTCTTCGACGGCCTCGAGGGACGGCGCTATGAGTTGATCGTCTCCAACCCGCCCTATGTCGATGCCCGGGACCTGGCCACCATGCCCGCCGAGTTTCGCCACGAGCCGGGGCTGGCGCTGGGCGCCGGGGCCGATGGTCTGGACATCGTGCGGCGTATCCTGCGCGAGGCCCGCGAGCACCTGGCTGACGACGGCGTATTGATCGTCGAGGTCGGCAACTCCGATCGTCACCTGGAGGCCGCCTTCCCCGAGGTTCCCTTCATGTGGCTGGAATTCGAGCGCGGCGGTCAGGGCGTGTTTGCGCTGACCGCCGCGGAACTCGACGCCCATGCGGCGTCCTTCGCCTGATTCGTCATTGAGGAACGCCCATGTCCGGCAACACCTTCGGCAAGCTGTTCACCGTCACCACCTTCGGCGAGAGCCATGGCCCGGCGCTCGGCGCCATCGTCGATGGCTGTCCGCCGGGCGTGCCGATCGACGAGGAAACCCTGCAGCGTGATCTGGACCGGCGTCGACCGGGCTCCTCGCGGCATACTACCCAACGCCGCGAGCCCGACCGGGTACGCTTGTTGTCCGGCGTCTTCGAGGGCGTGACCACCGGGACGTCCATCGGGCTGCTGATCGAGAACACCGACCAGCGTTCCAAGGACTATTCGCGGATCAAGGACCAATTTCGTCCGGCCCACGCCGACTACACCTATCACCACAAGTATGGGATTCGCGACTATCGGGGGGGCGGCCGCTCCAGTGCCCGCGAAACCGCCATGCGGGTGGCCGCCGGCGCCATCGCCAAGCAGTATCTGGCCAGCCAGGGCATCCGGGTGCGTGGCTACATGAGCCAACTCGGGCCCATTGCCATCGAGTTTCGCGACTGGGCGGCGGTGGACGACAATCCCTTCTTCTGTCCCGACCCGGAAAAAGTGCCCGAGCTCGAAGCCTTCATGGATCAGCTACGGCGCGATCAGGACTCGGTGGGCGCGCGTATTTCGGTGGTCGCCGAGGGCGTGCCGCCTGGCCTTGGCGAGCCGGTCTTCGATCGCCTCGACGCCGAGCTGGCGCATGGCCTGATGAGTATCAACGCCGTGAAGGGCGTGGAGATCGGCGACGGTTTCGCCTCGGTGGCCCAGCGGGGCAGTGAGCACCGCGATGAAATGACGCCCGAGGGCTTTCTGTCCAATCATGCCGGTGGCGTCCTGGGCGGCATCTCCAGCGGCCAGACGATCATTGCGCACCTGGCGCTCAAGCCGACCTCCAGCATCACCATCCCGGGGCGCTCGATCGACGTCGCCGGCGCGCCGGTGGAGGTCGTCACCCGCGGGCGTCACGATCCCTGTGTCGGCATTCGCGCCACGCCTATCGCCGAGGCGATGATGGCGCTGACCCTGATGGATCATCTGCTGCGGCATCGAGGCCAGAATCAGGACGTTGAAGTATCGACGCCAAGACTGTCCTGAAAACGGACCTGAACGGATCGTCCTTAACGGTCGGACTGCTACACTTGGGGCGTGTCATCTCATTCACTTCGGCCAGGCGAGGCGCCCCATGAAGATCAACGTCGAGTTCGATTTGACGCCAGATGAATTCCGCCGGGCACTCGGGCTGCCCGACGTGGAAGCCTTTCAGCAGGACCTGCTGGAGCGCATCCAGAAGCAGATGGAATCCGGTGTCGAGGGCTATGACCCCATGAGCCTGATGCAGCCCTTCCTCCAGCAACCGCTCTTCCAGCAGGGCATGGCCAATTTCGGCAACTATCAGCAGATGATGATGGACATGCTGAGCCGCGCCGCCTCCGGGGCTGCCCGGAGCCAGGAAAACGACCCGGATGAGCCGCCCTCCGGGGCATCCGGACAAGGTGCCGGTCAGGCCTCCTCGGCTAGTGCCCAGTCTCGCAGTCGGCGCAAGAGCTGAGTCGCCTCGTTCCAGGCGACCCGCGTCGTCATCATCTTGCAACCCTCGGCATGCCAGACTAGTCTTTGTGCAGTGCAGCACGAATGTCATCCGCATTCCTCGAGGAGGATCAGGCCATGCAGGACAAGATGATCGATGCGTTCAACGAGCAGGCGCGGGAGTTTTTCACGCCGATGCGCAAGTTCAATGCCTTGATGCTGGACAACATGGAACGTGTGACCCAGTACCAGTTGGAGGCCATGAAGCGTTACAGCCAGATGGGCACTTCGCGCCTGCGGGATGCCGCCGATATCGTCGATGCCGAAGGGGGGCGCGATTTTGGCACCCGGCAAGTCGAGATGATGACCGAGCTGTCCAACCAGATGCTCGAGGATACCCGGGCGATGAGCGAGATGAGCCTGCGCTTCAAGAGCGATCTGGAGGCGCTTTATGGCGAGTCCGGCCAGGCGATGGCCGAGCAGGCGGCACCTGCCGCCGAGGCCGAGCCGTCCAAGGAGCCCGAAGGGCCAGCCAAGGCCACCAGCCAGGCAGCGCGCAAGCGTAGCTGAGCATTCTCCAGGTAACACCCGAGTCGCTGCTGTCTCGTGACGAGACGGCAGCGGTCGTGCATCGAGATCACGGGAGGGAATGATGCAGCCAGGGAATCATGCACCGTCACAAGAGGAGCTCGAGGCGTGGGGCGAGCAGGTCAGACTGATCGGCGAGCAGTATCGCGCCTTGATCGAGGACGTGTTGCCGCGCTTGGTGCCTGACAGCGCCGCCGAATCCGTCTATGCCGACATGCACGACAGCTTTCGGGCCGGTGCCGAGGCGCTGAATCGCGATCCTTCCCTGCTGTGGCAGACCCAGGCACGCTTGATGGAAGATCAATACCAGCTGTGGCAGAACGGGCTCAAGGCATTGTCCGGTGAGTCGGTGACACCGCTGGTCACGCCCGGCAAGGGGGATCGGCGTTTCCAGGACGAGGCCTGGCACAGCGATCCCTTCTACATGTCGATCATGCAGCAGTACCTGCTGTTCGCCCGTCGTGTCGAGTCCCTGGTGGACAGCCTCGAGGGGTTGTCGGACGACCATCGACGCAACCTCGCCTTCTACGCGCGGCAACTGGTCAATGCCATGTCGCCGACCAACTTCGTCACCACCAACCCCGAAGTGATGCGGCGTACCCTGGAAACGCGAGGCCAGAACCTGGTGGATGGCCTGGCCCGGTTGCGCGAGGATCTCGCCAATTCCGTTGAGGGGCTCAATGTCACCATGACAGACCGCGAGGCCTTCGAGGTCGGCGAGAACATCGCCGTCACCCCTGGAGCGGTGATCTTCGAGAACGAGCTGATGCAACTGATCCAGTATGCTCCCAGCACCGAGAAGGTCTTCAAGACGCCATTGCTGGTGGTGCCGCCCTGGATCAACAAGTATTACGTGCTCGACCTTCGTCAAGAGAACTCGCTGGTCAAGTGGCTGGTGGATCAGGGCCACAGCGTCTTCCTGATCTCCTGGCGCAATTCCGGTCCCGAGCAGCGTGATCTGACTTGGGCCGATTACATGCAGATGGGGCCCATTGCTGCCATGGAAGCCATCGAGCAGGCCGTGGGTGAAAAGTCGGTCAACCTGCTGAGCTACTGTGTCGGCGGGACTCTGACGGCCTCGACGGTGGCCTACCTGACCAGCACCCGGCGTGGCCGCAAGGTGCGCTCGGTCACCTACATGGCGACTCTGCAGGACTTCCGCGATCCCGGTGAGCTGGGCGTCTTCCTTGCCGAGCCGGTGCTCAGGGGCATAGAAGAAAAACTCGAGCAGGACGGCTACCTGGATGGCCGAGTCATGGCCTATTCCTTCAACCTGCTGCGCGAGAACGACCTGTTCTGGTCGTTCTACATCAACAATTATCTGAAGGGGGACGCGCCGGCTCCCTTCGACCTGTTGTACTGGAACACCGACGGCACCAACCTTCCGGCAGGTACCCACGGCTGGTACCTGCGGCACCTGTATCGCGAGAACCGCCTGGTCGAGCCGAATGGCATCGAGCTCGACGGCGTGAAGATCGACCTGCGCAAGATCTCGGTCCCCAGCTACTTCGTCTCCACCCGCGAGGACCATATCGCCAAGTGGAACAGCACCTATTATGGCGCCTTGCTGCCCAAGGGGCCGGTCACCTTCGTACTGGCCGGGTCCGGGCATATTGCCGGCATCGTCAATCCGCCCCACAAGAACAAGTACGGTTTCTGGACCAACGAAGAGCTGCCGGACGATCATGAAGCCTGGTTCGAGGGAGCCGAGGCGCACGAAGGTTCCTGGTGGCCGCACTGGCAAGCCTGGATGACCGAAAACGGCTACGCCGATCCCGACAAGCTGGTACCGGCCCGCCAACCCGGCGAAGGCCAGCTCGATATCCTCGAGCCGGCACCAGGGCGGTACGTGAAGATGACGATTCCGGAAGTACTCGGAGAAAACCAAGCCTGAAGCTGTAAGCTTTAAGAACCCCCTGGACCCGAAAAGGGCTGGGGGTATGCTGCCTACGAGCTACGAGCTACGAGCTACGAGCTACGAGCTACGAGCTACGAGCTACGAGCTACGAGCTACGAGCTACGAG
>NZ_VTPU01000031.1 GCF_008274785.1 Halomonas eurihalina
CGGAATTGGTAGACGCGCTAGCTTCAGGTGCTAGTGTCCTTACGGACGTGGAGGTTCAAGTCCTCTCCTGGGCACCACATCCCGCGTCATGCAGCTGTAGTTTCAAGAGCCTTTCAGAATATCCCTATTGGAAACCGCGACCTCGGATCGCGGTTTTTTTGTGTTCCCGATTCGTGCTTCCGGTTCGTTCAGAAGCGCCCCGGCAACCGCGAGACTTCCTCGAGCCCCCAGCCCTCGGTGGACACCCCAGCCTCCAGCGCCTCGGCTGCTGACGGCGAGAGCCGTGGAAAGAAATCCAGCCCGGTACGCGCCTCGATCTCGTCGATGCTGACCACGAAGCGGTCCAGGGGCTCGTCACCGTTCACGTCCTGGGGCATCACGAAAGCCAGGGCCCTCGGCTGCTCACCCGGCACCACCAGGATCTTGTAGAAGGCCTCCGGCACTTCCACCAGCCCCACACGATCGAGCATGCCCTGCAGGAAGTCGTCGTCGAATACCGGCCCGGTAATGACTTGCAAGTGGCCAAAACGCGGTACGAAGCGATCGATCACCACCTCCTCGAGACGCTGCCATAGCTGACGATTCAGATCCGGGCGCTGCGGAGTCATGTTGCTCATCAGAAAGGTATCGCGCTGAGCATCGCGGCCGTGCACGACGGCGATGGCATAGTTGGGCGCCAGATGCCCCCGGTCATAGCCGCTGTGCGAGTAACTGTCCGGCGTGACCGGCCAGAGGGAACGCCAGTCGCGCTGAAAGCCGGGGCGCTCCCCTGCCTGGGGATTGTCCACCGCACGCAGGGTATAGCTCGCCCATAACGAACTCACCCGCACATCCGACCAGCCGATCAGATAACCGTCGTTACGCAGCACTCGATGCAGACTCAGCGGCGTCAGCTCCGACCAGGTCGGCACGCCCATCCAGCTCAGCCGGTCGCGCACCTCGCGCTCCTGCATATACCAGAGCCCGCTGCCGACCGCCGCAAACAGCACGGCAATGCCGGCGCGCCGCATCATGCGGCGCAGGAAAGTATGACGAAACATTCAGGGAATCCGTTCCTGTCAGGGGCAAAGGCCGTCTCGTGACGGCCAAGCGGGCTTACCAACCGAGCGAGAACATGGTCTCGAGATCGTGGCGGGAGTGCACCTGCATGGCGTTGAGGGTCTCGGTCTCGCGAATGCCTTCTACTTCATCGAGTCGACCGGTCACCAGTTCGGCCAGGCTCTCGAAGTCCCGAGTACGGGCGATAGCCACCAGGTCGTAACGGCCACAAGTGGAAAAGACCTCGCTGATGCCCTCGACATCCGCCAGGCGCTCGGCCACCGACTGGATCTTGCCCTTCTCGGCATTGATCAGGATCACGGCATTCTGCATCGGGCACTCCTCGGCTGTCCTTGGCTGAACGACACGCGATGTAGCAAACCACCGCGACTGCGGCGATTATAGCAGTGTCACGCATCTCGATCAGCCAGACTCGGGCGCGTCTTCACCCTCCGACAACGGCCAGTGATAGCGACGCACCACTTCGCCCTGATCCATCGACTCCAGCTTGACCGGGAATCCCCATAGCTGGTGCAGGTGACGCATCACCGGATAGACGCTGCGCGCCAGGGGGCGACGATGGTCCTGAACATGACGCAGTGTCAGCGAGCGATCACCACGGATGTCCGCCGAATAGACCTGAATATTGGGCTCGCGCACCGACAGGGCGTACTGGGCCGCCAGGGCCTCGCGGATGCGCCGATAGCCACGCTCATCGTGTATCGCGGCCACCTCGAGCATCTCGTCCTGGTCGTCATCCACCACCTTGAACAGCTTGAGGTCGCGAATCACCTTGGGCGACAGGAACTGCTGGACGAAGGACTCGTCCTTGAAGTTGCGCATGGCGAAGTGCAGCGTGTCGCGCCAGTCGCTACCGGCGATGTCCGGAAACCATTCGTAATCCTCCTCCGCGGGCTCTTCGCAGATGCGCCGGATATCGGAGAACATCGCAAACCCCAGAGCATAAGGATTGATGCCATTGAAGGCCGGGCTGTCGAAGGGCGGCTGCTGCACCACGGCGGTATGCGACTGGAGAAATTCCAGCATCAGCCCCTCGTCCACCACGCCATCGTCGAACATGCGATTCATCAGGGTGTAGTGCCAGAAGGTTGCCCAGCCCTCGTTCATCACCTGGGTCTGGCGTTGCGGATAAAAGTACTGAGCGAGCTTGCGCACGATACGCACCACCTCGCGCTGCCAGGGCGCCAGCAGCGGCGCATTCTTCTCGATGAAGTAGAGCAGGTTTTCCTGGGGCTCCGGTGGATAGCGCCCCCCTTCATGCAGCCCCAGCGGGTCTTCCTCGTCATCACCCTCGCCCAAGCCGTCGCCTACTGGCGCACGCCCCGGGATCGTTCGCCACAGGGTATTCACCTGCGCCTGAAGATAGGTCTCCCGCTCCTTCTGACGACGCTCCTCCTCCTCGGCGGAGATCGGCGAGGGCCGCTTGTAACGGTCGACCCCATGATTCTGCAGGGCATGACAGGCATCCAGCAGCTGCTCCACGGCGGTCACGCCATGACGCTCCTCGCACTCGGCGATATAACGGCGGGCAAACAGCAAGTAATCGACGATGGAGTCGGCGTCGGTCCAGGTACGGAACAGGTAGTTGCCCTTGAAGAAGGAGTTGTGCCCGTAGCAGGCGTGAGCCATCACCAGCACCTGCATCATCAGGGTGTTTTCTTCCATCAGGTAGGCAATGCAGGGGTTGGAGTTGATCACCAGCTCATAGGCCAGCCCCATCTGACCGCGTCGATAGGCCTGCTCCACGGCCAGGAACTGCTTGCCGAAGGACCAGTGATGGTAGCCCACCGGCATGCCGACACTGGCATAGGCATCCATCATCTGCTCGGTGGTGATGATTTCGATCTGGTTGGGATAGGTGTCCAGTCGATATTCATCGGCCAGACGCGCGATCTCCTCTTCGAACTCGGTGAGGATCTCGAAGCTCCAGTCGGAACCGGTGGCGATGGGCTTGCGTACGGTCATGCTGCCTCCTTGGCCTCGCCTCAGGACTGGGCGGCGCGGCGCCGGAACAACTCGCGGAACACCGGGTAGATGTCGCCGGCCTCGACGATCTGGCGCATGGCAAAGCGGTCGGCATACTCGGCCTCCACGCGCTCGTATTCCTCCCACAACGCCTGGTGGGCATGCGGGGTGATCTCGACATAGGTGAAATACTGCAGCCTCGGCATCAGCGACTTCACCAGCAGATCGCGGCAGGTCAGGGAGTCGTCGTCCCAGTTGTCGCCATCGGATGCCTGGGCCACGTAGAGGTTCCACTGGCTCGGCGGATAGCGCGCCTCGATGATCTCGTCGACCAGCGTCAGGGCGCTCGAGACGATGGTGCCGCCGGTCTCCCGGGAATAGAAGAACTCCTCCTCGTCGACTTCCTTGGCGGCGGTGTGGTGACGCACGAAGACCAGCTCGACCCGCTCGTAGTTGCGCTCCAGGAAGAGGTAGAGCAGCAGGAAGAAACGCTTGGCGATGTCCTTGTGGGCCTGGGTCATCGACCCGGAGACATCCATCACGCAGAACATCACCGCCTTGCTGGACGGCTGGGGCTGATTGATCACATTGTTGTAGCGCAGATCATAGGTATCGATGAAGGGTACCGCCTCCAGGCGCTTCTCGAGACGCTCGATCTCGGCCTTGAGCTCGTCGATACGCGCCGGATTGCGCAGTACCGGGTCCTTGCGCTCCTCGGCTTCCAGCGCTTCCCGCGCCTCGCGCAACGCACGCTTGATCGGACCGCGCATGGCGATGCGACGGGCATGCGCCTCACGCATGGAGCGCACGATATTGATCCGCGCCGGCACCCCGTCCCGCGTCAGGCCAGCGCGCACCGGCTTGACCTCGTCGAGATCGACCAGTTGCTTGCGCTCCAGATGCGGCAATTCCAGGCCATCGAAGACGAAATCCAGGAACTCCTCGCGGGTCAGGCTGAAGGCGAACTCGTCCATGCCCTCGCCCTGATTCGAAGCGCCGCCCTCGCCGGCGCCGTCACCGCCGCCACCACCTCCGGGTCGACGCAGCCGATCCCCCTCGACGAATTCCTTGTTGCCTGGTGCGATGATCGAGCGCCGCCCGCCGGGACCGTGCTGGAACACCGGCTCGGAAATGTCACGGGTCGGTATCGAGACCTTTTCGCCACGCCCCATGTCGGTGATGGAGCGGCGGTTGACCGCCTCCTCGACGGACCGCTTGATATGACTGCGATAACGATCGAGGAACCGCTGGCGGTTGACCGCACTCTTGTTCTTGGCGTTGGCCCGACGGTCGATGAAATAGCTCATGCTGACCTCCTCTGGGCGCTGCTCACCACGGGGAACGACGGCCCAGACCGACTTCCCCGCTCGTAGCGTTGCGGCAGCGAGAAGCGAGCGGCGAGCTTCGAAGCTCGGTGACTGAAAGCTCGCATCTCGCGGCTCGTAGCTCAGGCTACTGCGACTTGCGCACCCTCAGATACCACTCGGAGAGCAGCCGTACCTGCTTCTCGGTGTAGCCGCGGTCGACCATGCGCGCCACGAAGTCCTCGTGCTTCTTCTGGTCGGCCGTCGATGCCTTGGCGTTGAAGGAGATCACCGGCAGCAACTCCTCGGTGTTGGCGAACATCTTGTGTTCGATCACCCCACGCAGCTTCTCGTAGGACTGCCAGCTCGGATTCATGCCATTGTTCTGGGCCCGGGCCCTGAGCACGAAATTCACCACCTCGTGACGGAAATCCTTGGGATTGGAGATCCCCGCCGGCTTCTCGATCTTCTCCAGCTCCTCGTTGAGAGACTGGCGGTCGAACAGCTCGCCGGTCTCGGGATCGCGGTACTCCTGATCCTGGATCCAGAAATCAGCATAGGTGACATAGCGATCGAAGATGTTCTGACCATACTCGGAGTACGACTCCAGATAGGCCGTCTGGATCTCCTTGCCAATGAAGTCGACATAGCGCGGCGCCAGGAACTCCTTGATATAGCGCAGATAACGCTCGAAGGTCTCGCGCGGCAACTGCTCCTGCTCGAGGCGCTGCTCGAGCACGTAGAGCAGGTGCACCGGGTTGGCGGCCACCTCGTGGTTGTCGAAGTTGAACACCTTGGACAGGATCTTGAAGGCGAAGCGGGTAGAGAGGCCGTCCATCCCCTCGTCCACACCGGCATTGTCGCGATACTCCTGGATCGACTTGGCCTTGGGATCAGTGTCCTTGAGGTTCTCGCCGTCGTAGACTCGCATCTTGGAGTAGACGCTGGAATTCTCCGGCTCCTTGAGCCGCGAGAGCACCGAGAACTGCGCCAGCATGCGTAGAGTATCCGGCGCACACGGAGCCTCATTGAGCGAGGAGTGCTCGAGCAGCTTCTTGTAGATGTTGATTTCCTCGCTGACCCTCAGGCAATACGGCACCTTGACGATATAGACGCGGTCGAGGAAGGCCTCGTTATTACGGTTATTGCGGAAGGTCTGCCACTCGCTCTCGTTGGAGTGCGCCAGGATGATGCCGTCAAAGGGAATGGCCCCCATCCCCTCCGTGGGGTTGTAGTTGGCCTCCTGAGTGGCGGTAAGCAACGGATGCAGCACCTTGATCGGCGCCTTGAACATCTCGACGAATTCCATCAGCCCCTGGTTGGCCTTGCACAGCCCGCCCGAGAAGCTGTAGGCATCGGGATCGTCCTGTGAGTAGAGCTCCAGCTGGCGGATATCGACCTTGCCGACCAGCGAGGAGATATCCTGGTTGTTCTCGTCGCCCGGCTCGGTCTTGGAGATGGCGATCTGATTGAGCCGCGACGGATAAAGGCGCACGACCCGGAACTGGGAAAGGTCGCCACCGAACTCCTGAAGGCGCTTGGCCGCCCAGGGCGACATCACGCTCTTCAGGCAGCGCTGGGGAATACCATATTCCTTCTCCAGCAGCTCACCATCTTCCTCGGGCGAGAACAGGCCAAGCGGCGACTCCTGCACCGGCGATCCCTTGATGGCATAGAAAGGCACTCGCTCCATCAGCAGCTTGAGGCGCTCGGCGAGCGACGACTTGCCACCGCCGACCGGCCCCAGCAAGTAGAGGATCTGCTTGCGCTCCTCAAGGCCCTGGGCGGCATGCCGGAAGTAGGCAACGATCTGCTCGATGGCCTCTTCCATGCCGTAGAACTCCTCGAAGGCAGGATAGCGACGAATCACCTTGTTCGAGAAGATCCGCGCCAGTCTCGGATCCTTGGCGGTATCGATCACCTCGGGCTCGCCGATGGCCTCCAGTATGCGCTCGGCGGCGTTGACATAGGCCGAAGGCTGCTCCCGACAGAGTTCCAGGTACTCCTGCAGGGTCATCTCTTCCTGCTGGGTACGGGCATAGCGGTTCTGCACATGATCGAAGATGCTCATCGAAGCCTCCTTTAGACCCGGCGCCCCGGCTATGACTGTCGGCGGCGAACCTGCCGGGGATCGCTAAGTTCAGCGTAGACAGTATTAGCTGGTAACGATTCTGTTGCCTTCAACGTTGCACAACCCTCCTATTCCCTATGAACCCCAAGCTGAGAACTTGTTTCGTTGAATTTCACTTCCTTGATACCTTTCAAAGTGACGCGGCCACCCGGGTCCCCTGGTCAATGGCCCGCTTGGCATCGAGTTCTGCCGCCTCATCGGCGCCCCCGATGACATGCACCGAGACGCCAGCCTCGCGCAGCGCCTCGAGGTCATCGAGCACCGATTCCTGACCGGCGCAGACCACCACCGTATCCACCTCGATCAGACGCGGCTCACCGTCCTGGCGAATGTGCAGGCCCTCGTCGTCGATTCCCACGTACTCGCACCCGACCAGCGTCTCGACGCCGCGGTGACGCAACGAAGCACGATGCACCCAGCCGGTGGTGGTCCCCAGCCCCTTGCCGGGCTTAGAGGTCTTGCGCTGCAGCAAGGTGACGCGGCGCGGCACCATCGGCGGGCGTGGCTCGCGCAACCCGCCCGGCATCGCCACCGTCAGGTCGACGCCCCATTCTTCACACCAGGCATCGACATCCAGGGCAGGATGCCCGGCATGGGTGAGCAACTCCGCCACGTCGAAGCCGATGCCGCCGGCCCCGATGATGGCCACACGAGGCCCGACCCGCTCGCTATGTACGATGGCCGCCGGGTAGGACATCACCTTGGGATGATCGATACCGGGCAACGCCAGCCGACGCGGCCGCACACCGGTCGCCAGGATCACCTCGTCGAAGGAGCTCAGCTCATGCACGCTGGGCGCCGTGCCGAGGCGCACGCTCACCTGATGCCTATCCAGCATCACCCGGAAGTAGCGCAGGGTCTCGTCGAACTCCTCCTTGCCGGGGATCCGCCGGGCATAGTTGAACTGGCCGCCCAGTTCGGACTGACGCTCGTACAGCGTCACCGCATGGCCCCTCTGGGCGGCGGTCACGGCGGCAGCCAGCCCGGCTGGCCCACCGCCCACCACGGCGATCGTCCGCGCCTTCTCGGCCGGCTCGATGACCAGCTCGGTCTCGTGGCAGGCCCGGGGGTTGACCAGGCAGGACGTCAACTTGCCCTGAAAGGTGTGATCCAGGCAGGCCTGGTTGCAGGCGATACAGGTATTGATTTCCTCGCTCCGGCCGTCCCTTGCTTTGGCGATCCAGGCCGGATCCGCCAGGAAGGGCCGCGCCATGGAGACCATATCGGCCCGCCCCTCGGCCAGCACCCGCTCGGCCACCTCGGGCATGTTGATGCGGTTGGTCGTGATCAACGGGATCGACAACGCATCGCGCATGCGGCGAGTCACCTCACTGAACGCCGCCCGCGGCACGCTGGTAACGATGGTCGGCACCCGCGCTTCGTGCCAGCCGATGCCGGTATTGACGACATCCGCCCCGGCCGTCTCCACGGCGCGCCCCAGCGCCACCACTTCCTCGAAGGTACTGCCCTCTTCGACCAGATCGATCATCGACAACCGGAAGATGATGAGAAAGTCATCGCCCAGCTCGGCGCGTATGCGCCGCACGATCTCCACCGCAAAACGGATGCGGTTTTCGAAGTCGCCCCCCCATTCATCCTCACGCCGATTGGTACGCCGGCAGATGAACTGATTAATGAGATAACCCTCGGAGCCCATGACCTCAACGCCGTCGTAGCCCGCTTCGCGCGCCAGACTGGCACAGCGCACATAGTCATCGATGGTCGAAGCGACCTCGTCGCGACTCAGTTCGCGTGGCGTCGACGGATTGATCGGCGCCTGAATCGGCGAAGGCGCCACCGGCTCGGGCGTATAGGCGTAACGCCCGGCATGCAGGATCTGCAGACAGATACGCCCCTGTTCGGCATGCACGGCATCGGTCACCCGGCGATGATCGGCCACCTGTTCGGGCCGTTCCAGGGTCGCCGCGCCCTGGAAGACCGCACCTTCAGGGTTCGGTGCAATGCCGCCGGTGACGATCAGCCCCACGCCCTCACGGGCGCGTTCGACATAGAAGGCAGCCAGGCGCTCGAAACCATTCGGCGCTTCTTCCAGGTTGGTATGCATCGAGCCCATCAGCACACGATTGGGCAGGGCCAGGCGTCCGAGCGTGATGGGACGGAAGAGATGCGGGTATGCAGTCACGGTCGAGTCCTCGTGGTCGGGCGTCGGAAATTCAAACAACTGTATGATAGTCGCTCGGGTTCCGCAAAGCCCGAGATTCGCCCAAGGAGGATAGTCGATCTCGACACGCGCGCATGCGAAAGGCCCCGAGTCTTTCGACTCGGGGCCTGGAATTCGTGAGCAGATGGCGGACCGGACGGGACTCGAACCCGCGACCTCCGGCGTGACAGGCCGGCATTCTAACCAACTGAACTACCGGTCCGCGTGGTGGGCGGTACTGGACTCGAACCAGTGACCCCCAGCATGTGAGGCTGGTGCTCTAACCAACTGAGCTAACCGCCCACGCGTTTACTGCCTGGATTGTTGCGCTTGTCATCGTGGCGGACCGGACGGGACTCGAACCCGCGACCTCCGGCGTGACAGGCCGGCATTCTAACCAACTGAACTACCGGTCC
>NZ_VTPU01000032.1 GCF_008274785.1 Halomonas eurihalina
GGCGCCCATCGGCTGGTGTTCGCCGACGATCCCCAGGTGCTCACCGGGCTCGGCGAGCGTCCTTACCACCATCGCGCCGGTGGCACCGCGCCGCAGCGTCACCTGCGCCGGCTGACCCAGACCGCCCGGGTGCGCCCGGCGCGAGCCCAGCTCAAGGACTATTCGTTCAAGCAGCCCGCCTATGGTCAGCTTCACGACCATCAGGGCCAGGGGCTAGAGCAGCACAGCCAACGGTCGGACTACGAGCACTACGACTACCCGGGCCGCTACAAGGCCGACGCCTCGGGCCGGGCCTTCACCCGCCACCGGCTGGAGCACCTGCGTCACGACGCCCTGACCCTGGCCGGCGAGAGCGACCTGCCCGAGTTGGCCCCGGGCATGCGCTTCACCCTGGCCGACCACGACGTCAGCGAGCTCAACCGCGGCTGGCAGGTCGTCAAGGTGGTCCACGCGGGCGAACAACCCCAGGCGCTGGGCGAGGACGCCGCCCAGGCCGATGGCATGACCCGCTACCACAACACCCTGACGCTGACCCCGGACGACACCGCCTGGCGGCCTGCGCCCGAGCCCAAGCCACGGGTCGACGGCCCCCAGGTGGCCTTCGTGGTGGGCCCCGAGGGCGAGGAGATTCACTGCGACGCCCACGGCCGGGTGCGCTGCCAGTTCCCCTGGGACCGCTACGCCGAGCCCAATGAAACCGCCAGTGCCTGGCTGCGCGTCAGCCAGGGCTGGGCCGGCGGCGGCTACGGCATGATGGCGATTCCGCGCATCGGCCACGAGGTGATCGTCTCCTTCCTGGAGGGCGACCCCGACCAGCCGATCATTACCGGACGCACCTACCACGCGGTGAATACGCCGCCCTACGAGCTGCCGGCGCACAAGACGCGCACCGTGCTGCGCACCCAGACCCACCAGGGTGAGGGCTTCAACGAACTGCGCTTCGAGGACCAGCACGACGCCGAACAGATCTGGCTGCACGCCCAGAAGGACCTGGAGCTGCTCACCGAGAACGACCGCACCGAGGAAATCCGCCGCGACAGCCACCTGGCCGTCAAGCGCGACCGGGTGAGCGAACTCGACCGCGACGACCACCTCACCGTGCACGGCGAGCGGCGTACCCAGATTGATGGCGACGACCACCTCAGCGTGGGCCAGACCCGTCACGAGAAGATCGGTCGCGCCCAACTCGTCGAGGCCGGCAGCGAGGTGCACCACAAGGCCGGCATGAAGGTCGTGGTCGAAGCCGGCGCCGAGATCACCCTCAAGGCCGGCGGTAGTTTCCTGAAGCTCGATCCCAGCGGCGTGACCATCGTTGGGCCGAGCGTGAAGATCAACTCCGGCGGCAGCCCCGGCTCAGGCACCGGGCAGAGTGCCCAGGCGCCGATCCTGCCGGGGGAAGCAGCCGAGGAAACGCATGAGGCGATCGAGGCGCCCCGTCAGGAAGCTGTCCTGAGGCAAGAGATGGCCACGGCGCAACTCTGCAAGCCTTCCAATAATGGCCAGGGTGGCGATTCGGCATGAGTGGTTGGTCGGTGATACGGCCGCCGGTGCCCAGTGATCGGGGAGGTGAGTGCCTCTTTGTGCTACTGGATGGTGTCACTATGGAGCCAGTGGAACGTTGGCTCTACGAGACGCACTCCTCGCCAGTGTACGAACCGCTCTATCTCGACACGCCGCTGAGTGGCTGCCGGGCGCTGTCACCTTGTTTGGTCGAGTTGGAGGTGGGCAGCCCGGTATTCGAGCGCTTCATCGAAGAGGAGGCTATCAGGGAAGCCGGATGGCTACTGACCTCGAGTGAGCCAATGGAAGTGGTGGCCGACCACCTGCGTAGGCTGCTGATCGTGGAACATCCTTGGCAAGGTGAGCAGACGTTACGGGTGGCTTCCCCTGAGGTCATGCGTTGTTTGTGCGAGGCGGAATCCTTACAGCAAACCAGCTTCCTTATGGGGCCCATCAAGCGCCTGTGGCTACCAGAGATGCAGAAACAAGAACTGATCTGGCACCACTTCGAGAGCGATGGTGAGTGGCTTCGAGACAATTTGGCGGTGCGCTTCCAGCTAACCGAAGCGCACTGGGCCTCTCTGGAACGCATTGCCTGGCGACGGTTTCGTTTCGAACTTGCTGAGCATCTGCAGACGTATTTCGCCACGGGGCCTTGGCTATCTACCTTCGACGGTGCCGAGGAAGCGGCAGGCGAGGTGATCGAGCTGACGGTGGCGCTCGGTTTCCATGGACGACGCGCGCATTTTTACCTGGCTAACATCCTCGGGGCCCATGGGCGCTCGGCGCTGGATGAGAACGTTATGCCCGAGTTGGCCAGAAGCCTAAAGGTCGCGGACGGGCGCCCGCCCATGGAGCGCCTCAAATCGGCGGTGAGTCTCGCACAGGCCCAGCTGAACAGGGAGACGTCAGTATGAGCATCGACATGGAATCTGCCAACCGAGTGGCCGATAACCAAAGTGATAACGATCCTGGCCAGGAAACGGGGCAATGTCCGTTGCAGAAGCCTGACCTGCAACTGGTGCCGGTGCGCTATGCCATGGTAGAGCCTGATCAGGAAGTGTCCCTGCCGGGGGTATCACCTTCTATTCAGGGAGATTTCCGGCCCAACGGTATCCGGCCTGTCAGGCCAGGGTGGCTTTATCTGATCCACAGCTCCGCTCCCGATGAACTGCAGACCTTTCAGGTAGCGCCGGATGGCAGCGGTGACCCGATCATTCTCGAACGGAGCGGCAGCATCAAGGTGCTCTACAGCCAGGTGGAGTTGGAGGAGAAGCGAGCGGCTCTCCTGCTGGCGAAGCCGGAGGTGCAGGATGAGGTGATGCTGACAGTCAATCTCGGTTCCTACTGTCCGGGCAACGGGACAGATCACCTGTTGCCGCCCGACCAGTTGAGCGGAGTGCTGGCGGATGACCTGGGTGAGAGAACTGTCTCCGAAGAACGCCTGGACTATGGCCGGTACCAGTGGACGGCGAGCGAGGACTGGCAGATGGCGCAGGCGGCCACCATCACGGGAAATATCCAGGCCGAATATCGTGAGGATAGTGCCTGCCTGATCGTCGCGGACGTGGTGGCTCGAGCCAACGATCTGGTCGGCGCCTGGACGCTGATTGCCGGTCAGGAGGCCGGGTGGCTGGACGAGGAGCCCGAGAAACACTTCGCCGCCCGGGCCATCGATGGCTTCATGCAACTTGACCTGAATCCCATGATCGCGCGTGCCGGTCAGGGGGATATTCCTGAATGGCTAGGGGCAGCCAGTGAGTCAGACAGGGAGCAGCTCCGGCGCCTGATGGACTTGCAGAACCAGTACGATGCCAAGCACTCGGAGGACCTGGTCAACAGCGGTGGGCACCCCGGCTTTCGCTCACGGGAACAGCAGGCGCTGGAAGCGGAAGTGCATACTGTGAGTGGTGAACTCGCCGAGCGCCTGGGCACTGACGCCGAATCGGTCCGCGACTTCGCTCGCGAGACGCACGACGACTATTTCGAGCGCGTCTACGGCAGCCAGGAGGGCGATCGCTGGCTGGCCCAGCAAGGCATTGAGGACGTCATTCGCCCCGGCGAGATGCGTGACTTTCTCGCCGAGGCGGACCAATGGCAGGGCGAGTGGCGGGCCCACAAGGAGCAGGTCGGCGAAGACATCAAGACCCTGCTGCCCCGCTGGCACGAGTATGCCAGCCTTCTCGATGGCGAGGACGATACCCAGGCCATCCTGCGCAGCAGCCTCGAGCATCGTCTTTTCACGACCCTGGAGGCCTGCGGTCAGCAGGACTTCCTGGTCCAGCACTACTTCGAAGAGGTCTCGGTGGCGCACCGCCTGCACGTGACGCCCTTGACCGGCTTCATCAATGCCGCGGCGGCGAATTGGAAGAATGCCCAGGCGAGTCTGATGGCGTTGATGTCGGCAAAGGATACACCCGGCACGCATGCTCAGTGGCGAGCTCGCGTCGATCAGCAGGATCAATTACGTCTGCAGAACCTCGATGGCCTTGGCGAAGAAGCACGAGCCACCGTTGTAACCGAGTTGACGGCCAAGGAAAAGGTGATGGGGCGCGCCCTGCTGGCCAGCGTGTTGGACGAGACTGAATCGCTGAATCTCGAGGAACGTTTCAGCGCCCTGTTCGATCGCACCTCCAACGGTGTGCGCCACCAGCTTTATACTCGGCTCGCCGCCTACCAATTGGGCTGGCAAATCCCCGAGCAGATCGTTCTCGACCGTCTCAACGGCCTGATACAGCGTGCCGAGAGCCTGGCGGACGAGGTGGAAAGCACGAGTCACATCGAACGGACATTGGAACGCCAGCGCCAGCAGTTGCCCAAGCGGGTGTACGATACGCGGATTCGCCAGGCGCGAGCGGCCGTTCGTCAACAGCGTCAGGCGTTAGCCGGCGTGCTCGATGAGCTGTCCGAAGCCACCTATCCCCTCGATGAAGCGGGCAATCAGGCCTTTAAAGTAACCGGGCTTAGCGAACAGGCCTCCCGTGCGGCGTTGAATGAGCGGCGTCTGGTCCGCCAGGCGCTCCAGGATCAGAATGCCTGGGATGCATTGTTGCGTAATGAGCAGGGAGGTATCGCCCCGAGTCGTGCCGTGCCGGTGGGGCTGAGTGGCTTTATGCTGGTATTGAATGGCTATCTGTTTGGTGGGGCGATTCAACAGTGGTGGACAGCCTGGCGCACCGGGGAGCGGTATGGTGAGGCGACCATGAATGTGCTGTCCGGTGCTTTCGGGACGATTGCTGCTACGGGCAGTGTTCTGGAGATCCTTCACGATACTCGCTATCGACGCCTCTACGAAGGCAAGTCATTTCAGACGGCGGTGCAGCAGGCGGCCGGCAGCCTGGATCATCTAGACGATTGGGCGCGATTGACCAATCGAGCGATGATCGGCGTGGCGGGCTTTTCTGCTCTTACTGCAGCCTTTGATGCTCGACGTCAATGGCTTAAAGGAGAGCGAGCTACCACAGATCGTCAGCGTCTGGCGGCCGGCATCGCCCTGGCGGGGGATATCGCGGTGGCTGGTGGAACCCTGCCGATCTTCGCGGCAGGGCTTATCGGGCAGTTCAAGGGCGCCTCAGCGACCGCTCTGCGCCTGTCCTTGTTGCGCCTGGCTGTGCCGCTAAATTGGGTCGCCGCCGTCGGCGTCGTGCTGGTCGTCGTGGGCGAGTTGTTCTACGAGTACTACTCGCTCTCGCCGCTGCAGCAGTGGTGTCAGAACAGCGTCTGGGGGGATGAGCCGGAGGGCTGGGACCTTGAGGCACACCATCAGCATCTCGCTGAGGTGCATGGTAAGCCGGTGCTTTGGCGCCGCGGCGAGCAGCCGCCACGTATGAGCGCCATGCCGGTGGGGCCGGAACCGCCGGCGAGTTCCTTGAACCTTCGTCTCAACCTGCCGGGAGTTGAGGTGCCTAA
>NZ_VTPU01000033.1 GCF_008274785.1 Halomonas eurihalina
GTATCGCCCCGGGAGGACTGGAGACCCGTCGAGCCCCTGGAAGGGCGTGAGGCCACTGCCTGGCAGGCCATGCCGCTTGTACCCTGGACGGCCTGATAGAGTTGGCATCGACACTGCTTGCGATGAATAAAGGAAATACCATGACCACCCAAGCCAAGGAACAGGACGCTTCCGGCATAGCGCTGCGTGTCGGCGAGTATCTGACGCGCGGCCCCAACGAACTCTATGCCCTAAGCCCCAAGCCGATTCCTTTGGGTCCCACAGCGGGTGCTGGGGCGGACGTGGGGCGACTGATCTATCGCCGCGACGAGGCGACCCTGGACCTGCTGCATAACGTTAGCCGTAATGCCATGTTGGCCTGGGGGGGGGCGGCTGTCTGGATGATGTTTGCTTTATTAGGGGTATTCCTCTTTGTCGCCTTCGGTGCTGTTACTGGTGCTTCAAGCTGGTTGGAGGCCTGGGGAATGTGGGGGGGGGGCGCTTATATGGCGATTCTGCTTTTTACGGTAGGTGGACTATGGCTCCCCGATCTCTGGATTCGTGGCAATGCCCCGGTACGCTTTCATCGCCAGCGCCGCGAGGTGGCCTTCGTGGTGGAACACCCCGGGAGAAGGGTCTTTTTGCCGTCCCCTAGCGCTCATCTGATGTATGGTTTCTGGTTTGCGCTGTTTTCCATGAGTGGTGCGATGGCGGTCTTTGAGCTTGGAGACTTGGGCGATGTGGAGAAAACGTCGCATACACTTTTTTTCTTGGGGCTACACCTTCTCTTCTTCCCGGCGCTAGCCATCGGCTATGTGGCGCTGTATCGCGGGATTCGCCGCCTGGCCGGTTGGCGCAAGGAGACCGTCTTCGTGCCCTGGGAAGATGTGGTGGCGGTGGCCACGCGCAATATGGCGGTGACCGTTGGGGGACCGGCGGGCATCGGCTGGGAGCTACATATCCTGCCGCCGGACCCGGAGCGTCCGGGCTATAGCCTGGCGGGTGCCGGTATTTCTGCCAACGTGACCAGCCTGCAGATGGCGATGATGCAGTGGGAGCTGATCCGGCGCTACATGGAGGAAGGCCCCGAGGCCGTACCCGAGCGCGCCGACGACTACAGCATGGCCTGGTACAAGGACGAGATGGCCCGGCAGAGGCGGCGCCACGAGCGTGAAGGTAAGCCGTTTTGGCGCTATCGCCTGGGTCGCTGGATGGAGCTGGCCTACTTCGCCAGTTGGTACACCGAGTACCGGGTCAACCACGTGTTGCCCAAGGCCATTCCCAAGGGCTGGATAGAGGAATGGTCCCAGCCGCTACCCGAAGCCGAATGGGCCAAACCGTCTGAGGAGCTCACCGATCTGAGCCGCCAGGTCGAAGCCGCCTATGAGCGTGGCAAGACCTTCCTCGACCTGGGGCCGGTGGAGGAACGTTTCGGCCAGTCAGGCGCCGGCGAAGTGCCGAAGGCGGCCTATCGAAGCGTGCCTTTCGCCGCTCACTCGGGATAAACCTTGTCGTCGCAATCAAGGCATTGGCTGCCTTACCCAAGGGCAGCGCCCGGGTAGCCGATCAGGTAAGCAATGTGATCTCGCCGGACGGGGCATTGATCGCCCGCCAGCAGAGTCGCGACGAGGAGCCAGAATTTCTTGCCCCCGGAATAGGTGAGTTCCGCATGGCCTGCCCCTCCATGTAGCTGATGGTCGATTATTCGGCCCCGGTGCCGGAATTGAACGATCGGGTCAGTCTGCTGGCGCAGCCGGCGAGCCTGACCTGGCGCTGGAACAAGCAAGGAGGCAGGACATGACGGACGCAGTTCAGCCGGAAGGATACGAGGAGACGGCTTTCACAGCCGAGCGTATCCCCCGCCAGGCGCCGCCCCCCCCCAAGGGGAAACTGGGCAAGTTGGGGGACGCCTTCGATGTGGCGCGCCTCCCCTGGGGGAATTATATAGGTATTAATCCCTCGGAGTTTGAGTATGAAAATAAGATAGGGTGGATGAGAAGCTATAAATATATGGGAGAGAAGGACTACCATGATTATAATATGATTAATGAATCCCGGTGGTCACAGTTTGTCGATGAAGATATTAGCTTGATTTATCGCTTTCTGCGTTTCTGGTTTGTTGTTTTGACGCATTTTTTTAGTTTTATTGGCGGGGCAGGTTGGTTCGTTACTGGTGTAGTAGCGGTTTGTACTATCTTGTTTTTATTTGCCGCAGATACCATCCTGGCTGCGTTAACACCTCTGGCCATCGTAGTGGCAGTTTGCGGGTTATGTACTGTCCTAAGAAGACTCTTCGAAACTCAGAGCATTCGTTTTTACAAGAGCAACAAGAACTGGTCGGACGATGTCGCCTTCTGCCGCCGTTCCGGCCTGGTCAAGAGCTTTCAGGGCAACTTTCCCTTCTACGAGTTCGATGCCTTCATTGAAATGAGCGCGGACATGAAGGGTAACCAGTATCATACTCTCAAGGTGCGCCATCGCTATCCGCAGTTCAGCAAGGACAATCGCAGCGGCCTGCCGTTGGAATTCACCTTTCCCACCGATACCGGCAGCATCGCCGAGCGTTATGCCATGTGGGACATGCTGAGCCGCTTCATGGACGTCAGCCAGCCGCTGCCGGATATTCCCCGGCTCGAGCCGTTTCGTCATCTCGACCCGACCACTCGGGCCTATGACGAGGCTGGCAAGCGTGGTCGCCCGGCCACCTACTGGCGTGATCTCTACGCCAAGGTGGACGAGAAGGAACTGACGCGCTTGCGGTGGGAACATCACGAGAAAGTGAATGCCGCTCCCTGGGGCAGCCGCCCCGACCTGATGGCCCAGTCGGTGCCGGGCTATGAGAACAGCTACACCGCCGAGCCCGAAGACGTCAACGCCTACGCGCACGCGCCCACCAAGAACGTTCGTTTCGTTGAGCGCCCCGATGCTGCCTCGTCGGAAAGCTCGTCAGACCAGCAAAATACCCAGCGCTGAACGTCGAAAGCCTCGGTGACTAATGGCGTTACCGAGACATTTTTTCACTGCACGGCAAGGACGCCGTGCCCATCAATTTCCGCCAGGGAAGGCGCGCTGTCGTCTACCCCAGCGGTAGCGTGCCCAAGGAAATACCATGACCACCTCAGCCAAGGACCAGGACGCTGCTGCCATGGCGCTGCGCGCCGGCGAACATCTGACGCGCGGCCCCAACGAACTCTATGCACTCAGCCCCAAGCCTGTCCCGCTAGGTCCCACAGCCGGGGCCGGCGCGGACGTTGGCCGGCTCATTTTTCGCCGCAACGAGGCAACGCTGGATCTGCTGCATAACGTCAGCCGCAACGGCATGTTGGCTTGGGGGGGGGGTAGTAGGTATGTTCCTCTTCTTGATTTTTGTCTGGGCTTCAACCGTCTTTATGGTCTTTTATGGGGGCTTTACTTGGGGAAATGCCCTAGGAATATGGGGGGGGGCATACGCGGGTGTGCTGTTCTTTGGGGCGTTGCTCGTGCTTCCCGATCTCGCCATACGCAGCACTGCCCCGGTACGCTTTCATCGCCAACGTCGTGAAGTGGCCTTCGTGGTGAAGCACCCCGGGCGAAGGGTCTTCTTGCCGGCTCCCAGTGCTGATCTGATGTATGGGTTATGGTTTGCACTGTTTTCCACCAGTGGTGCTGTCGCGCTAGTTGGTCTCGGCTTCCTGGGAGCAGAGGAAAAATTTCTGGGGCCAACGGGCATCAAGTGGGTGGCGATGTTTCACCTAGCCATCTTGCCGGTGCTGGCCATCGGTTATGTCTTCATTTATCGCTGGGTGCACCGCCTGGCCGGTTGGCGCAAGGAGACCGTCTTCGTGCCCTGGGAGGACGTGGTGGCGGTGGCGACGCGTAACATGGCGGTGACCGTCGGCGGCCCGGCGGGCATCGGCTGGGAGCTACATATCCTGCCGCCGGACCCGGAGCGTCCGGGGTATAGCCTGGCGGGTGCCGGTATTTCTGCCAACGTGACCAGCCTGCAGATGGCGATGATGCAGTGGGAGCTGATCCG
>NZ_VTPU01000034.1 GCF_008274785.1 Halomonas eurihalina
TGCCTGACGATGACCTACTCTCGCATGGGAACTCCCACACTACCATCGGCGCTGAGCGGTTTCACTGCTGAGTTCGGCATGGGATCAGGTGGTGCCCACTCGCTATGGTCGTCAGGCGAAAAACATCAATGCAATCCTGCTGACGATACGTCTCTTGCGTACCCGGCGTCGTCTGTCATCCAGACTCCTTGGGTGTTATATGGTCAAGCCTCACGGGCCATTAGTACCGGTCAGCTCAACGCCTTGCAGCGCTTCCACATCCGGCCTATCAACCAGCTCGTCTTGCTGGACCCTTCAGGAGGCTCGAGGCCTCGGGGAGATCTCATCTTGAAGGGGGCTTCCCGCTTAGATGCTTTCAGCGGTTATCCCGTCCGACCTTAGCTACCCGGCAATGCCACGGGCGTGACAACCGGTACACCAGAGGGTCGTCCACTCCGGTCCTCTCGTACTAGGAGCAGCACTTCTCAAATCTCCAACGCCCACGGCAGATAGGGACCGAACTGTCTCACGACGTTCTAAACCCAGCTCGCGTACCACTTTAAATGGCGAACAGCCATACCCTTGGGACCGACTTCAGCCCCAGGATGTGATGAGCCGACATCGAGGTGCCAAACACCGCCGTCGATGTGAACTCTTGGGCGGTATCAGCCTGTTATCCCCGGAGTACCTTTTATCCGTTGAGCGATGGCCCTTCCATACAGAACCACCGGATCACTAGAACCTACTTTCGTATCTGCTCGACGTGTCTGTCTCGCAGTTAAGCACCCTTATGCTCTTGCACTCAATGCACGATTTCCGACCGTGCTGAGGGTACCTTCGTGCTCCTCCGTTACGCTTTGGGAGGAGACCGCCCCAGTCAAACTACCCACCACACACGGTCCTCGATCCGGATAACGGACCAGAGTTAGAACGCCAATGATGCCAGGCTGGTATTTCAAGGTTGGCTCCACGGTAGCTAGCGCTACCGTTTCAAAGCCTCCCAGCTATCCTACACAAGCAACATCAGCGTCCAGTGTGAAGCTGTAGTAAAGGTTCACGGGGTCTTTCCGTCTAGCCGCGGGTACACCGCATCTTCACGGCGATTTCAATTTCACTGAGTCTCGGGTGGAGACAGCGTGGCCATCATTACGCCATTCGTGCAGGTCGGAACTTACCCGACAAGGAATTTCGCTACCTTAGGACCGTTATAGTTACGGCCGCCGTTTACCGGGGCTTCGATCAGGAGCTTCGCTTACGCTAACACCATCAATTAACCTTCCGGCACCGGGCAGGCGTCATACCCTATACGTCCGCTTACGCGTTTGCAGAGTACTGTGTTTTTAATAAACAGTTGCAGCCACCTGGTATCTTCGACCGCCTCGTGCTCCGGTCGCGAGGACCTTCACACTAACGCGGCGTGCCTTCTCCCGAAGTTACGGCACCATTTTGCCTAGTTCCTTCACCCGAGTTCTCTCAAGCGCCTTGGGATTCTCACCCTGACCACCTGTGTCGGTTTGGGGTACGGTCCCACTGTATCTGAAGCTTAGAGGCTTTTCCTGGAAGCGTGGCATCAATGACTTCCAGACCGTAGTCTGTTCGTCTCGTCTCTCGGCCTTGGGGTACCGGATTTACCTGATTCCCCAGCCTACCGACTTTCACCAGGACAACCAACGCCTGGCTCACCTAGCCTTCTTCGTCCCCCCATCGCAATACAGTGAGGTACGGGAATATTGACCCGTTTCCCATCGACTACGCCTTTCGGCCTCGCCTTAGGGGCCGACTCACTCTGCTCCGATTAGCGTCGAACAGAAACCCTTGGTCTTCCGGCGGGGGAGTTTTTCACTCCCCTTATCGTTACTCATGTCAGCATTCGCACTCGTGATACCTCCAGCAAGCCTTTCGACTCACCTTCATCGGCGTACACGACGCTCCTCTACCGCTCATCCAGAGGATGAACCCGTAGCTTCGGTACCTGGTTTGAGCCCCGTTACATCTTCCGCGCAGGCCGACTCGACTAGTGAGCTATTACGCTTTCTTTAAAGGATGGCTGCTTCTAAGCCAACCTCCTAGCTGTCTAAGCCTTCCCACATCGTTTCCCACTTAACCAGGATTTCGGGACCTTAGCTGACGGTCTGGGTTGTTTCCCTTTTCACAACGGACGTTAGCACCCGCTGTGTGTCTCCCACGCTCGCACTCACCGGTATTCGGAGTTTGCCTCGGGTTGGTAAGCCGGGATGGCCCCCTAGCCGAAACAGTGCTCTACCCCCGGTGGTGATACGTGAGGCGCTACCTAAATAGCTTTCGAGGAGAACCAGCTATCTCCGGGCTTGATTAGCCTTTCACTCCGATCCACAAGTCATCCAAATCTTTTTCAACAGATCCTGGTTCGGTCCTCCAGTTGATGTTACTCAACCTTCAACCTGCTCATGGATAGATCGCCCGGTTTCGGGTCTATTTCCAGCGACTGGTCGCCCAGTTAAGACTCGATTTCTCTACGCCTCCCCTAATCGGTTAAGCTCGCCACTGAAAATAAGTCGCTGACCCATTATACAAAAGGTACGCGGTCACGGGACTAAGCCCGCTCCCACTGCTTGTACGCACACGGTTTCAGGATCTATTTCACTCCCCTCTCCGGGGTTCTTTTCGCCTTTCCCTCACGGTACTGGTTCACTATCGGTCAGCCAGGAGTATTTAGCCTTGGAGGATGGTCCCCCCGTCTTCAGTCAAGGTTTCACGTGCCCCGACCTACTCGATTTCACAGGATCAGATTTTCGGCTACGGGACTATCACCCTGTATCGTCGAGCTTCCCAGCTCGTTCGCCTAATCAGTCACCTGCTTAAGGGCTGTTCCCCGGTCGCTCGCCGCTACTGGGGGAATCTCGGTTGATTTCTTTTCCTCGGGGTACTGAGATGTTTCAGTTCCCCCGGTTCGCCTCGTTGACCTATGGATTCAGTCAACGATACCCATCTTACGATGGGTGGGTTTCCCCATTCGGAAATGCCCGGGTCGCAGGTTGTTTGCCACCTCGCCGAGCCTTATCGCAGGCTTCCACGTCCTTCATCGCCTCTGGCTGCCTAGGCATCCACCGTGTGCGCTTCATCGCTTGACCATATAACCCGAAGGAGTCTGGTCGCGATGACTCAACGACAATTGCCGGATACGCTTGAGACGTATCTCATGTCCTTTCTTTCGAAAGGAACTGTCAGCAGGATTACATTGTTAAAGAGCGACTGTTCGAAGAACAGTCGGAAGTCATAAGAGC
>NZ_VTPU01000035.1 GCF_008274785.1 Halomonas eurihalina
CTCCTCGAGCAGGTGCTCCCTGGCGCCCAGGCCAATGTTGCCGGAAAGGTCCGCCTCGGCGGTCTGGGGGTGGTTGTCGACTACGTGCAGAAAGGTCAGCGGCGCATCGAGCGCCTGACTGGCCCAGGCCGCATAGTCGCAGACACCCTCGGAAACTGGCGAGCCATCGATGGCGGCCATGACTTGTTCTGTCATCTACTTGTCCTACTGCTGGCATATAAGAGTGCTCATCCTCGTTTCTACACCATCATGGCCATCCCGTCACAGGGGCGGGCACCGATACAGGTGCAGCCAGACGTATCCTTTGGTAGAATATTGCGCTCTTGTCGCAGGGCAGCATCGCAGACTGCCGGCAACGCTGCATCGCCGACCATTGACGTAAAAGGCTACGGCATCTCATGAAGACTCTATTGGCAGGGCTGATAACTCCGCCCTAGCGCTCCCCTTCCCCAGCATCGGCCCCCACCACGGCGGCGCCGACGCTCTGGACGCCTTGACGTCCATTTTTCGCCATGCCTCGCTACCGCACCTCCGGTGCCATCCGCTCCGGATGCCGGGATCAGCGTGTTCGCGACACGCCCATGGCACCTCACGACAACCACCCCTGACTGGACCACAGCATGTACGAAAAGATGAAACTGAGTTGGTTCTCCAACCTAAAGGGCGACGCCCTCGCGGGCATCGTCGTCGCGCTGGCACTGATTCCCGAGGCAATCGCCTTTTCCATCATCGCCGGAGTCGACCCCAAGGTCGGCCTCTACGCGTCGTTCGCCATCTGCGTGATCATCGCCTTCACCGGCGGTCGCTCGGGGATGATTTCGGCCGCGACCGGCGCCATGGCATTGCTGATGGTTACCCTGGTCAAGGAACACGGTCTCCAGTACCTGCTGGCCGCCACCCTGCTCACCGGGGTGTTTCAGATCATTGCCGGCTACCTGAAGCTGGCCAACCTGATGCGCTTCGTCTCGCGCTCGGTGGTCACCGGCTTCGTCAATGCCCTGGCGATCCTGATCTTCATGGCGCAACTGCCGGAACTGACCGACGTGACCTGGCACGTCTACGCCATGACCGCGGCAGGGCTGGCCATCATCTACGGCTTCCCCCTCATACCGGTGATCGGCAAGGCACTCCCCTCGCCGCTTGTGTGCATCGTGGTGCTGACCATCGTCTACATGGCCACCGGCATGGAGATTCGTAGCGTCGGTGACATGGGCCAACTGCCCGACAGCCTGCCGATTTTCCTGTGGCCCGAGGTTCCGCTCAATCTCGAGACGCTGATGATCATCCTGCCCTATTCGCTGATGCTGACCGTGGTGGGCCTGCTGGAATCGATGATGACCGCCACCATCATCGATGATCTCACCGATACGGGCAGCGACAAGAACCGCGAGTGCAAGGGCCAGGGCATCGCCAACATCGGCGCCGGCCTGCTCGGCGGCATGGCGGGCTGCGCGATGATCGGCCAGTCAGTCATCAACATCAAATCCGGTGGCCGTCGCCGCATGTCGACCCTGATCGCCGGCGTGGCCTTGCTGATGATGGTGGTCTTCCTCGCCGACTGGGTCTCCCAGATTCCCATGGCGGCCCTGGTGGCAGTCATGATCATGGTTTCCATCGGTACCTTCAGTTGGGAGTCGATCCGCGACCTGAAGAAGCACCCGATGAGCACCAACTTCGTCATGGTCGCCACCGTGGTGGTCACAGTGGGCACCCACAACCTGGCTATCGGTGTCTTCGTCGGCGTTCTGCTCGCTGCGCTCTTCTTCGCCAACAAGGTCGGCAACATCCTCTACATCGGCAGCGAGGAAGCCGAGACGGGCAGCCACCGCATCTACAAGGTCGTCGGTCAGGTGTTCTTCGCCTCTTCCGAGCGTTTCGGGGGCGCCTTCGATTTCAAGGAATCCGTGGAGAAGGTCACCATCGACCTGTCCCGTGCCCACTTCTGGGACATCACTGCCGTCCAGGCTCTGGACCGCGTGGTGATCAAGTTCCGTCGTGAGGGTACCGAGGTAGAATTGATCGGTCTCAACGAGGCCAGCGCCACCATCGTCGACCGTTATGCGGTTCACGACGACCCCGAAGCCGTCGAAAAGCTGATGGGCGGCCACTGACGCCAGGGCGGGCTGGTCGCATCCGATGGCCAGGCCGCCTTCCCGTTCCTCTTGACCCCAGCGATCGCACCGCTGCGCCTTTCCCATGGCCGCACGGGGCATCATTCGTCAGATAAGGAAACCTCATGACCGATCATGTACTGGCCGCCATTGATGGCTCAACGTACTCCGAAAGTGCCTGCGATTATGCGGCCTGGGCCAGTCAGGCACTGGAAGCGCCGCTGACCTTTCTGCACGTAGTCGACAACCACCCCCAGACCGCCGAGGCGGATCTTTCCGGCAACATTGGCCTGGGCGCCAGGGAGCACCTGCTCGAGGAA
>NZ_VTPU01000036.1 GCF_008274785.1 Halomonas eurihalina
TACACCGAGTACCGAGTCAATCACGTGTTACCCAAGGCAGCCCCCGAAGGCTGGCTGGCAGAATGGTCACAGCCGCTTCCCGAAGCCGAATGGGCCAAACCGTCCGAGGAGCTCACCGATCTGAGCCGTCAGGTGGAGGCCGCCTACGAGCGCGGCGAGACCTTCCTCGACCTGGGGCCGGTGGAGGAGCGTTTTGGCCAGTCAGGCGCCGGCGAGGCGCCGAAGCCTGCCTATCGAAGCGTGCCTTTCGCCGCTCACTCGGGATAAACCTTGTCGTCGCAATCGGGGCATTAGCTGCCATTCATCGAGGCTCTGATGCCCCAATAAAAGTACGGTACATCAATGGCGCCAGGCGGGATCGGCAGCTTCAGGAGTACCAGGTTATGCCGATCACTATACGAATATTGCTAATGCAAGTAAGTGGATAGGGGCCGCTGGTTGGGTTGGGTCTCAGTGGAATTTCTGCTTATGAAAAAACTCGTGAAGCCTGTGCTTCTGGGCGCGAGAATGAGTGCAATATTGCTCGAGTGAGAGAAGGGGCAAGCTTTGTAGGAAGTGCCGCTTTTGGTACTGTTTCAGGCATTGCTGCGGGTTATATGACGGGAGGGGTTTGTTTGGCGTTGGGAGTCCCTACGGGAGGTATAGCGACGCTAGCTTGTGGGGTCTTACTGGTAGGAAGTGCGGGTTACGCAGGTGGAGTGGTTGGTGGCGCGGCCATGGAGCAAGGTGGTGAATGGGTAGGTGAAGCCATATATGGAACGTCACAATGATCGATCTTAAACTTTCTCTGGGTATATTGATACTTTTGGTGGGGGCGATAAGCCTGTTGTCGCTATTGGTGTGGTGGATGATTTTGTTGATGTATTTAGAGGAAATAGATGGCTATTTTGATAGTCCGGATTTTCCCCATAGAGGAGTTAAGGGGTTATGGCCATGGGGGATGGGGAGAGCAGTTAGCTATGGTGTTTTTGTTCTGTTTACTGATTCACATTTTGTGCGAAAAAAGTTTCCCAAAGCTCGTGAGTCGATAGATATTAAGATGTTGCCGAGAAAAGTAAGATTTATAGTGGCTTTCCCCATTTATACTTACATTCCCTCTGCGCTGTTCATCGGGGTGGTAGGGGTGTGTCTTTATATGAAAGATTGGTTTTTCTGAGTTGGTATGTTGTAGGACAACCTTCTCCTTGATAAATGCTGCAGCGTGCCGAGAGCCTGGCGAATGAGGTGGAAAGCGCGAGTCGCATCGAACGGGCACTGGAACGCCAGCGCCAGCAACTTCCCAAACGGGTTTATGATACGCGGATTCGCCAGGCGCGAGCGGCTGTTCGTCGGCAGCGGCATGCATTGGCCGGCGTGCTCGATGAGTTGGCCGAGGCTACTTATCCCCTCGATGAAGCGGGTAATCAGGCCTTTAAAGTATTCGGGCTTAGCGAACAGGCTTCCCGAGCGGCGTTGAATGAGCGTAGCCAGGTTCGTCAGGCGCTGCAGGATCAGAGTGCATTGGATGCTCTGTTTCGTAATGAACAGGGGGATATTGCCCCGGGGCGCGCCGTGCCGGTGGGACTAAGTGGTTTAATGCTAGTGCTCAATGGGTATCTATTTATCGGCGCCATACAGCAGTGGTGGACAGCCTGGCGCACCGGGGAGCGGTATGGCGAAGCTACCATGAATGTTTTGTCCGGTGCTTTCGGGACGATTGCCGCCACGGCAAGCGTGCTGGAAATCCTTCACGATACCCGCTATCGACGCCTCTACGAAGGCAAGTTCTTCCAGTCGGCGGTACAGCAGGCGGCCGGCAGCCTGGATCATCTAGACGATTGGGCGCGGTTGACCAATGGCGCGATGATCGGCGTGGCATGGTTCTCGTTTGTTGCAGCATTCGTGGATTTATTTCGTCAGGCCTCGAAGTTGGGGCGCGCCGATACTGGCCGTCAGCGTCTGGCGGCCGGTATCGCCTTGGCAGGCGATGTCGCCATTGTTGGTGGCACCTTGCCAATTGGTCTTGCTGGGCTGATGGGGAAAATTCGGGGCACGTCTGCTGTATTGTTGCGTTTACGCCTGTTACGCCTGGCGGTACCGCTAAATTGGGTCGCCGCCGTTGGCGTTGTGCTGGTCGTCGTGGGCGAGTTGCTCTACGAGCACTACTCGCTCTCGCCGCTGCAGCAGTGGTGCCAGAACAGCGTCTGGGGTGATGAGCCGGAGGGCTGGGATCTTGAGGCACACCATCAGCATCTCGCTGAGGTGCATGGTAAGCCGGTGCTTTGGCGCCGCGGCGAACAGCCGCCACGTATGAGTGCCATGCCGGTGGGGCCGGAACCGCCGGCGAGTTCCTTGAACCTTCGTCTCAACCTGCCGGGAGTTGAGGTGCCTAA
>NZ_VTPU01000037.1 GCF_008274785.1 Halomonas eurihalina
ATCCGTAAAGTACGCATCCGCTGCCGGCGACGGGCAACGTTGCAGGCGGTGAAGGGTGGCAGAAGCACCTGTTTTGCTTAGGGTTTTTCGAATCGCTTCGAAAATCGCCGGTTGACAGGAACGCCGGTTTCGGTAAAATGCTCGCCACTCGCTACAGGGCCCGCTGAGGGCTCGATTCGGAGTCGCCTCCACGAGGTTTGCGCCGCTCTCAGGTAAGATTGAGCTTGACGCCAGACGCTGAATCAGTAGAATACGCCTTCCTCGCTAGGCGCTGCGCCACGGGCCAGCAAAAGCGAGATGCTCTTTAACAATCGATCAGGTAATTCATGTGGGCGCTTGTCGGGATGTCGGTGACCAGTCACCGAAAATCAAGACAAGCGACTCGTCAAACGAGACGTTTGAATCTTGAACCAGGTTTGGTTCCACCTTAGGAACTATCAGACTTTCAACTGAAGAGTTTGATCATGGCTCAGATTGAACGCTGGCGGCAGGCCTAACACATGCAAGTCGAGCGGAAACGATCCTAGCTTGCTAGGAGGCGTCGAGCGGCGGACGGGTGAGTAATGCATAGGAATCTGCCCGGTAGTGGGGGATAACTTGAGGAAACTCAAGCTAATACCGCATACGCCCTACGGGGGAAAGCAGGGGCTCTTCGGACCTTGCGCTATCGGATGAGCTTATGTCGGATTAGCTAGTTGGTGAGGTAATGGCTCACCAAGGCGACGATCCGTAGCTGGTCTGAGAGGATGATCAGCCACATCGGGACTGAGACACGGCCCGAACTCCTACGGGAGGCAGCAGTGGGGAATATTGGACAATGGGGGCAACCCTGATCCAGCCATGCCGCGTGTGTGAAGAAGGCCCTCGGGTTGTAAAGCACTTTCAGCGAGGAAGAATGCTTGTCGGTTAATACCCGGCAAGGGAGACATCACTCGCAGAAGAAGCACCGGCTAACTCCGTGCCAGCAGCCGCGGTAATACGGAGGGTGCGAGCGTTAATCGGAATTACTGGGCGTAAAGCGTGCGTAGGCGGCTTGGTAAGCCGGTTGTGAAAGCCCCGGGCTCAACCTGGGAACGGCATCCGGAACTGTCAGGCTAGAGTGCAGGAGAGGAAGGTAGAATTCCCGGTGTAGCGGTGAAATGCGTAGAGATCGGGAGGAATACCAGTGGCGAAGGCGGCCTTCTGGACTGACACTGACGCTGAGGTACGAAAGCGTGGGTAGCAAACAGGATTAGATACCCTGGTAGTCCACGCCGTAAACGATGTCGACTAGCCGTTGGGGTCCTCGAGACCTTTGTGGCGCAGTTAACGCACTAAGTCGACCGCCTGGGGAGTACGGCCGCAAGGTTAAAACTCAAATGAATTGACGGGGGCCCGCACAAGCGGTGGAGCATGTGGTTTAATTCGATGCAACGCGAAGAACCTTACCTACCCTTGACATCGTGCGAACCAACCAGAGATGGATGGGTGCCTTCGGGAGCGCACAGACAGGTGCTGCATGGCTGTCGTCAGCTCGTGTTGTGAAATGTTGGGTTAAGTCCCGTAACGAGCGCAACCCTTGTCCCTATTTGCCAGCGATTCGGTCGGGAACTCTAGGGAGACTGCCGGTGACAAACCGGAGGAAGGTGGGGACGACGTCAAGTCATCATGGCCCTTACGGGTAGGGCTACACACGTGCTACAATGGCCGGTACAATGGGTTGCAAAGCGGCGACGTGGAGCTAATCTCATAAAGCCGGTCTCAGTCCGGATCGGAGTCTGCAACTCGACTCCGTGAAGTCGGAATCGCTAGTAATCGTGCATCAGAATGGCACGGTGAATACGTTCCCGGGCCTTGTACACACCGCCCGTCACACCATGGGAGTGGACTGCACCAGAAGTGGTTAGCCTAACTTCGGAGGGCGATCACCACGGTGTGGTTCATGACTGGGGTGAAGTCGTAACAAGGTAGCCGTAGGGGAACCTGCGGCTGGATCACCTCCTTAATCGACGACGTC
>NZ_VTPU01000038.1 GCF_008274785.1 Halomonas eurihalina
ACCAGCCACATCGCCAGGTTCGGCCAGAACAACAGCGCGAACAGCACACACAGCTGCAAGGCGATGAACGGCAACAGCGAGACGAAGATGTCCTTGAGGCTCACCTCCGGTGGCGCCACCCCTTTCAGGTAGAAGGCGGCCGGGCCGAACGGCGGCGACAGGAACGAGACCTGCATGTTCACCGCGAACAGGATGCCGAACCAGATCGGGCTGTAGCCCAGTTGCTCGACGATCGGTACGAAGATCGGCAAGGTCAGCATGGCCACGCCGATCCAGTCGAGGAACATGCCCAGCACCAGCAGAATCGCCATCATCACCAGCAGGATCACGATCGGCGCCACATCGAGGCCCATGATCATGCCCGAGATGAAGCGGTTGCCGCCCATCAGGTTGTAGACCCCGACCAGCGCGGCGGCGCCGATGCCGATCCAGATGATCATGCCGCAGGTCGTCAGCGTCTGGCCCAGGCTCTCGTGCATGGTCTTGAACGAGAACTCGCCGCGCAGCACCACCGCCAGCAGCACACCGAACACGCCCATGGCCGCCGCTTCGGTCACCGAGGCCACACCGCCATAGATCGAGCCCAGCACCAGCATGGCGATCAGCCCCGGCACGATGATCGCCTTGAGCGCCTGCCAGCGGTTGGCGAAGCCCTCCTGGCGATCGGCCTCGCTCATCGGCGGCCCCATCGTTGGATTGCGCAGGCAGCGCACCAGCACATAGGCGATGTACGACAGCATCAGGATCACCGCCGGGGTGATGGCCGCAGTGAACAGGTCGGCGATCGAGACGCTGGCGATCAGGCCGTAGATGATCAGCACGATCGACGGCGGCATCATGGTGCCCAGCGCCCCGCCGGCGCAGACCACGCCGATCGACAGGTGCTTGTCGTAGCCCAGGCGCAGCATCTGCGGCAGCGCCAGGATGCCCAGCAGCACGATCTCGCCGCCGATGATCCCGGACAACGCCGCCAGGAAGAAGGCCACCACGATGGTCTGCACCGCCACGCCACCGGGCAGGCGGCCGGCAAAGACCCGCATGGCGTTGAACAGGTCCTTGGCGATCCCCGATCGATCGAGCAGCGAGGCCATCAGCACGAACATCGGCACCGCCACCAACGAATACTCGGTGACGAAGCCGTAGACGCGGCTGGTGACCAGCGGCAGGGCGCTGCCCCCGAACCAGCCGAAGGTAAACACGAGGGCGATCAAGCCGGTGATGAAGGCCAGCGGCAGGCCGGTTACCAGCAGCGCGAAGATGGCCGCGACCATCAACAGGGTTGCGTCGGCGATTTCCATCAGGCCGTGCCCTCCGTGTCATCAATCTGGGGCGCGGGCTTGCCGCGCAGCGACTGCACGAAATGCAGCAGGGTCTGAAGGCACATGATGATCAGCGCGACCATGATCACGCCCTTGACCAGCGCCGGAAACGGCGGGTTCCAGGAAGTGCCGGAGCGCTCCAGTTGCCACTCGCCCAGCGGGTTGTGGGAGGCATCCCAGAACATGGTGAAGGCGGCATAGCTCATGCCCAGACAGAACAGGAAGGCCACCAGGTCGTTGAAGCGGTCGAGCCACAGACGAGCCGCCGGGCCCACGCTGTCGTAGAGCACCTTGACGCGGATATGGCGATTACCGGCCAGCGCCGCGGGGCCAGCGAAGGCGAAGCTCACGGCGACCAGCATGACCACCGTCTCGTGAACCCAGGAGGTGGGCGAGGCGAAGGCGTAGCGCATGATCACCTCATAGACGCTGATCGCCATGGCGACGAACACCAGCCAGGCGGCAATACGACCGCAGGCCACCACGCCGCGGTCGAAGGC
>NZ_VTPU01000039.1 GCF_008274785.1 Halomonas eurihalina
TTGGCCTGTTGCATCAGCCGGCAGGCCGCGGCGAGCCCGGAGGGGCCGGCGCCGACGATCACCACGTCGACTTCCATTACATCGCGTTCTATTGACATAACGCCCCTTCCACCACTCGCGATAGCTCAATGCAATTTCGCTTTGCGAAACCACATTCTGAATTCACATCATACATGAAAGTTTTGGCTCATCAATAGCCGCCTCTCTTCCATTGACAAATCCATGCGAATTCGACTTAAGTGCAATTTAGCGAAATTGACGTACCGCTTAGCGAAACTTATTATCGCTCAACGGACGCCAGGTCCGCATATTATCACTCCTCCACGCCAAACGCCTGAGCGGCCGATAAGTACAACGAAAAATCAAAAGGAAGAGGAATGAATACCAACAATATCTCTGCCCTATGCACTGGCTTTTGCCTGCTTTCCACGGCAGCCGCTGCTCAAGCCACACCAGAAATCTATGGCCAGGTCGCCGCTCGCATCATCGATCAGGAGCATCACGACCGCTCCATCGAAGCCTATGACGTCCGCCTGGGCGTCAAGGGCCAAGGGAAGTATGCCAATATCACCGTTCTGTACGAACTCGAAGCGGAATACACGGCCGCTGTGAATGACAGCGATGACAACAAAAACGACGACAGTGAGCTGGAAGTGCGTAGCGCTCGCCTCCTGTTTCCTACCCAGTATGGCGTCTTCGCCCTAGCGCCCAAAACGCCCAGCAGCCAATACCAGACGTTATACGGCGCAGTGGATATCTTTGAGACCAATCGCGCCTATTCCGACAATGGTGTCTCACACATTTTCGATCAGGACCAGACATCGTCTCACGTCATCGCCTGGAGAAGCCCACGCAAATACGGCTTCCAGGGACTGATTTCCTATCTGACGGGCAGCACCGACAGTGGCACCAATTCAGATTACATGACCTGGTGGATCGAGTGGAAAGCAGGTCAGGACAACGCCCTTTCCGGCCTGAGAGCTGCCATCGGCCAAGTGAATATCGACAGTCGGGCAGTCCATGCTCATGCCGATGATGATGCCATGCGTACGGCGGCCACTATCAGCTATACCCACAATGGCCTTCACCTTGGCGCAACATATGAGCACTCGGATTTTCAGGAGTTCGCCAACCTGGATAGAGAAAACTACGGCCTTGTAGCGAGCTATACCCATAAGGGATATACATTAGGTGCCGGCTACTATGAGCGTCGTTTCGATGATGACAGCATGTCGTTTCAGGACAACAGCGGAACTGTCATCACCCTGCAGAAACGTTTCGACGAAAATCTCATGTTCTTCATCGAGAACGGCAATTTTGACCTCGATGAACAGAGCAGCCTGAGTATCGGAGCCAAGCTGACGTTCTGATTGCACGATGGCACCTGACTGTTTCGATCCTTTTGTCTCGGCCTTCGGCCGGGACTTTCTTGCGTTACCATCTCAATCCTCGTGATCGATCGATATAGCGCCCGCTTGGCAAAGGAAAGGCAAAGCGAGCGCGCAGCAAGGCCATACAGTAAGCTTACAGCGTCCCTTCCAGCTCGGGCAGCGCCTCGAACAAGTCAGCGACCAATCCATAATCGGCCACCTGGAAGATCGGCGCCTCCTCGTCCTTGTTGAT
>NZ_VTPU01000003.1 GCF_008274785.1 Halomonas eurihalina
GCCTGATTCTATTTTTTATATGATTTAGTAAGTTTTTATGCTGTATGGTTTATGGTGTATGCTGTAAGAGGGAAGAGGGAAGAGGGAAGAGGGAAGAGGGAAGAGGGAAGAGGGAAGAGGGAAGAGGGAAGAGGGAAGAAACCCCAGCCCCGGCCCCGAGGCTGGTTTGGGGTTGTCTTTTCTCTTAAAGGCGCTACGCGCCGTTCTTCCCTCTTCCAGCGGCGCTAGCCGCGCTCTGGTGTTAGCTCCTGCTTATGCAGGGCGTTGCCGGCGGCGTCTTTCAGGGTCACGGTCAGCATCTCGCTTTCGCCGTCGAGGTCCACCTGGCCGAAGAATTGGTAGCCGGCGGAAGGCGGCAGGTTGGCCTGGCCGTCGGGTGGGGCCTTCTGAAAGACGACTTCCGGTCCGAAGGTGGCGTCGAGATCGTTGGGGCCGAAGGTTCCGGCATGCAGGGGGCCACTGACGAATTCCCAGAAGGGCCGGAAATTCTTGAAGGCTGCGCGCTCCGGTGCGTAATGATGCGCAGCGGTGTAGTGCACGTCAGCGGTGAGCCAGACCACGTTGCGGATATCGTTGTCGCGCATGGCCTCTAACAGGCGTGCTATTTCCTGCTCGCGGCCCAGCGGCCGGCCGGGATCTCCATTGGCCACTGCTTCGGCGTTGTCACCGTCGGCGACCATCAGCCCCACCGGCATGTCCGAGGCGATGACCTTCCAGGTCGCGGTGGAGCGTTTCAGGCTGTCGATCAGCCAGTCGACCTGCTGGCGGCCGAGCAGGGCCGCGCCATCTTCCTGCTGATTGGCATCGTTAGGGCCGCGGAAGCTGCGCATGTCGAGCATGAACACCTCGAGGCCCGGCCCGTAGGGGAAACGACGATAAATCCGCTGTGGCGCCTCGGGCTGCTGACGCAGCGGCATGTACTCGAGGAAGGCGCGACGAGCCCGGGCCGAGAGCAGGGACACGTTGGTCTCGGTGTAGCGCGGATCGTCCAGCACTTCACCGGGATACCAGTTGTTCACCGTCTCATGGTCGTCCCATTGAGCCAGCATCGGTACCTCGGCATTCAGGCGCCGCACATTGGCATCCAGCAGGTTGTAGGCGTGTTGGCCCCGGTATTCGTCGAGGGTTTCGGCGACCTTGCTCTTGGCCGGAGTGAGCCGATTGCGCCAGATGCTGCCATCCGCCAGCTCGACGCTTTCCTTCAAGGGGCCATCGGCGTAGACGGTGTCGCCGGAGTGGATGAAGAAGTCCGGATGCTGCTGACGCATGGTCTCGTAGGTGGTCATGCCACCGCGTGATTCATCGATGCCCCAGCCCTGGCCGGCAGTATCGCCGGACCACACGAAGCGGACGTCGCGCTTTTGTTCCGAAGGCAGGCGTAGCTGGCCAACGACGGGCTCGCTGATCGCACGATGATCGCCCAGGGCAGCGAATCGAACGCGATAGTGCAGGGTATCCATGCCATCGAGCCCCGTGACATCCAGCTTGGCGGTGAGATCCCGCACGGGCAGGGCCTCGGGGCCACGCAGGCTTCGAGCGCCCCTGAATTCCGGGTTGTCGGCGACCTCCAACAGCATCCGGGAAGGACGGTCGACGCGCGACCAGATCATGGCGCGGTCGGTCAGCATGTCGCCGCTCATCACACCGGACGTGATCATCGGTCGGCGCGTTTCGGCAAGCACGATGGCAGGCGCGGCCATGGTGGCGCCAAGCGCCATGCCGCCCTGCATACCAAGCCCCAGTACCTGGCGTCGTGTCAGCATGTCATCGGTCTCCTCGGGTCGTTATCGGAACCCGGGAGCCTAAATGGAAGGGATGACAGTTATATCGCTATATGATGAAGCCTTGATTATCAACGCACTGTCATCGATTGGCGACAATACAAAGTTATTTTCTTTGTGTTGCAATGAGGATCCTGTAGGAAAGAGGCGGGACTGGCTGTTGTGGTGACGCCTCGTCAGCAGGAGGCGAAAGGGCTACGAAGGCCGGAGTGACCTGGAAAGTTACGTAAGGTTACGTTCCAATCAGGCGTTTCTGGATGAAAATAGCTCTTGTTCGGCTAGCCGCCAACGTTGTAAATCCATAGAATGGCCACCGACCTACGTGATCGAGCGTAGTCGCAGAACCCGCAGGAGCGGTCATACAATTCGACTCGACAGGGCAAGGGAAATCGCCCGGAGCAATCCCGGGGCGGTAGCGTGCCTCGGCGAATTTTGGAGTCTTATACCCCATGGCAATGGATGCCTGGCTCAGTACATTCAGCGTAATCGCCGTTCTGGTGGCCCTGGCTGCTACGCGGATCGCGGCGGACGCCATCCTGATGGCGGCAATGGCGTTTCTCGTGGTCAGCGGCGTGCTCGAGCCCGCCGAGGCCCTGGTCGGTTTTTCCAATACCGGCGTCATGACCATCGCGGCCCTGTATGTCGTCGCCGCTGCACTCAAGGAAACCGGTGCAGTGCAGTGGGTGGCGAATGGGCTGCTGGGACACCCCAGCTCTCTCAAGAAGGCGCAATTGCGGGTCATGCTGCCCGCTTCCACCCTCAGCGCCTTCATGAATAACACCACCGTGGTCGCCATGTTCATTCCGGCGCTGCAAGAGTGGTCCCGCAAGCTTCGGCTTCCCCCTTCCAAACTGCTCTTGCCGTTGAGCTACACCGCCATCCTCGGCGGTACCTGTACGCTGATCGGCACCAGTACCAACCTGGTCGTCGATGGTCTTCTACAGAGCGAGAAGGGCGTGGCGCTTGGCATGTTCGAGCTTGCCAAGGTCGGCGTTCCCTTGCTGCTGGTCGGCGGTACCTTCCTGATGCTGTTCGCCGACCGCCTGCTGCCACGGCGTGAAGGGGTGATCGAGCAACTCGACATGGCCCGCGAATACAGCGTCGAGTTCGTGGTCGACAAGAGCGGGCCCCTGACCGGCAAGACCATCTCCGAAGCCGGACTGCGCAACCTGCAATATGGTTATCTGACCGACATCGAGCGCGATGGTCGCCTGATGACGGCCGTCCCCCCGGAGACCCAGCTCGAGCCCGGCGATGTGCTGGTCTTCATCGGCGCTCCAGAGTGTGCCCGCGAACTGCGCCAGGTCAGGGGCGTGACCCCCGCCAATGGCGACATCCACAAGCTGGATATGGCCAACCACCAACGCTGCCTGGTCGAGGCGGTGATCGGACCGGATTTCACCGGCGTTGGGCACACGGTGCGCGAGGCCAGAGTGCGTTCGCGTTTCCAGGCCGTGATCCTGTCGATTTCCCGACAAGGACGCCGCCTGCCCGGCAAGGTGGGGGATATCCGCCTGCAAGTGGGTGACACCCTGCTGATGGAGACCGGCCAGGACTTCGTCGAGCAGTACCGCTATCGGCGTGACTTCCTGCTGGTCAGCGCGCTCAACGACTCCACGCCGCCCAGCTTCCACAAGGCGCCGCTCGCCTTGACGGTGCTGGGGTTGATGGTCGGCGTGGCCGGGGTCGGCCTGTTGTCGATCTTCGAAGCCGCACTACTGGCTGGTGGTGGCATGCTGATGACCGGCTGCATCACTGTCAGCAAGGCGCGCCGCTATATCGACCTCTCCGTGTTGACGGTGATCGCTGCGTCCTTTGCGTTGGGAACGGCCATGACCAGCTCCGGCGCCGCTCAGGCCATCGCCAACACCGTGGTGAGCGACAACATGTCGCCCTGGTTGGCGTTGGCCGTGATCTACCTGCTGACGACCCTGTTTACCGAGATCATCACCAACAACGCTGCGGCGGTGCTGATGTTCCCGATTGCCATGTCGGTGGCCGATCAGCTCGGTGTCAGTTACATGCCGTTCGCCATAGCCATCATGTTCGCCGCCTCGGCCAGTTTCATGACGCCACTGGGCTACCAGACCAACCTCATGGTATACGGCCCCGGCGGCTATCGATTAATCGACTACCTGCGCCTGGGTGCACCGCTCAGCCTGCTCATCGGAAGCACGGCAGTGGGATTGATACCGTTGGTGTGGGGGTTTTGAGAGCTGCCGCTCTCAAAAGCTGTAAGCCCTAAGCTTTAAGTTGTAAGTAACCCCAAAAACCAAACCAGAGGCTCAGGGTACAGGTAATGGGGTAGTGGTTGGCTCTTCTTATAGCTTACAGCTTAAAGCTTACGGCTAATAACCAAGGAGACTCTTTTGACTGATTTCGTGACGGACGATATGCGCGATCGCTTGCTTGCCGGTGTCGAGGTGGCGGGGCGCGAGGTGCTGGAGATCTACAACCGCACCTTCCATGTGGAAACCAAGGAGGATGACAGTCCGCTGACCGAGGCGGATATGGCGTCCCATCACGCCCTGGTAGCCTTGCTTGAGTCCGTGGCGCCCGGTGTGCCGGTGTTGTCCGAGGAGTCCGGTGAGATTTCCTATGAGACGCGTCGCGACTGGGCGCGTTACTGGTTGATCGACCCGCTGGATGGCACCAAGGAGTTCATCAAGAAGAACGGTGAATTCACGCTCAACGTGGCACTGGTAGAGAATGGCGACCCGGTATTCGGCATCGTGCATGCACCGGTGCTCGATACCACCTGGTACGGGCAAGTCGGCCAGGGCGCCTGGAAAGTGGAGCAGGGCGCGTCGAGCCGCATCCAGGTGCGTGCCCTGCCTCGCGAAGGTGGTGACCCCTGGAAGGTGGTGGGCAGCCGTTCTCACGGTGCGGAAGCATTCGAAGCATTCTGTGCCGGTTTGCCGCAGCATGAGCGGGTCTCCATGGGCAGCTCGCTCAAGCTGTGCCTGGTAGCCGAAGGTCAGGCGGATCTCTATCCCCGGCTGGCACCAACCAGCGAGTGGGACACCGCCGCCGCCCAGGCAGTTGTCGTGGCCGCAGGCGGGGAAGTGCTCGACGCCGAAACCCTTGAACCCCTGCGCTGTAACCAGCAGGATTCCGTACTCAACCCATTTTTCATCGTCTGTGGCGAGCGCGACCAGCGCTGGACAGACGCACTGAGCGCGAGTCTGAAGAAGTAAGAAGGAAGGGCGAAGAAAGAAGAAATAAGAAGGAAGCTCTGTTCTTCCTTCTTCCAGCGGCGTAGCCGCGCTCTTCCCTCTTGACTCAATGCCAATTCCCGACCCAATGGACCGATCGATATGGAAATAACCCCCGAACGTCTGACTCACCTCAAGCAGCTCGAGGCCGAGTCGATTCACATCATTCGCGAGGTGGCTGCCGAATTCCGTAACCCGGTGATGCTGTACTCCATCGGCAAGGATTCCTCGGTGATGCTGCATCTGGCGCGCAAGGCCTTCTATCCCGGGCCGCCGCCGTTCCCGCTGATGCATGTCAACACCACCTGGAAGTTCAAGGAAATGATCAGGTTCCGTGACCGCATGGCCGAAGAGGCCGGCATGGAATTGATCGAGCACATCAACCAGGAAGGTGTCGAGGCGGGGATCAACCCCTTCGATCACGGCAGCTCCAAGTACACTGACGTGATGAAGACCCAGTCGCTCAAGATGGCGCTGGACAAGTACCAGTTCGACGCCGCCTTCGGCGGGGCACGTCGCGACGAGGAAGCCAGCCGCGCCAAGGAGCGTGTCTTCTCCTTCCGCGACAAGCATCACCGCTGGGATCCGAAGAATCAGCGCCCCGAGCTGTGGAACGTCTATAACGCCAAGGTCGACAAGGGTGAATCCATTCGTGTCTTCCCGCTCTCCAACTGGACCGAACTGGATATCTGGCAGTACATCTACCTGGAATCCATCCCCATCGTCTCGCTTTATTACTCCGCCCCGCGCCCGATCGTGCACCGCGACGGCATCGACATCATGGTCGACGACGAGCGCATGCCCCTCGAAGAAGGCGAAGTACCCGAGGAGAAATGGGTTCGCTTCCGTACCCTCGGCTGCTACCCGCTGACCGGCGCGGTGGAATCCAAAGCCGCCACCCTGCCTGAAATCATCCAGGAAATGCTGCTGACGAAGACATCGGAACGCAGCGGCCGCGCCATCGACCACGACCAGGCCGGCTCCATGGAGAAGAAGAAGAGGGAAGGGTACTTCTAACGCGCCTTCGGCACGTTAGAAAGACGGAAGAAAGAAGTCGAAAGAGGGATGAGTACCTCTGATGCGCGGAGCGCCTCAGGTAGCCGTAAGCTGTAAGCTTTAAGCTGTAAGAAAAAACGGCAAGCTTGCAGCCTTGGGAGGGAACCCGCGTGAACTTCGAAAGGTTGGAAGTCTGGAAGCGCTCAGCACGTATGTCGGCTGAGCTCTATAAAGCGCTCGTCAATCTACGAGACTTTGGCTTTCGAGACCAAATCACCCGTTCCGGGCTTTCCATTCCCAGCAACATCGCCGAGGGCATGTCCAGACGCACAAAAAAGGATAAGAGTCATTTTCTGGTGGTAGCCAGAGGCTCATGTGCTGAATTGCGGACTCAAGTTTATATCGGTATGGATATCGGCTACATCGATGAGCAGCAAGGCCGGCAGTGGTTACAGGAAACTCGTGAAATTTCCTCGATGCTTCATGGGTTGCTCATCACTTTGGACGACGAATGAATCTATAGCTGGAGGTCGAGGCTGTTGGATGACTTACAGCTTACGGCTTACAGCTTACAGCTAGGGACTTTGGCAATGTCACACCAATCAAGTTTGATCGCGGACGACATCGAAGCTTATCTCAAGGAGCATGAGAACAAGGATCTGCTTCGTTTTATTACCTGTGGCAGCGTCGATGACGGTAAATCGACGCTGATCGGGCGGTTGCTGCACGATTCCAAGATGATCTATGAGGATCAGTTGGCGGCGATTACCCAGGCTTCCAAAACCAGCGGGACCACCGGCGAGGAGGTGGATCTGGCGCTGCTGGTGGATGGCCTGCAGTCGGAGCGGGAGCAGGGCATCACCATCGATGTCGCTTACCGCTTCTTCTCGACCGACAAGCGCAAGTTCATCATCGCCGATACCCCGGGACACGAGCAGTACACGCGCAACATGGCGACCGGGGCATCCACGGCGAGCCTGGCGATAATCCTGGTCGATGCGCGCCATGGCGTGCAGACCCAGACCCGCCGGCACAGCTTCATCGCCGATCTGCTGGGTATCCAGCACCTGGTGGTGGCGATCAACAAGATGGACCTGGTCGACTACTCCGAGGAGCGCTACAACGAGATCGTCGAGCAGTATCAGGACATCGCCGAGAAGCTGAACGCTCCGGACATCCACTTCGTGCCGATGTCGGCACTGAAGGGCGACAACGTGGTCAACAAGAGCGAGACGATGTCCTGGTACAAAGGACCGGCGATGCTCGAACTGCTCGAGACCGTCGAGATCCGCCACGACCAGAACCTGCGCGACCTGCGCCTGCCGGTGCAGTACGTCAACCGTCCCAACCTGGATTTCCGGGGCTATTGCGGCACTCTGGCCGCTGGGGTGATGCAACCCGGCCAGGCCATCCGCGCCTTGCCTTCCGGCAAGACCTCCAAGGTTGAGCGTATCGTCACCTGGGACGGCGATCTCGATGCCGCCTACCCGGGGCAGGCAATCACCGTGACCCTGGAAGACGAGATCGACATCTCGCGTGGTGACTGGATCGTCGCCGAAGATGCCCAGGTGCCGCTGGCGACCAGCTTCGAGGCGGATATCGTCTGGATGCATGAAAAGGCGCTCGAGCCTGGCAAGCTGTATGACCTCAAGCTGGCCACTCGCGACATGGCCGGCAAGGTGACAGCCATCGACTACCAGGTCGACGTCAATACCCTGGAGCATCGCCACGCCGATCATCTCGACCTCAACGCCATCGCGCGTTGCCAGGTGGAATTGACCGCGCCGGTTCCGGTTGACGACTACCGTACCAGCCCGGGCACCGGCAACTTCATCATCATCGACCGGCTGTCCAACATCACCGTGGGCGTCGGCATGATTCACCGGCCGCTGGAGAGCGAGCTGCCCTACGAGTTCCGCGAGCACGACAGCAAGGCCAACGTGGTGTGGAACCGCACCAGCGTCACCCAGGCCATGCGTGAGCAGATCAACGGCCATGCGGGCAAGTGCGTCTGGTTCACCGGCTACTCCGGCTCCGGCAAATCGACCCTGGCCAACGCGCTGGAAGTCGAGCTCAACCGCCGTGGCTATCACACCATGCTGCTCGATGGTGACAATATCCGTCATGGTCTGTGCAAGGACCTGGATATGGGCGAGGGCGACCGCGCCGAAAACATCCGCCGGGTGGGCGAGGTGGCGCGCCTGTTCGCCGAAGCTGGCGTGATCGTGATCACTGCCTTCATTTCACCGTTCCGCGCCAACCGTGATGCGGCCCGCGAGCTGTTCGACGAGGGCGACTTTATCGAAGTTCATGTCGACACCCCGCTGGATATCTGCGAGCAGCGCGATCCCAAGGGCCTTTATCAGAAGGCACGTGAAGGCAGGATCCAGGACTTCACGGGAATCAACAGTCCCTACGAAGTGCCGAGCAACGCCGAGGTGACGGTCAACACGGAAGCCATGAGCCAGCAGGATATCCTGACCCGTCTGCTCAAGGAGCTTTAACGCATTACCTGTACGGCGTGCGGGTATGCGGTTGCCTGGTGGCCGCCGACCTTACATCATGACAAACCGTCGCAAGAGCCGGCCCGGATGGTGCCGGCTCACAGGACGGCGACTGCCATGCCGATATTGCAAGGGAAACCAATATGGAAAAACGACAACTCAGTGGCATGTTCCGCCTGGGGGCGACATCACGCCCCAGGGGGCGCCGCCATGCATCCGCGATGCTGGCGGCACTCGCCGTGACCTTGTCGGGCTGTGCCATGCAGCAGGCTCAGAACCCCTCTGGCTCGGTCATTGACGGCCCGACGCAAGGTACCCAACTGGACGCCAATCTGAATGGCTTTCTCAGCCAGGCAGGCCCCGGCGCCACGACCGTGCTGCAGGACAGCCCCTGGGGTGGCAGCGTCGAGGTAATGGCGGACTCGAAGTATTACGCGGCGAGTGGTCGTGAATGCCGGCAACTGCAGATCATGCAACTGCAGGGCAGCAATGTGCGCTCAGCGGTGGCCTGCAAAACGTTGGATGGCAGCTGGGTCTCGCAGCGGCTGGTAACGCAAACCCAGGCAGGGAGAATGAGCCGGTGATCAATCGCGATATTTCGACACTGAGTGCTCTGCTGGTGGCGGGCTTGCTGTTGCTGCCCGGCTCGGCCAATGCCCAGAGCTTCCTGCAGTCGAGCACAGGGCTCTCGGGTCAACAACAGAGCGAGGAACAGTCTCGTCAGTCTCAATCTCAGTCGGCACAGAGTGGTGGTCAGAGCAGCAATGTCGATGCCTCTCCCCGTGCCAACTGGCAGAGCGCCAACTATGGCCCGGTGGTCAAGCCCAACGACTATGGGATGGAGGCTAATCCACCCAAGGCTGAAATGGACAAGCTGGATCCGTTCGGAGCCAACCTCTTCGAAGGGGGCTTCCGCGGCACCATGGCGGATGGCTTGAACGCCAGTTACAAGATCAAGCCCGGTGACCAGGTAACGCTACGCGCCTGGGGCGCCGTGGAGCTCGACCAGACCATACCGGTGGATGCCCAGGGCAATGTTTACATTCCCTCGATCGGCCCGGTGCAGGTGCAGGGGATGAATAGCCAGCAACTGGATGCCACCGTTCGCTCCGCTATTCAGGAGGTCTTTCCCCAGGACGTGCAGGTATACACCAACCTGCAAGGCGTCCAGCCGGTCGGGGTATTCGTGACCGGTTATGTCGATAGCCCGGGGCGTTACGCCGGCACACCCTCCGACTCGGTACTCTATTTCCTCGATCAGGCCGGGGGCATCGACAAGGATCTCGGCAGTTACCGCCAGATCCGGGTGGAGCGCGACGGCCGTACCGTCGCCAATGTCGACCTGTACGATTTCCTGCTCGACGGTGACATCCAGCGCCCGCAATTCAAGGATGGCGATACCATCGTGGTCGAGGAACGCGGCCCGGCAATCGCCGTGACCGGGGATGTGAAGCGCGAGTATCGCTATGAACTGCAAGGTCAGCAGCTCAGCGGTGGCGACGTGCAGCAACTCGCCCGCTTGAATAGTGGTGTTTCGCATGTGCTGCTGCGTGGTGATCGCAGCGACGGCCCGATGGCCGAGTACTTCCCGCTCGATGAGTTTGGCAGCCAGACTGTACAGAGCGGCGATGAAGTGCTGTTCAGTGCCGACAAGCGTGCCGAGACCATCGTGGTCGAAATCGAGGGCAGCTTCTACGGCCCATCCCGTTACGCCTTGCCACGCAACGCACGGCTTGGCGAGCTCCTCGATGCGGTCGGTGTACCTGAGGAGATGACCAGCGTTCACGATATCTCTATCCTGCGCGAAGGCGTCGCCAAGCAGCAGGAAGAGGCACTCGAAAAGAGCCTGCAGCGTTTGCAGACGACCTATCTAGGCTATCCGGCTCGTACCGCGGAAGAGGGCAAGATCCAGGTACAGCAGGCCGAGTTGATCGAGCGCTTCGTGCAGAAGGCCTCGAAGGTCGAGCCCACCGGCCAGCTGGTCGTGGCTCGCGGGAATAGCGGTATCGCCGATGTACGCCTGCAGGATGGCGACGTGGTCAAGATTCCCGAAACCAACGATGCCGTGCTGCTCAGTGGCGAGGTCACCATGCCGCAGGCAGTGGTCTACACGCCGGGCATGTCCGTCGAGGATTACATCGAGCAGGCGGGTGGCTTTACGCCGCGTGCCAACGACGATGAAATCCTGGTGGCGCATCGCAATGGTGCCGTCATCCCGGCCGATGATGCGAGGCTGCGTGCTGGCGACGAGATCATCGTGCTGCCGAGGGCGCCGACCAGCAATCTCGAGCTTGCCAAGTCGATCACGCAGATCCTCTATCAGGTCGCCGTGGCCACCAAGGTCGCGCTCGATCTCTGACCTGAGCACCGAGTGGTGGGGTAATGAAACTCGCTCCATCACTCGCTCGCAAGGAAGGTTTTATGCTGAGCATATTTACTCGCGGGCCTAATGAAGGGCGTTCTTCATGGGATGTGACGCGTAGCGTCTGGTACGCCATGTTCATGCGCGAGGCCATCTCGCGCACTATGTCAGACCGACTCGGCTGGTTCTGGATGATTGCCGAACCGGCGGCAATGACATTGATCATGGTAGCAATACGCACGCAAATAAAAGGGGGGCGCTTGATCCCCGGGGCAGAGTTCATTCCCTGGTTAATTACCGGGTTGATGGGTTTTTATCTGGTGCGAGAAGGCATGATGCGTGGATTGGGAGCGGTGGACTCCAATCAGGCATTGTTTGCCTATCGCCAGGTACAACCGGTGGACCCAGTACTGACGCGCAATTTCCTTGAGGGTATGCTGCGTACCTTCATCTTCCTGCTGTTTATTGCAGGCTGTTTGATGCTTGGTATCGATATGAACCCGGATGATGCCCTGCTGGCCATGTTCGGTTGGTTTTCGCTCTGGTGCTTGGGGCTGGGAGCGGGGCTGGTCGTCTCAGTACTGGGGTCGCTAGTGGAGGAGATTGGCAAGATCATCAAAATGATTAATATGCCGTTGCTGATTCTTTCTGGGGTGATCTTTCCTATCAATCATTTGCCACACAGCATTCTCGAGTACCTGATGTATAACCCCATTATTCATGGTCTTGAAACGCTGCGTTATGGCTTCTTCAACAGCTACCATGTCGTACATGGCACCAGTATATTATATCTCTGGTTCTTTACGTTCAGTCTGTTGGCTCTAGGTTTACTTCTCCATATTACCTTCAAAGAAAAGCTGAAAGCACGCTGAGAAGCATAATGTTGTATTCTTGGCGGAAACGTTGTTGCCATTAAGAGAGCCATGATCGAAATCAACGGATTATACAAGCGTTACCATAACCACCACGGTAGCGATTGGGTGCTCAGGGATATCAACCTGACCATCCCCAAGGGGGTCAGTGTCGGGCTGGTGGGACGCAATGGTGCCGGCAAGTCGACCCTGTTGCGTTTGATCGCCGGTATGGATATGCCCGAGCGGGGCAGTATCCATCGTGGCTGTCGGGTCTCATGGCCCATCGGACTCTCTGGTGGTTTTCAGGGCTCGATGACCGGGCGTCAGAACGTCAAGTTCGTGGCCCGAGTACACGGTGGCAGGCAGAACGTGGAAGACATTATCGAACGCGTTCGGGACTTCGCTGAGATTGGCGAAGCCTTCGATGAACCCATCAAGACCTACTCCTCGGGCATGCGTGCCCGCTTGAACTTTGGCCTCTCCCTGGCCTTTGACTTCGATGTTTACCTTTCTGACGAAGCGACCTCGGTGGGGGATCGGGCCTTCAAGGCCAAGGCCTCCAAGGCCTTTAAGGATAAAGTTGGTCAGGCTAGCCTGATTATGGTTTCCCATGGTGAAGGAATGCTGAAGCAGCTTTGCCAGGCGGGTGTCTACCTGCAGAATGGTCGAGCGACCTGGTATGACGATGTCAAGGATGCCATTGCTGCCTACCATGCCGAAACGGACGAAGCTCGCAAGCAGCGTGGCGAGCAGGTCGGCCAAGTGGCATCGGGAAAGTCCCAACAACGGCCTGGAACGGCTCAAAACGAGCTGGCTTTGCAACAGGGCAAGACCAAGAAACCATCGGAAGCTCAGCAGGCACAGACTGATACATCAACGCAAGAAAGTGAAACACGAGAGGAGCTCGAGAGTCTCGTTGCCAGGCGCCGTGCTGATTTTGAGGTTGCCAAGTCGGCCTTTGAGCATGCCAAGGCCATGCAGTTAGTGGAAATGGATCTCAAGCCCTATCAGCGTCGATTCCGAAAAGCACGCAATCAACTTCAGCAGGCACAGGAGCGGCTGGATAGCAGCTCCGCAGCTGAGGATGCTGGAGACAATTCCCATCCAGGATCAAATCACAGCTGATACATTGGCATGTCAACCTTGTCGCCATTCAAGTCACACAATGGACGTACCTTTTCATGACCCGGTTTATTAAATCCCAGCCCCATTGGGCGCTTACCCTGTTTGCCATTGTTCTGGTGTCGTTCTACTGGTTCGTATGGGCAGAGGACCGCTACGTTTCGCGAGCCACAGTTGTGCTGGAAAGCCCTCAGATCGCCCAGCCGGATGTCAGCTTTTCTGCGTTACTCACTGGCACCTCCAATAGCGCCGACTTGTTACTGCTTCGCGAGTATCTGCTCTCTGTCGATATGCTTAAGCAAGTCCAGAATCAGCTGGATTTTCGCGCCCACTACAGCCAGCACGGTGATTATTTTGCTCGGCTTAATGATGCCAATGTGCCGATCGAGACCTTGCATGAATACTACCAGAAACGTGTCAGTGTAGAGATGGATGAGTATTCCGGTGTTCTGGATATTCAAGTGCAAGCTTATACGGATAAATTTGCCCATCAGATGGTGCAATTGCTGCTTGATGCTGGTGAACGCCACATGAACAACATGGGGCAGCGTCTCGCGGAAGAGCAGGTGGGCTTTCTGGAAAGCCAGCTCCAACGCCTTAGTGACCGACTGAGCGAGGCGCGTGCCAACCTGCTGGAGTTCCAGAATCGTGAAGGATTGGTGGCACCAGAACAGACTGTGGAAAGCATCAACCAGGTGGTTGCCACGCTCGAAGGCAACCTGGCCCAGCTCAAGGCCCAGCGCCAGGCCCTCTCCAGCTATCAGAGCAATCGTTCGTCTGAAATGCAGCGTGTACAAAGCCAAATCGAAGCCATGCGTGAGCAAATTCAGGAACAGCGCGACCGCCTCGCCCAGGCCACCGGCGAATCGCTTAATCGTGTTTCTTCCGAATACAAGACGCTGGAGCTGCAAGCCCAGTTCGCTCAGGAAACCTATTCAAGCGCGCTCTCCGCACTGGAGAACACTCGACTGGAAGCGGCCCGCAAGCTCAAGCAGGTAAGCGTGCTACAGAGCCCATTGATGCCAGAATATGCCACCAAGCCGGATAGGCTCTACAACAGCACCGTTTTCGCCCTGATCGCTATCTTTCTTGCCTTCATCCTCAGCATGCTGGTCCTGATCATCAAGGAGCACAGGGATTGATGGCCCTATCAGTCATGCAAATCATGGGCGGCGTTATGGATGGGCGTGCAATAAGGGGGTAGATGGTACCCCCTTGCATGGGCTATACCTACTCGATGTGCGCTAACGTCCGCTATAGACCAAGAGGGTGGGAATATAGTGAAGGATGCCGTATCAATGGAGCATGAGCAGGGCACAGCCGCATCTATCATTATCCCCCTGCGGGCTCAGGAGATTGAGCAGCGGGAGATACTGCGCTTGAACCGGCTGCTGGAGACGATTCCCGCCGGTTTTGAAGTCATCATCGTGGACGATGGCTCGGAGCCAGTGGTGCGGCAGCATATTCGCCATATTGTGCAGCAGAGAACCTTGCAAGGGCAGGTCGTCCGGGGGATCTATCTACGCACCCGGCATCGGCGCTTTTCCCTGGCAAGGGCACGAAACCGGGGAGCTCGTGTTGCCAGGTCTCCTGTGGTTATCTTTCATGATGTCGACTTCCTGGCCTTGACCGATGTGTATTGGCGACTACTGGCTCATATTCGTGAAGTGGAACTGGCCACGCGCCCGGAACGTTTTTTCTGTGTGCCTGTGGCATTTCTGACAGAAGAAGGGACCGAGCACTTCCTTGAGAATTTTGAAGCCAGTCAAGAAGCTTGGTGTTTTCGTAAACGTCAGAATCATCCTCATGAGCGAATGAATTTCCTGGTCCAGGGTAGCTCATGCATTGTCACCAATCGGGACGACTTGCTAGCCATGGGAGGCCACGATGAGGGCTTCAAGGGACATGGCGCGGAGGATTTCGAGCTACTGCATCGGCTCTCCTGTTTGTACCCGATAGCCCCGCGCCCTCCCGAGTACACTCGCAATATGGGGAGTGGCCCGATCACCGAGTATCGAGGTTTTCGTGCCTATTTTGCACTTTACGGTGAGGAGTGCCGGCAGGAGGGATGTACCCTAGTACATCTCTGGCATCCCAAGCGTACCGAAAAGGGCTACTATCGTCACAAGCAGAACTTCAAACGATTGCAGATGGTAATGGACAAGAGTACGACGAGCACTTATGGCAGCAGGCCTCAAATCGATCCGAGAAAATTGCTGGAAGCCCATTAATGTCCGGTAATACTCTCGTGACGGTCACCTTTATCATTCTTTGCCACGATAGTGCGGAACGGGTCACTTCCTTGGTAAGGCTGCTTTTGCAGGAAGACCCTGAATGCCGCGTAATTGTTCATCTGGACAAAAAGTCGCCGAAAACGACCTTCAAGAAGCTCATCCTGGCATTGGACGATGAACCGCGTTGTTATTTGATGCGTAATCGAGTGCGTTGCGGGTGGGGCCAGTGGGGGTTGGTGGAAGCTCCTTTGCTTGCCTTACGACATGCTCTCAGCCAGGAGGTAGTATCGGACTATTTTTATCTCATGAGCGAATACTGCCGACCTGTACGTCCGTTAAGTGAACTTAGGGAGTTTTTGACAGCTCATCAGGGAGCGAATTTTATTGAGTGCGAGACCAGTGATTGGATAAAAGGTGGGATTCGTGAGGACCGTTACCTTTATCGCCACTATTTAGACAAGAGAAAGCATCCAAAGCTACACCGCTGGATGTATCGTGCGCAAAAAAAATTAGGGTTGAAACGTCAAGAACCTATATCTTTTGAGGTTCGTTTTGGAAGCCAGTGGTGGTGTGTTAAAAAAGAAAGCATACAAAATGCGTTTTATGAAATTGAAAGTAACTCTGAGTATAATCGATTAAGAACCGCATGGATCCCAGATGAATGTTATTTTCAGTCATTACTTAAAAAAGTATCCTCTGATGATGAAATTTATCCTATTTTAACCTTTTGTCCTTTTGATAATAAGGGGAAGCCAGAGCTCCTCGTTGAAGAGTCTTCTGTTCCATTGAGGTTTTTTTTTGCTAGAAAGTATCCATGAATAGACGGATATAGCACTCTGAGTGTAATATGCTCATTGCGTTGTTAACGGGGGCGATATTTAATATCAACTCGCTCTTCATTTCCGATGAGGCATTTGTAATCGAAGCGATTTCGAAGCTGTATATTGAGTGCGAGCGCAATGGCATTAAGTTCTTCATTGTGTCCTGATAGGCAGGTTGCCTTTCGGCAAGATACTGACGTATAAGGCCATTTATATTCTTGTTGCTGCCGCTCTGCCGTGGGTTATAGGCATCGCAGAAGCAACGCCCTTGGTGGTCATAGGTCAACGTTTTCTAGACGGTGGTCGGTATTCTATTTGGAAGGCACTGACTACCAAGGCACCCGTTGCATCATTCATTTCGACCAGAATCAGATAGTCATTGCTGAGCCCTGCCAGAGTACCGACAGAGGAGGCATTACTCTTGCCTTTGGTTAGGCCATCATTTCCAATGATCGGCTCCTTTACGCTCGTCGACCTCCGGCGGTCGTAACTGAATGCTGAATGTCGGATCTGGGCAAGTTGATCCACTTCACCGTAGCGTGATTTGCGTGTTGATTCCCCCAGACTCAGGCAATGGATCAACTCTTTGCGCTGATGACCCTCAGGAGCGGATAGATCGCGTTATAAATCGTCTCGTGACAGGCATGAGCATCTCAGAGGCCTGGGAGTATCATAGACTTGAACTTAGCGTTTGTGGGGCATCATATCGCGCGTCTCACCTGACTCTACTGCTTAGCCAAGGGAGCTCAGTACCAGTTATCAGTCACGTTGGTGCGTTGATAGTCCGGCGATGGAGAGTACTCCAGGATCTTGGTCACGCTGTTGCGTGCTCATGCCTTGCGCTCGGTTGACTTGGATCGTGACACGATCTTCAATGCTGAGTTCGGTATAGGAGATGGGAACAACACTTTATCGGCTTTTCAGGTGTTGCGCTCAGAATCTTCGAATAAGATAGATAAAATTGGCTTACTTTTTCCTTTATTCTCTGTGCAAGGTGGTTGCTGATGAAGATTGCGGTAGCAGGTACTGGTTATGTGGGACTGTCTAATGCAATGTTATTGTCCCAGTACCATGAAGTAGTTGCTGTAGATATTGTTCCTGATAGAGTTTCCTTGCTGAATGAAGGGATATCTCCAATAGAAGACGCAGAAATATCAAGTTTTTTGAAAAATAAAGAATTGAAGTTCTCAGCAACCTTGGATGAGGAGTTGGCATATGGAACAGCGGATTATGTTGTCATCGCCACGCCCACAGATTATGATGTAGAAACTAACACGTTTAACACAGAGAGTGTAGAATCTGTAATCAATGTAGTAAAGAAAATAAATCCGAATGCAGTCATGGTGATAAAGTCTACTGTTCCTGTTGGCTACACTCAACAGGTCAGCAAGGATCTTGAAACAGATAATGTTCTTTTCTCTCCTGAGTTTTTACGTGAAGGAAAGGCGCTTTACGATAATTTATATCCATCTCGAATCATTATTGGTGAACATTCGGAGCGTGCTAAAAAGTTTGCTGAAATGTTAAAGGAAGGTGCTGTAAAGGATGAGGTCTCAGTGCTATACACAAATAGCACTGAGGCTGAAGCCATTAAGCTCTTTGCTAATACTTTTCTTGCTATGCGCGTTGCGTATTTTAATGAATTGGACACCTATGCTGAGACTCATGGTTTAGATACTTTGCAGATTATTGAAGGGGTTAGTTTAGACCCTCGTATTGGGAAACACTATAATAACCCTAGTTTTGGCTATGGTGGGTATTGTCTGCCGAAGGATACAAAGCAACTTTTGGCAAATTATGAAAATGTACCAAATAATCTAATTAAAGCAGTCGTAGACGCCAATCGTACACGAAAAGATTTTATTGCGGATTCAGTTTTAAAACGGAATCCAAGGGTTGTTGGTATATACCGGCTCGTGATGAAGTTAGGCTCTGATAACTTTCGGGAGAGTGCGGTACAAGGAATTATGAAGAGGCTAAAGGGAAAAGGTGTTGAAGTTATAGTATATGAGCCGAAATTATGCCAAAGAAGTTTTTTTAACTCTCGCGTTGTGAAGTCATTAGAAAATTTTAAAAAAGAAGCAGATGTGATTCTAGCTAATAGGATGATAGATGATCTCAAGGACGTGAAAGGAAAAGTGTATACTAGAGATGTTTTTGGAAATGATTAGCGTGTTGCTTTCAGGAAATAAAATTCTTAATTGTGGTAAATGGTAGTTTTTTAGCGAGGCAGTGGACTGAGATGAGTAAAAAGATTTTTATACACTGCGGGATGCACAAAACAGGTAGTTCATCAATACAGCACTCACTCTATAACAGTAGAAATGACCTGATTAAATATGGCTGGGATTTTATATCCGATAACCCATCAGGGAATTGCTCTCGCCATATTAGCGTATGGAGAGAGAATGGGGAAGTTAGAACAAAGTTTCAGTCAAGGTTTTTTGAACTCTTAGAGTCAAGCCAAAGTGATTATACAATAATTTCGGCTGAGCATCTTTCAGTCATTAGTTCTGAAGGTGAAATAAGGAAATTAAAAAAGGAAGTAGAGAAGAATTATGCTGAAGTTGAAGTTATTTTTTACTTAAGGAGACAAGATAAACTTGCAATATCCTTCAAGGCTCAAGCAAGTAAAATGCTTTCTATAGGAAAGTTGCCTTAATGGGACATCATTTGAGCGCCTTGCCACCCATAAGTAGTGATGTGGAAAAATATTTTGACTACTATGAAAAGATTGCCCTGTGGTCAAAGGTTTTCGGAAAAGAGAATCTTAATATAAGGGTGTATGAAAAAAACGAGTTGGTTAATGGTAATGTGTGTGATGATTTTTCAAGCGCAATAAAATTGCCCTTTGATTTGCCTTCGACTGAAACTAATGAAAGTTTAAGTAGGCGTAGCAGTTTGGCTTGTCATTATCTTTTAGGGAAAGGGTACCAACCAAATCTTATAAAGCATGTAAAAAGAAATATTAAAGATGATGGGTTAAAAATACTTCCCGGTCGTGCGGAGGCTGAGGAGTTTTTGAAACATTTTGATGCTTCAAATAATAAGCTATTAAATTTTTTGGGAAGAAAGACCCTTTTTAATAGAGAATTCGATGCTTACCCCAATGAAAGCAATTTCATAATGGAAGAGGAAGATTATGATGAGTTGCTGAAGGCTGTTGTTAGTTACACCGTTCCACGGGAAAAAAAGAAGCAAGTTCTTGTTGTTGGGGACAGTCATGCTAGGGTCTTTTCTAGCAAAGAGCTACAGAGAAAAACACGAAGGATCAACTGGAATGTTTGTAGCGTTTCGGGGGCAACATTAAGTGGCCTTAGCAATCCAAATTCAAAAACCCAGGCATTAAATGTTTTTGACAAGGCTTTAGAAAAAAACTCAAAAAGAGATGCATTGGTTTTTTTGTTGGGTGAAGTAGATGTGGGGTTTGTGATTTGGTATAGAGCTTCAAGAGATGAGGTTACAATCAAAGAAGCATTGAGTAAATCACTGAATAATTATGAAGCTCTTATAAGAAAAGGAAAGATGAATTCCCCAGTTTTTGTTCTAAGTGCCCCGTTGCCGACAATACCTGATTATGGAGCGATTGGAGATGTCGCAAAAGAAAGGAGTAAAATTAAAGCATCTTTAGAAGATAGAACAGAGTTGACGCTGGATTTTAACAGCCAATTAAAATCCCTCTGTGGTAGGCTCGGTGCGCATTATATTGATTGTGATGTTAATGTTGTTAATGAAGAAGGAGGGTTGCGTCACGAATTTTATAACGATAATCCTGCAGATCATCACTATGATGAAAGCTCTTATGTATCATTAATTTCTGATGTTCTTTTTCCAGGGTTGAGGAGCGTTTTATTTAATAAAAGAGGGTTAAAGAAATGAGTACTTCTTGGTCTATAGTTGCGACTGCCAAAGAAAGCACTATTCTTCTTTCTAGTTTTATTGCTCATCACCTTAGTTTAGGGGCTGATGCCATTTATCTTTATTTAGATGATGCAAGAGAGGATCAATATGAACTATTTTCCTGCATTCCAAGTGTAAATGTCTTTTTATGTAACGAGGAATACTGGGCAAGTCGTTCTTTAAACCGGCCAGTAGATCATCGCCATAGACAGGTAGCCAATGCCAATCACGCTTTGGGGCTATGCCGTTCTGAATGGATATGTCATATAGATGTAGATGAGTATATAATGCCACCACAGCCAATCTCGCAAATATTGGATGATTGCGATGATCAGGTTGTAATTATGAAGCCTGCAGAAAATTATTTTTCAAAAAAACCAGAGTCTGTTCGAGACCTTCTTACAAGTTCCTTCCACCTTCCATTTCCGCGGTACAAAGAAGGAAGAAAGTATCGGAGAGAGATAGGGAAATGGTGTGAAGCCTGCTCTAATGGCCTTCAGGGGCATATGGCCGGAAAAGTTTTTCTCCGAAAAGGAACTGGGCTTAGATTGAATATTCATGAGGCAATACCGAAAGAAAAAATTTCATCTAAACTTGAGTCAGATATTATTCTCTTGCACTTTTTCTCTTTAGGATATTCTGACTGGCTTTCAAAAAATTTAAGAAGAATGGATCCTTATCGATTGGAAGGTGTCGCAAAGTGGAAAAGAAAAAAGCTGGATCTTTTCTTTGAGGCTCTAAAAAGCAAAGATAGAGATAATCAACTATTATGGCTGTTCGAGGATGCCTTGGTATATAATGGCAAAAAGGAAGAGAGGCTGAAAGAGTATGCTGGCGTGATATATAATGATCTTAACTTGGAAGGAAAGGTGGGAGAAGTGTTTGGGGATAAGGAACAGCTTTCTTTTGACAAACCTTTAAGTAACATTAAAGGCAATATAGATATTGATGAGGAAATGTACAAAATCGCATTGAGATCTATTGAGAGTGTTATTTGATAGAGGCTAAGGTCTCTTTTGTGGTTTTTGGCGACTTCAGTTTTTGGCTGTTTAAATGGAGGTTGTTAATATAATTTCTATTGACAGTGAGTGAGAAATGGCAACTTTATTCGTATTGGGATAAGCTGTAATGAATTCTTTATGTAAATATTGGTGATTGCCCTTTGGGAAGGATCAATTGGATCTCATGATTTTTTATTATTTATAAGGTGTTAGTTTATGTTAGAGAAAAAGCTGCCGAATTTTCTATGCATAGGATCTCAAAAGGCTGGGACTAGTTGGATCTATGAGATGCTTTCCCAGCATCCAGATATTTGGCTTCCCAATATTAAAGAAGTTCATTACTTTGATTTCTTGTTCGGAGAAAAAACTGGAACAAGAAAGTGGGGGGAAGGGCACATTAAAAGTGCTATGGACCGCATGAGAAAACAAGCAAAAGATCGCTATGAGAAAAAATATGTTGCAACTATTGAAGAAAAAGAACCCTTGACTGAAGAGTGGTATGCATCAATTTTTGATCACCGTGGAGCAAAAAAATCTAAAATAGTAGGAGAGGTTACTCCGGAATATTGCTCAATAAGTTCTGGGGGGGTTCAGCATGTCAAAGATTTTTTGGGTGACCCTAAAATTATATGGATTATAAGAGATCCGTATGAGCGTGCAGTTAGTCAAGTCAAGATGGTGATTAATCGGGGATGGTCGACGCCTCCTCGTAATGATAGTGAGTGGAAAAGTGCAGTTGATGCGGTTAGATATCAAAATCGAGCTAACTATAAAAAATATATCCCTTTCTGGGACGAGGCGTTCAGGGATAAAATACAGTATTTGGCATATGGCGATATAAAAACTCGACCTTCTGAGTTGCTTGAAGAGATAGAAGGCTTTCTCGATGTAAAAAAAGCCAAGTACTCTGGAGAAGGTGAGGTTGTTCATAAAACCAAGAAGTTAGAGTTGCCTGGGTGGGTAGAAAAAGAAATAAAAGATAATGTAAAGGATCAGTATGGGTTCTTGAAATCCAGGTTTGGTGAAAACTTTGTTAAGGCCACGTCTTGAGTTATGAATAAATTAATCTTGCATCTTGGTGTCCATAAAACTGCTACAACATACGTTCAATCTAAAATATATAATTCCAGAGAGGTCTTGTCTCAGGCTGGAATTGGCTGCATAAGCCTTGATGATACACGAAAATATTTCACCTCCAAACTTACAAGAAGTGTATCAGTTTCTAAGGAGGCGAAAAAATTTCTTGATTCTCACGATGTGATATTACTTTCCGATGAAAATATATTGGGTGGAACGGATAAGCCCATAAGCCAACTGGTATATCCCGATGGAGCTGAGAGAGCGAAACGGCTGTTGGAGAAGTTGTCTCCGGATTCGTTTGAGCTGCATTTGACAATTCGAGACCCTGAAGCTTATTTGGTTTCTCGGTACTGTGAATACTTGAGGCATTACCCGTTCCTAGATATTCATCATTATTTTGATGAGCTTTTCGTTAAAGAGTTTTCCTGGTTGCCGCTTATTAATGAGCTGCGGAAAATTGCTGGCCAAGACATTAAGGTGACACCTTTCGAAGATGTCTTTAATGATGAGAGGGCTTACTTCGAGTATCTTATCGGCCAAGACTTGGACTTGGTGCCTGCAGCAGATGATCCGGCTGTCCGGAGATCCAAGATATCTCAGGAGGCCTATGAAACCTTGCTGATGGTGTCCCATCATTTTCCGGGGCATATGATTAGAAAAATGATGACAATGATAGGAAATAATAAGCAGTTGTCCAGGAAAACACCGTTAAAACCTTTTAGCAAACAGTTGAGCAAGAGGTTGCGGGCAAACTATGAAGAAGATAAACGTGAGCTGGGCTTGACTTAATTTAGGAGTTTATATGTTACAGGGAGTTCAGAGCTGGATAAAACATAAATATAGATGGGGTGCAGAGCTTTATCCGTTCTTTCGATCGGCCTTCTATTACGGAAGGCGTATGTCGTTGGAACAGGATAATACCTCGTCAATCAAGAAGGGGGAAATACTTCTTTTTTCGACCATGAAAAATGAAGGCCATCGGCTGGAGTTTTTTTTGGATTATTATAGAAAAATGGGGGTTTCGCACTTCTTTTTGGTAGATAATAATTCAGATGATGACACTGCCGAGATACTCTCTCGGCATAGTGATGTTACAAAGTTTCTGGCTACCGATGGTTACAAGGAAAGCAATTTCGGCATGCACTGGCTGAACTATTTGCTTTTCAAGTATGGCCGTGGCCATTGGTGCATGACATGCGATCCCGATGAGTTTCTTGTGTATCCTCATTGTGACACCCGTGATCTCAAGGACCTTACTGGCTATTTGGAATCGATTCGGCAGGATTCTTTCTTCACGGTCATGATCGATATGTATGGAGAGGGGCCTGTATCCGAGACAAGGTATGAGCCCGGTACGGACCCACTGGGTGCATGCCCATATTTCGATCAGTCTGGCTACAGCAAACAGTATAATCATGACATGAGGAATCTGTTTGTTCAGGGAGGAGTACGTCGTCGCGTTTTTGCCAAGGAAGCGCCCGCTAATGCTCCAGCCTTGAACAAGGTGCCGTTGGTCAAGTGGAAATGGAATTATATGTATGTTTCCTCAATGCATATGGCACTGCCTCGTCGTTTGAATCAATGTATTGATGAGCGAAAGGTGACTGGTGGAATTCTTCACTTCAAGTTCATTAGTCAACTTAATGACAAGGTGAAGCAGGAGATGGTCGCTAAGCAGCATTACAATGACTCGGCTGAGTACAAGCAGTATGGCCGTGTTATTGATAATCGTGATCTTCTCTTTCACCCCCAGGTTTCTACTCGTTATGAAGGTTGGGAAACCCTGGAACACCTAGGACTCATCAATAAAGGGGAGTGGTAAACCAATGAAGATCGGATTCGTTATCCTGGCTCATGAATCGCCTGAAAAGCTCAAACCCTTGCTAGAGGGGTTACTGGCCTCGGGGCGCAATGTGTTCCTGCATCATGATGCCGGGACAGGTACGGACACCGCCGAAATTCTGTCTTCTTTGGATACCCCTTCCGGGGCCGGGAACCTATATCTGGCGGACCGCGTCAAGGTTGAATGGGGGGAGTGGTCCATCGTAAAGGCGACCTTGAACTGCTTGAGGAAGGCCGCTGAGAACCAGGACGATAGCGATTATTATTTTCTCCTCTCCGGTTCCTGCATGCCTGTCAAGCCTGTTCGGTTTCTGGAAGAAAGTCTGGGCGGTGAAGACGTCGACTATATTGAAGCCGTCAATGCCGAGGAAAATCGGTGGATTACTCAAGGTATACAGGAAGAACGTTGGGAGCAGTTCCACTTCTTCAATTGGCGTTCCCAGCAGTGGCGCTTTGATAATTCACTGAAGCTTCAGGTGAAGCTGGGAGTGAAGCGCAAGCTACCACTTTCTCATGTTGCGCATATGGGATCGCAATGGTGGTGTCTGAGGCGTTCTACTGTTACAAAGATTCTTGATTTACTGGATAAACATCCAAAGGTGGAGCGCTTCTATAAATATACTTGGGTGCCCGACGAGCTTTTCTTCCAGACCATGGTTGGGAATCTGGTCCCTGAGCGGGAAATTGTTGCCAGGCCTTTGACTCGTTATTCCTTTAATTCGTGGGGAATTCCCAGAGTCTATTATAATGATGATTACCCGGAGCTTCTTTCGGAAAATCGTTTTTTTGTTCGAAAGGTAAGCCATCGTGCAGAAGAGCTCAAGTACAAGTTGAGTCGATTGGCACCAATGTCCGTTGATGAATTTAGAGACCTTCTTAGGAATAGCGATACTGAGCTGGAGGCTCTGAGAAATAACATCAAGAAGGTTAAGGATTTGGAAGATTCCAGTTGGCACCATCTGTGTACCAGCATGGAGAATTATTACGATTTCGCCAAGTCGATTCCGGCTCGAATGATCGTCGTATGCGGGCTAGAGTCAACGAGGAAATCTCAGGCGCTAGCCGAGTTCGACAAGCTTGATGATACGGCGGTATATGGCGATCTTTTCGATCCTGAAGAGGTAGGCAAGGGGTATGAGGGAAACTCCTGGATGCCCATTAACCGTGGGGATGTCACGCTTGCTCAGCATACATGGCACAAGTTGTTAGGCGATATTGCGTTTCATGAGCCGGGTAAGACGATTGTCTTCTCCTTGGGGAAGAATGCGCTGCATTATCTTGAGGTCTTGCGCTGGAAGCAGGATGTCAATATCGTGCTTGTCGATGACAACAAGAGCGATGGTCTGGATAAGCCGCTTCTCAAGGAGTTCTACTTCAAGAGCAAGATTTTACACTTGATTCAAAACCGGATCTGCGAGTTTTCCAGGGTCGAAGTTGAAAACTTGAGGTATTGGATTGACGAAGCGATTTCGAAGAAATTCGATATGACCTATATCGTCGAGAACTTGCATCGAACCCAAGAGCTGGTCCAATGGCCAAGCTTGCTTTCGGATACCCATGACCATTGGGAGCTTCTGAAAGCCATCGACAGCAAGTTGGTCATCTTTGTCGCAGAAAACAGAAATGGTTTGGCCAAGGTCAAGGATGCCATGAAGAGCTGGTTGAACTCAGGAGTTCACACCGGGATTTTTGATGTCATTCCGAAAAGGGATAATACGTTGGATTGGCATTATTATCTCGCCGATGTGGCTCATGTCAATCGTGGTCAGTCCCGGCATAATGCCTTGTTTGCACATATGTCCGGTGGCCAGGTCGAGTTGCTTGATACCCTGAGGTGGAAGCACGACCTCATGGTGGTGTATTTGGGTAGCGACAATGACCAGGGGCGCTTGGAGGAACTTTCCTTCGAGTTGGCTGGAAGCCTGGATAAGGCGCGGGAAATTATTTCCGGTGAGGATCCGATCAAGGAACGACTGGATGAGCTGATGCTGGAGCGCCACTGTTCTTATCTTTCAGTAAATCAGAAAAGTCTCGAGTCGATCAAGAACGATGTGCTTGAGTTTGTCGATGCTCTTCCCGAAACAGAGTCTTCTTGATTGGCATCGGTAATGTGCCAAAAGAGCATTGTTGGCATTTTTGTTTCATAGTGAGGCTGGATAGATGAGTAATACGATTCTGGTAGTCGGTGGCTGCGGCTATATTGGCTCGCATATGGTCAAGCAGTTGGCCAGGGCCGGCAACAAGGTGGTGGTTCTGGACAATCTCTCCACGGGGTTCCGTGAACTGGCCAAATATGGCGAGTTGGTCGTAGGGGATCTCGGAGATGTTGATCTGCTGGAGCGGCTGTTCCGTGAGCACTCATTCGATGGTGTGATGCACTTTGCCGCCAATAGCCTGGTGGGAGAGTCGGTGGTCGAGCCATCGAAGTATTATCGCAACAATGTGGGCAATACTATGGGATTGCTCGATGTTATGGTGCGTCACGATGTTCGCCATTTCATCTTTTCATCCACGGCGGCTACGTTTGGTGAGCCTGAGCGAAGCCCGATCGACGAGCGGCATCCGCAAGCCCCTATCAATCCCTATGGTGCCAGCAAGTTGATGGTGGAGCGGATTCTATCCGACTATGCCCATGCGTATGGATTGAATTCTGTCAGCCTTCGCTACTTCAATGCTTGTGGCGCTGATCCTGAGGGAGAGCTCGGGGAGTGCCATGATCCTGAGACCCATCTGATTCCCTTGATTCTCCAGGCAGCCTCAGGGCGCCGAGAGTCGATCACTGTGTTCGGACGGGATTACGCTACCGAGGATGGTACTTGTGTACGTGATTATATTCATATCGAGGATTTGTGCAGTGCCCACGCGCTGGCATTGTCGATGATCCTCGAGAACGGCACCAGCGGGGCTTTGGCCTACAACCTGGGCAATGGGCAGGGGTTCTCTGTTCAGCAAGTGATTGATGTGGTCAAGAGTGTGGTGGCTCGAGATGGCTGTTCGCTCAAGGTGGAAGAAGGCGACCGGCGGCCTGGTGACCCCGCTGTGCTCGTCGCGGATGCTGCTCGCGCGAAAGAAGAGCTTGGTTGGCGGCCTGCCTTCGCCGATCTTGAGAAGATCGTGAGCCATGCCTGGCAATGGGAAAAGCACCTGGCCTCGATGTAGATGGCGGTGATAGGGACGCTTTCACGAGATCTTGTTCGGCATCCAACATTGCCCCGATTGCTGAGCGGGGAGCTTCGTCGGGTTTCGGCGACGGCCCAATGTCAGGGCCTGGATGCCCTGGTGGCCTGGGGGAAGCCGTCTTGTCGAAAGCGCTCCGAGGCCTTGGCAGAGCAAACGGGACTGTCGCTGTTTCGGCTTGGAGAGGGCTTTCTTCGGGCCTACGCCGAGCATGAGGATTTTCCGTCGCTTTCCTTGATAGTGGATGACCTGGGCACATATGACGATGCCGATCATCCTTCCCGCTTGGAAGCACTATTGAATGCAGAGGAGTCTCCACTCGAGGGCATCGAAACGGAGACTGATGCGGCCATGCGGCTTCTGATATCCGAACGCTTGAGCCGCTACAATGATGCTCCCGATCTGGATGTATCGCTGTTGCGGAGCGATGATCGCGAACGGGTGCTGGTGGTCGACCAGGCTCAGGAAGGCGAGAGAGGCAGGACTAGCCAGCGTGCTTCCAGGTTTGAAGATATGCTGGCTGCCGCCTCGGCGGAAAATCCGGGTGCCACGGTTTACGTGTATGCACCTTGTACGGGCAATGTCTCGCAAACTCGCAATCATGAACCATCGGGAAATGGTGTTGAAGTGGGGCGGATCGTCGTACTTCGTGAAAGAGTCAATCCCTGGAGCCTGATCGAGCGCATGGACCGTATCTATACGGTGAGTGCGCATATCGGTTTCGAGGCGTTGATGGCGGGCTTGCCGGTGAGCGTTTTCGGTATGCCCTGGTATGCGGGCTGGGGGGTGACAGACGATCGTTTGCCCTGTGCTCGTCGTACCCCCATGCGAACCGTCAGAGAGCTATTTGCGGCAGCTTATATTCGCTACTCCCGTTATCTGGACCCTGAGACCCTGGAGCCGGGGGATATCTTCGATGTCATGCGCTGGCTGACTCGTCAGCGCCGGGTCGAGGGCCGAATCCAGGGGCGCCGGGTGATGGTAGGGTTTCGGCGCTGGAAGGCTGCCAACCTGGGGTCAAGGCTAGCGCTACTGCCAGCTCGGTTAAGCCGTGTGCCGAATGCTGGAAAGGCGGAGTGCCTTGGATTGGGACCACAAGATGCTCTGGTGCTATGGGGGCGTGATATTCCGTCGGATGTTGCGTTGCTGTCAGCTTGCACGGGAACTCGAGTGCTGCATATGGAGGATGGCTTCGTTCGTTCGGTGGGCCTGGGGTCCGATATGGTGCCTCCCTATTCCATTGTGCTGGATGAGCGGGGCATCTATTTCGACCCGGGGCAGGCCTCGGATCTCGAGCACCTGTTGAATACGCACCGCTTCACTGATGATGAGCTGGATCGCGCCGAGCGTATTCGAGACTGGATCGTGAAGCACCGTATCACCAAGTACAACCTCGAGCCTCATCGCGTTCCGGACTGGGAGGCGCAGGGCCGGGAGGTGGTTCTTGTGCCAGGGCAGGTGGAGGACGATGCCTCGATTCGCTACGGGGCCAATGCAGTACGTACCAATCTCGAGCTACTCAAGGCCGCCCGGCGAGCTCATCCCGATGGGTTTCTGGTTTACAAGCCGCATCCCGACGTAATCCGTGGAGGGCGTGAAGGCCATGTAGTGCTCTCCGAGGCCTTGGAGGTAGTCGATCACGTCGAGACGGAGTTGTCGGTGATCAGTTGCATCGAAGCTTGTCATACGTTGCATACCATGACGTCCCTGACCGGATTCGATGCCCTTTTGCGTGGTAAGCGCGTTGTCACTTATGGCGAACCCTTCTATGCGGGGTGGGGGCTGACCGATGACAGGGCGCGGGATGCGAAGGCTCTGGCGCGTCGCTCTCGATGTCTCGGCCTGACGGAGCTGGTAGCGGGAACCCTGCTGCTTTATCCGTTGTACTGGGACCCCGTACTCAATGGCTATACCAGTTGTGAGGCGGTACTGCGTCGCATTATTCAAGAGCGCGAGGCCTTGATGGCACAAACCGGATTGATGTTTCAGCGTTTGGGATATGGCAGGCGCCAGTGGCTGAAGCTGAAAATCATCTATCGGTCTTTCATGTGGGAGAGACGTTTCTCACGGTAAGTGTGCCTTCATCGCCTGGGCCTTGAATGCTCTGTGGCTCGGGTTACTAAGGAGTGGTGGATCATGATGCTGAAGCGGGTCGTGCGGTTGCCCCTGTGGCTGGCCGAGCTGTTTAGCGGCACCAAGTCGTTCGTGGCCAACCCGCTGATTGGCAGCCGGCGGTTGAATCGCTGGGGGCTGCATGTCGGGCGAGTCGCGTTGGCGCATGGGGTGATGCGACTGCGCATGGCGATGCTGAGTTGGCGAGTGCCATCTGAGGATCGTCGGCAGTTCATCGAACAGGGCTTCGTACTCAAGCGGAATTACTTGCCGGAGGACGAGTATCGAGCCCTGGTCGAGGAAGTACGTCAGGGGCAGGGGGAAGTACGCCAGTGCATCCAGGGTGATGCCCGTACCCGTCGCATGTTGCTTGCTCCCGAGGTTCTCGAGAAGATGCCGCGAACGCGAGCGTTGATGGGGGACCCGGCGTTTCGCCGCTTGATGCGCTTCTGTGCCGGTCATCTGCGCATGCCGATCTGTCATGCGGAGCGGGTGATGAATGGTGTCAGCGAGGCGCCTCCGGATCCGCAAACCAATCTGCACGTCGACACCTTCCAGCCGACCATGAAATTCTGGCTCTATCTGGAGGATGTGTCGGACCTCAATGGCCCCTTCGTCTTCGTGCCGGGGTCGACTCGATTGAGCCGTGAGCGACTGTCCTGGGAATACCGTATGAGCCAGCAGGCCCGGGAGCATGCTGATCGCTACACGGCGCGCGGTTCGTTCCGTGTCGAGCCGGAAGCGGCGGCTCGGCTTGGCGATGAGCCGCCACGGAGCTTCAAGGTACCGGGCAATACCTTGTTGATCGCCAATACCTTCGGTGTGCACGCCCGGGGACACGCCGAGCCGGGGACATCGCGCCTGGCTCTGTGGGGTATGAGCCGTACCAATCCGTTCATTCCCTTGCCGGGACTGGGCTTCGAGAGTCTGAATCGCCTGCAGTATCGTGTGTTGCAGCGGATGCGTCGCCGGGAGGATGAACGGGCCGCTGCGCGAGGTGTGGCAGCGTCCTGGCATCGTGTCGAAGGCAGGGATGCCTGGCGACACTAATCATCATCGTAAACGTCTTTATTATTCGACAAGGATTCGTGATTATGCACAAGAGCGAACAACACAAGAGCGAACAGCTATCTGCTTTCGGAATATCGCCGTATTTTCGTGTTGCCGGCTCGGGGCTGATTCTGGCACTGGGTACCGGCCTTTCGAGTGGGGCATTGGCCAATGAGTTGAGTGTCACACCCTGGGAGAAGGGCTGGGCGCTGGGCGGCCACGCCGGGCAGGCGGTGCATGAGACGGTCAAGAGTGGCGAGGCCTTCAACCCCTTCGTTTGGGATTTCCAGGACTACTATATCGTCAGCTCCGGCCTGCAAAAGGAACTGGTGAATTTCTGGGGGTACTCCAAGCTGTATGCCGAAGCCAACGTCTCGTACATCTTCGGGGATGAGCATTATTTCGAGACCTTTCTGACACCATCGATCAGTTGGGAACCTTTCCCCTGGGACAGTGTACTCGATACCACGGCTTATCTTGGTGTCGGGATTTCCTATACGTCGGAAACATCAAGGTTGGACCATTCCGGCGAACGCCTGATGGCCTCGATGATCTTCGAACTGGAAGTGCAGCCCGATAGCTGGGGGCCATGGTCGCTCTATGGGCGTATCCATCACCGCTCGAGCGCTTATGGCACCTTTGGCGATGATGGCGGTGGCAGCAACATTCCATCATTGGGTGTGCGCTACCATTTTGGGCAATGACACTGTGCTCGGATGCCGCTTCCCACGATAGCAAGCACCTCCGCCACGAAAACGGCCACCGGCTTGAGCAGCCGGTGGCCGTTTTCATTTTGGCGGATGTAATGGCTATTCGCCGGGAGTGGAGGAGCCTGTCGTGAAGAACGGTGCCATATCCACGCCAGTGGTGGTGGTCGCATTCCAGTGTCGCTTGGTTTTCTTGTGCGGTAGCTGGATATGTATCTGCACCTGCCTACGCAACATATAGCTTGGCAGGATGGCGACTCGCTCGGCGGGAGAGTCCGGTGCAGCGTGGACCAGATAGCTGGCCACCGCTCGGGTCAACAGGCCCGGTCCTGTCTTGCCCCAGGTATTGTCGTTATCGCGCGATAGCAGGGCCTCGGCGGCCATCTCTGAGGCAAGCACGATGGCTGGATGTTCCGGCGCGGCGACGATGACATTGTTGGCCAGAATATCAAAAGGTTCATGGAAACAGACCATGCCCACTCCAGGAGGGAGAAGCGCATCTAACTGGCCGTATAGACGGTCATCCGCATCCGCATAGACGCCTCCATGGTGGCGGAGGTAACAAAGGCGGAAGAAGTCGGCGCCTTCGGCAATATTGTTGGCCTGCCTGAATGCACGCTCATAGTCGGCCCCAAAGGTGCGTCTCAGGAAGAAACGCGCCGATTGGGTGTTGAAACGCTGATACTCGATGTTCGGCAAGCTAGCCCAGGAGTGCATGATATCCGTCACGCTCTGGGGAGGCGTGGGGTCGTTCCAGTATTGTACCACCCGGCGCGGGATAAGCTGTTGGGTATCTGGAGCGTGCACCATCGGTTGCTCGAAGTGACGTTTGATCACCGCGCTGGCGGCATGGACATAGTGAGCGGCCAGGTAGCCGTCATGACTGCCAGGAGGCAGAGAAGCCAGTTCGCGACGAAACAGTGCCAGATCGTTCATCAGGTTACCGATGAGCGAGATAGAGAAGTGGCCCGATGCGATGCGGTTATTCATGCCGCGTTGTTTTGCTTCCTGGATCAGCTCGGTTGCTTCGTCTTCGAGCCCAAGCATGATCAAGACACGTAGGCGCAAGTCGAGAATACCATTGGCGGCGTTATAGGTACTGGCCTTGTCCAGTTCCTCCTTTGCAGCATCTATCAGACCCATTTCCAGCAGATTGTGGGCTCGAATACGCGCGCAGGGAATGCGCTTGGTGGTGGGGATGGGGGCGTCCAGTGTTTCGAGAGCCGTTTCTGGATAGCCAGCATCCATCAATAACCGGGCATGTTGTAGGCGCAATTCTGCCTCATCCGGCCAGCGTCTGCGGCAGAAACGTAGATAGCGAAGGCCCAGGGCATAGTCGTTGCTGGCGCGCAGGAAGCGAACGAGGTTATAGACCTCGGGCAGGGAGCGGCGTTGACGCCGATCCTGGCGTAACCGTTCAAGCGCGCTTTGTGGCCCATCGGTTCGCAGGGCGAATTCTGCTGCCAGGCTGGCCTGTTTGGCCTTCGGGATATGGCGTAGCAGATGCGAGATGACAGCATCTGTTTGGTGGGGCTCGACCGTGGCCATAGCCTTCTGAAAGAGAGTTCGAGCAACAGGAGGCGTGCGTGGCCCGGTAGCGAGTATTCCTGCGAGCGCCCGGTGGGCAGCCTCTGCCAGGCCGAACCGTTCGGCCTGGTTGAATAATGCCAGCTTGTCCTGCTCCGACAACTGGTCGACCATGCCATTCAAGAAGTCGATAGTTTCATGGCAGGTGCTGACAAGGTCCGATGTAGTGGCCAGCTTTACTGCTTGAAGCAGTTCCGCAACATCGGCGGGAGATACCTCGGGCTGTTGCCGGGCCTGGGCCAGCAAGTTGGGGAGCGACGATGATGCCGCTTTTTGGTTATTGGTACTGTCATTAGCCAGGTTCTGCCGTATGACACGGGCCTGGCGATGCTGCGGATGGTGTTCCAGCAGGTGGTCGAGTACCGTTCTGGTGGCTCGGAAACGGCCATGAGCACGGTAGAACTGAGCGACAGCTATCAAGACTTCAGGATTTCGGGGCCAACGGCGGCGCAACTGACGAAGAACGTGCAGGGCAGGACGTGTGCGCCCGAGGTCTCGCAGCAGCTGGAGTTTTTCTAGCCTTAATCGGGCACTATTGGGCCAGCGTGGGATTGCCTGGTTGACGCGGTGCAGAGCACGACGTGGCTTGCCTGCGGCGGCTTGTATACGCGCGTCGAGGGCGCGGAGTTGTGGGTCGTTGGGTTGTTTCTCGAGTGCTTGTTCCGAGCGTTCCAGGGCAATATCGATGTGCCCTTGGCGGAATGCTATGCGTACCCAGAGACGCCGCTCGCCGGGTTGGGGATCTCCCAACTGCACTGCATGGTCGACCAGAGTTTCCACCCGTTCCAGATCGCCTGTGGCCATGGCACGTTGAGCTTGTTGAAGGCTGCTTTCCGTTTTATCGACCTCGGCCATATTGTTACCGGGACGATCTTTCATAATGTCATCATCCATGAAGGCAAGTTTACACTCTAGATATCATCAACTATGGGGAATTTGTAGAAAGCTTACACTCTCATTGCCCTGTCATGAAGGAGAATCTGCACTTTGAGGTCAGGAGTTGCGTGTAGACAAAAAAACCGGCCGGACAAGAGTCCGGCCGGTGTCTTGAGACACTATGGTGTCTTCAGGTGACTCAGGCGGTTCCGGTGGCCTGGGTCATGTCCTGAATGCCCAGGCGCTCACGCACGGCCAGGGGCAGCAGGCGACGCGAGGAGATACGGTGGCGGGGCATCTCGACAACACGTGTCTCCATGCCGTAGAGCGCCACGTACTCGGCATAGTTGTCGAACGACTGGCGATCGATATAGTCGATGTAGGTTTCGGCTTCGGTGCCGTTGGCGAGAATCACCTCGTGATTTTCTGTCTCGACATGGTAGTAGGTCACCGATTCGGAAAGTTCGAGCCACGAAACATGATCGATCGAGTCGTGATTGACCAGCGCGCCGGCGTTGATTACCAGGCCATCGACGAGGACGCCGTGACTGGCGGTGAGGACGAGATCCTGGTTGGGCACGTTTGGTGCCAATGCCCCTTCGCTGATGCGCACAGGAGCTTGGCTTCCTGATGAGCGGAGACGGTTGACAGTCTGATGCCCGATCCACTTCACCGGTACCTGTTTGCCACTGGCAGTTACCACCAGGTCGCCGATTGACAGGGTTTCCACGGCAACCTCGCCGTCGGGGGTGGCGATCATCGTGCCTGCCGCGAAGCAGACCTGAGTAAAGGTATTACCGGAGAGATAAGCATCAGGATCGGCTGCGAACTCGTCATACTCTTCCTGAGTCATCTCGATGCGAGCATTGACGCTGCCACCAATGACCGAATTACCTTGTGTTAGATGCAAGGCGCCATCTCGGTAGGCGTCCTGAGGGTTAAGGATGCTACCTTCATCCAGGCTCCAGTCTCCCCCTCCGAGATTGAGCTCATCGCCCGCTTCCATTCCGGTGACATTGAAGCTGTAGTCATCAAGAAGGCTTATTGAACCTTTATTGAAGGTAAAAGACCCAGCCTCGCTACCTGAGAAGTTGACATCGTAGGAATTCAGGCCATTGAGCGTGCTAAGGTCGGATGCATTCAGTGTCGCACTGCTGGCACCTTCGATTCCGAAAGTGAAGCTATTGAGTCCGCTGACATTGAGCAACCCTTGATCTACCGTCAGGCTGCCACCATTGGTAGAAGTGAAGGTAGGGGAAGCTCCTGCCTGAACTCCTGCGACATTGCCAACCGTGGCTTCAACACCATCGACGATTAGCTCTTGGCTACCCAAGGCTGTGATATTAAGAGTGTTGGTATCGTCTGCGTTATCACTCGAAATAGTTTGTGTTCCAGAGTTTGCGAGATCGAGATCAATTAATGCCATCCTTCATTCCCCCTGACTTAGTGCTTGGTGACGTTTTCGTCATGTTTTCGAACCGTCATGGCCATGGCGAAATACGCATGACGTTTCGAAAATTTTTATGAGGTGGGTTGTTGTCAATCTAATCTTTATGCGGTTTGCTTGATAGCTTGTGTTGCATAAAGCGTTGATTGTATTGCTCCACCCTGGCACCTGGAGCCTTCCTGCTCCCAGATGGCCTTGCTTCACCAAGAAAGCTATAGCCAAGGGTATGTCGCGTCAATCTATAGTTGTTTACTTTTGTTACAGACCTTGTTTTTTTGTTTCTGGTCGATAGGAAAAGTTATCAAGGACAGAGGCTGTTGAGAGGGCTAGGTCAAGGCTGCATATAATTTTTAGTTATTACAGTGTGTGTTGATGTGCACTGTTTTTAGATTTGAAGCATCATGCGATCGGTACCGGAATGTGAATCATCTGTCATTCGGCATGATGGTGATAGGGATAAGAATAGTTCTAACTAATTGAATGTTAAAAAATATTAACTGGGTGCGATGCTGGTGGCAGTGACGGCCCGGTGCGATGCTGGTCTCGGCAAAGACGATACGGCCTTGCCTTCATGCGTCATCGACCATGGGTATATGGCGAGTGCGGCTGCAAGGTGTGAGGCGCGTTGGATTCTCTTTGTGGGCTCTTGATGCTGTTTACATTTGGTTACATTTTTAAGCATGCGAGTCACCTCTTTCTTGCCTCTTGGCTACGGCAGGGGGAACCCATCGTCAGGCGTGTGCCTGGCCCGATCATCAGGGCCCCGGTCATCAGGACATTGCGAGGGCACGAGTGCCGTGTTGGTCGAGACCGAGCACCTCGAGCTTTACACCGCATTGCCACGGGGTGTCGCGATTCTGCCACAGGGCAGGCGGCATATTGCTTGCTAGCATGGAGACAACGGTTCAAGCGGGAGATTCCCCATGCGTGTGTTTTCGCTGTTAGTAGGCGCTCTGGTTATCGCGGGGCTGGCAGGCTGCAGTTATCATCCTGCTCGTATCAGCCCTGAGCCCGCCATCGTGATCGATGATGACAGGTACTATCATGACCGCGACTGGCACGACCGTGACTGGAAGCGTGACAGGGATTACCGTCACCGCGACCATGATCGCTGGAAACGCCATCGCGATTATCGGGGCCATGATCGGGGGAGATTCTGTCCGCCGGGGTTGGCCAAGCAAGGGCGTTGCTAGGCCAGCAATCCCAGGTGGTCGATCAGGATGCTGGTGCCGATGCCGCAGAGGGCGAGGCCGCCGAGGATCTCCGCCCGCTTGCCGATCATTGTGTTGATCACGCGACCGAGCATGACGCCGAGCGTGGTCATCAGCAGGGTGGCGGTGCCGATCGCGAGCGAGGTCCAGAGGATGTTGGCGTCCATGAAGGCCAGGGTGATGCCGATCACCAGGGCGTCGATGCTGGTGGCCAGGGCCGTCATCACCAGGCGAATGAACGAAGGGGCCGAACGTTGGGAGCCAACGTCGGCCTCTTTGTTTTGCAGGCCCTCGTGGATCATGTGTGCGCCCAGCAGCGAAAGCAGCCCAAAGGCGATCCAGTGATCCCAGGCGGTGACGTACTGCGCCATCGACAGGCCCAGGGTCCAGCCGAGCAGGGGCGTCAGGGTTTCGATGATGCCGAAGACAAGGCCGGTGCGCAGGGCCTGGCGCAGGCTGGGGCGTGCCGGCAGGGCTGCGCCCTTGCTCAACGACGCCACGAAAGCATCGCTGGACATGGAAAAGGCAAGGAAGAATGTCGAGAAGAGGGACATGCGGTGGTCGGCTCCCGGGGTGAAAGGCCATGACGACGTGCGCTGTCAATACAGCGCGGTGACATCATTGGTCTCGCCAACCTTTCGGCCTCCCGTGCCACGGCATGACTGCCGAGTGTGTTGACACGGAGACTTCCTGCGCTGCCAGCGCTGGAAGCAGGCTACTCCCCAAGAACGAGCATGAGCTTACATGAGCGAATAGGGAATGTCATGCGCTTCTCCCGGAGGTTCGAGCGCTGTATTGAGGGCGTCACAGGTGGGTCAGCCAGCGCTGAAAGGTGCGACTGGCCTGGGTGAGATGGCGATGCTGAGGAATGAGCAGCGAGAGCTTGCCGCGGCTGGGCAAGGCTTGAGGCAGGGCGCGCAGGAGATGCCCCTGGCGTAGCTCGTCGGCGAGCAGCTGCTCCCAGCCCAGTGTAATACCCTGGCCGGCGAGGGTGGCGTTCATCAAGACCTGATAGCTGTTCGCGCGCAGGCAGTGGGTCGGCTCATGCCAGGTCATGTTCAGTGCATTGAACCAGTCCTGCCAGGTCAGCCAGTCGTTGAAGTGATCCTCGAGCACCAGCAGGGTGTGATGACGCAGCAATGCCTCGGGGGTTCCGACGTCTCCGTGATATCGGGTGTAGTGAGGGCTGCACACGGCGATGACATTTTCTTCGGCAAATACCGTCTCGGCCATCAGGCCGGGCGGGTCTACCTGTCCTTCGAGGTGATAGTAGAGCCCCAGGTCGAACTCGGTGAGATCGAGCCGATAGGGATCCTCCATGGTCAGCAGTCGAATCTCGATGTGCGGGTGCTGCCGTTGGAACTCGGGCAAGTGCCGGGACAGCCAGATGGAGGCGATGGTAGGGCTGGTGGCCAGGGTCAGTTGGTGGTCGTCGCCATGGCGACGCAGGCGTGCCGTCTCGTCGGCCAGCTCGCGCAGCAGGCGGCGCACGACCCGGTAGTAGTGATCCGCGGCCGGCGTTGGGCGCAGGCCGTCGGGAACACGCTCGAAAAGCGGGCGGCCCAGGTCTTCCTCCAGGCGCTTGATCTGGCGACTGACGGCGCTCTGGGTCAGGTTGAGTTCGCGGCCGGCCTGGGTGAAGCTGCGGTGCCTGGCAGTGGCCTCGAAGGCTTTCAGGCACTGCAGCGGTGGCAAGGCGTCGCGTCCGCTCATGGAAATCCTCGACGATGGGAAGGTCATGCTGTCGCCGAGGATATCATGTCCGCCCGAGCGCATTGTCAGATGGCCCGGCGCGGCACTTCCGTCCGCCAGTGCTTGCGGTGGACTTCCTCGCCGTCATCGTGGGCGATCTGTTCGGCCTCGATGAAGAAGGTCGTCTCGTCGCAGGTCAGTCGGTAACGGCTTTCCACGCTGACATCGAAGCGACCGGGACCTTCGTCGCGGCCGGCCCGATAGTGCCAGACGATGTCCGCACGGGCTCGGCTCGGGTCCTCCGGATGGGCGGTATAGCGCTCCTGACAGGACTGTGCCACTCGGTAGCCGTGGTCGTTCAGCGTCATGGCGCCCAGGTCGTCCTCGACGATCACCGTGACTTCGCCGCTGGCCACGTCCTCCTGGATGGTACGTCGTGGCGCCGGGCTGCGCTGGGTGTCGACATCGGCGGGTCGAGCGCTCTCCGGGGCCTCGAAGGGATTATCGATGGTCTCGCCCTGGTAAGTGGGCAGTTCGAGGCGCTGCAGACCGGGCTGCAGGGTGAGCGCGGCGCGCCTGGGCGTCGGCCACAGCAGCGGGAAGTTGGCCGAAGTGATCGCCACGCGCAGGCGGTGCCCGGCGGGCAGGCGATAGCCGATCATGTCGAGTTCGATATCCACGTCCATGGGCTCGCCGGGAACCGGCGGTTCCAGGTGGTCATGATCGCACAGCGACAGGTTGAGCACGCCATAGGTGATGCGGGCCACCTGGCCGTCGGGGCGTACATCGCTCAAGCGCACGGTGAGCTGGCCACAGGGCTGATCGCTGGCCAGTCGCAGGCGCAGGCGCGGTTTGCCGAGGATGTCGAGTGGCGCCTCCAGCGGTTCGCTGTCGAAGCACAACGCCAGGGCGTCGTCCTGACGCTGGTCGCCCGGCAGGTCGGGGCCGAACCAGATGGCGCAGTATTCGCCCTGGTGACTGCCGGCGGTGAGCGGCGAGTCGACGGTGCGGGCCTCTGACAGGGGCTCGTCGCCGGCGACCAGGCCGGCATCGGTCAGCGCATAAGGACGCTGCTCGACGTCCGCCGAGGGCCAGCCTTCGGTACCCACCCAGGCGCCCGGGCGTTCGGCGTACATGGGCTTGGGCGGCAGGGCATCCTGGAGATAGAAGGTGCCGGCCGGCTCGTCCATGATCCCGGTGTCGATGTCCTTCAGCCAGTGGTCCCACCAGCGCAGCGCTTCCTGGAGGAAGCCGATCGCCGGGTCGGGAATGGCAAAGTGCGGATACTTGTGAATCCAGGGGCCAATCAGTCCCTTCTTCGGCCCCGGAAGGTGTTCCAGCAGGCGCGGCACGCTGTTCTTGTAGCCGTCTCCCCAGCCGCCGACGGCATAGACGGCGGCTTTTATGTCGGCGTAGTTCTGGTTGACCGAGCCATGCTTCCAGTAGGCGTCGCGGGTCTGATGGCTCATCCAGGTCTCGGCCAGCAGCGGCATGTTGTCGAGACGCTGCTTCCAGCGTTCGCGCCACACTTCGCCGACCAGGGCCGGGTCGGGAGGTGCCGCCGAGAAGCTGAGCATGGTGGCCGACCAGCCGAGGTTCTCGTGCAGCAGATTGCCGCCCTTGTAGTGGATGTCGTCGGTGTAGCGGTCGTCGGTGGAGCACAGGGTGATGATGGCCTTGAGCGGCTCTGGCTTCAGCGCTGCCAACTGCAGCGAATTGAAGCCGCCCCAGGAGATGCCCATCATGCCGAGCTTGCCGTTGCACCAGGGCTGGCGGGCCAGCCAGTCGATCACTTCGAGGCCGTCGGCCTGTTCCTGGGGCAGGTACTCATCGGCCATCAATCCCTCGGATTCGCCGTTGCCCCGCATGTCGACCCGCACGGCGGCATAGCCGTGACCGGCGAAGTAGGGATGCGTCAGCTCATCGCGTACCGCCGTGCCGTCGCGTTTGCGGTAGGGCAGGTATTCGAGGATGGCGGGCACCGGATGATCCTCGGCCCCTTCCGGCAGCCAGATGCGAGCGGCGAGTCGAATGCCGTCCGAGAGCGGGATCTCCAGGTGCTCGATCTCGCGGATACGATGCGGGAAGTCGGTTTTCACGTTCATTGCGGCTGGCCTTGTGCGTCGAGCTGTTCGCGGTTGGTTGATGAATTTGTTGATGAGGTGTCGGGGCATTCGAGGGCGCTGGGGTCGCGCAGCCAGTGCCAGAGGGAACCGCTGGCGAGCAGGATAATCACCAGGGCGGGCAGGCCGCCGAGGTTGGAAAGCATCTTGACGCCATCGATGCCGACGAAGCTGGTCATGACCCAGGCGATGATGCCGACTACCACGCCCCAGATGATCTTCATGGGAATGCCGGCGCTGAAGTCGGAATCGGCGGTCAGGCCTCGGGTGCAGAGGTTGCCGATGGCGTCGGTGTTGGAGTCCGCTGCGGTGACGTAGGAAATGAAGGCGATGAACAGCAGCAGCGGCACCCAAAGGCCGGACAGCGGCAACTCGCCGAAGAGTCGGTAGAGAACGTGTTCCACGCCCTGGTCGTCGAGCACGCTGTGCAGGTCGATGCCGGTGCGCATCTGGAAGTAGAGGGTGGCGCCGGAGAAGATGACGATCCACACGGCGGCGAACAACGATGGGTAGAGCAGGTTGATGCGCAGGAAGTCGCGTACGCTGTAGCCGCGCGAGATGCGCCCCAGGAAGAGCGAGGCCACGGGCGCCCAGGCGAACCAGATGGCCCAGTAGAAGATCGACCACCAGTGCGGCCACTGGTCGTTGCCGGCGGCGCCGGTGAACAGGCTGCGGGTGAAGAAGTCATCGAGGTAGACGCCGAACGACTCCACGCCGATCTGCAGCATGAACGCCGTGGGGCCGAACACGAAGACGAACAGACCGAGCACCAGCAGCAGCCAGGCATTGAGGGCCGAGAGCCGGGCGATGCCCTTCTTCAAGCCGCTGGCGGCCGAGAGCACGAAGGTGACCACGATCACCGCGATGATCAGGCCCAGGCGCAGTGGATTGGTGTCGCCTTCGATGTACTGGCCGAGGCCGCCGGCCAGGGTGATGGCACCGGTGCCGAGGGTCGCGGCCATGCCGGCCACCAGGGAGTATAGCGCGAGGGCGTCGATCAACCCCGAGTAGCGGGTGATGCGAGGGCCGAAGACCGGCTCGAGCATGCTGCTGATGGAGAACTTCTGCCGGCGGTTGTAGAACGCCAGTGCGAAGATCAACGCCGGGACCGCGTAGATGGCGTAGGGCGTGAAGGTCCAGTGCAGGAACATGGTCGACATGGCGAACAGCGCCGCCTCCGAGGAGCCGGCTTCCATGCCCAGCGATGTGGGCGGCCCCATCAGGTGATAGAGCGGCTCGGCGGTGGTCCAGAACAGCACGCCGACCGCCAGGGTGGTGCACAGCGTGATGGAGAACCAGCGGGTTTTCGACAGCAGCGGTTCGGCATTCTCGCCACCGATACGGATGCGGCCGAGCGGCGAGACATACACCGCGACGGCAAGCACCAGCAGGTAAAGGCTGCCCAGGCTGAACAGCCAGGAGAAACGTTCCAGGATGGCGTCGTTGAGCTGGCTGGTGAAGCCGAGGAAGGCGTCCAGGTCGACCAGGCTGCCGATCACGGCGGTGAGCAAGATGAGAAAGGTCGGCCAGAAAACCAGGGGCCGCATGTGATGGATCATGGGCATCTCTCCACTTATTGTGTCGTCTCCGGAATGCCTCCGGCGCATGGCTTGATACCTTAACGGCCCGCACGATGGGGATGACAGCGAAGTGTCTGCATGGGGGCATGACACTCGCGCATGCCCCAGTAAGCGATGGATGGGCTTTCGTGCATGCAACGACAAGGCCCGGCGTGAGCCGGGCCTGCGGGAATCGACAACCTGGCTGTCGGCGGGTTACTGCAACCGGGTGAGTTCCTCGTTCAGGGCGTCCAGGGTTCGGTCGACCTGTTGTTCAGTGTGCTCGCAGGAGAGGAAGAAGCGTAGCCGTGCGCTTTTCTCGGGTACAGCGGGGTGCAGGATCGGCTGGACGTTGATGTCGCGCTCGAGCAGGGCGTGGGAAAGCGCGGCGGCGCGTGCCGAACTGCCGATGATGACCGGCACCACGGCGGCGCCAATGCTGTCGCCGGTATCCAGTCCCAGGGTGCGGGCCTGCTCCAGAAAGTAGCGTGAAATGGCCTGGAGCCTGTGGGTGCGCTGCGGTTCCTCGTGCATCAACTCCAGCGCCTTGAGCGAGGGGGCCGCGACCTGGGCGGGCATGCCGACACTGTAGAGAAAGCCCGGCGCCAGGTGGCGCAGGGTATCCACCAGGGCCTGGCAGCCGGCGATGTAGCCACCGCAGCCGGCCAGCGTCTTGCTCATGGTGCCCATCCAGATGTCCACCTCCTCGGGTGGCACCTCGAAATGCTCGCGCAGGCCGAGGCCACGTTCGCCCAGCACGCCGAAGGAATGCGCCTCGTCGACCATCAGCCAGGCCTGGTGACGGCGCTTGATCTCTACGAAGCGCGGCAGGTCGGGCAGATCGCCGTCCATGCTGTAGAGCCCTTCGATGACGATCACGACGCGCTCGAACTGGGAGCGATGACGGCGCAGCAGGTCTTCCAGGGCATCGGCGTCGTTGTGCGCGAACCCCATGCGCCGGGCGCCGGAGAGTTGGGCACCGACCAGTGCGCTGTTGTGGATGTACTCGTCGTGGAGAATCAGGTCGCCGGGCCCCAGCAGGTAGCCCAGGGTGGAGACGTTGGTGGCGTGGCCGCTGACGAAGACCACGGCGTCGTCGACCTGGTAGGTGTCGGCGATGGCGCGCTCGAGCTCGCCGTGGAAAGGACGCTCACCGGAGACGATGCGGCTGGCCGACACCGAGCTGCCGTAGTGCTGTAAGGCATCGATGGCGGCCTGGTTGACACGTGGGTCGCCGGAGAAGCCCAGATAGTTGTAGCTGGCGAAATTGATGACGTCCCGGTCGTCGATGCGGCTGGTGGCGCCGGCGTTGCCCTGGTGGCAGCGGAAGAACGGGTCCGTCAGGCCGAGGCGGCGTGCCGCCTCGCGCATCATGCTCAGTTGCTGGTAGCCAGGGTGGGCATCGAAGCGGGTCAGCCGCTCCGGTACCTTGCCGGCGGATGCCCCGGGTTCACCGTCGCGCTCCAGCGTGGGGCGCGAACGCTTGCGCTTGCGCGCCCCGTCGAGGAGTTGGCGCTTGAGGTCGTTGCGTGATGTGTCCTGACTCATCGGGCAGACACCTCCTGCGCGACTTCAGTCTCGGTGCCGTGACGCGCGGCCAGCGAGGCCAGTTCGGCATCGTCGTCGCCATCGGCCTCCTCATCGTCGCCGCGTGCCAGGCGCTCGATCAGCACGCCGCTGAGCTTGTCGAGGGTCGAGGCCTCGCTGAGTACCATGACCGGCACGCGAACGCCGAGTCGGGATTCGATGGCGGTCATCAGTTCCACGCCCATCAGCGAGTCGAAGCCCATGTCGTAGACCGAGCGGTGCACGTCGATCTTGTCTTCCTCCACCAGCAGAATGCTGGCGAGTTCCGACTTGAGCAGCTCGGTGACGGTGGCGTGGAGCTCTTCGGGCGACAGCTCGTCGAGCAGGCGGGCCAGATCCTGGTCGGCATCGTCCTGCTGGCCTTCGTCACCGGCGGCGCGGGCGATCTCGGAGAAGCGTGGCGTTTCGGCGGTGGGCAGCGAGCGTGCCAGTGCCGACCAGTCCAGCTCCAGCACGCCGAGGCTCGGGCCGGGGGCGGCGAGCATGCGACCCAGCACCTCGAGGGCGTCGTCGGCACGCAGCGCCGAGCCGCCGAGGCGCTCTTGCAGGGCGTCGCGGGTGCGGGTGTTGCGGGCCAGGAAGCCGGCGTCCTCGATGGCGCCCCAGCGCACGCAGGTGGCCGGTAGTCCCGCGGCGCGGCGGTTGGCCGCCAGGGCTTCGAGCCAGTGGTTGGCGGCCACGTAGCTGGCCTGGCCGGGGTTGCCGAACAGGGTGGTTGCCGAGGAGTAGAGCACGAAGAAATCCAGCTCGTCGTTCCGGGTCAGCGCATCCAGGTGGCGGGCGCCCTCGATTTTCGGCGTCAGTACCCGGGCGATGCGCTCGTCATCGAGGTTGCGGATCAGACCATCCTCGATCACCGCTGCAGCATGGATGATGCCCTTGAGCGGCGGATGTTCGGCACGGCAGCGTTCGAGCAGCGCGGCCAGGGCGTCGCGATCGGCGACATCGCAGGCGGCGGCCTCGACCGTCACGCCCATGGCTTCGAGCCTGGCGATGCCTTCGTCGGCCTCCGGCGAAGCGGCGCCACGTCGGCCAACCAGCACCAGGTGGCGGGCGCCGCGTTCGGCCAGCCATTGGGCGCTGCGCAGGCCGAAGCCGCCGAGGCCGCCGGTGACCAGGTAGGTGGCATCGGCCGGCAGCTCCGGCGCGGCGAGCGTCGAGGTTTGCGCGACGTCGGCGCGCAGAGGCTGGTCCTGGGTGACCACCACCTTGCCGATCTGGCGGGCCTGCTGCATGTAGCGGAAGGCCTCGACCACCTGGCGATTGCCGAAGGCGGTGTAGGGCAGCGGCGTGAAGGTGCCGTCCTCGAACAGCGCCATCATCTCGCTGAACAGCGACTGGGTGAGTTCCGGGCACGCCTTCATCAACTGGTCGGAGTCGATGCCGAAATAGCTGAGGTTGTTGCGGAAGGGCCGCAGGCCGATGTGGGTATTCTCGTAGAAGTCGCGCTTGCCGAGTTCCAGGAATCGGCCGAAGGGGCGCAGCACGCGCAGGTTTTGGTTGATTGCTTCGCCGGCCAGGGAGTTGAGCACCACATCGACGCCGCGCCCATTGGTGTCGGCAAGGATCTCCTCGGCGAAGGTCAGCGAACGCGAGTCGTAGAGGCGCTCGATGCCGCTGAGGCGCAGGAAGTCGCCTTTTTCCTCGGCACCCACGGTGGCGTGGATCTCGGCACCCAGCCAGCGCGCCACCTGGATGGCGGCGAGCCCGACACCGCCGGCGGCGCCGTGAATCAGCACGTGCTCGCCGGGCGACAGGCGGGCCAGGTGCTTCAGCGCGTAGTAGACGGTGAAGAAAGTCGTTGGGATCGTCGCCGCGGCGGCGAAGTCGATGTTGTCGGGCAGAGGGGCGATGGCGTGCTGGCTGGCGATCAGCCGGTCGCTGAAGCTGGCCGGGCCAAAGCCGAGCACTGCATCGCCCGGCGCGACGCCTTCGACGCCGCGGCCGAGCCGTTCGACCACGCCGGCGAATTCCAGGCCGAGGGTCGGGCCGGCGAAGCCGTTCTCGATGGCCTCGTCGGAGAGCAGTCCCAGGGTGTACATGACATCGCGGAAGTTGAGGCCGGTGGCCTCGACGCGAACTTCCACCTCACCCTCGCCGGGTTCCGGCAGGGCGGTCGGCTGCCAGGCCAGGTGACGCAACTGGCCGGGCAGCGGGAAGCCGAGCGTCATGGCGCTGCGGGGCGTTTCCGGCGCATCCGCTGAGGTGCCCGGCGCGGGCAGGATGCGCAGCCGGGTGGCGAAGCGGGTGCCGCTGGCGTCGATGGCGACTTCTGTCTCGTCGTCGGGGGCGGTGAGCTCATCGCTCAGCGCTTCGAAGGCGCCTGTCTCGAGATCGCCGCTGGGTAGGTCGAGCAGACGGACCCGGAAGCCCTGGGCTTCGTTGGCCAGGGAACGGCCGAAGCCCCAGAGGGCGGTGTCGTCGCTGACGCCGGCGCTCGGGCGGCTCGTCGGGTCGGAGGCATCGCCCCAGATGGCGGCCACGTCACGGGTGACCAGCCACAGGGTCGGGGCGTCGTCGCGGCCTTCGCCGCTGGCCTCGACGATGCTCGCCCAGCGCGCCGCCTGCTGGCAGCGCTCGAGGCCGGTGTCGCGCAGGTCGACGATATGTTCGGCCTGGGCTGCTTCGCTTGCATCGCCCAGTGCCGCGCGATGCCCACGGCGCTTGAGGTCGGCGGCAAGGCGTTCGGCGAGCGCGCGATTCGCGCCATCGGCGACCAGCAGGTAGTCGGTCGGGGCCTCGTCGACATCTTCGCTGGCGTCGAGCGTATCGGGCAGGCGGGCATGGACCAGATAGGCGCCGGCTTCGTCTTCCAGGGGCAATGATTGGATCTGTTCGGCGCCGAGCCGGGCGAGCAGGTCGGTGACGTCGTCGAGCTCGCAGGCCGTGGGCGTATCTTGCTCGTCATCGAGGCCGGGCGTGGCCAGCAGGGTGTCGAGCCAGGCAGAGGGCGCGACGCCTAGCAGCAGGACACGGGCTCCGGGCGCCAGCCGTTCCGGGAGCGCCTCGATCAGGCGGCGGCTGAGGTCGCGGTTGGTGACATCCAGCGAGACCAGGGCCAGTTGGGCCTGCTTCGAACGTTCCTGTGGCGGCTGCTCGGCTGGCGCTTCCAGTGACTCGACCTCGATCAGCGGCTGGCGCTCGCGCAGTTGCTCGGCGTGCTGCCAGGCGAGTTCGCCAGCGGTCAGGATGCGATAGTCGCAGCGGTCGGGATCGATCAGGTCGGCGAGCCGCTCGCCCAGTGCCGGGGCGCTGACGCCGGCCTCGAGCAGGGTCAGGCGTTGGCCTGCGGACAGGTGCGCCAGGGTGTCGGCCAGTGCCTCGCCGAGGGGCGTGGCGATGGCCCGCCAGCCGTCGTGACCGATCAACTGGCGATTGAGACGCGTCAGGCGGTCGCGGTCGAGGCCGATGTCGGCGGCCTGGCGATGGCCGGCCAGCAGGTCGCGCAGGTTGAGGCCGAAGCGACCGAGCCGGTGAATGGGGCCGATATGGCCCGGGTAGTCCTGGGCCAGCAGTCGCCAGATGGTCGTGGCGTCGATCTCGTCGTCGCCCGCGACTCGCGTCCAGCCATTCTCGCCGTGCTCGAGACGCCCGGCGTCCTCGAGCAGGCGCAGCAACTGGTCGAGCAGCGGGCGGGCCTGCGGGTGGGTGCCGGCCAGTGCCTGGTAGCGGGATTCGCCGAGCACGCCGTCATGCAGTTCGTCGTCCAGCGCCTCGGCGGCGAAGGCCTCGGCCAGCCGGTCGAGCAAGGGCGCGACCTCGCTGGCATAGCGCTGCCCGGTGGCCTCGACGTAGCCGTCGACCAGTCGCGGCATGGCGGCCTCGAGCGCGGTGAGATCCGCCGGTTGCCGATTCCATGGGTGCGGCGCCGGCGTCAGGCGAACATCGAGATGACTCAGTGATTGCTCGGCGGACTGGGTCAGGCGAACTGCCTTGAAGCGGGTCTCGCTGACCACTGCCACGGCCTGGCCGGCTTCGTCGAAGAGCTCGAAGTCGGCGGTGAAGGAGTAAGGCGCACGCTTGAGCAGGCGGGCCCGGGCCAGGATCGGGCGTCCGGCTTCCGGCGTCCACTGGATGCGCCCGACGCGAACCGGCACGAAGGCCATGCCGCGTGCCTCCAGGCCGTCGCGGGCCAGCAGCGGCAGGAACAGTTGGAAGGCGCTGTCGAGGATGCCAGGGTGCAGGTGCTGCAGTGCCAACTGGTCCTCGATCACCGGCGTGGGGCGTACGCGGCCGATGACGCTATCGCCCTCGACCCAGGCGCGGTCGATGGCCTGGAAGGCCGGGCCGTAGTCCAGCCCCAGTCGACTGGCCATGGCCAGGTGCTCGTCCAGTTCCAGGTCCGGCGCTCGTTCGGGCAGGGCCGGTGCGGTGCGTTCCAGCAGCAGGCCACGGCTCTGGGCCATGATGCGAGCGGTGGCGTGCAGTTGCCATTCCACGCCGACGGCGGGTTCCCGCGAGTGGATAGTGACGCGGCCGTCGTCAGGGGCGATGGCCAGCCGGGTGAGCCGGCCGTGCTGGCCATCGAGCATCATCGGCGCCTGGATCTCGAGTTCCTCGACGTCGAGCGGCGTGGCCTCGCGCCAGCGCGCGGCGGCGGCCAGGGCCAGTTCGATGAAGCCGGCGCCGGGGAAGATGGCGGCGTCGCCCACCACATGGTCGGCCAGCCAGGGCTGGCGGCCGGTGTCGAGCTGGCTTTCCCAGGTCAGGGTGTGCTGCGCCAGGCGGTAGCCCAGCAAGGGATGTTCGTAGTGGCGCGCCAGCAGTCCCAGGGCTTCCGAGGTGGTCGGCATCCAGTGGGGCTCGCGTTGCCAGGGATAGCGGGGCAGTTCGGCGAGGCGCCCGGTTACCGGGAACCAGTGGTCGATGTCGGTATCGAGCCCGGAGAGCAGCGTCTGGCCGATGGCGCGATCGAGGCAGACCGGCCCCGGGACGTCGCGTTCCAGGGTGCCGATGACCAGGCCGTCGAGCTCTGCCTCGCGCAGTGCTTCGCTCAGGTAGCGCTTGAGGATCGGGTGGGCGCCGATTTCGACCAGTACATTGGTGCCGTCGGCGGTGATCGTCCGCGCGGCGTCGTCGAAGCGCACGGGCTGGCGGATGTTGTGCCACCAGTAGTCGGCGTCGAGCCGTTCGCCGTTGAGTTCCTCGCCGGTTACCGTCGAGATATAGGGAATGCGTGCCTGCCGAGGATGCAGCCCGGCCAGCGCGGTGATCAGGTCATCGCGGATGGGATCCATGACCGGGCTGTGGAAGGCGTAATCCAGCGGCAGGCGCTTGGCGAAGTGGCGTTGGTCGCTCAGTTCGGCTTCCAACCGGGTTAGTGCCTCGGCGGGTCCGGCCAGGGTCACGCCCTGGGCGCTGTTGGAGCCGGCCAGATGGATGTCGCGATACTCGGGGCGTTCCAGATAGGCGGCGATGGCCTCGGCGCCGAGGCCCACGGCGGTCATCTCGCCTTGCCCCCGGGTCAGCCCCTGGAAATGGCTGCGCAGGTAGATCACGCGCACGGCGTCTTCCAGCGACAGGGCGCCGCAGGCCCAGGCGGCGGCGACTTCACCGACGCTGTGGCCGGTGACGGCGATGGGCTCGATGCCCTGGGCGGCGAGCATCCGGGTGATGCCGACCTGCAAGGCGAACAGTGCCGGTTGGGCGATTTCGGTGCGCACGAAGCGCTCGCTGCCGTTGTCGCCTTCGAGTTCGGCGCGCAGCGAGAAGTCGGCGTGACGCTGGAAGAGGGCGTCGACCTCGTCGATGGCGGCGGCGAAGACCTTGGAGTCGGCGAGCAGGTCGCGGCCCATGGTTTCCCACTGGCAGCCGTTGCCGGCGTAGACGAAGGCGGGGCCCTGGGCGGCGTCGAGGCGTCGACCCTGGATCACCGGGCGTTTTCCCGGGTTCCGCTCGGGGTCGGCGAAGGCGGCCAGGCGCTCGGCGGCGTCCTGCTTGTCGGCGGCGAACAGCAAGGCGCCATCGGTATGGTGATCGCGGCGCTGGTAGAGCGTGTCGGCGACATCGTACAGGGCGGTGTCGGTATCGCGCAGCCAATCGGCCAGTTGGCCGGCCATGGCCCGCAGGGCAGGCTCGCCGCGTGCGGAGAGCTGCAATGGCAGCGGCTCGTCGGAGGCCGGTGGCGAGGCGGGCGCCGGCGTCTCGGGCGGGCTCTCGAGGATGACATGGGCGTTGGCGCCGCCGAAGCCGAAGGAGTTGACGCCGATGACCAGACGCCCTTCCGGCTTCAACGGGCGAGCGTGGGTGACGACCTCAAGATTCCAGTCGTCGAATTGAATCTTCGGGTTGAGGCGACGGATGCCAATGGTTGCCGGCACTTCGCGATGGCGCAGGCTGTAGAGTGCCTTGGCCAGGCCGGCGATGCCTGAGGCGGTTTCCAGGTGGCCGAGGTTGCTCTTTACCGAGCCGATGGGCAATGGCGAGCGGCGGCGCTTGGCCAGTGCCTCGCCGATGGCGCGGGTCTCGATGGGATCGCCGACGGCGGTGCCGGTACCATGGGCCTCGAGATAGTCGATCTCGTTCGGGTCGATGCCGGCCCGCTCGTAGACCTGGCGCATCAGGGCGACCTGGGCGTCGGCATTGGGGACGGTGAGCCCCTGCTTGTGGCCGTCGGTATTGACGGTCGAGCCGGCGACCACGGCGAGAATGGTGTCGCCATCGGCCACGGCCTGGTCATAGTCCTTGAGCAGGAACATGCCGGCGCCTTCCGAGCGCACATAGCCGTCGCCGTCGGCGTCGAACACGCGGCAACGCCCCGAGGGCGAGAGCATGCTGGCCTTGGAGAAGATGACGAAGCCGTAGGGGTGCAGGTGCAGGCTGATGCCGCCGGCCAGTGCCATGCTCGTCTCGCCGGCGCGGATCGCCTGGCACGCCTGGTGGAAGGCGACCATCGACGATGAGCAGGCGGTATCCACCGACATGCTGGGGCCGTGCAGGTCGAACAGGTAGGAGAGCCGGTTCGAGGCAATGCTCGAGGTGTTGCCGGTGGCGGTGGAGGCGTCGATGGCCGCCATGTCCCCGGTGTAGCGGTATGAGTAGTCCAGCGCCGCGACGCCCAGAAAGACGCCGCACTGGCTGCCGCGTAGCTGCGAGGGCGGTATGCCGGCGCTTTCCATGCTCTCCCAGGTCAGTTCCAGGAGCATGCGCTGCTGGGGGTCCATGTTCGCCGCCTCGCGGGGCGAGATGCCGAAGAAGTCGGCGTCGAAGCCACTGATGTCGCCCAGGCTGCCGGCGGCGAAGGTCACGCTGGTGCCGGGATTACGCTTGTCGGGGTGCTGGAAGGCCTCATGGCTCCAACGGTCGGCCGCGACCTGGGTCACCAGGTCCTTTTCGGCTCGCAGGTCCTGCCAGAAGTCTTCCGGGGTGGTTCCCGGCATCCGGTGAGCGACACCGATGATGGCCACGCGTCTTGTCATGCTTGCTCCCGATGATCCTGGTTTCTGCCGTCATGGGCGTGCTGCGCCTGATCGATGACGGCTTGCCATATCCGTTGACTCAATTGTTCTGCCGCAAGCGGCGTAAACGCCTGGGGCCGGCTTCCCCGGCCGTGGCTCGACCACAACAGATAGGGGGTGTCACCGTCCGGTTCGCCATAGTGCCGATAGACCTCAGGCATGATTGGCACATGGTCGCCATACCAGCACAGTAGCCCGCCCCGGGGCGTCGCCTCCAGTTGCCGCCGCAGGCTGGCAGCCATGCGATCGGCATTGCGCAGGTGGGCCAGGTAGCTGGCCAGCTCCCTGCAGTCGTCCGGCAAGGGTGGCGCGTCCGCGGCCAGAAGGTCGCGGGCCGCGTTCTCCGCCCGGTCGTCGAATTGCAGCGGGCCGTGATTCTCCATGGTGATCACGAACACGAATAGCGGTTTATTATCCGGTTCATCGAGCAGACTGCCAACCTTATCGGCAAGAGCCAGGTCACCGACATACTGTCCGCAGTAGTCGGCGGGCTCAAAGGCGCGGATGTCGATGAAGTCGTCGAAGCCGAGTCGCGGCATGACCCGGTCGCGCTGATAGAAGCTCGCGGCATAGGGATGCAGGCAGATGGTTCGATAGCCGAGTCGCTTCAGTTCGGCGGCCAGGCTCGGCACGCCGTGGCGCGCCAACTGGTGATAAGGATTGAAACGATGAATGCCCAGGGTGTCCCGGTCGAGGCCGGTCAATACCGCCGCTTCGGTGCGCACCGTGTTGGCGCCCCAGGCCGGTACCCTGAGGCTGCCGTGCATCAATGAGGCTTCGGCCAGGGCATCCAGATTCGGCAGCAGGTCGTCACGCAGGCCGCCGTGCCAGGGGCGAGGGTCGAAGAAGGACTCGCTCTGCACGACGACCAGGTGGGGCAGGTGTTCGCTGGATGCTGCCGATTCGGGCGCGGGCGTGTAGGGCGAGTCGCCCGCCTCGAGGGGGCGGCGCGCCAACCGGCCGTAGGCCCAGAGTGCGCTGAATAGCCCGAGTCGATGAGTGTCGTCGACGGGGTCGAGACGGCAGGCCGGCAGGCGCGAGAGCCCGATGACCAATGGCAGGACCGATAGCGCGATGACAAGGGCCGTTCCGATGAGGAAGTCGAGCGTGCCATGTCGGGATAACAGTGATGGCTCGAGGACCAGAAAGCCGATGATGGTCGCCAGGCCAGCGAGGCTGGCGGCAATGGCCAGCCCGATGCCGAAGAAGGGGATGTACAGGCGCGGATGACGGATGGCGTCGAGAAAGTACTCGAAATCCTGGCACAGAAAGGGTTCGCGCAGGGTCTTCGACTTGGCGTTGCTGGATTGCACGACGACAAGCTGCAGGGCGAGAAAGAGCACCATCGCGAACCAGGGGCGTTGCAGCACCAGCGTGAAGCATCCATAGAGCACGCCCCAACTGCCGAGGTGAACGGCCAGGGTCGAGATCGGCCGGCGCCAGGGCGGCGCGGTGGCCGGTCGCAATGCCGCCTCGGCAATGACGCTTCCAAGCAGGCCCAGACACCAGGGCAATAGCAAGGCCCGGGTCATGAAGGCCTCCCGTAACCCATCAGGCCGAGCAGGCGCTGGGAGAGCGCGGCTGGCAGTACCGCCAGGCTCCAGCACCCCAGGTTGAGCGGGAAGGGAAAGCTGACGCGCGCCCGATTGCGTTCGATGCCCCTGGCGATGCGACGTGCGGCGCGAGTGGCGTCGATTTCCCAGGGCTTGGGGCCGGGCATGGACTCGCACATCGGCGAGCTGACGTAGCCGGGCATGATCACGGTCACGCCCACGCCGCGCGATGCCAGCCAGCCGCGCAGGGCTTCGCCGTAGGCCTTGATGCCGGCCTTGCTGGCGCTGTAGCTGGGGGTCAGCGGCAGGCCGTGCCAGGCGGCCAGGGAGCTGATAAAGACGAGCTGGCCGTGGCCGCGCTCGACCATACGCGGCGCCAGCCGTTCGGCCATGGCCATGGGCGTGCGCAGGTTGATGGTCAGCAGTTGGCTGGTGGCCGACCAGTCCTCCATTTCCCGACCCGGCTCGGCGTGGGTGTTCTGGCCGGCGTTGGCGATGATCACGTCGGGCAGCGTCAACTGCTCCAGCCATTGTGTCAGGGCGGCGTCATCGGTCAGCTCCACTCGGCTCGTTTCGACTTCGGCGCCGGCCTGGCGACACTCGTCGGCCAGGGCCTCGAGCCGTTCCCGGCGGCGACCGTGGAGGACCAGGCGCACGCCGGGCAAGGCGTAGTGCCGGGCCAGGGCGCTGCCGATAGCGCCGGTGGCACCGGTGATCAACAGGCTGCGGGGTGCGGTCATAGCAGGGCCTCGAGTGGAGAAGTGGTGGCCTCGAGCCTGGCCGCGACATTGTCGACGGCGAGTCCGATGCCCGTGTCGCAGTAATAGCCTCCGTTGAGCTGAACGGTGTGCATGACCGTGCGATGAAAGCAGTGGAACAGTTCTTCGTCGGGTGGCTGCCCGTGGCGCCAGAAGTCGTTCAGCCCGCCGTCGAACGTCAGGCCATCGAGCCGATAGATCGGCTGGCTCAGGGCGATGGTCGGACAACGATGTTCCAACGCCACGATACCCGAGGTGCTGTTGACCGTCACGGTACCGGTGGCAGCCTTGAACAATGCGTTGAGATCGCCGGACTCGAGATAGACGACGCGCCCGGCGATGTCATAGCGCTTCTCGAGACGTGCGATGAGACCGGCGTAGTCGATGAGGCCCATGTCCAGCGGGTGGTTCTTTATACACAGCAGGCTATCTGGCGGCGCGTGGTGAGCGAAGGAGGCCATGGTGAATTCGATGACTTCCTGCATGTCGGCGAAGGCTGAATGATTGCGGATCTGGGCATCGCCATTGAGCTGCAGGGGCAGCACGAAATAGGGCTGCTTGCTTTCGGCCAGGGCGCGAATGCGCTCGGCGTCGCGCGGCTTCCACCAGCGCAACTGGGTGAAGCGCTTGATATAGCCGGCATATTCGATGGGCGCGGTGACCGGCGCATGGTTGCGATAGCGGGGGAACAGCGCGGGATTGGCGAGCCCGGCCAGATGGTAGAGCACATCGTGGGTGGCACGGCGCTTGAAGGATGTCTGGAAGCGCTTGGCCGGCGGTGGCTTGGGCAGGTGACGGCCGACATCCAGATACCAGTCCGCATCCTGGGGTAACAGCGAATAGCCGTTGACCCCCTCGCGCTCCAGGGTGATCCAGTGGGGGCGGAAGTAGCCCTCTTCGAGTACCTGGTTGCGAATGCCTGCGCGCTTGGCGGCGGCGGCCGCCGCCAGATGGACGGGGCGCTGGTCGCCGAACAGCAACTGGTCGGTGGTGCCGTGTCGTTCCCAGAGGTCGGCCAGGAAATCCGGCAGTTCGTCCAGTTTGCCGCGAAAGGCATGGCTGGGGCCGGCGTGGCGAGACCAGTAGGCGATGTCGCCACCGGCGAACTGGACCTTGGCGACATGATGGCCATCGTCCCTCAGCCGCTTCGCCAGGCGAGGGAAGAAAGGCGAGCAGACACCCTGGAGGAACAAGAATGAGCGTTTCGGCGAATTCACGTTAATGCTTTCCGATGAAGATATTGCGGTACCAGCGATACAAGTGCGTTCGCCACGCCGGGCGATGATGGTCGGCTCGGCGCTGTTCCAGAAGGGCCACGACGGTCTCGGCGTTGCAGAGCCGGCGGCTGCCCGGATCGACATACAGTGGGTAGAGAATCAGCGTGGCCGCGACCAGGGCATCCAGATTGAGCGGCCGGCGGCGCCTGGGGCAGGCATGACGATCCTCGGTCAGCCCCCAGCCCGCGTAGAATGGCATGCCGTAGGTGACGACATGGCGTCCCCGCAGCAATGCCTCGAACCCCGCCAGGGAGCACATGGTATGGACCTCGTCGACCATGTCCAGCAAATCGACGATATCGACGTCGCCGACCTCGATGTCGTAGAGCTGTTCGTCGGCCTGGCTCAAGGCGCCGAGTCGAGCACCGGTGACAACGTCGGGATGTGGCTTGTAGAGGATGCGAGCCTCGGGATTGGCCTGGCGCACGGCGGCGAGCAGGCCGCCGTTGGTGCGGATGTCGAACGTGCCGTGGACAATGGAAGCGTCGGTTTCCACCTGGCCGGGCACCAGCAGCAGTCGACCACCCTCGGGGCGCTGGATGCGTCGTGCACCGGGAACGTTGTACTTGGAGAGGCGCAGCGCGACCAGTCGTTCGCGCAGCTGGGCGGCACGCTGCAAGAGAGCGGGTGGGAAGCTCGCCTCGTTGAGGATGCGTTCCAGCTCGCTTTCGCGGTTGGCGTCGTAATGGATGCCAAGTGAATCGACGACCAGGGAGAGCGGGCGGGCCAGGTCGACGCCCAGGCCGATGGAGCGCAGAAAGCCATCCTCCATGCGCCACAGAGAGTGGTCCCGCTCGCGACAACGTTGTTCGGTGGCAGCGTCCAGCTGCGATGCCCAGCACAGCAGGCGCTCGTCGTGCTCGGCGCCTTCCGGGGGCTTGTTGTGGCGCAGGTGGCGAAGGGTGGCGCCATCCCCAAGGAAGTCACCGACGAAGCCGCGTTTCCATGACGACAGCCCGTAGGTAACCCAGCGGCCGGCCAGGCGGCGCTGCTGGCGGGTCTGGTCGCCGATCAGCTCCAGGGTCTGCTCGAAGTCGCAGGCCTGGCCGGTGTAGGGATTGGCGTAGCGGGCATAGCCGAAATAGGCCGCCGCAAAGACCTGTGCCAGCGAGCGTGGGACGCCGCGACGCGGGCAGTGCCGGCGGTCGTCGGTGAGCCCCCAGCCGGCATAGAAGGGCACGCCGTGGCAGACGACGCGCTTGCCGGCCAGCAAGGCTTCGAAGCCAAGCTGGCTGCTGACCACATGCACGCAATGCACGGCATCGAGCAGCGACCAGGGGCTCAGGGTCTCGCCAATCAGGCGGCAGCCAGGGAGCTGGCCGGCCGCCAAGAGATGCCCCTCTTTCTTGCCGGCGATGACGTCGGGATGGACCTTGACCAGGATCTCCGACTCGGGATGTTCGGCTCGGGCGCTTTCCAGCATCCGCTGGAAGTCGTCGGCCTCGGCCAGGCTGCCGGCGATCGAGGCGTCGCCGGCGGTCTGGTCGACGACCAGCACGCGAGGCCGGTCATCGTCGAACAGGCGGCGATCCGGCGCATGGTTGTACTTGGAGAGCCGCAACTCGCACAGCCGTTGCATGCCGCTTTCGGCACGCGCGAGCTGCGCCTCGGAAGTCTCGTCGGCGGCCAGGATCAGGTTCTCCAGCGTCGAGGGACGGCTGGCATCGTAATAGATGCCCAGCGGGTCGACGACGAGGCTGTGGGGCGGGTGGCCCTCCACGCCAAGTCCCCATGAACGCAAAAAGCCATCTTCGATGGCGATATAGGGCAGCCGATGGCGGTCGGCATGCTCGCGGGCCTTGCGTGTGCTGGGCTTGAGGCCCCACCCGGCCACGGCGTCGGCATGACGCGTGCGTGGCGAACCGAGATGGCAAAGCCGTTGGAACTCGGGCAGACAGGCACGCAGCGTGGGCAGGGCGAGCATGCGCCGGGTCGCGACGGCGAGGGTTCCTGTGGCTGTCGTGGCCAAAAAAACAATCCTTTGTAGCTTGGGCTTTATTCGATGTTTGACCTTTTCGCGTTGTGCATCCACTGCACTTGGAGCGATCTCGCTGTTTTGATTGAGCAATCTCCGTATCGCTTATGGCACGGTTTCGACCGGCGCCTTGCCGAGGCTTTTATTCGGCGCGGATATTGCGTGCCGGGATGGTAACCCGTGCCAGCCCGGTGACATGTGAACGTATGTGAACACGCCTAAAATGGCCAGTCTATCAGGCTGATAGCGATTTGGCTCGGTGCCTTCGATAACTGGGATGGCGTCGTCAAGGTTCTTGAAGGGGCGGCGAGGGAGTGGTATAAATTTAATTTGATAATCGTTATCATTAACAAAAGGGATTTCATCTCATGAATGTTCGGGGGAAGTCCCCATCCGCAACCGAGCGTCGAGAAGAGGATACCAGGACCATCGACAGCCAGACCCTGCTGGGGCGCGATGGCCGCTTGATTATCCATCACGAGGGGCGTCGCTATGTCCTGAGGCGGACGCGGTTGGGCAAGCTGATCCTGACGACATGAGAGGTCTCGATCATCGAGCTACGAGCTACGAGCTACGAGATGCGAGATGCGAGATGCGAGATGCGAAACCCTGCTTCTTGGTTTTTGGGGTTGCTCGAAGCTCGTAACTCGAGGCTCGTAACTCGAGAATGCCAGCCAGGTGCGGTGTCGCCGTTCCCAGCCAGCCATCCGAACCACGGAAACTGTCCGGGAGCCCCTGGCTTATGAAATTCAGCCATTCCCTCGCCACTGCCATGGCGTGGAGCCTGCCTCTTCTCACTACCCAGCTTGTCAGTCAGCCCGCCATGGCTGAGTCGACCGATGCAAACGCCTCGGCGGAGGAACTGAGCGCGGTGACCGTCACTGGCACACGCCTGCCCGGCGACCCGTCCCGTGCGCCCCTGATCCTGGATGTCATCGACCGGGACGATCCGGCGCTGTCCACGGCATCGAGTGTCGAGGATGTACTGTCTCGGCAGCCCGGGCTGCATATCGACGGCAGCGGGCGGCGCAATGGCCAGACCCTGAGCCTGCGAGGCTTCGATTCCAATGGGGTGCTGGTGCGTCTCGACGGTGTCCGCCAGGACATCGGTACCGGCCATCTCGGCGCGTTCTATATCGACCCCTGGCTGATACGCGAAGTCCAGATCGCCCGCGGGGCCCTGTCGAGCCTGTATGGCAGCAATGCCATGGGCGGGGTGGTGAGCTTCGAGACGGTGGAAGCAACGGATTTGCTGCAACCCGGAGAGCAGGGTGGCATGAGGTTGTCGTTGGGTGGCACCACGGGGCGCGACGAGTTGGGGGGTGCCTTCAGCGCCTTCGGCAGGCAGGACACGGCCAATGGTCGTATCGACGGCCTGCTGTCCTTGGGGCGTCGCGAATCGGGCGATATCCGGCGTGCCGGCGGACAGGAGGCGCCGGAGGATGCCGAGCTCGATAGCCTGCTGCTCAAGGGTGGCTGGGAGCCCGATGACCGGAACCGGATCTTCGCCCAGTGGCAGCGTTATGACGAGACAGCTACGCAACCGGCCAACCCGCAGCAGCTCGGCGACGAGGACGATCAGCGGCGGCGCCAGGTGACCAGCGACAATGTGCAGTTGGGCCACCGCTGGCGTCCCGCCGACGCCAGCGAGGTGACCTCTCGCCTGAGCCTCAGTCGGCAGGAGATCGACGAGAGCGATGCCAATCGCACCCTGGAGCGCTGGGGGCTGCAGAGCGATGGTTATCATCGCATCGAGCATGGCTGGCTGACCCAGACCCTGGTGCTCGGTGCCGAGGTGGATCGCGCCAGCCAGCGCCCCGGCGGCGGGGCGTCGGGCTTTCCTGATGCCGATATCGACACCCAGGCCCTGTATTTCGAGGACACCCTAAGCGCGGGGCGTCATCTTGCCGAGGGCGGTGTCGGTGTCTTCGATCTGGGGCTGGGGGCGCGTTACGACCGCTACGATGCCGAGGGTGCCGACGGGCGCAGCACCGAGGAGACGCAACTGTCGCCGAAGCTGCGCCTGTCCTGGCGCCCCGCGCAGGGGCTGATGGTCTACAGCGGCTACGCCGAAGCCTTTCGCGCCCCGAGCCTATCCGAGCTTTATGCCGACCAGCGCCATTTCGCCGGCTTCTGCCCCGCGCCGGGATTCTGCTTTCCCGACAATCATTGGGTGCCCAACCCCGACCTGCAGCCGGAAACCAGCCACACCTGGGAGAGCGGTTTCGCCTGGGAGCGGGGCGACTGGACGCTGCGTGCCAGCTATTTCGATACCCGTGCCGATGACTTCATCGACAGCGAAGTGGATATCGCCGCTGGCACGACACAAGCCGTTAACGTCCAGCGTGCCAGACTCTGGGGCTTCGATGCCCGGCTGGCCTGGGAGCCCGAGGCTTGGCCCGAATTTCGGGCTATCGCCGGACTATCCGAGGTGTCGGGCAAGGATCGCGACAGCGGCGAGCCGCTGGGCAGCGAGACGCCCCTGGAATCCACGCTGGGCGCCGACCTGGATCTGCTCGACCAGGCGCTCACGCTGGGCTGGAGAGGGCGCTTCGCCGATTCATACGAGCGCCCGGACGACGAGGGCAACCTGCCCGGTTACGGCCTGCACGACCTGCAACTGGCCTGGCGGGTCACGCCGGCCTTCAGCACGTCGCTGCGCCTGAGCAATCTCGGCGACAAGGTGTGGTACCGGCCCAATGGTGCGCTCGGTGACGGGCGCAGCCTGTTTGCTTCTTTCAATCTGCAGTGGTGAAAGCGGAGGTCACGATCATGAACGTTTCTCGAATCTCCAGCACGGCGCGCCGTCGCGCGATCCTCGATGCCTTTGATGCGGTGCGTGAGACATCGCCGACCCAACCCGTCGAGCGCATTGCGCGGCGTCTGGACATCAGCGAGGGCGAGCTTCAGGCGGCGCGCCTAGGTCGCGATACCTGGACGCTGTCGCTGGCGCCTCGCGAACTGGCACGCCGTTTCGAGGCGCTCGGCCAGGTCGAGGCCAGGACCCGTTCGACGGCGGCGACCCTGATCCAGCGCGGGCGTTATCCGCGCCTGGCCGGTGGCGATGCCGCCGGCTTGCTGCTGGCGCCGGGTGGGCTGGACCTGCGATTGCTGTTCTCCCATTGGCACTGGGCTTGCCTGGTGCGGGAACGGCCGCGTTGCGGCTCGGTGGACTGGCGCGTACAGGTCTTCGATCAGCACGGGCGCACCTTGCATAGCTGCCGAGCCCTGGACACGGCGCTCAGCGACGGCTGGACGGCCCTGTTCGAGGTGGCCACCGAGGATGAACCGGCCTTCACCCAGGAGATGCCACGGCCGACCAGGGCCATTTCTGATGTCGAGGGGCTGGCTGAGGAATGGCAGGCCATGCGTGATGTGCATCAGTTCTTCACCTTGCTGCGCCGCCATGGCCTGGAACGCCATGAGGCCAATGCCCTGATGGAGGGGCGCTTCACCGAGGCGCTGGCGCCGACGGCGTTGGAGAACGTGTTGCGGCGGGCCAGCGAGCGGCGTTTGCCGCTGATGTGTTTCGTCGCGAGCCCGGGCTGCGTGCAGATTCGCACCGGCGAGCTGCCGCTGCCCAGATGGTGCGATGGTCGCCTGACGCTGTCCGATGCGGATTTTGCGCTGAGTCTCAATGACGACGCCATCGCGCGCGTATGGCGGGTGCACAAGCCCAATGCCGATGGAGGGGTGACCAGCCTCGAGGCCTTCGACGATCAGGGCCGGCTGATCCTGCAGCTCTATGCCGAGCGGCGCGAGGGTCAGGCGGAGCGTGCCGACTGGCGGCACCTGCTGGAGGCCTTCCCGCGCTGGGAGGCGGTGGCATGACAACGGTACTTGGCTGGCGGACCTGCCTCATGGGCCTGTTGTTGTGCATGACGATGCCCGTCATGGCCGATGATGAGCGCTGGGTAGTGCTGGGGGGCGATATCGCCGAGACCATGGTGGCGCTTGGCGCGGCCGATCGCCTGGTCGGCCGGGATGACACCAGCTTGTACCCGGAGACGGTGACCCACTTGCCCTCGGTGGGCTATCTGCGGCGCCTCTCGGCAGAGAGTGTGCTGTCGCTGAAGCCGGACCGCATCCTGGCCAGCGGCGATGCCGGACCGGCGGAGACCCTCGAGCAGCTCGAGGCCGCCGGGGTGGCGGTCGAGGTGATCGAAAGCCCCGACAAGCTGGCGTCGATTCCCGACAAGGTCCGGTCCGTCGCCGAGACGCTGGGCCTCGAAGCGCAGGGGCGCGAACTGGTCGAGTCGCTGCGCGATGAACTCGATGCCTTGGCGACGTTGCCCGAGCGGCCGAACCTGCGGGCCATGTTCATCCTTAGTCATGGCGGGATGACGCCGATGGTGGCCGGCCAGCACACCGCGGCCCAGGAAATGCTGGAAACGGTGGGGCTCGATAATGCTTTTGCGGCGATGGAGGGCTACAAGCCGGTCGGCGCCGAAGCCTTGGCCCGCCAGTCGCCCGAGGTGGTGTTGATATCGCGCCGCGGGCTGGAGGCCATGGGGGGCGAAGAGGCGCTGTGGGCGATGCCGGGGCTCGACATGACGCCGGCCGGTGGCGACAGGCGACTGCTGGTGATCGATGACCAGGGGCTGCTCGGGTTCGGGCCGCGTACGCCTGCGCTGTTGCTGGAACTGCGCGAACGTCTCGACACCTTACTGATGGAAGATGATAGCGCCCTGGTCGAACGCGAGGTGCCGCCATGGACATGAGCCTGCCGCGTGCCGGGGTAGGCGGGGTGTCGCGGCGTCGCCTCACGCGTCGGTTCGGCGTGCTGGGCGGGCTGTTGCTGGCCTTGCTGCTGGGCCTGGCCTGGGCCGCCGCCTCCGGTTCGCTCGGTGTCTCGCCGGTCGAGTTCGTGGCGGGCGAAGTGACGGCGATGGATTGGCAGGTCTGGTGGCAGTTGCGCCTGCCGCGTTTGCTGTTGGGCGTGTTGGTCGGCGCGATGCTGGCAGGCAGCGGTGCCGCCATGCAGGGGCTGTTTCGCAATCCGCTGGCCGACCCGACCCTGCTGGGCCTGGCCAGTGGCGCCGGACTGTGCGTGGCGGTCTGGGTGGTGTTGTTCCCCGGCAGTGATGTCTTCGGTCTCTATGGCCAGTTCGTGGCCGGTTTCCTGGGGGCGCTCGGTGTCTGCCTGCTGGTCTTCGGGCTGGCGCGTCGGCGGTCGGGCAGTGGAGCCGTGCTCACCCTGCTGCTGGCGGGCTTGGCAATTAATACCCTGGCCGGTGCCGGCGGTGGCCTGTTGGCCTTCCTGGCCAGTGACGAACAGCTCCGCCAGCTCAGCCTGTGGGGCATGGGCAGCCTGGCGCATTCGCTGTGGGGAGCGACCCTGGTGGCGCTGGTGCTGGTGCCGCCGGCACTGATCGTTTTGCTGCGCCGGGCGCGGGATCTCGATCTGCTGCAACTCGGCGAGGCGACGGCCCATGCCGCGGGGCTGGATGGCCGGCGACTGAGGCGTCGCGTGGTGATGGCGACGTCATTGGGCGTCGGTACCTGCGTGGCGGTGAGCGGCATCATCGGCTTTCTCGGCTTGCTGGTGCCACATTGCCTGCGCTTGTGGCTGGGGCCGGGGCATCGCCTTTTGCTGCCGGCCTCCATGCTGGGCGGCGCCTTGCTGCTGGTGGTGGCCGATAGCCTGGCCCGTGTGCTGGCGATGCCGGCGGAAATGCCCGTGGGGCTGCTGACGAGCCTGCTGGGCGGTCCTTATTTCCTGTATCTGCTGCTGCGCGGGAGGCAGGGATGCTGAGTCTTCATCACGCCGGCCTGATCGATGCGCCGAGCCTTTCGCCGTTGCACGGCGAGGTGACGCCGGGCGAGGTGCTGGCCATCGTTGGTCCCAACGGGGCCGGCAAGACGACATTGCTGACGATGCTGTCCGGCTTTCGCCATTCGCAACTGGGGCCGGTCACCCTGGACGGCTGGTCCCTGGACGCCTGGACGCCCGAGGCACTGGCCGGGCGTCGGGCGCTGGTCGCCCAGTTCGAGCCGACGGGGTTCGACTGGCCGGTACGCGATCTGGTGGTGCTGAGCGGCGATCCGGGGGAGGCGGCAGTCGCGGAAATAATGGGTCAACTGGAGCTTGCCTGCCTGGCCGAGCGGGGCGTATCGAGCCTATCCGGCGGCGAACGTCAGCGCGTCATGGTGGCCAGGGCGCTGTGCCAGCTGGCTGCGGCGCGTCGTGACCATGATCGGGATGGTGGCCTGTTGTTGCTGGACGAGCCAACCAGTGCTCTGGACCTTGGTCAGCAGCAACGCATGATGCGCCTGTTGCGGCGGCTGGCGGTGGAGCGCCGCATGGCGGTGGTCTGCGTACTGCATGACCTCAACCTGGCCGCGACCTACGCCGATCGAGTCTGGCTGATGGCGGCGGGCAAGCGAGTGGCGAATGGCACGCCGCGTCAGGTGCTCGAGACCGATCGTCTGGCCCTGACCTATCGCGCCGATCTGATGGCACTCGACCGGGAGGGTGAATCTCCCTGGTTGGCCTTGAGGCCTTGAGGCCTTCAACGGATATGTCACAGAAGCGGTGAGACTGGCATACTGGCCCGTCATGGAAGGGACGTGGCCGACGTTCCAATGGTTTCTCTCAAGGCTGGCCAGGGGAGGTCGTTGCCATGTCCATCTCGCGTATACTGTGGTGCCTTTTAATCGTTGCCATCGGGGTGCAGTTGAGTGGCTGCTCGCCTATTCCGGATGTGCCGGGACCGATCGGCATTCCGGGCTTGTGATCAGCGGGACACGAACAGTAATAAGGTAACCGTTACCATCATGGAGTCGATGACATGACAAGGCAGGCGTCCAATACAGGCGCGTCGTTATCGAGACTTTTCGTTGGCCGTCTGATCAAGCTGACGGGCAATGTCTTCAAGTTGATGAGCTATCCATTCCATTGGGTGCTGCCCGACAAGCGCTTCACCCTGCCGTCGCATGCCGCGCCCTTGATCCGGGCGCGTCGGCCGTCGACCATACCGAGAATCCTGTGGCAGACGAACTTCACCGACCGGGTGACACTGCCTGTTTATCTGAACTATCTCTGCAATCGCCTGATGGCGCCGACCTTCGAATATCGTTTCGTCTCGACCCAGGGGCGCGCCGATTTCATCGAGGCGAACTATCCAGCCGAGGTGTCGCGGCGCTATTCGCGACTCCAGATCGGTGCCGCCCAGGCGGATTTCTGGCGGGTGCTGGTGCTGCATGCCCATGGTGGTGTCTACATGGATATCGACGCCCATCTGATCTGGCCGCTGGAGCGGATCCTGGGAACCGAGCGGGAAGCCTTGTTCGTTCGTTCCCGAAAGGGCGGGTTGACCAATTACTTCATCGCCAGTCGGCCTGGTCAGGCCGAAATACAAGCAGTGTGCCAGGCCATTGGTGACAACATCGCCGGGAATCGCCAGTGCGGCGTTTTCGATATGACCGGGCCTGGCGTCTTCGATGAGGTAATCGATGTCGACTCGGTGGAGAGCGAGTCCTATCGTTACCTCTGCCTGCAGGGCAGCTTCACCAATGAACGCTTCCAGTACGTCGACAAGCCCGAGGGCAAGTGGACGCAGGAGCAGAAGTCCATCGGGGTGCTGCGCGGGGAAGACGACGAGACGCCAGAGGCCGCCGAGAGGCGCTGATATCGCGCAGTGAACGGCGCGCCGGTCGCTATTGCCGGGGGGAATGAGTGCGTCGAGTGGCTCGATGCCCGCTTCATTCGCGTTCCAGATCGATCGTTTGAATGCGCCAATGCCGTGCCTGCTTGCTGCATCCCGGCACATCGTTGCAGCGCTTCAGCGTCATCGTTCCTTCATGCGAGAACGGTTCGCCGCGGCGAGTGCCCGACACCCGGATTGAAACCTCGGCGAACAGCGTGCCGGCGGCGCCTTCCGTCCGGGTATCTCCCGTCGCTTCTCCATCGAAGGCCTGGTAGGCGAGCATGGACTTCTCGAAGAGATCGGGCCCGCCTTCGTGAGTCGAACTCGTGGGTGCCCACATGTTGTAGGCCTGGTCAAAGTCTCCGGCTTCGAGCCGTTGAAAGTAATGCCGGGCGACCGACACAGGGTCATGTGCCGAGGTGTCGACATCGGTATCGGTCGTGGCGGTCGTCTCCGGTTGCCGCTCCAGTGTTGCCGCCTCCGGGGCGCAGGCGACGAGCGATCCGCATAGCGGGAGCAGGAAAAAGGTCAGCAGCATCGTTTGCCGGGAGGGGCGGTGCATCGTCGTCTCCTGTCTGTGAATGGCGTTGGCAATCTGAGGCAGCGTAGCACCGGACCGGGCTTGCCGGTACAATTGGCGCCTTCCTCATCCATACTCGCCCGGTTGCGTTCGGACTTGAGTGCAAGGGCAAGTGCAAAGTAGAGCCATGCTGTAATGACAGACGCCAAGCAAGCCCATGAAGCCGGGCTTCGACGTACCTTTGCGATCATCTCGCCCCCCTGTAATCCTACCTGTCTCCCTCTGTAGCATTCAGTCCCCTGATTCCGCCCGGAATCTTCGCCAAAATAGATTCTTTCTGTTTTTCGTATCGCACATTGTCGTCGTGCGTAACTTTCCATTGAAGTGGCCCACGGTGAACTCGATGCCGAGTTCAGCGATGCCACATCCCAGCAAGTCTTCCTCGACGAGGTGCGTGGCGAAATCCGTCACCGCTTCGGGGTCGCCGCACTGCTCGCGGACATGCTCGATGTCGCGCGAGTGCCGGCTCCATTCGCTGGTATGCATGGCTACCTCCACAACTGAATCAGCGGCTCGTACCGCGGTGATCGGGTCTTTCGGCTCAGCCCAGCGGCTACCGATGATGGGATGCCGAGGTGTCGTGATGATATTTCCCTTGGCACGGGCTTGGCGCTTCTCCTCGATAAGCCGCACTTTCCTTTCCTTGATGTTCACTGCCACACCTCCCGCAGCTCGCGCTCGAGCCGCATTTCGTCGTGTTTCCGGTCTATCTGGAGTCGTGCGACGTAGCGGTCAGCGCCGCGCTGTTGGTGATCGGCTGCATATCCGTCCCGCGGTAGGCAAAAAAGATCCCGCCGGAGAGGGCGGGCAATACGCAGGGAATCGATGGCCGGCTCTCGCCGGAGTTGATACGAGTGCATTCAAATGCCCCTGGTCCCATGTATCCCACCCGTGAAGGTGCCCAGGGTATTTGGATACCTCTATGATTTCATTGAGTAGTTCAGAAGCTACGCGCCGATTTTGTTAGGTAAAGTGCCTTTTTTGGTATGCAAACTGTTTTTGCTTGAGAATAGTCTGTATTGGAATAATATTTGTTTTCCATGTAAACTCTAAGGTAATCATGGTGATATGTTACTTGTTTTTAATTGGGTGTTTGGGGTGGTGTTTATTTGTATGTTTGTTTGTGTTTGTGGGGTATTATTGTCTTGGTTGTTTTGGCTGGAGAAGCCCCATGAAAAATCTATCTCTGTTTTCTGGTAGGGAGCTAATGAGTGTTGCTTCTTTTGCAAGGTGCAAGTTCTCTTATATCCCTGTCCCCACCTCCATGGGGAAAAATGAAGGAAAGCCTTTTTTTATAGCAAAATCAAAAGAAAAGGAATGCGATTATAGCGCAATTGATACTGCAGAGAATGAGGGGTGGCCGATTGCACCTGGAAGCCGGGAAGTAGCCAGGTTGAGTAAAGAAGGAGCCACTTCAAGCTCAGGGTTGCCCAAGATAAAGAAGGCCTTGGAGAATTTCAAGGACTATCTTTGCGGGGTAAAAAAAAGAAGCCCGGACAATGGTTCTCAAACAACTTATACCCCAAAGGGTAAGGATGAGAAACCTGGGTTCAGCCGCCCTCCCTATATAGACTGAAGAGTCTAGATAAGCATGCAGCGCGCACTGGTCGGTACGGGGTCGCCTTAGGCGGCCCTGTTTTCGTTTATCATCCCTACGCTTTGTCTGAAAAAATCAGTGGCGAGATGACGGCACACTCGAGTGCATCCTGTCACGCTTCCACTTGGAGCTTCGGGAAGATGGCTACATGGATCTCGATACCAGGATGGTGGATTCCACCTCGATTCGTGCGACTCGCTCTGCCGCTGGTGGCGGTAAAAAGGGGCTCTGGAACGGGTAGACCCTGCACTTGGACGAAGCCGAGGCGGTCTGACCACCAAGATCCACCTGGTTTGCGATATCAATGGTGTGCCCCTGAGCTTCTTGCTATCGCCTGGTCAGCATACCGATTCACGCTATCTCGTTCCCGTCATGGAGCAGATCCGCTTGCCAGGTCGTAAGGGGCCGTCCCCGTAAGCGCTGTCGCCATCTGCTTGCCGACCGAGAGTACGATAGTGATCGATTGGGTCGATACTGCGACCGGTGCGGGATACGCCGACTATCCGGTATCGAAAGATGCACCGCCGCCCCAAGCCAGGATCCCCCGCCTGTTCCAGCGTCCGCGTTATCGGCGTCGCAATGTGATAGAGCGTCTATTTGGCTGGATGAAGGAAAAGCAGCGACTCTGTACCCGCTACGACAAGCTGGCAAAAAGTTACCGCGCTATGGTCACGCTGTGTCCTGCGTCGAGCGCTGTTTGCGGTTCTACTTTTCAGAAGAACGTAACACCCTGGACGGCCATCAACTTGGGCCATAGTCGGCAAGCCGGCCAAGGCGACTCATCTTCTGAGTGAGTTTTAGGTGTTACGTCTGATAACCCTGCATCCATTGGCTTTTTTCAGGTAGAGCTCGTGAGAAATCATCCAAATAGACTGGTTATAAAATAGCTAAGATCTTGAGTTTAATAGTAAGGAATGTCTAGCAGTGTAACGCTCTTGAGTGGTGGGTACAAAAAACCTAAGCCTGGCGCCTATATCTGTTTTTTGGGGGGTGTATGTAATATATTGACTACAAAATATGTAATACATGCTGATGTCAGTTGTGCGAAAAGTCAGCTTTAAGCGTCCGTGGGGAGGAAGCTTGGAGAGGGATGCCTGCTCGTCAATGGGTTGAAGATGTTTTTAACTAAAAGTATAGAATTTTTACAATTTTCTCCTGATTTAGCTGGCTAATATTCTTCATAAAACATAATGTGTCCTGGGGTCGCAGCTTGTCGATCCAAGAAGTTGTAGAGGTTTTTCAGCAATTTCATGGGTGGTTCGAGAAGCGTGATGCTTACGCGAAGCCAAATGTTTTTTGGTTTTTTGGTAATTCTTTGAAATATATAAGCAGGGAAGTATTGAATGGCTAATATTACAGGGACAAATAACGACGACAATCTTGAAGGGACTTCAAACAATGATACTATTGATGCGCTAGATGGTAATGACCCTTGATGGATTGGGTGGCGATGACACTCTGAATGGAGGGGGTGGTAATGACACTTTGCTAGCTGGTTTTGGTACTGACCAGTTCAATGGTGGCGAGGGAACGGATACCGTTAGAGTTTCGGGAACCGGTGTCGAAGATCTAGTCTTCAATATAGATTTAGAAGCTGGTAGTGACAACTATGGCAATACCTATAGTGGTGTGGAGAACGTCACTGCAGGGAATGGAAATGATACGCTGACTGGCGATGCGACCGCTAACATTCTAGATGGTGATCATGGCGATGACACTCTGAATGGTGGCGGTGGTGATGATACCTTGTTAGCTGGTTTCGGTACTGATCAGTTCAATGGTGGAGAGGGGACGGATACGGTTAGAATTTCGGGAACCGCTGTCGAAGACGAAGTTTTCAATATAGCTTTAGAAGCTGGTAGTGACAACTATGGCAATACCTATAGTGGTGTGGAGAATGTCACTGCAGGGAATGGAAATGATACGCTGACTGGCGATGCGGCCGCTAACGTCCTAGATGGTGATCATGGTGATGATACTCTGAATGGTGGCGGTGGTGATGATACCTTGTTAGCCGGTTTCGGTACTGATCAGTTCAATGGTGGAGAGGGGGCGGATACCGTTAGAGTTTCGGGAACCGCTGTCGAAAATGAAGTTTTCAATATAGATTTAGAAGCTGGTAATGACAACTATGGCAATACCTATAGTGGCGTCGAAAATGTCACTGGTGGGGCTGCAGATGACACCTTGGTCGGCGATGGTGAAGCTAACGTCCTTGATGGCCATAGCGGCAATGACCAAATCACAGTTTCAGCGGGTGATACTGCGATCGGTGGAGATGGTGACGATACCATCACTATCGATTTTTCTGGTGCTCCTGATGGTAGCAGCGTGACCATTGATGGAGGTGACGGAGGCTCCGATCACGATACTATCAATTTGGCAGAGGGATATACGGTAGTTGAAGACTCCTATTCAGCGACCGACGATGAAGATGGAAATTCCCAGAGCGGTTCGGTTCAGGTCACAGATGGGGAAAATACCCACACAGTTGACTTCACGGAAATTGAAGAGCCCATCTGCTTTGCCGAAGGCACGTTGATTGCAACTCCTAGTGGCGAAATACCTGTGGAGAAACTCCAAGTGGGGGATGTCATCCTGTCGGACAAAGGCAAGTCAGTTCCTGTTCGCTGGGTCGGGCGCCAGACACTCGTCAAGTCACGGCTCGCAGAGCGTATGCAACCTGTGCAGATTGATGCAGATGCTCTGGGTCATGGACTTCCGCATAGCGATCTGACCCTCACTGCTAGCCATGGTATGGTCTTGGACGGTCTTATCATTAACGCCTCGGCATTGGTGAATGGACACAGTATCCGCATGGTCCCCCTGGCCGATCTACCGTCACAATACAAGGTGTATCATGTTGAAACTGAGTGCCATGATGTCATCCTTGCCAATGGGGCGGCATCCGAGACCTTCATCGATTATGCAGATCGGAAGACCTTCGACAATTATCAGGAATACCTTGATCTCTATGGTATCGAGCGAATTGTCCCTGAGATGTCCTGCCCACGGATCTCAGCCCGGCGCCTCGTGCCGAAAACGATCCGTGACCGGCTGAACATCGCAGAGCCAGAACTCTTCGCCAGGCTTGGTGCTTGATGATCCATGAGCTTTGAAGCATAAATAAAGTGCAGCACTTTGGCCGGTAGAAAGGAGAGGGAGTATCGAGACCTCCCAGCCTTGCCGGCCAAATTACATAATAGATCCACCATGTGGTTGCCTGGCAGGTGTACGATGCGTCTATCTCGAGGAAGAAAGGCTGCCCTCATCAACGGTGCCATGTTGATGTCAGAGAGGTCGCACGGCCAGCTCCATCAATTCCTTCTGATCTAACCTGTTTGCTTCTCCGCGGCATAGCCGTCTTTGCAAAAAATAAGCGTTCATAGGTCCTGGGTCGCCTTCCAAAAGATCTTTAAAGGCTAGGTAATATCTTGGTTCGCATGAATCTGCCATAACCATTCCCTGCATTTCTTTGTCATATTCGTCTTTTTTCTTATTAAGAATGATTATATACGAAGTGTTACAATATGGTGAGGTTTGTAATAATTTGGTGTTTTGCGATATTCGCCTCTCGATCCCGTTCTTGGGACCGGCATTACCTATCCCCAGCAACATCATGTTCCCCAGCTGATCCAATGGGCGCTCAGTAACAAAATGTCGCAATTGTTTCTCATTTGTTATTGCGTATTTAAAACATTAGTGATGGCTGTTAAAGATGTCGTTACTGATCCTTCAGGATTAGCAGTAAGCCGTATTGTGGATGTCCACAACATGGTGGCTTTCGTATAGCAAACCCCCACAAGGAGGAATGGCTCATGAGCAACGACAACCTGACTACCGACGAAATGGGCGATGTCGAAAACATCTCGTTCGGTGACATCTTCAACGGCCTGAAGAGCGCCGCTAATGCATTGCGGCTACCGGGAGCGCCGAAGATTCCATACACCTCTGACGACTCTGACCTGTCTGGTAACACGGATTCCGTTGATCACTGGGGAGGCTTGGATAACGCGCTTCAAGCGGCGGGCGTACATGCGGAGGCCTTGCTCGATGACTGGGACAACCAACAGGAAAATATCGTGCAGCACTTCGAAGAGGACCCGGTTGACGAAGCGGGAGCCGATCAGAGGGCACTACAAGCAGGTCTGCAGATGATACTTGAAGCATGCAAACGAAAATGATGAATAAAAGGTAGCGCAAGGGGGAGACAACTCCCGCACCATGACAATCTCCAATGACATGCCGGAGAGGTCTCCATCTTAGGTGGGAGCCTCTCCGGTATTGTAGCCGTGAGTTCTTCTATAGTCTTTAGTACCAGAACCGTCTGCTGTAGAAGAGCTAGCCTCTCCATCTGTTGTGGAACTCGATCCATTCTTTGGTGGACGGTATTGCCCGGCCTAGGCCGATCCATCCGTGGCGATTGAGCCGCTTTCGCCACTGTGTGATCTGATACTGCGTGGACACGTCACGCCTCAGTCGGTACCCAGCGACCAACCAGCTCTCCTCGGCGCGCGTCACATCCACATTCTCGTTCTCACTGATCTCATCGATCAGTCGATCCCAGTCGTCCTGGCTATCGCTTTCCTCCGGTTTGAGTTGGGCCTGGCGGTTCTCTCGGCGGTTACCCGCGGCGATCTGAGTCTGGGGGCGCTGGGCGAGCAACTCGTAGGAGGTAGGGCGATGTTGCTTGGCATGGTGGAACTCCCTTACTGGTTCTGTCTATTTATACAGCATTATCAGGCAGAACCGGGACGACAACCTGCTATTCGTGCGATAGCGGGAGGGCTACGACTCAACCCGTTTCGAGAGGTGCGAGGCCAAGGGGGGATGGATATCAGCGACATACCCACCAACCTCGCGCTACAATCCGCCCATCACCTCAACATATGCACCGGAGTACTTTGAGGAATATGTACAAAGGTGTGTACAAAATGCTGACGGAGCCTCATGACAGACGCCAAGCAAGCCCATGAAACCGGGCTTCGACGCACTTTTGCTATCATATCGCACCCCGACGCGGGTAAGACCACCATTACCGAGAAGATGCTGCTGTTCGGCAATGCCATTCAGATGGCGGGTTCGGTGAAGAGCAAGCGAGACGACCGCCACGCCACCTCCGACTGGATGAAGATGGAGCAGGAGCGTGGTATCTCCGTGACTACCTCGGTGATGCAGTTCCCCTATGGCGGGCGCATCGTCAACCTGCTCGACACGCCGGGTCACGAAGACTTCTCCGAGGATACCTACCGCACCCTGACGGCGGTGGATTCGGCGCTGATGGTGATCGACGGCGCCAAGGGCGTCGAAGGTCGCACCATCAAGCTGATGGAGGTGTGTCGACTGCGTACCACACCGATCCTGACCTTCATCAACAAGATGGACCGCGACATCCGCGACCCCATCGAGGTAATGGACGAGGTCGAGGATGTGCTGAAGATCCAGTGCGCGCCCATGACCTGGCCGATCGGCATGGGGCGTCACTTCAAGGGCGTCTATCACCTCTACAATGATGTGATCCACCTCTATACCCAGGGGCAGGGCAACCGCATCTCCGAGGACAAGCGGATCGAAGGGCTGGACAATCCCGAGGTCGACGAGGTACTCGGCGAGGATGCCGCCGAGGAACTGCGCATGGAGGTCGAACTGGTGCGCGGGGCGTCTCACGCCTTCGACCACGACGCCTACCTGCGCGGCGAGCTGACGCCGGTCTACTTCGGTACCGCCATGGGCAACTTCGGTGTGCGTGAGATGCTCGACGGCTTCGTCGAGTATGCGCCGTCCCCGCAGGCCCGCGAGACCGACCAGCGGGTCGTCGAGGCCGAGGACGGCAGCTTCAGCGGCTTCGTCTTCAAGATCCAGGCCAACATGGATCCCAACCATCGCGACCGCGTCGCCTTCCTGCGGGTCTGTTCCGGCAAGTACGAAAGAAACATGAAGATGCGGCACGTGCGCATCGGCAAGGACGTGAAGATCGCCGACGCCCTTACCTTCATGGCCTCGGATCGCACCCATGTGGAAGAAGCCTGGCCAGGTGACATCATTGGCCTGCACAACCATGGCACCATCCAGATCGGCGATACCTTCACCCAGGGCGAGGACATGCGCTTCACCGGCATTCCTCACTTCGCTCCGGAGCTGTTCAAGCGCGTGCGCCTCACCGATCCGCTGCGGATGAAGGCCCTGCAGAAAGGGCTCCAGCAGCTTTCCGAGGAAGGCGCGACCCAGGTGTTCATGCCGCTGGACAACAATGACCTGATCCTCGGCGCGGTGGGTACCCTGCAGTTCGACGTGGTCGCCCACCGGCTCAAGCAGGAGTACAAGGTCGACTGCATCTACGAGGGCGTCAACGTGCAGACCGCACGCTGGATCGAATGTGACGACCCCAAGATGCTGGAAGACTTCAAGCGCAAAGCCAGTGCCAACCTGGCCATCGACGGCGGCGGCCACCTCACCTACATCGCCCCGACCCGGGTCAATCTGCAGATGACCCAGGAACGCTGGCCGGACATCCGCTTCAATCACACGAGGGAGCACTGACCAGGCGCTGCGCGCCTGGAAGAACGCGGCTGACGCCGCTGGAAGAAGGAAGAACGCCCGGCTACGCCGGGCTGGAAGGGGGAAGATCGCGGCTGATGCCGCTGGAAGAGATAAGAACGGCGCCAAGCGCCTTTAAGAGGGAAGAAGATTCTTGATGTTCCAAACCTTAGGGCTAGCCTGTCTTCCTTCTTCCTTCTTCCTTCTTCCTTCTTCCGTTAGAGCCCCAACTCATGCACGGCTTCTTCGCGCATCTTGAATTTCTGGATCTTGCCGGTGACGGTCATCGGGAATTCGTCGACGAATTTCACGTAGCGGGGCACCTTGAAGTGGGCGATGCGCCCCTCGCAGAACGCCTTGAGGCTTTCCTCGTCGAGGTCTTCTCCTTCGCTTAGCTTGACCCAGGCCATGATCTCCTCGCCGTATTTTTCATCGGGCACGCCGATGATCTGGACATCGGAGATGGCGGGGTGGGTGTAGAGGAAGTCCTCGATTTCGCGGGGATAGATGTTCTCGCCGCCGCGGATGATCATGTCCTTGATGCGACCCACGATGGCCACGTAGCCCTCGTCGTCCATGGTGGCGAGATCGCCGGTATGCATCCAGCCGGCCGCGTCGATGGCGTGTGCGGTGGCCTCGTCGTTGTTCCAGTAGCCGAGCATCACGCTGTAGCCCCGAGTGCAGAGTTCGCCTGGTTCGCCGCGCGGCACTGCGGCGCCGTCGTCCGGACTGACCAGCTTCACCTCGAGATGGGGATGAATGGTGCCCACCGTGGTCACGCGCTTGTCGAGCGGCGCATCGGTCTGGGTCTGGAAGCTCACCGGGCTGGTCTCGGTCATGCCGTAGCAGATGGTGACCTCCTGCATGTTCATCCGCTCGATGACGCGTCGCATCACCTCGATGGGGCAGATGGAGCCGGCCATGATGCCGGTGCGCAGAGAGGAGAGATCGAAGCGCTCGAATTCGGGATGCTCCAGCTCGGCGATGAACATGGTCGGCACACCGTACAGAGCGGTGGCCCTTTCCTCGCTGACGGCCTCGAGCGTGGCCAGGGGATCGAAACCGTCGCCCGGATAGATCATGGCGGTGCCGTGGGTCACGCAGCCGAGATTGCCCATGACCATGCCGAAGCAGTGATAGAGCGGCACCGGGATCACCATGCGGTCGGTCTCGTCGAGCCTCATGGTGCGGGCCACGAAGAAACCGTTGTTGAGGATGTTGTGGTGGGAAAGGGTGGCGCCCTTGGGCGCGCCGGTGGTGCCGGAGGTGTACTGGATATTGATAGGTTCGTCGAAATCCAGGCTGGCCTGAATCTCGGCCAGGCGTTCGACGGAGACCTCGCCGGCGCGCTGGAGCATGGCCGACCAGCGCCACATGCCGGGCAGGGCGCGGGCATCGTCGAGACAGATGACCCGTTTCAGGTCGGGAAGCCGCTCCGAATGCAGCGTTGCGGCACTTTCGGCGTCCTGCAGTTCCGGTACCAGTTCGGCTAGGGTCGCGACATAGTCCGAGCTCTTGAAGGTGCCCTGCAAGACCAGTGTCGAGGTGCCGGACTGGCGAAGGGCGTATTCCAGCTCGTGGGTGCGATAGCTCGGATTGATGTTGACCAGGATGGCGCCGAGCTTGGCGGTGGCGAACTGGGTGATCGCCCATTCGGCGCAATTGGGCGACCAGATGCCGACCCGATCGCCTTTCGTCACCCCCAGGGCCATCAGTGCCCGGGCGGCACGGTCGACGGCCTCGCGCAGGCTCCGCCAACTGTAGCGCAGGTCTTGATGACGGCAGATCAAGGCATCCCGCTCGGGAAAGCGGGCCACGGTCTCGTCGAAGCAATCCCCGATGGTCTGCCCCTTCAAGGGAGTGTCGCTGATACCGCTGACGTAACTGATGTGGCTTGGCATGGGGCCCTCGTCTTGTTGTGTGAATGGGCTACGGGCTACGGGCTACGGGCTACGGGCTACGAGCTATGAGCTACCCAAGCCTGGTATCAGGGTTTCGTGTCTCGCAGCTCGTGTCTCGGGGCTGCGGTTTCTGAGTTTCGTGTCTCGCGGCTCGTGTCTCGGGGCTGCGGTTTTCAATCTTCCTTCCCCAACTGTCGCAGAACGTCCCGGGCGCGCTGGTCCACGTCGTCGATCTCCAGGCGCATCAGTCGAATGTCTTCCATCTGGCGGTCGAGGTTGGCGCGCTTCTCATCGAGTATCTCGATCAGTCGCTTGAGCTGGCGTGCGTTACCGTCGGGCATGGCGTCGTACATCATCACCACCTCGCGGATCTCGGCCAGCGAGAAGCCCAGGCGCTTGCCCCTCAGGGTCAGCTTGAGCCGGACCCGGTCCTTTTCGCGGTAGATGCGTTTCTGGCCTTGTCGTGAAGGGGCCAGCAGGCCTTCCTGTTCATAAAAGCGAATGGTGCGAGGGGTCACCTCGAACATTCTGGCCAATTCACCGATGCTGTAAGTACGCTGCTGCCGGGGCAGGGTCTCGGCACTTTCATCGGGGGCCTGGGAGGGTGATCGACTCATGACGTTGTTTCCTGTGGCCGGGTGGTTCACCGGCGGTTTCCACCTCGTCAGGCAACCCTAGACGAGGTTTACGTTAACGTAAAGTGCTTGTTCGACCATGGGGTGATATGGGATAAACCTAGCAAGTGCTAGGTTGATGCCTCGCCAGGCCGGAAACCCGGTGCCTCGGCACGGCGGGTCATCCATCACCGTTCGATGAGAGGTTTTCCATGGATTTTGCGCTGACCGAAGACCAGAAGGCGTTGGCCGACGCCGCCGCCGATTTCGCCCGGGCCGAGCTGGCCGAGCATGCCGCGCAGTGGGATGCAGACTCGCACTTCCCGGTGGAGGTGATCCGTCGGGCCGGTGAGGCGGGCTTCCTCGGCATCTATACCCCCGAGGAACATGGCGGGCTTGGCCTGTCGCGGCTCGAGGCGTCCTTGATCTTCGAGCAACTCGCCCAGGGCTGCGTATCTACCACGGCTTATCTGACCATTCACAACATGGTGACCTGGATGGTCGCCAGCTGGGGCGATCAGGCCCTGCGAGAGCGCTATGTGCCGGCCATGATAGCCGGTGAGGCGCTGGGCTCATACTGCCTGACCGAGCCCGGGGCTGGTTCGGATGCCGCCAGCCTGAGGACACGGGCGGTCAGGGAGGGCGATGATTATGTCATCAACGGCTCGAAGATGTTCATCTCCGGTGCCGGTGCCACGGAAGTGCTGGTGGTAATGGTCCGCACCGGCGAGCCGGACAGCGGGGCGGGCGGTGTCTCGGCCCTGTTGGTGCCGGCGGATGCCGAGGGCATCGAATATGGCAAGAACGAGCAGAAGATGGGCTGGAAGAGCCAGCCCACTCGGCTGGTCAGCTTCGACGACGTGCGAGTGCCGGTCGGCAACCGGCTGGGCAACGAGGGCGAGGGCTTCAAGCTCGCCATGAAGGGGCTGGATGGTGGTCGGCTCAATATCGCCAGCTGCTCGTTGGGTGCTGCCCAGCATGCCCTGACGCTGTCGCGGGACTACCTGGCCGAGCGCAAGCAGTTCGGACGCGAGCTGTCCTCCTTCCAGGCGCTGCAGTTCAAGATCGCCGACATGGCAAGCGAGCTCACCGCGGCACGGCTGATGGTCCGCCACGCCGCCTGGCGGCTCGATCAACAGGACCCGGAGGCCACCGCGCATTGCGCCATGGCCAAGCGCTTCGCCACCGATGTCGGCTTCAATGTCTGCAACGAGGCCCTGCAACTGCATGGCGGCTATGGTTACATCCGGGAGTACCCCCTGGAACGCCTGGTGCGCGATACCCGCGTGCACCAGATCCTCGAGGGAACCAACGAGATCATGCGCTTGATCGCCGCTCGTCGGCTGCTGGCCGATGGCGTCATCGAGTCGCTTCAATAACCGGACACCACACCAGGAGAACAGCGATGACGGACCTCGCGGTTTGCTTCGATGAACTGCCCACGCGCGGCGGCGGGCGTATCGGCGTGGCCAGGCTCAACGCCCCCAAGGCCCTGAACGCCCTGTCACTGGAGATGATTCAGCTAGTGGCCGACAAGCTCGATGCCTGGGCGGTGGATCCCCGGGTAGTGGCTGTCTGGCTCGAGGGCAGTGGTGACAAGGCCTTCTGCGCCGGGGGCGATGTGGTGGCCCTGTATCGCGCCCTTCAGGAAACGAGCCAGTCGGATTTTCCTGCGACCTATTTCACGGCCGAGTACCGTCTCGACCACCGCATCCATACCTATCCCAAGCCTCTGATGGTGTGGGGCGACGGCATCGTCATGGGCGGCGGTCTCGGCCTGATGGCCGGCGGCTTCCAGCGGCTGGTCACCGAGACCACGCTGATCGCCATGCCCGAGATCACCATCGGCCTGTATCCCGATATCGGCGCCAGCTGGTTCCTGGGTCGCATGCCGAAGGGCATCGGTGCCTATCTTGGCCTGACCGGCGCCCAGCTCAATGCCCGCGACGCCCTGGATGTGGGGCTGGGGGACCGCTTCGTGCCACGGGAGCGCCGCGACGATCTGCTCGGAGCACTAGCCGAGGCCGATTACGGCGAGCGTGCGGTGTCGACCTGTCGTAGCGTCGTGATGCAGGTGCTCGATCGCTTCGAGGACCGCCAGCAGGCACCCGAGGGACGGGTGTGGCGGCATCGCGACCACCTGCAGGCCATGGTCGATCGCAGCGAAGTGACCGAGGCGGTGGCCCGACTGCTGGCCGATGACAGCGACGACCCCTGGCTGGCCGCCAACCGGGCCAGGCTGGAAACCGGCTGTCCGCTGACCGCGCATCTGGTGTGGCGCATGCTGGAACGCCATCGTCACGGCAGCCTGGCCGATGCGTTCCGCGATGAACTGGCGCTGTCGGTGCAATGTTGCCATCGCGGCGATCTCGCCGAGGGGGTGAGGGCGCTGTTGATCGACAAGGACAAGCAGCCCCGCTGGTCCCATCGCGATGTGGCCAGCGTGCCGGAGTCGGATGTGCAGGCGCTCATGAAGTCGCCCTGGGAGGATGAGAAGCATCCCCTCAGGGATCTGGGAGTCGGGCAGAGAATCCAATAAGAGAGCATTTCAAATGCTCAACGGTAGTGGGCACCGGGAAAGCCCACTTCGCTCGTCGACTTTTAAGCAGTGTTTTCTTAAGACAATGCTTCGGAACTGGCGAACGAATCCAATACAAGACTCACCAACGATCGAGGAGCAGTGCCATGAAAATCGCCTTCATCGGACTCGGTAACATGGGCACGCCCATGGCCACCAACCTGGTCGGGGCCGGCCACGAGGTCGTGGTCTTCGATCTCGTCGAGAGCGCCATGGCGGCGCTGGAGAAAGAGGGCGCGCGGCGCGCCGAGAGTGCCGAGTCGGCCTGTGCGGGGGCCGAGGTGGTCATCTCCATGCTGCCCGCCGGTGTGCACGTTCGAGGGCTCTATCTGGGCGCCGACGGCCAGGGCCTGCTCGACGCCCTCGGCCACAAGCCGCTGATCATCGATGCCTCGACCATCTCGCCCGACGATGCCCGCATTGTCGGCGAAGCCGCCGCCGAACGTGGCCTGAGCTACCTGGATGCGCCGGTGTCCGGCGGTATCGGCGGCGCCAAGGCCGGCACGCTGACCTTCATCGTCGGCGGTGACGAGGCGGGCTTCGAACAGGCCAAACCTGTGCTCGAGTGCATGGGGCGCAATATCTTCCATGCCGGGCGGATCGGTGACGGCCAGGTGGCCAAGATCTGCAACAACATGCTGCTCGGCATCCTGATGAGCGGTACCGCCGAGGCGCTCGCGCTCGGCGTGAAGAATGGCCTGGATCCGGCGGTGCTCTCCGAGATCATGAAGCAGAGCAGTGGCGGCAACTGGGCGCTCAACGTCTACAATCCCTGGCCGGGGGTGATGGAGGGATCGGCTGCCTCCCGGGATTATCAGGGCGGCTTTCTCACCGACCTCATGGCCAAGGATCTGGGGCTGGCCTGGGAACTGGCGCTCAAGACCCGTGCCGGCGTGCCCATGGGCTCCCAGGCGCGCAACCTCTTTGCCCTGCACAGTGCCCAGGGCAATGGCGGGCTGGATTTCTCCAGCATCCAGAAACTCTACCGGGCCGGTGAGGACGACGCCTGATCGCGTCGCCATGCGCAAAGGGGCGTTCCGGGGTTGGCAGCGGCGGCATTTGAGTCTACATTATATCAAAATGTAGATATTTTGGAGCGCCCTCATGAGCCAGATCACCCCCGTCACCTGGGACGACCCCTTCCGCCTGATCGACCAGCTCGACGGGGAGGAGCGTCTGGTCCAGCAGACGGCCCGCGATTATTGCCAGGACAAGTTGCTGCCTCGGGTGCTGGAGGCCAATCGGCATGAGCGCTTCGACCGCGAGATCATGACCGAGATGGGCGAGCTGGGCCTGCTGGGTGCGACCATCGACGGCTATGGCTGCGCGGGCATGAACTACGTCAGCTATGGCCTGATCGCCCGCGAAGTGGAGCGGGTCGATTCCGGCTATCGCAGCGCCATGAGCGTGCAATCCAGCCTGGTGATGTATCCCATCCATGCCTTTGGCAGCGAGGCCCAGAAGGACCGCTACCTGCCTCGACTGGCAAGCGGCGAGTGGGTCGGTGCCTTCGGCCTCACCGAGCCGGACCATGGTTCGGACCCCGGCAGCATGTCCACGCGGGCCATACGCACCGAGAACGGCTGGCGGCTCAATGGCACCAAGACATGGATCACCAACTCGCCGATCGCCGATGTCTTCGTGGTCTGGGCGCGGGACGACGAGGGCCTGGTGCGCGGTTTCATCCTCGAACGGGGCATGGAAGGCCTGTCGGCGCCCAAGATCGAGGGCAAGTTCAGCCTGCGTGCCTCGGTGACCGGCCAGATCGCCATGCAGGACGTCGAGATCGACGATGCTCAGCGGCTGCCGGGTGTGACCGGCCTCAAGGGGCCGTTTTCCTGCCTCAACCGTGCCCGCTACGGTATCGCCTGGGGCAGCATGGGCGCGGCCGAGGCCTGCTGGCATGCCGCGCGCGACTACACCCTGGAGCGCAAGCAATTCGGTCGCCCGCTGGCCGCTAACCAGTTGATCCAGAAGAAGCTCGCCGACATGCAGACCGAGATCGCCCTGGGGCTTCAGGCCGCCTTGAGGGCGGGGCGCATGATCGACGAAGGCCAACTGGTGCCCGAGGTCATCTCGCTGATCAAGCGCAACAACTGCGGCAAGGCGCTGGATATCGCCCGTCAGGCCCGGGACATGCACGGCGGCAACGGCATCAGCGACGAATATCATGTGATCCGCCATGTGATGAATCTTGAGGCGGTGAATACCTACGAAGGCACCCACGATGTGCATGCGTTGATTCTGGGCAGGGCTCAGACCGGCCTGCAGGCCTTCACTGGTTAGGAAGTCGCAAGCGGCTTTCCGCCGAGACCTCAGGACTCTGCACATTCTGCAAGGAACCAACATGAGCGGACCGCTGGAAGGCGTTGTGGTGCTGGACATGTCGCGGGTGCTGGCCGGCCCCTGGGCCGGTCAGTTGCTCGCCGACATGGGCGCCCGGGTCATCAAGATCGAGCATCCCGAACGCGGCGATGATACCCGTGGCTGGGGGCCGCCCTGGTGGGAAGGCGAAGCGGATGCCGAGCGGCTGGCCGCCTATTACCTGTGTGCCAATCGCGGCAAGCGCTCGCTGGCCGTGGATATCGCCACCGAGGGAGGCCAAGCGCTGGTTCGGGAACTGGCCGCCGGCGCCGATGTGCTGCTCGAGAACTTCAAGGTCGGTGGTCTCGCCAAGTACGGGCTGGACCCGGCAAGCCTGCGCGAGCGCAATCCACGCCTGATCGCCTGCTCGATCACCGGGTTCGGGCAGGACGGCCCCTACGCCGGACGGGCCGGCTACGATTTCATGATCCAGGCCATGGGTGGGCTGATGAGCCTGACCGGCGAGCCCGATGGCATGCCGATGAAAACGGGCGTGGCCATCACCGATGTGATGACCGGCCTCTATGCCACCATCGGGATTCTGGCGGCGCTTCACGAACGTCGCTCGACCGGTGTCGGGCGACACATCGACGTGGCGCTGCTCGACGTTCAGGTGGCGACGTTGGCCAACCAGGCCTTGAATGCCCTGGTGACGGGGGAAAACCCCGCACGCCACGGCAATGCCCATCCCAATATCGTGCCTTACCAGGCCTTCGCCTGTGCCGATGGCTATCTGGTCCTGACCGTGGGCAACGACGCCCAGTTCTCCCGGCTGGCGGGGCTGCTGGGTCACCCGGAATGGGCCGAGGATACGGCCTTTGCCACCAACGCCGCCCGGGTGGCGCATCGCGATGCGCTGGTGCCGAAGATCGCCTCGGTCTTCCTGACGCGAGGGCGCGATGCCTGGCTCGCCGACCTGGAGGCGCAAGGCATTCCGGCCGGTCCCATCAATACGCTTAGCGAGGCCTTTGCCGATCCGCAGGTTCGCCACCGTGGCCTATACCGCGAGCTCTCGCGAGAAGGCCAGAGCCTGCCCCAGGTGGCCAACCCGTTGCGCTTCGATGGCAGAAGCGCCACCAGCGACACGCCGCCGCCGGCACTCGGCCAGGATAGCGATGCCGTGCTGGCCGAGATGGGGCTTTCCGTCGAGGAGATCGACGAACTGAGGCGGCGCGGTATCGTGCGGTGATGCCGGTCCGGCGCAAGGGCGCTGGGCGTCTATCAGGTCAGGTGGTTGTCCCAGCGGATGGCCAGCGACTCGAGTTGTTGTGGTGCGCTGCCGTCGCCGCCGACCCGGTAGAGGCCGCCGCGGCCGGAGGAGACCAGAAAACCGCCCCGTCCGTCACAGCGGGCGCCGGCCGCGTCGGGCAGATGATGGCTGGCCAGCAGCCGGCCATCCCGGCTGTCGATCAATAGCACACGGTGGCCGCGCGGGGCGGTGATCAGCGCACGGGGCGTGCTCCGGGCGATAGCAATGCTGGCCGTGTACTGGCGCAGCTCGTCGGTGAGTGGGCCGGGCAAGGCGATCTCGGAAAACTCGCCCTGTGGGGAGAGCCGGGCGATCAGGGGGCGTCGTTCCCACTCCGGCCCTTGATACTGGTAGCCGGCGATCACGGTGCCGTCGGCGCCCACATCGAGATGCCGGCAACTGAGCTGGTGGTGGCTGGGGGCGTGGCGGGCCGATATCTTGCCGCTCTCGCGGTCCATCAGCACGAGCGCGGAGGCCATGTCGTCGAGGTTGAGCTTGGCGCGTCCGTAGTCGGGATGCGTACGGATGCCGCCGAGGCCGATCGCCAGGGTTCGGCCATCCGGCATCAGGCGCAGTTCGTGGGGCCCGATGCCATCCAGGGGCAGGTCATGGTGATGCGCATAGTCTCGTTCGGCGTCGTAGACGCGCACCAGGCCGGTGGCGTCCTCGATGCGGTTGGCGGTGACGTAGAGGTAGCGTCCGTTCGGCTCGAAGATGCCATGACCGTAGAAATGGTGGCCGGGCCCGGCATCGACTCGGGCGACCTCGTCTCGGGCATCGCCGTCGATGACATGCAGCGAACGGCCCGGACGCCGGGCGAAGAGTACCGCCTGGGCGCTGTCGGGGCGCAGACAGCCGCCATGGCAGCGCTCCGAGACCGCGATGCGAAAGGAGCGGCCATCCTCGGGCGAGATGGCCTGAATGCAGTGACGTCCCTCGGCATCGTCCACGGCACTGAACAACCAGTGTGCCTGCTGGCGGCCCGGCAGGGCCCAGCCAAGGCTGGGCAGCCCCAGCGCCCCGAAGCCGACGAGTCCCGTCTTGAGAAGATCCCGCCTGTGCACGGCCTCAGTCTCCATCGCTGGCGTTGAAGCCTCGTACCAGTCCCAGGGTTCCGCCGATCTCTTCGAGCTGGCGGCGCAACTGGCCAACCTGGACGTAGAGGCCCTGCAGGTCGCTGAAGGCGGCGGAATCATCGAGGATTGGGGCGAGGCCGGGTGACATCTCGGCGGCGCGATGGCGCGTGCGGTCCAGCAATTCCCGGAAGTCGTCGGCCAGCTCGGCCTGACCGCGGCTTGAGAGCAGCGTCTTGAGCCCCGGCAGGAAGGTGTCTTCGAGCCCGTGCAGGGTGCCCTCGATCAGGCGAATCGAACGGCCGCTGCGCCAGGCCTCGGCCAGGTAGCCGTTGGCAGCGCCGCCGGTCAGCCCCATGGGATCGCCCAGGCGCTTGTCTTCCAGGGTTTCCAGGGCACGCAGGGCGCCATGCAGGGTGGCATCGGTGTAACTCCGGGTGGTGCGATAGTGTTCCGCGAAGCGTTGCCAGTCGCTGCGCAGGGCGCTGGTACCATCCGCCAGGTGATTGGCGATGGCCTTCATCAGGCCACAGGCGACGGGCTGCGACAGGGTATTGGCCTTCATGTGCTCATCGAAGAGCAGGTATTCGAGGGCCGGAAACCCCTGGGTGGCGACACTGTCGCCGGCGATCTGTTCGGCGGTGGGGGGCTGGTCGGCCGCGAGCCAGGCCTGCATCTTGCGACCGACCAGGTTCTTGCGGTCGGGCCAGAACTGGAGCTGCCAGGCACGGCTCTGCTGCTCGATGGGCCCGAAGTCGACGAAGCGCACGGCTTGCCAGGCCTGGTAGGCATCCATCCAGTCCTGATTCAGGCGTTTGCGATGCGGTGTGTCGGGCTGCTGGCAGAAGCGGATCGCGCTGGCTTCCAGGCGCTCGCTGGCATCGCTCAGCACGCCGTAGCGTTGATCGATGGCCTGGTACCAGCGTTCCCGGGCCTGGGCAGTGTCCTCATTGGCCATCAGCGGGGCGGTAGCCAGGGTGAGGGCGGCAAGGCCGATTCGCCCCAGTCGTTTGAACACGTCGGTCACCTCTACAAGGATTCAAGAAAGCGGATCAGTTCGTGGCGACGCTCGGCCGGCAGGGCGCGGTAGGCGGCGGCGCTGGTGTCGGACTCGCCGCGATGCCAGAGAATGGCCTCTTCCAGGGTGCGAGCGCGGCCGTCATGGAGAAAGCCCGCACGCGGGTTCACGGCCTGGGTCAGGCCGATGCCCCACAGCGGGGAGGTGCGCCATTCCTGGCCGTTGGCCGCGAACTCGGGGCGGCCGTCGGCTAGTGCCTCGCCCATGTCGTGCAGCAACAGGTCGCTGTAGGGCCAGATCGTCTGGCCGGCCAGGGCGGCGCGTTCGGTATCCTGCGGCGTCTGCTGGCGTGGTGTATGACAAGCGGCGCAGCCGATCTCGTTGAAGGTCTCGGCGCCGGCCCGGACCCGAGGGTCGTCCATGTCGCGGCGGGCCGGAACGGCCAGGCTGCCGGCATAGAAGGTCACGAAGCCCGCGATCTTGTCGCTGACCTCGGGCGCGCCGCCGTCGGGATAGCGGTCACACGCCTGGCTCGGCGTGCAGTCGGTGCCGGGGACCAGATTCGAGGTCAGCCCCATGTCGCCGGCGAAGGCTTCCAGGCTCTGTTGCTCGATGCTCGGTTCGCCCGCCTTCCAGCCGAAGCGCCCGATGACGGTTTTGCCGCGTTGCCTATCCCAGACCCGGTTGACCCGCCCCGAGATGCCATCGTTATCGGCATCCTCGGGATCGGCGGCGGCTTCGAGGGCTTCGGCGGGCAGGGCCTCGAGAAGGCCCAGGCCGATCATCGGCGGCGCCACGCGAGGCGATATCTGCAGGTCTTCCGGCAGCGGGCCGTAGGCGGGAGCGCCAATGGCGTAATGCGGTTCGCGCAGGGTGACGATTTCGCCGTCGTCGAGGTGAACGTCGTGCTCGGTGTAGCGCAACTGCATCTCGCCCTCGGGCTCGGCGCCGGAAATGGCGGCGGTCTGCAATTGACGGCCATAGCCGGGGACGGGGCGTACGCCCAGGCGTGTCAGGGTGCCGTCATCGGCTCCTTCGTCGGGCAACGAGAGACGCAGGAAGAGCGACACGGCGCGTTCGTCGCCGCTTGGTGGATGTCCACGGCCATCCTTGATGTGGCATCCCTGACAACTGTTGGTGTTGATCAGGGGGCCCAGACCGTCCCGTGCTTCGGTGCTGGACGGCGCCTCCACCCAGGGGTTGCGGAAGAAGCTGTTGCCGACGCTGAAATCGAGACGCTGGGTCATGGCCATGTTGTCGAGCGGCAGCGAATAGGCGTTGTGATCGAATTGCTGAACCGTGCCGTCGCCGCCGGTCATGGGCGTTTCCTGGATCGGCGGCGGAGCGGCGCTGGCCAGGCCGGGGCCGGCCAGGATCAGCAAGGCGAGCAGTGAGCGCGCGAGGGAGGGCAAAGGTGTCATCTTCGGGCCTTGCGGTCACGGCGCTGGCCGTCGCCAGCGGGACTGGCGGCGGCCGGGTGAGACACACGATGTTGGTGGTCTTCGGGCACGATGCGACTCGGAAGGCCTGTCAGAAAGTGTGTCCGGCATCGTCCGACTGCAGCGAGTTCACGCCGAGTTCGTCTGCCGCCTTCTCGATGGAACCGGTCTGGGTGACCAACGCCAGGATAGCGTTGTTGACCAGCTCTGTGCCCTGTTCGTTCCCGGGGGCGATCATCATGTCGAAGGCCATGGGGTCCTGTTCGGCTTCGGCGGCCTGTTTGAGGGCTTCGAGCTCGTCCATGCTGCTGGCGAGTTGGGCCTTCAGAGTGTCGTCGAGGGCGCTGTCCCTGGTGGCGACCAGGTCGGACAGTGAAGGGCCTTCCAGGGTCGAGCCGTCGAGGCGCTGGTAGCGACCGGTGTAGACGTTCTGGATGCCCTGGCCGTTGTAGTAATGGGAGTTGTGGGTGTTGTCGCTGAAACAGTCGTGCTCGTCCTCGACGGAGTTGGCTTCCAGGGCGACTTTCATGCGTTCGCCGGCCAGCTCGCCCAGCGACAGCGAGCCCATGCCGAACAGCATGCGGCGCAGGCCTTCCTCGGGAGATTCGGCCAGCAAGGCCTGGCGGTAATTGTCGTCTGAGTCCGGTGCCCATTGGGCGACCATCCATTCGAGATCGCTGACCAGCAGGTCGGAGGCGGCGTCGAGGTAGGCGCCGCGGCGGTCGCAATGGCCATGCGTGCAGGCCTCGCCGCTCATGTAATCGCTGGCGGGGCGTTCGCCGTTACCGGCCTCGAAGCCGTGCCGGTCCTGACCCCAGAGCAGAAATTCGATGGCGTGATAGCCGGAGGCGACATTGGCTTCTGAGCCACCGATCTCGTTGAGGTCAGCCAGCAGATCGGGCGTCAGTTCGCTGACGTCGACGGTCTCGCCGCCGACCTGGATGCTCTGGTTGGCGATGATGTTGGCGGTGGCGCCGGCATTGCCCAGCTCATGTTGATAGTCGTCGCTGGCGACGTAGTCGATCATTCCTTCGTCCAGCGGCCAGGCATTGAGTTGCCCCTCCCAGTCGTCGACCACCGCATTGCCGAAGCGAAAGACCTCGCTCTGTTGATAGGGAACGCGCGCCTCGACCCAGGCCTGGCGGGCCGCCGCCAGGGTCTCGTTGTTCGGGTCGGCGAGCAGGGCGTCGATGCGTTCGTCGAGGGTGCGGGCGGCAACCAGGGCATCCTGGTAGTTGGCGTGTGCCAGGTCGGCGTAGTGGCCGACGACCTGCTCGGCGGTGGTCTTGCCGTCGGTGGCCATGGCGGTGACCGGGAAGAGAGTGGCCAGAACGATGATGCAGGGCAGGGGGCGTGGCGCAAAGCAGGTTGGCATGTCGGCATCCTTGTTCGAATTCAGCGCGTGAGCGTTCGGGAGATCAGGGGAGGGGCAGGTTCGATGACCACCGTCCAGTGATCACAATATAGTGGAACGATAACCAATCTCGCCAATGGATGCGAATGCGATTTCCTATTATTTATGTGAGCGACGAGCGACGAGCGACGAGCGACGAGATGCGAGATGCGAGATGCGAGCTACGAGATGCGAGGTGCGAACCCCTTGCCTTCGAGTCGTGAGGCCAAGGGGCTCGGGCCTGCCATTTTGCTGCCAGCCGCTCGTGTCTCGAGCCTAACGGGGCGAGAAGCGTCGATTGATGCCCGTCTCGGCGATCATGCGGGTGGAGATCTCTTCCACCGAGAAGCGCGTGGTGTCGATGAAGGGAATGTGCATGCGGCGGTAGAGCGCCTCGGCCTGGGTCACTTCCTGCACGCATTGATCCATCGAGCTGTAACGGCTGTTGGGGCGGCGTTCGTGGCGGATCGCCGCCAGGCGGCGCGGGTCGATGGTCAGGCCGAACAGCTTGTGGCGATGCGGTTCGAGCACTGGAGGAAGCTTGAGCTTGCCGGTCTCGTCGAGGTCATCCTCGGTGAGCGGGTAGTTGGCGGCGCGAATGCCGAACTGCAGGGCCAGGTAGAGTGATGAGGGCGTCTTGCCGCAGCGCGAAACGCCAACCAGGATGATGTCGGCCTGGTCGTACTGGTGAGTACGGGCGCCGTCATCGTTGTCCAGGGCGAAGTGCACCGACTGGATGCGGTCCATGTAGACGTCGTCGCTGCCGATGGCGTGGGTGCGGCCCACGCTGTAGGACGAGTGGGTCGCCAGCTCCTGTTCCAGCGGCTCGAGGAAGGTGGAGAAGATGTCGACCTTGAAGCCGGGGGCTTCCCGGATCACGCTGCGGATCTCGCTATCGACGATGGTGTCGATGATGATCGGTTGTTCGCCGTCCTTGACGGCCGTGGACTCGATGATCGCGGCCAACTGGTGCGCCTTCTCCACGCTGTCGATGTAGGGCTTGGTGATCATGCGGATCTCGACGTTCTCGAATTGCGCGAGCAGGCTGCGACCGAGGCTCTCGGCGGTGATGCCGGTGCCGTCGGAGATGAAGAAGGCGGTACGTGTCATGGGGCTCTCGAGTCTGTTGGTTGGTCGGCGTATTGTCGGGGCGGCGCGCAAGCTTCTCTATCTCATCTTCACTTCAAGCCAGCTTGGTGAAACGCTCGATGGGCGGTTGGGAGCGGTGTTCGGCCTGCCACAGGTCGTAATCGCCTTGCGCCGCCAGCCAGGTGCGTGCCTGGCCGATACCTGCCCGCTCCAGGCGAACGGCCAGGTCGGGGCTGATCGGTGCGTGCCCGTGCAGAATCCGCGACAGCGTTTCCCGGGCCAGCCCCAGGCGACGTGCCATTTCCGTCACGCTGATGTCCAGCGCCGGCAAGACGTCTTCGCGCAATGTCTCACCGGGGTGCGGGGGGTTGTGCATGCGAGTCATGAGCCACCTCCTAGTGATAGTCCAGATAATCGACCAGTTCGACGTCTGGCCCCGTGAAACGGAAGATCACCCGCCAGTTGCCGCTTACGGTAATCGACCAGAATCCGGTCTGTTCGCCTTTCAACGCATGCAGCCGCCAGCCTGGCAGATTCACCGCTTCAGGGCCTTCGGCATGGTCGAGCAGCGCCAGAATGCGCCCCAGGCGCTTGGCATGGTCGGCGCGGACTCCCTTGGTCGTGCCTGTCTCGAAGAAGGCGCGTAGACCCTTGTGCCGAAAGCTGATGATCATGCCTGAATTGTGACGTATTGCATCACACTGGGCAAGCCTTCATCGGTGTCCTTCACTACATAAACATCACGAATCCGCAGAATGTTGTAAAAAACCTCCAGTGACTTCGATGTTAGACCAATGGCGAATATGGAAGGCCGCTGGTAGAGTCGCCAGCATCCATTCATGACGGCGTGTCATGGGCTATCAGGCGTCGACATCCAAGGGGGTTGCGTGGACGATTACATTCTGTGGTTCGATCAATTGGGCATGGACGATGTCGAGCGGGTGGGGGGCAAGAACGCCTCTCTCGGTGAGATGATCTCCAATCTGGCAGGGGCTGGCGTCACGGTGCCTGGCGGGTTTGCCACCACGTCCCATGCTTACCGCGAATTCCTGTCCCACGAGGGTCTCAACGAGCGCATCAACCAGCGTCTGTCGGTGCTGGATGTCGATGATGTCACGGCACTGGCCGAGGCGGGTGCGGAGATTCGCCAGTGGGTCATCGACACGCCGCTGCCCCCGGCCTTCGAGCAGGCGCTGCGCGACAGCTACGAGCAGTTGCAGGCTCGGCATCCCAACCTGAAGGTAGCGGTGCGCAGCTCGGCCACCGCCGAGGACCTGCCCGATGCCTCCTTCGCCGGTCAGCAGGAAACCTTCCTCAACATCGAAGGCTTCGACAACATCAAGCGGGCGGTTCACGAGGTGTTCGCCTCGCTGTTCAACGACCGGGCCATCTCCTATCGGGTGCACCGTGGCTATCCCCATGAGAACGTGGCGCTGTCCGCTGGCATCCAGAAGATGGTGCGCTCCGAGACCGGCGCCTCGGGCGTGATGTTCACCCTGGATACCGAGTCCGGTTATCGCGATGCGGTCTTCGTCACCGCGTCCTGGGGGCTCGGCGAGACGGTGGTGCAGGGCGCGGTCAACCCTGACGAATTCTACGTCCACAAGCCGACGCTGGAGGCCGGTCGTCCCGCGGTGCTGCGCCGTAACCTCGGCTCCAAGCTGATCAAGATGATCTACACCGGTGATGCCAGTGCCGGCAAGTCGGTAGAGACCGTCGACGTGCCGCTGGCCGACCGGGGACGTTTCTGCATCGGTGACGAAGACGTCATGGCACTGGCCCGCCAGGCGGTGATCATCGAACGCCACTACGGCCGCCCGATGGATATCGAGTGGGCGCTGGACGGCGACGACGGGGCGCTTTACATCGTGCAGGCGCGTCCGGAGACCGTGGTGTCCCAGCAGGAAGGCGGCAAGCTCGAGCGCTTCCAGCTCAAGGAGAAGGGCCGCACCCTGGTGACCGGGCGAGCCATCGGCCAGCGCATCGGGCGTGGTGCGGTCAAGGTCGTTGCCTCCCCGGACGACATGGATAAGGTCCTCGCCGGTGACGTTTTGGTCACCGACATGACCGATCCCGACTGGGAGCCGATCATGAAGCGGGCCTCGGCTATCGTCACCAACCGGGGCGGGCGTACCTGCCACGCGGCGATCATTGCCCGCGAATTGGGCATTCCCGCCGTGGTGGGCTGCGGTGACGCCACCGAGGCGCTGGCCGACGGGAGGGAGGTTACCGTCTCCTGTGCCGAGGGCGACACCGGGCATGTCTACGATGGCCTGCTGGAATTCGATCGCAGCGTGACCAGCGTCGATGCCATGCCCGAGATTCCGTTCAAGATCATGATGAACGTGGGCAATCCCGACCGCGCCTTCGGCTTCTCCAGCTTGCCCAACGCCGGGGTTGGCCTGGCCCGTCTGGAATTCATCATCAACCGCATGATCGGAGTGCACCCCAAGGCGTTGCTCGAGTACGATACCCTGCCCACCGACCTGCAGCAGACCATCGATCTGCGTACCGCGGGCTATGACGATCCGGTGAGCTTCTATGTCGACAAGCTCGTCGAAGGGATCTCTACCCTGGCGGCGTCCTTCTACCCGGAACGGGTCATCGTGCGGTTGTCGGACTTCAAGTCCAACGAGTATGAGAACCTGATCGGCGGCAAGCATTATGAGCCCGGCGAAGAAAACCCGATGCTCGGCTTCCGTGGTGCTTCCCGTTATCTTTCGGATGCCTTCCGTCCCTGCTTCGAGCTGGAGTGCCGGGCGCTGAAGCGGGTGCGCGACGAGATGGGCCTCGACAACATCGAGATCATGGTGCCCTTCGTGCGGACCACCGAGGAGGCCCGGGGCGTGGTGGATCTGTTGGCCGCCAACGGGCTGGAACGGGGCAAGGATGGTCTCAAGGTCATCATGATGTGCGAGCTGCCGGCCAATGCCCTGCTGGCCGAGGAGTTCCTCGAGTACTTCGATGGCTTCTCAATCGGCTCCAACGACCTGACCCAACTGACTCTGGGCTTGGACCGCGATTCCGGCATCGTGGCGCATCTCTTCGAGGAGCGTAATCCGGCGGTGAAGAAGCTGCTGGCCATGGCCATCGCGGCCTGCAAAGCTCAGGGCAAGTACGTGGGTATCTGCGGGCAGGGGCCATCGGATCACCCGGATCTCGCCAAGTGGCTGATGGAGCAGGGTATCGATTCCGTCTCGCTGAACCCCGACGCGGTGCTGGAGACCTGGTTCATGCTGGCCGGCGAGACGCTCGGTTAAGCAAGCACTGTCGGAAACAGCAACTCCGCACGCTCATGACACCCGGCCTGGTCCGGGTGTCATGCATTTCGGCGTTCACCATGTCGATATCCACATCGGCGCGGCTTTTTGGCACCATTGCCCGTCAATCGTAACGAAGGATTCGCCCGATGGCGTATTTTCTGGTGATGGGGGGACTGGCCCTGTCACTCTGTCTGTTGGTCGGCTGGTCCCTGTGGCGGGTATTGCGCTGGCTGGGCAGGCGAGTCGGTGCATCCGGCAAGGGCCGCAAGACCGCGCGCGCCAAGCGTCCTGCCAAGTCTCGAGCCGAGACTCGATCAATGAAGAAGGACGAGACGTCAGCGCGTGCGACAACGTCTCGGCGCTCGACAGCGCGTCAGGCAACGCCGCGCGGCCCCTGGCGGTTGACCCGGGGCCTGGCGCCGCTCGCCTCGACGTGGCCGCTGGCACTGGTGGCGGGGCTGCTGTATGGCGGCACCCGGCTGGCCGAGTATGGCATGGGAGCGCGTCCTCACACGGCGCCTGCTGCCTATCATCGGCTCGTCGAGGCACTGGGCTGGGGGGCGATCGGCCTGATCGGCGTGGCGGTCGTGGGATTGGTGGCGAGTTGGCGCTGCCGGTAGGGAAATACTGCTTAGTTGCCTACGCGCGCAAATCGCTACCTGTGCGAAAGCTCGCCTAACGACATGTCATGTCTCGCTTTCTGTGCTCCGGGCGCCTTATCCCCGGCGCCCACCCATTGGGTTTTGACGGGAACTGCATGTCAGTTGTGCAGCCAATTGCGCAGCTTGACCAGCATCAGGGCGCCGTCGCTCAGCTTGTCGCGTTCCTCGAGCAGGCTGGCCAGGAGATCCGGCCGGTCGGTGATGATGCCGTCCACCCCCAGATCGATCAGGCGCGACATGCGGGCCGGGTCGTTGACGGTCCAGGCCAGCAGTCGATAGCCATGGTGGCGTGCACGTTGCACTTCTTCGAAGGTGATACGGTTGTGGCGCAGGGCCAGCGTATCGAAGCCTCGGCGCGGCAGGGTGCCGCGCATGACCAGTTGTGCCAGCAGCGTCGTGTGAGCGTCGGGCAGGCGGCGTTCGACCTCGCCAAGCAAAGGGTATGACAGGGCGGCGATGCTGGCCGAGTGCCAGGGATTGGCGGGGCCGCAGCTTGCCGGGTCTTCTGCCTGGCGGCGGCATGACCGTCTCGCTTGCCGTTCCTCCTCCAGCACCTGCCCCACGGCGCCTACCAGCTCCGATCCTCGGCGAGCGGCGGGTTTGAGTTCGATCATCAGGCGAGCGCGACCTCGGACACGCTCCAGCACTTCGTCGAGCCCGGCAATGCGTGTGTCCACGAAGGGGTCGCCGAACCAGCTTCCCACATCGACCGTCGCGAGCATGCTGCTGTCGAGTTCATCGATCAGGCGGTCGTCGCCGGCAAGCCGTGACAGGCTTGCATCATGGTGCACCACCACCTTGCCGTCCCGGGTCAGCCGCACGTCGATCTCGATCGTATCGGCGCCGTCGGCCATGGCCCGGTCGATGGCCGGGATGGTGTTTTCCGGTGCCTTGGCTGAGCTTCCGCGGTGGGCGACGATCTCGACGTCCTCGTGGATCTCGAAGCGATTGAGGATCAGCCAGGCCTGGCTAAGGGCGAAGGCCACCACAGCGATCTCGACCGCCCAGGCCAGGCGCCCCGGGTGGCTGGTGTCGGCGCGGGATGCCGGGCGCGACTCCTGGTGGGCCAGCCGCAGATAGAGGCAAGTGGCCAGCAGCGCATTGAGCGCGATGCCGAAAAAGGTGATGGCCAGGGTGATCAGCACGTAGGCGCCGACATAGCCAAGCATGGCCGGCAGCAGGATGGCCTGGCGTTCCGGCAGATGGCCGAGCAACGGGGTGAAGAGGGCATCGAAGAGTGCCGTGGCGATGAAGGGCGACACCAGGATTGCCAGCAACAACAGCAGGATGGCACCGACGATATGCCGGCTCTGGCCCCGGGTCAGTCGGGCGCTGCGCCCCAGGGCGCGATGCGGAGCGATGTTCTCGAGCACCAGGATCGGCAGCGCCAGGTGCCAGCGGGCATAGAGCGTGGCGGCGATGACCATCCAGACCAGCACGATGGGCAGAGAGCTGGCCAGCAGCCACCACAGCATGGGCGGTTTGGCCTGCAGCACATAGTAGGGATCCAGGCCGCCGATGAAGTGCCCGTACAGGCCCGCCAGGGCCAGGACGACCGGCAGGATGAGCAACAGGTGCGCGCCGACCTGCAGCACGACGAGGCTTGCCAGGCTGGGCAGACGCCTGAAGCAGGCCAACAGTGTCTCGAAGGCCTGTTGGTAATGGTTGGTCCGGGGACGAACGGCCACCAGGGTCATGCCGGCCTGCTGCAGGTAGAGCACCAGGAAGGTCAGGCCGATCGCAGCCAGCAGCCAGGCCAGGCCTTCGGGCGCGAACAGCGCCGCCAGCAGGCCGGTGTTGGAGATCAGGGGGCGGCCGAGATGGCCGATCATCCAGGCCAGCGTCCAACCGGCCGCCGGCAGCAGCAGGCTGGACGCGAGCAGGGTGAAAAAGAGGTGGTAAGCGATGAGCGGACGCAGGTGATCGCGCAGCGTACGCAGTACATCGCTGCTGAGCGGCATCAAGGAGCGCATGGCGAATATCGAAGAAGGCTCATGTTCGTTAGCCTGCCACCTCGCGAATCAATATAGCAACTTGGGACGTTCAACCGAGCGGCAACTGCCGTTCGGCGATCAACACGCCATTGTTGTCGGCGTAGAGCCATTGTCCGGGCGAGATGGTGACGCCGCCGAAGGTGACCGGAATGTCCCGTTGCCCCTCACCGCGCTTCTCGCTCCTGCGGGGATGGGCGGCCAGGGCCTGGATACCCAGTTCGGTCTCGGCCAGCTCGTCGACGTCACGTACGCAACCGTACATGATCACGCCGGCCCAGCCGTTGCCTGCGGCCTTTTCGGCCAGCATGTCGCCGAGCATCGCGCAGCGTGTCGAACCACCGGCATCGACCACCAGCACGGCGCCGTCGCCGGGTTCATCCACGGCCTGCTTGACCAGGGAATTGTCCTCGAAGCACTTCACGGTGCGCACGGGGCCATGGAAGGCCTCCAGGCCGCCGAAATTGACCAGCAATGGCTCGAGGATCTCGACATCCGGGTAGTCATCGCAAATGTCTGGCGTGGAGATGGTCGTCATGGTGGGCAGCCTCCGCAGGGTGAGTGGAGTCTCGATGATGCCATAGCCGACGACGAGAAAAATGCCCCCTTGGTGGAGTGGCGTTCGGGTGGCGGTGCGTTGCGGCCGCTGTGCGCCGGTATTTTCGCTAAGGCGTAAAAAAGCGCCCCGTGGGGCGCTTCGGTCATCGGCTCCGGCCGCGCCGCCGTGGCGGCGGGCCTTCGATGTTGCGAGCATCGGAGTCGAAAGAGGTGATCCGGTCAGGCTTAAGCTTCTTGAGCCACCGGGATCACGTTCGAGGCGGCGTTCTGGAACTCCTCGATCTCATGGAAATTCATGTAACGATAGATTTCCCCGGCCATGGCGTCGAACTCGCTCATGTAGCGACGGTACTCGTCGACGCTGGGCAGGCGACCTTCCACCGCTGCCACCGCCGCCAGTTCAGCGGAGGCCAGGAAGACGTCGGCGCCGTCGCCCAGGCGGTTGGGGAAGTTGCGCGTGGAGGTGGACACCACGGTGCTCTTGGCCGCCACACGGGCCTGGTTGCCCATGCACAGCGAGCAGCCGGGCATTTCCATGCGCGCCCCGGCGCGGCCGTAGATACCGTAATAGCCTTCCTCGGTCAACTGGTGCTGGTCCATCTTGGTCGGCGGTGCCAGCCACAGTTTGGTCTTCAGGCTGCCAGCGGGCTGCTTCTCGAGCAATTTGCCGGCGGCGCGGAAGTGGCCGATGTTGGTCATGCACGAGCCGATGAAGACCTCGTCGATCTTCTGGCCGGCTACGTCAGAGAGCAGGCGAGCATCGTCAGGGTCGTTGGGCGCGCACAGTACCGGCTGATCGAGTTGGTTGAGATCGATCTCGATGACCTCGGCGTACTCGGCGTCCTTGTCGGCGCGCATCAGGCTCGGGTTTTCCAGCCACTCTTCCATGGCCAGGATGCGGCGCTCGATGGTGCGCTTGTCGCCGTAGCCGTTGGCGATCATCCACTTGAGCAGGGTGATGTTGGACTTCAGGTACTCGCTGACGCTGTCCTCGGAGAGCGTGATGGTGCAGCCCGCGGCGCTACGCTCGGCGGAGGCATCAGAGAGTTCGAAGGCCTGCTCGACGGTGAGGTCCTCAAGGCCCTCGATTTCCAGGATGCGACCGGAGAAGGCGTTCTTCTTGCCGGACTTCTCGACGGTCAGCAGCCCCTTCTGGATGGCGTAGTAGGGAATGGAGTGGACCAGGTCACGCAGGGTGACGCCTGGCTGACGCTCGCCCTTGAAGCGCACCAGCACCGATTCCGGCATGTCCAGCGGCATCACGCCGGTGGCGGCGGCAAAGGCCACCAGGCCGGAGCCGGCCGGAAAGGAGATGCCCATCGGGAAGCGGGTGTGGGAGTCGCCGCCGGTGCCCACGGTGTCGGGCAGCAGCATGCGGTTCAACCAGCTGTGGATGATGCCGTCGCCCGGGCGCAGCGAAACGCCGCCGCGGTTCATGATGAAGTCGGGCAGGGTGTGGTGCGTCTCCACGTCGACCGGCTTGGGATAGGCGCTGGTGTGGCAGAACGACTGCATCACCAGATCGGCCTGGAAGCCCAGGCAGGCCAGGTCCTTGAGCTCGTCGCGGGTCATCGGGCCAGTGGTGTCCTGGGAGCCCACGGTGGTCATCTTCGGCTCGCAGTACATGCCGGGGCGAACGCCGTCCATGCCGCAGGCCTTGCCGACCATCTTCTGGGCCAGGGTGTAGCCGCTGTTGCTGGCAGCCGGTTGCTCCGGCAGACGGAAGACATCGGAAGGCTCGAGCCCGAGGGACTCGCGGGCCTTGGCGGTCAGGCCGCGACCGATGATCAGCGGGATACGGCCACCGGCGCGCACCTCGTCGAGCAGCAGTTGGGTCTTGAGTTCGAAGGTGGTCAGCACCTCGTCGGTGTCGTGCCGGCAGACCTTGCCTTCATAGGGATAGACGTCGATGACGTCGCCCATCTCGAGCTTCTCGACATCCATTTCGACGGGCAGGGCGCCGGAGTCTTCCATGGTGTTGAAGAAGATCGGGGCGATCTTGCCGCCGAAGCAGAAGCCGCCGGCGCGCTTGTTCGGCACATTGGGGATGTCGTCGCCAAAGAACCACAGCACGGAGTTGGTGGCGGACTTGCGCGAGGAGCCGGTGCCGACCACGTCGCCCACGTAAGCGACCGGGTAGCCCTTGGCGCGGACTTCCTCGATCTGCTTGAGCGGGCCGATGCTGCCGGGCTCTACCGGCTCGATGCCGTCACGCTCGTTCTTGAGCATGGCATTGGCGTGCAGCGGGATGTCGGGACGCGACCAGGCGTCCGGTGCCGGCGAAAGGTCATCGGTGTTGGTTTCGCCGGGGACCTTGAACACGGTCAGGGTGATCTTGTCTTCCAGGGCTGGCTTGGAGAGGAACCATTCGGCTTCGGCCCAGGAGCGGATGATGTCCTTGGCAACCTCGTTACCCGCCTTGGCGCGCTCTTCCACGTCGTGGAAGGCATCGAACATCAGCAAGGTGTGCTTGAGCTGTTCGCCGACCTCGGTGGCCAGGTTCTCGTCGTCGAGCAGCTCGACCAGTGAGACGATGTTGTAGCCGCCCTGCATGGTGCCCAACAGCTTGACCGCATGAACCTTGTCGACCAGTGGGGACTCGGCCTCGCCCTTGGCGATGGCGGTGAGGAAGGCGGCCTTGACGTAGGCGGCTTCGTCGACGCCGGGCGGAATGCGGTTGGTCAGCAGGTCGAGGATGAACTCCTCTTCGCCGGCCGGCGGTGTCTTCAGCAGCTCGACCAGGGCAGCCGTCTGCTCGGCATTCAGCGGCTTCGGCGGGATGCCGTCCTGGGCACGCTCCTCGACATGTTGGCGATAGGCTTCAAGCACGTGGTGGCCCTCATTGGTTGTGGTGTCCGGGGTCTCGACCCAGTCGGCGCATGGCCGGGCAGGGGGACATCGGCACGTGAAACAACGCTGTCATCGGTGGCGCAATTCTAAAAGAAACTGTCGACAATGTTAAGAAGCCCCGTAGTGACGGGCTTTGAACTTTGGTCGTCGGGGCTTTTTCTGCGGCTCTTCCGGGGTGCCAGGACGGTGGCGGCGCGTTACCATGTCGCCGAATCGAAAGGAGAGGGAGCGTTCGATGGCGGGACGCGTGGTATCCCCCTGTGTGGGATTATGCTCGACGACGGTGGGCGACCGGGTCTGCCGGGGCTGTCAGCGCATCGATGACGAAATCCGTGACTGGCCAAGTTTCGACGCCGACGAGCGCCGGCGCCGGATGGATGAACTGGATGCGCTGCGGGTGAGCGTGGCCGGTCGTCACCTGAGCGTGGTGGATGGCGAAGCGCTGCAGGCGCAGCTCGAGCGTCACCGCATACGCTTTCGCGAGGATCAGCCGGCACTGTCCCGGGCGGTGGAGCTGCTACGGGTCGGGCGCGGGCGTATTCGCGACCTGTCGCGCTACGGCCTTGAACCCCACGTATCGCTGGATGCGGCGGCGCTTCACGAGCGGATCGCCAGTGAACTGATGAGCGCCGCCGAAGCACGCCGATTGTCCGACGCCGATCTCGGTCCCTCTCGTCCCTAGCAATCACCGGAATTCCCATGTCTGCCACCGTCACACACGATCCCCGACTGCCCGAGGCCATCCTCGACTTTCTCGCCTGCCCGACACCCGCCAGTTGGGTCGACTGGGCGCTGGACAACCCCGAGATATTGCTCATCGATCATGCCCAGTGCGAGAAGAAGGCAGCCTCCACGGCGATGAGCTTGCTGTATCGCTATGTCGATGATGCCGAACTACTGACCAAGATGGCCCGTCTGGCGCGGGAAGAACTCCTGCATTTCGAGCAGGTGGTCAAGCTGATGGAGGGGCGGGGCATTACCTATCGTCCCATCGGGGCTGCCCGCTATGCCGAAGGGCTGCGTCGCCATGTGCGTGGCGGCGAGCCGCATCGACTGATCGACGTGCTGATCGTCGGGGCCATCATCGAGGCGCGTAGCTGCGAGCGATTCGCCCGATTGATCCCTTTCCTGGACGAGGAGCTTGCCAAGTTCTATCGCGGTCTGGTTAAGTCGGAAGGGCGCCACTATGAGGATTACTTGATGCTGGCGCGGCGGCTCGCCCCGGAGTCGCTCGACGAACGTATCGCCTTTTTCATTGAGCGCGAGGCCGAACTGATCACCATGCCGGATACGGCATTTCGTTTTCACAGCGGTGTGCCGGCCTGAAACCGTTATCGCCGCCCAGCAGGACAGACCCAACATGCGGGATGTTTCCGACGCCGTGACTCATGACGAACAGGATCGCCTGGCCCTTTTCGGTCATTTCTCGCTGACCCTGGGCGATGATGTCTTGACCCAGTTCAGCTATGACAAGGTCAAGGCGCTGCTGGTCTACCTGTTGTTGCATGACCAGCCGGTCAACAGGGCGACCCTGGCCGAGTTGCTCTGGCCCGATCAGGGGTTGTCGTCGGGCCGCACCAACCTGCGTCATGCCTTGCACTGCTTGCGTCAGTCGCTCGGCGAGGATGCCGAGCGCGTCCTGATTGTCTCGCGCCAGACCATTGCCTTTCGCCTGCCGGACAGCTGGTGCTTCGACCTTCACGAGCTGCAGGCCCTGCTCGATGGGCCGGCCAGTATCGAGACCCTGGAAGAGGCGTTGTCGTACTATCAGGGCGATCTGGTCGAGGAACTGCAACTGGCCGCCTGCTCCGAGTTCCAGCGTTGGCTGGTGCAGGTACGCAACGAGTGGCGCCAACGGGTGATCCGCTTTGCCGAGGCCGTGCTGGGACAGCACGATCCCTTGCCGGATGAGGTGCTGCAGTCCCTGGTCAGCCGCTTCTCCGGCTATGGCCCCTTCCACGAGCGGCTGGTTCGCCAATTGGCCGAGCATGGACAGCTGGCCGCTGCCCACGAGCAGTACAATGCCTATCTGCAGTTGCTGGCCCTGACCGGTCAGCAGCCCGATCCTGGTTTTCTGCAGCTGGCTCGCTACTGGTCCGATGGGACGCCGGATCCTAACAGCGGGCCGAGTGGCGCTTTCTCGCGCACCCTGTCGGCGGACAGCCTGCCGCTTCGCGAAGACGAGATAGAGCAGCGCCAGTTGTCGGTGATGGCCATTCGCCTGTGGCTCGATGCGGATCTTTCCTCCCGGGCCGAGGCATGTGCCTGCCTGTCCTTGCAGATCGAGCTGATGCGCTGGCTCGAGCGACAGTGCCACCATCTCGGCGGCTTCTGGCTGCCCGGGGCCACCGGCGGCCTGGGGCTGGCCTGTTTCGGCACCCATGGGCCGGCTCACCAGCTCGCCGAGCTGGTGGCGCTCTACGAGCACTGTCGTCGCGTGCTCCCCGAGGAATGCTCTCGCCACTGGAGCGGCGAAGGCGAGCCGCCGCGCTTCGAATTCGCCGCCGGCCTGAACAGTGGTCGAGTCGTCTACCTGCCTGAACGTCACCTGGTGGACCCGCTGGGGCAGGTTACCCAGGGATCGCTGGCCTTGATGAACGCTGCCGAGGGTAGCGAGCTGGTCATCTCCCAGGAGGCCAGCCAGCATATGCCGCCGGCGCTCGACCTGCAGCCGCGCCTGTCGTCGCGCCTGGTGGCCAGCGATGGCCGGGTGCGCTTGCGGGCGCTGGTGCTGGGCACCAACGAGGGCGGTCGCGAAGCCTTGCCGCCCAGCCTGGTGGGGCGGGAAGCGGCGCTTCGCACCTTGCGTGATGCACTGGCCAGGGCCGGCATCGGGCTGCGTCAGAGCGTGCTGGTGCGTGGGCCCTCCGGGCTCGGCAAGTCGGCCCTGCTGGTTGGCTTTCGCCAGCTCGAACAGAGTCGCGAGGCGGCGATCTGCTGGCAGCCGACCACGCGCTTGTCGGTGCAGGAACCGTATGGCGTGGCGCGCCAGTTGCTGCGCTGGCATCTGGATGGAGATATCGACGCGGAGGTGTTCGATGGCCATCTCGGCGGGTTGATGGCCGAGGAGCTGAATGACGACCAGGCGCTCCTGCTCAAGGAGGCGCTGGGTGTGTGCGAGCCGCGCGAGCTGGCGGCGCTGGCGCAGAGCGGCGAGGCTGTCGAACTGGTGGTGACGCTGCTGCATCGCTTGATTGATAAGCTGGCCACGTCCCGTACCCTGGTGCTGATGATCGACGACCTGCAATGGCTCGACGAGCCGTCCTTCAAGGTGCTGGCCGCGCTCCAGGCTCGCCTGCCGATCAACTGTCCTTTCCTGCTGGTGGCCAGCCACCATGGTCGCGAGGCGCTTCCGGCGCGACTCGACTGGGATCAGCAGATCACTCTCGGACGCCTCGACGCGCGGCAGTCATCGCGCCTGCTATCGCAGCTGGCACGCCGTTATCGCTTGCATCTCAGCCCGCGATTGCGGGGGCAGATCATCGAGCGTTGCGATGGCGTGCCACTCTATCTGCAAGAGATCTGTCGCCGGGTCGACATGGATCGCCGTGAAGGCCGCAGTATCCAGCTCGACGAACTACCCCGCGGGCTGCTCGGCCTGCTGGCCAGTCGCATTGACCAGCTGGATACCGACCGCGAAGTGGCGCACGTGGCGGCGGTTCTGGGGCGACGCTTTCGTCTCGACTTCCTGGCCGAGTGCAGTGGCTGGGAGATGCCGCGACTGATGTCGGCACTGGAGCAGATGAGCCGATTGGAGATCATCGAGCCCGTCGAGGATGAGACCGAGGGGCGCGAGTACCAATTCACCCACCAGTTGTTGCAGGAGGCGGCCTACCTGTCGTGCCCCCGGGATATCCGGGTCGACCTGCATCGTCAGGTCGTGGGCTTGATCGAGGAGCACTTTCCGATCTGGATCAGCCGCCATCCCGGAGATTTCGCTACGCATCTGCGCCGCAGTGGGCAATATGCTCGCGGTGCCCGCTACTTCGAGCTGGCGGCCCGGGAGGCGCTCAAGGTCAGTGCCAACCGCACGGCACTGAAAATGGCCGACTTCGGGCTGGCGAGCCTGCGTCATGTGGAAGGGCAGGTGGAGCGTGAAGTCAGCCTGCATACGGTGCGTGGCCAGGCCGCCTTTGCCCTGGAAGGCCATGGCTCACCCACCGCCCACGACAGTTTCGTCCGCGCGCGGGAGCTTTTGTCCAGCGCCGAGAACCCGCCCGAGGACAGCGAGGACCTGGAGCAGGCCTTTCTGGTCAAGTGGGGGCTCTGGGTGGGGTGTAGCCAGCGCAACGCCCATGCCGATGCCTTCATGCTCGCCTCGCGGCTGGCTGATCTGGCGGACGGGCTGGAAGACCCGCGTTATCGCCGCCTGGCCGATTTCGCCCGGGCCTGTTGTGAATACTGGGCGGGTCGCATCGAGCAGGCTTACGAGCATCTCGAGGAGATCGATCCTCTCAATTCCCCCATGATGATCGAGTGGCTACCGTTCTCCGATCACCCCCAGGTGGCCGCCGCCTGCTTCCAGGGGTGGGCGCTGTGCCTGCGAGGGGATTATCGTCGCGCCGAACGTCAGGTGGAGTCGGCCATTCGGCTGGCCGAGCAGTTCAATCATCCGGGCAGCCTGGCCATGGCCTTGATGTATGCCGCGGCGCTGTACCGCCAAGTGGGCCACGTGCACCTGGCTGCCAGTCGCGCCGAGCGTGCCTATCAGATCACCGGCTCGCCGGATCTGCATCTCTGGCAGGTGTCCGCGCGCAGTGTGCTGGGATGGCAGCGCGCCCTGGCCGGTGATCGCGAGGGACTGACGATCCTCGAAGGAACCCTGGAGGAACTGGCCGAGATCACCGGTCGCGATCCCTACCAGCGCCCAGCGCTGTGGTTCGTGGATGCCTGTGTGTCGATGAACGAGCTGGCCCAGGCCGAGGACTATCTCGACCAGTCTCTGATGATCGCCCGGGAACGCACGACCCTGTTCGTGCCGGAGCTGGCGATCCAGCTGGCGCGGGTGCGCCAGCGGCTCGGTCGCCCCGCCGAGGAGGTTCGCTCGCTGGCCGAACAGGCGCTCACTCAGGCCAGGGAAGATGGCAACCTGCACCAGGAGTTGTACGCTCTGGAGCTGTGGTTGACCCTGATCGATCCCGAAGATGCCAGCGCGCGGGAGGACTTCCGTCGTTTGCTCGGAGAGGTCAGCCACAGTGACGCCCCGGTGCTGGTGCGCTGGCGGACATTGCTGGATAGGCGGTTGGCGCACGTGGTCGATGCTTGAGAGGGTGTTGTCTCAGGTGCCGCTGGCGGTCTCCAATGCGGCGATCAGCGTCAGGGCCTGTTCACGGTGATCGCCGCACAGCTCCCGGTCGAAGTCGAAACGCTCGCACACGGCGGGGCGTTTCGGGTCGCCGAACAGCCGGCAGAGGTTCTCGTCGGTAAGTTGCGCGCAGCGTACGCCCGCCGGCTTGCCCTCGGGCATGCCGGGAATGGGCGAGCTGATCGAGGGGGCGATGCAGCAGGCACCGCACCCCGGACGGCAGCCTTGGTCCGTGCCCGTCATGGCCTGGCCTCCGCGATGGCCCCCTTGTCGATACCTTCGAATGCCTGGACGCGTGTAGCGCGGCCGGTCTCACGGGTGATCTCTCCCGCCAGCCAGGCGGCGATGTGCTCCACGGTGGTGGAGGTGGGCATGACGACGCAGCGCTCGCGAGGCAGGCTCAACACGAAATGGCCCTGCTCGGCTCGATAGCTGGTGACCAGGCGGCCGAGGAAGGAGGCCTCCAGGCCGTCGTCGACGTCGGCTTCGTCCACCAGGTAGCGATCGTCGAGACGTGATGCCCAGTCGGCTTCCAGCGACGGGCAGCGTTGCCCGTTCTGCCAGATATGCAGGCGCGAGCGGTGGCCATGGGCGATGCGCTGGCAATTGCCGGCGTGCCGCTTGAGGCCGTGGCTGTAGCAATACCCGGCGCCTTCGATGGGCTCTTCACCGAGAGTGAGGCGGATGGCCTCGACGCGCTCGGGCGGCTGGCGCATCAGCGACTGGCCAAGATATTTACCCAGTCGCTGCGCGGTGATTTCCCGCCAGGGCAGCAGGCTGAACGCTTGGCGCGGGCCGCGCACTTCCAGAGCATAGGGCGTTTCGGTGCGCACGCGAAGCCCTTCGTAGCATTCCTGAACGCTGACGCCCGGCGCCTCCGTGGGCACCAGCAAGGTATGATCGACGCCCCGGTCGAGGCGCGATTTGATCCAGGGCTTGACCTCGCCGAAGTCGAACAGCATGCCGTCGTCGCCGATTTCGCCGTCCAGCTCGGCGTCGACGCGCCAACTGGCGCCGATCAAGCCGCGCTCAGGGCACCACAGCGAGGCATCCAGGTGAGTCAGTCGGTTGACGAACAGTGTCATCAGTCGATCCCCGCGATCTTGTGAGTCTGTAGCGACAGGCGCCAGCGTGGGTTGGCCAGGCAGTAGGCCACGGTGGTGGCCATGGTGTCGCGCGTCTCGCCGAGCGGCGAGGTATCCATGGGCTGCAAGAAGAAGTGCCGGAAGTCGAGTCCGGTGAAGCGCTCCGGTGGCGCCTCAGGTTGGGGATGCACCAGCTTGAGTTCGTCGCCTCGGGTCTGAACCAGCGGCACATCGCCCTTGGGACTAACGCATAGCCAGTCGATGCCGGCCGGCGCCGCCAGGGTGCCGTTGGTCTCCACGGCGACGTCGAATGCCCGGTCGTGCATCGCTTCGATCAGGGCTTCGTCGAGTTGCAGCAGGGGCTCGCCCCCGGTGAAGATGACTTGGGGGCGTGAGCCGTCCGACGCGCCCTGCCACAGGGCGACGAGGTGCTCGGCGAGCGTCTCGGCATCGGCGAAGCGTCCGCCGTTCTGGCCATCGGTGCCCCGGAAATCGGTGTCGCAGAAACGGCAGGCGGCAGAGACGCGGTCGGCCTCGCGCCCGGACCACAGATTGCAGCCGGCGAAGCGACAGAAGACACTGGCGCGGCCGGCCTGTCCGCCTTCGCCCTGCAAGGAGTAGAAGGCTTCCTTGACGCTATACATCGTCCGACTCCCCGTCGGTTGCGGTGTCGGGCCGCTGAGCATAGCCGAGGGGATCGCTGACGCCATGGGCGGCGAAGGCCGCCAGGCGCTCCCGGCAACTGCCGCAGCGACCACAGGCGAGGGACTCACCCAGATAGCAGGTCCAGGTGTCGGCGTAATCCAGGCCCATGGCAAGGCCGTCGGCGAGGATGTCGGCCTTGGTATGACGCAGATAGGGCGTGTGGATCTCGACCGGCTCGAAATTGGCGATGCCGGCGACGGCGTTCATGGCCTCCACGAACTCGGGGCGACAGTCCGGATACAGAACGTGGTCGCCGCCGTGGGCGCCGTAGTCGACTCGGCCGGCGCCGATGTTCACGGCCTTGGCGATGGCCATCGACAGCAGCATCATGTTGCGGTTGGGCACCACGGTGTCGGCGAGATTGTCGGCATCATAGTCGCCATCGGGCATGGCGCGCTCGGTGTCGGTGAGTGCCGAATTATCGATCAGGCCGTGGATGGCGCGGATATCGACCACCTGATGGGGCACTGCCAGATCGCGGCAGACGCGCCTGGCGACCTCGAGCTCGCGGGCATGGCGCTGGCCATAGTCGAAGGAGAGAGCGTGGACGTCGCGACCTTCGCGCAGCGCCCGGTGCAATACCGTAAAGGAATCCATGCCACCGGAGTAGATCACCACGGTAGCGGAAGAAGCGGGGGCTTGAGACATGGTTGGCCTGTATGTCGGAGAATTTGATGGCCGGGATCCGGTCCGGCAGGGGCGCATAGTGTACGTTGCCGAAGGGACCGCCGCCAAGCCGGCCGCTCTGCGTGGTCAGGGTAATCGTCCTGGCCATATGGTTCTGCCTACGGCGCAGGTGCTGGTATACTCCGCGCCTCTTCACAACATCTCGCGCTCTTGGAAGCGCTGATTTATGTTGCGAGCGATGAGAGGCTGGCCGCCGCCGGAACGCAGAAACCGGAGTTTACGTTTTGGTAAACGAGGATTTCGAGTACCGCCGTCGGCCAGGATATCGAGCGCAGCAATAAATCAGCGTTTCCTGCGCCATCGTCCTGACAACGGTGACTCCATGAAAGCCCCAGAACTGCTGTCGCCCGCCGGCACCTTCAAGAACATGCGCTATGCCTTCGCCTATGGGGCGGATGCCGTCTACGCCGGCCAGCCGCGCTATTCGCTGCGCGTGCGCAACAACGATTTCAAGATCGATAACCTGCACAAGGGTATCGCCTACGCCCACGAGCGCGGCAAGCAGTTCTACGTGGCCTCGAACATCGCGCCGCACAACAGCAAGTTGAAGACGTATCTGCGCGACATGGAGCCGGTGATCGAGGCTGGGCCCGATGCCCTGATCATGTCCGATCCCGGGCTGATCATGATGATTCGCGAGCGCTGGCCCGAGCAGGAAATCCATCTCTCAGTGCAGTCCAACGTGGTCAACCACGCGGCGGCCAAGTTCTGGCATCGGCAGGGCATCAGCCGGATCATCCTGTCCCGGGAGCTGTCACTGGAGGAGATCGCCGAGATACGCGCCGAGTGCCCAGATCTCGAGATCGAGACCTTCGTGCACGGTGCACTGTGCATCGCCTATTCCGGGCGTTGCCTGCTGTCCGGCTATTTCAACCACCGCGATCCCAACCAGGGCACCTGTACCAATGCCTGCCGCTGGAAGTACAACACCGTGGCGGCCTCCGAGGATGAGACTGGTGACCTGGTGCCGGCCAACTCGGCCCGGGCCCACGATGCCAGCGGCATCTGGACCCCGGATCAGGGGAGCGGCCTGATCGCCAGTGGTGGCGGAAGTGCCGAGAGCACCGCTACCGCCGGCGGCGTGGAAGGCCAGGACGAGCTTTCGGCATTGATCGAGGATCGCAGCCGCCCGGGCGAGCTGATGCCGGTGCACGAGGACGAGCACGGCACCTACATCATGAACTCCAAGGATCTGCGCGCGGTGCAGCACGTACCGCGCTTGGCCGAAATGGGCGTGAGCTCATTGAAGATCGAGGGGCGCACCAAGTCGCACTACTATGTGGCGCGTACCGCTCAGGTCTATCGCCGGGCCATTGATGATGCCGTGGCCGGCCGCCCCTTCGACATGCGCTTGATGGACGAGCTCGACAACCTGGCTAACCGTGGTTACACGGAAGGCTTCTATCGTCGCCATGTCCACGACGAGTACCAGAACTACGAGCGTGGCCATTCGATCGGTGTCCACCAGCAGTTCGTCGGCGAAGTACGGGATTACGACCCGGCGCGTGGCGTGCTGGAAGTTGACGTCAAGAATCGCTTCGAGGTCGGTGACGGCATGGAACTCATGCTACCCGGCGGCAACCGGCGCTTCACACTGGAGCATATTGAGAACCGCCGTGGCGAATCGGTGAACGCCGCCCCCGGTTCGGGCCATGTGGTGCGTATCCCGGTGCCGGGCGAGGCGATTGCCGAAGAGCGTATTGCGTATGCGTTGTTGATGCGGGACTTGCCCTGAGAGGGTGTCTACAAATTACTGCGCTCGCCCATACAGTGTTGGAATTCGGCTCGAAGTGCTCATTTAGTGCGGCTAAACTCCGCGTTCTCACCGAATTCCGCCTTGTGACCCACATGGATGTGGGAAATGCGTTGGCCCGTCGGGAATGGGCCTAGCCTTGGCCATCGCTCGTGACTTTTGTAAACACCCTCTGAGATAGTTTGGGGCAAATGGTGGCACGTCGTTTGTGACCTTGTCGGTATCCTCTGAAGCGAGCCCGGCTTGTCCGCCTCGGCACTGGACTGGACAGTGCCGGGTTTGTCGGGGAAGCTGTGGCGGCATGAAGGGGTGGCAAGGGAGCGAGCATCGCCCAGCGTGGTCCGGCGTCGGCCTTCTGCATCTGCATCATCCGCACACGGGAAAACACCATGTCCACCATCGAACACAGCGCCATTCTCGAAGCGCCGCCCGAGCGGGTCTTTGCCTTGCTCGAGCGGGTCGAGGATTTTGTCGACTATTCCGACCTGATCAAGGCCATCGAGCGGTTGGGCGAAGACCGCTATCGGTGGCACGTCAAGGCAGTCGGCATGGACTGGACATTCGACGTGGTGATCACCGAGTCGGTGGCCCCGGAGGTGCTGGCATGGGAATCGGTGGATGGCGTGAGCAACCGCGGCCGCTACCACTTGGCGCCTGTTGCCGAGGGCACAGAGGTTTCGCTGAGCCTCGAATACGAGATCAAGAACCGCCTGGTCGAAAAGGCTGTGCGCCGCGCGGCTTCCCCGCTGGTGAGTCGGGTGAGCCAGCAGATACTCGATCGGGTCGCTGCTCGTCTCTGAGAAGGCGACGACAAATGACTGCGCGGTGTTGAAGCTTGGCTGCTTTTATTGAGCGCACTCACTTGCGCAGAGATGCATCCAGGTGATCGACCACTTCGGCCCAGTCGGCATCCGCTTCGAGTGCTTCGCGAAGCAGTTCGGCCTGGCCCTCGTTCCAGCAGGGCGCATCGGGCAGGGCGATATCCTCGGGCAAGGGGGAGTGGCGTTCGATGAACCGCTTGATGGAAGCCGGGTCGGAGGCGAGACCGAGCTGCTCGAACAGCTCGGTGAAGGGGTGATCGGGATGCTCCATGGAGGTTTCCTCTTGGCGCTGGACGGATACCCCTCACTCTAGCCGGTGACCGTGAAATTTGCTGATCAATCCTCACCGATAGGCGGGGCCGTGCGCTCGCCGACCAGGGGCGTGAGAAAGCGTCGGCGTCGTTCGGTGTCATCCAGCGGTTGGGCCAGTAGGTGGACCAGCTTGGTGACGGCGGCTTCCGGGGTCATGTCGTCGCCGGACAGCACGCCGGCATCGAGCAGGCCCTGGCCGGCGGCGTAGGCGCCGATGCTGACGCCACCGTGGGGGCACTGGCTGATGGCGGCCAGCAGCTTGCCTTCTCCGCTAGCCCGCGCGAGCACGCCCAGGATGGCCGGGTCCTCCGGCAGGTTTCCACCACCCCAGACTTCCAGCAGGGCGCCCCGAACGCGATCATCCAGCAACCAGGCCTCGAGCTGCCAGGCGGCGATGCCGGGCCAGAGGACCAGGCGTGGCACGCTGCCCTCGGCGAGGCCACTGACGTCGGGCAGCTCGAAGCGTGGTGCGCCGCGCTGGTGCCGCTCCAGGCCGCGGTCGGGGAAAAGCACGGCGTCATCGCCGACGAATTCGCCGAGCGGAGGATGGTTGGGGCTAGTGAAGGCGTCGATATGCCGGGTCTGCCATTTTCGGCTGCGTGCACCGCGCAGCAGGCGACCGGCGAAACACAGGGCGACTTCCTGCAGGCGGGCGTCGGTGGCGAAGCGCATGGCCGCTTCGATATTGCCCAGGGCATCGCTGCCCGTGCGCTCGAGTGGTGCCATGGCGCCGGTCAGGATTACCGGTCGGTCGATGCCCTGCAGTTGATAGGCCAGGCTCGAAGCCGTCCAGGCCAGGGTGTCGGTACCGTGCAGGATCACCACGCCGTCGTGAGTCAGGTAATGCTCGGCGACGATCTCCGCCAGGTCGCGCCAGTCGTTGGGAGTGGCGGCGCTGGAATCGATAGGACGAGCGGTTTCCAGGAAGTGAAAGTCCGGCAGCGCGGCTTGCCGCGCCGGAGGCAGGGCGGCCAGCGTGTGGCGCAGCCGGGTCTCGAAAGCGCGACCCGGGATCAGCCCCTGGGGACTGTCCACCATGCCAAGGGTGCCGCCGGTATAGATGACCAGCAGGGAAGCGCGGGAGGATGACATGCGGGCTCCTTCCTGATTGAACGCGGCTCGTCACTCAGCGTGGTCAGCGGTAGTCGCGAATGAGCAGCCGGCCTTCGGTGTCGGTTTCCAGGCGGCGATTGCGGCCGGCCAGCAGGGCGAAGATGGCAGCTACCATGACGATGCCCAGCAGCAGCAGATTGATGGTGAGCAGCCCAAGCTTGAACTCCAGCATCATGCCCACGGCCAGGGGTCCCAGGGCCGCCAGGGTATAGCCGCCGCCCTGGGCGAGCCCCGAGAGCTTGCCGGCAAGGCGCGAGTCGGCGGTGCGCAGCACGATCAGCGTCAGCGCCAGGCTGAAGCTGCCGCCCTGACCGAGCCCCAGCAGGGTGATGCCGACCCAGCGCCAGCGTTCGGGGCCGAGCAGCAGCAGGGTGAGGCCCGAGGCCACCATCAGCAGCAATAGCAGCAGAGCCGGCCGCTGATCGCGGCCCAGGCGGGCCAGCCAGGGGGCGGCCAGGGCCGAGACCAGTTGAACCATCACCGAGGCGGCCATCATCCAGCCGGCTTTGGCTTCGTCATAGCCTCGAACGATCAGCAGGGTGGGCAACCAGCCGAAGACGATATAGGCCAGCGAGGATTGCGAGCCCATCAGTATCATGACCTGCCAGGCTAGCGGCTGGCGCAGCAGGTCTCGGGTGTTCCCGGTACGTGGCGGACGGACCGCCGGGCTGCCCGGCTGGGGCATCAGTACCAGCCAGGCGATCAGTGCCGCCAGAGCGAGCCCGGCCCAGGCCACCAGGGCCAAAGGCCAGCCGCCGAAGGCATTGGCCAGCGGAATGCTCAGGCCAGCTCCCAGGGCGCCGCCGAGGCACAATGCCATGGTGTAGACGCCGGTCATCAGGTCGGCGCCCTTGGGAAGTTCACGCTTGACCAGGGCCGGCAGCAGGCTGCCGGCCACGCCGATACCGGCGCCGACCAGCAGGGTGCCGGCAAACAGCCAGTTCGGAGTGGCCAGGCCGCGCAGCCCCAGTCCCAGCGCCAGGACCAGCAAGGCGAGCGACAGGGTGCGCTCTGGGCCGAGGCGGCGCGACAGCCAGGGCGCGAGAGGCGCGAACAGGCCGAGGCAGAGCACGGGCAGGGTGGTCAAGGCGCCGATGCCCGCCGCGGTCAGGTCGGTCTGGGCCTGGACGCGTGGCAGCAAGGGTGCCAATGACGAGAGCGCCGGCCTCAGGTTGAGGCCGACCAGGATCATCAGGAAGAAGAAGGCCGCTGGATGCAGGGTTCTTTCGGCTGCGGCGCTGGTGTGTGAATTCGACATGGGCTTACTTGAGATGTGGACGCAGATCGCCCCGGGCGCTGTCGAGCAGGGTGATGAACTGGATGTCACCGCTGCTGTCGATGCGGTCGACCCTGGCCATGCTGGCCATTCCCTGATTCATCTTCAATTGCTCGAAGATTTCCAGGGTCAGTTTCTCGGCGGGGAGATCGCCTGGATTCAACAAGCCGTCTTCGAGGGTGAAGGTTGGCAGCAGGGTGGCGCGCACCCGTGTCATGCCACCTTCCGCCAGTACTCGACGCACGAACAGCCAGCCTTCGCAGGTCAGGGCCTGTTCGTCGTGTTCGCGCAGGAAGAGCGTGCGGTAGCAGGCGCCCTCGCTGGCGGCTTTCTCGGCCATGCTGCGATAGGCCTCGGTCATGCGCGTTGCCGAGACCCGGGCCTTTTCGAGTTCGCGCAGGGCGGCACTGTGTTCGCGCTCGAGCTGGGCCTGGCGCTGAAAGGTGAGCCAGCGGCGGTAGTCGCGGATCAGGTGTTGGGTGTCCATGGCGTTCCTTGCAAATCCAAGTATAGAGATGAGGACTATGGCGGATCACCGTCGCACAAGTCGCGGTGTTCCGCCACATTGGATGGCTAGGCCTGCTGGCGCTTCTGGCCGCCACGACGCTGACGCTTACGCCCGGAGGGGGCATCGCGATTGGCTGTGTTGTTACCGCCAGCGTTGTTACTGCCAGCGTTGCGGTTGCCGCCGCCGTTACCGCCGCGACCGCGTCCACGCCCGCCACGGCCGTTCTCGATCGGCTCCGGCTTGGCGTTGGGGTCCGGTTCGAAGCCCGGCTCGATATGCTTGACCAGGTCGCGCTTGATCAGCTTCTCGATGTTCTTGAGCAAGCCGTGCTCGTCGACGCAGACCAGCGATACGGCCTGGCCTTCGTTGCCGGCGCGCCCGGTGCGGCCGATACGGTGGACATAGTCCTCGGCGACGTTGGGCAGCTCGAAGTTGACCACATGCGGCAACTCGTCGATGTCGAGCCCGCGGGCGGCGATGTCGGTGGCCACCAGAACCTGCAGGTCGCCGGACTTGAAGGCCGACAATGCCTTGGTGCGGGCCGACTGGCTCTTGTTGCCATGGATCGCCATGGCCGGGATGTCGCGCTTGCCAAGATGCTCTGCCAGGCGGTTGGCCCCGTGCTTGGTGCGGGTGAAGACCAGCACCTGGAACCAGCGTTGTGACTGGATCAGGTGTGCCAGCAGTTCGCGCTTCTTCTCGCGGTCGACCCGGTAGACGGCCTGCTCGACGGTCTCGGCGGTGGTGTTGCGCCGCGCCACCTCGATCAGCGTTGGACGGTCGAGCAACTGGTTGGCCAGCGTCTGGATCTCGTTGGAGAAGGTTGCCGAGAACAGCAGGTTCTGGCGCTTGGCGGGAAGCAGCTTGAGAACCTTGCGAATGTCGTGGATGAAGCCCATGTCGAGCATGCGGTCGGCTTCGTCCAGCACCAGGGTTTCAACGCCGGAGAGATCGACGTGGCCCTGTTGCTGAAGGTCGAGCAGGCGGCCCGGTGTGGCCACCAGGATATCCAGCCCCGGACGAATGGCATCCACTTGGGGTTGCTGGCCGACACCGCCGAAGATGACGTGCGAGGTCAGCGACAGGTGTTGGCCGTAGTCGCGCACGCTTTCACCGACCTGGGCGGCGAGTTCGCGCGTGGGTGTCAGCACCAGGGCGCGTACGCCGCGCTTGGCGGGGCGCTTGCCGTCGGCCAGGCGCTGGAGCATCGGCAGGGTGAAGCCGGCGGTCTTGCCGGTGCCGGTCTGGGCACTGGCCAGTAGATCACCGCCCTCGAGAACGGCGGGAATGGCCTGGCGCTGGATCGGGGTCGGCTCGGTATAGCCCTGGGCCTCGATGGCGCTCAGGAGTTCGGCCCGCAGGCCTAGGTCGGAAAAGCTCATGCAGTCTCCGCAGCAACGTCTCGATCCGTGCCGGCCGCCTCGGGCGACCGGCCAGTCCCGGATCGGGACGTGGGAATAGGGTCAGACGCGGCAGGAGGGACCAGCGATGCCGCGAGTGGCGGTATTATGCCATAGTCGTACGCTCAACGCAGCCGTTCGATCGCCGTGGCCAGCCGGTCGGCGAGGCGGTCCAGATCCTGTCCCAGCGCCTGGACCAGGGCCGGATAGCCATCGGCCTCGAGCGGCGTGGTCAGACTGAAAGGCGTCAAGGACAGCAGTTCACCATCAGCGTCGCGGAGTTGCCAGCGCCCCTCGGCCACGGCCATGCCGTCATGGCGCCCCTGGAAACGGTCCATCTCGAGTCGCAGGCTCAGGGGCGCGTCGCCCCGAGCGGTGTCGCCGTCGAGCATGATCCGTGTATCGGGCAGGCGGGTGGCCAGCCGGTCACGCAGCCCGCGTTCGAGCTGGCGGCCCAGCGGCTCGGCCCACTGGTGCCCCTTGGCTTGCTGGATGGTGATGTCGTCGAGTTGGAAGACGATGCCTTCCACGTCGAGATAGCGTGCCAGCCGGATGGGGCGTATCACCAGCAGCCGATCGGCCGAGGTATCGATGGCATCGTCCGCCAGCGGTGCGTCGGGCAGGGTGTAGTGAGTCGGCGGCGTGCCGCCGGTGGCGCAACCGCTCAGCCAGAGGGCCGCCAGGGAGGCGGCGAACAGATTGGCGAGACGCATCATGGCTGGCTCCTTGTGTCGGGGGCACGGGGCGTCGGGTCCTCGGCGTCGATGCTGTCGAACAGTAGCGCCCTGGGGTCTTCACTGATCTTGCGTGCCGCGGGTTGCAGGTCGCGCATCAGGCGCTCGACCTGATCCAGGGTGTCGGTCAGCTCGCGATAGGCGGGTGAGTCGGCAGACACCCCTTCCAAGGTGGTTTGCAACTCCTGGAGAGTGGCGTTGAGATTACCCGGCAGCTCCCGGGTGCCGGGGTCGTCGAGCAGGCCCTGCATGCTGGCGGTCAGCTTGCGGACTTCCTCGAGCATGGCCTGCGATGTCGTCAGGTTGTCTTCCAGGCCGGTGAGGATCGGCGCGACCTCGAGAGCATTGAGCTTGTCGAGCAGGGCCGTGACCTGCGACTGGATCTGCGCCAGTCCCGAGGACGCGGTGGGGAAGACGGTGCGTTCGGCGAAGGTTTCCGGCTCATACTCGCCGGCACGCTGATCATCGAAGGTTAGATCAACGAACAAGGCGCCCGTCAGCAGGCTGCCGTTCTTGAGGGAGGCGCGCAGGCCGAGGTCGAACAGACGATCGAAGCGCTCGCGCCATTCGTCGAGGTCCAGGTCCTGATCGTCGATGCCCAGGCGTTGCGGCTCGATACGAATCAGCACCGGAATGGCCAGGCGGTCACGATTGTCCGGCTGCGGTGCGGTGAAGTTCCAGGGGACGCTGGTGACCGTACCGATACGCACGCCGCGGAATTCTACCGGCGCACCCTTCGAGAGGCCGCGGATGGTGTCCTCGATCAGCAGCACGTACTCGAGGTAGCGGTCGAAGGTGCCCTGGCGAGCGCTTTCCTCGTCGGCGAAAAGCTTGAAGGTGGTGTCGGGTTCCACGGTCTCGCCCCGCGGGAGATCCTCGGGCACCCCGAAAGTGACGCCGCCACCCAGCAGCGCTTCGATGGATTCGACCTGGACGCGGACACCCTGGGAGTCGAGCCGAAGGTCGATGCCGCTGCTGCTCCAGAAGCGGGTGTTGGACGTGATCAGGCGGTGATAGGGACTCTCGATGAAGATGCGGTGGTGCATCTGTCGAGTCTCGACGTCGAAGTCGGCCTGTTCGACACGGCCCACGGTGAAGCCCTGGAAGGTGATGGGGTCGCCGACGCTGAGGGCATTGCCGACCTGGCTTACCAGGTTGATGCGCAACCCCTCGGCGCCGGGCGGGGCCACGGGGGGTTGATCCCGAACCTCGAAGGTGCGTGCTTCCTCGTGGCTCTGTCCGGGTTCGAGCTGCAGGTAAGCGCCGGACAACACGGTGTTGAGGCCGCTGATGCCCTCGCGGCCGATTCGGGGTTTGACCACCCAGAAGCTGCTGTCCTCGACCAGCATGGACGTGGCCTGGGTCTTCATGCGGGCCTTGATGACGACGTTCGACTGATCTGCCGAGAGGGAGACGGATTCGACCTGGCCGACTTCGACATTGCGCGTCTTGATCAGGGTCTTGCCGGCCTCGATGCCATCGGCACTGTCCATGGTCAGGGTGATCACGGGGCCGCGGCTGGCATAGTTGTCATATACCAGCCAGGCGCCGATCAGCAGCGCCACGATGGGGACGATCCAGATCGGTGACAGCCGGGCCTGGCGCGTAGTGCGGGCGCGATGCTCGTCATCCCGATCAGTGTCGACGGAACTGTCGTTCATGGAGCGCTTCCTTGTTGCATATAAGGTGTTTCATGTAAGGCGTTTCCGGTGAGGTGCGACCGGATCGTCCCAGATCAGCCGGGGATCGAAGCTCATGGCGGCCAGCATGGTGATCACCACCACGGCGCCGAAGGCCAGGGCGGCGGGGCCAGGGGTGATCGACATCAGGTTGCCGGCGCGAATCAGGGCCACCAGGATCGCCACCACGAAGATATCGACCATCGACCAGCGTCCGATGAATTCGGTGAGGCGATACAGTCGGGTACGGGCCATGGCGTTCATGCGGTGGGCACGCGGAGCCACCAGGCACAGCCAGGAAAGGGCGATCAGCTTGCCGAGGGGCACGATCACGCTGGCCACCAGGATCACCAGGGCCACTGGCCAGGACCCCATCTCCAGCAACTGAACCACGCCGCCGATGATGGTGGAAGGATTGGGCCGACCGAGGCTGGTGGTGGTCATGATCGGGTAGACGTTGGCCGGGATGTAGAGCACGGCGGCGGCGGCGAGCAGGGCCCAGGTGCGTTGCAGGCTGTGGGGGCGGCGCGCGTGCAGGCGTTCACCGCAGCGTTGGCAGCGGCCCTTGCCTCGGGCATCGAGGCGGTTGACGAGCCCGCAGGTGGCGCAGCCGGTTAGCCCCTGGCCGGCAGCGGTTTCACCGGTACGGCTGCCTTCCGGGGCGTTGGGTTCGCCGGCCAGGGCGAACCATAGCCAGTCCCGGTCCACGGACTGAGTGGTGGCGAGCAGCAGTACCACGAAAGCGCCGAAGGCCCAGAATCCGGGGCCGAGCTCGATCTCGGCGAGCCCGGCGATCTTGATCAGGCTGACCAAAGTGCCGATGAGAAAGACATCGGCCATCATCCAGGGTTGCAAGTGTGCCAGCGAGCGGGCTATACCTCGGCTGGCCGGCAGGGGGGAACCGCGTAGCAGCCCCGTCTGCAACCAGACCACGCCGATGAGGTAGAGGGTGGGCAGCACCAGGATGGTCAGCAGCACGGCGATGGCCACCAGTGGTTCGTGGTAGCCGATCAGTTGAGTGGCCGACTGGGTCAGTTCGATACGATTGCCCACGCCCCGAACGCTGAAGCCGAGAAAGGGGTAGGTCACCGCCAGGGCGAGCGTTACCAGCGAGGCCAGCGCCAGTGCCATGCTGCGCTGGGCGGGATAGCGATGGCGACGCACCTCGGCATGGTCGCAGCGCGGACAGGTCGCCTGCTCGCCGGAGCGTAGTGGGGGGAGAGCCATCAGCCAGTCGCACTCGTGACAGGCGCGCAGGCGCCGACGCGAATGTCGCGTCTCGGGTGGGGCCTGGTCGACAAGTGGCGCCCCTCTGAGCATGGTGATGGGTTGCAAAGCCGGCCTTGGCACTAGGCGATCATCCTCCTCGCACCGGATTGAATCCAATCCCAAGTGTGTCACGTTGACGCCGGGGGGGCCATAGGCAAACATACAAACCCGAATGTTCTAATGGAGGTGCCATGATGCTTCCCGTTCTGGCGGTGGTGGCGGGGCTGGTTCTGTTGATGTGGAGCGCCGAGCGCTTCGTCGATGGTGCGGCGTCGACCTCGTCACACCTTGGGCTGTCGCCCCTGCTGATCGGGATGCTGGTGATTGGCTTTGGCACCTCGGCGCCCGAGCTGGTGGTCTCGGTCATCGCGGCGGCCGAGAACAACCCTGGTCTGGCGCTGGGCAATGCCTATGGCTCGAACATCGTCAACATCGGCCTGATTCTCGGCCTGGTGGCGTTGATTTCGCCGCTTGCCGTGCACTCGAGCATGATTTGCCGCGAACTGCCGGTCCTGGGGGGCGTGACCCTGCTTTCGGCGCTGCTGCTGCTGGGCGGCGTGCTGGGTCGGTTCGAAGGAGGACTGCTGCTGCTGATCCTCGTGGCTTTCATCGGGTTCAGCATATGGCAGGCCTTGAAGGCGCCCGAGGATGCGATGTCCGCGGATACCGAACAGGATATTGCCTCCCATCCGATGTCGCTGCGCACCGGATTGCTCTGGACGGCCTTCGGCCTGTTGCTGCTGGTGGTCAGCTCGCGCCTGCTGGTGTGGGGGGCGGTGTCCATTGCCCAGAGCTTTGGGGTCAGCGATCTGATTATCGGATTGACGGTGGTGGCCGTGGGAACGTCCTTGCCCGAGCTTGCCTCTTCGATCAGTGCCCTGCGGCGTGGCGAACACGATCTGGTGCTGGGCAACGTGGTGGGCTCCAACCTGTTCAATACGCTGGGCGTGGTGGGATTGGCCGCTCTGATCACACCGATCGAGGTGGCGCGCGAGGTGCTACTGCGTGACTGGACGCTGATGATGGCCATGACTGTCCTGATGACGGTCTTCGCGATGGGCTGGCGGAACCGTGCAGGACGGATCAATCGACTCGAAGGTGGGGTGCTGCTGGCCATGTCTCTGACCTATACCGGTTTCATGATCAGCCTGGTCATGCAGGGGGGCGCGGTCTAGCCACCTGCGACAATACGCTGACCACCTGCGACAACGCGACGCTCTGGAATTTCCGGCTTTAGGGATAGCATGAACCTAGGCGAGCGAGGCCATGTGATGGGGGTGCCCGGGACAGGCCGTAACCCCAGGTCGTTTCTATCGTCTAGGCTGTTGCATGAGCGGAGGCTTAAACGCTTCTGTTTGTCCTGAGTAGGGAATCTGGAGTCTGCCATGGAACTTGATCCACTATTGCTGTCGCGATTGCAGTTCGCATTCGTGGTGTCCTTTCACGCCATCTTTCCCGTCTTCTCCATTGGGCTTGCATCCTATCTCGCGGTGCTCAATGGATTGTTCTACCGCACTGGCAATCCGGCTTGGGAGCGCCTGGCCATTTTCTGGGCCAAGGTCTTTGCGGTGGTGTTCGCGATGGGGGTGGTGTCGGGCATCGTCATGTCCTTCCAGTTCGGTACCAACTGGAGCAACTTCTCCTTGGCTGCCTCGAACTTCCTGGGCCCCTTGCTTAGCTATGAGGTGGTCACGGCCTTTTTCCTTGAGGCGACCTTCCTGGGTGTGTTGCTGTTCGGGCGCCATAAGGTTCCCCAGGGAGTTCACCTGTTCGCTTCCATCATGGTGGCGGTGGGAACCTTCATTTCGGCATTCTGGATCCTCACGGCCAATAGCTGGATGCAGACGCCGGTGGGTACGGAACTCATCGATGGTCGTTTCCATGTGACTTCATGGACGGAGGCGATCTTCAACCCCTCCTTCGGGTATCGCTTCGTGCACATGGTGCTGGCGTCCTTTCTCACCGGTGGCTTCGTGGTGGCTGGGGTTAGTGCCTGGTACTTGCTGATCGGGCGCGATGTCGAGGCCAACCGCAAGGCCTTTTCGATGTGCCTGTGGCTGTTGCTGGTTCTGGCGCCGACCCAGGCGGTGGTGGGGGATTTTCATGGCCTCAACACCCTGGAGCATCAACCGACCAAGGTGGCGGCCATGGAAGGCAACTGGGAAACACAGACGCACACGCCGCTGCTGCTGTTCGCCTGGCCGGATCAGGACGCTCAGGAGAACCTCATAGAGTTCGGCATTCCGGGTCTGGCGAGCTTGATCCTGACGCACGATATCGGGGGTGAGGTGCCGGGTGTCAGTGAGGTGCCACCGTCTGAGCAGCCTCCCGTGTGGCTGGTCTTCTGGTCATTCCGCATCATGGTCGCTCTGGGTCTGGCGATGATCGGCGTGGCGCTGGCCGGGCTCTGGCTGCGCGTCAAGGGTCGCTTGTACGAGCAGCGCGGTTTCCTGCAATTGATGCGGCTGATGAGCGTGTCGCCGTTCCTGGCGGTGCTGGCCGGTTGGTTCGTGACGGAAGTCGGGCGTGCTCCCTGGCTGGTCTACGGCGTGATGGATCAGGCCGAGGCGCTCACGCCCTCGCTGAGTGGCTGGATGGCGTTGACGACCCTGGTGGGCTACATCGCCGTCTACGCCGTCGTGTTCTGGGCCGGTTTCTACTACCTCACCCGCGTGGTGCGCCAGGGCATGCTGCCGGACCTCGAGCCCCACGACGACCAGGTGGAGCGGCCCGCGCGTCCGCTGTCTGCCGCCCACGTGCCCTTCGAGGACGCCTCCAACCAACCGGGCAGGAGCTGAGCCATGGAAATGTTCGATCTGTCATTGATCTGGGCCCTGATCATCGGCTTTGGGGTGATCATGTACGTGCTCATGGATGGCTTCGATCTGGGCGTGGGGATTCTCTTCCCCTTCGCACCGGATGAAGCGGGGCGCGATGTGATGATGAACTCGGTAGCACCGATCTGGGACGGCAACGAAACTTGGCTGGTCTTGGGCGGTGCCGGGTTGCTGGCGGCTTTCCCGCTGGTCTACACGGTGTTCCTTCCGGCACTGTACCTCGGGGTCTTCCTGCTGCTGGCCGGGCTGATTTTCCGGGGCATTGCCTTCGAGTTTCGCTTCAAGTCGCATCGCAATCGTCACTGGTGGAATCGCGCCTTCAGTTGGGGCTCGGCGGTGGCGGCCTTTGCCCAGGGAGTGGTGGTTGGTGCCTATATCCAGGGCTTTGCCGTCGAGGATTTCGTCTATGTAGGCGGCCCGCTGGACTGGCTGACGCCCTTCACGGTACTGACCGGCCTGGGCCTGATGGCGGGCTATGCGCTGCTTGGTGCGACTTGGCTGATCATGAAGACCGAAGGGCGGCTTCAGGATTGGGCCTACGGCTTGGCGCCCAAGCTGCTGATTGCGGTGTTGGCGGTTTTCGCGATCATCAGCTTCTGGACCCCCTTCGTCGACGAGTCGGTGCGTGAGCGCTGGTTCGGTCACCTGCACATGATCTGGATCTTCCCGGTGCTGGCGCTGGTCTGTGCGGCGCTACTCTGGCGTGCCGTTCACCAGCGTCGCGAGGGGCAGCCTTTCATCGCGACACTCGGCCTGTTCGTCTTCACCTACCTGGGCCTGGTGGTCAGCAAGTGGCCGGTGATCGTGCCGCCGGACTACACCATCTGGGACGCGGCCTCGGCGCCCGAGTCGCAGCTCTTCCTGCTGATCGGCGTGCTGTTCGTGATTCCCCTCGTGCTGACCTACACCGCCTGGACCTACTGGGTGTTCCGCGGCAAGGTCCGGGAGGGCGACGGCTATCACCACTGAGTCCGGGCGCGACATGAAAGGGGAAACGCCCCGCGCCTGGCTGGCCGGGTTGGCAAGGACCGAGCGTCGTCATCTGACACTGGCAGTGATCGCCGGCACCGCGGCGGGACTGCTGACCATCGCCCAGATGGCGACGCTGGCCTGGCTGGTGACGTCGATGCTGATCGAAGGGGCCGAGCCATCATCGCTGGCGGCAGGGTTCGCGGTGCTGGTGGCGATGATCGTGCTGCGAGCCCTGGCCCAATGGGGGCAGGAAAGCGCGGGCCTGACTGCCAGCCTGCGCGTGCGGGCCAGGGCCCGTCGTGAGCTGCTTGATCATCTCGAGCGCCTCGGTCCGGTCGGGCTGGCCGATCACCACAGCGCTAGCCTTGCCAACCGGGTGGTCGATCAGGTCGAGGCGCTGGACGGCTACATCGCGCGGTTTCTCCCGCAAATGCGCCTGGCGGTGGCGATCCCTCTGGTCATCCTGGGCGTCGTAGTCTGGCTGGATTGGCTGGCGGCCCTGTTCCTGTTGCTGGCCGCTCCTTTGATTCCCCTGTTCATGGCATTGGTGGGAATGGGCGCCGAGCGTCTCAATCGCGAGCAGTTCGACACCGTATCGCGGCTCTCCCGCCACTTCATCGACAGGGTGCGGGGCATCACCACGTTGCAGCTCTTCGGGGCTGGTGAGCGAGCCACCCGCGAAGTGCATGCCGCCGCCGACGACTATCGCCGGCGCAGCATGCGCACCCTGCGTCTGGCGTTTCTTTCCTCGGCGGTGCTGGAGTTCTTCGCCGCCGTGGCCATCGCTGTGGTGGCCATCTATGTCGGCTTCGGTCTGCTCGGCTATATCGGCTTCGGACCGGCCGATGAGCTGACCCTGTTCAGCGGCCTGTTGGTGTTGCTGCTGGCGCCGGAGTTCTTCCAGCCGCTGCGCACCCTGTCCCAGCATTATCATGACCGTGCTGCTGCCCTGGGAGCGGCCGAGGGGATGGTGGCGCTGCTCGATGAAATTCCGCCGCGCAGCGACGAGGCGCCACTGCCATGCCGGAGCGATGCCCTGGTCGAGCTGGAAGCCGTGACGGTGTCGTATCCGGAACGGGGCCGGGTGCTTGGCCCTCTGGATCTGACGGTGCGTTCCGGCGAGATACTCGGCGTGAGCGGCCCATCCGGCGTCGGTAAGTCGAGCCTGTTGCAACTGATGGCCGGTTTCATCGCGCCGGCCTCGGGACGGCACCGCGCTGCCCCCGATCTGCGGGTGGCCTGGATGGATCAGCGCCCACTGCTGATCCATGGCAGCCTGGCCGACAATCTGCGCCTGGCGGCTCCCGAGGCGGACGAGGCCGCATTGCGTGATGCCTTGTGGCGCGTCGGTCTGGGAGAGCTGCTCGAGGCCTTGCCCGATGGGTTGGCCACGCCGCTCGGCGAGCGCGGGGTCGGGCTTTCCGGCGGCCAGGCCCACCGCCTGGCCCTGGCGCGCATCTTCCTTTCCCCGGCACCACTGGTGTTGTTGGACGAACCCACGGCGAGCCTGGACGACGACAGTGAGGCCCGAGTGCTCGAGGCGCTCTCGGCGCTGGTCGAGCAGGGCCGAACCCTGGTGATCGCCAGCCACCGGCCGGCGCCCCTGGCTCTGGCGACGCGCCGGCTATCCCTGGGCTTGGAAGGAGCACATGAGCAGGGCGTACTCGAGGAGGCGATGCATGACTGAGGCTACGCCGGGACTGTTCGCCACGCTGCGGCCTTGGCTCGTTCATCTCGGCCGGCGTCGCCGGCGCCTGCTGGCGGGAGCGGCCTTGATGTTGCTGGCCCTGGCGGCAGCGCTGGGCTTGCTGGCACTGTCGGGCTGGTTCATTACCGCCACCGCGCTGGCCGGCCTGGTGCTGGCGGCAGGGGGCGCGATAACCCTGGACGTCTACGTGCCCGGTGGCGGCATTCGCGCCTTCGCGCTGACGCGTACCGTGGCGCGCTACGTGGAGCGCCTGTACAACCACGACACGGTGCTGCGGTTGTTGGCTGACTTGCGTGGCCACATGTTCGCGGTTCTGGTCGATCTCGACAACGCCAGCCTGAGTCGGCGGCGTGCCAGCGACTGGCTGAATCGACTGACCGCCGACATCGATACTCTGGACAGCCTCTTCCTGCGTCTGCTGGCGCCGGCCCTGGTGGCCTTGTTGGCGATTCTTGGCCTGAGCGCCTTGCTGACGGTGTGGGCGCCGTCGGCAGGCCTGGCGGTGGGGCTCGTCCTGGGGCTTGCCTGGTGCTGGTTGACGATCGGCCAGGCCCGCTGGGGGCTGGCCGCCAGCCGGCGTCGCGTGGCGGAGCTGGAAAGATTGCGCGGGCGCGTGATCGAGCACCTCTCGGGCATGGCGGAGCTGGAAAGCCATGGTGCACTGGCCGAGCAGCGTCGGCGCCTGGACGCCATCGAAGCGCGGCTGCGCGTCGATCAGAGCTGTCTGGGGCGGCTGGCTGCCCTGGGCTCGGCGCTGGCTGGGATGGCGGTCGGCCTGGCCTGGTTGCTGGCCCTTTGGCTGGGAGCGCAGCTCTGGGCGGCCGAGGCCTTGTCCGGCCCCTTGATGGTGATGATGCCGCTGGCCGTGCTGGCGATGAGCGAGGCACTCATGGCGCTGCCCATGGCCTTTACCCAGTTCGGCGCCACCCAGGCCGCCGCTGAACGACTCAATGCCCTGGAAGCTGCCCGGCACCCGGTGAGCGTATCGCCGGCAGGCCCCTTGCCGTCGCAAGGAGCGCTATCGGTGAGCCTGGAACGGGTCGGATTGCGTTATCCCGGTGCCTTGACGGCTGTTCTCGATGATTTCTCGTTGCAACTTGCGGCTGGAGAACGGCTCGTCCTGTGTGGCCCCTCCGGTATCGGCAAGTCGAGCGTGGCGGCCCTGATCGCCGGGCAGATCGTGCCCGACAGCGGCCGTGTGTGTCTGGGCGGTATCGAGATCGAACATTTCGAGGCGCAAGCCCTGCGTCGTCGCCTGGCCTTGCTGACCCAGAACAGCGAACTGTTCGACGACAGCCTGGCGGCGAACCTGCGCCTGGGTGATCCCGAGGCCTCCGATGAACGCTTGTGGGATCTTCTCGACGAGGTCGAGCTGGGGCAATGGGCCGGGGGGCTACCGCATGGCCTCGCGACGCGAGTGGGCGAGGGCGGGAGACGTCTCTCCGGCGGGCAAGCGAGACGGCTGGTACTGGCGCGCTTGATGCTGCGCGATCCGGGGCTGGTCATTCTCGATGAGCCCTTTACCGGGCTCGATGCAACGACCGCGCAACGGCTGGCCGAGCGGCTTGATGCCTGGCTGGCAGGGCGAACCGTGATCTATCTCTCGCATCGTCACGATGATGAGGCCATGCCACTGCCCGGAGTGACGCGCACGATCGATCTGACAGCCCACATCGGATCACCGCTTTGCGCAACCGGTCAGAATCTTTCAGGATAGGGCAAAGCATCGAACGAGGTAACTCATGCGGGACTTTCTCAAGCGCCTGCCCAAGGCCGAACTCCACCTGCACATCGAGGGCACCCTGGAGCCCGAACTGATGATGGCGCTCGCTGAGCGAAACGGCGTGAGCCTGCCCTATGCTTCGGAGGATGAGGTGCGTGCCGCCTACGACTTCGAGGACCTGCAGTCCTTCCTGGATCTGTACTTCCAGGGCATGAGCGTTCTACGCACCGAGCGTGACTTCCACGACCTGGCCATGGATTACTTCCAGCGCGCGCATGCCGAGGGTGTGGTGCATGTCGAGATGCATGTCGACCCTCAGGCCCACCTGGCCCGGGGCGTGGCCCTGGAAACGGTAATGGAAGGGCTCGGCCAGGCCCGTCGACGCGCCGAGCGCGAACTCGACATGTCCACGGCGCTGATCATGGCCTTCCTGCGTGACCGGCCCGCCGAGGAGGCGATGCAACTGCTGGAGCGTGCCGAACCCTACTGGGAAATCCTGGATGCCGTGGGGCTCGACAGCGCGGAACTCGGCCATCCGCCGGCCAAGTTCGCCGAGGTCTTCCAGCGCGCCCGGGCGCTCGGGTTGCCACGGGTGGCTCATGCCGGCGAAGAGGGGCCACCCGAGTACATCCGCGAGGCGCTGGACGTGCTGGATGTCTGCCGGGTGGATCATGGAGTACGTTGTCTGGAAGACCCCGAGCTGGTCGCGCGCCTGCGCGAGCAGGGCACGGTGCTTACCGTCTGTCCGCTTTCCAATCTGCGTCTCAAGGTCGTCGAACGCCTCGACGACCATCCCTTGCCTGAACTCCTGAAATCGGGGCTGAACCTGACCCTGAACTCCGATGATCCGGCCTATTTCGGCGGCGGCATGCTGGAGAACTTCGAAGCCTGCCAGCGTGCCTTCGACTGGTCGCGCGGCACCTTCATCGACCTGGCCCGCAACGCCATCGACGCCGCCTTCATGAGCGAGGCGCGTCGCACTGAGCTGCTCGAACGCCTGAAGGCCTGCGGCTAGACGTTGTGGGGAAGTTGTGGGGAAGGAGCGTGCCAGTTGGGTATTCTGCGCCGGGTGATGTCCGTTTCGACTACGCCGGCGTCGCAATCGGAATGCCGTTCCCGCCCGAGGCGTTCCACGCTGCTTGAGAATACTCGGGTTCAGGACGGTGGCGCCACTGGGTGGCGCCTCGCAAGGGGGCGAGATGACCGACTATATGCCGTGGCACGACGAACCCCTGGCTGAAGAATCCTTGCCGCTGGAGACATCTCCCCCGCCTGATTGGCCGCCTCCCGGCTCGCCGGATATCGTCGTCGCCCGAGCGGTGACGCCGCGGCCCATTACCGAGGTGGCCGCACGGCTCGGCATCGCGCCCTCGGATCTTCTGCCCTATGGCCACACCAAGGCCAAGCTGCCCCACGCCTTCACCGACGACCTGGCCGAGCGCCCGCGGGGCAAGCTGGTGCTGGTCACGTCGATCACCCCGACGCCTGCCGGAGAAGGCAAGACCACTGCCACCGTCGGGCTCGGCGACGGCCTGAACCGGCTTGGCCATCGCGCCGCCATCTGCCTGCGCGAACCCTCGCTGGGGCCTTGTTTCGGCATGAAGGGTGGTGCCGCCGGCGGTGGTCGCTCGCAGGTGATCCCCATGGAGGATATCAACCTGCACTTCACCGGCGATTTCCACGCCATCACCAGCGCCCACAACCTGCTGGCCGCCCTGATCGACAACCATCTCCACTGGAACAACGAACTTAACCTGGATCCCGAGCGCATCACCTGGAAGCGGGCGATGGACATGAACGACCGAGCGCTGCGCCACCTGACCGTCGGCCAGGGTGGGCAGAGCGTGCCGCGCAGCGACGGCTTTGATATCACCGCAGCCTCCGAGGTCATGGCAATCCTCTGCCTGGCACATGATCTCGACGACCTGCAGCGGCGCCTTGGCGAGATCGTGGTGGCACGCACCCGCGACGGTGCGCCGGTGCTGGCTCGCGACCTCAAGGCCGATGGCGCCATGGCGGCACTGCTCCGGCAGGCGCTGGCGCCCAACCTGGTGCAGACTCTCGAGCACAACCCGGCCTTCGTCCATGGCGGGCCCTTCGCCAACATCGCCCACGGCTGCAATTCGGTGATGGCCACCCGTTCGGCGCTGGCCCTGGCCGACGTAGTGGTGACCGAGGCTGGTTTCGGCGCCGATCTGGGCGCCGAGAAGTTCTTCAACATCAAGTGCCGCCAGGCCGGCCTGGCTCCCAATGCCGTGGTGGTGGTGGCCACCCTGCGTGCCCTCAAGATGCACGGCGGCGTCGCCCAGGAGGCGCTGGGGCAGCCTGATCCGCAGGCGGTGCGTCGTGGCGCCGCCAATCTGGCCCGTCACGTCGAGAATCTTCGTAGCTTCGGCGTACCGCTGGTCGTGGCGCTCAACCAGTACGATCAGGATTCGGACGAGGAACATGCCGCGCTGCGCGAGGCCTGCGAGGCGATGGGCGTGGAAATGACGGTCAGCAGCCATTGGCGGGATGGCTCGGCCGGCAGCGAGGCGCTGGCCGAGCGGGTGGCTGCATTGCTCGATGCGCCGACGACGGCGCCGACACTGACCTATGCGGACGAAACCTCCCTGGTGGACAAGGTGCGCAGCATTGCCACCCGGCTCTACGGGGCCGCGGACATCAGCCTGGAGGACCGGGCTCGCCGCCAGCTCGAGGAATACGAGGCACTGGGCTATGGCCACCTGCCGGTATGCATCGCCAAGACACAGTACAGCTTCGCCGCCGACCCCGAACTACGGGGCTTGGCCGAGGGACATGTGCTGCCGATCCGCGAGGCTGAACTGGCCGCCGGGGCCGGTTTCGTGGTGATACTGTGCGGGGCCATCATGCGTATGCCGGGTATGCCTCGTCACCCGGCCAGCGATGGCATGCGGCTGGACGAAGCCGGCGAGATCGAAGGACTTTCCTGATGCGTTCGGCGACTCGATCGCCTCGGGTCGCCGAACGCGCTACTCACCCCCAATGGGTCAGCACCACACCGGCCAGAATTAGCCCGCCGGCCAGCAGGCGTTCCCGACGCAATGGCTCCTTGAGCCAGATCATTCCGATGGCAATGGCGAACAGGACGCTGGTCTCGCGCAGCGCGGCCACCAGCGCGATCGGCGCCTGGGTCATGGCCCAGATGGTGACGCCATAGGCGCCGAGGGAGAGGGCGCCTCCGATCAGCCCGACCCGCCAGTGGCGACCGAGCTGCGGCAGTGTTCGAGTGCCGTGAAGGGCGACCAGGACCAGCAGCATGCCGCAACCGTCGAGCAGGAATAGCCAGATGACGTAGCCGATGGCGTCGCCGTTGGCACGCGCGCCACTGCCATCGGCCAGGGTATAGCCGGCGATGAATGCGGATGTGATCAATGCATTGACCAGCGAGGCATGTTCGAGCCGGTAGTGGCGCCCTCCGGGGAATGCCATGCATAGGATGCCGAGCACCAGCAGGCCAATGCCGGCATAACCCAGCGCAGAGGGCTGGTCACTGAGCAGGGCGATGCCGATCAGCGTGACCAACAGTGGCGCACAGCCGCGTGCGATGGGGTAGATCTGGCCCAGGTCGCCGACCCGGTAGGAACGGGCGAGGAAGATGTTGTAGCCAATATGCAGGATCACCGAGACCAGCAGCCAGGGCCAGGCGGCAGCGTTGGGCAGCGGCACGAAGGCTACACCGAACAGTGCGATGATGCCGCAGCCGACCTGGATCAACGAGATGCTTAGCAGGCGGTCGAGTCCGACCTTGACCAGCGCATTCCAGCTGGCATGCATCAAGGCGCTGGCCAGCACGGCGAGAAAGACGGGCGTCGTCAATGCATGTCCCTTGCGTAATGAAGCGGTAATCCCTGGCGCCGGACAACGCGTGCGAAGACGCCATCATCCTTTGCGTCGTCCTACCATGTCACAGGGTCGACACAGAGGTCGATGTCACGCCCTGGATCATCGCGACGGCGAAGCCGCACGGGAGCGAAGGACGCCTGGGGCATCGACGCGCCCACTCGCAGCCACCCCGATGTTTCGGGGTTGCGAGTGGGTCAGCTGGCCACCGCTGCTGCCTGGCTGGTGATGTCGCGTTGGTGAACGCATGCGCCGTTGGCCCAGGTGGCGTGAACGGCACGGTCGTCGCCCAGCATCATCAGTGCGAAGAGACGTTCGGCGAGCGTCCGGCAGCGGGCGGTACGCCGTGCCAGCAGCGGGGTGGCCTCGGGGTCGAGCACCACGATATCGGCTTCGCCGCCTTCGCGCAGCCGGCCGATGTGTTCGTCAAGGTGAAGGGCGCGGGCGTTGCCCAGAGTCAGTCGATAGAAACCCTGCCAGGCGGTCAGCGGTTGATCGAGCAACTGGCCGACCTGATAGGCGGCCTTGAGGGTGCCGAGCCCCGAAAGATCGGTGCCGCCGCCCACGTCACTGGCCAGGCTGGTGGCCAGGCCGGCCTCCTGACAGGCCTGACGGTCGAAGAGACCGCTGCCCAGGAAGAGGTTGGAGGTGGGGCAGAAGGCGATATTGGCCCCGGCATCGGCCAGTCGGCGACGCATCGGCTGGGTGAGGTGGATGCCGTGGGCGAAGGTGCTGCGTGGCCCGACCAGGCCGAAACGTTCGTAGACACCCAGGTAATCCTCACACTCGGGGAAGAGCTCGGCGACCCAGTCGATCTCGCCGAGATTCTCCGAGAGATGGGTCTGCAGGTGCAGGTCGGGGGCATTCCTCAGCACCGCGCCGGTGGCGTCGAGCTGTTCGTGGGTGGAGGTCGGGGCGAAGCGCGGCGTCAGGGTATAACCCAGCCGGTCCCGTCCGTGCCAGTCGGCGATCAGGCGCTCGCTGTCGGCGAGACCGCCAAGGGTATCGTCGAGCAGGCCGTCCGGGGCGTGGCGATCCATCAGCACTTTGCCGGCCAGCATGCGCAGGCCACGGCGACGGGCGGCATGGAAGAAGGCATCGACGGAGCCGGGGTGAGAGGTGCAGAACACCTGGGCGGTGGTGGTGCCAACCCGAAGGGATTCGTCGAGAAAGGCCTCGGCGACGCTCTCGGCGTGGGCGCGTTCGGCGAAGCGGCACTCTTCCGGGAAGGTGTATTCGTTGAGCCAGTCGAGCAGTTGCCGGCCGTAGGAGGCCATGATGTCGAGCTGAACGTAATGCACATGGGTGTCGATGAAGCCCGGCATCATCAACTTGCCGCTGTAGTCGACCACTTCGATGCCGGCGGGCAGCCGAGGGGCCAGCTCGGTGTAGTCGGCGATGGCGCGAATGCGGCCCTCGTCGAGCCAGAGGGCGCCGTCCTCGAGATAGCGCACGCTGCCGGAGGCGGGGCTGTCACCATCGCCGGGATCGGCGTCGAAGCTCAGCAAGGGGCCGCGCAGGACGCGCATGGCGGGTCGGCGGGTGGTCATAGAATTCTCCAATCTTTTTAGGGAAACACTGTATAAATGCCTGCGCATGCAAATCGCTGCGCTATAGCCGCCATCCTTGGCGGCTACCCTACGGGCCTGTCCAAAGACGGTTCAGATTCGCTCCTGGCGAATTTGTGCGCGGTGCTGGTGCGCCAGCCCGGTCGAAAGCTCGCCTAACACCTCGTTATGTCTCGCGTCTGGGCACTGTCTGAAAAGTCGACGAGCGCAGGCAGTTTTCAGTCAATGCCTAGTCGCGTGGTGGTGTAAAGGCATCACGTAGTACCTCGGGGGCTACGCCGAGCCGGTCCGGGCGCTGGACATCTGGCTTGAGCGTGAGCAGTTCGGCGGCGGTCGCCAGGGCGATCTCGTAGGGACGCTTGCCCTTGGCACCGGGGATGCCGATGGGGCAGCGCACGGTGCCAAGGGCGGCGGCATCGTGACCGGCGTCGGCCAGCCGCCGGCGAAAGCTCGCCCACTTGGAGGCCGAACCGATCAGGCCGAGCGAGGCGCAATCGCCGCGACGCAGCAGCGCATCGACCAGGGCGCGATCCTCGGCGTGATCATGGGTCATCACCAGGGCATGGCAGCCGGGGGGCAGCGAGTCCACGGCGCTGGCCACGTCGGCGCCCTCGGAGCCGGCGGCGATGCGCCGGCAACTCAAGCGCTCATGGGACTCGACCTCGCTCGGAAAGGCGTCGTCCCGGCTGTCGAACCACAGGACACGCCAGGGCAGCGGAGCGAGTATCTCGACCAGCGCCCGGCCCACATGCCCGGCGCCGAACAGTGCCACCGTCATCTCGGCGCCGGTGAAGACCTCGATCAACACGTGCACGTAGCCGCCGCAGCACTGGCCGGAGCGACCGCCCAGCGGGAAGGCCTCGAGGTGACTGCCGCCCTCGCCACCTGAGAGGGCAGCGCGGGCGACATCGATCACCTGGAACTCGAAGCTGCCGCCGCCGAGGGTATCGTGGACGGCATCGGGGGTGATCACCATCTTGGCGCCGGGTTCCCGTGGCGTGGAACCTGCCGTGCCCACCACGCTGGCCAGGGCATGGGGACGGGCCTGCCGCTGCAGCCGGTCGAGGGCCGAGTGCCAGGTTCCGGAGGCCTTGGTGTCATGCCGGGGCATGGTCGGGTCTCCTCGGGCTGGTGGCATCCTCGGCGTACTGGCGTCGCAGGGCCTCGGCGACCATCAGCACGCGCTCGGGCGTGGCCGGGGTGTCCAGCGCCGGGCTTTCGCGGTAGTCGACCAGGCTGGCCAGGGCGTCGCGCAGCGCCGACCAGACCGAGATGCCGAGCATGAAGGGCGGCTCGCCCACTGCCTTGGAACGGTAGATGCTGGCCTGGGAGTTGGGATGCCCCTGCAGCAGTTCGACGTTGAAGGTCGGCGGCAGGTCACCGAAGGCCGGGATCTTGTAGGTGGAAGGGCCGTCGGTGACCAGTCGTCCGGCGTCGTTCCACTTGAGCTCCTCGCTGGTCAGCCAGCCCATGCCCTGGATGAAGGCGCCTTCGACCTGGCCGATGTCGATGGCCGGGTTAAGCGAGTCGCCGACGTCGTGGAGGATGTCGGCGCGGCTCAGCCGGTACTCGCCGGAGAGGGTGTCGACCTCGACCTCGGCCACGGCGGCACCGTGGGCGAAGTAGTAGAAGGGGCGGCCACGGCCGCTGGCACGGTCATAGTGGATCAGTGGCGTGGCGTAGAAGCCCTTCTCGGAGAGCGAGACGCGGCCCATGTAGGCGGCCTGGATCAATTCGCCCCAGGGAATGCGCTGTTCGCTCTCGCCGATGCCGGCCACCAGGTGACCGTCCTCCAGGTGCATGGCCTCGCGGTCGAGGCCGCCGTTTTCACGGTCGAAATGTTCGGCGGCGAAATCGAACAGCCGCTCGCGCAGCTTGCTCGCCGCATCGCGGGCGGCCTGGCCATTGAGATCGGCACCGCTGGAGGCGGCGGTGGGCGAGGTGTTGGGCACCTTGTCGGTGCGCGTGGCGCTGATGCGCACACGTTCCAGGTCGAGCCCGAGCTCCCGGGCCACCACCTGGCAGACCTTGGTGTGCAGGCCCTGGCCCATCTCGGTGCCGCCATGGTTGATCATCACGCTGCCGTCGGTATAGACGAGCAACAGGGCACCGGCCTGGTTGAGATGCTGCACGGTGAAGGAGATGCCGAACTTCACCGGGGTCAGCGCCAGGCCCTTCTTGATGATCGGGCTGGTCGCATTGAAGGCGGTGATCTCGCGCCGGCGTTGCCAGTAGTCGCTGCTCGTCTCGAGCTGGTCGATGATGTCGTGTAGCAGGCTCAACTGCTCGACGCGTTGCCCGTAGTGGGTCACATCGCGGGCCGCTCCGCCGTCGTCCGCGGCGCGATAAAGATTGCGCTTGCGGATGGTCAGCGGGTCCTCGCCGAGGTGACGGGCGATGTCGTCCATGGCCCGTTCGATGATCATCATGCCCTGAGGGCCACCGAAACCCCGGAAGGCGGTGTTGGAGGCGGTGTTGGTCCGCGCTCGGTGGCCCGTGACCCGGGCATCGCCGAGTGAGTAGGCGTTGTCGGCATGGAACATGGCACGATCGACCACGGCATCCGAGAGGTCCGGCGAATAACCGCAGTCGCCGATGACGGTGATCTCGCCACCGGCCAGCACGCCGCGCTCGTCGAAACCGAGACGATAGCGGTTGTGAAAGGGATGGCGCTTGCCGGTGGCGCGGGTGTCCTCGGCGCGAGGCAGGCGCAGTTTGGCGGCGCGACCGGTGCGCCGGGCGATGATGGCGGCGATGCAGGCCCAGGGCGAGGCCTGGGTTTCCTTGCCGCCGAAGCCGCCGCCCATGCGACGCATCTCCATGGTGACGGCGTGGAAGGGGATGCCGAGCACCTCGGCGACCAGCTTCTGCGTCTCGCTGGGGTGCTGGTTGGAGGTGTAGACCATCACGCCTTCGTCTTCGCTTGGCACCACCAGGCAGGCCTGCCCCTCGAGATAGAAGTGCTCCTGTCCGCCGACGAACTGCTCGCCCTCGAGTCGGTGGGGCGCATCCGCCAGGGCACGCTGCCAGTCGCCACGCTCCTGGACATGGGTGGGCCGCACGAATTCCTCGCGCTCGGTGGCCGCCACCGGGTCGAGGCAGGCCGGGCGCTCGTCGATCTCGACCACCGCCTCCTTGACGGCCAATCGCGCGGCCTTGTGGCTCTCGGCGGCGACCGCGAACAGACACTGGCCGACATAGCTGATCTCGTCGCTGGCGAAGATCGGATCGCCCGGGAACACCGGGCCGATGTCGGTGTGGCCGGGCACGTCCGCCAGGGTGATGACGTCGACCACACCGGGAGCGGATCTGACCTTCTCGAGATCCAGGCGATTGAGCCAGCCATGGGCCACCGGCGACAGGCCGAGCGCGACGTGCAGGGTATCGGCCGGCGCCGGCTGGTCGTCGATATAGGCGGCGCGCCCGGTCACGTGCTTGATGGCGCTCTCGTGAGCACGGGGCGCGCCGGCCGAGCCCTGGCGCTCGGTGGTGTCGGGTGAGGGGGAAAGCCTAGTGAGCGTACGCATCGAGAGTCACCTTGGTCGCAGGATTGTTGTTGTCGCTGGCGTGGTTCGGTGTCGCCTCGGCGGCGTGCATGTCGGCCTCGATCATCAGGCGCAGGCGTTCGAGCATGTTGCCGGCGGCGGTGCGGCGGTATTCGGCACTGCCGCGCACATCGCTCATCGGTGTCAACTCCTCGCCCAGCACCGCGCGGGCGGCGGCGAAGACGGCGGGCTCGGGCGCTCGCCCTTCCAGGGCGGCCTCGGTCTCGGTGGCGCGTCGCGGGATGGCGGCCATGCCACCGAAACCCAGGCGGACGTCACGCATCACGCCATCCTCGAGCCGCCAGGCGAAGGCGGCGAGCACCGCCGAGATGTCGTCCTCTCGGCGTTTGGACAACTTCCATACCTTGAGATTCTGCGCCGGTGTCGGGCGCGGGAGGAAGATGGCGGCGATGAACTCGTTCTCGCCCAGGGCCGTCTTGCGGTAATCGAGGAAGAAATCCGACAGCGGCAGCTCGCGAGCGCCATCCGGGCCGTCCAGGCGCAGCCGGGCATCCAGGGCCAGCATGACCGGCGGGGTGTCGCCGATGGGGGAGGCGTTGGCGATATTGCCGCCCAGGGTGCCGCGGTTGCGGATTTGTGACGAAGCGAAGCGGTGCATCAGGTGCTCGAAGGCCGGATAGTGTTCGGTGAGCAGCGGGGTCATGTCGGCCAGTGTCACCGCCGCGCCGATCCACCAGCCGTCAGGTGTCTCGTCGATGGTGGTGAGTTCGGCCACCTGGCGCACATCGATGATGTCATCGAGTGGCTTGAGTTGCTGCGTGGTTTCCAGCCACAGGTCGGTACCGCCGGCCACCAGGCGTGCCTTCGGGCGTCGACGCTTCAGGTCGCGCAGGGCGGCGATATCCTGGGGCGCGACGTAGTGACCGGCGGTGGTCGGCTCGCCGCCCTCGGGGCGGCGCAGCCAGGCGACATTGCTGCCCAGGTGGGGCTCGTCGGCCCAGGCGGGGCGGACGTCGGGATAGTCGGCCATGCTGAGCGCGGCATCGCGGATCGGACGATAGCCGGTGCAGCGACACAGGTTGCCACCCAGCGCCGCCTCGAGGCGCTCCTGGGTCAGCGGGGCGGGGGCGCGGCGCTGTTCTTCATGCAGGGTGAACAGCGACATCACGATGCCCGGCGTGCAGAATCCGCACTGGCTGCCGTGATGGTCGACCATGGCGGCCTGGGCCGGATGCAGCGCGTCGCCTCGCGCCAGGCCTTCCACGGTAACCAGGTGGCAGCCGTCGATCTGGTGGGCGGGCAGGATGCAGGCGTTGGCGTTGCGATAGACCAGCTCACCCAGGGCGTCCGGCTCGCCGATGGCCACGGTGCAGGCGCCGCAGTCACCGGAGGCGCATCCCTCCTTGGTCCCGGTTCGCCCGAGATGCACGCGCAGCAATTCGAGCAGGCTGGTGTCGGCGGCGACGTCGCTGCAGTGGCGTCGCTCGCCATTCAGGTAGAAGTCGATCATGGCCGGCTCCGTTTGTCGTTGTATCGGATAAAGCACGTGATATTTCAATTCTTGACCATGTGGTCAGCTTTGGCAAGTCCCCATTCACTTTTTTCGAGTCTTTCGTGGCGTTTTCCACCCTGGGTGAATTGCCTGCGCTGCGGCTGTCAGGCAAGCTCATGGCCCCAAACATCTGTCGTCGAGCTGATGAGACTTCATGGCCAAGGCAATGCAGTACAGCGAACAAGAGGGCGGCGCCATCCGCCAACGCAACGAGAAGGCGATCATGGCGGCGGCGGAACGTGTCTTCGCGCGGCACGGTTATCGCGGTGCCAGCCTGCAGGAAATCGCCGAACAGGCCGGGCTTCCCAAGTCCAACGTCCTCTATTACATGGGCAGTAAGCGCAAGCTTTACGTGCGCCTGCTTGAACGCATGATGGCGCGCTGGAACGCCATGCTCGATGATATCTCGGCCGAGGACGATCCCGCCGAGGTGCTCTCTGCCTTCATTCGCTCCAAGATGCAGATGTCGCGCCGTCATCCGGAAGGGTCGCGGCTGTTCGCCAGCGAGATTCTCGGCGGCGCGCCTTTCCTGCAGGAGTACCTGCGTGGCGAGCTGCGCGAATGGGTGCAGAGCCGCGCGGCGGTGTTCCGGGAGTGGGCCGACCGGGGCCTGATGGACCCGGTCGACCCGGTCTGGCTGATCTTCTTGATCTGGTCGTCCACCCAGCACTACGCGGACTTCGAGGCCCAGGTACTGGGCATCACCGGGCGCGAGGCGCTGGGCGACGACGATCTCGAGGAGATCACGCGTTTTCTGACCCGGGTGGTTCTGAAGGGCTGTGGGGTGCGTCACCCCGAGCCCGTCACTTAGAGGGTGGTTTCCTCGTTTACTGGGTGGTCAGCAGCATCAACACGGCCAGGGCCGCCGTGACCCACATGGCCGGCTTGATCTCGCGCACCTTGCCGGTCAGCGCCTTGATCAGCACGAAGCTCATGAAACCGAAGGCGATACCCAGGGTGATCGAGTAGGTCAACGGCATCAGGATGATCGCCAGGAAGGCCGGGAAGGCCTGATCGAAATGGCTCCAGTCGATCTTGCTGATCGGCGTCATCATGAACAGCCCGACCAACACCAGTGCCGGGGCCGTGGCGATGCCGGGCACCAGCGACAGCAGTGGCGAAAGGAACAGAAAGGGCAGAAAGAGGATCGCGATCACCACTGCCACCAGGCCGGTGCGTCCGCCCTGGGCGACCCCGGCGCCGGATTCGATGAAGGTCTGGGCGGCACTGGTGCCGAGTGGTGCTGCGATCATCGAGGCGAAGGCATCCACGGTCATCGAGCGCTTGAGGTTGCGCGGGTTGCCTTCTTCGTCCTTGAGATCGGCGGATTCGGAAAGCGCCATGAAGCAGGACAGGGCGTCGAAGAAGTTGGTGAACAACATCACGAAGATGAACGGCAGGTAAGCGACCTTCAGCGCGCCGATGACGTCGACCTTGAGGACCGCGCCGAAGTCGGGCCAGGCGGCCAGGCCATTCCAGGCCACCATCACCTCGTCGCCCCAGAAGCGGCCCATGGGGGCGGCCATCAGGGTGGTCAGGGCGATACCCATGATCAGGGCGCCGTTGAAGCGCAGGATCACGAAAATCGCCGTGGCCACCAGGCCGAGGAAGAAGGTGACCAGGCTGGCGTCGATGGTGCCAAGCGATACCAGAGTGGCGTCGCTGCCGACGATGAAGCCGGCGTTCTTCAGCCCGATGAAGGTAATGAACAGACCGATGCCGCAGGTGATGGCGTACCGCAGCGACAACGGGATGGCCTCGATGACCGCCCGGCGCACGTTGAACAGTGCCAGGGTGGCGAACAGCACCCCGGACCAGAACACGCAGCCCAGCGCCACCTCCCAGGACAGGCCGGCACCCATCACCAGCGTATAGGTGAACAGCGCATTCATGCCCATGCCCGGTGCCACCAGGATCGGGTTGCGCGCATAGAGGCCCATGGCCAGGCTGCTCATGAAGCTGATCAGCACTGTCGCCGAGAGGGCGGAGGCAAAGGGGATGCCGGCATCGGAGAGGATGGCCGGGTTGACCACGATGATATACATGCCGGCCAGGAAGGTGGCGATGCCGGCGAGGATCTCGGTCTTCAGGCTGGAGCCTCGGCGGCTGACGCCGAACCAGCGGTCGAGGGGAGGCAGGTCCTCCCGGTGGGACACGGTCGAGCGCGAGCCCCCGATGGGGCGGGTAGTGGACTGTTGCATACCATTGAACCCTGTTTGTTGTTGTGGGCTGAATGCCAAACTGTCATTTCCTGACCTTTTGGTCAGGATGCCGACAGCCAAGCCTAGAACTGCTGACGCAGCTTGGCAAGTGTGCTTTGCTCGCTCGCCGATTTGTTCAGCGCATCCCAAGGACACGATATGCCGAACACGACGCGCAACGACGCCGATGAATCCGCCGCGATGACGCTGCCCATCGAGGCTCGGCTGGAAGCGATTCGTGAGGCGTTGCATGGCCACTCGAGCGCCATGCTGGTGGCCGAGCCCGGTGCCGGCAAGACCACGCGAGTGCCGTTGGCCTTGCTCGATGCCGAATGGTGTCGCGGACAGCGCCTGCTGCTGCTCGAGCCGCGTCGTGTCGCTGCGCGTCTGGCCGCTGCCCGCATGGCCGAGACACTGTCCGAGCCGGTGGGGCAGACGGTGGGCGTGCGCATGCGCGGCGAATCACGGGTCAGCGAACGGACGCGACTCGAGGTGGTCACCCAAGGCGTGTTGACGCGCATGTTGCAGGAAGATCCGCTTCTCGAGGGCATCGCCGGCATCATTTTCGACGAATTTCATGAGCGCAGCCTCGACGCCGACCTGGGGTTAGCCCTGGCGCTGGATGCCCAGACCGTGCGTGATGACCTGCGCCTGCTGGTGATGTCGGCCACGCTTGACGTCGAGGCGCTGACGGCGGCCCTGGGGGCCGGGACGCCGGTAATCGATTGTCCCGGACGCCAGCATCCGGTCGTGACGCGTTATCGGCCGCCCGGCGCTCGCCTCGAGGCGGAACGTCATCAGGCGGCGGTCGTCGAGGAAGCTCTGGCCAGCGAGGGCGGCGACATTCTGGTGATTCTGCCGGGCGTCGGCGAGATTCGGCGGCTGGGGCGACGACTCGCCGAACGCCTGTCGTCGTCGGTCGTGATCCACGAACTGCATGGCCGAATGCCGCTGGCGGCGCAGCGTCAGGCGCTGATGCCGGATGCCGAAGGGCGCCGCCGGGTGGTGCTGGCCACCGCCATTGCCGAATCCAGCGTGACCGTCGACGGCGTGCGCCAAGTCATCGATGCCGGTCGCGAGCGACTGCCGGTTCATCAAGTGCGTACCGGACTCACGCGACTCGAGACCCGCCGGGTCAATCGTGCCAGTGCCGATCAACGCCGCGGTCGCGCCGGCCGCCAGGCTCCTGGCGTCTGCTATCGCCTGTGGTCGGAAGAGCAGCCCCTGGCAGCGGATCGCGAGCCAGAGATTCGCCAGAGCGACCTGATGCCGTTGGCCTTCGAGCTGGCACGCTGGGGCATCACCGACCCGGCTGCCCTGACCTGGGTGACGCCGCCAGCGCCGGCGGCATTGGCAGCGGGGCGCGCTGGCCTGGTACGGCTCGGCGTGCTGGATGACGCGCATCGCCTGACCCGCTTCGGCAACGGCTGCACACGCTGGCCGGTGCATCCACGCATGGCGGTGATGCTGGAGAGGGCAGGGCAACTCGAGGCCAGTGCCCTGGCCTGTGGCTTGGTGGCCCTGCTCGAGGGCAGCGATGGTGACGACGAACGCGATCTCGCCGAGGCCCTGCAACGCCGCTTCGCCTCGCCGGGTGACCATCGCCGCTGGCGACGCGATGCCGAGCGGCTGGCCACCATCGCCAGGGTACGCCTGGAGACCCCGGACATGGCAGCGCTCGGCGAACTGCTGGCCCTGGCCTGGCCGGAACGCATCGCCCAGTGCATCGAACCGGGGCGCTTCCGGCTAGCGTCAGGCGGTCGGGCGCGATTGCCCGAGACGCACCCCCTGGCCCACGCGCCGCTGCTGGTGGCGGCGGAACTCGACGGCGAGCGGGGTGGTGGCCGCATCTTCCGCGCCGCCAAACTCTCGGTCGCCGGCCTCGAGTCGCTATACCCCGAGGCACGGCAATGGCGGGATCACCTGGAATGGTCCGATGCTCGGGGCGAACTCGTCGGAGAGCGTCGTCGCGGCCTGGGAGCCGTGGTACTCGAGCGGGGTCCCCTGCATGACAAGCCGCCGGAGGCGGTGCGCCGTGCCTTGCTGGAGGCCCTGGCGCGGCGCGGCGATCTGTCGTTCGGTGACGAGGCCGAACAGCTTCGCGGTCGGGTGGCGCTGCTGCGTCGTCATCTCGGCGATGCCTGGCCGGATTGGTCCGACGAGACTCTGCTGGCGACCTTGGACACCTGGCTCGGGCCGTACCTGGACGGCATCAAGCGGCTCGATGAGGTGGCGCGGCTACCGTTCGAGCGGATCCTGCTGGATCGCCTCGATTGGTCGTTGCGGGTCCGTCTGGACGAGTTGGCTCCCAGCCGGCTCGAGGTGCCCAGCGGCTCGCGGATTCGGCTGGATTATCGCGGCGAGACACCGGTTCTGGCAGTGAAGTTGCAGGAAGTGTTCGGCTGGCAGCAGACACCACGACTGGTGGAAGGCCGGGTCGCGCCGCGTCTACACCTGCTGTCGCCGGCGCGGCGTCCCCTGCAGGTGACCGAGGACCTGGCCAGCTTCTGGGCCAATGGTTACCCCGAGGTACGCAAGGAAATGCGCGGTCGCTATCCCAAGCATCCCTGGCCGGAGGACCCGCTGACATCACCCGCCACGGCGCGGACCAAGCGGCGTGGTTGACGCCGAGAAAGGTCGTCGAGGCGGTTCGCCAGAACGGAGCCGTCCGGTAGCATCCGATAACCCCGTGCAGCGGCGATATCGCGAACCTCTGGGCCTATCTCGTCACCCGTCCGTCAGATCGGGGGCTGGCGTTGGTGAGCGGACCCTGTGCGTGGCAGCAATGCCGGACTCTCCCCGCGAGACGAGGATCTCTCGTTGACCGCCTGCGAGGTAACGTCATTCACGCCGTCGATGATGCACGGTGATGCTGATCTAGGCTTCTCAGGTATCCCGATATGATGTCTCGACATTCCTGGAGATCACGCAGCTTCCGATCCAGGTTTGCCGCTTCCTTGTAAAGGGTTTCCCTAACCTCTAGGCAAGGATCGAAGACAGGCTGGTCATCCAATATGCATGGCAACAGCTCACGAATGGCCTCCAGCTTCAGCCCAGCCGCGCGGAGCATGCCAATGCGCTTGGCCACCAGTGCAGTATCAGCATCGTAGTCGCGATACCCCGACTCCGTTCTCGCGGGGGCAAGGAGACCTTCTTGCTCATAGTAGCGCAGCATGCGCTCGCTGATCCCCAGTTGGCGTGAGAGCTCTCCAATCCTCATGGCTTTCCACCCGACATTGGCATATTGACCTTAACAGACTGTCAAGGTCTAGCATCCTTGCGTGCATTGAGCAACCAACCCATCGAGCGAGGAGGAGAGCATGTCAATTGAGGCATTCAACCTGGACGGCAAGACCGCCATCGTCACTGGCGCAGGTCGAGGGCTCGGCAAAGCCATTGCAATTGGGCTGGCTTCTGCTGGCGCCAACGTTCTTTTGGCTTCCAGAAACCCTGAGCACCTATCCGGCACCGCAGCGGAAATTGAACATTCAGGAGGCCAAGCCATAAGGACGTCTGTTGATATCTCGGATCCTGCATCATGCGACGCACTGGTATCGAGAGCAGAGGAGGAGTTCGGACAGCTGGACATTCTGGTATGCAATGCAGCCACCAATATCCAAGGGCCTGCAGCCGATATGCCGCCATCGGCCTGGTCGCGGGTCATCAATACCGAGATGTCGGGGTGTTTTTATTTGAGCCAGGCGGCTTATAAGGTCATGGCCAAGCAAAGCAGCGGTTCCATCATCATGATCTCCGCTAATTCCAGTACCGTCGGCTATGCCGATTTGGTTGGTGTGGCTACCGCAAAGGGTGGGGTCGATATGATGGCGCGTAATCTTGCCATCGAATGGGGGCAGGATGGTATCAGAGTGAATACCATCAATCCTGGCTTCACTGAGCATGTCCCCGAGGATGGAGCTGACGTTGCCGCAGGAGACGGGGATCTAGAGGAGGATATTCGGGCCGCCACCCCATTGGAGCGCCGAGGTCGTGTCGAGGAATTTGCCAATCCGGCCATATTCCTGGCCAGTGATGCTGCAAGCTATGTCACCGGACACAACTTGGTGGTCGACGGAGGCTATTCAGTGAAATGAAGGCCAGAGATTCGTTATAAATGCATCTTCTGTTTCATCCCAGGCCACCTTTCGGTGGCCATTCTGGTGGGAGATTTCCATGTGTCTCACCACGTCACAAGCGTACCTGCTTCAGTCGGGCCCATTGAGTGATTGAGGTGGCTTCTGGGAAAGGGAGCATGACAGGTATGATGTCGCCCTTGACACAAACCGGGAGTCTCGACGATGAACGATCAGCGCTGTCCCTGTGGCACCGGCCGTGCGCTCGCCGAATGCTGCGGGCGCTATCATGCAGGTTCCCCGGCGCCGACGCCCGAGGCCTTGATGCGCTCGCGCTTCAGTGCCTTCGCACTTGGTCGCAATGACTATCTGCTGGCCACCTGGCACCCGGATTTCCGGCCGGCGAGCCTGCCGGATGAGGATCCGACCGAGTGGGTGCGCCTGGAGATCGTCGACACCGCGACGCAGGACGATCAGGGGCGCGTGCACTTCCGTGCTACCTTCCGCGAGGGGCGCCGCTGGGGCGTGCTGGAGGAGGCCTCCGAATTCCGTCGGCACGAAGGGCAGTGGTGCTATGTCGATGGCGAGCCACGCGTCATGCGGCTCAAGCCCGGCCGCAACGATGCCTGTCCTTGCGGCAGTGGGAAAAAAGCCAAGCAATGCTGCATACGGGGATGAATCCGCTCAGCCTATGCTTCTTGAGCAGCACGCTGTGGCGGTTTATTATTCGCGCATGCCTTATCATCGTGGTTTGATCATCTGCCTTGGCGTTCCGATTGTCTTCCTGCTGCTCCTCGGCGGGCTGATTTTCGGAGGACAAGCCGTCTCCGCCGTCAAGCTCGACGGCGAGATTCAGCGTGCGCTGGCGACGAAGCTGGTGAACGTGTCGAGCAGCGCGGATGATATCGAGCTGAAGAATCTGCAGCGGGTCAACAACGGCTATGGCTATTGTGGCCTGTACAAGGCCGCATCGTCCGAGAATGGCTACGCCTCGTTCTTCTATAACAAGATCGATGGGCGTGTGACGCTGGACATCAAGTCGGAACGCTACGAGTCGAACTGCGGGCTGTCGTCTTTCTGCTGATCCTGGCCCGTCTCCCTGCCTGATCCTCCGTGGTGGCCTCAGCCCCGCGCCTTGCGTCGTTGTGTCCCCTGAGCGATTCTGCTTCTCCCGCTGTGTCGCGGGAGGACAAATTGTCGCAGCGGCTGGGGCTGGTGGCGGCTCCACGCTAGTCTGCAACACTGAAGTTGCCCGGATCGTCCTGGCTTACTGGGAATGGAACATGAGGCTGACATATGTCGAATAGAAAGCGGGAACTCAAGCGTTGGACCTCGGCCGCATTACTGGGGGGACTGGCAGCCTGTCTGCTGGCATTTCCTCTCGCCGCGAGCGCCGATGGGCTGGATGTGACGGATGCCCGGATGCGCGTGCTGCCGGGCGACATGCCGGCGGCAGGGTATTTTCGACTCGACAATACCAGTGACAAAACCGTGGTGCTCGTCGGCGCCAAGAGCGACGCCTTCGAGAAGGTCGAGTTGCATCGCAGCATGAACAAGGATGGCATGGCTAGCATGGAGTCGGTGTCACGGCTTGAAGTGGCGCCGGACGAGCACATCGAGTTTGCGCCTCAGGGATATCACCTGATGCTGATGAAGCCGACAGGTGCGCTGTCTGCCGGGGATGAGGTCGAGATCACCCTGGAGTTCGAGCACCGTGATCCTCTCACCGTAGATTTCGAGGCCGTGCCGCCGACATCCATGTAAGCGGCGATGACGTTGCAGGAGAATGACATGTTGCGATGGATGTTCCCGCTGGCCCTGTCAGTGATGTTGGCGGGCTGTGTCGATCATAACTGGCAGACCAATGACATCACCGATGTCATGCCGGCTCTCGAGTTCGATCTCGTCGATGAGGATGGCGAAGACGTGCAGGCCGATGCCTTCATCGGCAAGCCGACCCTGCTGTTCTTCGGCTTTACGCACTGCCCGGATGTCTGTCCGACGACGCTGGCCAAGCTGTCGGCCGCCATCAAACAGCTCGATGAGTCTCGGCAGGATGACGTACAGGTACTGTTCGTCTCGGTCGATCCCGCACGTGATACCCCGGACGTGCTGAAGCAGTACACCGAGGCATTCGGGCCGCAGTTCATCGGCTTGACCGGCGAGCGTTCCAAGATCGATGCGCTGACCAACCGCTATCGCGTTACCTATGAGTATGGGGAGAAGGACGCGCGCGGCAACTATAACGTCACGCATTCGAGCAGCGTCTTCGCCTTCGACCGCCAGGGCGAGGCCCGTTTCATGTTCAGTGACATCAATTCTCTGGAATCGCTCGTGGGCGATCTGTCGTATCTCGTGGAAAAGGGCTAATTGCCTGGCAATTCCTGTCCATGTGCAGGAACTGAAGCCCTGACGCAAAAGCCCCGCTCGGCTGGTGAACCATATCCCGAAGGTTGGATATCCTATCCAGCCCTCGGGGTATTTCTATGGGCGATCGATATGACCTTTTTTAGTAAGTAGTATATCTATTCCCCGCACTTTAGCTTTGCAAAAGCTTTAAGATCTCGCCGTGCGTTGCAATGAGTTCGGCCACCCACTCGTAAGTATTGTCGGACTCACTCTCTTTACTTATTTGTACCGCTGTATGTGTCGAAACTCTCAAAAAACTAAGTCATAGAGTATTCGTGAACAATGGCCGGAGAAATAGCTCCGCCTTCAACGTTATTGTTAAACGCTAAAATGCTCATGAATCTTCCTTCCATGCACCAATATAGCTCGGAGGGGGAGGTCTGGGAAAAAATATTCTTGAGCTCATCAGTGGTTTTAATCCCCCCGCAGGTTACCAAGGTGTTGTCGGCATTCGTTACATATGATGTAGAGAAATCATTGTTGCATACCAAGGGAAGGTTGGAGGGACTGAAAATGAGAAACTCATTCCCACATTTTGACCCATCAGTGTGTTGACGCAACCAGGAGTTGGTAAGATCATTACAAAAATAAAAGGAGGGATGAGTTTTGCCTGAAGCTATAAAATTGACTAAGTCTAATCGGATGCGAAGTCCGGCAGAAGTAATGGACAAAATAATCCATAAGCTTAACAAAGAAAGCGGAAGTCCTCCGTTTTTAATAGTTTCCAGCGTTCGGCAGATGAATGGTCCATATGTCATGCCTACCTTGTGGTACAATTATTTCTTCAAGGACAGCGCAGAAGAATATTCATACTTATATGATGGTCGGTTCAATACGGCAAGTGAGGTCAAGGGGGTTTATAAAGAATCATTAAATGTTGTGGCCATTATCGATCGAGCGCCCGATAAAATGAACAGAAAGGTTGTTTCCCTAAGGGATATTCTCCCTCTTGATTTGGCTTATGACACTTCAGTGCTTCCCTATGACCCGGCAAATGGGATGGAGTTTGAGGCAGTTTTGAATATGGCTTTAAAGAAAGAGGATAAAAACAGCGTTGTTTATGTGAGTGCGCATGATACTACCGATGTTACCCCTGAACCTGATGTGCCAGTTAATGAAAGAGACGTAGTGAAAGGAATGTATCTATATAAATCATCCAGGAAGCACAAAAGCGATGCCAGGATTTTAGCTTCGGGACGCTCACTCTTACCTGCACTTAAGATAGCTGAGTGCATTGAGAATAAATTTGGTGTCTGCTTTGAGGTATGGAGTTGTCCAAGCTATACGATGATTTCAAGAGAGATAAACAAAAAATATGCAGAAAATATTGTAAATAATAGAAGTTGTTTTTCTTCAACGCACATCCATGAGTGCCTGAAAGAGGAAGTTCCAACAATTGCGCTGACTCATTATAATTCCTTGGTTTGTGAGCAGGTGTCGAAGTATTTTCGGAAAGGGTTTGTTGCATTAGGAAAAGTTGGTGGAAAAGAGCAAAGCACGTGGGCGGATAATGAAATCACAGTGCGATGCATTTACCACCTAATCAAGAATAATTTAATTTCTAATTCTGATTTTATATTATCAGGCTATGAGTCTCCAGGGAGTTTTGATTGATCTTAACGTGAAGAGTCTTTCGGATTTCGTCAACTAGGCTTCTGGTTCTGGTGCTTATTTTGCGATTTGGGAATACTGCAGCTACTTGAAGAGGAGCTGGTTTCATATCCAGTTCTAGTTTTGTGAGTGCTCCTTGCTCTATCAGGTCTTTACAAAATGGAATCGGGATAATAGCGAAGCCTACACCCTCAACTGCTGCTGAGATTAACATGCTACTACTATCCACGCGGTATCTACAGTTTATATTTTGGGTATACCATTTTTCATCATGATCAATGAAATGCCATGGATTTGATCGCAGTGCATGCAATGTAGAAATACATGGCGCCTTTGCCATTTCACTGACCGATTTAGGCATTCCATGCTGTTTAATAAGGTTTGGTGATCCAACTATAACACTTGGAATAGCCATCAAATTTTGCATCACGAGAGAACTGTCGTCAGGTTTTCCTCTGAGATAAATAATTGATACATCGACATCTTTCTGTATGGGGTCAACAGACACCATTGAGGTACTACAGTCAATAGAAACCCCTGGGTTGTGATTGGCAAAGCTAGCCAAACATTCTGAAAGCCATTGGGCGCTAAACTCATTTGGGATGGCAATTTTTATCTTTCCCGTTAGACCATTGTTTTGATAAAGAATATCATTCTCTATTTCAGAGATGTTGTCAATTAGGTGAGACGCCCTCTCGAACAGCTCCTTCCCATCCTCGGTCAAGCTTAAATGCCTTGTATTCCGAATCACAAGGCTCATGCCTAGTTCTTTTTCAAGTTCTGCTAGGTGACGCCCAACTGTTGAGTTAGGAACTGATAACGACGTGGATGCTTCAAGTAAAGAGCCACGCCTCGCAATTTCAATAAATACACGAAGATAATTTAAATTCATGTTCTCACATCTGGGAAAGTGTTTCCTATTAATAACCCTTGCCTACACATTATGTCAAGATTAGCTTTGTAAGCAAATCTAAAGAAAAACGACCCGATTGTTATATTTGACACATATACATCCTTGGATTATTTGAGGTGCTTGATGAATAAGATCCTGGAAGAAGTAGATAAAGAAGAAACAAGAGAGTGGTTGGATGCATTGGAATCCGTCATCAGGGTTGAAGGAGTGGCTAGAGCAGAATACATCATAAGACAGCTTTTGGAGAGTGACGGTGCCAGCAAGATAAATAAAGCACTTTTGATAAATAGCCCTCATTCTAACACAATACCTAAAAGTGAAGAGCCAGATTACCCTGGGGATTTACTTATTGAAAAGAAAATTCGATCGGCAATTCGCTGGAATGGCATTGCTATGGTTGTCCGCGCTAATTCAGTAGATAAAAGCTTAGGTGGGCACTTAGCGAGTTACATGTCTAGTGCGACACTGTATGAGGTTGGGTTTAATCACTATTTCAAAGCCCCTAGTCTGGATGCTCCCGGTGACCTTGTATATTTCCAAGGGCATATTGCACCTGGCATTTACGCTAGGTCCTTTCTTGAAGGTCGTTTAACGATAGAGCAGCTTGATAATTTTAGACAAGAAGTAACGAATCGAGGATTACCATCATATCCCCACCCGTATTTAATGCCTGATTACTGGCAGTTCTCTACCGTTTCGATGGGGCTTGGTCCTATTCAAGCTATCTATCAAGCAAGACTGTTGAAGTATCTAGAAAATAGAAACTTTGTAGAGAGTGCTGCAAGAAATGTTTGGGCATTCCTTGGTGACGGCGAATGCGATGAGGTAGAAACCCTCGGGGCGCTTAATTTAGCGAGTCGAGAGAAACTAGATAACCTGATTTTTGTTATCAACTGTAATCTTCAGCGATTGGATGGCCCTGTTCGTGGAAACTCTCGTGTTATGGATGAGCTTGAATCTAGCTTCTTGGGTGCTGGCTGGAATGTTATCAAAGTTGTTTGGGGAAGTAATTGGGATCCCCTCTTTGAGAGCGATGAAAACGGCTTGTTGCAACAATGCATGAATGAAACAGTCGATGGTGAATACCAAAATTTCAGAGCTCAAGATGGAGGTTATATAAGGGAGAAATTCTTTGGGAAATATCCAGAGTTACTTGAGTTGGTGTCGCACATGAGTGATGAAGATATTTATTCATTGAAGCGAGGAGGTCATGATTCTGTAAAAATAAATGCAGCATATAGTAGAGCTGTGAATAAGAAGAATGGTCGGCCAACAGTGATCTTGGCTCATACAGTAAAAGGCTACGCTATGGGAAGTGAGCATGGCGAAGCAGACATGGAAGCACATAATATAAAAACAATGAATTCCGAGGCGCTGAAGCAGCTTAGGGATAGGCTTAGTTTGCCAATAAGTGATGATGAGTTGGACAAGGGAATGCCCTATTATTCTCTGGAAGAGAGCTCAGAAGAAATAAAGTATCTTCATGATAGAAGAGAGAAGCTCGGCGGATATTTGCCCCAGCGAAATACTGACGTAGATTCCCTGCCCATTCCTGAATTAAATAGCAAAGTATTTCAATCACAACTCAAGGGTACAGGGAGTAGAAAGGTATCAACTACCATGTCCTTCGTAAGAATTTTGAGTGGGCTGGCAAAAGAAAAGAGGGTTGGTGAAAGGGTTGTCCCCATTGTACCTGATGAAGCGCGCACATTTGGTATGGAGGGAATGTTCCGTCAGTTGGGTATTTATGCCTCAGAAGGGCAAAAGTACGAACCAGCTGATGTCGGACAGATAATGTATTACAAGGAAGATAAGAAAGGGCAGATTCTCGAAGAAGGAATTACAGAAGCTGGTTCAATGTCCTCCTGGATCGCAGCCGGGACATCGCATGCGAACCACGCTGTTACTCTTATTCCTTTCTACGTTTTTTATGCAATGTTTGGTTTGCAGCGGATTGGGGATCTTGCCTGGGCTGCTGGTGATATGTTGACAAAGGGGTTCTTGATCGCAGGTACGGCGGGACGAACTACTATTAATGGGGAAGGTCTTCAGCACCAAGATGGAAGTAGCCATATCCAGGCTACCCAGATACCTAATTGTAAAACATATGATCCAACATTTAACTATGAGTTAGCCGTTATTATTCAAAATGGCTTAAAAAGAATGTATCAAGAAAATATAAATGAATTTTATTATATTACTGTAATGAATGAGAATTATGAACATCCTGAAATGCCTGAAGGATGTGAAATGGGTATCATGAAGGGGATGTATCGGATTAAGAAACATGAAGGGGAATCAAGATTAAAAGCCAATCTGTTGAGTAGTGGAACGATTTTGAATGAAGCAATTGCAGCATCTTTAGTTCTAAAAAATGATTTTGATATCGAATCTAATGTTTGGAGTGTAACTAGCTTTAATGAATTGCGACGAGAAGCGCAAGAGTATGATAGGCAGGTAATGCGAGATGCTGATTGTCCTAAGAGTAAACCTTGGATAGTTGAGGTGTTGAAAGATGCTGAAGGTGTTTTTGTAGCGGCAACTGACTATACAAAAATGTATGTAGATCAAGTGAGAAAATGGATCCCCGATGATTATTATGTCTTAGGCACGGATGGTTTTGGTCGCTCAGATCGTCGTGAAGCATTGAGGCACTTCTTTGAAATTGATAGGTATCATATTTCGGCAGCCGTTATTTTTGGGCTGTATAACAAAGGAGAGGTAACAAAAGAGTTTCTGGAAACAGCGTATGGGATATTGGGGATTTCTAAAGAAAAGATCTCGCCAGTAATCTCATGAGGAATGCTGTTTTGAAAATCGGTATAGATACAAATTTTATTTCAGGCAACGAAAGCAGGATGTGAAGTGGTGGTATTCGCCTGACAGATACGCCTCGTGGCTTCCCTATGGTGAAGCAGGTGCTCTTTTGTTTTGCTGGGCTTTTCTCTGCGTCGATTTGTGGAGCCCTTCCTTGAAGAGGCACCGGCTATCATCCGCTTTACATTTTGGCCCTGAAGGGCTGAGAAATTGTTATCTCACCAGTTGTCGAGGAGACTAGTATGAAACTTTACTATGCACCAGGAACCTGCTCTCTCTCACCACATATCGTTGCGCGGGAAGCTGGTATCGAACTAGAGCTGGAGAAGGTCGATATCAAGGCTAAACCAAAGCGTACCGAATCCGGCGCTGACTTTACGCAGATAAACCCCAAGGGTTATGTCCCGGCGCTGCAGCTGGATGATGGGACCTTGTTGACTGAAGGTGCGGCCATGATCCAATTGCTCGCTGAATACGCTCCCGAGCACGACTTGGTCCCTCCAGTCGGAGTGATGGCGCGCTACCAGCTCCAGGAGTGGCTGATCTTCATCAGCTCTGAGCTGCACAAAATGTTCAGCCCTTGGCTATTCCACCCCGAGTATGGTGAAAAGGCGCAACTGGTAGCACGGGAGAAGATCAACGAGCGCTTTGTTCTGTTGGATCGAACACTGGAAAATCGCGACTTCCTGATGGGCGAACATTTTACCGTAGCTGATGCTTACTGCTTTGCCGTGGTGCGTTGGTCAGTGACGAAGGATATCGACCTTTCTCCCTATCCCTGGCTAAAGGCTTATATGCAGCGTGTTGCCAGTCGCCCTAAGGTCAAGGAGGCACTATCCGCTGAAGGCCTTGAGACGTCTCTGTTTTTTTGAAGCCTGATTCAAACCAATAGGGCTCCGAGAAAGCGGGTTCTGTTCAGATAACGTTTCACAACCTCGAGCTTGAAACTCTCATCCTACTTCGCCATGAAAAACACCCCATCAGTTGGAGTGGTGTCCAACTGATGGGGTGCAGCTCATCGGCTCAACCCGGCGCGGTCGGCCGTCGGGCGGATCAGAGCGTCATGGCGGCAATCCAGCCGAAGGCCACCAGCGGGATGTTGTAGTGCAGGAAGGTAGGCACCACGCTGTCCCAGATGTGGTCGTGCTGGCCGTCGGCATTGAGGCCGGCGGTGGGCCCGAGGGTCGAGTCGGAGGCCGGTGAACCGGCATCCCCGAGGGCGGCCGCGGCACCGACCAGGGCGATGGTCGCCATGGGCGAGAAACCGAAGTTCAGCGCCAGGGGCACGTAGAGCGAGGCGATGATCGGAATAGTCGAGAACGACGAGCCGATCCCCATGGTGATGAACAGCCCCACCAGCAGCATGATCAGGGCGGCCAGGCCCTTGTTGTCGCCGATCACTTCGGTGGAGCTGGTGACCAGCGCCTCGACCTGGCCACTGGCCTGCATCACGCTGGCGAACCCTGCCGCCGAGATCATGATGAAACCGACCAGCGCCATCATGCGCATGCCTTCGGTGAAGATATCGTCCTGTTCATGCCAGCGGAACACACCGCTCACCGACAGCAGGGCGAAGCCGAAGAGCCCGCCGATCACCATCGAACCGGTGAACAGTTGGACCGTGACGGTACCGACCAGAGCTGCCGCCAGTACCAGCATCTGCCAGGGCTTGAGGTGCTGAGCGGCCTGGCTGGGCGTCTCGTCACCGTGGGCCAGGTCGATGTCCTGATAGTCGCGCTTGCGACGGTAACTGAACAGCAGGGCGACCACGAGCCCCAGGGCCATGCCGCCGATGGGCACGATCATGGCCATCGGCACCATGCCGGCGGTCACATCCAGGCCGTTCTCGTTGAGGTTGGTCAACAGGATATCGTGAAGAAAGATCGAGCCGAAGCCGACCGGCAGTAACATGTAAGGGGCGGTGATGCCGAAGGTGATCACGCAGGCCACGGCCCGGCGATCGAGCTGCAGGTGATTCATCAGCTTGAGCAGCGGCGGCACCAGCACCGGGATGAAGGCGATGTGTACCGGAATCAGGTTCTGGGAGCTCACCGCCGCGGCCAGCAGCACGCCGAGCAGGGTGAAGACGATCCACTGGCGATTGGGGATCCCGTCGTCCAGTCCCAGCCTGGCGATAGCCTTGTTGGAGAGCAACTGAGTGATGCCCGAGCGCGACAGGGCCACGGCAAAGGCCCCCAGCACGGCGTAGGAGATGGCGACCTTGGCACCGTTGCCCAGGCCGTCATTGAAGGCGGTGAGGATTTCGCCCAGCGGCATGCCCGCATAGAGACCGCCGACCAGGGCGGCGGCGATCAGCGCGAACACGACGGATACGCGCATCAGGCTGAGGGTGACCATGACCAGGATGGCCAGGACGACTGCGTTCATGTCTTGCCCCTTGTGAGAAGGTCGATTGTTGTTGGTGTCGCCCCTTGCCGGCTCGGGGCGGGAGGGGCGACGAGGTTGTGTGGCCTGGTCAGTTCACTTGGCTGGGCAACAGATCGGCGGGCGCCAGACGACTGAGGTGGCGTTTCGCGAGGAGTTCGCTGGCGGCGTCGATGTCCGGCGCGAAGAAACGGTCCTTGTCGTAGTAGGCGACACGCTCGCGCAGTACCCGGCGAGCTTCTTCCAGTGTGTCGGTGGTCCTGAGACCACCGCGGAAATCCAGGCCCTGGCAGGCGGCCAGCCATTCGATGGCGAGGATGCCACGCACGTTGTCGGCCATTTCCCATAGCCGCTTGCCGGCGGCCGGCGCCATGGAGACGTGGTCTTCCTGGTTGGCCGAGGTTGGCAGGCTGTCGACGCTGTGCGGATGCGCGAGTGCCTTGTTCTCGCTGGCGAGTCCGGCCGCCGTCACCTGCGCGATCATGAAGCCCGAGTTGACGCCGCCATGCTCCACCAGGAAGGGCGGGAGCTGGGACATGTGCTTGTCCATCATCAGCGAGACGCGACGCTCGGTGAGCGAGCCGATCTCGGCGATGGCCAGCGCCAGGTTGTCGGCCGCCATGGCCACCGGCTCGGCATGGAAATTGCCGCCGGAGATGATATCACCCTGTTCGGCGAACACCAGGGGATTGTCCGAGACAGCATTGATCTCGATGCCCAGGACCTCGGCGGCCTGGCGCAGCTGGGTGAGGACGGCACCCATCACTTGAGGCTGACAGCGCAGGGAATAGGGATCTTGAACCTTGCCGCAATCGACGTGGGAGTCGCTGATCTCGCTGCGTTCGCCGAGCAGGTGGCGATAGGCGGCAGCGGCATCGATCTGGCCACGCTGGCCGCGCACCTCGTGAATGCGAGGATCGAAGGGCGAGCGCGAGCTCAGGGTGGCCTCCACGGTGAGCGAGCCGCAAACCGTGGCGGCGGCGAACAGGTCCTCGGCCTCGAACAGGCCCTTGAGGGCGTAGGCGGTGGAGACCTGGGTACCATTGAGCAGGGCCAGGCCCTCCTTGGGTGCCAGCGAGAGTGGCTCTAGGCCGGCGATTTCAAGCGCCCTGGTGGCCGGCAGCCATTCGCCCTGGTAGCGGGCCTGGCCTTCGCCGAGCAGCACCACACTCATGTGCGCCAGCGGCGCCAGGTCACCGGAGGCACCCACCGAGCCCTTGAGCGGAATCTGCGGATAGACCTCGGCGTTGATCAACGCCACCAGGGCATCCAGCACCTCGCGGCGAATGCCGGAGTAGCCGCGAGCCAGACTGTTGACCTTGAGCACCATGATCAGGCGTACCAGGGCATCTTCCATGGCACCGCCGACGCCGGTGGCGTGGGACAGCACCAGGGAACGCTGCAGGTCCTCGAGCTGGTCTTTCTCGATGCGGGTCTGGGCCAGCAGGCCGAAGCCGGTGTTGACGCCGTAGACGGTACGGTCTTCCTCGACCACGCGATTGACGCAGTCGACACCGGCGCCGATATCGGCATCGGCGCTCGCCGGTAGCGTGACTTGCAGAGGGGCCTCGAAGACCCGGCGCGCCTGCGCCAGGCTCATCTTGCCGGGTTGGATGTCGAGTTGGTTCATAGGGAGTTCCTCATCTCGCCGGGTCGGAGCTTGCCGGTGGCAGGTACTACGCGAAGGCGCTGTGAACCCATCCCTGGGCGCTACCGATGCCATCCTTGGCATCGGACCTTCGCTTCGACCTGCTACCGGTGCTCCTTGTGTCAGCGAGAAACATGTCTGTGGAGGTAGAAGGTTTTACTTATCGACCATCGGCAGGTCGAGGCCGTTCTCTCGGGCGCTCGCCTTGGCGATGTCATAGCCGGCATCGGCATGGCGCATCACCCCGGTGCCCGGGTCGTTGCGCAGCACGCGGCCCAGGCGGATATGGGCATCCTCGCTGCCGTCGCAGACGATCACCACGCCGGCGTGCTGGGAATAGCCCATGCCCACGCCGCCACCATGGTGCAATGAGACCCAGGTGGCGCCGCCGGCGGTGTTGAGCAGGGCGTTGAGCAGCGGCCAGTCGGAGACGGCATCGGAGCCATCCATCATCGACTCGGTCTCGCGATTGGGGCTGGCCACCGAGCCGGAATCCAGGTGATCGCGACCGATGACCACCGGCGCCTTGAGCTCGCCGTTTCTGACCATCTCGTTGAAGGCCTGGCCGAGGCGGGCGCGATCCTTGAGGCCGACCCAGCAGATGCGTGCCGGCAGGCCTTGGAAGGCGATGCGCTCGCGGGCCATGTCCAGCCAGTTGTGCAGGTGCGGGTCGTCCGGGATCAGCTCCTTGACCTTCTGGTCGGTCTTGTAGATGTCCTCGGGGTCGCCGGACAGCGCCGCCCAGCGGAAGGGGCCGATGCCCTGGCAGAACAGCGGGCGGATATAGGCGGGCACGAAGCCGGGGAAGTCGAAGGCATTGTCGACGCCTTCTTCCTGGGCCATCTGGCGAATGTTGTTGCCGTAGTCGAAGGTCGGGATGCCTTGCTGCTGGAAGTCGAGCATGGCGCGCACGTGCACCGCCATGGACTGCTTGGCCGCCTTGGCGACTGCCTCGGGCTCGGTCTTGCCACGCTCGACATACTCATCCCAGCTCCAGCCGACCGGCAGGTAGCCGTGCAGCGGATCGTGGGCGCTGGTCTGGTCGGTGACCATGTCCGGGCGTACGCCGCGCTTGACCAGCTCAGGCAGCACGTCAGCGGCATTGGCACACAGGCCGATGGAGATCGCTTTGCCCTCGGCGGTGTAGCGCTCGAGGCGAGCCAGAGCGTCGTCCAGATCCTCGGCCTGTTCGTCGAGGTAGCGCGTGCGCAGGCGGAAGTCGAGACGCGACTGCTGGCACTCGATGTTCAACGAGCAGGCGCCGGCCAGGGTGGCGGCCAGCGGTTGGGCTCCACCCATGCCGCCGAGGCCGGCGGTCAGGATCCAGCGTCCCTTGAGGTCACCGTCGTAGTGCTGGCGGCCGGCCTCGACGAAGGTTTCGTAGGTGCCCTGGACGATGCCCTGGGAGCCGATGTAGATCCAGGATCCGGCGGTCATCTGGCCGTACATCATCAGGCCCTTCTTATCGAGCTCGTTGAAGTGCTCCCAGTTGGCCCAGGCCGGCACCAGGTTGGAATTGGCAATCAGCACCCGGGGCGCGTCCTTGTGGGTCTCGAACACGCCCACTGGCTTGCCGGACTGGATCAGCAGCGACTGGGTGTCCTCCAGGCGCTGCAGGGTCTCGACGATTTTGTCGAAGCATTCCCAGTCGCGGGCGGCGCGGCCGATGCCGCCGTAGACCACCAGGTCCTCGGGGCGCTCGGCGACGTCCGGGTGCAGGTTGTTCATCAGCATGCGCAGTGGTGCTTCGGTGAGCCAGCTCTTGCAGGTGAGCTCGGTACCGGTGGGAGCGCCGATCCGGCGGCTGGGGTCGTGACGCTTGTCGGTCTGGGACATGGGGTATTTCCTCATGGTCAAGAGTCTGATGGCTGATGTGCGGGTCAGCCGTTCAGGGTCAGTAGATGGACGAGACGCGCGGCCACCCGGGCGGTGCGGCCATCGATGTCATGGTCGGGGTTCAACTCGGCGATATCGGCCAGGCTTAGCTTTCCGCTGTCGCGGACCGCCTCGACCAGGGGCTCGAGCAGTGCCAGGGGCACGCCGCGTGCCGCCGGTGCACTGACGCCGGGGGCCTCGGATGCCGGCAGCACGTCGAGATCGATGGTCAGGTAGAGCTGGTCGCAGCGGGCGATGAAGCGCTCGAGGTCACGCTGGATGCCATCGAGTCCCGTGTGCGTGATGTCGCGGTCCTCGCGGAACAGCACGCCGAGCTCGTCGGCGCGTCGGAACAGTGCGCGAGTGTTGGCGGCGCGGCTGATGCCAAGGCAGGCATAGCGGAACGGCCAGCCCCTGGCGTGGCAATCCTCGGCAACCTGCGCGAAGGGCGTGCCGGAGGAGCGTACGTGGCCAGGATCGCGCAGGTCGAAATGGGCATCGAGGTTGATGATGCCGACGCGCGGCCGCGTTTCGCGAGGAGCGAGGTGGCGGGCGAGTCCGCACCAACTGGCGTAGGCGATCTCGTGGCCGCCGCCGAGCACGATGGGCAGGTGGCCAGCGTCGAGCAGCGGCGCCAGGCGCTCGGCCAGTGCTTCCTGGGCGGCTTCCAGGGCGTCGTCTTCGCAGGTCACGTCGCCGGCGTCGAAGGCGGGCGCTTCGCGGTGCCAGGCGAGCGGGGCGAGGGCACGCCGGATCGCCGACGGTCCGGCGGCGGCACCGATCCGGCCCTGGTTGCGCGCCACGCCGGCATCGCTGGCGAAGCCGAGAAGGGTACATCCCGCCGGGGCGTTCTCCGAAAGGGGCGCGATGCGCTGGTGCCAGCGGTCACTGTCGGGCTCGGGGTCGCGGCGACCCTGCCAGAGGCGCATGTCGATCTCATTGGCCATGGGCGAGCTCCTCCACGGGTTGGCCGGCGACGACGCGCTGGCGAAGTCGACCGGGCTGGACGGCATAGGCAAGTTCCGCCGGGGAGTCGATGTTCCAGAGGCACAGGTCGGCGGGGGCGCCTTCACGCAGTCTGCCGAGTTCGGGCATTCCCAGGGCGCGGGCACCATGCGCGGTCATGCCGGCCAGCGCCTCTCGAGGCGTGAGGCTGAACAGGGTACAGGCCAGGTTGAGCATCAAGGTCGGCATGAACAGCGGCGAACTGCCGGGATTGGCGTCGGTGGCGACGGCCATCGGCACGCCGGCCTCGCGCAGCCCGGCGATGGGGGGGCGCTGCGTCTCGCGCAGCGTGTGGAAGGCGCCCGGCAGGATCACCGCCACGCTGCCGGCATCGCGCATGGCGGCGATTCCCGCGTCGTCGAGGTACTCGATATGGTCAGCCGACAAGGCGCCGTGGCGGGCGGCCATGGCGGAGCCCCCAAGATTGGAGAGCTGCTCGGCATGGGCCTTGATCGGCAGGCCGTGGGCTTGGGCCGCTTCGAAGACGCGCTCGCACTGGGCCACCGAGAAGGCGATCTTCTCGCAGAAGACATCGACCGCGTCGGCCAGTCCCTCGGCGGCGGCAGCGGGAATCATCGCCTGACAGACCAGGTCGATGTAGCCGTCGCTGTCGTCTGCGTATTCCGGTGGCAGGGCGTGGGCACCAAGCAGGGAAGTGACGACGCGCACCGACCGGGCCTCGCCGAGACGGCGGGCGACGCGCAGCATCTTGAGCTCGTTTTCCACGTCGAGGCCATAACCTGACTTGATCTCCACGGTGGTCACACCGTCGGCGAGCAGAGCATCGAGGCGTGGCAGGGCGGCGGCGATCAGCTCGTCCTCGCTGGCCTCGCGCGTGTCGCGCACGGTGCTGATGATGCCGCCGCCGCGTCGGGCGATTTCCTCGTAGCTCACGCCTTCCAGGCGTGCCTCGAATTCGTCAGCGCGACCGCCCCCGAACACCAGATGGGTATGGCAATCGACCAGCCCGGGGGTCATCACCCCGCCGTTGCCCATGTGCCGGCAGGTCTCGGCATGCTCGGACGAGAGTTCCCGCATCGGGATCAGGGACTGGATGCGGTCGTCCTCGACGATCACCGCCATGGCGTTGGGCAGGGTCTCCTGGCCGTCGAAGACGGTAACGTCCTGCCAGAGTAGGCGAGTCCGGGGATGGGTCATGCTGACGCCTCCTGATATCTTTGTATATACAAATAAGTTAGCGCATTCCTGTGTTGCCGTCACCCCGTCGGTCGTACCTTCGACGAGGCCTTAATGTTTGATCTTTTGCTCAGGAGAACTCCAGTTTTATGTTTTATTATCAAATAGATACTTTTGTATTTCTTTTGCTGCCGAATAAGCTTGGATGAATGTTTTAGACCAAAGTATCAGAGGTGTGCCCGAGATGTGCATGGCATTGATACTTTGCGTGTTGTATATACAAACTGTGTTGTGGCAATCCCGTTCTCACAATGACAATCCAGGAGCCTCCCATGGCGAACTCCCCATCCGACGCTTCCCGACGTCGGGGGCCATCGACGAGCACCGTGTTCAAGCTGTTCGTACCCAGCTTCATCGGGGTGCTGATCTTCTTCGTGCCCATTACCCTCGATGGCAAGACGACCATACCGCTGGATCACATGGTGACCGCGGCCCGGAGCCTGCTGGGCGAGGGCAGTGGCTTTTATGCCCTGGCGTTGATCGTCGCCGGGGCGCTCTATCCCCTGATCAGGGGGACCTGGCGGCGCAGCCTGACGGAGCGTGTGTTCAGCGTGCTCAAGCTGGCCGGCGTGGCAGCGGCGGTGATGGCGTTGACCGGCTGGGGGCCGGCCTTCCTGCATGAGCCGGACATGCTGCCCTTTCTGTTCGACAAGCTGGTGATTCCGGTAGGGCTGATCGTGCCGATCGGGGCCATCTTCCTGGCACTGTTGATCAGCTTCGGCCTGCTCGAGCTGATCGGCGTGCTGGTTCAGCCGGTGATGCGGCCGGTGTGGCGCACGCCGGGGCGCAGCGCGATCGATGCCGTGGCGTCCTTCGTCGGCAGCTATTCCATTGGCTTGCTGATCACCAACCGGGTCTACCAGGCGGGACAGTATTCGGCCCGGGAGGCGGCGATCATCGCTACCGGTTTCTCCACCGTGTCGGCGACCTTCATGATCATCGTCGCCAAGACACTGGAACTGATGGCGTTCTGGAATCTCTATTTCTGGCTGACGCTGGTCATCACCTTCGTGGTGACGGCGATCACGGTTCGGATTCCACCTCTTTCGAGCATGGATGACAGCAAGACGGACGGTGAACCGGAGGCCGTACCGGGGCGACGCCTGGCCACGGCCTGGCGTACCGGACTCGAGGTGGCGGAGCGGGCGCCGAGCCTGCTGTCCAGCGTGGCGCTGAATTTCCGCGAGGGGCTGCTGATGGCGATCAGCATCCTGCCGTCGATCATGTCGGTGGGGCTGGCCGGATTGCTGCTGGCCAAGTACACGCCGCTGTTCGAATGGCTCGGCTGGGCCTTCTATCCCTTCGTTGCAGTCTGGGGGCTGGACGAAGCCGCCGCCCTGGCCCAGGCATCGGCGGCGGGGCTTGCCGAGATGTTTCTTCCGGCCCTGCTGATGGGCGATGCCGGCCTGGCGGCGCGCTTCGCCGCCGGAGTGGTGTCGGTCTCCGCGGTGCTGTTCTTCTCGGCCTCGATTCCCTGCATCCTGTCGACCAGCATTCCGCTGTCGGTCGGGCGCATCGTGGTCGTATGGTTCCTGCGGGTGGCCCTGAGCCTGCTGCTGGCGGTGCCGGCGGGTTACCTGGTGCAAGCTCTGGCCGGTTGATCGGCGTCAGGGCCGCATCAGTTGGTATGCAACGAGGAGCGTAGCTTGTAGCGGTCGCCGGGGTGGATCAGGCGGGCGTAGCTGATCAGGTGATCTCCCGACCAGGTGCGCCGGATCATTCGCAGGCAGGGTTCGTGGGGGGCGATGTCGAGGCGTTGTGCGGTGTCGGCGTCGACCAGCACGGCTTCGACCACGTGCTCCACGTCGTTGATCGGGCAGGCTGCCACCAGGACCTCATTGGGCGTGTGCTGCGTGAAGTCCGTCTCCAGGTAGTGGGGAACCCGGCTGGGATTGACATAGCGATCTTCAAGCTGGATGGGCACGCCGTTCTCGCGATGCACAATCAGGGTGTGAAAGACCCGGGCGCCGTTGCGCACGCCCAGATACACCGAGATCTCGTCGTTGGCTTCCAGCGCTTCGGCACGCAGGACTTCGCTGGTATAGGCGTGGTCCCGGCTGCGGACTTCCTCGGCGATGTTGTGCACCTCGATCAGCGAGGACTCGGCCTTGCGGTCGGTAACGAAGGTGCCGACCCCGGGTTGTCGCGTCAGGTATCCTTTCTGGACCAGGTCACGGATCGCCTTGTTGGCGGTCATGCGGCTGACGCCGAACTCCTCGGCCAGCCGCTCCTCGGGGGGAATCCGATATTGCGGCGGCCAGTCGCCGCCATGAATCTTCTCCAGCAGGTGCCGTTGTATCTTGAGGTAGCGAGGCAGAGAGCCGGCCATGCGTTATCCTGTGTGTCCATTTCGGTGAAACGGGAAATTTTCCCAGGTGGCGGCGACACCCGCCGTCCCAGGCACTTTCGGACAATGCCCAGGAGACCATGATGTCACGAACCGATCACCGGGGCACATCCCCGGCGTGTCTCAAGAGCCCTGCTGCCGCGCGCAATCGCGAGCCGATCCTCGCGGTGCTCGAGGAAGTATTGCCGGCGCGAGCCCGGGTGCTCGAGCTGGCCAGCGGCAGCGGGGAACATGCGCTCCACTTTGCCACGGCGATGCCGGGCTGGCAGTGGCAGCCAAGCGACGTCGACTCGCATTCCCTGGCGTCCATCGAGGCCTGGCGGGCGACGTCCGGGCCGGACAATCTGCTGGCGCCGATACGTCTCGATGCCACGGGTGCCTGGCCTGACGGGACATTCGACGCCATCGTGGCCATCAATCTGAACCACATTTCGCCCTGGGAAGTGACCGAAGCGCTGATGGCCCTGGCCGGCGAGCGGCTGGTGGCCGGGGGAGCGCTCTATCTGTATGGCCCATATCGGCGCGAGGGGCGACATACGGCGCCGAGCAATGCGGCCTTCGATGAGGACCTTAAACGACGCGATGCACGCTGGGGTGTGCGCGGCCTGGAGGCGGTGGTCGAGGCGGCCAATTCCCGTGGATTGGTGCTAGAGATGGTCGTCGAGATGCCGGCCAACAATCTCAGCGTGGTGCTGCGTCGCCAATGAGCGGAGATTGTGCAACTCCGGCAGCCTTGCGATGATGCCGGGCATGATGATCAGCCAGTGAGTCGAGAGAGTGGACAAGTTTGAGGTGAAACTGGACCAGGCGGCGCGGGCGGCCTGGCTCTCCCATGTGGGAGGCTGTACCCAGGACGAGATCGCCGCCCAGTTGGGGGTTTCCCGCCCCGGCGTGCAGCGCCTGCTGGCACTGGCGCGTCAGGAGGGCCTGGTCAAGGTCCATATCGATCATCCCATCGCGCAGTGCACGGCGCTGTCCCAGGCGATTCGTGATGCCTTCGGCCTGGCGTTCTGCGATGTGGTGCCGGCCGATGCCGAGGCGGAGGCCGATAGCGCCCACTATCTGGCGGTGGCTGGTGCCGAGCGCCTTGTGCGCCTGCTCGAGCGTTCCGAGCCGTTGACCCTGTCGCTGGGCACGGGGCGCTCGGTTCGAGCCACGGTGGAAGCCTTGAGGCGGCTCGACCGCCCGCAGCATCGTATCGTCTCGCTGGTGGGCAACATCGCCCGGGATGGTTCCGCCAATCGCTATGACGGCGTCATGGTGCTTGCCGACAAGACGGGCAGCGAGCGTTTTCTGTTGCCCGCGCCGGTCGTGGCGGGGTCGGTGAGCGAGAAGGAGGCGCTGCAGGGGCAGCCGTTGTTCCAGGCCATCACCGAGGTGGCGCGCCAGGCCCAGGCGGCGTTTATCGGTGTGGGGCGTATCGATCGCCAGGCAACCCTGTTCCAGGATCACTTCATCAGCGAGGCCGAGCTGGACGAGCTGCTGTCACGGGAGGCCGTCGGCGAGCTGCTCGGCTGGCCCATGAATGCCGAGGGCGAACTGATCGACTGCTCGACCAGTCGACGCGTCACCAGTCTGCCATTGTCGATGTTTCGCGATCAGGAAATGGTGGCCCTGGCCGGCGGGCGGGGCAAGGCGCCGGCGATTCTCGCGGCCCTGCGTGGAGGCTGGTTGAAGAGTCTGGTGACCGACGAACAAGCCGCGAAATATATCGTCGATCACTTGTGATCGGAGCCACGAGCTTCGAGATACGAGATACGAACCCCGTGCCCGGGTTGGTCGAGCGGTAATTTCCGTCGTCTGCTCTTGACGCGAGGCTCTCGTCAGTCGTCATCCTGCTCGCCGCTCGCTTCTAGTTTCTCGCCTAAAGTCTAAGCCTCCAGGCTTTGCTTTTTTGTCGGCGCTATCCGATCATTTGATCAGTCGTTGATTTCATTGATCGGCAATGAGCGAAAGGGCAGCGGGATTTCCCGTCGCCCGGAGACAACAACAATTCCTCCTGTGGGGGGATCAACGCGACAGGAGCACGCCATGCAGCGTCATCGTCTACTTCCCTTGGTGGCCGCCACGGCACTGGGTGCCACGGCAGCCCAGGCCGAGACCATCACGGTGGCCACCGTCAACAACAATGACATGGTCATCATGCAGGGGCTTACCGAGGCCTTCGAGAAGGCGCACCCCGATATCACCCTGGACTGGGTGGTGCTCGAGGAGAACGTGCTACGCCAGCGCATGACGACTGATATCGCCACCGACGGCGGGCAGTTCGATGTCATGACCATCGGCAGCTACGAAGCGCCGATCTGGGCCGAGCGGGGCTGGCTCGAGCCCCTCGACGACCTGCCCGAGTCCTACCAGGCCGAGGATCTGCTCAAGCCGGTTCGTGACGGCCTCAGCCATGACGGAACTCTCCATGCACTGCCGTTCTACGCCGAGAGCTCGATGATGTATTACCGCAAGGACCTGTTCGAGCAGGCCGGCATCGAGATGAGCGAGCAGCCGACCTGGAGCGAGGTGCGGGAATGGGCCGGCAAGCTCCACGACCCCGACAACGAGGTGGCCGGCATCTGCCTGCGCGGCAAGCCGGGGTGGGGCGAGAACATGGCGTTTGTCTCGACTCTGGTGAATACCTACGGGGGCCGTTGGTTCGACATGGACTGGAATCCCGAGATCGACAGCCAGGCCTGGCAGAAGGCGATCTCCTTCTACGTCGATCTGCTCAACGATTATGGCCCGTCAGGGGCGAGTTCCAACGGCTTCAACGAGAACCTTGCGCTCTTCTCGCGGGGCAACTGCGCCATGTGGGTCGATGCCACCTCGGCGGCCGGCAAGCTGTTCAATGCCGATGAGTCCCAGGTTGCCGACCAGCTCGGTTTCGCGCCGGCACCGGTAGCCGAGACACCGAAGGGCTCGCATTGGTTGTGGTCCTGGGCGCTGGCGATTCCTAGCTCCTCCGAGTCTCCGGAGGCGGCCAAGACCTTCATTCAATGGGCGACCTCGCAGGAATACGTCGAGCTGGTCGGCGAGCGCGAAGGCTGGACCAGCGTACCGCCCGGCACTCGCGAATCCACCTATGCTGATGAACGCTACCAGCAGGCAGCGCCCTTCGCCGGCTTTGTGGTCGATGCGATTCGCGACGCCGATCCCCTGGATTCCACCCTCGAACCCAATCCCTATGTGGGCGTGCAGTTCGTCGGCATTCCCGAGTTCCAGTCGATCGGCACCCAGGTCGGGCAGATGGTCGCCTCGGCCCTGACCGGGGAAAGCAGTGTCGAGCAGGCGCTTCAAGCCGCACAACGTGCCACCGAACGCACCATGCAGCGTTCTGGCTATATCGACTGACGCATCGGCATCATCCTGGCGGCGCGCTCGCGCCGCCTCGGTCCAGTGCCGTTTGCGGCGTTCCAACCGACGAGTGACGACCCATGAACAAGACCCGAGCCTCTGGCCGCACTGTCGGGGGGCTGCGCACGCTGTCGCTGCAGGCTCCCGCGGTGACCCTGCTGTTGCTGTGGATGCTGGTGCCGCTGGGCATGACCCTGTGGTTCTCCTTCCAGCGCTACAACCTGCTGATGCCCGGCATGAAAGGTTTTGCCGGCTTCGAGAATTATCAATATCTGCTGACCGATCCCGCCTTGTGGTCGGCCATGGGGACGACCTTGCTGCTGGTGGGCTGGGTTCTGGCGATCACCGTGGTGGGGGGCACCCTGCTGGCGGTGCTGTTCCAGCAGGATTTCTTCGGGCGCGGAATCGCCCGCGTGCTGGCCATCTCGCCGTTCTTCGTCATGCCCACGGTCGGCGCCCTGGTGTGGAAGAACATGATGATGCACCCGGCCAACGGGGTACTGGCCTGGCTCGCCGAATCCCTGGGCCTGCCGGCACTGGACTGGTTCTCCAGCCTGCCCTTGACCTCGATCATCATCATCGTCTCCTGGCAGTGGCTGCCGTTCGCGCTGTTGATTCTGCTGACTGCCATGCAGTCGCTGGACGACGATCAGGTCGAGGCCGCGCGCATGGATGGGGCTGGGCCGGTGGCGATCTTCTTCTTCATCACGCTGCCGCATCTCAAGCGGGCGATCAGCGTGGTCATCATGATCGAGATGATCTTCCTGCTGACCGTCTTCGCCGAGATCTTCGTCACCACCTCCGGCGGGCCGGGGCTGGCCACCACCAACCTGGCTTACCTGATCTACATCCGTGCCCTGCTCGACTTCGATGTCGGTACGGCGTCCGCCGGCGGGGTGATCGCCATCATCCTGGCCAACATCGTTGCCATCTTCCTGGTCCGCATGGTGGCCAAGAACCTGGAAGAGTGAGCCAGGCATGCTGAGGAGACGATTCCCATGACGACGACTCTGTCGACCAAAGACACACCGGTGACCTCGGCCCGAGGGGATGCCGCGGCTCGAGCCAGGCGACTGCGCGGCTTCGGCATGGCGGTGCTCGGCTGGACGGTGGCCCTGATGATCTTCTTCCCGATCTTCTGGATGATCCTGACCGGCTTCAAGACCGAGGCCGAGGCCATTGCCGAGCCGAGCCTGATTTTCACGCCGACCCTGGACAGCTATGTCGAGGTGCAGAACCGGGCCGACTACGTCAAGTTTGCCTGGAACAGCGTGGTGGTCGCCTTCGGCTCGACCCTGCTGGCGCTGCTGATCGCCATTCCGTCGGCCTATTCGATGGCGTTTCTGCCGACCAAGCGTACCAAGGGCACGCTGCTGTGGATGCTGTCGACCAAGATGCTGCCGCCGGTCGGCGTTCTGGTGCCGATCTATCTGCTGTTCCGCGACATGGGGCTGCTGGACACCCTGACCGGCCTGACCATCGTCTACATGCTGATGAACCTGCCGATCGTGGTGTGGATGCTCTACACCTTCTTCAAGGATCTGCCCCGGGACATTCTCGAGGCAGGGCGCATGGATGGAGCGAGCACCCTGCAGGAAATCGGCTATCTGCTACTGCCCCTGACGCTGCCCGGGATCGCTTCCACCGGCCTGCTGTCGGTGATCCTGAGCTGGAACGAGTCCTTCTGGAGCCTCAACCTGACAACCTCCCAGGCGGCGCCGTTGACCGCCTACATTGCCTCCTTCTCGAGCCCCGAAGGCCTGTTCTGGGCCAAGCTGTCCGCCGCCTCGACTATGGCCATCGCGCCGATCCTGGTGTTCGGCTGGCTCACCCAAAAACAAATGGTTCGTGGCCTGACCTTCGGCGCCGTCAAATAAAGAGGACAACGACATGGCAACCCTGCAACTCAACAGCGTCGTCAAGCGCTTCGATGAAACCCAGGTCATCCAGGGGGTCGACCTGGAGGTCAAGGACCAGGAGTTCGTGGTCTTCGTCGGCCCGTCCGGCTGCGGCAAGTCGACCCTGCTGCGCATGATTGCCGGCCTCGAGAGTGCCACCTCCGGGGACATCGTCATCGAAGGCCAGCGGATCAACGACCTGGGGCCGGCGGAACGCGGCCTGGCCATGGTGTTCCAGAGCTACGCCCTCTACCCGCACATGACGGTGGAGGACAACATGGGCTTCAGCCTGCGCCTGGCCGGCGTCGGCAAGGAGGAGCGCCGCGAAAAGGTGGGCGAGGCGGCGCGGATCCTGCAATTGGAGCCACTGCTGGACCGCAAGCCGAAGGCCCTGTCCGGCGGCCAGCGCCAGCGGGTAGCGATCGGCCGGGCCATCGTGCGCAATCCCAGCATCTTCCTGTTCGACGAGCCGCTGTCGAACCTGGACGCGGCCCTGCGCGTACAGATGCGCATCGAACTGGCGCGTCTGCACGAGGAACTCAAGGCGACCATGATCTATGTCACCCACGACCAGATAGAGGCCATGACCATGGCCGACAAGATCGTGGTGCTGCAAGGCGGGGTGGTGGAGCAGGTTGGCTCGCCCATGGAGCTCTACCATCATCCCCGCAACCGTTTCGTGGCCGGTTTCATTGGCTCGCCGAAAATGAACTTCCTGCCGGTGAGAGTGGTATCGGCGGGCAGCGATGGCGTTGAAGTCCGCCTGCCCGGCAGCGACACCACCCGAGTGCCGGTCGATGGGCGAACCTGCGAAGCGGATCAAGCGCTGACGCTCGGGATTCGCCCGGAACACCTGACGCTGGACGAGACGGGGCCCCTGCGGGGGCGCATCCAGGTCATCGAGCGCCTGGGCGGCCAGACCTCGCTCTACGTGGAAATGGGCGATGACCTCCTGACGCTGATGGTGGATGGCGACGTGACCCATAGCGTGGGTGATGAGATTCGCTTCAACTTTGAGCCGCGGCGAGGGCACCTGTTCACCGATGACGATCTCGCGCTCGAGAGTCTCGAACGCCATCCGCTGGCCTATCTGACCCGTCAGGACAATCGCGCCGCTAGTGATGCCGAGGCTTGAGGAGAGGGCATGGAACGACTGATCTTTGATTGCGACGGCGTGCTGGTCGACAGCGAGGCGATCGCCGAGGCGACGTTGGTCGAACGGCTGTCGGTGTGGCTGCCCGACGTTGATATCCAGGCGCGCCTCAATGAAGCCCTAGGCTTGACCACCGAGGCGATTCTCGAACGTCTCGAAGCGCTCAGCTGCCATGTGTTGCCGGATGATGCCCTGGGAGCCATCGACCAGGAGATCGAGCGGCGTCTGGCGAAGGAGCTGCATGCCATCGATGGCGTCGCCGAGGCCATCGAGCGGTTGGGCATGCCGATAGCGGTGGTATCCAACAGTCACCGCGGGCGGGTACGTGACTCGCTGGCGCATACCGGGCTGGATGCCCTTCTGGACGGGGCGCCGATCTTCTGTGCCGAGCAGGTGGCGCATCCCAAGCCGGATCCGGCCATCTATCGACTGGCCGCCGAAACGCTGGACGCTTCAACGGAGGACTGCCTGGTGGTGGAGGACAGTGTGGCCGGCGCCAGTGCCGCCCGGGCGGCGGGCATGACCGTGATCGGCTTCACCGGCGCTAGTCATGTGCCACCGGGCCAGGCCAGGCGGCTGCTCGACGCCGGTGCCTGGTGTGTGATGGAGCACATGAGCGAATTGCCGTCGCTGGTGACGGCCTGGCGCAAGCAACGCCTTGCCGGTTGAACGAACACAAGGAGACAACGTGATGAAGCTCGCCGACAAGGTGGCAGTGGTGACGGGTGGGGCGCGAGGCATTGGCCTGGCGATCGCCCGGCGTTACGTGGCGGAAGGTGCTCGGGTGGTGGTTGCCGATGTCGATGACAAGGCCATCGACGCAGGGCTGGCATCGCTGGATGCCGGGGAAAGGGTCATCGGGCTGCGGCTGGATGTGTGCGACAGGGCATCGATCGATGCCATGGTCGCGACGGTCATGGAGCACTTCGGCGGCATCGACATCCTGGTCAACAACGCCGCGGTCTTTGATATGGCGCCGGTGCTGGAGGTGACCGAGGAAAGCTTCGACCGGCAGTTCGAGGTCAATGTCAAAGGGCTTTTCTTCACGCTCCAGGCGGTGGCGGCGGCCATGGTCGAGCAGAGGCGAGGCGGGGCCATCATCAACATGACCTCCCAGGCCGGTCGACGTGGCGAGGCGCTGGTCAGTACCTACTGTGCCACCAAGGCGGCGGTGATCAGCCTGACGCAATCCTGTGGGCTGGACCTGGTCCAGCACGGCATTCGGGTCAATGCCATCGCCCCTGGGGTGGTCGACACGCCGATGTGGGAAGCAGTGGATGCCCTGTTCGCGCGTTACGAAGGACGGCCGCTCGGTGAGAAGAAACGGCTGGTCGGCGAGGCAGTGCCGATGGGGCGTATGGGCCGCCCGGAGGACTATGCCGGGGCGGCGGTCTTTCTGGCCTCCGAGGACAGCGACTATGTGGTGGCCCAGACGTTGAATGTGGATGGCGGCAACTGGATGAGCTGAAAGATGCTTGAGCGGGCGAATTGCTGCGTTGCACGGTGCTCGGGCTCCTGCGCGCCGTGCGCCTTGCTCTTCATTCGGAGACGCTGAGTTTTCGGGCAAGTCTTGCGACTAGCGACACGAAGGCAGGTAGGAGACAAGCCGAAATGACTCCCAACATCTATGAGGTGGCGACACGAGTGCTGGAAGCCGCGGGGGAGAGCCGGCGCTTCATCGTGGCTCTGGCGGGGCCGCCCGCCGCCGGCAAGTCCTTCCTGTCGGGCTGGTTGTGTCGCGAGCTCAATGCCCGTCAGGCGGGCTGTGCGGCGGTGGTGCCCATGGACGGTTATCACTACGACAACGCCTTGCTCGAGCCCGAGGGGCTGGTTGCCGTGAAAGGCGCGCCTGAGACCTTCGATTGCGCGGGGCTCAAGCATGATCTGCAGCGTATCCGCCGAACCGATGGCAGCGTCGCCGTGCCGGTGTTCGATCGTGCCCTGGACCTGGCGCGGGCCGGTGGTCGGTTGATCACGCCCGAGCACCGCATCGTCATCGTCGAGGGCAACTATCTGTTGCTCGACGAAGGCCCCTGGCCGGCGCTGCGCGATGACTTCGATTTCAGCCTGTTTCTCGAGGTACCCGACGAGGTGCTAGAGGCCCGCCTGATCGAGCGCTGGCTGGGCATGGGGCAGGACCAGGCCGGTGCCGTCGAACGCGCGCGGCACAAGGACATGCTCAACGCCCATCTGATCAAGTCGCGCTCGGTGGCCGCCGATCTGCACTGGGCCGCGAGCGACTGAGCCCCTTTTTCACTTTCTACTTTCTACTTTTTACTTTTCACTTTTTCACACGATGCCACCGTCAAGAGCGGCAGGAGACCCTTCATGACTCGACTCAACAATGCCAACCTGGACCGGTTGGATGCCGGGATCGATATACCCGACTATGCGCGTGAACAGGTCACGCCGGGTATCGTGCATATCGGCGTGGGGGGCTTTCATCGTGCCCATCAGGCGATGTATCTGGATGCGTTGATGCGACGAGGCGAGGCGCTGGACTGGGGAATCATCGGCGTTGGCGTGATGTCCGGCGACCGCCGCATGCAGCAGGCGCTGGCCGCTCAGGATCATCTATATACCCTGGTGGTGAAACATCCCGACGGTAGCCTCGAGCCGCGGGTGATCGGTTCGATGATCGATTACCGGTTCGCGCCGGAGGATCCGGCGGCAGTGGTCGAGACCCTGGCTGACCCAGCCATTCGCATCGTCTCGCTGACGGTGACCGAGGGCGGTTACAACGTCCATCCGGTGAGCGGCGATTTCGACCTCGATGATCCCGACGTACGCCATGACCTGGCCGAGCCCGAAGCGCCACGGACCGCCTTCGGCCTGGTGGTCGAGGCTCTCGAGCGGCGTCGGCAGCGTGGCCTGGCGCCGTTCACGGTCATGTCCTGCGACAACATTCAGGGCAATGGTGATGTGGCGCGTCGCATGTTCGGGGCCTTCGCGAAAGCTCGCGACCCTGGGCTGGGTGCCTGGGTCGAAGCTGAGGTGCCGTTTCCCAACTCCATGGTCGATCGCATCACGCCGGTGACCACGCCGGCCGACATCGAGGAGCTGTCGAACCGTTTCGCGATCGAGGATGCCTGGCCGGTGGTCTGTGAGCCTTTCACCCAATGGGTGCTGGAGGATCGCTTCGCGATGGGGCGGCCGAATTTCGACGCGGTCGGCGTGCAACTGGTCGAAGATGTCGAGCCCTATGAGTTGATGAAGCTGCGCTTGCTCAACGCCAGCCATCAGGCGCTGTGCTACTTCGGCTACCTGGCCGGTTACCGCTATGCCCACGAGGTCTGCCGGGATCCGTTGTTCGTCGACTTCCTGCTGGATTACATGGTGAACGAGGCCACGCCGACACTGGCGCCGCTGCCCGGCGTCGACCTGGAAACGTATCGGCGGACTCTGATCGAGCGTTTCGCCAATCCCGAGATCAAGGACACCCTGGCACGCCTGTGCGCCGAGAGCTCCGATCGCATTCCCAAATGGCTGTTGCCGGTCATTCGCGAACAGCTGGATCGGGGTGGTGACGTGCATCGAGCGGCGGCGGTCGTCGCCAGCTGGGCACGTTATGCCGAGGGGGTGGACGAGAGCGGCGAGCCCATCGAGGTGGTGGATCGTCTCAAGGACTCTCTGATAGCAGTGGCCGAGGCGAATCGCGAATGCCCGACGGCCTTCATCGAACAGCGCGAGCTGTTCGGCGAGCTGGCTGACCAGCCGCGTTTCCGCGATGCCTATCGGCAGGCGCTCGAGAGTCTGCACGCGAGGGGCGCACGCGCTACCCTTGAGGCGCTGGTTCGAGCTTGAGGGAGAACGGGATGTACATCGGTGTAGATTGCGGTACCCAGAGTACCAAGGTAGTGGTGGTGGACGTGGAGGCCGGGCGCCTGCTCGGCGAGGCAAGCCGCCCCCATCGACTCGACGAGGGCGAGCACGGTCGCCGTGAGCAGCGTCCCGAGGACTGGGTCGTCGCCTTCCGCGGCGCCTTTCAGGCCGCCGTGGCCGAGGCGCGCATTGATCCCCGTGACGTTCGCGCCATCGGCGTTTCCGGGCAGCAGCACGGCATGGTGGCGCTCGACGAGGCCGGTGAGCCGTTGTATCCGGCCAAACTGTGGTGCGACACCGAAACCGCCGCTCAGAATGATGCCCTGATTGAGAGGCTCGGTGGCGAGCCCGGTTGCCTGGAGAAACTCGGTCTGGTGCTGCAGACCGGCTATACCGCCTCCAAGGTGGCCTGGCTGCGCGAAACCCGGCCGGAGGTCTATCGGCGCATCGCCACTCTGTTGTTGCCCCATGACTATCTCAACTTCTGGCTCACCGGTGAACGGGTGGCCGAGGCGGGGGATGCCTCGGGGACCGGCTATTTCGATACTCATCGGCGTTGCTGGCGGCATGACGTCTTCGCCGAGATCGCCCCGGAGCTCGATGCCGAGCGAGTGCTGCCGCGGCTGATCGAGTCCGACGAGCCGGCCGGCGTGGTGCGCCCGGCATTGGCCCGCGAACTGGGGCTTTCCGAGGGCGTGCTGGTGGCCAGCGGGGGAGGCGATAACATGCTCGGCGCCATCGGCACCGGCAATATCGCCCCGGGCCTGGTGACCCTGAGCCTGGGCACGTCCGGTACGGTATGCGCTTATTCGGATGAACCCGTGCCCGTGGAAGACGCCATGGTGGCCAATTTCTGTGCCAGCAGCGGTGGCTGGTTGCCGTTGATCTGCACCATGAACGTGACCTCGGCGACCAATCGGGTGCGCGAACTCTTCGGGCTCGACCTGGCGGGGTTCAATGACCAGCTCCATCGGGCGCCGATCGGCGCCGAAGGCGTGACGACCCTGCCGTTCTTCAACGGCGAACGGGTGCCGCCGTTGCCCCAGGCGTCGGCCAGTTTCCTGGGGTTGACCAGCGTCAATACCACGCCGGCCAACCTCTGTCGGGCAGTGGTCGAGAGCGCCACCTTCGGTATGCGCTATGGCCTCGAGCGGCTCGGCAAGCTGGCGGCGGGGGCCAGTCAGATCCGCCTGATCGGCGGTGGCGCACGGAGCTCCGTGTGGCGACAGATCGTCGCCGATGTGACGGGCACGCCGGTGGTCTGTCCGCAGGTGACCGACGCGGCGGCGCTGGGGGCGGCATTGCAGGCGGCCTGGTGCGATCGACGGCAGACGACCAGTCTCGCCTCCCTGTGCGAGCGGCTGGTGCACCTCGATCCGGCGGCAGCCGCCGAGCCGCGGCCGGCGAACGTCGAGGCCTATCATCAAGCGTATGATCGCTACCGCGAGGCCCTGCAGCGGCACCATGGCATTCCCGCCACTCCCTGATTCCCGATACCTCATGAGGAGGACCGACATGACCTCGCGACTCGATGCCCTGAAAGAACACTCTCTGGTGGTGGCCGATACCGGCGACCTCGAGGCGATTCGTCGCTACCGCCCCCATGATGCCACCACCAATCCCTCACTGTTGCTCAAGGCGTTCGACATGGACGCCTACCAGTCGTTGATCGATGAGGAGCTGGCTGCCATCGAGGGCCGTGACGACGCGGCCGTGGAGCGGGCGGTGGATCGGCTTGCCGTCGCCAAGGGCTGCGAGATCGCCAGACTGATCCCCGGTCGCGTTTCCACCGAGGTGCCCGCTGCGTTGTCCTTCGATACCGAGGCGAGCGTGCGCAAGGCGCATGAGTTGATCGAAGCCTACGATGAGCGCAGCGTGGGCCGTGAGCGCATCCTGATCAAGCTGGCCTCGACCTGGGAAGGCATTCGTGCCGCCGAGCGCCTGGAGCGGGAGGGCATCAACTGCAACCTGACCTTGCTGTTCAGCGATGCTCAGGCGCGGGCCTGCTTCGATGCCGGCGTGACGCTCGTCTCGCCCTTCGTGGGTCGTGTTACTGACTGGTACAAGCAGGCAACCGGGCGCGACTATGGCCCCGAGGAGGATCCCGGCGTACGGTTCGTGCGCGGCGTCTGTCGCCGCGTGGTGGAAGGGGGCTTCGATACCGTGGTGATGGGGGCGAGTTTCCGCACCGTCGACCAGGTACTGGCACTGGCCGGTTGCCCGCGTCTGACCATCTCGCCGGCGTTGCTCGAGGAACTGGCCTCGAGCGAGGGCGAGGTGAAACCGGCGGTCATGATGGATGGCGAGGCCGGTGAGCGCCCGACGCCGATCGACGAGCCGTGGTTCCGTTGGGCGCACAACGCTGACGCCATGGCCAATGACAAGCTGGCCGAGGGCATTCGCCGTTTCGCCGAGGATCACGATGCCCTGGCGCAGCGTATCGCCGAGCGGCTGAACGCTGCGTGACATCCTGTTGAGCTGGAGAGCTCCGGCTCTCTTGTCTCAACCGTCTCAACCGTCTCAACCTCAACGGCTTTCAGGCACCTCACCGGGCACGCGATAACGCGGCTGTTCCTGCTGGCGTTCCTGCTCGGTCTTGGTCTCGTCTTCGGCGGGGACGCCCCACACCGTCTCGCGGCTGCCATCCGGCCAGGAGTAGGTGGTGCAGCCGTTCAACAGCACGGTCGCCAGGATGATCGAGGCGAACAGTGAGAATTTCGTGAGTTTCATGAGAATCTCCTGAAGACGGCCCCGGTGGGGCGAGACAAGGCGTATAGCGTCGATCTTAAAGGACACGAACGCTGCCGAATACTGTTTCGCGACGATATCGATGGCAAAGACGTTTTTAGCAGGCTAATAAATCTGCTAGCATTACCGCCCTTCAAATTACCGGTGGCTTCGGCCGACCGGGGTAGTTAGTGCTTACAGGAATCCATTGATGTCTCCAGATCAGCGTTTTGCGCGCTGGGTCCGCGCCGCGGTCGTGGCCTTCTGCGTGCTGTTCGTCTATTTCGTGCTTGCCGACACCTATATGCCGATGACCCCGGAAGCTCGGGTATTGCGTCCGGTGGTGCAGGTCGCTCCCGAGGTGGGAGGGCGCGTCCGGGCCGTGGCCGTGGAGAACAACCAGCGTGTCGAACAGGGCGATGTGCTGTTCGGGATCGATCGCGACCCTTATGAGCTGGCGCTGCATGAGGCGCGCCTGGCGCGAGAAGCGGCCAGTCGCGACAATGCCTTGATCGAGGCCGATCTTGCCGAAGCCCGGGCCAACCTGGAGTCGGCCCGGTCGACCGCCGAGGAGTTGACATCCGAGCGCCAACGCGCCGAGTCGCTGCTTGATCGACATGGCATTTCGCGCCAGGAGTTCGATCAGATCGCCGCCGACGAGCGCGAAGCCCGGGCCTCGGTAAAGGCGGCGCAGGCCCGCATCCGTTATCTGACGGTGCAGCTCGGTGACCGTGGCGAGGGGAACCTGCAACTGCGCCAGGCGGATAATGCCATCGAGCAGGCTGAACTTGATTTGTCGCGTACCCTGGTGCGTGCCGAAAGGGGCGGGGTGGTGTCCAACCTGCAGCTGCGTGAAGGCGATTATGTCACCCAGGGGCAGCCGGCGCTGGCGCTGGTGGGGGAGCAGCTCGACCTGGTCGCCGATCTCCGCGAGAAGAGCCTGCGCCATGTGTGGGAAGGCGAACCGGCGCGGGTGGTGTTCGATGCCTTGCCGGGCAAGGTCTTCACGGCGCGGGTGGCGTCCAGGGATGCAGGGGTGAAAGCAGGACAGCTCGCGGCCGATGGCAGCCTGGCGGATATGCCCACTACGGATCGCTGGGTGCGTGATGCCCAGCGAGTGCGTCTGCATCTGGAGGTCGAAGACCCGCCCGAGCCCCTACCGGTCAGTGGTGCCAGGGCCACGGTACAGCTGTTGCCCGAGGCCAATCCCCTGGCGAGCCTGTTTGGCGGGCTGCAGATTCACCTTTTGGCCTGGTTGCATTATGTCTACTGAGCCGCGGCCAGGTACGACCCTTACGGGACTCGGCCATGGCGTGCGTCGCCTGCTGGCCCGCTCGGTGGGGCTGGTGATGCCGCATCGCGGCGATGGGCCGGGCATCGAACAGGGCGAATCGCGCTTTAGCGCCAATGACCTGCGTCAATGCCTGCGCATCGCCTGTGGCGGTGGCATCGGCTTTGTGATCAGCCATCTGATGGACTGGAACTATGGGGTCTTCTTCACCGTCTTCCCCATGTTCATGCTGGGCATCATTCCGGTGTTCAATGCACATGTCGTGCGCCAGTTCCTCGGCAATGCCTGTCTCAACGTGGTCGAAGTTAGCCTGGTGGTCGGGCTGACGCAGCATATGCCCGTGGTCATGACCGGGATCGTGTTCCTGCTGTTCTATGCGCGTTTCCGGCTGATGGCCAAGGGGCCGCTGTTCGTATTCGGCGCCAACGGGGTGCTGACCCTGAGCGTGCTGATGCATTTCGCCAGTTATCCGACGCTCGACCTTGCCGATCTGCTGGCCAGCAACTTGGTAGCCAGCATACTGGCTGTGCTGATTGCCGCCGTGATGTACTGGGTGTTCCCCGACGTTGCTCCGCGGCAACGGCCGGCGGTGGTCGAGAAGTCGGCGGCTCTGGTGCGCCACCAGACGCTGATCGGTGCCATCACGGCAACGCTCTCCTTCATGGTGTTCCAGACGCTCGATCTGCGTGACTCCCTGTCGGCGCAGATGGCGACTATCCTGATCCTGTTCTCGCTGGGTTATCACGGTGCGCGGGTCTCTGCCGTCAAGCGGGCCGTGGGCACTTTGCTGGGCTGCAATCTGGCGCTCATCCTGCAGCTCTTGCTGTTCACCCAGAGCGATCACCTGTTGTTGGTGTTGGTCAGTTACTGGATCGGCCTGATGCTCTTCGCCCGGGTACACTTGCTCGAAGGTGGGGGCTCGGGTGTCGGCTTCGGCGGCTTGACGACGCTGGGCATCCTCTATGGCCAATATCTGGGACCCAACCAGGACTTCTTCTACGATGCCCTGTACCGCTTCAGTTCGATGAGTGTGGCGCTGGTCGTCACCCTGGTGGTGATGGCGGTGCTGCATCGCCTGTTGAACGCGTCGTCGCTGACCCGGGCACACTGAGCGTACTTAGCCGTATATGTCCAGCCAGAGGGGGCACATGGACCAGCTAGACGGCTCGATGAGAATGGCGAGTTGGACGGACGCGGGTAATCGCGGGCTTATCGTCCATCATGCCCTGGAGTGGTCATTCGGCCGACGGGATCATGGAACGACAGAAGGAATCATGGAATGGATATGACACTCGTCGAACACATGTGGATCGCCGTCGTCGTGCAGCTTGGGCTGGCGTTTTTCCTGGGGCTCAGGGGAGCGGGAGTGGCGGCCGTGATGGTGTTTCTCGGCAGGGAAATCGCCCAGAACGAGTATGAGGCATTGCGGCTTCCCGAATTCGCCGACATGAACCTGGCCACTCTGCCTTGGTGGGCAGGGCTGCGGCATGGCTGGGGGCTGGGCTCGGTGCTGGACGTTGCCGCCCCGGCGCTGGCCTGTAGCCTGGTGCTCGTCCTGTGGCATGCATGGCAGAAGTGGCGATAGGTGTCGCTATCTTGCCACAGGGCATGAGCCTGTCGACTTGCTACCATAGGGGCATCATTCTCTTTTGGAGACTCCTATGCGCGTACTGTCACTATTATTTGGCGCCATCGTCATTGCTGGCCTGGCGGGCTGCAGCTATCAGCCGGCCCGCCTCACCCCGGAACCCCTGATAGAGATCGGGGATGGCGGCCACCACCATGACCGCGGCCATGGCCGAGGCTTCTGTCCTCCTGGTCAGGCGAAGAAAGGGCGTTGCTGACCTTCGACGGGCGTCATCAGTAGCACGACGTATCCTGTCCTTGGGGTGTCACTTATTGCCAGCAACGTTCGATCCGCTCCGGCGTTGGGGAACACCCGACGCCGGGCCTCACTGCTGAGGCCGCGGGAGCCTATTCAGCCTTGTGTGTACCAGCGCCATCAGGTAGAGTGTAAGGGCGAGCGCGAGTACGGAAAGCGCCAGATATATGGCATCGAGAGGGGACGTGAACTGAATCCCGACCACGGCCCGGAAGAACTCGATGATCACTGCCAGAATTACCACCCGGGTGATCTTGTCCTTGAGCTGGTCCAAAGACTGTACGTTGAAAGGATGGGAGGGAGAGCGTTCCTCGACTGGATCGATGGGCGACACGAATAGCTTGTAGACCCCGATTCCGAAGATCATCAATACCAGAGCGATCAGGTATATGTCGACAGCCACGATGATGTTGGTGACGATGCTCTTATGATGAACATCGGATCCTCCTTCAAGGTAGTGGCGCCAAGCTTCGACGACCAGTGAGAGTATGTCCAGACTGGCAATGACAAACAGTACCAAGGCTCCGATCAGTGAGGGAATCACTGCCAGTAGCACCATGAGTCGCGATTGCCAGAGGGTATATTCGAATCGCCGCTCGAGACGGCCGCCTGGTGTCTTGGAGCTGGAATTCCGGGGTGGTCGTGCTTCACTCATTGCTCTTGCCCAGTTGCCCTTGTCACGCTCAGCATAGTGCCTGACTATGCTTCATGCTTTTCTCAACAAATGTGTTGGCGTGAGAGACGATATCAGGCAGGGAGCGCCCCGTCATGGTTGTCTAACGAGCTATATCCAGCGAGTCGCAGACTTTCTGGGCAAGCATGTCAGGTTCCTGTGTAGACTCGATTGCTAGAACTGGGCATGAGCGTTCGGCCAGCCAGGCGTTGTGCCTAGCCAGGCTCCTTCCCCCCATTCCACCGTCATCATACTGGGCGGCCCATTCGAGAAATGCTGGATCGACAGCTCCGAATTGCTGGATGTCTCGGCGCTTGATGCGCTCCAGGCGGGTTCGGACAGGAGCGGTGAGAAAGACGATTGCATCAAAGGCATCTTCGATGTCTGTTCCCCAGGACATGACCGATCCAGCTACGACAAGAACATTGGTCCCTCGAATGATCTTGCTCAACATTTCACGACGTTTTTCCTTCGAGCGTTTTTGTTGAAAAGGGGGAGTCGTGTCGAGCCAGTAGATGTCGTCAGCCTCCTGGAACACGGCGCCAAGTCGGGTCGCTAACAATTTCCCCAGTGTTGAAGTGCCGGACCCGGCGGCTCCCGTCACGAGTATCCTCATGGCTACTTCCCTATAGCGTGGTGAAAATGTGGCCTTTCTGGCGCCAGTCCCGAGACAGCATTCGAGTGATGCACTCATCAATATGCCGGGTCTATACGATTCCGGCCGGGAGTCTATCGGGAGAGTCGCCAGGTTGTATGGATGAGTTTTATTCGGCGAGATCCAGCGTCATGGTGACCATGAGGGGATCGCTGGAGTTGTCCTTTGGCTCGATCGCAAAGCCCAGCTCCTCGGCCATTTTGACCATCCGATGATTTTCACGCAGCACATCGGCAAAGACATGCCGGATACCTGTACTGCGGGCATAGTCAAGGATCTTCTCCATCAGGCAATAGCCCAGACCACTCCCTTTCATGTCACTGCGCACCATAATGGCCAACTCGGCATCTTCCTTGTCGGGGGTGGCTAACAGGCGAACGACTCCGACGATACTTGCTTCATCAGGTGGCATCACGACAAAAGCCATCTCTCTGTCATAGTCGATCTGGGTCAGGCGGGCCGCAAAGGCATGGTCGAAGTTCTGGATGGTGTTGAAGAAGCGTAGTCGTACATCCTCCTTGGATGATCGACGAAGCATATCGACCAGAGCGTTTTCATCCTCGGGCCGAATAGGCCGCAAGGCGTAGCGCCCGCCACGCTGAGTCTCGATTTCTTGTTCCAGCTGATATGGGTAGGGGCGAATGGCAAGTGGGCGTCGATGGGCGCGCTCGGCCCGGACGACAATACGGGCATCCAGGGCAATGACCCCAGAGGGATCGGCGAGAAGCGGATTGATGTCCAGCTCGACGACCCGTGCTAGCCCACATACCAGATGAGACAGCTTGATGAGCGTCAATGTGATCGCCTCGAGGTCGGCCGCCGGACGATCCCGATAGCCACGTAGCAGGCGTGAGATCCGCGATTCCTGAATCATCTCGCGCGCCAGCAGCTGGTTGAGCGGCGGTAAGCCGACAACGCGATCACCGATGACCTCGACAGCCGTTCCGCCTTGTCCGAACAGGATGAGCGGCCCGAACACACTGTCTTCGGCGACGCCCACGATCAGTTCATGCGCGTCCGGACGGTGAATCATCGACTGTACGTTGAAGCCATCGATGCGCGCTTGGGGGGCGATGCGCTGGATGCTGGCGATCATGTCCTCGGCTGCCTGGAGCACGGCACCGGGGGAGGCCAGATTCAACTGCACTCCGCCCACATCGGACTTGTGGGAAATATCGCGGGACAGGATCTTCACCACGACCGGAAAGCCCAATTGCTGCGCCGCCAGGCTGGCTTCTTCTGGTGTCCGTGCCGTAATGGCCGGGGCCGTCGGAATACCGTAAGCGGCGAGTATCGCGGTGGCCTCGGGTTCCGTCAGGACGCTGCGGCCATCTTCCAGGACTCCGTCGATGATCGACTCCGCCTTGGCCTGATCGATCGTGATGGCATCGGAAACCGCCGGCGGTGTTTCCATCAACGACTGTTGATTTCGCCAATAACTGGATAAGTGTCGAAGAGCTCGGATGGCCTGTTCCGGGGTCTCGTAGGTTGGGATTCGCCGGGAGGCAAACAAACGACGCGCCTCGGTAGGTGATTTTTCACCCAGCCAGCAAGTCAGCACGGGAGGTCGTCGCGAACCAAGCGTATCGACGACAGCCTGGGCGGCATCCAGACTATCGGCGACCGCCACGGGACAGTTCATGACAAAGATGGCGTCGATATCGGGTTCATCGAGCAGTGCATCGAGTGCTCCCGCGTAACGTTGTCCCGGCGCATCACCGAGGATGTCCACGGGGTTCGCGTGTGACCAGTCCTTCGGCAGCAAGGCATCCAGGCGCTTCAACGTCGCCTCGGAAAGCTCGGCTAATTGACCGTGCATGTCGGCCAGCTCATCGACAGCGAGAACGCCGACTCCTCCACCGTTGGTGAGGATGGCAAGTCGATCCCCCTTGACGCGAATGCCGGTCGCCAGTGTTCCTGCCGCTTGAAAGAGCTCATCGAGTGTGTGGACTCGCAACATTCCCGCGCGACGGAAGGCTGCGTCGTAGACGGCATCGGCGCCGGCAAGCGCTCCGGTATGCGACAGCGCGGCTTTGGCTCCGGCACTGCTGCGCCCCGCCTTGACGACCACGACAGGCTTGTTGCGTGACGCCATCCGGGCTGCCGAGAGAAACTTGCGTGCTTCAGTAACAGCTTCGGCGTAGAGCAGAATGGAATGTGTCTTGGGATCGAGTGCCAGATAATCGAGCATATCGCCGAAGTCGACATCGCTCATTGAGCCGAGAGAGGCGACATGAGAGAAGCCGATACCGCGGGCCGAGGCCCAATCGAGGATCGATGTCGCCACCGCACCCGATTGGGTGACGAAAGCGATATCGCCTTTCGCTGGGGTGAGATGCGCAAAGCTGGCATTGATGCCCACGTGTGGTGACAGAATGCCCAGACAATTGGGACCGACAATTCTCATTAGAAAAGGCTTGGCGGCCTCCAGCATTGCTTTCTTCAGTGCATCGCCATCTTCATTCTCGCCCTCGCCAAAGCCTGCCGAAATCACGACCGCGGCGCGACAGCCTCGCGTACCGAGCTCATGAATCAACTCCGGCACGGTAGCGGCAGGGGTGGCAATGATCGCCAGGTCGGGGGCTAGCGGTAGTTCGCTTATTGTTTGGTAGTTCAGGGTCGAGCGGATAGCTCGTTCCCTGGGATTTACGGTGAGAATCGGACCTGCAAAGCCTGCTCCGTAGAGATTTCTAGCCAGCACGGCCCCCACCGATCCAGGGCGATTGCTGGCACCGATCAAGGCAATCGTGGAGGGTGAGAACAATGCATCAAGATTGCGAATCGACATCAATGCCCTCCAAAAGCATTGCCGCCTTGAGTTGTCCCGTCAGAGGCCCTGCAACCCGCAGTCATCATACGTCTAAATGGACTGGTCGGGCATTACCTTCTGCCATCAGAGCCTTGACCTTGATCATGTTGCAGGTTCAGGCATCTGCTATGCTGCTTTTGCCTATCATGAGGCGTAGCTGCGAGAAGAGGCTTCTCGGTCGGCCGGGCTAAGCATAGCAGCTAATTTAGTATGGTCCCGTGGGTAGTGACTCTCGTGGAGTACGACAACGATGAAAGCGCTTGTATATGAAGGGGTAGGTCAGCGTGCCTGGATAGACAGGCCGAAGCCGGAGATCGAGGTTCCTACCGATGCAGTGGTAAGGATTACCCATACCACGATCTGCGGTACAGACCTGCATATCCTGAAAGGGGATGTACCTGCTGTGGAGTCCGGCAGGACCCTGGGGCACGAAGGTATCGGTGTCATCGAAGAAATAGGCGAGGGCGTGTCCAACCTGAAGAAAGGTGATCAGGTTCTCATTTCCTGTATCACGTCCTGCGGTCGTTGCGACTATTGCAAACAGGCAATGTATTCCCACTGTCGTGATGGGGGCTGGATCCTCGGCCATCTGATCGATGGCACGCAGGCCGAATATGTCCGCATTCCACATGCCGACAATAGTCTCTATCGCTTACCGCCCGGACTCGAGCCTGCGGCGGCGCTCATGCTGAGTGATATCCTGCCCACCGGACATGAAATCGGTGCGCTCAATGGCGAGGTTCACCTGGGGGATACTATCGCCATCATCGGGGCAGGCCCCATAGGTCTGGCTGCTTTGCTGACGTCTCGCTTCTATTCGCCGGCACGCATCATCGTGGTCGATCCCGACGAGAACCGCCTGGCCGTGGCACGCCAATTCGGGGCTACCGATACCATCGCCGTTGACCCCGTGGAAACCGTGCTGGAGATGACCGGCGGCGAGGGTGTGGATGTTGCCATGGAAGCGGTGGGTATCCCGGAGACCTTCGATGTGTGTCAGCGAATCCTGCGCCCCGGTGGCCGCCTCGCCAACATGGGAGTCCATGGCCACAGTGTCGAGTTTCATCTCGAGGATCTTTGGATAAAGAACGTCACCATCCGTACGGGACTGGTGAATACCAATACCATCCCTGTGCTGATGCGTTTCCTGGAATCCGGCGGCATCGATGCCGAGGGGTTGGTCACCCATCGATTTGCGCTCGACGACATCGAGCAGGCCTATGACGTGTTCTCGCGAGCAGCGTCTGAAAAAGCCATCAAGATGCTGCTCACCGCTGAATAGTGGGGAGGCGTTACCCCGCTCAGGCTAGGGCGGCCTCTCGGCGCGGACGTGATGTGGGCAATTTTTTTGAACACAACGAAAAACCGCCACCCGGCATGACCCGTGAGTGGCGGTTTCTCTTGATGTTTCTGGTCGGAGCGACTGGATTCGAACCAGCGACCTTTGCAACCCCATTGCAACGCGCTACCAAGCTGCGCCACGCTCCGACTCCATTCCCGGTCGACCCTTTTGCGTCTTAGGCCTCCCCGAGAACGAGGCGTATACTAGCGCGTTCGTGAGAAAATGAAAAGCCCCTTTTGCGCTTTTGTTTCAATTGCTTGGCCAATGAAGCCGGGATGGTGCCCGGTTGCTGGACTTTGCCACAATACCGCATGTCGAAAAGGGCGATGAGATGAATCGGGGGACGAGATGCCATTGATCATGGGGATGAGCATGCTGTTGGCATGCCAGATGCTGGGCGAGCTGGTGACACGGGGGCTGACGTTGCCGGTTCCTGGCCCGGTGATTGGCATGGTGATCCTGCTGGTGGCCTTGGTAGTGCGGGGTAAGGTGCCGTCGAGCCTCAGGATGACCGGCGAGGGCCTACTGCGTTACCTGACGCTGCTGTTCGTGCCGGCTGGTGTCGGCTTGATGGTTCATGGCGCCCTGATCGGTGCCGACTTGTTGCCGATTGTGGTGACACTGGTGGGCTCCACGGCCGTGACCCTGGCGGTAACGGCCTGGGTGTTGTCGCGCCTGCAACGACGAGGTGAGCGCCAAGCTAACGGCGAGGGTGGCGCATGAATGTGGCGGCTCTTGATCAGTTGTGGGTTTATCTTTCCGGTAACCCCTTGCTGTCGTTGCTGGCGACACTGCTGGCTTTCATGGTGGCGGTACGTCTCAATCGCGCTCTGGGCGGCACGCCGTTGCTGCATCCGGTTACCCTTTCCATCGCCATCCTGATCGGCTTTCTGTTGCTGGTTGACATGGATTACGCGACCTATTTCGAGGGGGCGCAGTTCATCCACTTTCTGCTGGGGCCGGCAACGGTCGCCCTGGCGATTCCACTCTATGATCATCGCGAGCGCGTCCGCCGCTTGCTGGTGCCGCTGCTGCTGGCCTGTGTCGCGGGTATCCTGACCGCGGTGACCAGCACCATCGGCCTGGCGCTGCTGTTCGGGGTGCGCCAGGAAACCTTGCTATCGTTGGCGCCGCGGTCGGTTACCTCTCCCATCGCCATGGGCATCGCCGAGCAGATCGGGGGAATTCCCTCGCTGGCGGCGGGGCTGGTTCTGCTGACGGGCTCCATCGGTTGCGCCCTTGGTCCCGCGATCTTCCGCCTGTTGAAAATTACCGATCCGGCGGTGCAAGGCTTCACCATGGGGTTGTCGGCCCATGGGTTCGGTACGGCTCATTCCTTCGCCCGCCTGGGGGCAGTGGCGGGGGCCTTTTCGGGGTTGTCGATGGGGCTGACGGGCCTGCTGACTGCCTTCCTCCTGCCGCTGATCACACGGCTTCTTGGGCTGAGTTGACGCCTTCCGTTCTGACAATATCAGGAGGTCGGCGCGCGCATGGTCTAGGGTCAAGGAAGAGGTCGCGTCGAAGGAGAAGGGCAATGTGGCGAGTGATCAAGTCGGTTCTGGCGGCCTTCTTCGGGGTGCAGAAGGAGAGCCGCCGATACGAAGACTTTTCTCGTGGGCGGGCTTCGCACTTCATCATTGCCGGCATTCTGATGGGAGCTGGGCTGGTGCTGCTGATTGCCTTGGTGGCGTCACTGGCCGCACGCTGAGGAAACACTGCATCAATACCTGCGCATGCAAATCGGCTACGTTACGCGATGCTCGAAAGCTTTCCTAGCCTCTTGTTATCTATCGTTTTTTTTGATCTTGTCGCCTTGCGTGACCCACAGAGACGTGGGGAATGCGATGGCCCGTCGGGAACGGGCCTCGCCTTCACGACGCTCGATGATTTATTCAGCGCTTTCCTACTGCTCCTGGCTGCTGATCGTTGAGAGTGGCGTTTATGAACCCACGCCCGGTCAGACCGTGACGAATGTCGAGGCTCTTCTATACTCGATCAAGTAGCGGCTAATACAACAACAATGTTCAGGAGGAGGCGATGCGCAAACGGATCGTGCGGACAGCGGGATTGGTCGCCTGCTCGGGGCTGTCGGGGAGTGTGCTGGCCAATGGCTGGAACATGCCGGTCGGCGTCACCGATGTCAGCCGCGAGATTCATTCCCTGCACATGATCATTTTCTGGATATGCGTTGTCATTGGCATCGTCGTATTCGGTGCGATGTTCTACTCGCTGTTTCGCTATCGACGCTCGCGTGGCGCCAAGGCCGCTAACTTTCATGAGCATACCACCGTGGAAGTCATCTGGACTCTGATCCCGATCTTGATTCTGGTGGCCATGGCGATTCCCGCCACCGCGACGCTCAAGACGATGTACGACGCCTCCGAGGCCGACCTGGATGTCATGATCACCGGTCAGCAGTGGCGCTGGCGCTATTCCTATCTCGGCGAGGAGGTCGCTTTCACCTCCAATATGGCGACATCGCGTTCCCAGGTCAGCGGGGAGAGTGCGAAGGGCGAGAACTACCTGCTCGAGGTCGATGAACCCCTGGTGCTGCCTGTGGATCGCAAGGTGCGCCTGCTGATGACCTCGGATGACGTCATCCACTCCTGGTGGGTGCCGGACCTGGCCGTCAAGCAGGATGCCGTACCGGGCTTCGTCAATGAGAACTGGGTGCGCATCAACGAGCCGGGCATCTATCGTGGCCAGTGCGCCGAGCTGTGCGGGCGCGACCATGCCTTCATGCCAGTGGTGGTGGAGGCCGTGGAGCCAGAACGCTTCGATGCCTGGTTGGCCGAACGCAAGGAAGCTGCCGCCCAGGAGGCGCTGGGTGTGGATCGCGAGTGGGAACTGGATGAATTGATGGAGCGCGGCGAGCAGGTCTACAGCAGTATTTGCGCTTCCTGCCACCAGCCCGATGGTTCGGGCAGTCCGCCGGCCTTCCCGGCATTGGCCGGCAATCAAGCGATATTGGACGACCCGGACTATCACATCGACACCGTGGTCAACGGCGTGTCCGGCACGGCGATGCCGGCCTTCCGTAGCACACTGAATCCAGTGGAACTGGCCGCAGTGATTACCTATGAGCGCAACGCCTGGGGCAATGAGACCGGCGATGCCATACAGCCGGCCGATATTGCCGAGTTACTGGACGACGAGTAAGGCACGGCGCTTTTCGACGACGGATACCGAGGGGGATAGATCATGGCTTCGCACCTGCCTCCCAGACCCACCGCCCAGCAGAATCAGGCCGATGCCGGCGGCATGGCGGTGGATGAGCATCATCATTACGGGCCAAGAGGCCTGAAGCGCTGGTTGCTGACCACCAACCACAAGGAGATCGGTACCCTGTATCTGATCTTCTCGCTGACGATGTTCTTTATCGGCGGCATCTTCGCCATGGTGGTTCGGGCGGAGCTGTTCCAGCCGGGCCTGCAGTTGGTGGAGCCCGAGTTCTTCAACCAGATGACTACCATGCACGGTCTGATCATGGTGTTCGGTGCTGTCATGCCGGCGTTTGTTGGCCTGGCGAACTGGATGGTACCGCTGCAGATCGGCGCTCCCGACATGGCATTGCCACGCCTCAACAACTTCAGTTTCTGGCTGCTGCCGGTGGCCTTCGCGTTGCTGCTTTCCACCCTGGTGATGCCGGGGGGCGCTCCCAATTTTGGCTGGACCTTCTATGCGCCGCTTTCGACGACCTATGCGCCGCCGTCCACGACCTTCTTCATCTTCTCGCTGCACCTGGCGGGCATCAGTTCGATCCTCGGCGCGATCAACATCATCGCGACCATTCTCAACCTGCGGGCTCCGGGCATGCGCATGATGGACATGCCGCTGTTCGTCTGGACCTGGTTGATCACCGCTTTCCTGCTGATTGCCGTGATGCCTGTACTGGCCGGGGTGATCACCATGATGCTGCTGGACATCAATTTCGGCACTAGCTTCTTCAATGCCGCCGGCGGCGGGGATCCCGTGCTCTTCCAGCATCTGTTCTGGTTCTTCGGGCATCCCGAGGTCTACATCATGATCCTGCCGGCCTTCGGCATCGTCTCGGTGATCATTCCGACTTTCGCCCGCAAGCGCCTGTTCGGTTACGCCTCCATGGTCTATGCCACGGCTTCCATCGCGATCCTCTCGTTTCTGGTCTGGGCTCACCATATGTTCGTCGTCGGCCTGCCTCTGGTGGCGGAGCTTTTCTTCATGTACAGCACCATGTTGATCGCGGTGCCTACCGGGGTGAAGGTCTTCAACTGGATCACCACCCTGTTCCGCGGTTCTCTCACCTTTGAGCCGCCGATGCTGTTTGCCCTGGCCTTTGTGGTGCTGTTCACCATCGGAGGCTTTTCAGGCCTGATGCTGGCCATCTCGCCGGCGGATTTCCAGTACCACGACACCTATTTCGTGGTCGCGCACTTCCATTATGTGCTGGTGCCCGGGGCCGTGTTCGCCATCATGGCGGCTGTCTACTACTGGTTGCCCAAGTGGACCGGCCACTACCCGCATACACGGCTTTCGCAGTGGCATTTCTGGCTGTCGGTGATCGGGGTGAACCTGACCTTCTTCCCCATGCACTTTGCCGGACTCGCCGGCATGCCTAGGCGAATTCCGGATTACGCCCTGCAGTTCGCCGACTTCAACATGGTCACCAGCATCGGGGCGTTCATCTTCGGGGCCTCGCAATTGCTCTTCGTGGTCGTGGTGGTGCTCTGCGTGCGTGGCGGCGAGAAGGCGCCGGCCAAGGCCTGGGATGGTGCCGAGGATCTCGAGTGGACGGTTCCCAGCCCGGCACCGTTGCACACCTTCGAGACACCACCGCACTTCGAGCCGCATCGGCATTGATGGCGAAGCCGGGAGGCAGGCATGACAGAGCAGCGTACCGACGACACACGCAAGGGCGTCAGACGTACTGTGGCCAGGACCCTGGTAGCGCTGGCCGGGATGTTCGTCTTTGCGTTCGCCCTGGTGCCGCTGTACGACGTGTTTTGTCAGGTCACCGGGCTCAACGGCAAGACCTCGAACCAGGCCGAGGCACTGGTTCATGAGGACGCCGACGAAGGCCGGATGGTGACCATGCAGTTCATCACCCGAGGCAGCCCCGGCTTGCCATGGGCGCTGGAAGCGCATACCCGACAGGTTCGCGTGCATCCGGGGCAGAGCTCCGAAGTCGAGTTCACGTTCGAGAACTTGGGCGATGAGATCAGCGTGGCCCGGGCGGTGCCCAGCGTGACGCCCTCCGAAGCATCGCTGCATCTTCGCAAGCTGGCGTGTTTCTGCTTCCAGAATCAACGCCTGGCACCGGGCGAGCGTTTCGAAGCGCCCCTGGTTTTCCAGTTGACGCGCGACCTGCCGGACGACATCCAGACGGTCACGCTGGTCTATACCTTGTATCGGCAGGACGCGGCACCGTCCCCGGGGAGCGGGAAACAGGTGCAGGGAGGTGACGCATGAGTGGTGGCAGCTATTACGTACCCGCATCGAGCAAGTGGCCGGCGCTTGGTTCCCTGGCGCTGGGGGTCATGATGGTCGGCACCGGCATGGTGCTGGTGCATGGCAATTCGGGGATGCCGGTCATGGTGATAGGCCTGATCGGGATACTGGCAGTGATGGCGCTGTGGTTCCGAGATGTCATCCACGAATCCCGCAAAGGGCTCTACGATGCCCAGATGGACCGTTCCTTCCGCTGGGGGATGGGCTGGTTCATCTTCTCAGAGGTCATGTTCTTCGCCGCTTTCTTCGGCGCGCTGTTCTATATCCGCACCTTTGCGTTGCCGTGGCTGGATGGCGAAGGGGCCAAGGGAGTCGCCGCGTTGCTGTGGCCTGACTTCACGGCCTCCTGGCCGTTGCTCGAGCCACCGGATGCGGCCATTCAGGGGCCGCACCAGACTTTCAGCCCCTGGCACTTGCCGCTGGTCAACACCCTGATCCTGGTGGGTTCTAGCATCACCTTGACGGTGGCGCACGAGGGCCTGAAGGAAGGACGGCGCACTACGGCGCGCCACTGGTTGACGCTGACCGTGCTGCTGGGGCTGTGCTTCATCGCGATTCAGGGCATCGAGTATCGGGAGGCCTATGTCCATTACGGCATCACCCTGCAGGCGGGCATCTACGGCGCGACCTTCTTCCTGCTGACGGGCTTTCATGGCGCCCATGTGATTGTTGGCACCCTGATTCTGATCGCCATTCTGGTACGGGTCTGGAAAGGGCATTTCTCCGAGGACGATCATTTCGGCTTCGAGGCGGCGGCCTGGTACTGGCACTTCGTCGACGTGGTGTGGATTGGGCTTTTCACCTTCGTCTATGTCTTCTGAGTCCGGGGGCTATTGGCCTCAGCCACCGAGGCCACCGGCATAAAAGCCGTACAGAAGCAGGACCAGCAGCAGAGCGGCCAGACCGACACGCAGCTTGAGGGAAATGAGCACGCGCCGCGAACGGCCACCATCCTTGAGCAAGAAGCCGGCACCAGCGGCGAGGCTCGCGACCATGGCAACGAATACGAGGGCAATCAGGACCTTGAGAAGCATGTCGGACTCCATGACGAGGGTCTCCACTGGGAGGCGCTCCAGCCGTCGCCTGGTGCTGTGGTTCGGATTCTGGGCCTGCCTGGTGGTTCTCGGGCTCGGACTCGGACTATGGCAGTGGGAGCGTGCCGCCGACAAGCGCGAGTTGTTGGCGCGTTACGATGCAGCACCACAGTTGGTGGCTCCCGAGTCCACTCCGCCCAATGGTGCACGGATCAGCGTGTTGGGAGAGTACCTGGTGGAGGAAACCCTGTTTCTCGACAACCGTATTCATGCCGACCGACTCGGCGTGGCAGCCTTGACCCCGCTGCGTGGCGAGGACGGCCGCCTGTGGCTGGTGGAGCGGGGATTCCTGCCCACCGGGCCGAGTCGCGACACGCCACGGGTGTCGACGCCGGAGGGGCGAGTCACGGTGGGGGGGCGCTGGCAGGTAGCCGGGGATTCGGCACCGCTCTTCGGGCCTAATCGTGAAGGCAAGCGTCTGCAGCGCATCGCGCTCGACGCTTGGGAGGGCCTGGATGGTTTTGCCCATGACGGTTGGCTGCATCAGGAGAAAGGTGGGGGCCACTTGACCTCCTGGTGGCAGCCCAATGTGTTGCCGCCGTCGCGCCATCTTGGTTATGCCGCTCAATGGTGGGGGCTGGCGCTGACGGCACTGATAGTGATGGTTGTCGGTGCCCGTCGGCTGAACCGCGATCGACGTCGAGACACGCCCGATGACAAGGAGACTCGCTCATGACCGAAGCCCGTATCGCCCACTCCCGGCTCAAACTGCTGGCGTTGTTCGCCGTGTTCGGTCTGCCCATGGCGATGGCCTGGGGCATGGTCGAGTGGCGATTGGGTATACCCGACGAACGTACCGCCCATGGCTCTTTGCATCCCGACCTGCCCCAGTTGGCCGACTGGCCGCTGGGCCAGGTGGCAAAGGAGGGCGCCGACGATTGGTTGATGGCCTTCGACTGTGCGAGCGATTGCTCCGCATCGGCAGACCGCTGGTGGCGGGTGCATCGTGCCCTGGGGCGTGATGCCCACCGGGTCAGTCGGCTGCGTATCGGCGGGACGGAGAGCAAGGCTCTGCCCGGGGAATCGGTCGTGACATGGCAAGCTGCGCCGGACTGGCGGGAACCCGGCGCTCTCTGGATTATCGACCCCGAAGGGCGGGCGGTGCTGAGCTACGGCGAGGGTGTCGAGGCGTCGAATGTATTGGAGGACATCGAACGCTTGCTGAAGCTGAATCCCGAGCCACCTCTGGCGCGCCTGCACGACGAGTGATGGGAGGGCTGGCGGATGCATATGCGAGATCGGCAATACCGGGCCAGGTTGAACGGGCTACGTTGGCTGAGCCTGCTGGGAGTGCTGCTTGCTGCCTTGGTGGTGCTGGCTGGCGCCTGGACCCGGTTGGTGGACGCTGGCCTGGGGTGCCCGGACTGGCCCGGCTGCTATGGGCAATGGGTCGTGCCGGACCAGGGGCGCGCGCTGGCGCATTCCCCCGATGTTCCGCTTGATGTGTCCAAGGCGTGGATGGAAATGATGCATCGCTACCTGGCTTCGTCGCTGGGATTGCTGGCCATCGCCGTGGTGATGCTGGGCCGACGCTTGAGGCATCATGAAGGGTATCCATGGCGACTCTCGCTGGGGCTGCTGATGTTGATCCTCGTCCAGGGTGCCTTCGGAGCGTTCACCGTGACGCTGCGCTTGTGGCCCCAGGTGGTGACCCTGCACCTGCTGGGCGGCATGGCGGTGATGGGAAGCTTCCTGTGGCTGTATCTGCGCTGTCGACGCCTGGCGATGCCAGGAATGCCGCGACAGCGGCCGCGCCGTTTGACCCCGTTATGGGGGCTGGCGCTGGGCCTGTTGGTGCTGCAATTGGGGCTGGGTGGCTGGACCTCGAGCAATTATGCTGGCCTCGCCTGCCAAGGCTTTCCCACCTGCAATGCCCAGTGGTGGCCGAGCATGGATTGGGGGGAAGGCTTCCACCTGACCCAGACGGTGGGGCCCAACTACCTGCATGGACAACTGCATGGCGAGGCGCGCAGCGCGATCCAGGTCGGACATCGCTTGGGTGGGGTGGCGCTGTTCCTGTGCCTGCTGGGGCTCGGCCTGCGTCACCGTCGTGATCGTGGAATGTCGGTCTGGCTCGGGGCGATGGGCGGTGCTTGTCTGCTGCAGGCGGCCCTGGGCGCCGCCAATGTTCTGTTCTGGTTGCCGCTCTGGCTGGCCTTGTTGCATACGGCGGGTGCGGCCGTGCTGGTGGTAGCGACGCTACTGGCGGTCTGGCACTGGCGATGGGGGCAGGCCGTGCCTCGTTCATCGCCATCGGTGATGGCAAGGGAGCTGATGCATGCATGACGCCCGGTCGATGCCCCAGGAAGCGCCCATGCCGCTATGGCGCGATCTCGCGACCCTCGGCAAGCCGCGTGTGGTGTTGGTGATGCTGGTCTGCAGCCTGGTGGGCATGCTGCTGGCCCGACCGGTGCCACCGCTGGACAAGATGGTGCTGGGGTTGGTGGGTATCGGACTCGCCGCCAGCGGTGCAGCGGCGTTCAATCATGTCGTGGACCGTCGCCTGGATGCGATGATGCTGCGCACGGCGTCTCGCCCCTTGGCGACGAGGCGGTTGTCGATACCGCTGGCCCTGGGCTGGGCAAGCCTGTTGTCGGTGGTGGGGATCGGGGTGTTGTACAGTGGCGTAAACGCCTTGACGGCCTGGCTCACCTTCGGCTCATTGATCGGCTATGCCCTGATCTATACCGCCTTTCTCAAGCGCGCCACGCCTCAGAACATCGTGATTGGTGGCGTGGCCGGCGCCGCTCCGCCACTGCTGGGCTGGACGTCGGTGAGTGACCAGCTCGGGCCCGAGCCGCTGCTGCTGGTGTTGATCGTCTTCGCCTGGACGCCGCCGCATTTCTGGGCCCTGGCCATCCACAAGCGCGAGGAATACGAGCGGGCCGGGGTCCCGATGCTGCCGGTGACCCACGGCGAGGCCTTCACGCGGCTGCAGGTATGGCTCTATGGCTGGTTGACGGTCGCGGTGACGCTATTGCCCTTTGTCATCGGCATGAGCGGCTGGCTTTACCTGGCGGGCGTGACGGCGCTGAACGTGCGCTTCATGTGGTGGAACGGGAAGGTCTGGCGGGGGCGGGATCCGAAGGCGCCGCTCGCGGCCTTCTGGTTTTCCATTCGCTATATTCTTGGTGTTTTCGTCGTTTTGCTGGTGGACAGCTACGCCACGCTTTGGTGGCTATGAAAGGCGGCGGTGGAGGGCATCCACCGCCGCCGGGATCACCAGAACAGCTTCAGCAGCGGATAGGCCAGCAGGGTGACCAGCACCGTGCCGGCCAGGTTGAGAACGAAGCCAGCGCGAATCATCGACTGGATCTTCATGTGCCCGGTAGCAAACACGATGGCATTGGGAGGTGTGGCGACCGGCATCATGAAGGCGCAGCTCGCGGCGATGGCGGCCGGCACGGTGATCAGCAATGGCGAGATATCCAGCGACAGCGCCAGGGCGCCGAGCAGTGGCAGGAAGGCGGCGGCGGTGGCGGTGTTGGAAGTCACCTCAGTAAGAAAAATGATCACCAGAACCACGACGCCGATAAGTGCCAGTATCGGGAAAACGCCAAAGACACCGAGGCGCTCGGCGATCCATTCGGCGAGCCCCGAGCGGCTGATGGCGCCGGCCAGCGCCAGACCGCCACCGAACAGCAGCAGAATGCCCCATGGCAGGCCCTGGGCATCTTCCCAGTGCATCAGGCGGCGGCCTTGTTCATTGCCGGAAGGGAGCAGGAACAAAAGGATGCCGGCAGCGATGGCGATGCCGGTATCCGATAGCCAGTCGAGCCCATGCTGATTGAGCAGCGGACGGACGATCCAGGCCAGGGCGGCCAACAGGAAAATCAAGCCAACCCGGCGCTCGGCAGATGACATGGCGCCGAGCTTCGCCAGTTCGCGATCGACCATGGCGGCGCCATCCTGACTGGTCTCGAGGGCGAAGCCGCGGCGCGTCAGCCACCACCATGCGCAGACCATCATGGCGAGACTGATCGGCAATCCCACCAGCATCCATTGCGCGAAGCCCAGATCGATGCCGCGACTGTCGGCCAGGTAACCGGCCAGCAAGGCATTGGGAGGCGTGCCGATCAAGGTGGCAACGCCGCCGATGCTAGCGGAGTAGGCGATGGCCAGCAGCAGAGCGGTTGCATAGCGACGCAATTCCTCGGGATCGCTGTCGTCGAGCAGGCTGACCACCGACATGCCGATGGGGAGCATCATGATGGCGGTGGCGGTATTCGACACCCACATGCTGAGAAAGCCGGTGGCGATCATGAAACCGCCGATCTGTCGCCGCGGACGCTGTCCCACGACCTTCAGAACATGCAGGGCGATGCGCCGGTGCAGGTCCCAGCGCTGCATGGCGATGCCCAGCAGAAAGCCCCCCAGGAAGAGATAGATGATGGGGTTGGCGTAGCTCACCGCCGTGTCGCTCATGCCTTCGATGCCGAGTGCCGGCACCAGCACTAGCGGTAACAGGGAGGTGGCAGGAATGGGAATGGCTTCGGTCGACCACCAAGTGGCCATCAGCAGCGCCAGTCCGACACAGGCCCAGGCGGGGTCCGTCATGCCGGCCGGGGCGGGTAACAGCCACGTCAAGATCAGCCAGAGTGGGCCGAGCCACAGGCCGATACGTGAAGCGAGGGAAGGAGGCGCAGAAGCGGAGCTCGAGGACATGATCTCTCCTTGGTCATCGTGACAGACGTCTGATGATGCGACGTTCGGAAGGGGATTCTAGCCGAGCGCTCGCCGCTGTGCAGCGAATGCGAAGACTTGTCTCGCGTCTCGATAGGAGAGCTCGATGACTTGGGCCGACTACCCCGGCCGGTATAGAATACCGCCCGCCCCAAGTTATACGCCGACAGGAAACGAGATTAATGTCCACCACTACCGCCTTGATCCTGATGGGCCTTGGCCTGGCCATCGTGGCAGCCCTTGGCGCTTACGCCTATGTTCTATGGCGGGAAGTCCGTCGTCGGCAAGCATTTCGCGAGGAAGAATTACGTCGGGCACACGACAACTGCCTGGAGAATCTCGAGCTGGTGGCCAATGCCTTGCAGCAGGGGCAGGTCGATATTACCGAAGGCGCCTGGCGCTGCAGAGCGTTGCTGGACATCCTCGATCCAACACTGGTTTCGCGGCCGGAATTCCGCGCATTTGCCGAGGTTCATGAGCGTACTCGCCATTTGCACACGCATTCGGCGCGGCAGGCTCTGACCCCCAAGGCGCGGTTTCAGGAAGATCGCGAACGCATTAACGTGGAGGACGAGTGGCGTGATGAGGTCATTAAAGCAGCCTCGTCCGCCCTGGTGTTTCGACGCGGCTGGCCGGATTCTTTGCATTGATTTGAATGACCTAAACAAAACAATGTATTACACTTTCCCATGCGTTTTTCGATTGAAAGGTGACTCAGTCTCCGGCAAGCTGCTAATCGCGACGTAGATGACTGATAAGTGGATGGAGTCCCGGTCATCACGCGCCGTTGATTGGCCGAGATCGCGATTTCGTGCTTTCTTGGTCGGTGTGGGCGGACAAGATCCGTCTCCGGTTGGCCATACCATCGGACTCGCTGGATGGCTAAGCCCTATGCTGGCCCCGCTAGATTTGTGTCAAGAAGGAGTCTTACATGAAAAAATCAACGACTGGCTTGTTGCTCGGTTCCGCGCTGGTGGTCGGTCTTTCCGGCTGCGCCAGTTCGGCGTCTCAATCCTCCGGCATGGGCGACAGCTCTGCGTCCGATCGTGCCTGGTACAAGCATCCCGCAGTGTGCAGCGTCGCGGGTGGCCTGATCGGTGCCGGTATCGGCTATGGCGCTACCGATAGCGACGACGAGGATACCGGTGCTTATGTCGGCGGTACCATCGGTGCCGCAACGGCTGCGCTGCTGTGCGCCGAGCCGAACAAGGGCCCGGCCCCTGTCGGTGACAGCGATGGCGATGGCGTGCCGGACGACAAGGACCAGTGCCCGGGTACCCCGGCCGGTGTCGCCGTTGACGCCGTCGGCTGCCCGCTGGATTCCGATGGTGACGGCGTGCCGGACTACCAGGACCAGTGCCCGGGTACCCCGGCTGGTGCCGAAGTCAATGCTCTGGGCTGCGTCGAGGACCTGGTGCTGCAGGACGTCAACTTCGAGTTCGACTCTGCCAAGCTGACCATGGGCGCCGAGTCCGTGCTGACTGACGTGGCTTCCAAGCTGCGCGCCAACGAGAATGTCCGTGTGCGTATCGAAGGCCACACCGACTCCGTCGGTGCTGCCCAGTACAACAAGGACCTGTCTCAGCGTCGTGCCGATTCCGTGGCAAGCTTCCTGGCTGGCCAGGGCATCGCCGCCAATCGCATGACTACCATCGGTTATGGTGAAGAGCAGCCGGTGGCCAGCAACGACACCAAGGCGGGTCGTGCCGAGAACCGTCGTGTCGAGCTTGGCGAGTGGGAGTGATCCTCTCCTGAGTAGTCGACCCTGCGCGCCCCGGCTTTGAGTCGGGGCGCCGCATAGAGTCGGAAAGGCGCCTTAGGGCGCCTTTTTCTTTGGTGGTTCGGCCTGCCCATGGCGCTGTCGGTAGGGCGTCTGGTAGGCTAATGTCGCTCAAGGCAACCCATCTTCTCGCGACATGTGATCCTTGGTATGGATCACCACTGTGCACAAGGAATCGCTTCATCATGCCCATCGTGACCCTGCCGGACGGCAGTCAGAGATCCTTCGACGAACCCCTTTCCATCATGCAACTGGCCGAGAGCATTGGTGCCGGGCTGGCCAAGGCCTGTGTGGCCGGCCGCATCGATGGCGAGCTGGTGGACGCAGCGGATATCATCGACCATGACGCCAAGGTGGCGATCATCACCGCTCGTGACCCCGAGGGGCTGGATATCATTCGTCACTCCTGTGCCCACCTGATTGGCCATGCGGTCAAGCAATTGTATCCGGATGCCAAGATGGCCATTGGCCCGGTGATCGAGGACGGGTTCTATTACGATATCGACTTTGGCCGTTCGATCACGCCTGAGGATCTCGAGGCCATCGAGGCGCGAATGAAGGCGCTGATCGAGACCGATTACGATGTCGTGCGCGAATATGTCGACCGCGACCGTGCCATGTTGACCTTCCTGCATCGCGACGAGCCCTACAAGCAGGAGATCGTGCGCGAGATTCCGGAAGGGGAGACGATTCGTCTCTATCACCACCAGGAATACACCGATATGTGTCGGGGGCCTCACGTCCCCAATACCCGCCACCTCAAGGCCTTCAAGTTGACCAAGCTGGCCGGCGCCTACTGGCGTGGTGACGCTGAGCGTCCCATGCTGACGCGCATCTACGGCACGGCCTGGGGTGACAAGAAACAGCTCAAGGCCTATATCAAGCGTCTCGAGGAGGCCGAGAAACGAGACCATCGCAAGTTGGCGCGCAAGCTCGACTTCTTCCACATGCAGGAAGAAGCGCCGGGCATGGTGTTCTGGCACCCGCGTGGCTGGACGCTGTGGCAGGTGGTCGAGCAGTACATGCGCCAGGTGTACAAGGACGGTGGCTATCAGGAGATTCGTTGCCCGCAGGTGATGGATGTGTCGCTGTGGAAGAAATCCGGCCACTGGGACAACTATGCCGATGGCATGTTCTTTACCGAGTCGGAGAAGCGTGAATATGCGCTCAAGCCGATGAATTGTCCGGGGCACGTGCAGGTCTTCAACTCCGGCCTGCGCAGCTACCGTGAATTGCCGGTTCGTTATGGCGAGTTTGGCGGCTGCCATCGCAACGAGCCTTCCGGCGCTCTGCATGGCATCATGCGGGTGCGGGCCTTCACCCAGGACGATGGCCATGTCTTCTGTACCGAAGAGCAGGTCGAGCCCGAAGTCACCAGTTTTCATCGCCAGGCCTTGCAGGTCTACCGTGACTTTGGCTTCGAGGACATCGCCGTGAAGATCGCCCTGCGCCCTGAAAAGCGTCTTGGCGATGACGCGGTCTGGGACCGTGCCGAAGAAGCGCTGCGCGGCGCTCTCCGGGCGTGTGACGTCGACTGGCAAGAGCTGCCGGGTGAGGGCGCCTTCTATGGCCCCAAGATCGAATACCACATGAAAGACTGCCTGGGGCGCGAGTGGCAGGTAGGCACCATGCAGGTCGATTTCATGATGCCGGAGCGTCTCGGTGCCCAATACGTGGCCGAGGATGGGGAGCGACGCTCGCCGGTGATGCTGCACCGAGCCATCGTAGGCTCGATGGAGCGCTTTATCGGCATCCTTATTGAGCACTATGCTGGAGCGATGCCACTGTGGCTGGCGCCGCAACAGGTTGTGGTGTTGACGATCACCGATGCGCAGCGCGATTATGCCATTTCCCTCGAACAGCACTTGCAGAAAAAAGGCTTGCGAGTCAAGGCGGACTTGAGGAATGAGAAGATCGGCTTTAAAATCCGCGAGCATACGTTGCAGAAGGTCCCCTATCTCCTGGTGGTGGGAGATAAGGAAGTCGAAGCCGACTCGGTGGCCGTGCGCTCGCGCAGTGGCGAGGATCTCGGCACCATGACGGTGGATGCCTTCATCGACCGGATACAGGGCGAGCGGCGCTAGCGACATCTTCCAAGACTAAAGTGGAGACGGAACCATCAAGAGAAGCAACCCAAGAGGACGCCCGCAGGAAAAGCGTCCCCCGATGAACGAGAAAATTACCGACGAACAGGTGCGCCTGATTGATAGCGATGGCGAGCAGTTGGGGGTTGTCCCCACTCGCGAAGCGCTGGAACGTGCCGAAACGTCGGGTATGGATCTCGTGCAGATTTCCAATGCCGATCCGATCGTCTGCAAGATCATGGACTACGGCAAGTTCGTCTTCGAGCAGAAGAAGCAGAAGGCGGCTCAAAAGAAGAAGCAGAAGCAGATCCAGGTCAAGGAAGTCAAGTTCCGGCCTGGCACCGACGAGGGCGACTATCAGGTCAAGATGAAAAACCTGACGCGTTTCCTCGAAGGTGGCGACAAGGGCAAGGTCACGTTGCGTTTCCGCGGTCGCGAGATGGCCCACCAGGACATCGGTCGCAAGCTGATGGAGCGCATCGCCGCCGATCTCGAAGAGATCGGTACTGTCGAGTCCTTCCCCAAGATGGAAGGCCGTCAGATGATCATGATCATTGCCCCCAAGAAGAAGTGATCCGGCGGCCAGTCAAACGGGTGGCGGGTGTCATGCCCGCCATCGGCCCCGGGTTTTCTCAAAAACCTCGAGCGGAGTTCAACTCATGCCGAAAATCAAGAGCAACAGCGGCGCTGCCAAGCGCTTCAAGAAGACGGCCAACGGCTTCAAGCACAAGCAGTCGTTCCGTAGCCACATCCTGACCAAGAAGTCCACCAAGCGTAAGCGTCAGCTGCGTGGTATGAAGCAGATCCACGACGCCGACAAGCAGCTCGTGCAGCGTATGCTGCCGAACCTGTAACCCTTGGTTGTCATTTTTAACGTCAGGAGTAAGCCATGACTCGTGTCAAGCGTGGTGTCGTCGCTCGTCGTCGTCACAAGAAGATTCTCAAGCAGGCCAAGGGTTACTACGGTGCCCGTTCACGCGTCTTTCGCGTAGCCAAGCAGGCCGTCATCAAGGCCGGTCAGTACGCCTATCGTGACCGTCGCCAGCGTAAGCGCCAGTTCCGTGCCCTGTGGATCCAGCGCATCAACGCCGGTGCTCGTCAGCACGGCCTGTCCTACAGCCGCTTCGTCGGTGGTCTGAAGAAGGCCGGGATCGAGATCGACCGCAAGGTGCTGGCCGACCTGGCCGTCAACGAGAAGGCAGCATTTGCCGCTATCGTCGAGAAGGCCAAGGCTGCCCAGTAACGGGGGTCGAGAGGGTGCGGTGCCAGCAGAGCGCGAAGCGCCGCCCCGATGATCGTCACAGGGGAAGAGCGGCCGCTCTTCCCCTGTTTTTTTGCATGCGACACCCGATCGCGTCGACGAAGTCCGCCTGGCGGAGTATCGGTCGGCGATGACCGGACCAAGAATTCGGAGCATCAACGGATGGACCACCTTCCCACTCTGGTCGCCGAGGCCCGCGATGCCATCCAGGCCGCCGAAAGCATGGCCGTACTGGATGAGCTGCGCGTGCGCTACCTCGGCAAGAAGGGCGAGATCACCGCGCTGCTCAAGGGGCTGGGCCAGCTACCGGCGGAAGAGCGCCCGGCCGCAGGGGAGCGTATCAACCAGGCCAAGCAGGCGTTATCCGCCGAGCTCGACGAGCGCAAGCAGACACTCGAGAAAGCCGCCCTCGAAGCGCGACTGGCCGCCGAAACGCTAGATGTGACACTGCCGGGGCGTGGCCAGCCCAGTGGCGGTCTGCATCCGGTGACCCGGACCCTGGAACGTATCGAGGGGTTGTTCACCCATGTCGGTTTCGACGTGGCGGTCGGACCCGAGATCGAAGACGACTACCATAACTTCGAGGCCCTCAATATTCCCGCTCATCATCCGGCGCGGGGCATGGCCGATACCTTTTACTTTGATGCCACCCGACTGCTGCGTACTCACACCTCGCCGGTCCAGGTGCGCACCATGAAGAGCACCGAGCCGCCGATCCGCATCGTCTGCCCGGGGCGTGTCTACCGCAGCGATTCCGACCTGACGCATACGCCGATGTTTCATCAGGTGGAAGGTCTGCTGGTCGACGAGGACGTGCGATTCTCCGACCTGAAGGGCACCATTCAGGACTTCCTGCATGCCTTCTTCGAACGGGACGATCTGGCTGTGCGCTTTCGTCCCTCCTATTTCCCCTTCACCGAGCCTTCGGCTGAGGTCGATATCCAGTGCGTGATGTGTGACGGGGCAGGGTGCCGGGTTTGCTCTCACAGCGGCTGGCTGGAAGTCATGGGCTGCGGCATGGTGCATCCGGAAGTGTTCCGCCACTCCGGTATCGATAGCGAGCGCTATACCGGCTTTGCCTTCGGCATGGGAGCCGAGCGGCTGGCCATGCTGCGTTATGGCGTCAACGATCTGCGGTTGTTCTTCGACAATGATCTGCGCTTCCTGCAGCAGTTTGCCTGATTGATCACCGAATAAGCATTCCTTTCCCCATGATTCGGCGAGGATGGGCGTCGGGGACAAGGCGAAGCGAGGGTCTTTTGCCATGAATGGCAAAAGTAGCGCCCAAGGACGGGTTTACAGCGCCCTCGCGCAGGCTTGGCGCCGACGCAACCAGCTCGGTCGTGGAAAGGGGTCTCAGCGGAAACAGGATCTGACATGAAATTTTCCGAACAGTGGCTGCGTGAATGGGTCTCTCCGGCGTTGGCGACTCAGGCGCTGGCCGATCAGATCACCATGGCCGGCCTCGAGGTGGATGGCATCGAGCCCGTGGCGGCAGCCTTCGATGGCGTGGTAGTGGCCGAGGTGGTCGAGCGGGCGCCGCATCCCGACGCCGACAAGCTCAACGTCTGTCAGGTCGACGACGGTGTCGAGCGGCTGCAGGTCGTCTGCGGTGCGCCTAATGTCGCCGAGGGCCAGAAAGTGGCCTTCGCCCGGGTCGGCGCCGTGCTGCCCGGTGACTTCAAGATCAAGAAGGCCAAGCTGCGTGGCGTCGAGTCCCGCGGCATGATCTGCTCCGCCTCCGAGTTGGGGCTGGAAGAGGAAACCTCCGCCGGTATTCTTGAGCTGCCGTCAGCGGCTCCGGTCGGCGAGGACTTCCGTACTTACATGACCCTCGACGACAGCACCATCGAGGTGGACCTGACGCCCAATCGGGGCGACTGCCTGAGCGTCAAGGGCATGGCACGCGAGGTCGGCGTGCTCAATCGCCTGCCCGTCGAGGGGCCGAATGTTGCCCCGGTGGCATCCGTGCACGAGGAAACCTTCCCGGTGCGGGTCGAGGACACCGAAGGCTGTCCGCGCTACCTGGGGCGGGTGATCAAGGGCGTCGACGTGACGGCCGAGACGCCGCTGTGGATGGTCGAACGCCTGCGCCGCAGTGGCATCCGCTCCATCGATCCGGTGGTCGATATCACCAACTACGTGATGCTCGAGCTCGGCCAACCCCTGCACGCCTTCGATCGGGCCAACCTCGACGGTGCCGTGGTGGTGCGTCGGGCCCGCCAGGGCGAACAGCTGGTACTGCTCGATGGCCAGACCATCACGCTGAACGACGACACCCTGATCATCGCCGACGAGCGCGGCCCCTTGGCCATCGGCGGTGTCATGGGGGGAGAGCACTCGGGGGTGAGCGTCGACACCCGGGATATCTTCCTCGAAGCAGCGCACTTCTCGCCGCTGGCAGTGGCCGGCCAGGCTCGCGCCTACGGCCTGCACACCGATGCGTCGCACCGCTTCGAGCGTGGCGTCGACCCTCGGCTCGCCCGGGAGGCCGCCGAGCGTGCCACCACCTTGTTGCTGGAGATCACCGGCGGCGAAGCCGGTCCGCTGATCGAAGCGGCCGACGAATCGCAGTTGCCCGACGACCGTGAGGTGGTGCTGCGGCGCGCGCGGCTCGATCAGGCCCTGGACAAGGTGCTGCCTGACGACGAGGTTGGCGAGATTCTCGAGCGCCTGGGCATGAGCGTCGAGCGCGTCGATGAGGGCTGGCGGGCCAAGGTGCCGAGCTGGCGGTTCGATATCGCCATCGAGGAAGACCTGATTGAGGAAGTGGCGCGCATCCATGGCTACAACCAACTGCCGGCGCGTCATCCTCGGGCTCTCCTCGGGCCGCGTCCGGATAACGAAGCGCGTACGCCACTTGCCTCTCTGCGGCATCGGATGGTCTCGCGGGGCTACTTCGAGGCGGTAACCTACAGCTTCGTGGCACCCGACCTGCAGGAGACGCTGTTGCCCGAAGCTGTGTCGCCGGTGCTGGCCAATCCCATTTCCAGCGATCTGTCGGTGATGCGTGCCAGCCTCTTTCCCGGCTTGGTGCGGGCGCTCGAGCACAACCTCAATCGTCAGCAGAATCGCGTTCGGCTATTCGAGACGGGATTGGTGTTCCGCGGCGAACTCGACGATCTCGACCAGGTGCCGATGCTCGGCGCACTGGTTTGTGGCAGTCGCGAGCCTGAGGGCTGGAGCGGCGGCAAGGAAAAGGTCGACTTCTTCGATCTCAAGGGCGATCTCGAGAGCCTGATCGAGATGGGCGGCGAGGGCGAGGCCTGGCGCTTTGAGCCCGGTGTACACCCTGCCTTGCATCCCGGACAGTGCGCGCGAGTGATGTATCGTGGTCAGGAAGCCGGCTGGATCGGCACCCTGCATCCGGCGGTACGTGCCCAGCTCGGTCTCAAGACCGATGCCGTGCTCTTCGAGGTTCGCCTGGATGCCTTGACTCATGGCCGCGTACCGGCGTTTCAGCCGTTGTCCCGCTATCCTGAGGTGCGGCGTGACCTGGCCTTTTTGGTCGACGCGGAACAACCGGTGCAGGCCCTGCTGGATACTCTGCGAGCCCAGGCCGGTGAATGGCTGGTCGAGGCGCACCTGTTTGATGTCTATCAGGGCAAGGGCGTGCCGGAAGGGCGGAAGAGCGTGGCATTGGGCTTGACCTGGCAGCATCCTTCGCGCACGCTAAATGACGATGAAATCAATCAGTTGGTCGATGCCATCGTCGAGGAATCGCGTCTGCACCTGGGGGCCGAGTTACGCGCATGAAGGCCTCGGAGCGACACCTGGAGCAAGGGCTGGCTCGACCACCACAGCGTGAGGAAAGCGACATGGGGGCGTTGACCAAGGCCGAACTGGCCGAACACCTGCACGCCGAGCTTGGCCTCTCCAAGCGCGAGGCCAAGTCCATGGTGGAGTCCTTCTTCGAGGAGATACGAGGCTGCCTGCGCGAGAACGAGCAGGTCAAGCTGTCTGGATTCGGCAATTTCGATCTCCGTGACAAGCGCGAGCGACCGGGACGCAACCCCAAGACCGGGGAGGAAATTCCAATTTCCGCTCGTCGGGTCGTGACCTTCCGCCCTGGCCAGAAGCTCAAGTCGCAGGTCGAGGCGTATACCGGCGACGAGAACTAATCACCGCTACGCCGCATCGAGCCAAGAGATGATGCCGCCATTTCCCCGGGAAGTGGCGGCGTCATTGCATTGAAGCATCACAGTACGCCGTGCTCCAGTGACCAGCCGACCACGACCTTGATCAGGTAAGCCAGCATGCCGGCGCCAAGCACTACGAATAGCATGATGGTGCCGAAGCGTCCCGCCCCGGACTTGCGGGCCAAGTCCCAGATGATAAAGCCCATGAACAGCATCAAACCGCCGATCATGACGGGGGTGATCCAGGTATCGATGGCGTCTTGCATGTCTCCTCCGCTGAGTCAGTAGTCCTTGCGAGTTTAGGCGATTCCCAGTCGCTCAGGGCTACCCGGCAGTGTGCGGCATCCGGGCGGCCATGTTAGTATCCGGCTGAATTTTTCAGGCAATATCCTCGACATGCCCATGCTCAAGATCTTTGTTGGAACCGTATATGGCGGTGCCCTTGATGTGGCCGAACAGGTTGCACCACTTTTCGAACAGGCCGGCTACGAGGTGTCGATCTTCGACCAACCGACGCTGGATGACCTGATCGGCTCGCCGACCGATCTGGCACTTTTCTGCACCTCGACCACAGGCAGTGGCGACTACCCAGGCAATCTCGTTGCCTTCGTGCGCGAGCTGGAGGCGAAAAGCCCAGGCCTTGTCGGCCTGAAGTACGGTCTGATCGCCATGGGCGACAGCTCTTACGTGGACTCCTTCTGTGGCGCCGGTCGCAGCCTCGACGAGGTACTGCAGGGGCAGGGGGCCGAGCGCCTTGGCGAGCGTCTCGAAGTGGACGCCATGGAAACCTTCATGGCCGATGACGCGGCCTTGCCCTGGGTCGACGACTGGATCGAATCCCAGCAGCTCAAGGTGGCCTGAGCGTGTCCGCCTCGCCGGAGCGTTGCAGCCTGCTGCTCGGGCTATTGATCCTGATGGTGGCCAGCGTGCCACGCTACCTGGTCGGTGGCCATGATACCCATCTGGCCCTGCTGGCGATCGGTGGCGTGGCCGTGGCATCGCTCACCGTTTTCCAGTGGTGGTTGTTACCCGCTGAGTTGCGTGCCGTGCTGCCGACCTTGATGCGGCGTCTCATCGCCTGCATGGCGATCGGGCTGCTGGCCATGGGGATCTGGCATGCACTGTTCGGTGCCTGGAGTGGCTGGCCGCTGCTAGTGTCGCATGGCGCGACCCTGGGGCTGCTGTTGCACGCTTTGGGGGTGTGGTGGAAGCCTCTCGACAACGAGAACCGCGACTGACGCCGCAAGACAAGAAGAGTGAAGAGCGGCGCTACGCGCCTGAAGAGGGAAGAAAGCCCTTGACGCCCCAGACCCTGGAGCCAGCTTGTCTTTCTTCCCTCTTCCCTCTTCCCTCTTCCCTCTTAATTCAACGTATAGCACGGCTCGTATTCGCCGGTGAGCTTCATGCGGCCCTGGGCGACGAAGGATGTCAGCAAATCGTCCAGGCGGGCCATCAACTCGGGTTCCGCATTGAGCCGGAAGGGACCGTTGGCCTCGATGAGACGGATGCCTCGCTCCTTGACGTTGCCGGCGACGATGCCGGAAAAGGCCCGCCGCAGATTGGCCGCCAGTTCATGCACCGGCTGGTGTCGGTGCAGGGCCAGAGACGCCATGGTTTCGTGAGTCGGGTCGAAGGGCTCCTGAAAATCCCGGGCCACGGTGAGTCGCCAGTTGAAATAGAAGGCGTCCTGCCGCGCCCGCCGGTATTCGCTGACATTGTCGATACCCTTGCGCATGACTCGGGCGACTTCGACCGGATCGTCGATGATGATGCGGTAGAGCTGCCGTACCGACTCGCCGAGGGTATAGACCAGGAATTCGTCGATGCGCTTGAAGTAATCGGCGGAGTCGGCGGGACCGGTGAGGATGACCGGCAGCTCCATGTCGTCATTGTCCGGGTGCAGCAGGATGCCGAGCAGATAGAGGATCTCCTCGGCGGTGCCGACCCCGCCAGGGAAGACGATGATGCCGTGACCAAGGCGGACGAAGGCCTCCAGGCGCTTCTCGATGTCGGGCATCACCACTAGTTCGTTGACGATGGGATTGGGGGCTTCGGCAGCGATGATGCCGGGCTCGGAAACGCCGAGATAGCGGCCCTCGCGGTAACGCTGCTTGGCGTGGGCGACGTTGGCTCCCTTCATCGGCCCCTTCATGGCACCCGGGCCGCAGCCGGTACAGATGTCGAGTTCACGCAGCCCCAGGTGGTAGCCCACGTGCTTGGTGTAGTCGTACTCTTCACGCGAGATCGAGTGGCCGCCCCAGCACACCACGATGCTCGGATCGTGGCTGGGCTTGAGCGTGCCGGCCTTGCGCAGAATGTGGAAGACGGCGTTGGTGGTGCCGTCGGCGCTGTCCAGGTCGAAGCGCCGGCGTGTCTGGATCTCGTTGTAGACATAGACGATATCGCGCAACACCGAAGAAAGGTGCTCGCGAATGCCGCGAATCATGCGGCCATCGACGAAGGCCTCGGCGGGGGCATTGGTCAGTTTCAGGCGTACGCCGCGGTCCTGCTGGATGACTTCAATGTCGAAATCCGGATAGGTTTCCATCAATGCCAGGCCGTCGTCGGTGGGATTCCCCGAGTTGAGGACGGCCAGCGCGCAACTGCGCAACAGTTCATGAAGGCCGGTGCGCGAGGTGTCGTGCAGGCGATTGACTTCCTGCTGGGAGAGAATTTCCAGGCTGCCTTCCGGCGAGATGGTGCTGGAGATGGTATCGGCCATTCGGAGCGTCCGTGTCGCGGAGATGGGAACGGGAGTCTGCCGGGGCATCTCCCTGGCCCCGCCGGTCGTGGCGAAGCCAAATTGCATGTCATTGATGCTACCACGGCCGCAGGGGACGCGCAGCGCTGCGGTTGTGTCCGCCAACTGATAGAATGGCGTTGCCGGTTCTCTGTACAGTGATGACGCGCCATGTTCAACGCCCAATATTTCCGCACCTTCATCACCTTGGTCGAGACGGGCAGTTTCACGCGAACGGCGCGCCGCCTGGAAATGACCCAGCCCGGGGTCAGCCAGCATGTACGCAAGCTCGAGCAATACCTGGGGCGCTCCCTGCTCGAGCGCCAGGGGCGGCGTTTCGCGCTCACCGAGGCCGGTCGGCGTGCCTATGACTATGCCCTCAAGTTGTTTGCCGAGCACGAGCAGTTCCGCCATTCCCTGGATGACGAGAGTCTCGACAGCGGCGAGTGCCGGCTGGCCTCGCCCGGCAGTGTCGGTCTGATGCTCTATCCCTTCATCCTCGGCCAGCAGCAGATGCATACGGGGTTGACGGTCAGCTACAGTTTCGCCTTCAACCACGAGATCGTCAGCGACGTGCTCGCCGGGCGTCACGACCTGGGCATTGTCACCGAGGCGGTGCGGCATCCCGAAGTGGACTGCGAGGTCTGGCATCAGGAGCCGCTGTGCCTGGTGGTGCCGGCAGACTTTGCTGGCACTGGCCTGGCAGACCTGATGGGGATCGGTTTCATCAGCTATTCGGATGGTGTCAACCACGCCGATATCTTGCTGCGCTGCAATTTTCCGCAAGAATTTCGTTCCATGAGCCACTTTCCGCGCCAGGGTTTCACCAACGAGGTGTCCATGGTGCTGGATGCCGTGGCGCGTGGCCTGGGGTTTACAGTGGTGTCGCGGTTGGTCCTCGAGACCTCACCCTGGCAGCGTCAGGTCAAGGAACTGTCGTTGCCGCAGCCGGTACACGAGACGCTGTATCTGGTGACCCGGCGGGGGAGCCGAATGCCGCGGCGTTACACGCGGTTGCTGGATGCCTTTCGCGAGCACCGGCGGCATGAGCGTTACGGGCATGGCGAACCGTCAATAGAGCGCGCTGGTGCCATCGAGAATGGCGGAGGCGCGGCCTGAACGTGCGGATCTGAAGGCGAAACGACGACGCCCCGCTATTGAGCAGGGCGTCGTCGTTTCGGGGGGATTCTTAATCCCGATAGGCGTCGATGCTCGGGCAGGAACAGATCAACTGGCGGTCGCCTTGGACATTGTCGACCCGGTTGACGGCTGGCCAGTACTTGGCCGCCTTGGCGGCCTGGGAAGGAAAGGCGCCGATTTCACGGGAATAGGGGCGCTCCCAGGCGTCGTCCATCAGGTCGGCCATGGTATGCGGCGCTCTGACCAGCGGGTTGTTGTCCGCCGGCCATTCGCCGGACTCGACCCGGGCGATTTCTTCGCGAATGCTGATCATGGCATCGCAGAAGCGATCCAGCTCATAGCGGGATTCCGACTCGGTCGGCTCGATCATCAGGGTGCCGGGTACCGGGAATGACATGGTCGGCGCATGGAAGCCGTAGTCCATCAGTCGCTTGGCGATGTCCTCCTCACTGATGCCCGAGTCGGCCTTGAGCGGACGGATATCGATGATGCATTCGTGGGCCACGGTGCTGTTGGCACCCTTGTAGAGCACCGGATAATGCTCGCCCAGTCGATGGGCGATGTAGTTGGCGCCGAGGATGGCCAACTCGGTGGCCTCGCGCAGCCCCCGCGCGCCCATCATCTTGATGTAGGCCCAGGAGATCGGCAGGATCGAGGCGCTGCCGAAGGGCGCCGCTGCCACTGCACCGGAGTCGGCCTCGACGCCTTCCAGGGCGCGCACGCTGTGATTCGGCACGTGGGGTGCCAGGTGAGCCTTGACGCCGATCGGTCCCATGCCTGGGCCGCCGCCGCCGTGCGGAATGCAGAAGGTCTTGTGCAGGTTGAGGTGGGAAACGTCGCCGCCGAAGTCGCCGGGACGCGCCAGGCCCACCTGGGCATTCATGTTGGCACCATCGATGTAAACCTGGCCGCCATGCTCATGAACGATGTCGCAGGCTTCGCGCACTCCCTCCTCGAAGACCCCGTGGGTGGAAGGGTAGGTGAGCATGATCGCCGACAGCTTGTCGCGGTGCTGTTCGGCCTTGGCGCGCAGGTCGGCCAGATCGATATTGCCGTTCGCATCGCACTCGACCACCACGACCTTCATGTGGGCCATGGCCGCCGAGGCCGGATTGGTGCCGTGGGCCGAACTGGGGATCAGGCAGACATCTCGATGCCCCTCGCCCTGAGCCGACTGATAGCGGCGGATGGCCACCAGGCCGGCATACTCGCCCTGGGCGCCGGAGTTGGGCTGCATGGCGATGTGATCGTAGCCGGTGATCTCCACCAGGAAGGCCGCCAACTCGTCGATGATCTGCGTGTAGCCGGCGACTTGCTCCTTGGGGGCGAAAGGATGAATGCGCGCCAGTTCGGGCCAGGTGATGGGCATCATCTCGGCGGTGGCATTGAGCTTCATGGTGCACGAGCCCAGCGGAATCATGGCATGTGCCAGCGACAGGTCCTTGTTTTCCAGGCGCTTGAGGTAGCGCAGCATCTCGGTTTCACTGTGATAGCGCTGGAAGGTCGGGTGCGAGAGGAAGTCGGACTCGCGCTGGCAAGCCTTGGGAATGCCGCTGGTGCCTGCGGCGACGATCTCGGCGTCCAGGACCGCCACGGACAGGTCGTGTTCCTCGCCGAGCAGCACATCGAAGAGCAGTGCCACGTCATGGGCAGTGGTGGTCTGGTCGAGGCTCAGGCCGACGTCGCCGTTCGCGAAATAGCGCAGGTTGACGTCGTGGGCCATGGCACGGCCGTGAATCTTGCCGGCATCCACGCCGCTCAGGCGCAGGGTGTCGAACCAACTGTCATTGACCAGGCTGACGCCTGCGCGGCGCAGTCCCTCGGCCAGAATAGTGGTCAGACGGTGGATTCGGCCGGCGATGGTACGTAGCCCCTCGGCACCGTGATAGACGGCATAGAAGCCGGCGATGTTGGCCAGCAGTGCCTGGGCGGTGCAGATGTTGGAGGTGGCCTTCTCACGGCGGATGTGCTGCTCGCGGGTCTGCATGGCCATGCGCAGGGCGGTGTGCCCGCGCTCGTCCCTGGAAACGCCAATGATGCGGCCGGGGATTGAGCGCTTGAGCTTGTCAGAGGTGGCGAAGAAGGCGGCATGGGGACCGCCGAAGCCCATGGGCACGCCGAAGCGCTGGGCGGAGCCGACCACCATGTCGGCCCCCAGTGCGCCCGGCTCCTTGAGCAGCACCAGCGACATGATATCGGCGGCCACGCAGGTCATGATGCCCTTTTCCCGGGCGCTGGCCAGCAGGGGGGCGAGGTCGCGGACCTGGCCGCTGTCGCCGGGATACTGCAGCAAGGCGCCGAAGACATCGTGCTCGGCCAGTTGCTCGGCGGGGGCGACGATCAATTCGAAGTCGAAGTAGTGCGCCCGTGTACGGACGACATCCAGCGTCTGTGGGAAGACATCCTCGGCGACGAAGAAGGCGTTGGTCTTGGCCTTCTTGTTGGCGCGTCGGCAGAGGGCCATGGCCTCGGCGGCGGCGGTGGCCTCGTCGAGCAGCGAGGCGTTGGCCAGGCTCATACCGGTGAGGTCCATAACCATCTGCTGGAAATTCAGCAGGCCTTCCAGGCGGCCCTGGGATATCTCCGGCTGATAAGGGGTGTAGGCGGTGTACCAGCCGGGGTTCTCGAGCACGTTGCGTTGGATCACCGCCGGCAGCAGGGTGTCGTAATAGCCTTGTCCGATATAGCTCTTGGCCACGCGGTTCTGGCGTGCCAGTCGATAGAGGTAGTCCAGGGCTTCGGCTTCGCTGCGTGGTGGATCCAGCTCCAGTTCGCGTCCGAGGCGAATGCCCGCCGGGACGGTGCGATCGATGAGACTGCCCATGCTGTCGATGTCCAGGGTTTCCAGCATGGCGGCCACATCCTCGGCATTGGGGCCATTGTGGCGCTGGAGGAAGGCATCGTGGTTGGCCAGCTCGGCCAGGCGGCGATTGTCGAAAGCCATGACATACCTATTGGTGAGGTGGTTGGCACTCGCACTCGGGTGCCGGAGACAAGTGAAGGGCCGAATGTCCGAAACGTGCCTGCACTCATCGACTCGTCGGACGAGGCCCGGCCGCAATCGGCCGGGCCGGGCAGGATCATTCCTCGGCGTCGGTGATGGCCTTGTAGGCGTCGGCGTCGAGCAGGTCGTCCAGGTCGGTGTCCTCCTCGAGGCGGACTTTCATGATCCAGGCATCCTCGTAAGGAGATTCGTTGATGGACTCGGGAGCGTCTTCCAGGGCCTCGTTGACTTCGACCACCTCCCCGGATACCGGTGCATACAGATCGGAAGCGGCCTTGACCGACTCGACGACGCCGAACTCGTCGCCCTTGGCGAGTGACGCACCGACTTCGGGCAATTCGACAAACACCACGTCGCCCAGGGACTGCTGGGCGTGGTCGGTGATGCCGATGGTCACCGTCCCGTCACCATTGTCCTGAATCCACTCGTGGCTCTCGGCATAGCGCAGATTGGGGGGAATAGAGCTCATGATGTTTTCCTATACGAAAAAGGTTTTCTGAATTGGATGGAATCCTAACGCCATCGAAGTCGTTTGGCGAGCCCCGAAGGCGCTGATCTCTGCTGTGCGTGGGGGACGCCCATCCCCATCTTAGAAAACCCTCGGGCAAATGCCCATGAACGTCGGCATTCTCTCGTCATCTACGGCATCCTGTCCGGCGGTGCCGGGGCTGCCCGAGCGACATGGCCATGCGCGTTCGCTGGTCCGGGGCGGCGGGCCAGACCAACTTGGGGTATCGGTGCGGATGCGACGAACTTGTTCAATCTGCAAGCTGCCGCTACAGTGTTGGAAAGTTTCTTATAGGAAACACGTTTCATGCTTCGTGCGGGGCAGGGCCGAGCCCGGGCCGTGTCGGGCCAGCGACTATACTTTGTTCTGCATGGGGGAGAAATCCCGAGATTTTCCAATAGGAGACTGGAGCACCAACGGAAGGATTCGCTATGGTACGCCTGTTCGTATCATCGCGGTCCAGGCTGCCCATGAAAGCCATGCACGCTGGTGCATAACAAGAAATCCTAGGGAGACGAAACGTGGAAACCTTGACCAATATATTGACGGCAATAGAAGGCGTCGTCTGGGGCCCTCTGATGCTGGTGCTGCTGCTGGGCGTCGGCCTCTACCTGCAATTGGGACTCAAGTTGTTGCCCATTCGCAAGCTGGGGATGGGCTTCAAGCTGTTGTGGGGCGGTCGCACCACGGCCGCAGGCGATGAGAAGGAGGGCGAGGTGTCGCCCTTCAACGCGCTGATGACCTCGCTGTCGGCGACCATCGGGACCGGTAATATCGCCGGGGTGGCGACGGCCATCTTCCTGGGTGGCCCCGGCGCGGTCTTCTGGATGTGGATCACCGCCCTGGTCGGCATGGCGACCAAGTATGCCGAAGCGGTGCTGGCGGTACGCTATCGCCAGGTCGACGAGGCCGGCGAGCATGTGGGCGGTCCCATGTACTATATCCGCAACGGGCTCGGCAAGAAGTGGGCCTGGCTGGGCGGGCTCTTCGCCTTGTTTGGTGCGGTGGCGGCCTTCGGCATCGGTAACACCGTGCAATCCAACTCCGTGGCCGATGGCCTTGGCGAGTCGATCGGCCTGCCGCACTGGGTTACCGGCCTGGTGATCATGGTGCTGGCCGGCGCGGTCATCCTCGGTGGTATCAAGCGCATCGCCAAGGTGGCGGGCAAGCTGGTGCCGGTGATGGCGGTGGCCTATATCATCTGCGGCCTGTTGGTGTTGATCATCAACGCCGATCAGATCGGTTCGGCACTGGGCATGATCTTCGGCCACGCCTTCACGCCGATCTCCGCGGCGGGTGGTTTTGCCGGCGCGGCGGTGGCCAAGGCTATCCAGTTCGGTGTGGCGCGCGGGGTGTTTTCCAACGAGGCGGGGCTCGGCAGTGCGCCGATTGCCCACGCCGCCGCGCAGACCAAGAATCCGGTACGCCAGGGGTTGATCGCCATGCTGGGGACCTTCATCGATACCATCGTGGTGTGCTCGATCACCGCCCTGGCGATCCTCACCTCCGGCTGGACGTCGGGCGAGACCGGCGCGGCGTTGACCTCCCTGTCGTTCGAGGCTGCTTTGCCGGGGATCGGGCAGTACGTGGTGTCCTTCGCCCTGGCAGTGTTTGCCTTCACAACCACTCTTGGCTGGGCATTCTACGGCGAGAAGTGCTTCGAGTACCTGTTCGGCGTGGGCGCGATCAAGTTCTATCGGGTGATCTACATCATGGCGATCTTCGCCGGGGCCGTGTTGCCGCTGAACTTCGTGTGGCTGCTGGCCAGCGTCTTCAACGCCATGATGGCGATCCCCAACCTGATCGCCCTGGCGCTGTTGTCGCCGGTGGTCTTCAAACTGACCAAGGACTACTTCGACGGCAAGCAAGTGCTGCCCGGCGAGGACCTCAACAAGTAAGCAGTGATGATGGGATGGCCGGCCGGCTGCATGCCGGCCATTCGGGCTCGATTTTCATGGGAAAGGCTAGCGAACCGATGAGCGAACAACGCAAGACGCCACTTTTCGATCTGCATGTGGAGCTCGGAGCACGGATGGTGCCTTTCGCGGGCTATTCGATGCCCGTGCAATACGAGCTGGGCGTCAAGAAGGAACACGAGCATACCCGTCGTGCCTGCGGGCTGTTCGACGTCTCCCACATGGGGCAGGTGCTGTTGCGCGGACCGAATCCGGCCGAAGTGCTGGAAACACTGGTACCGGCGGATCTGGTCGGCTTGCCGGAAGGTCGGCAGCGTTACGGCCTGTTCACTGCCGAGGATGGCGGCATTCTCGATGATTTGATGATCGTCAATGCTGGCGATCATCTCTATCTGGTGGTGAATGCCGCCTGCAAGGAACAGGACATCGCGCACCTGCGTCGTGGCTTGCCCGATCATGAACTCGAGGTGCTGGATCGCGGCCTGCTGGCGTTGCAGGGGCCCGAAGCCGCGGCGGTGATGCAGCGGCTGTGTCCCGAGGCTTGCGAGATGGTGTTCATGCAGCATGGCCGCTTCACCATCGAAGGCATCGAAGTGTGGATCAGCCGCAGCGGTTATACCGGTGAGGACGGTTTCGAGATTTCCGTGCCCGCCGAGCAGACCGAAGCCCTGGCACGACGTCTGCTGGATGAGGAGGAAGTCGAGGCAATCGGCCTGGGTGCCCGGGATTCCCTGCGTCTCGAGGCCGGTCTGTGCCTTTACGGTCACGACATCGACACCACGACGCCCCCGGTGGAGGCTGGTCTGATCTGGGCCATCGGCAAGCCGCGTCGTCGTGATGGCGAGCGTCCCGGAGGATTTCCTGGCGCTGATCTCATTCTGCATCAGGTTGCCGAGAAGGATCACCAGCGCAAGCGGGTGGGACTGCTGGGCGAGGGCCGTGCGCCGGTCAGAGAGGGCGTCGAGCTGTATGATGGCGATGGCAATGCGATTGGAGCCGTGTGTTCCGGTGGCTTCGGCCCCAGCGTGGGGCGTCCGGTGGCTATGGGGTACGTATCCATCGACCAGGCGGCCATCGACACCGTGGTCTATGCGGAGGTGCGCGGCAAGCGCCTGCCGATGACGGTGACGAAGATGCCCTTCGTGCAGCCGGGTTATCATCGCGGTTGATTTTATACCGTTATCTTGCATGTCTGGCACATGGGAACGGCTACCTTCGAGGGTGGCCGTTTTTTTATCTCCAAGATTGACAGGGTGAGGCGCCTGCCGCCGAACGGGCTAGCCATGGAAGACCCCGGCCCAGGTCCTGCAAGCGAAGCAGGAAGCGGGAGCGCTGCAGGGCGGATGTAGCGCTCATGGAGGGGGTTGCAGCGCCCTAGCGAGGGTCCGACACTTCTGGGCTTGTCGCCGGAAAAGCTCACTTCCAACCATCGGGCCTTTAAGGGGACCTAAGTACGATCAGTCGCCGGTGGGGCGATCCAGCGGAAGGTCAGGCTGATCCGCAGGCCCTGGCGCTGTCGTGAGGGAAGGCTGTGCTCGAGCCGTGCCTGTATGCCGGCTCCCATCAACAGCAGGCTGCCGTGGGGCTGGTCGACGTTGAAGGCCGGGGCGTGCCGATCCTTCCAGCGAAAGCGCAACGGGCGGTCGGTGCCTAGGCTTACGGCGGCAATCAAGGGTGACTCGCCGAGCTCGGGCTCATCATCGCTGTGCCAGCCCATACGATCCCGGCCATCGGCGTAACGGTTGAGCAGCACGCTGTTGAAACGTGCCTTGACACCGCTGTCGGCCAGGCGACGCTGTACGGCGTCGCGAATCGCCAGGACGCAGGGATGCCAGGGATCCGGTGCGAAGTGCCGGCCCGAGTAACGGTAGCTGGCGTCGCCCATCCAGACCTGCCGACGCGGTATCGGATGCTCGCGTCCATACAGTCGCAGGCTGGGACGCTGCCAATCGAGTTCGGCGTCGAGGCGAGCCAGGGCGGCCGTGGCTTCGGTGTTGCCCAGTAGCGCGGAATGGCGGATCAGTGGCGGCGAAGCCAGCAGGACCTCGCCGCCGTCGTCATGGGTGAAGAGTGACATGTTTTCAGCATGCCATTCCATCGCCTAGCCGGCTAGATACAGGCTGCCCAGTGCAAAGGCGTAGCCGATGGCCGCACCCGCGATGACGTCGCTGATGTAGTGCAGGCCGAGCCCGACGCGCGAAATGGCGATCAGGATGACCGCTGGCAGCAGCCAGGGCGCGAGCCAGGGCGTATGCACGAGGGTCAGCGTCAGAAACATCACCGCATGCATGGTGTGGCCGCTGGGAAAGCTGTAGCGGTCCCGGGCCGGCTCGTTGCAGATGATGGTGTGGAAGGTGATGAACGGACGTTCCCGGCACAGCCGGGTCTTGACCAGCCGATAGAAGGCAATGGCCACCAGGGCAGTGATGGCGTATTGCACCATCAGGCGCCAGCCCGTCGCCGTATCGTGGAGCAGGGGTTGCAGCAGGATCAGTCCCACCCAGAGGGGCCAATCTCCGGCGCGGCTGGCCAGACGCAGAGTGGCCAGCCAACGGCGATAGATACTGAAGCCGGCCATCCATTGGCAGAGTTGCCATTCCAGCAGGTCGAGCCGCTCAAACACGGCAGGGACGCGTGGTTTCATCGGGCACCTCCTGAGCGAGGTTCAGTGCAGCGAGGAAGTCATCGGTGATGGCGGGCCAACGGTACTGCAGTGCCCGCTCGCGGGCTGCTCGGCCCAGCCGGGCGTAGCGTGCCGGCTGTTGACTGAGAGTAACGGCGGCGTCGCGGAAACCGTCTTCGTCGCCGACGGCCAGGCTGACGCCGTTGATGTCGTTGTCGATCAGTTCGGCCCCGGCGGCATGGCGAAAGGCGACGACAGCCAGGCCGCTGGCCATGGCCTCGAGCACTACATTGCCCCAGGTCTCGGAAATCGACGGGAAGATGAAAAGATCGGCACTGGCATAGTGTCGAGCCAGGCTTTGCGGGTCGACGAAGCCGGTGAAGCGGACATCCGGCAAGGCCTTTTCCAGACCGCTGCGGCCCGGGCCGTCGCCGACCACCACGATGCTCATTTCGGGGCGAGCCGCCAGCATGGCGGAGAAGGTGTCGCGCAGCAGGTCGAGGTTCTTCTCCGGTGCCAGTCGGCCGACGTAGAGCGCCACGGGCCGGTGTTCGTCGCTGTCCCAGCTTTCGCGCAATTCGGAACTGCGATGCGCCGGTGAAAAGGCATCGCCATCGATGCCGCGGGCCATGACGCGCACGTTCTTGAAGCCCTTGGCCGTCAGTTCCTCGGCTTGCTGGCGGGTGGGCACCAGGGTGCCGGCACAGCGATTATGGAAGTGGCGCAGGCGTTGGGTGACCAGTGGAGTGAGCCAGCCGATGCCGTAGTCGCGGCAGTAATGATCGAAATTGGTATGCCAGCCGCTGACCACCGGAATCCCGAGTTTCTCGGCGACGCGCAACGCCGACCAGCCCAGGGGACCTTCGGTGGCTACATAGATGGCATCGGGACGTTCTTCCGACCAGAGGCGTTTAAGGCGGCGCTCCGCCGGCAGACCGAGACGCACTTCGCGGTAACCGGGCATCGAGAACCCCCTGACCTGCAGCTCGGCGCTCATGCCGTCGGCTCGATGCGCCTGGCCGGCGGGGCGCGGGCGCACGAGCTGCAGGGTCGAGTTTCGCCGCAACAGCTCGCTGCTAAGTTGCTTCAGGGTATGGGCGACACCGTTGATATCCGGTGACCAGGTTTCGCTGACCAGGCAGATGCGCATGTCGATCCTCGTGTCGTCCGGCGCCGGAATGACGCCTTTTGACACTGACCATGCCCGGCATCGATGACAGCGGGACGACAGCGCGATGAAGAGCCGATGACGTAACGGCCTTCAGCGCAGCACGGTCTGAGGATCCATCGGCTTGCCGCCATGACGCATGTCGAACAACAGCTCGTGGCGGCCATTCGACGCCGTCCCCACGACACATAGCGGCGTGCCGCGCTCGACACGTTGGCCGCTGTCGACAAGCAGGCGTGCGCAGCGGGCGTAGACGCTCTGCAGATTGTCCGGGTGATGGACGATGACGACCTGGCCGAGCTGGCGCATGCTGTCGGCGAAACGCACCTGGCCGTCGGCCACGGCCTTGGCGCGCGCTCCCTGGCTGGTGGTGAGCAGCATCGGTTGCAGGGTGCCGTGGGCGTCCTTGCCGAAACGTCTTGCCACGTCGTAGTCGTCGAGCGGCCAAGGCCAGCCCTTGGCGTCAGCGGGCATGGTGCCAGGGTCGGGCAGGCGGGCCGGAGGCGTCGACGCCGAGCTGCTGCTGGCGGATGAGCCGCCGCCGAGTGGCACCTGTATCAGGTGACCGACCTTGAGGTCGGTGGGGGTGACATCGGGGTTCGCCGCGACCACCCGGCTGGGGTCGGCGCCGAAGCGTCGGGCCACAGAGGTGAAGGTGTCGCCGGGGCGTATCTGGTAGCGGTATGGGCCTCCGGAGGGGGCGCGTTCCTGCCGGTTGGGCACCAGGACGCGCTGGCCGACGGCGAGCCCTCGCGGCTCGATGCCGGGGTTGAAACGTTGCAACCTGACCAGCGGGACCTCCGCGCGGTTGGCAATGTTACCGAGGGTGTCGCCACGGCGAATGGACACCCAGCTGCCGGCGATGCCGGCAGCCGCGTCGGGGGAGCCGTTCGGTGTCGAAGGCTGACCGGCGCAACCGGTCAGCAGCGTGAACAGGAGTATCAGAGCGAGTCGAGGGAGGCATCCTTTGCCTGCCACAGGGCGTTCAGCCATGAGTGGAAGCGTTCCTTGTAGTTCGGGTCCTGATGATAGTCGCCGTCTCGCATCCAGGCGGGGACTTGCAGATGGCGCGCCCGGAGGTGGATGAGCCCCTCCTGGCCGCACAGAAATCGCCAGAAATGCGGGGCGGGGGTGTCGTAGCTCAAGGTAACATCGAGGATGCCGCCGAGACGGTCGCCGAGCAATCCGACGACTTGAGCGATACCGCCCGCCCGGGGCGGCAGCAGGTGGCGGTAGGGGCTTTGGCGAGCGGCGTGCTTGTCGGGCGTGAAGCGAGTGCCCTCGACGAAGTTGTAGATGGCGATGGGACGCTCCCGGGCATGGCGGCACATGCGCTCGGTGGCTTCCTGGTCGCGGCGCGCGAGATGCGGGTTGCGTTCGCGCTGTTCGCGGGTCAGGCGTCTGAGCATGGGGAATTCCAGGGCCCAGAAGGCCAGCCCGACAACGGGGATCCAGATCAGCTGGCGCTTGACGAAGAAGTGCGGCATGGGAATGCGCCGATGCAGGACTAACAGCAGCACGAAGATGTCGGTCCAGCTGCGATGGTTGGAGAGCACCAGCCACCAGTCATTGCGGCTCAGGCCGTCGGGTAGTTCCAGATCGAGTCGCGGTGATAGCCAGCGACGCATCCACCAGAGGTTGACGTCCAGCCACCAGCGGGCAATGGCGTTGAGTCCCGTGAGCACCCGGCGGCGCAGCGGGCGCCCGGGGGTGACGAGCTTGAGCAGAGTGAGCGCGATCAGCGGCACCGCCCAGAACAGGGTGTTGAGTGTCAGCAGTAGCAGGCTGACGATCCCTTTCAGGGTCGACATGCCGGTTTCCTCCATGATCGTCATCAGCCCGCAATGCTAATGGAGAATGTACCCGCTCGCCAGACGACATTCTCCAGACGATACTCTCTGAGGGGGGAGTCTGGGATCAGTCACGCAATTCGGGCAGGTCCTCGAACAGCGACAGCGACTCGGGGTTGGCCAGGGCTTCGCGATTCTTCACCGGCTGGCCATGCACCACGTTGCGCACCGCCAGCTCGACGAGCTTGCCCGACAGGGTGCGCGGTAGGTCGTCGACCTGGAGGATGCGGGCCGGCACATGGCGCGGGGTGGTATTGGCGCGAATGGTGGCCTTGATCTCGTCGCGCAGGGCGTCGCCGAGAACGAGGCCATCCTTCAGGCGGACGAACAGGATCACGCGAACATCGTCGCCCCATTCCTGACCGATACACAGCGACTCCAGAACGCCTTCGACCTTCTCGACCTGGCGATAGATCTCGGCGGTACCGATCCTGACCCCACCGGGGTTGAGGACGGCATCGGAGCGGCCGTGGATGATCAGGCCATCTTCGGGGGTGATCTCGGCATAATCGCCATGGGCCCAGATGCCGGGGAAGGTGGCGAAGTAGGCATCGTGATAGCGTTCGCCGTCGGGATCGTTCCAGAAGCCGATCGGCATCGAGGGAAAGGGACGGGTGCAGACGAGCTCGCCCTTCTCGCCGCGCAGCGGCCGGCCATCGTCGTCGAAGACGTCCACGGACATGCCCAGACCGCGGCACTGCAACTGGCCGCGATAGACGGGGCGGATCGGGCACCCCAGGGCGAAACAGGAGACGATATCGGTGCCTCCGGAAATGGAAGCCAGCAGCAGGTCGTCCTTGATGTCGCGGTAGACATAGTCGAAGGATTCATGGGACAGCGCCGAGCCGGTGGAGAGGACGGCACGCAGTGCCGTCAGGTCGTGATCTCGTCCGGGGACGAGCCCCTCCTTCTCGCAGGCGGCCAGGTAGCGGGCGCTGGTGCCGAACACCGTGATGCCCTCGCGTTCGGCGATGCGCCAGAGCACGCTGGAGTCAGGGGCGAAGGCGGCGCCGTCGAACAGCACCAGGGTCGCGCCGCTGGCCAGGCCGGTAACCAGCCAGTTCCACATCATCCAGCCGCAGGTGGTGTAGTAGAAGAGGGTGTCCGCGGCGGAGAGGTCGGTGTGCAGACGCTGCTCCTTGAGGTGCTGGAGCAGGGTGCCGCCGGCACTGTGGACGATGCACTTGGGCGTGCCGGTGGTGCCCGATGAATAGAGGATGTAGAGCGGATGGTCGAAAGGCTGGGGGCGGAAGTCGATGTCCTCGGCCGGGTTGTCGAGGTAGTCGTCCCAGGCCACTGCACCGGGAATCTCGTCCAGTGACGGCGCGTCGTCGAGGAAGGGGAGCACCACCAGGCTCTCGAGCCCATCGAGAGCGCGGGCGATTTCGGCCAGCCGGGAGCGAGTGTCGATGGGCTTGCCGTTCCAGGTGTAGCCGTCGGCGGCGATCAGCACCTTGGGCGTGATCTGGCCGAAGCGGTCGAGGACACCCTGGAAGCCGAAGTCCGGTGAGCAGGAGGACCAGACGGCGCCGAGACTCGCCGTCGCCAGCATGGCGATCACCGCATGCTCGCTGTTGGGAACGAAGCCGGCGACCCGGTCGCCCGCTTCGACGCCATCGTCGCGTAGTGCCCGGGCCAGCCTGGCGACGCATCGATACAGCTCGGCGTGGCTGAGCTCGCGCCGGCGCCCGCGTTCGTCGTGGGCGATCAAGGCCGGTGCCGTGTCGCGGCGACGCAGCAGGTTGGTGGCAAAGTTGAGCCGAGCCTCGGGGAACCAACGCGCTCCCGGCATGGCGTCGGGCGCTTCGAGCACCGGCTCGCCGCGCTGTTCGGCGACGATCTCGAAGTCGTCCCAGAGCAGAGACCAGAAACGCTCGGCATTGTCGACGCTCCAGGCATGCAGGTCAGCGTAATCATGCAGCTGTGCGCCATGTTCGGCCTCGATGCGACGCATCAGCGATGCCATCTGCGTGGCGGTCATGGTCTCGGGGGAAGGTTGCCAGAGTGGAGCGGTCATGTCGTTCCTCTCATCGGGTCTCGGTCGGGGGTATTGCGGGCGGCGGACGTCCTTTTACAGCCTAGCAGCCCGAACAAATCGATCGCGCGCCATTCATCACACGCTGGGCAATGTCGGTGGCGCAACGCCATCGCATAGCACGTCACGCAGGGCCTGGGCGGCCATCGAGAGTTCGCCGGTTCCGGGCGAGAGTACGCCGACCGCGCGTTCGATGATCGGCGAGTGCAGCAGCAGGCAGCGTGCGCCGAGTTCGTGCATCTGCTCGATGCACAGTGACGGCACGGCGCTCACGCCCAGACCGTCGGCGACCATGCGTCCCACCGTGGTCAACTGATGGCTTTCGAAGGCCACTGCCAGCGGGATGCCGGCATCGCCGAGGCGCCGCTCGAGCATGCGCCGCACCGTGGAGGGACGTTGCAGGGTGATGAAATCCTGCGTCAACAGCCTAGGCCAGTCGATATCCTGGCAGTCGGCGAGCTCGGAATCGGCGGGCACCACGGCGACGAAGCGGTCCATGAACAGTGGGTCGACCTGCAGCGTTTCGCTGGCGTCGGGCTCGAAGGCGATGCCCAGTTCGACGCGCCCCTGGCGCACCATGTCGATGACCTCCTCGTTGATGACATCGTGCACGGTGACATTGATGCCGGGATGGCGTCGCCGAAAACTGGCCAGCAGGGAGGGAAGCTGGTTTCCGGCGAAGGAGGGCATGGCGGCCACGGCAACGCTGCCGAGTTGCAGCGTGAAACGCTGACGCAGCATCTCCTCGGTGTTGTCCCAGTCGGCCAGCAGGCGCTTGGCCAGCGGCAGCAGGGACTCGCCTTCCGGGGTCAGGCGAACGCTGCGCGTACTGCGATTGAGCAAGCGTCCGCCGAGGGTTTCCTCGAGCCCCTTGATAGTCAGGCTGAGCGCCGGCTGAGAGAGGTGCAGCCGTTCGCAGGCCTGGGTGAAGCTGAGGGTCTGGGCAACGGCGAGAAAGGCCCGAAGCTGTTTGACGGTCATGCTGGGCGTCTCATGGCGACTATATTTATTTGTTTTTACAAAAAAACGATAAGAAAAACAAACTTAACAAATAGATGGTCGGGCCATGACACTGCAGGACAAGCTCCCGTGATGGTGGAGCGCCGACAATAATTTCCTGGCAATCATTGAGGCACCAGTATGGCCGGATTCGACAAGCGTGTGGATTCCTATGAGGCGGCGATGGCCGGCCTCGAGAGCGGCATGACGATCATTGCCGGCGGCTTCGGGCTGTGCGGTATCCCGGAGAACCTGATCGGCGAGATCAAGCGGCGCGGGGTCAACGACCTGACCGTCTATTCCAACAACTGCGGCGTCGACGGCTTCGGTCTCGGTGTCTTGCTCGAGGATCGTCAGATCCGTGCCATCCATGCGTCCTACGTGGGCGAGAACGCGCTCTTCGAACAGCAGATGCTGGAAGGTGAGATCGAGGTGGTGCTCACGCCCCAGGGGACCCTGGCCGAGAAGATGCGTGCCGGGGGGGCGGGGATTCCCGCCTTCTACACCGCCACCGGCTATGGCACGCCCATCGGCGAGGGCAAGGAGGTCCGCGAGTTCAACGGGCGCTCCTATATTCTCGAGGAATCCGTGGTCGGCGACTTCGCCATCGTCAAGGGCTGGAAGGCCGACCGATACGGCAATGTCGTCTACCGCGACACCGCCCAGAACTTCAACCCGCTGGCCGCCACTGCCGGTCGTGTCACCGTGGTCGAGGTGGAAGAAATCGTCGAGCCCGGCGAGCTGCGTCCCGATCAGATTCATACGCCGGGGATCTATGTCGACCGGATCATTCAGGGCACCTTCGAGAAGCGCATCGAGAAGCGCACCGTGCACGAAAGCTGAGCGGTTTTCTCCGTCTCCCGGACATCCGCCGTTGCGTGGCGCGAGAGGGCGCCGGGGGCAGATCGTAGAGGAGGTCCGACGCCATGGATGGCGTCGGTAGCGCCCAGGGAGGGGTTCATAGCGCCTCCTCGTAGATCTGCCCCCGGCATTGGCCCGACATGGCTCGCCGGCGTTTATCCCTCACAAGATACAAGAGGCATCAAGATGGCACTGACTCGCGAACAGATGGCAATGCGCGTGGCGCGCGAACTCGAGGATGGTTTCTACGTCAACCTGGGCATCGGCATTCCGACCCTGGTGGCCAACTATGTCCCCGACGATATCGATGTGATGCTGCAGTCCGAGAACGGTCTGCTCGGCATGGGGCGCTTCCCCACCGAGGACGAGCTCGACCCGGACATGATCAATGCCGGCAAGCAGACCGTCACGGCTCGACCCGGCGCGGCGATCTTCTCCTCGGCGGAGTCCTTCGCGATGATTCGCGGCGGCCACGTCGATCTCACCGTGCTTGGCGCCTTCGAGGTCGACCAGCACGGCAACATCGCCTCCTGGATGATTCCCGGCAAGCTGATCAAGGGCATGGGCGGGGCCATGGACCTGGTGGCCGGGGCCGAGAACATCATCTGCACCATGACCCATGCGTCCAAGCATGGTGAATCGAAGCTGCTTGAACAGTGCAACCTGCCGCTGACCGGTGCCGGCTGCATCAATCGCGTGCTCACCGACCTGGCGTACCTGGAGATCGAGGATGGCGCCTTCGTACTCAAGGAGCGTGCCCCCGGGGTCAGCGTCGAGGAGATCAAGGCAAAGACGGCCGGTCGCCTGGTCGTGCCCGAACACGTGCCGGAGATGACCTTCGACGACTGAGCAGGCTTGTTACGACTCGTCTGTCGAAAATCTGACCATTTCGTGTCAGGGGGCGTTGGCTTGCCGCTTGCGTGCGGTTCTACCGGGCCGATTCACAGTGTTATCCACAGAAACTGTGGATGGCCATGACGCATTGCAACGAGAAGCGGTGAGCCAGGCCCCTCAACCCAGCTCACAGCGGGTATGGTGGGGAAGCAGCAGCTCGACGCTGCGTTCCTGATTGGCGCTGACCTGTTTCTGGACCAGTGCCAGGCCGCCGAGGGGAACGCGATGCAGGTCGCCGTTGGCGAAGGGCAGGCGCTGTGAATGGGTGGCGTAGAAGCGATAATCGAGCAATGGCGAGATAGGAAAGATGCCGCGGTGGCGATCGCTGTCGCTGGGGAAGCCGGCCTGATGCAATTGTCCGTCGAGGTGGGCTATGTCGTTGCCGAGATGGCCGCAGTCGAATCCCGAGTGATGGACACGCGTGCCCATCACTGCCAGCCAGCCTGCCAGGGGATGCGCTTCCGCCAGGGTTCGGTACTCATCCCAGCTCGGCATGGGCCAGGGACGGCCCCCGCAAGGCAGCGAGGCAGGGCTGGTGTCGGCGCTATCGACAAGCCGGCGCAAACAGTCTCGGGGCTGGCGCTGCAGGGTGCCGAGTTGCAACTCGGCGAGCACCAGCCAGGGGGCATCATGGTCGGCCGCGGCCAGCAGGGTGACCAGCAGGCCGCGATCTGCCATGGCATAACGATGGCGAGGCTGATAGCCGCATCCCGCAAGAAGCGGCAACAGCGCATCCATCGCCCAGGGGCCATGATTGAGCGTGAGCAATGTCAGATACTCCGCTCTCGCTGTCACCGGCCAGAGACGCAGCCTGCCGATATCCGGTTGATGATGGATATAATCCAACCATAGCTGCTGGATAAACGCTTCCCGTTGCATCCTTGATCCTTTCTGTCGATCCGACGACGTCCTGTGCCATCTCGAAAGCGCCGCAATCCGCTGCTGAATGCCCGCACAACACCGCGGCGCTTTCTCATGCTCGATCATGAAGAGTATAAAATGAAGAGTGTAAACGGCCTGAGTGTGGGCGGATTCAACGAGGGTGGAAGCGGGTCATTCGGAGCAGGATTCGGCAAGGGAGGCAACGAAAAAAACCGCCTGTCGGCGGTTTTCGGATGGAGCATTAGAGACGTACTGAATTAGCCGCTCACTGGGCAGTGGCGGCCAACAGCCCTTGCTCGGTAACGTACTGGTCGAATTCAGTGAAACCACCGATGTGGGTCTGGCCGGCGAAGATCTGCGGCACGGTTTCCACCGGCTTGCCGATAGTCTTCTCCATGTCGGCCTTGGTAATGCCTTCCTCGTGGATGTCCACGTAACGGAAGCCTTCGATGGCGCCAGCGGTTTCCAGCTTCTCGGCGAGGTCCTTGGCGCGAACGCAGAACGGGCAGGCGGGGCGGCCGAAGATGACGACGAACATCAGCAGTCTCCTTGCATTGCGGGATGCATGAATGGATAGGGGAAATCGTGCGGTATTGTGACCGAGCGGCCGGCGTTTGGCCAATAGGTACCACCGAAAGGCCATCATTGCGCCAGCCTATCAGAGGGTTACCAGGACGAGATTTCACTGGCGTCGGCGCGGCGCAGCAGGTCTCCCAGTTCGTCATGCAGGCCGGGACTGCTGACCAGCAGGTTCTCGCCGTAAAGGTCCTCGGGGATACCGCCCGGACCGGGGTAGAGGTGGCTGGTGCGGGCACCGGCTTCCCGGGCGATCAGCAGTCCGGCGGCGAAGTCCCAGGGCGAGACGCTTTCGTAGTAGGCGTCCAATCGACCGCAGGCGACGTCGCAGAGGTCGAGGGCAGCCGAGCCATTGCGACGAATATCCTGGCAATGGGTCAGGATGGCCATCAGCCGGCGCATCAGTGGCGGGCGGCTGTCACGCCGGTAGGGGAAACCGGTACCCACCAGGGCGCGCTCGAGTTGCGGCGCCGGGCTGGCCTGGATCGGTTCGCCATTGCGCCAGGCGCCATGACCTTCGAGTGCCGTGTAAGTCTCGTCGAGGAAGGGGGCGTGCACCACGCCGAGGCGCAAACGTCCCTCGCTCGCCCAGCCGATGGAGACCGCTACATGGCGCAGCCCATGTGCGAAATTCACGGTGCCGTCGATGGGATCTATGATCCATAGCGCCTTGGGGGTTTCCAGGGCTTCGCGGTCTGGTGCCAATTCCTCGCTGAGACGCTGTTCGTCGGGGAAGTCGGTCTGCAGCCGTTCGCTGATGTAGGTATCCACCTCGACATCGGCGTCGGTCACCAACTCCTGCCCGTCCTTGTAGCGCTGGCCGAAATCCTGGCCCATGCGCGCGTCGCGGATCATGCGGCCGGCCTGCCGGGCGATGTCCTCGGCGATGTCCAGTCGTTGCTCGGGGGTCATGGTGGCAGGCTCCTCGGCGTTGATATCTCGTCTGTGCAGTGTCCTGCATCACTATCCGCTTGTCGAATGTCGTGGTCGTGGGCGATAGGCAGGCCAATGGGCTTTGCCCTATGCTGTTGACGTTTCCTGGCCATGCCGCCGTGCTTGTTTTGAAACCGTTTATTTGAAACCGTTTTCTACAGCTCTCCGAGGAGTCGTTCATGAATGGCAATGCTTCTACGCCCCGTGTCGCCCTGGTCACCGGCACCAGCAGTGGCATCGGTGAGGCCGTGGTCCGCCACTTTTGCGAGCAGGGACACCAGGTCCTGGCCGTGGACTTCAATCCGGCCGGTGAGGAGGTCGCCGAACGCGCCGGTGCGGCCTTTCATCAAGCCGACCTCACCGATGGCGATGCCTGCCGGGCGGCGGTACAAGATGCTATCCAGCGCTTCGGTCGTCTCGATATTCTGGTCAACAACGCCGGCATCCAGCATGTTTCGCCGATCGAGACCTTCCCCGAGGAAAAGTGGCGCCACATCATCGACCTGATGCTGACGGCTCCCTTCCTGCTGACCCAGGCTGCCTGGCCCTCCATGCGCGAAAATGGCTGGGGGCGCATCGTCAACATCGCCTCGGTGCACGCCCAGGTCGCCTCTCCCGGCAAGGCGGCCTATGTCAGCGCCAAGCACGGCATGATTGGCCTGACCAAGACGGCCGCACTCGAGGGAGGCGATCAGGGCATCACGGCGAATGCCTTGTGTCCGGCCTACGTCAAGACGCCGCTGGTCGATAATCAGATCGCCGATCAGGCTCGGATGCACGGCATGGACGAGCAAGAGGTCATCGAGCAGATCATGCTCAAGAACGCCGCCGTGAAGCGGCTGATCGACCCCGACGAAGTGGCATCGCTGGTCGGCTACCTGGCATCCGATGCTGCCGGTGCCGTCACCGGCGCCAGTTGGAACATCGACCTGGGCTGGACGGCCCAATAGTTGACGATGCTGGTCGACGCGCATTGCCATCTGGATTTCCCCGACTTCTCCGCCGACCGGGAACGGGTGATGGCCCGGGCCCGGGCTGCGGGTGTCGAACGTTTCGTGGTGCCGGGCACGACCCGGGAGCGATGGGGCGAGGTACTGGCGCTGGGCGAGCGCGAGGGGATTGCGGTATGCCTCGGGCTACATCCCTGCTTTCTGGACCGGCATGGTGACGAGGACATTGAGGCACTGGAGGAAGCGCTAGATGCCAGTCCTGGCGTCGTCGCGTTGGGCGAGTGCGGCATCGATGCGCGCTTCGCCGATTCGCTGAAAGCGCAGTGGCGGTTGTTCGATGCCCAGGTACGACTGGCGCGACGGCGCAACCTGCCCCTGGTCGTGCACTGCGTTCGAGCCAATGACCCGGTGGCCAAGCGGCTGCGCCAACTGGCGCCGCCGGCCGGCGGTCTGATCCATGCCTTCGCCGGTTCTCCCGAACAGGCGGAAGCCTTTCGTCGACTGGGGTTCGTGGTGGGCCTGGGAGGCGCCGTGACGCATGAGCGCGCCAAGCGACTGCAGCGTGCCGTGATGGCCTTGCCCGATGACGGCTACGTGCTGGAGACCGACAGCCCCGACATGCCACTTGCCGGTCACCAGGGTGAGCGCAACGAGCCGGCGTGGGTCGCGGAGGTGTGTCGGGTAGTAGCCGAGCTGCGCGGCCAGTCATTCGACCGGGTGGCGGCGGACAGCTCGGCGACGGCGAACCGGCTATTCGGTTCAACCTAAGAATATCCACTTCGTATCGGTAAGCACTGAACAAATCGACGAGCGTATAAAGGCTAGGCCCGTTCCCTACGGGCCATCGCATTTCCCACATCCCTGTGGGTCACGCAAGGCGCCCGGAACACAGAAAGCGAGACATAACATGTGGTTAGGCGAGCTTTCGCGTACCGCGTACAAATTCGCCAGGAGCGAATTTGAACCGTCTTTTTGACGGGCCTGTAGGGTAGTCGCCAAGGATGGCGACTATAAACTGGCGATTTACACGCGCAGGCATTTGTTAGTGTTTCTCCGCCAACTGCTCCGGATCCAGACGCTCAAGAGGATAAGGGAGCTTGAGGAGCTTGAGCTGCTGCCCGGCCACGCTCAATGGCTCCTTGGGTTCCCGGGTACTCATCACCGCCAGGATCTCGGCCTGCCCATAGGCGTCCAATTCGGCGCTGAGCACCTCACCGAGGCGCTTGTCGGCGGCGTCGAGGATGGCGCTGCCCGGCTCGGGCAATTGCTCGCCCTCGAGCTGGGCGCGCATCAGGCGCTTCTTGACCTGGCCACGGAAGTGCGCCCGGGCGACGACTTCCTGGCCGGTGTAGCAGCCCTTCTTGAAGCTGATGCCGCCCAATGCCTCCCAGTTGATCATCTGCGGCAGGTAGCTATCGCGCTGGCTGGCGTCGAGCCAGACCAGCCCGGCCTGGATGTCGTGCAGGCGCCATGTGGCGTTGTCGACCGGCGTGACCTGGGCGGCCAAGCGTGACCACATGGCCTCGGCGTCCGCTGCCGGCAGGCAGGCCACCATCCGGGCTACCGGGCCGGGATGCCCCACGACCTGGAGGGCTTCCCGTTCGACCTGCCGCCAGGTGCCGGGGGGCTCGACGTCGAGCAGGGCCTCGACCACGGCGGGGGCCTCATGGCCGAACAGGCCGATCAGGGCGAGATCGTCGCGCGGCGTCAGCTCGACCCGATAGAAGGGCGCGAACTTGGCCAGATGCTCGGCGAGGGAAGCGACTAGCTCATGGTGTGTCAGCAAGCGGTAGTGATTCGGCGCCACGCGCCATAACTGGACGTTGGCGAGAACGCGTCCCTTGGGCGTGCAGAAGCAGCCCAGTGGTGCGAACTCGCCGTCGACCAGCGAGAGCTGGGCGCTGGTCTGGCCCTGGAGGAAACGTTCGGCACCATCGCCCACGACATCGAGGATGCCGAGGTGGACGAGCGGGGACATCACCGGCCCCTCCAGGGCTCGGCGAGCGGGTTCGGGAGTGTCGAAGACGACACGCGCGCCGTCTTCGAGGCGACCGCCGATTCGCGCGATCCAGTCGTTCATGTCGGGATCCTTGTCATCTGCCTTGCGCGGAGTGTGGAAGCAACATGCGGGCGAGGCGGCGGGAATGCAAGTGTCGCGGGCCAGCCGAGCGGGCGTCGTGCTAGACTCGAGGGCTGATGTTCGCTGCCGAATGGAGCTACCTGCATGGCGCAATTGTCTCTACAGTTCAAGGGCGTCGAGAACGCCGATCAGGTCAATCGCATCACCACCGCCTTGATGATGCTGGATGGTGTCGAGAGTGTCGAGGTGGGACGCCATGGCGCCGATGTGGATGGTAACGTGCGTCGCCAGGCACTGATAAAGGCGGTCCAGTCGCTCGGCCTGGGCATCGAGGTATCCTGAATGAGCATTCGGCTGCGTAGCGAGCGCAACGGCCGGTTGCGCGAACGGGCCACCATCGATGAGTTCGAGGATCTGCTCGTCGATGTGCCCGAAGCGTATGGCGGCGATGGTCTGGCGCCGGACCCGCATGACTACTTCGATCTCTCGCTGGGCGCCTGCAAGGCGATCACCGCCCGGATGTACGCGCGCCGCAAGGGCTGGCCCCTGGAGAGCGTCGAGGTGACGGTCAACCGCGATGAACGCGACGAGGCCCGGGGTGTCTATCGCCTCGAGGTGATCATGAGCTTTCATGGCGACCTGGATGAGACACAGCGGGCGCGGCTCGAGGAGATCAGCGACAAGTGCCCCATTCACCGCCTGATGACGACATCCGAGGTCGAGATCACCACGCGGCGGTCGACATAGTCGAATGCCTCGACAGTAGGGAGAACCGATGAGCAAGCCGTTTCGTCTGGAATCGAAATTCAAGCCCGCCGGGGATCAGCCCGCGGCCATCGAGGGGTTGGTGAATGGCATCGAGGCCGGGCTGGCCCACCAGACGCTGCTGGGCGTGACCGGCTCGGGCAAGACCTTCACCATGGCCAATGTCGTCGAGCGGCTGCAGCGCCCGACGATCGTCATGGCGCCGAACAAGACCCTGGCTGCCCAGCTCTATGGCGAATTCAAGTCGTTTTTCCCCGACAACGCCATCGAGTACTTCGTTTCCTACTACGACTATTATCAGCCCGAGGCCTATGTACCTTCCTCGGATACCTTTATCGAGAAGGATGCCTCGATCAACGACCACATCGAGCAGATGCGGCTTTCCGCCACCAAGGCACTGCTCGAGCGTCGCGATGCGCTGATCGTGGTCTCGGTGTCGGCGATCTACGGCCTCGGCGACCCGGATCTCTACCTGAAAATGCGCCTGCACTTCAATCGTGGCGAGCTCATCGACCAGCGTGCTTTTCTGCGACGTCTGGCCGAGTTGCAGTACACCCGCAACGATATGGACTTCAAGCGCGGGACCTACCGGGTGCGCGGCGATGTCATCGATATCTTCCCGGCCGACGCCGAGGACGAGGCCGTGCGCGTCGAGCTGTTCGACGACGAGATCGACCAGATCAGTCTGTTTGATCCGCTGACCGGTGAGGTACGGGGCAAGGTGCCGCGCATGACCATCTATCCCAAGACGCACTATGTGACGCCGCGGGAAACCATCATGGGCGCCATCGACTCGATCAAGGAGGAGCTGGCCGAGCGGCTGGCCTGGATGCGTCAGCACGACAAGCTGGTCGAGGCGCAGCGGCTGGAGCAGCGTTCGCTCTACGACATTGAGATGATGCTGGAACTCGGCTACTGCAATGGCATCGAGAACTACTCCCGCTACCTCTCGGGGCGGGCGCCTGGCGAGCCGCCGCCCACCTTCTTCGACTACCTGCCGGCGGATGCCCTGCTGTTCATCGACGAGTCCCACGTCAGCGTTCCCCAGGTCGGGGGCATGTACAAGGGCGACCGTTCGCGCAAGGAGACGCTGGTGGAATACGGCTTCCGGCTGCCCTCGGCACTGGACAACCGCCCCATGACGTTCCAGGAATGGGAGCGCATCTGCCCCCAGGCGGTGTTTGTCTCGGCGACGCCCGGCCCCTACGAAGCCGAGCACGCCGGGCAGGTGGTGGAGCAGGTGGTGCGTCCCACTGGCCTGCTTGATCCCGAGATCGAGGTGCGCCCGGCCTCCACTCAGGTAGACGATTTGTTGTCGGAAGTCCGTGCACGCAGCGCGGTGGACGAGCGCGTGCTGGTTACCACCCTGACCAAGCGCATGGCAGAGGATCTGACCGAGTACCTGGATGAGCACGACGTCAGGGTGCGATACCTGCACTCCGACATCGATACCGTCGAGCGCGTGGAGATCATCCGGGATCTTCGACTCGGCAAGTTCGATGTTCTGGTGGGCATCAACCTGCTGCGCGAGGGCCTGGACATTCCCGAGGTTTCGCTGGTGGCGATACTCGATGCCGACAAGGAAGGTTTTCTGCGCAACGAGCGCTCGCTGGTTCAGACCATTGGCCGGGCGGCGCGCAATGCTCACGGCAAGGCAGTGCTCTATGGCGATCGGGTCACCGATTCCATGCGCCGTGCCATCGACGAGACCGAGCGTCGACGCGCCAAGCAGATCGCCCACAACGAGGAGCATGGCATCACGCCCGAAACCGTGTCCCGCTCGGTGGCGGATATTCTCGAGTCGGCCGAGACACCGGGACGCAAGGGCAAGGGGCGCAAGAGCGAACGCAAGGTGGCCGAGGGCGCGGTGATCTACGATCCCGATTCCCTGTCGCCGGCGGAGATACAGAAGGAGCTTACGCGGCTCGAGGATGCCATGGTCGAGGCGGCGCAGAATCTCGAGTTCGAGGAAGCCGCGCGACTGCGGGATCGCCTGCATGAACTCAAGGAACGCCAGCTGGCGGTAGGCTGAACCGGCTAGGGGCGATGATTCCTGTGGTGTCAAGCTGCCGGAAGGAAGGCGATTACGGTATGATGACCGCTCCTTGAAGCCCGCCGCCGGCGTCTCGGGTCGGTGTAGAAGCGGGCGCGTCGACCCACAAAGGAGCGACCTGCTCATGACCGTGATTCGCCAGGACGACCTCATCCAGAGTGTCGCCGACGCCCTGCAGTATATCTCCTACTATCATCCCAAGGACTTCATCGATGCCATGGCGGAGGCCTACGAGCGGGAGGAAAATCCCGCCGCCAGGGACGCCATCGCCCAGATCCTGATCAATTCCCGGATGTGCGCCACCGGCCATCGCCCGATCTGTCAGGACACCGGTATCGTCACCGTCTTCGTGCACGTCGGCATGAACGTGCGTTTCGAGACGGACATGAGCCTGGATGACATGATCAACGAGGGTGTGCGTCGGGCCTATCTGCTGCCGGATAACGTGCTGCGCGCCTCGGTGCTGGCCGACCCGGACGGCAAGCGGGCCAACACCCGCGACAACACGCCGGCGGTGATCCACCACAAGCTGGTGCCCGGCGACACCGTCGAGGTGCATGTGGCCGCCAAGGGCGGCGGTAGCGAGGCCAAGTCGAAGTTCGCCATGCTCAATCCCTCCGATAACGTGGTCGACTGGGTGCTCGAGCAATTGCCGAAGATGGGCGCCGGCTGGTGCCCGCCGGGGATGCTCGGCATCGGCATCGGTGGTACCGCCGAGAAAGCCATGGAGCTGGCCAAGGAGTCGTTGCTCGATCCCATCGACATCCAGGAGCTCCAGGCTCGCGGGGCTTCGAATCGCGCCGAGGAGCTGCGTCTGGAGCTCTACGACAAGGTCAATCGGACCGGTATCGGTGCCCAGGGCCTGGGCGGGTTGACCACGGTGCTCGACATCAAGGTCAAGGACTATCCGACCCACGCCGCCAACAAGCCGGTGGCGATCATTCCCAACTGCGCAGCGACGCGTCACGCTCACTTCACCCTGGACGGTTCCGGCACGGCCGCGCTGCCGGCGCCCAAGCTTGAGGACTGGCCGGAGATCACCCGCGAGGCCGGCGACAACGTCAAGCGGGTCGATCTCGATGCGATCACCGCCGAGGAGATTCGCACCTGGCAGCCCGGGGATACCCTGTTGCTCAACGGCAAGCTGCTTACCGGCCGTGACGCCGCCCACAAGCGCATGGTCGACATGATCGGCAAGGGCGAGCCGCTGCCTGTGGACTTGAAGGGGCGCTTCATCTATTACGTGGGCCCGGTGGATCCGGTCGGCGACGAGGTGGTGGGGCCGGCCGGTCCCACCACCGCAACCCGGATGGATAAATTCACGCGGACCATGCTGGAGCAGACCGGCCTGCTGGGCATGGTCGGCAAGGCCGAGCGTGGCGAGGCGGCCATCGAGGCGATTCGCGATAATCAGGCCGTTTACCTGATGGCGGTCGGCGGCTCCGCCTACCTGGTGGCTCAGGCAATCAAGCAGGCGCGAGTGGTCGGCTTCGAGGATCTGGGCATGGAAGCGATCTATGAGTTCGAGGTCGAGGACATGCCGGTGACCGTGGCGGTGGACAGCGCGGGCACCTCGGTACATCAGACCGGGCCGGCGAAGTGGAAGGAGATCATCGCCGAGCGCGCCTGATTCGTGACAGAGCAGTGTCCACTACTGCACATGACGGCCCCGTCGACTGGCGGGGCCGTCGTCGTTGCGCGTATGCTATGGCTCGTCGATCATCGACGACCCGCGTCTTTATCCCACGGAAAGGGTGTGAGCATGGCTTCCTGGTTGTTCGGCGTACTGATTCCAGCGTTTCATTTGCTTGGCATTCTGTCGGCGGTACAGGCCTTGATGTCCAGCCGTACGTCCCAGGGGGCCATCGCCTGGATCATCTCGCTGGTGACCGTTCCTTATCTGGCGGTGCCGGCCTACTGGGTGTTCGGCAGGCCGAGATTCTATGGCTATGTATCGGCGCGCGGCGAGCGCGATTCCGTGCTGCGTCGAGTGCTGGCGCGCTACCGCGACCTGGTCGAGCCCTACCTGGCCGGCGCCAAGGAAGCCGATGTGCTGGCCGTGGAAAAGCTGGCGATGATGCCGCTGACCAGTGGCAACCGCGCGGAGCTGCTGGTGGATGGCGAAGCGACCTTCGACAGTCTGTTCGCGGGCATCGACCGTGCCGAGCAGTATGTTCTGGTGCAGTTCTTCATCGTGCGCGATGACGCCCTGGGCCTCGAGCTCAAACAGCGCCTGAAGAATGCCGTCGCAAGGGACGTACGCGTCTATTTCCTCTACGACGAGATCGGCTGTCACAAGCTGCCAGAGCGTTACCTGCGCGATCTGCGCGGGGCCGGGGTAGCGGTCAGCGCCTTTCACTCCTCCCGCGGCGTGAGACACCGCTTCCAGCTCAACTTCCGCAATCACCGCAAGATCCTGGTGGTCGATGGTCGCGAAGGCTGGGTCGGCGGGTTCAATGTCGGTGTCGAATATCTGGGCCAGAATCCCAAGCATGGCCATTGGCGTGATACCCATCTGCGCCTGGCGGGCCCCAGTGTGCTGGGTCTTCAGGAAGCCTTCTGGGAGGACTGGCACTGGGCGACGGGCGAGGTGGCCAGCCTGACTTGGACGCCGCAGATCACCTGCGAGGAAAGCCAGAACGTGGTGATCGTGCCCTCGGGGCCGGCGGATCCGCAGGAAACCGCCAGCCTGCTGGTGCAGCATGCCATCCACAGCGCCCATGAGCGCCTGTGGGTGACCAGCCCTTATTTCGTGCCGGACCACAGTGTCCAGGATGCCCTGAGATTGGCTGCCATGCGCGGGGTGGACGTGCGCATCATGATGCCGGAGCGCCCGGATCATCTGCTGGTCTTCCTCTCGGCCTTTTCCTTCTTGCCCGATATGCTGCGCGCCGGCGTGAGGGTGTATCGCTACCAGCCGGGTTTTCTGCACCAGAAGGTCATTCTGATCGACGACGTGGCGGCCAGCGTCGGCACGGTGAACCTCGACAATCGCTCCTTCCGGCTCAATTTCGAGATCACGGCAGTGGTGCCGGACCGGTGTTTCGCCGCCGAGGTGCATGAGATGCTCGCGCACGATTTCACCGTCTGCCGGGAAGTCACGCTCGAGGAGATCCAGTCCCGGGCGCTGTGGCGCAAGTTGTTGTCCCGGGCCGCCTATCTGCTCTCTCCGGTGCAGTGATTCGCTTGGGATGGGCGAGTGGCTGATGTAAATTACGCTCACGCCGATACCGACCGACTCCGGAAGAGTCGTCCACGCATCAATGATCGGGAGTCGTGGTGAACCTCGAGACCAAGTGGCTGGAAGATTTCGTTGCCCTGGCCAACACGCGCAGCTTCTCCGCTTCGGCGCGACAGCGCCACGTCACTCAACCGGCCTTCAGCCGGCGCATCCGTTCGCTGGAGCAGGCGGTGGGCGTCACCCTGGTCGATCGCTCCACCACGCCGGTGGATCTCACCCCGGAAGGGCAGTTGTTCCTGGTGACCGCGCGCAGCATGGTCGAACAGCTCAACGAGAGCCTTGGCCACTTGCGGGGGCTTTCCATCGCCAACGAAGCCCTGGACATCGTGGCGGCGCATTCCCTGGCATTGAGCTTCTATCCGCAGTGGATCTCCCGCCTGCAGAAGGGTGTCGGCGAATTGCCGACCCGCCTGGTGGCCATGAACGTGGGCGATGCCATTCATGTGTTGCGCGAAGGCAACTGCGACCTGATGCTGGCGTACTATGATCCCTATGCCAGCATGCAGCTCGATGCCGAAGTCTTTCCCTCCTTTTCCATCGGCCAGGTCAAGATGCTGCCGGTCTGTCTGCCGGATACCCGGGGGCGGCCGCGTTTCTCACTGGACAGCGGCGAGGCGATTCCCTATCTCTCCTATACCCAGGGGGCCTTCCTGGGGCGCAGCGTGCGCATGCTGTTGAAGAACGACCCGCTGCGCATGCGCCTGCGGACCGTCTATGAGACCGCCATGGCCGAAGGGCTCAAGGGCATGGTCATGCAGGGCGTCGGCATGGCCTGGATCCCGGATTTCTGCATCCGCCAGGAACTCAACGATGGCCGGCTGGTGCGGGCGGGCGGCGAGCAGAACGATGTGCCGCTGGAGATCCGCCTGTATCGTTGCTCGCTGGTGCACAAGCCAGGCGTGGAGAAACTCTGGCGGCAGATGATGAAGCTGCCGAGGGATTTCCTTCAGGCATGAGAATGGCGTGATTTCCTGCTGTGCTCGACACAGGAAATGACTGTCCTCTGGACTCGACCGTCCCCGTCAGGGACTGCTGAAGTCGGCGGGCAGGCCCAGGAAGTTCTGGATGATGAAGAAGTGGTCTTCGAACAGGGTATCCGGCTCGAGGTCGGCGAGCGGGACCCAGCGCGCGTGGTCGCCACCCTTGACCGGCTTCAGGCGGGGTAGTTGCTGGTCCGGACGCAGGGCGAAGTAGAAAGCCTCGGCCAGGGTTCGGCCACGCCAGCTTCTATGCGGCTCGTCGAAAAGCCGCTGGCCGCGTAATGAGCCCTTGAGCACGGGTTCCGGCACCTTGAGGCGTACCCGTTCGCGGAGTTCGCGCAGGCAGGCATCCAGCAGGCGCTCCTGTGGATTGATGAACCCCCCGGGCAGGGCAAGGAGCCCCTTGCCCGGTGCCGCAGTGCGCTTGACCAGCAGGATGTGGCCGGACTGCACCACCACCGCGCTGACGGTGACGAAGACGGGAGGATAGGGCGCTTGTGCCCAGGCGCGTCGATATTGATCCAGCAAGCCCTGCTCCTCGACAAGTTGCTGATAGGGCTCGGTCTCGAGGAATTGCCTGATTTCGTCGATCACGCCTGGCGGCAGGTCATGGGAAGCGCCGGCGCTGGCGTAATCGGCGGCGGCCGCCGGTGAGCGGAACAGCCGCTCGCGGATCTGGCTGGCCGAGATGCCCTCGACCATCGGCACGCTGACCGATTCCCATTGAGGAAAGAGCGATAGGTAATAGCTCGATTGGCCGCGACTGGCACCGATCAGGCCGATGCGCGGCAGTCGGGCATGGCTGGGAGAGGCGATGTCGCGCACCTTGCGCTGCACGTCACGAACCCAGACATCGTTGTTGTAGAGGGCATCGAGCAGCGGCACGATCTCGAGGCGCTCGTTGTCCTCGTCGTCGAAGGCGCTGCGCAGCATGCGGCGGCGCTCGTCGAAGCGCCAGGGGTTGCGCAGCGAGCGGGCCTGCCAGGCGGAGCCGATCAGCACGATGACCTGGCGGGCACGCTTGAGGGCCTGATGGATGACTGCCAGATGGCCGAGATGCGTGGGCTGAAAGCGGCCGATGAAGACCAGACAGTCGAAATCGTGCTCGGGGTATTCGGCGTCTGGCGTCACGCTCATGGCATCGCTCCGGGCAGGGAAAGTCCCATTATGGTGACCCGCTTCGTAGCACGCAATTCCCTGTCTCCGCGGGTGCTTTCCCCTCCACCTGGATGGCAGGCTTCGGTATGCTGGTACGTCAGCAAGGGAATGTGAGGAACTGCCGTGATCAAGCAAAGCGTGATGACCGTCTGGACTCTGGTTCGCGATTTCGTCCAATTCTGGTGGACCGTGGTCCGTGAGGCGGTGAAGCTCTGGCTGGAGCGCAATGCCTTCAGCTACGCCGGTTCGCTGGCGTTCTATACGCTGTTTTCGCTGGCGCCGACGGTCATCATCGCGGTGACCGTGATCGGTCTGGTATTGGGCGAAGAGGCGGCCCAGGGGCAGATCGTTGCCCAGCTCGAGGGCACCATGGGAGTGAGCGCCGCCGAACTCGTGCAGAACGCCGTGGCCCAGTCGCGTATCCAGGAATCCGGGCTGATGCCGACCCTACTCGGCCTGGGCGCCCTGGTGGTCGGTGCGACCACGGTGTTCGGCCAGATGCAGTTCTCGTTGAATACGCTATGGGGCGTCACCGCGCGCCCGAGCAGCAACAGCCTGTGGATCTTCATCAAGAACCGGACCCTGTCGCTGACCGTGGTGCTGTCGATCGGCTTCATACTGATGGTGTCGTTGGCGCTCGGGGTAATGGTCAAGGCGATGCTCAAGGCCGCCGATGGGCTGCTGCCGTTCGTCGGTTTTCTGACCAATGGCGCGGAATTCCTGGTGTCGCTGGCCCTGGTCTCGGCGCTGTTCGCGACCATCTTCAAGGTCCTGCCCGATGTGGTGCTGCGCTGGCGCGATGTGCTGGTGGGCGCGGTCGTCACTGCCTTGCTGTTCGCCGTGGGGCGTACGGCTATCTCCGTCTATCTGGCCTACACGGCCACGGCTTCCGCTTACGGCGCCGCCGGCTCGGTCGTGGTGGTGTTGCTGTGGGTCTATTACTCCTCGCTGATTCTGTTGTTCGGCGCGGCCTTCACCAAGTGTCATCTGGTGGCCAAGGGGCAGGAAGTGGTGCCGCGCAACAGTGCCGTGCTGGTCAAGCGCGAACTGCTCGACGAGGCGCAAGAGCGGTCAGGCAGGCGTCTGAAGATGCCTGCCTGGCCGCGAGCCCGCAAGAAGGAGGCGAATCCTGACGCCACTGACGACGGCAACGCCTCGCCCGAGTCGACGACCGAAGAATCCGGTTGATGCCCGGGCGGTCGGTCGTCTCGGAGTTGGTTAGGCGAGCTTTCGAGCACCGCGCAACACAGCGATTTGCACGCGCAGGCTTTTAAACGGTATTTCCCTCAGTCGCGGAAGCGCTCCCGGGCCAGAGCGTCCGCGACGCTGCTGGGATCGCTGTCTTCCCGGCGGGCGCGTTCGAATATCTCGTCCAGGGTGGTCTCGATACCGGCGATATGCGACATGACGGCGTCCCGTCGATAATCGTGGCGTCGCTGCCAGGCGATCTCGATCACGCCGCCGGCATTGGCGACATAATCCGGGGTGTAGAGAATGCCGCGAGCCTTCAGCAGCTCGGCGATGTTCGGACTCGCCAGCTGATTGTTGGCCGCGCCGCACACCACCCGAGCCTTGAGCCGCTCGACCACGGAGGCCGAAAGGGCGGCACCCATGGCGCAGGGCGCGAAGACGTCGACATCCGCTTCGGCGATGGCCTCGGGCGCGGTGATGTCCGCCTCGAGGGACGCGGCGAGTTGACCCAGAGCGTCTCGGTCGACATCGGTCATGACCAGGCGAGCCCCGGCCTCGTGGAGCTGTCGCGCCAGTTGGGCGCCGACATGACCGACACCCTGAATGGCCACGCGCAGCCCGTCGAAATCATCGCGGCCCAGGCCGTGACGCACGGCGCTATGCATGGCGCAAAAGACGCCCTTGGCGGTGAAGGGCGAAGGGTCTCCGGAAATGCCATCGTGGCCGAGGCCGCCGACATGCTCGGTGGTCTCCGCAATCACCCGCATATCGGCTTCGCTCGAGCCGGAATCCTCGGCGGTGATGTAGTCGCCGTTCAGCGAATTGACCAGACGGCCCATGGCGCGCAGCAATTCCGGGGGCTTGTCGTGACGTGGGTCGGCGATGATCACGGCCTTGCCACCGCCCAGGGGCAAGTTGGCCAGTGCCGACTTGTAGGTCATGCCGCGTGACAGGCGCAGTACATCGGTCAGTGCCTCGTCGTCGCTGGCGTAGGGGTAGATGCGCAGGCCGCCCAGTGCAGGGCCTCGCTGGGTGTCGTGGATAGCGATGATGGCGCGCAGACCGCTCGAGGCATCGGCGCCGAAGACGATACGCTGGTGGTGGTCGAATTCGGGGTGAGAGAAGACCGTCATGATGAAGACTCCCTTTTGAGGATGCTTGTTGTGGGCTGTCGTCCGGGTAGGACGAGCGCGACATCGCGGTGGCTTTTGGCCGGGCGATGTCCTTGTGTCATCTTAACGACTAGTCTCTCGAATCAGTAGCGGGTTATCCGACGCGGGAGGAGACGGCATGGAAAGGCATTGCGTGAAGGCCTTGGTGACCGGCAAGGTCCAGGGTGTCTGGTATCGACGCGCGACCCAAGAGAAAGCGCTGCAGGCCGGGGTGACTGGTCATGCGCGCAATCTTCCCGATGGGCGTGTCGAGGTATTGATGTGCGGTCGTGCTGAAGCGGTGCGGGAGCTTGGCGAATGGCTCTGGACGGGGCCACCCGATGCCCGGGTGACCCATGTCGAACTGGAAGGCGTGGAAGCGCATGAGCCGGATACCTTCACAACCGGCTGAAGCCCATCAGGCGAGGGTTGCGGTGATCCACTCGACGACGGCGTCGCCATCGACGCCGAGACAGACATCGGCCAGCGGAGTCTGTGACCAGCGTGGTTCGATGTAGCCGCGATTTTCCGGTGCGAAGATGGTCTGGCCCTCGGCCTCGCCCTCGGTAGCCACGTTGAGATGGCCGCGATGAGTGGTGAACAGCTCCGGCTTGACCAGCCAGGCCAGGGCGCAGCTATCGTGAGGGCAGCAGCCGTCGATGCCCAGCATCTCCTGGTAGAAGGCGCGATAAAACGCATAGCTGCCGGCCAACACCTGGCCGAGCTTGCCTTGGCCGGCTTCGATGCGCGCCATGTGCGAAGGCGTGAGAACGCAGCGGTGAGTCACGTCGAGGCCTACCATGACCAGCGGCCAGCCGGCGGTCAGTACCCGGGCGGCGGCGTGAGGGTCGTTGAAGATATTGGCTTCGGCCACAGGCGTGACATTGCCGCCTTCGCGGATTGAACCGCCCATCACCACCACCTGCTTGACCTTGTCGACCAGCGTGGGGTCGAGCTGCAGGGCGGCGGCCAGATTGCCGAGCGGGCCGACAGCGACCAGCGAGACTTCGCCAGGGCGCGCGTTGATGGTGTCGACGATGAACTGGGCGGCGCTGCGCGATTCGGCCTGCCCCTGCAGGCTCGGCAACTCGATATCGCCGAGGCCGTTGGCGCCGTGGATGTGGGCCGGCGCCGGGTGGCGGGGCTTGACCAGCGGTGCCGCCGCCCCCTGGGCCACGGGAATCGACTTGTCGGCCAGTTCGGCCAGCAGCAGGGCGTTGTGGGTCGCGGTGCTGACATCCACGTTGCCATAGGTCGTGGTCATGCCCAGCAGTTCGATCTCCGGGTGCGCCAGGGCGATGGCGATCGCCTGGGCGTCGTCCACGCCCGGATCGGTATCGAAGATGATTGGATGTGTCATGGTGGTTCCTTGTCCGGGTTGAGGAGACTTTCAAAACCCAATGGGGCTTTTCGGCGACAAGCCCCGAAGTGTCGGACCATCGCGAGAGCGCTGTGACCCCTTCCCTGGGTGCTACCTTTGCCATCCATGACAAAGGACCCTCGCGTCGTCTTATCCTCGGCGCCCACTGCCATTGAAAGCTTGGAAATGCGCTCTAAGTGTCCTGGTCAAGCAGGGCTTCTACATCGGCAAGCTCAGGGATGCTCTCGGTGGCACCGAGGCGCTGGACGCCGATGGCGGCAGCGGTGGCGGCGCGCTCGAGACAGGCTTCCGTCGGCATCCCGGCCTGCCGGGCGGCGAGATAGTAACCGATGAAGGTGTCGCCGGCGGCCGTGGTGTCGCGTGGAGTGACCGGCAGGGGCGGCTGGAAGCGTCGGGTCTCGCCATGCTGATACCAGGCGCCTTCGCCACCCAGGGTCAGCACTGTCTCCGTAGCGGGCAGACGGTCGGCGAGGGCGTCGAGCAGCTCCTTCGACGGCGTTCCTTCCGCACACCCGGTGAGTTCCTCGGCTTCACCGCGATTGACGAATAGCAGTTGGCAGAGTTCCAGCGGCAGGGACGCCACGTCCTCGGTCATCGGAGCCGGGTTGAAGGCGATGTTCAAGCCTCTGGCGTGGGCGCGTTCGAGTACCATGGCCAGCGCATTGCATTCGTTCTGGGCGAGCAGCCAGTCGCCCGGATCGGCGGCTTCGATCAGTTCGTCCAGTGTGGCTTCGCTGAAGCCATGGTTGGCGCCGGGGAAGAGCAGGATGGCGTTTTCACCTTGATCGTCGACCTGAATGATGGCGTGGCCGCCTGGCTCGTCGACGAGGGCAATGGTCTTGGTGTCCACGCCTGCCTGAGCCAGCAACTCCTTGGCCCAGGCATCATTCCGGCCGAGCCGCCCCCAGTGACGAATGCGGCCGCCGGCGCGGGCCATGGCCAGCGATTGATTGGCACCCTTGCCACCCAAGCCGACACGGTAGTCATGCCCGGCAAGGGTTTCGCCCGGGCGGACCAGGTGGGGGACACGATAGAAGTGGTCGAGGTTGATCGAACCGAAATTATGCAGCATGCGCCGACGTCCGAATTGATGTCAGGAGATTGAGCGAAAGGGGATTGATGGAGCATGAGTATCCAAGCCCGAAAGCACAGGCGCAACCTGTATACTTATATCATATCGATTTTATACCGTTATCTTCTCTCGTATCACAGCTCCAGGCTAACTCTGCATCAGATCTCGAGAAATTCGACAGCAGGGCGATTACCACGTCTTAAATAAGCTCAGTCCAGCGCCATGAGGTTCCGAGCCGTCAGTTCAACAATACGTTGGCGAGCTTCAGGGGCGATCCAGGCGTTGTGCGGCGTCACTATCAGGTTGAGTGACTCAGTGAGGGCGTCCAGCAGGGGATGACCGTCCCGGGGCGGCTCTTCGGGTAGCACATCGACCCCGAGGCCACCCAAGCGGTCTTCACGGAGTGCGGCCAGGGCGGCATTTTCGTCGATGATGCCGCCTCGAGCACAGTTGATCAGCAGTGCAGAAGGCTTGAACCGGGCGAGCATGGCAGCGTCGATCAGGTGATGGGTGGCCTCGGTCAGCGGGCAGTGCAGGCTGAGCACATCGGCCGACGGGGCCAGGTCGGCGAGGCTGGGACGGTGATCATCATGCCCACCCGGCCGTGCGGCAAAGCTCACGTTCATGCCTAGCCCTTCGGCAAGTTTCGCCACGCGGTTGCCGAGTTCCCCCTGGCCGACGATCACCAAATGCTTGCCTTCGAGCTGCAGGGTCCGGTGCTCCAACAGGCAGAAGAAGGGGCTCGTATTCCAGCGCCCTCGGGCGACATCGTCCTGATAGCGTGGCAACCGGGCGGCGAGGGCGAGGATCATCATCAGGCTGTGCTGGGCCACGCTGGCCGTGCCGTAGGCGGTGACGTTGCGTACGCGAATGCCCAATCGCTCGGCAGCACTCATGTCGATGTTATTGGTGCCGGTAGCCAGCACGCAGATCAGACGTAGCCGGGGCAGGGCCTCCAGGGTCTCGGCGCTCAGCTTTACCTTGTTGACGATGGCCACATCGGCTTCGGCGAGCCGTTTGGTGGCCTCGTCGGCGGACGTGAAGTCGTGACGGGTCAGGCGGCTGACCCGGTTCTCGATAGGCGAGAGGTCGATATCCGGGCCGAGACTGGCGGCATCGAGAATGACAGCATGCATGATGAGATCCTTGTATCGACGACAGTGGCGGGGCGCTCCCCGGGGCTGGGCCTCGGGGCATCCAACGGGCTATAATGTCCGACCTTCGCGTCAGGCTTGGAATATCCGCAGGCCGACCCTATATCGCACAACGATGCGGAACGAGCATCGCGACCGCGCACCATCGCGGCGCTCATGGGACATCGTTACCGGGAGAATCACGACCATGCCCATCTACGAATATGAGTGCAAGGCCTGCGGCCATCGTCTGGAAAAACTGCAGAAGCTCAATGCCGCTCCGTTGACCGACTGCCCGGCCTGCGATCAGGCTGAGCTGGGTCGCCTGGTATCCGCCGCGGGCTTCCGTCTGGCCGGCGGTGGCTGGTACGAGACCGATTTCAAGACCGGTAGCAAGAAGAATCTGGCCGGTGGCAACGAGAACGGCAAGACCGCCGAGACATCGAGCAAGGACGGAACGGCGGCTTGAGCCGTGCCGCCTTGCCGTTTCACATTTCCACGGAACACGAAACAGAACGGGATACAACATGCGCAGTCATTATTGCGGCCAGTTGAACGAGACCATGGTGGACCAGACGGTCACCCTGTGCGGTTGGGTGCATCGCCGCCGTGACCACGGCGGGGTGATCTTCCTCGACATGCGCGACCGTGATGGCATCGCCCAGGTCGTGGTCGATCCCGATACCGCCGAGGCTTTCGCCAACGCTGACCGTGCCCGCAACGAGTATGTGCTGCGCATCGTCGGGCGTATTCGCCTGCGCCCGGAAGGCACCCAGAATCCCAACATGCCGACGGGCATGATCGAGGTGCTGGCCAAGGACGTCGAGGTGCTCAACACGGCGGCAACGCCTCCCTTCCAGCTCGACGAACACGGCAAGGTCGGTGAGGAGATTCGTCTCAAGCATCGCTATATCGACCTGCGTCGCCCGGAGATGATCGACAAGCTGCGCCTGCGCTCGCGTATCTCGCACACCGTGCGGGCCTATCTCGAGAACCAGGGATTCCTGGATATCGAGACACCGATCCTGACCCGGGCGACCCCGGAAGGCGCCCGGGATTACCTGGTGCCCAGTCGGACCCATGCGGGCAGCTTCTTCGCACTGCCGCAATCACCACAGTTGTTCAAACAGCTGCTGATGGTGTCCGGCTTCGATCGCTACTACCAGATCGCCAAGTGCTTCCGGGACGAGGACCTGCGCGCCGATCGTCAGCCGGAATTCACCCAGATCGACATCGAGGCCTCCTTCGTCGAGGAAGACGACATCATGGCCATCACCGAAGGGATGATTCGTCAGTTGTTCCAGGAGGTGCTGGATGTCGAATTGCCCGAGTTCCCGCGCATGCCCTATGCGGAGGCCATGCAGCGCTTCGGTTCCGACAAGCCGGACCTGCGCATCCCGCTGGAGCTCGTCGATGTCGATGACCTGATGAAGGATGTCGACTTCAAGGTCTTCTCCGGGCCGGCCAATGCCGATGACGGCCGTGTCGCGGCGCTCAAGGTCAAGGGTGGTGCTTCGCTGTCGCGCAAGGAAATCGACGAGTACACCAACTTTGTCGGCATTTATGGCGCGCGTGGCCTGGCCTGGATCAAGGTCAACGACCGCGCCAGCGGCATCGAGGGGCTGCAGTCGCCCATCGTCAAGTTCATGGACGGCGTGGTCGAGCCGCTGCTGGACCGGGTCGGTGCCGAGGACGGCGACATCATCTTCTTCGGCGCCGACAAGGCGCGCATCGTCAACGAGGCACTGGGCGCACTGCGTGTACGCCTGGGCGAGGATCTCGACCTCTACACAGCCAAGTGGTCGCCGCTCTGGGTGGTCGACTTCCCGATGTTCGAAGAAGACGACAACGGCCGCCTGCAGGCGCTGCACCATCCGTTTACTGCTCCGTCCTGCGATGTCGAGACGCTCAAGCAGCGGCCCGCCGAGGCACTGTCCCGCGCCTATGACATGGTGCTCAATGGCACTGAGCTTGGCGGCGGTTCGATCCGTATCCACGATCAGGCGATGCAGCAGACCGTGCTGGCGTCGCTGGGCATCGGTGAGGAAGAAGCCCGCGAGAAGTTCGGCTTCCTGCTCGATGCATTGCAGTACGGCGCGCCGCCCCATGGTGGCCTGGCCTTCGGCCTGGACCGCCTGGTCATGCTGATGAGCGGGGCACGCACGATCCGCGAAGTGATAGCCTTCCCCAAGACCCAGAGCGCGGCCTGCCTGATGACCGACGCACCGGGCGAGGTCAGCGGCCAGCAGCTCAAGGAGCTGAACATTCGCCTTCGGCAGAAGGCCAAGGCGGAGAACGCCGACGAGTGATGGCGCCGAGGCGTTCATCGTCATCATGCGAACCGGCGCCCAAGAGGCGCCGGTCTCGTATGCGGGCGGCATGAATCCACTAACTCGAACGAGGGAGTTCCATGGCAGGTCACAGCAAGTGGGCCAATATCAAGCATCGCAAGGCTGCCCAGGACGCCAAGCGAGGCAAGATCTTCACCAAGTTGATCCGTGAGCTGAGCGTGGCCGCGCGCCATGGTGGTGGCGAGCCGGACGACAATCCCCGTCTGCGCGCCGCCATCGACAAGGCCCTGGCCAACAACATGACCAAGGACACCATCCAGCGCGCGGTGGATCGGGGGGCTGGCAATACCGAAGGCGACGACATGGAAGAAGTCGTCTACGAGGGTTATGGCCCAGAAGGGGTCGCTGTGATGGTCGAGGCGATGACCGATAACCGTAATCGGACCGTCTCCGAGGTGCGACATGCCTTCAACAAGCAGGGTGGCAATCTCGGCACTACCGGTTCAGTGGCCTTCATGTTCCATCGCCAGGGCCGTCTGACGCTGCCGGAAGGCGCGACCGAAGAGGCCGCCATGGAGGCGACCCTGGAGGCCGAGCCCGAGGAAATCGAGACCCTCGAGGACGGCCGCCTCGAAGTGGTGACCACGCCGGACAGCTTCGGTGTGGTCAAGGATGCCCTGGTCGAGGCAGGCCTTGAGCCGACGGCCAGCGATGTCGGCCTGTATCCGGATAACTACGCCAAAATCGAGGATGTTGAGCTGGGCCAGCGCATCATCAAGCTGGTAGATCGGCTCGAGGACCTGGATGATGTGCAGAATGTTTACACTAATGCCGACTTTTCCGATGCCATCATGGATGAGTTGCAGGAGTGAAATCGTGCACCGATGCGCTATCGATCTGGCGTTGATGCCATCCTCGAGTCACTGCGTGAAAGCTAAGGGCTCGGATATGAGGAGTAATCGGTGAGTATGAGGAGTAATGGCTCAGTGATTCATGCCGTTGGCAAGATGTGGCGAGATCGCTTTTGCCTCTTTCGGCCAGGGAAGCGGCAATGCTGATCCTGGGGATCGATCCGGGGTCGCGGATCACCGGTTACGGCGTGCTGGATGTCACCACCCCCACGCCGCGTTACGTGGCCAGTGGTTGCATTCGCACCCGAGGCGACGACCTGGCGCAACGCCTGGCACAGGTCTATGCCGGCATCAGCGAGGTGATCGGCGCGCACGGCCCCGGTGAATTCGCCATCGAGCAGGTATTCATGGCCAAGAACGCCGATTCGGCTCTCAAGCTTGGCCAGGCACGGGGAACCGCCATCGTCTGCGCGGCCAATCATGGCCTGCCGGTCAGCGAATACGGGCCGCGTCAGATCAAGCAGGCGGTAACCGGCGGAGGCGGGGCGGACAAGCGCCAGGTCCAGCATATGGTGACCGCCGTGCTGGGCTTGAGTGGCTCACCCCAGGCCGATGCGGCGGATGCTCTGGCGATTGCCCTGACCCATGCCCATGCGCGGCTGGGACTGATCAATCGAGGCAGCTACGGCGGCGGCCGTCGGCGAGGAAAGGGGGCGTCATGGCGGGATTTTCGTCCCTCCTGATGTCGCCGCACGGCGACGCTCGAAAGGATTATCGAACGCCGTTCAGGCGGGCTGGCAAGCCGGCTGGGGGACCAGTATAGTGGTCGCGGCGCGCACCGCCACGACGGATTTCATGACCAAGGACTGTGACACACCATGATCGGACGCCTGCGAGGCACACTGCTGGAAAAACAGCCGCCCTGGCTGGTGGTGGACGTGGGCGGGGTCGGCTACGAGCTTGAAGCCTCGATGACCACGCTGGTGGCACTACCTGGCTGCGGGGAAGAGGTGTCGTTGCACACCCATCTCAGCGTCCGTGACGATGCCCATCTATTGTACGGCTTCGCCCGGGAGCAGGAGCGTTCCCTGTTCCGTGCCCTGATCAAGGTTAATGGCATCGGACCCAAGCTGGCCCTGGCGATCCTGTCCGGCATGGATGAGGACGCCTTTATCCGCTGCGTGATGGATGACGATATCAAGGCTCTGACCCGTTTGCCGGGCGTCGGCAAGAAGACTGCCGAGCGGCTGGTCATCGAAATGCGGGACCGTTTTCCGCATTGGCAGGACAGCACGGAAGTGTCCGCCGGCGATGCCGGAGTCGGCGCCTCGATGCCGCCCCCCAAGGATCCGCTGGCCGATGCCGAGGCCGCGCTGGTCAGCCTTGGCTACAAGCCGTCGGAAGCCACGCGTATGCTGTCGGGCCTCGAAGAAACAGGCAGCACTGAAGCCATGATCAAGGCGGCGCTTGCGCGTCGCATGGCAGGCTAACCCATGGTGATTGCCGTTCACCAGGGCCATGATGCCAAGCCGGCGCTCATGCCGTGCTCGCCCAAGAGAGGATTCGCATGCTGGAAACCGACCGACTGATCGGCGCCGAGACCCGGGAGGGCGAGGGACGGCTCGATCACGCCATTCGTCCCCGGCATCTGAGCGATTACATCGGTCAGACACGGGTACGCGAGCAGCTTGATATCTTCATTAGCGCTGCCCGCGGGCGTGGCGAGAGTCTGGATCATACCCTGGTGTTCGGCCCGCCTGGGCTCGGCAAGACGACACTCGCCAACATCATCGCCACCGAGATGGACGTGGGCCTCAAGGCCACCTCGGGGCCGGTGCTGGAAAAGGCCGGCGACCTGGCGGCGATGCTCACCAACCTGCAGCCCGGCGACGTGCTTTTCATCGACGAGATTCATCGACTTTCCGCGGTGGTGGAAGAGGTCCTGTATCCCGCCATGGAAGACTTCCAGCTCGACATCGTCATCGGCGAGGGACCGGCGGCCCGTTCGATCAAGCTCGATCTGCCGCCCTTTACCCTGGTCGGGGCCACGACCAGGGCGGGGCTTCTGACCTCTCCGCTGCGCGATCGCTTCGGCATCGTCCAGCGCCTGGAGTTCTATTCCGTCGAGGAACTCACCGAGATCGTCACCCGCTCGGCGGGCCTGCTGGGCGTGGACAGCGATGTCGGCGGCGCCACCGAAGTGGCGCGTCGCGCACGTGGCACGCCGCGCATCGCCAACCGCTTGCTGCGGCGGGTGCGTGACTTTGCCGAGGTGCGCGGCAGCGGGCATATCGATGCCGAAATCGCTGACCAGGCATTGAACATGTTGCATGTGGACCATCATGGTCTGGACCACATGGACCGACGCCTGCTGCTGGCGATGATCGAGAAATTCGATGGTGGGCCGGTGGGCGTCGACTCGTTGGCCGCGGCCATCGGCGAGGAACGCGACACCATTGAAGACGTCATTGAACCTTACCTGATCCAACAGGGACTGATGATGCGTACCGCGCGTGGACGTGTGGTGACCCGGCAGGCCTGGCAGCACTTCGGCCTGGCCCCGGATGACCAGGCGCCGCGCCACGACTGATCAGCCAAGACCGACGAGGATTCCCGTGAACGACGCCATGTCCATTCCCCATCTGATCATGAACGCCAGCGGCGTGGTCCAGGCCGTGATGCTGCTGCTGCTGGTCGGCTCGCTGCTATCCTGGGTGGTGATCTTCCAGCGCACCTTCGTGATGCGCCGCGCGCGCAAGGCGCATCGTGAATTCGAGGACCGCTTCTGGTCCGGGGTCGATCTCAACGAACTGTATCGTGATTCGCCGGCAGAGCAGGACACCCTGGGCACCGAACACATCTTCCGGGCCGGCTTCCGCGAATTCAATCGCCTGCTGCCCAAGACGCGGAGCCCCCAGGCGATTCTCGATGGTGTCCAGCGCAGCATGCGCGTGGCCTGGTCGAGGGAGGAAGACCGCCTCAACCTCCACCTGGTATTCCTGGCCACCGTCGCGTCGTCCAGCCCCTATATCGGCCTGTTCGGTACCGTCTGGGGCATCATGGGCTCCTTCCAATCGTTGTCCATGGCCCAGCAGGCCACGTTGTCCACGGTCGCGCCCTGGATCGCCGAGGCTCTGATCGCCACGGCGATGGGGCTGTTCGCGGCCATTCCCGCGGTGATCTTCTACAATCGCCTATCCGCCGAGTCATCTCGCCTGCTGGGCAAGTACGAGGATTTTGCCGAGGAATTCCATTCCATCCTGCACCGCAACCTGCAGGGTCGCGGCGAAACGACCGAAGGCTGAGGGAGAGACGTCATGCACGGACCCTTCAACCGCATGGGCCGGCGCAAGCCGATGAACGAGATCAACGTGGTACCGTTCATCGACGTCATGCTGGTACTGTTGGTGATCTTCATGATCACCGCGCCGATGCTTACCCAGGGCGTCGACGTGGACTTGCCTCAAACGGCGTCGGAGCCCATCGAGGACGACGAGGATCGCGATCCGATCATCGTCTCGGTGGATCGCGATGGGCAGTACTTCGTCAGCCTGAGTGGCGACGAGACCCAAGTGAGCCTCGATGAACTCAGTGAACGGGTGATCATCCTGCTGGAGCGCCAGCCGGCCACCCGGGTACTGGTGCGCGGTGACCGAAACGTGTCCTACGGCCAGGTGGTGACCCTGATGAGCACCCTGCAGACTGCCGGGGTGGCCAATGTCGGGCTGATCTCCGAACCACCCCCCGGGGAATCCTGAGGAACGATCATGGCCAGACAGCATCGACGCGTGGGCTATGGCCTGCCGACCCTGCTTGCCATCGCCTTGCACCTCGGCATCCTGGTGATCAGCGTGATTCGCTTTCCGACGGCCGAGAGCGAGCCGCCGAGCCAATCCATTGTGCAGGCCACGCTCGTCAGCACCGAGACGACCACGAATCAGGCCCAGCAAGCCACCGAGCCTCAGGCGTCGGCAGAGGCCGACGAGTCCTCGGAAGACGATGCGACTCGTCAGGCCGAGGAAGAAGAAGCGCGCCGCCAGCGCGAGGCCGAAGAACAGCGTCAACGCGAAGCGGAAGCCGAACGTCAGCGTCAGGCCGAGCAGGAGCGTGCCGAGGCACTCGAAGCTGCCCAGACTGCTGCTGAAGAGGCTGAGCGTCGAGCCGAGGAGGCTGAGGCTGAAGCCGAACGCCGCGAGCAACAGGAAGCCGAGCGTCAGCGCCAGGCCGAAGAGGAAGCCAAGCGCCAGGCCGAGGAAGAAGCCAAGCGTAAGGCCGAGGAAGAAGCCAAGCGTAAGGCCGAGGAAGAAGCCAAGCGTAAGGCC